>JAFDXN010000032.1 GCA_018267915.1 Bacteroidota bacterium | reverse complement strand
GAAAACCAAGTAATAGTTTTCACTGAATGGATGGGACGCAGTCCACAGACTATCGAAGACCAAGTAACCTACCCTTTAGTAAGCAACTTACAGGGAATACCCAAAGTAAAGAACGTAAGAGGCACCTCCATGTTCGGAATGAGTTTCGTGTACATCATCTTCGATGATGATGTAGATGTTTATTGGGCTCGTACACGGGTTATGGAAAGGCTTAACTACGCCCAAAGATTATTGCCACAGGATGTTACACCAACGTTGGGTCCCGATGGGACAGGCGTTGGTCATATATACTGGTATCATTTGGATGCACCGCAGATGGAACTTGGAGAACAACGTGCATTACAAGATTGGTATGTAAAATTGGCACTCCAAACTGTACCCGGCGTTGCAGAGGTAGCTTCCTTTGGAGGATACGAAAAACAGTATCAGTTAGTGGTTGACCCTGTAAAGCTCCAGTATTACAATATCTCCCTTATGGATGTAATGAACAAAGTGAAAGCCAACAACAATGATGTAGGCGGTCGCAAGTTCGAAATGGCTGATATGGCTTACATCATACGGGGTTTGGGATATATAAAAAATACTGCTGATATAGAAAAAATTGCAGTGGGCAATTATAACGGTATTCCGGTAAGGATAAAGGATATAGGAAGTGTACAAATGGGTGGAGATTTGCGGCTGGGCATATTTGACCAGAATGGAGAAGGCGAAGTTGTAGGGGGAATTGTAGTAATGCGATATGGCGAAAATGCAGACCAAGTTATAAAAGCCGTAAAAGAAAAAATCAAAGATGTTGAAAAAGGTTTGCCAGCAGGAGTAACATTAAAAACATCTTATGACAGAAGCACATTAATCGAAGCAGCTATCGACAATATCAAACATAAGCTCGCAGAAGAGATTATTGCTGTCGCTTTTATTGTAATTCTTTTTCTGTTCCACTGGCGGAGCGCATTAAGTATCATTATTCAAATTCCGGTTACAATTGCCATTAGCTTCATCATTTTGAATGCTTTCGGACTGTCATCCAATATTATGTCCCTTACAGGAATTGCACTGGCAATTGGAGTAATTGTAGATAACGGAATTATCATGTCAGAGAACTCGTATAGAAATCTTTCTGTTTGGCAAAACGAACGTAAACAAAAAACATCCGACCCATCATGAAAATAAAATGGTTTAAAAATAAAGCCAATAAAGATGTTGGCTACGAAAAAATTCCTGAAGAAGTACGACTTGGTATAATTGAAAAGTCGTGCAAGCAGGTTTCAAGAGGCGTATTCTTTTCAACGATTATCATTATTGCCTCATTTCTACCGGTATTCCTACTCACAGGGCAGGAAGGCAAACTGTTTCATCCGCTTGCCTATACCAAAACGTTTATAATGGTAGTAGATGCTTTACTGGTACTCACACTTGCGCCAGTGCTGATTTCTTTCTTTATGAAAGGCAAGTTTAAAAGCGAGCAGACCAACCCGATAAACCGGGGCTTGGAAAAGCTGTATGAGCCTATCATAAAATGGTGCGTAAAATGGCGAAAAACGGTATTGGGCATCAATATCGCTGCACTTATTATCAGTATTCCAATGATATTAAATCTTGGCAGGGAATTTATGCCGCCGCTCGATGAAGGTTCATTATTATTTATGCCGGTTACATTGCCCGATGTTTCCAATTCGGAAGCCAAACGAATATTGCAGGTTCAGGACAAGATTATAAAATCTGTACCGGAAGTAGCGCACGTTTTAGGTAAAGCTGGTAGGGCAAATACCGCCACGGACAATTCTCCAATCAGTATGATTGAAACCATCATATTATTGAAACCACAAAATGAATGGAGGGATGGCATAAAGAAAAATGACATCATCAATGAACTGAATGCAAAACTTCAATTGCCCGGTGTAACAAATGGTTGGACAATGCCCATTATAAACCGTATCAATATGCTTTCTACTGGCATCCGTACTGATGTTGGGGTAAAGGTTTACGGTCAAAATCTGGATAGCATCTACTCGTTATCACAAAAGATTAAAACGGAA
Source organism: Bacteroidota bacterium (assembly GCA_018267915.1). Taxonomy (GTDB): domain Bacteria; phylum Bacteroidota; class Bacteroidia; order Chitinophagales; family Chitinophagaceae; genus MKUN01. Next base: position 1,037 of record JAFDXN010000032.1, on the reverse strand, counting down.
CTTGAAGGTGTGGTAGGTATTAAAGATATGTATGTAGAACCAATAACCGGAGGTAAATATGTTGATATTGTTATAAACCGTGATGAAATTGCCCGATATAATTTAAGTATAGATGATGTAAACAGTGTGGTTGAAAGCGCATTGGGCGGTATGAAATTGACCACTACCATAGAGGGAAGACAGCGATTTTCGGTAAATGCCCGTTACGGACAGGATTTTCGAAATAATATCGAAGCACTTAAACGCCTGCCCATTCAAACAATGGATTTTGGGTCTATTCCATTAGGAAGTGTTGCAGAAGTTAAGCTATCAGAGGGGGCTCCAATGATTAATTCTGAAAATGCAATGTTACGAGGTACGGTTTTGTTCAACGTAAGAGAAAGAGACCTTGGCAGTACCGTAGAAGAAGCCAAAGCTAAGCTGAATAATATGATGGGCAAAATGCCGCAGGGATATTTTTTAGAGTGGAGTGGACAATATGAAAACCTTATAAGGGGCGAACAAACCCTAAAATGGATTATGCCCATTGTATTAGTTGTCATATTTCTGTCTATGTACTTTGCTTTTCACTCTATGAGAGAGGCTTTCTTCAATCTCATCAGTATTCCATTTGCTTTAATTGGAGGTGTATTTATGATTAGTATATGGGGTGTAAACCTTTCAGTTGCCGTAGCCGTTGGATTTATCGCTCTGTTTGGTCTTGCTGTCGAAACAGGAATTGTTATGGTCATCTACCTCAATGATGCCATGCAACAATTGGTGCTATTAAAAGGAAACAGTCGTGAAACCATTACAAACGAAGACCTTAGAGAATACGTTATACACGGTGCGGCAAAACGCTTACGTCCAAAAATAATGACCGTGTGTGTAACCCTGTTCGGGCTGGTTCCCATATTATGGAGTACCGGCGTTGGCAGTGATATGATGAAACCAATCGTATTGCCGATGGTTGGAGGCGTATTTACTTCAGCAATCCATATTCTGCTGGTTACACCAATTATCTTCCTGATGCAAAAAGAATATGAGCTGAAAAAATT
>JAFDXN010000031.1 GCA_018267915.1 Bacteroidota bacterium | reverse complement strand
TGGGGTGTTAAGATGTTCGAGACTAACAACATCGACGAAGGATGGGATGGTACTTACAAGGGTAAGCCACAACCAATGGGCGTATACGTTTACATGGTCGAGGCAATATCGCCAACCGGTAGGAAGTTTGTGAAACAAGGCAATGTGACGCTGATTAGATAATTTAAGCAGTCACAATAGCTATATAAAGGGTCCCGGCTCAATGGCCGGGATCTTACTTTTAGATGCTGGCATCTTTTTTATAGGGATGTTAATAAACGCGCCCAATAATGGAAATAAAAAAAGTAAACCCGCTAAAAAAAGCGTTCGATAGGTTCGCAACGCGCATTACCTTTTTTACCGGTAGACCTCTAACATTTTTTGCCGCCGTAGTAATTGTCATAGTCTGGGCTGTAACCGGCCCTATGTTTAAATTTTCCGATACTTGGCAATTGGTTATTAACACCGGCACTACCATTGTCACTTTCCTGATGGTTTTTGTCATCCAGCAATCTCAAAACAAGGACACAGTTGCCATACATCTGAAACTCAACGAGCTTATAGCAGCCACCAAAACAGCCAGCAACAGACTGATTGATGTTGAAGACCTGACGGAAGAGGAGCTGATAACGCTCAAAAATTTTTACATACGGCTGTCAGAACTTGCAGAGCAGGATAAGGATCTCTTCGCAACCCATTCCATAGAAGAAGCGCAGGAACTTCACAGTGTCAAAAGACATGTGGATAATAAAGGCGGAAAAGCTTAATTATATCGTACTTCTGTATTGAGTCTTTTTGCGAGGCTCTGTGCCCCCCATTTCATTACCAGGCTATGATTGAATTTAAATACCGGCTTTAGCATAAAAGCGAAGGTATTCATCCATCCGAGATTAGTGTGCACATTCCACTCGCATGTCACATGAGTTATATCACCTTCAGTCTGGAAATGCCAGGCACCTACGCCTTCTAGTTCCCCGGTAGCATTACCCGAAAGGAATTGATACTCCACCCTGTCAGTAAGCGATAACCTGAAAAACAAAGTGTAATTCATAGGGCTTTTGATACGGTATTCGCGTATGCTACCGATCCCGCGTTCATCACCCTTTTCCAATTCCTTCACAGATAGCATTCCTTTCCACCATTCCGGCCATGCCTCCGATTGCCGGATGGTTTCCCATACAACCTCCACCGGCGCCCTGACATACCAATGCGTTGTGAACGAATAATTCTCAGGCATATGTTAAGATAAATATTTGCCTACAATAGGCACCCTCCGCCCAACCCCGAATGCTTTGGGAGATATACGAATAATGGGGCAAAATTGATTTCGTTTGTACTCATTGCTATTCACCATTTTCAAAACGCGTTTTACAAGCGCTGCATCGTTGCCTCTTGCAATGATCTCCTGCGGCCCCTGCCTCCGTTCGATATATTGGTAGAGTATCGGGTCCAGTAGGGGGTAATCGGGCAAGCTGTCAGTATCCTTCTGGCCGGGCCGAAGCTCTGCACTGGGCGCCTTATTAATGATATTTGCCGGTATGATCTCCCGATCCCTGTTAATATACCTTGCTAACGCATATACCTGGGTTTTGTAAAGATCCCCGATCACACTAAGCCCGCCGGCCATATCGCCATATAGTGTGCCATACCCGGTAGCCAGTTCGCTCTTATTCGATGTGTTCAGCAATATCGAACTGAATTTATTTGCCAGTGCCATCACCATTGCACCCCGTATCCTTGATTGCAGGTTTTCCTCCGCTACACTGAACGGCAAGTTTTTGAACACGGGCTTTAACTGCTCGCTAAATGCATTAAAAACAGGCTCGATAGCAATAATATCATAAGGGTTACCAAGGTTGCGCGAAAGTATCTCAGCATCACTTACTGAATGAGAACTTGAAAATTGTGAGGGCAACAACACAGCCTGTACGTTGCCCGCACCTAAAGCTTCACAGGCAAGTGCCAGCACTATCGCGCTGTCGATCCCGCCAGATGAGGCGACCACGGCCTTTGTAAAGCCCATTTTACCAAAATAGTCCTGTATCCCCTTTATCAGCGCGCTATATATCCTCGCGATACCGTATTCGGGATCAAGGCTGTCCGGCATCAGTTGCACTATAGGTACCTCGGCTGCCTTACGCACCACAGGCTCTTCAAATGTGTTGTCGTCAAGCAGCGTAACGCAATTCATCGCTTCGCTGAAGTAAGGCAGTTCTGCCACAATATCGCAATTGGCATCCATTACAAGTGAACCTCCGTCGAAAACGATCTCGGTTTGCGAACCTGTCGCATTGCAATAGATCATGGGCAGCTTATACTTCGCCACATTTTGCTTTACAATGCCCTTTCTGCCGTCGGCATGCACATAGTCAAATGGAGAGGCGCTCAAATTGATCATTAGTTGTGGATTCTGCACTATAAGCTCGTCCATAGGGCATATCCTGTATAGCGGGTCATCCCCGAGATTCCATATATCCTCACATATTGTCACGGCGATCTTTTTCCCTTTGAATTCTATGATGTTCCATTCGTACGCCGGTTCGAAATACCTGTATTCATCAAAGATGTCATAGTTCGGCAATAGCGTTTTATGCACAACCCTTTTGATTTCTTTTTCATAAAGGAAGTAGGCACTGTTAAAAAGATCTTTACCTTCCGGCACAGGATTGCGCGATGGCGCACCCACCAGTACGCCTATAGTATCCGCAGCCTCCCTGATCTTTTCGATCGATTGCAGGCTTTGCTCTATGAAATCGTTGAACTCAAGAAAATCCCTCGGTGGGTACCCACATACCGACAATTCCGAAAAAACAATAAGATCGCCGCCCTGCTTTTTAGCCTCGTCAATGGCCTCCAGAATCTTTGCCGTATTTGCTTCAAAATTCCCAATGTGGTAGTTCTGCTGCGCCAGGAATATTTTCATGCCCATTGCCGTGCTGTTTAAGAGAAAATGCCCGCACAAAGTTATTGTACGGGCGTTGTTGTTTTGGTTAAACGACGGTGTAATTTAAAAGAATATTCCTAAACGGATCGCAAAATTGTTCAGCCTGGTATTCCCGTCTTTGAAACTACCGTTGTAACCAAGATCATAATTGCCGGGATTGGTGGCATCAGGTGCAAAACCGTTGTTAAAGAAAATGCCGGCGTAAAGGCTCATTTTTTCGCTTACCGGGTATTCTACTCCACCCCCGACGTTCAAAGCAAAAATTACAGGCGGCACTGCGAGTGTTCCCCGCAGCTTCTCATTGTTGCCGCTTTTTTCGGCTAGCATACTTCCTGTGCTGTCACTGTACTGTACGGTATACGTAGCTTTATGCGCAAGGTTAAATCCCACCGACAATCCTAACTGCCCGAACATTTGTATACCGGCAGGCCCAAGTTCGTCCGAGCGGAGTTTCAGGTTAAAAGGCACTTCCAGGTATTGTAAATTGTAATTGAATTTGGTTTCATAAACATTATTGGTCACATAGGCGCTGCTGCTTGACGGGCCGGGTCCTATATACCGGGTCGACAGGATACCGCCTCCGGTGTTCAGATTGAAACCAGTGCTAAAAGCATAATTGTCAGCAAAATAATAGTCCATCATTAATCCCCACATGTAGCCCAGCTTGCTGCCTTCGCTGCTCACGCTATAAAGGCCATTATCGCTTTTGCCGGTGGTGGGGTGCATCCATGCTATAGTGGGCGCAAAGTATGCACCGAAGCGCAAATCGCTCACACTGGTGCCGCCGCGGTGATGGTCCCGGTGGTGCCGCGGTCCTTCTACGGGTGTCCCATCCTCATATTCATATCTTTGTGCTTGTGTGGAGTGGATGCCGGTAACGGCAAATACTGCCAACAGGAAAAATTTCTTCATATGGCTGTTGTTCTGGGCTTTTAGTACAATTTTCGGGCCTATTCCTTGGCTAATGTTATTTTTGTCACAGTAAAAATAAAACCATTTCCCGATGTTGAAGTACTTGAGATGGGCTAAGCCCTCCCTTTTTACACACATATCCACATTCGGTATGCTGCTGGCTATCGTCGTAACAGGCTGTAATTCCGGTGAAAAAGCACCCGATGTTTCAGCCATAAAAGTAACCCTTGACACCCGTCGCTTCGACCGCGACCTCGCAGCCGTCGATACCAATAAGGTAGCCCAGGGACTGCAACAACTAAAGATCAAATACCCCGACTTCCTCGATTTTTACCTCGACACCTTAATGGGTTTCGGCCTCAGAGGCCAATACAGCGACACCGCCGATGCTATTAATAAGGGCATGAGAGTTTACCTGACCTTTAAAGACTTTAAAGGGTTGCTGGACACTGTCGGTCGCCATTTTCCTGACGTAAATGCGAGCAACGAGCAACTTACAAAGGGCTTTCAATACCTCCTCAACTATTTCCCAAACTACAAGGTACCTAAGGTAATATACTCTGTTTTCTGGCTAAAGAAATTGCCGGCATTTATTGAAACCAATGGAAATATCGGCATTAACCTAGACATGTTCCTGGGACCGCACTACCCTTTTTACAAGTCGGTGGGTGTACAGGATTTTGTAATCAAGCAACTCGAGCCGTCTTACATTCCTGTATCGGTTTTCTCCCTCGTAAGCGACGATATTTATCCCTATCATACCGAAGGACGAACCCTTCTCGATATGATGATACAGCGGGGCAAAATGCAATACTTCCTCAGTAAGGTGCTACCCTTTGTCGGAGATACTACAAGGCTCGCATACACTGCCGAAGACTTGAAAGGCTGTGAACAAAACCGGGTGCAGATCTATAACTTCTTTGTTTCAAACAAGCTCTTTTACGAGACCAATATCCAGAATACATACCGCTATGTGAACGATGGCCCCAACACGGAAGAGATAGCCAAACAATGCCCCGGCAATATCGGTAGCTGGCTGGGCTACCAGATCGTGAAAGCGTACATGAAAGAGCATCCCAACACCACCTTGCAACAGCTGATGCAGGATACAGACCCACAAAAATTTCTACAGGAATCTAAATACAATCCAAGATAAGCTTAGATTAACATCAGATCAATCATAAAAGCGTAAGAATGAAAAAGGTATTACTATCCTTATTGGGCACTGCGATCCTTGGCCTTAATGCAAGTGCGCAACTCGGCAATACGGACGATGTAAAAAAGTCGCTCCAGACACAAAACAAGGACACCACTGCATGGATCTATAGCGGCGTGCTCGATCTCGGCATCAACGAAGGCTTCCTGCATAACTGGGCGGCAGGTGGTGAACTGGCCTCGCTGGCCGCCAATGGTATCTTTAGCGGCAACCTGACGCGCCTCGCCAACCGTAATGTGTGGAGCAACAGCCTGGATATGACCTATGGCCTGCTCTACGCATACTCCACGGGCTTCGTGCCCCGCAAAACCGACGATCGTATAGACTTTACTTCCAAGTTTGGCCACAGGATCGATACGGCAGGACTGTATATCACCGGCTTGTTTAACTTCAAATCGCAATTTACCAAGGGTTACGATTATACCTACTCTAACTTCGACTCATTCTCCACTTCAAAATTCCTTTCACCCGCATACCTCACACTCGCAGCCGGCCTTGAGTACAGGAGAGGTACCGATCTGAGTCTCTTCCTTTCCCCTGTGGCAGCACGCCTCACGCTGGCTTCTAAATACTACACCACAATGAAGCCCGATGGCGCTTTTGGTGTGGAGTATGGTAAAACATCACGGTTTGAGGTCGGTGCGTATTTCTCAGGCAGGTATACTGCAAATATTACTAAAAGCATTACGTACAAGACCCGCCTCGATCTCTACTGCAACTACCTGGCAAAAAACATTAAGGATAGCACCGGTACTATCGTGAAATACGATAACCCTGGCAACATAGATGTGCTTTGGGACAATATCTTCAGCATGAAGGTGTCAAAATTCCTGAGCCTTACATTAGGCGCAACCTTTATTTACGACAATGACGTGCCTTATACCAAATACAAAGTGGACAAGACCACGGGCGCAACCCTGGACAAAAACGAGCCCGGAGAGGGCCTGGGCTGGCTGCAGTTGAAGCAGATCTTCTCTTTCGGATTTGAATATAAATTTTAGCCATTCCAAATACCTGACATGATGTCCCGCAGCACTGGCTGTGGGACATTGTTGTTTTTACCCACCGCCAATCCCCACACATTTTTTTCTTCTTGCCGTGCCCGCTAAATAGTTTATTTTTGACGGTAGCCGGACGATAGTACGGCTGTTTATTTTTTAAATATTTCATGTCAAGTACTTACCAGATAAAGCTGCCGCAGTTCGAAGGCCCCTTCGACCTGCTGCTGTTTTTTATCGAGCGCGATGAGCTCGACATCTATAACATACCCATTCACAACATTACTAAAGACTTCCTCGACTACATACACACCATGGAGTCGCTCAATATAGAGCTGGCTTCTGAGTTTATATTGTTCATCTCCACCCTTATGCGCATCAAGGCCAGGATGTTGCTGCCACGCAAAGAACTGGATGCACAGGGCAATGAGATCGATCCACGTCAGGAACTGGTGGACAAGATACTGGAGTACAAACGCTTTAAAGAGGCCTCGGAGCAGATGATGATGATGGAAGCCGAGCGTATGCTGCAGATCAAGCGGGGTAATATCCGTAACGAGCTGGATGCTTTGGGGGAAGAATACGCAGAAGGTACCGAAATACAGACGGTTACCATGTTCAAGCTGATGCAGGCGTTTGAGCGCACCATGAAGCGCTTCAAGGACCGGACGGATAAACCACAGCACGTAGTAGTAAAGTATAACTACAGCATGGAAGGCCAACGCGCCTTCCTGCTCGACTATATGCAAAGCACGCAGCGCGTAGCTTTTGAGACGCTTTTTGGACAGTGCCAAAACCGCATACATGCCATTTTTACATTCCTTTCCATGCTGGAATTGATACAGCAACGCTTCCTGAGCATATTAATAGGAACAGGCCGTAACAATTTTATCATAGAGCGTAACGATGGCCGTGAAGAAGACATGACGGCAGATGGCCCATCACCTTCGGATAGTGAAGGTCCTGTTAATTCCGGCGATGCCCCGGCTGTTGATGATGCAATGGCACAGTAATTGATATACACTAATTGTAGTGAAACTAATATTGTAGTGTAAACTACTAACCAAAAAAATTTCCCCGGGCTGTCGGACAGATACCGGGGAGTTTTATTTAGTTCACTTTACTTCCGGTAACGTTTACCTCAGTATTGATGCTCATAGGCATCTTCATGCCTTGGGTCTCGATATTGCCGGCTATCTGCTGTTTTAGCTTACTATTTATCAGCATGCCTGTATTTACATCTATATCCATGCTGCCGGTTTGAGTGCCGTTCAGCTCCATTTTCAGGTCCTTCGTTTCAGCCCCCCCGGCGCCCGGAGCTGTGCTAATGGTTGAGCTCATCTCTACATGGGCCACGCCATTGCTTACCGATACCAGCTTAAAGTTATTGTCGGTCTTCATTTTCATTACCTGCATCGACATAGCATAGCTGTTACTCCATGTGTCTCCGGGTTTCACAGCCTTTTGCGGGTATATGTAGAAGGCCTGTTGCATCATATCGCGTATAGTACTGTCGCTCACGATCGTCTTACCGCCTGCAGGCATGAGCTTGTCAAATCCATCTACGGCCATCACTTCACCCTTGTCCGTAACCGTCATACTAAACGGTTTATGCAGCATATCGCCGAGAGCATTTAGCATCGGGTTGCTATGTTCCTTGTCATCGCTGTCATAGTTCATATCCATGCCGGCCATGGCATTCTTTTGTTTCATGGCTATTCTGTCGTAGGTAACGGTGAGTTTCTTGTTGTCGCCATCCGCAGCCGACACCTCATAACTTGATGTCATGTCCATATCCTGGTGTATCTCCATGCTCTGTCCCATGGCGCTCTCCTTTATCGTCTGGCTGTTCTTTACCGCATATTTATATTTGCTACCCTTCTGAAAATTGAATTTCAGGTTGATACTGCCGTCGCTATTAGTGGAATTGCCTCCACCCTTGCATGCTGCAAACAATATTGCGGGTACGATGAGATATGAGATGAGCTTTTTCATGTTAGAAAAATACGCATAATAAATCACAAAATAAAGCTGCCTGAAATCCAGGGTACAGCAGGTGATAAAGCCTTATTTTAATTTATTGCCGATTACGCTTATCTCGGCATCAATGTGCATGGCCACTTGCTCGCCATTCACATAGTTACTGCCTGTCACTTGCAGGTTCTGCACATTGCCCATCACAAGGCCGGTAGCGACATCAACATCGAGGCCACCTGTTTGCACACCCTCCAGTTCGATCTTCATACGCCTCATAACATCATTAATACCTTGTTTACTGCTAATTCGGCTGGTGGTCTCTATATGCGCTATGCCATCCTTCACGGATGTGAGCCGGTAGGTATTGCGTGATGACAGGTCCATGAAGCCAAGCGACACTGTGTAACCGTTGGTCCAACTATCGCCCGGCTTAACGGGCCTGCCGGGGTAGATATTGAAAGCCTGCTGTATCATCGAGTGCAGAGCGCTATCCAGCAGTTGGGTCTCGTCCACAACGCTATCGGCGCTGAATTGTTTGTAGCTCTCGATGGCCATAATGCGGCCTTTATCGTCGAGCGTGATGTGGAAGGGCTTGTGCAGCATGGTACTAAGTTGACTGGTATAACTGGGTTCCACACTTATTTTCTCGTAGCTGGCCGAAAGGCTGGTATGTGTAGCGTCAGCGCCGGTAACAGAATACTCAAGGTCGGTCTCGATATTAAGCTCGTTACTCAGGTTCCTGCCTTTCAGTTCGTGCGTATTTACCTGGTGGTTCTTGATGGTGTAGCGGTACACTGCGCCTTTTTGCAGGTTCATCTTTAGGTCTATTGCCCCGCCGCTGCCCCCGTTTTGTCCGCTTCCATCGCAGGAACAGAGCGATGTGAACAGCAACACAAGAATGCAAGTATACCTGAACATGAAAGAAAAATACTGATTAAGCAAGAGAAATTCAAATTGACTACTGAAGGACCCTTTCGGGTGACGAAGGACTTTCCAAATTACGATATCCACATCGCTGTTGAGCGTACCCTATTTACGTGACGGCACAAATATTATACTGTACCTTCACATCATGCTCATCCACATTCATCCCGACAATCCGCAGCCGCGCCTGGTAAAACAGGTAGTGGAATGTCTCCAAAAAGGTGGGGTGATCATTTACCCGACGGATACAATATATGGTTTGGGCTGTGATATTTTCAATGTTAACGCTATCGAAAGGATATGCCGTATCAAAGGTATTGACCCTAAGAAAGCGCAGTTCTCCTTCGTCTGTAGCGACCTGAGTAACCTAAGTGTATATAGCAAGAGTGTAGATACTGCCACCTTCAGGATGCTGAAGCGGCTGCTTCCAGGACCATACACATTTATCCTGGAAGCGAGTAAGCTGGTGCCTAAGATGCTGAAAAACAAGAAGGACACCGTGGGCATACGCATGCCCGACCATAAGATATGCCAGCAGATCGTATCAGAACTGGAGCACCCGCTCATGAGCGTCTCTCTGCCAATGGACGACGAAGTGGAATATTATACCGATCCGGAGCTTATGGAACAACGCTTCGGCAGGCTGGTGGATATGGTCATAGACGGGGGGCCGGGTGGCATCATCCCATCGACGGTGATCGACTGCACAGGCGGCGCACCTGAATTGATACGTGAGGGCGCGGGGGCTTTTGAGCCAGGTTTTGCCTGAGTTTCGTGTTTAAATTAATTTAACCGCAAAGGCGCTAAGACGCAAAGGCTCCCATTATCTTTACAGCAGCAAGCTATCCTCAATGTACAGCAAAGAAGAAGAAAAAAAACTTTACGAGCAGGCAAAAGCACTCATAGAAAAACTGCCCGGCAATAATGAAAAAGCAGCACAGTCGCTGCGCGACGTGATCGTATATGCAGACTGGAAATACTACGTGCAGAGTGAACCGGTGTTCAGCGATTTTGAATATGACACCTTGTTCAAAAAACTGAAAGAACTGGAAACGGCACATCCTGAACTGGTAACAAGCGACTCGCCGACACAAAGGGTAGCACTGGGGCTGAGCGAAAAATTTCCGCCTGTGAGCCACCTGGTGCCCATGCTGAGCCTCGATAATACCTACAATGCCGAGGACTTGCTGGACTGGGACCGAAAGTGCAAGGAGCTGGCAGGGGATGTGCCGATAGAATACTGTGTGGAACCAAAGTATGACGGCGCCAGCATATCGTTGATATATGAAGATGGCAAACTGGTGCGGGGCGCTACACGTGGCGACGGGGTAATGGGCGAGGAGATAACCATAAACATCAAGCAGATAAAATCCGTACCGCTCTCTGCCGCATTTATGAGGTATGGTGTGCAAACAGTGGAGATACGCGGCGAATGCGTGATACACAAAGATGTATTTGCTGCCTTCAACGCACAGAGAGCAGCTGAAGGACTGGCGCCACTGGCCAATCCCCGCAATGCGGCATCGGGCACACTTCGCATACTGGACCCGAGGGAAGTAGGCAAACGTGGCCTGACTGCTATCCTGTACCAGGTAAGCTACTATACACTTAGCGGTGAAATCCCGAAGGAACTGCATACCCATTACGATACTATACAGTGGCTGTACAACCTGGGCTTCCCTACCCCAACAAAGGAGATGCGCAAATTCAACAGGATAGAAGATGTAATAGACTTCTGTGCGGCTTTCGAAGAAAAAAGGGACACGCTACCTTTTGAAGTGGACGGGCTTGTGATAAAAGTGAATGATTTCGCCCTGCAGGACAAGATGGGCATGACGAGTCACCACCCGCGCTGGGCAGTGGCTTATAAGTTCAAAGCACGGCAGGCTACAAGTAAGCTGCGCAGGGTAGAGTTCCAGGTAGGCCGTACAGGCACTATCACGCCTGTAGCCAAAATAGACCCAGTGCATATAGGCGGTGTGACCGTTACCTCAATCTCTCTGTTCAATGAAGATGTGGTGCGGGAGAAAGACTTGCACATAGGCGATACTGTGCTGGTGGAACGTGCCGGGGACGTGATACCGTATATAGTAAAGCCACTTGCGGAACTGCGCGATGGCAGCGAGGAAAAAATAAAGTTTCCAAGCCACTGCCCTGTATGCAACAGCCAGCTAGTAAAGACGGAAGGCGAGGCGGCATGGCGCTGTGATAATGTGAACTGCCCCACGCAAGTGGTGGAACGCATTATACACTACGTGAGCAAAGACGCTATGGACATCCGCAACCTGGGCGGGGCGAATGTGCTGAAGTTCTTTGAGCTTGGCTTGCTGAAAGATATTCCCGGCATTTACCACCTCGACTGGGGTAAAATAAAAGCGCTCGAAGGCTTCGGCGAAAAGTCGATCAATAACCTTCAGACGTCCATAGAAAACTCAAAGAAGCAAACACTCAATAGGCTAATATACGGGTTGGGCATACGCTACGTTGGCGAGACAACAGCTAAAACGCTTGCCAATGCAGTAACAAACCTCAAAGACCTTTATGACTGGGATGTAGAAAAGCTGACATCGCTGGAAGACATTGGTCCGAAAGTAGCCACATCGGTAGCGCATTTCTTTTCGCAAGAGGAGAACAGGCATATGCTGGATGTGCTGGAACAGGAAGGCGTCAACATGGTGAATACACTGAAAGGGCAAGCACCCACCGATGGAGCATTCAGCGGTAAAACATTCCTTTTTACGGGCACACTCCATAAATTCAAACGCAGCGAAGCCGAGGAGTTGGTGGAATCGAAAGGTGGAGCAATACTGAGCGGTGTAAGCAGCAAGCTGAATTACCTGGTAGTGGGCGAAGATGCGGGATCGAAACTGGAGAAAGCCAAGAAGCTTGGGAGCGTTACGATATTGAGCGAGGACGAATTTGAGGAATTGCTTAATGCAATGTGATGGAATGCGGAGAATGTGATTGTCATTTGCCGAATTGAGCAGCGATCGCTTTTAACGCAGTGTTCAATCGCTCTTCCTGGCTGCCGCTGAGCAATGCCCACGGCAGGCCGGTGTTCAGCACGAGATCGTGATAGATATTGAAAAAATGCCGGCGCTCCTCAGGCAAATTATGTTCGCGCAACGGATCGTCCTCCCAGGGTATATCAATGTCCGTGAGCAGGTACATATCGTATTTCCGCTTTGCGATCTGCTCAAGTATCCATGGATGACAGCGGCCATATTTATCTTCACCCCATACTTTGATGACGTAAAGGTCGGTGTCGCAAACAAGATATTTGTTCGCCCTGGCCGCCAGTTCATCTTCGCTCTGCAGCTGCTTCCGGGCCATTATTAAATGGTCTTCTTCGGTATAAGGCCTGCCAAGCTCAGTGAGATATTCGCGTGCATACTCCGGTACCCACACGGTATTCAAAGCCTTTGCCAGCGCCTCACTGATGGTGCTCTTGCCACTTGATTCCGAGCCAACTACCACTATCTTCTTAATTTCCATCGGCCGGTTTCCTGATTTTATTTTTTCGATGTTGTAAATACTTCATGCCAATGCGGCTGATATAAGCTGACCCCGCACCCATCACTGCGCCCACTATTACATCGCTGGGGTAATGCGCGCCGAGATACAAACGTGAGTAGGCTACTGTAGCTGCATACAGGTAGGAGGGGACGATGACATACCATTTTGGATATTCAAGACTCAGCGAAGTAGCGGTCTCGAAACAAATATTGGAATGGCCGGAAGGCATTGATGGGTCTTTATCATACTTATACGGTACGATATCAGGATAGCTCTGGTAGGGGCGGGGGCGATCTATAATGTATCTCGAGCCTTCTTCCAAAACCGCCGCGATAACTAAACCACCGGCTGTCTGCCAGCCATTTCGAACGGTTCTTTTATCGTGTGCAATGTAACCATACAGCAGCTGGGCAACAGGTACCGCAGCATTGATGGGTATGTAGCTATCGGAGAGCACCTTCATGCTTCCGCCTAGTGAGGAATTACGGTTTTGATAGATGCTTCGCAGCCAGCTAATATCTCTGCCCTGCGCATGACCGCACAAAGGGAAAAAGAGCAATAGTATCAGGCAGACAGCCTTTGCGTGTGATATAACTTTCGCCATTCGAAGTAGCCAAAAATAGCCACAATAAACAAGAATAACGTGAGTGCCGCAGTGAAAGGAGCATGTTTGTAAATAAGCACGGGTATCGCTACGATATTGGACAGGTTGAGCAATAACCAATTCTCTACCTTGCGCCGAGCCAGCAGCCACATGCCAGCCCAGGCCGAGGCAGAAATAAAAGCATCCCAGCATGCCACATCAGAGACATGGTAACCAGGCATCACTGCGGGGAACAGCGCTACCAGCATAGCGTATAACAAAACAAAACCTAAAATAACTATGGCAGCAGTTATCACCCAGTCTTTAGCGCTATTATGAGTTACAGGCAAATGCGTGCCATTATCGCGTCGCTTTATCCATAAAATCCAGCCGTAAATGCTCATAATGAAATAATAGCTGTTCAGTATCGCATCTGCATACAGGCCCAGTTTGATGAAGAAATAAGTGTAACAAACAGTGCTGATGATACCGGATGGATAAAGCAGTACATTATTGCTGCGGGCCAGCAACACCTCGGCAACAGCAAAGAAAATGGCACACCACTCCAGCAGCGAGGTTTCCTTTGCCTGCGAAATAATAAGCTCCGTTAGTTCGTTAATAGACAAGAAGATGGAAATGAGCGCCTAAATATAACGTGTTTTTAATGGTATAATTTTGGTGCAGGAATAATTTTATCCAGCATAAAACTCAGCCTTATGAAAAAACTTTTTTACTTCCTGGTAATTGTCAGTGCATTGATGGCCGGGCTGGCAAAAGCCCAGTACAGTATAAGGGTTGTGAAGGACAATATCTTTATTCCCTGGGAGATCATTTACGGACCTGACGGCAATATATGGTTTGATCAAAAGAACGGTTACGTGTGCAAGATGGATCCGGCTACCGGGAACACCGATACCGTATACCACGAAGCAAACACGGTAATACATGGCGAGGGCGGCATGGTGGGCATGGCATTGCACCCTTCGTTCCCAGATAGCCCTTACATCTATATCGCTTATGAATACCTGCAAAACACAAACTATTTCGAGCGTGTATCGCGCTACACTTACAACGGCAGCACGCTCACCAGCCAACAGGTATTGGTAGACAGCATTACCGGTGCACAATACCATAATGGCTGCAGGCTTTTGATAGTCGGTGATAAGCTCTTCATCACCACAGGCGATGCTACAGTGGGTAGCAATGCGCAGGACTTGTCATCAAAAAATGGGAAAATACTGCGCACAAACCTGGACGGTAGCATTCCTGCCGACAACCCACTGGGTGCCGGCAGCCTCATTTGGTGCTGGGGACAGCGCAATGCACAAGGTATGGTATATGCCAACAACATCCTGTACAGCAGCATGCATGGTAACACTACCGACGATGAGATCAACATTATACAAAAAGGACGGAATTATGGCTGGCCAACGGTAGAAGGTTACTGCGACCAGCCCTCGGAGATGAGCTTTTGCACCGACTCAAATGTTGTAGAACCTATACACGCCTGGACTCCTACCATTGCCCCCTGCGGTATTGACTATTATCACCATAATATGTTCCCGGCCTGGCAAAATTCGCTGCTGCTATGCACACTAAAGGACACTACCCTGCATCAGTTGAAATTATCGCCCACTTACGACTCGATAATCAGCGATACACGAATGGCCCTGCATTACGGGCGCCTGCGCGATATTTGTATATCGCCCGATGGAAGGGTATATATTTCGACCAGCAACAGCAACGCAGCCGGCACGGGGCCCTTTATTGACAAGATCATAGAGTTATACGATTCTGCGGCGGCGGTAAAAACAGTAAGCGCGGAAGAAGACGTGAAAATATACCCTAATCCGGCTAACGACCTGGTATATGTAGAACTTAAAAACACGTCCGCTAGGTCATACACTGTCGCAAATCCGATAGGACAGGTGGTGCTTTCGGGCCGGTTACTGGGCGGCAGTATTCCTTTAGCCGGCTTGGCAAAAGGGGTATATTTCCTCCGGATAAGCAATGAACGAGGACAGATATACGCAGGAAAAATATTAAAGGACTAGACCGCCAAGTATTTTTGGATAATCGGTCAGAAGTTTTATTTTTGCACTCCATTTACGGGTTGGTGCGGTAGCTCAGTCGGTAGAGCAAAGGACTGAAAATCCTTGTGTCGGCGGTTCGATCCCGCCCCACACCACACAGAAAATGAACGACTTACGAAGAAATTTGTAAGTCGTTTTTCTTTGTTGGTACAACATAGGTACAACAAATTCTAAAACCTTTAAAAGTGGCGGGAGACTATAGACTAATTGAGTTTTTATTCCACAATCACTAATAAGTCTATTTTTGCTTCTCAAAATCGCTATAATAAAATTCTAACCGAGAGAAAAGAAATTGAACCCAATGCACACAGTACGACTTAATTTTTTGGCATTTGCGAAGCAAAATTTTTCAGTTGCAATTTATCGCCGTGAAGCACCTCAAGTAGAAAATTTTGATGACCAATATTCTTATTATGATTTCAAAGATATAAATGGCGCTAATAAGAAATATGAAATAACTGGTGTAGAAACTGTAGGATTTGAAAAGTATAATGCAGCCATTCACGTAGATCACCATATTGTTTCTAATCGTGTGTATGACAGGCTTATAGAAGCCAGTAAATTAATTGATGGATATTTTATTAGAAAGTCTGATGATGTTCGGAATAAACGTATTCACTTTAATTTAGAATCTCATCCCAAAGGAAAAAAATGTGTATGGATTGAACCTTATTTTTTAAAAAGCCAACAAAAATGGGGGATACTTTTAGGCTTCCAGTTTGTTGTTGATGAAAGTATTCTTCAGTCTAATAAATTTACATTGGATAAGGATATTTTAATTGCTTCTGGTTCATTAAACAGCCGGGGACAAAGTAATTTGGACTTTTATCTTTTTAAGCATAATTACATCAAACAATTTATTCAAAATATACTGCCGCAAATCAGTTCTAAATTTGCTCTAAATTTCCACACAGAATTATTTGAATTAGCTTCTTATCAGCTAAAGCCTAAAGAATATTTTTTTAAGGATGGATATACCAGTAGTTCAGCCTATTACGGCCTCTATAAATCAGCACCCTTGAGTAACAGCATAAGCAACCAAATTTATGACTTTATATATTTGGAAGAAGATAGAAACTATGCGGTTTCGCTTTTAAAAGGTTTAAGAGGAGAAACTCATCCAAATACTTTTAATGGCATTGAGAAACTTTTTAAAGTTCCATTTACAAATGACAACATTCACGGCAGCCCGTTAAAAAGTTTCTCTGATGACGAAATAGACACTAAAATTAAACAGATAAAAGAAGACGATAAAAATATTTTGCCTGTAATAATTACAAAATCTAAAAATGAAACTGGTGATGATAAATTATACTATTGGTTAAAGAACAAGTTTACTAATGCAGGTATTCCATGCCAAGTGGTAACAAAGGATTTAATCCAAAATGAAAACGCAATAAAATTTTCTCTCGCAAATATCGGTCTGCAAATTTTTGCAAAATCAGGCGGGAAACCTTGGAAGATGAAACCCGCAGGAAGCGATTATCTTATAATAGGTATCGGGCAATCGTACAATATAGAGAATACACCGGAAGGCAACACTATCGAAAAAAATACCACTTATTCAGTCCTTACTGATTCAAGCGGCATTTTTAAAGACATTCAAATTTTGAGTGAAGGCATGGAATCGGATGATACCTACTGGCAAAAATTAGTAACCAATATTTCAGCGCTGATAAATAATACACAAAGCAAAAAGGTCGCGCTTCATGTGCCTTTTAGAATTAGCAAATCAAAAGTATTGGAAAAGGTAGCAGGAAGCATTGGTTCTGACGTTGAGTTAAGCGTTCTCGTTATTAACGACAAAACTGATTATTTTGGCTTTGACTATGCCAATAACGGACTTGTTCCATTTGAAGGAACATTTGTAAAGTTATCTAAATTTGAATATTTGGCCTGGTTTGAAGGAATACAACCCAACAATCCTAAGATAACAAAAAGGTTCGGCAACCCACTTTTGATAAAATTCTGGTACAGTAACAAGCCTGAATTATTAGAGAATTACTCTTATCGAGAAAGTCTTTTACAAGACTGTATAAATCTCTCCGGTGCAAATTGGAGAGGTTTCAAATCAAAACAGCTTCCCGTATCAATATATTATTGCCAAAGAATTGCGGAGTTTATTGCTAAATTCCGTGAGTTTCATTTAGAACATATCGAAATCAACAATCTAAAACCTTGGTTCCTTTAACATGAGAAAACAATTTGGTGAAGACAAAATAATAATCCTCTTGGGAGCAGGAGCCAGTTGTGATGCTGGAATGAAGAACTCCTTTATGATGATTTCAGATATTGAAAGACAACTTTCTACGAGATGGGCGGATTATAAAGATTTGTACAATTATATACAAAGCTCCCATTATCATCTCGAAAGAATCAAAGGCGTTGAACCAAAAGATATTATTTTTAATATAGAACATTTAGTTGGCCTGCTTAACATCATTATAAATATCGCTGAAAAGAACGTTGATGTTTATCCGTTTATCGGAAGTTGGGAAAAAGAACTTTATTTAGTAGCAGGTCTAAAATTAGAACTGGCAAAAAAATTCAAATCGGAAATATTGCTACAGTTAAAAACCAATTGGCTTACACCTGATGATTATAGAACTCAATCCATCTATTACCGCAAGTTGATGGAAACAGGATATAATTACCCTCTAAGAATTTTTAGTCTTAACTATGATATGTGCGTAGAAGCAAACATTACTTCTCCAACTGTTTTAGAAAGAGGGTTTAATGAAAGTAGGAAATGGGATTATCGGCGATATGAACCAAGTGAAGAAGCTATACAATTTTATTTATACAAACTACACGGTTCATTGGACTGGAAACGGGACGAGGAAAAACGCCTGACTTATGCTGATGCAACGGACTCCGTTAATCCACTCGAAATGGAAATAATTTTCGGTGTTCAAAACAAATTGCAATCATACGACCCTTACATGTTTTATTTCTATGCTTTCCGCGAAGCGTGTATCAGAGCGGAACTTATTGTTACTAGCGGTTATGGCTTTTTTGATAAGCATATTAATGACAACTTAATTAGTGCCGTCAAAAATGACCCTGATAAACGTCTTTTAATAAATGTGTTTGAACGTGATAAACTGGAAAAAGAAGACGAAATTAAATCTGATATTTCCGACAAAATCGGAATTGCTAAGGCCAATATCACCCTTATAAATTCATGCGCTAAAGATTTCTTTAACGCAAAATTGAACATAGATTATTTTTCCTCAATATTTCCTGAACAAGATTCGGAAATAGATGTGTTACCCGATGTGCAGCCTGCGAACGGACAAACTGATCCAGAGTTATAATTTTATAGCGTTCACAAAACACTATAAGCGTATCGTTTTCTACTTTATTAATCAGTATTTTTAAACTTTATCTCGGTAAAGGCAATGCCAAACATTTGCCTTTAATCAAGCTTATATTTAAGCGATAATTTCATAGATTTTCAGTAACTGTGAGAAAACAATATATGACTGACAAACTCGACATGGCTTCACCGGATATGGTGAGCAAGAACATAGAAATGATTGCTGACCTGTTTCCTAACTGCATAACGGAAACGGCAGAGGGCAAGGCCATTGACTTTGACCTGCTCAAGCAAGAGTTAAGCCATGAAATTATTGAGGGTACAAAAGAGCGTTACCGCTTGGAATGGCCGGGAAAGAAAGAGGCTATTGTTACCGCTAACTTACCTACAACTAAAACGCTTCGCCCCGTACGGAAGGATTCTGTTGACTTTGATACTACCGAGAACCTGTATATTGAAGGTGATAATCTTGAAGTGTTGAAACTTTTGCAGGAAAGCTATCTCGGCAAAATCAAGATGATTTATATAGACCCGCCATATAACACTGGCAATGATTTCGTTTATCGAGACAATTTCTCTCAAGATACGCAAGAGTTTAAAGAAGATAGCGGCCAGGTTGATGAGTATAGCCAGCGTTTGATTGCTAACCCTGACACATCGGGACGCTATCATTCGGATTGGCTAACGATGATGTATCCAAGGCTAAAGTTGGCGAGAAATTTATTAGCAGACGACGGGCTGATATTCATTTCTATTGGCGATGATGAAGTCCATAATCTTCGAAAAATTTGCGATGAGGTATTTGGAGAAACTGGATTTAGTGCAAGTTTTATTTGGAAACGGCGGCAAATTGTAGATAGCAGATCGAAAACAGGTGTATCTACCGACCATGAATATTGCTTGGTCTATAAGAAAAACAACAATGTAAGAATCCGAGGTGGAGAAAAGGATTTAAATAAATATGCAAATCCAGACAATGACCCAAGAGGGCCTTGGATGAGCGACAACATGGTTGGGTTAGCAACTAAAGACCAACGACCAAATCTTCATTACGATTTAGTAAATCCTTCGACAAATATCAAATATGATTGTCCTCCCACCGGATGGAGATATGAACCCAAGCGAATGAAAGAATTAATCTCAAATGGAGAGGTGCTTTTTCCCGCAAAGGAAGATGGAAGGCCACGACGGAAAAAATTTCTCAAAGACTTAAATGAAGATTTTACTGGCTTTTCGACAATGCTAAAGACTGTTTATAACACTCAAGGAACACGGGAATTAAGAACATTGTTTGATGAACACGAGTATTTTGATTTTCCTAAGCCAACTGACCTAATAAAGATATTCATCGAACAAGGAGTAGAAAAAGACTCAATAATCCTTGATTTCTTTTCAGGTTCTGCAACAACTGCTCACGCTACTATGCAATTGAATGCAGAAGATACCGGAAGTCGAAAATACATCATGGTTCAACTTCCCGAGGCTATAGATGAAAATACCGAAGCAAAGCGGGCTGGATATAATAACATCTGCGAAATTGGCAAGGATCGTATCCGACGAGCTGCCAAAAAGATTAAGGCCGAAACAAATGCAGTCATTGATTATGGCTTTCGAGTTTATCGACTTGATGAAAGCAACATGCAAGATGTGTATTATCGCCCCCAAGACTATAAGCAAGATAATCTTGAATTATTCGCCGACAATGTAAAACATGACAGAACTGGCGATGATTTGTTGGCTCAAGTAATGCTGGATTGGGGCTTGCCGCTATCCCTGAAAATTGAGCAACTGAAAATTTCGGGCAAGCAGGTTTTCAAGGTTGCTGAAAACTCGCTTATGGCCTGCTTTGACAAAGGAATAGATGAAGCTTTTGCAAAAGAGATTGCAGGGCATAAGCCTATGCGCGTCGTTTTCCGGGATGCTTCATTTAAAGATGATACAGCCAAAGAAAATGTAAAACAGCTTTTGAAACAGCTTAGTCCTGAAACCGAAATGCGCGTTATCTAAACTATGAAACTACAATTTAAAGAGCAGCAATTTCAGGTTCAGGCGGTAAAGGCAGTTGTAAGCTGCTTTGCCGGACAGCCGCAGGAAACGGCCAGGTTCACGCTGGAGCGCAGCCGCGATATTGTGCGTAAGGCTAAGGAAGCCGCGCTTGGGGTGCAGACTTTGCAGCTTGACCGAGAAATAGAAGAAAGTATCGGCTACCGGAACAGGCCGCTGCAAATCACCGAAACGCAGATATTCAAAAATATTCAACAGGCACAGCGCACCAATGATATTCCTGAAAGCGCACAAATCGAGCGTCCCAAAGGCTTAAAGTTGGGCTATAACCTGACCATCGAAATGGAAACGGGTACGGGAAAAACTTACACCTATATCCGTACCATGTATGAACTGCACAAGCATTACGGTTGGAGTAAGTTCATTGTCATTGTGCCGAGCATTGCTATCCGCGAGGGTGTTTACAAATCTTTTGACCTGACCCAAGACCACTTTCAGGAATTATACGGCCATAAAATCAAGCCCTTCATTTATAATTCGGGAAGGCCACAGGATATTGAGAGTTTCGCGGCAGACAGCCGTATCAGCGTGATGATTATTAATACGCAGGCGTTTAACGCCAAAGGCAAGGATGCCCGGCGTATCTATATGGAGCTTGACCAATTCGCTTCCCGCAGGCCGATTGAAATCATTGCCCAGACAAACCCCATCCTGATTATTGACGAGCCGCAATCAGTGGAAGGGGATAAAACGCTGGATGGGATGCAAGACTTTAACCCGCTATTTACCTTGCGTTATTCCGCCACGCATAAAACGGAATACAACAAAATATACAGGCTGGACGCGCTGGATGCCTACAACAAGAAGCTGGTAAAGAAAATACAGGTTAAGGGAATAAACCTGAAAGGCTCTACCGGAACGACGGGCTACCTGTACCTGGAACAAATAGAACTAAGCACGACCAAGCCGCCTGTCGCTGTCGTTGAATTTGAAAAACGCAGCGGCACGTCCGTAAAGCGGATAAGGCAAAAGCTGGAAAAAGGCGCGAACCTTCACCAGCTATCCGGCGACATGCCGCAATACCAGTATTGCACCGTACAGGAAGTGGACGGCTACTTTAATAAGATAGTTGTCAACGGTATGGACATTTTCGCAGGGGAAGCCGTCGGCGACCTTGACGAAGCAGCTTTCCGCCGGATTCAGATAAGGGAAACAATTATCTCCCATCTCACCAAAGAAAAGCAGCTTTTCAGCAAAGGCATAAAGGTACTTTCCCTGTTCTTTATTGATTCAGTGGATAAGTACCGTATCTATGATAAAGACGGCCAGGAGGGGCTGGGCGAATATGTACAGATATTTGAAGAAGAATATAACCTGGTACGCAATGATTTTATAGACCTGCACGACGACGGTTACACCGCCTATTTGCAGCGCGACGATGCAGGAAAAATTCATAATGGCTATTTCTCGATTGATAAACAGAAACGCCTTATAAACCCTGAAACCAAGAAAGCTAAAAAAGGCGAGGAAGCGGAAAGCGACGATATAAGCGCGTATGACCTCATCATGAAGGATAAGGAACGCCTGCTGGACTTTAAAGAGCCGACCCGCTTTATTTTTTCGCACTCCGCGCTAAAAGAAGGATGGGACAATCCCAATGTATTCCAGATTTGCGCCCTGAAACATTCAGACGCGACAATCAGGCGCAGGCAGGAAGTTGGGCGCGGTATGCGCCTTTGCGTAAATGATAACGGTGTTCGCCTGGACTATGATACCGTAGGCGACCAGGTACATGAAATCAATCGCCTTACCGTCATTGCATCGGAGAGTTACGAAGATTTTGCTAAAGGGTTGCAGGCAGAAATAGCGGCCACAATAAAAGACCGTCCGCAAAAAGCGGAATTGGAGTTTTTTATTGGTAAACTCATTACCGACGAAAAAGGCGTGGAATTAAGGATAGACAAAGACACAGCCAAAAAGCTGCACAATACGCTTCTGAAAAAAGATGTCATTGACGAGGACGATAAAATAACTTTGGAAGGGCGCACTTTGATAGAAGAAAACAAAGTGCCGCTGCCGGAAAACCTCGAACCTTTCAGGCAGGCCGTTACCAGCCTGCTAAAGACTATTTATTCAGGCGAAGTACCGAAGCCGGACAATGAACGCAGCGACGTACCCCTGAAACTAAATGCGAACTTTCACAAGAAGGAGTTCCGTGATCTTTGGGAAAAAATAAACCTGAAAAGTATTTATGAAGTCAGGTTTGAGACAGATAAATTGATAAAGGATAGCAAGGCCAGGATTAATGCCGACCTGCACATATCCGAGCGCAGTTATGAATTGAAGGTCGGGGAACTACAGGACAGCACAAAACAAAAGCTGGAAGACCGCGAAGGCTTCAAGGAAACGGACAGGTCAACCCATAAGCTCAACGCTGACATTTATACAAATACTGTTTACGATGTTGTCGGTGAAATCGTAAACGGTACTAACCTCACCCGGCGTACCGTTGTCGAAATCCTGAAAGGCATAAACGCCAGCCAGTTTCTGCTTGTCAGGAAGAACCCAGAAGAATTTATAGCCAAATGCAGCAAGCTCATAAATGAGGTAAAGGCAAGCCTGATTATCAACAATATTGTGTATCATAAAACAAGTGAGACACATGATGCCAAGACCGTATTTACCAATGATAAATCCGTTATCCGGCAATCTGATATGCTCAAAAAGCACATCTACGATTATCTGACCACCGATTCAAAAACCGAAGCGAAGTTTGCCGAGGCATTGGAGAACAGCGTTGAAGTGGTAGTCTATGCCAAGCTGCCTAAAAGCTTTTACATTACTACGCCAGTGGCTAACTACAGCCCCGATTGGGCTATTGTCTTTGATAAGGACAAGGTGCGTTACATTTACTTTGTCGCGGAAACCAAAGGCAGCGATTCAGAACTGGAACTAAGGGAAATTGAAAAACTGAAAATACATTGCGCCGGGGAACACTTCAAAGCCATAAGCGGCCAGGAAGTGAAATTCTCTAAGGTAAACAGCTATGAGCAAATGCTGGAAATCGTACAGGTAAAATGAACTTGATAGACAACGTAAACGAACGGCTCGCGGATGACCTTAAACGGGAAATAGCAAAAGGCAGCAGGCTGGCAATAGCCGCCTCAACCTTTTCAATATATGCTTACGAGGCTTTGAAAAAAGAACTTAAAAGCATAGACAGCCTTCGTTTTATTTTTACGTCGCCTACTTTCATAGAAGAAAACCTGCAAAAAGAAGCAAGGCAATTTTATATACCGCACATTTTCAACGAGGCCGATCTTTGCGGCGGGACGTTTGAATTACGTTTAAAAAATGAGCTTACACAGCGGGCAATCGCTAAGGAATGTTCGCAATGGGTAAAGGATAAAGTCGTCTTTAAGACCAACCGCCACGCGAATATCCCGTTGCACGGTCTTATTCATGTAGAAAACGAAGGTGCAGGCGCGGCCTATTCCAATATTATCGGCTTCACGACCGCCGACCTCGGACTAAGCCCAAGAAAGGGCTTCCCGACACTTATTCAGAAAATCAGCTATCCGCAAACCGACGCTTACCTTCAATGGTTCAACCAGGTTTGGGAGAATGAAGAAAGCTTAAAGGACGTAACGCAGGCTGTACGCGAATACTTTGAAAATGCTTTTAAGGAGAACAGCCCTGAATTTATTTACTTCGTTACGCTCTATAATATTTTCAATGACTTCCTCGGCGATATAGCCCTGAACAATCTCCCCAATGACGAAATAGGGTTTAAGCATACAGAGATTTGGAACAAGCTGTATAACTTTCAGAAAGATGCGGTCATTGGCGCAATCAATAAGCTGGAAAAATTCAATGGCTGCATCCTTGCCGACAGTGTGGGTCTTGGCAAGACATTTACCGCATTGGCGATTATCAAATATTACGAGAAGCGTAATAAAGACGTGCTGGTGCTTTGCCCAAAAAAACTGGAAGCCAACTGGAACACCTATCGCCACAACGACAAAAACAACACGCTCGCTAAAGACAGGTTCCGCTACGATGTGCTGTTTCACACCGATTTGTCGAGAGACAGCGGGGTAAGTAATGGCAGGGAACTTGCTAATGTAAATTGGGGCAACTACGCCCTTGTGGTGATTGATGAAAGCCACAATTTCAGGAATAACAATACCATCACAGGCAAGGAAAACAGGTATCAAAAGCTGCTAAGAAAGATTATCCAGGAAGGTATAGAAACTAAGGTACTGATGCTTTCCGCAACGCCTGTCAACAACAGGTTCAATGACCTGAAAAACCAGCTTGCCCTGGCTTATGAAGGCACACCCACGCGGATTGATGAAAAGCTGAACACAGAGCATGGCATTGAGCAGGTATTTAAAAGGGCGCAGACGGCTTTCAATATCTGGTCAAAGGGAACAGCAGAAGACCGGACGACTGAAAAGTTGCTGGAGATGCTGGATTTTGATTTCTTCCAGATATTAGACAGCCTAACGATAGCACGGTCGAGGAAACATATCACGACTTACTATGACACAAGCGACATTGGCAAATTCCCTACGCGCAACAAGCCTGTTTCCGTACAAAGCCCGTTAGGTACAAAGGGCGTGAATTTTCAGCAGGTCGCCGAAAAGCTATCCCTGCTGAATTTGTCCATTTATTCGCCCTTGAACTATATCCTGTCGAGTAAAGTGGATTTTTACGCAGGCAAGTACGACAAAAGAGTAAAGTCAGGTACGTTTTCGCAGGTGGACAGGGAAAGAAGCCTGCAACTGCTCATGCGTATCAACTTATTAAAACGCATAGAAAGCTCCGTAGATTCATTCCGGCTAACGATAAAAGACATTGTACGGCAGATTGAAACTACGCTTGAGGCACTTAAAAAGAAGCCGGAAATTACAGAGGCACAGGTAAACCCGCTTTCCGAGGAATTTGATTGGGAGTCGGAATGGGGCGATGAGGAAGACCTGATTGGGGGCAAGGTCAAGGTCAAGGTTGCCGACGTTGACGCAACCAAATGGAGCGAGGATTTATCTGCAGACTTATATATCCTCAATGAACTTTTAGAGGACATTGACGCTATTGCAGGCAAGGATGATTTGAAGCTGGCGAAGCTGGAAGAAATCATCTCATCCAAAATTGAAAACCCAATAAATCCGGGCAACAAGAAGGTTATTGTATTTACGGCGTTCGCCGACACAGCAAATTACCTGTATAAGCACTTAAAGGAAGTGATATACAAAAAGTACGGACTGCATACCGCGCTGGTAACAGGTTCCACACGGCAAACGACCGCTAAGACCATTCCCACTGATTTAAATGCCCTGCTCACTTGCTTTTCCCCGGTATCTAAAAGCAGGGAACTTCTATATCCCGATTGCAAAGAAGAAATTGATGTGCTTGTTGCGACCGATTGCATTTCCGAAGGGCAGAATTTGCAGGATTGCGATTACCTGATTAACTATGACATTCACTGGAACCCGGTAAGGATCATCCAGCGATTTGGCCGCATTGACAGGATAGGCTCTATAAATTCAAATATCTCTATGGTCAACTTCTGGCCGGACGTAACGCTTGATGCGTATATCAACCTCAAACAAAAGGTTGAAAGCAAAATGCTGATTAGCAACATGGCAAGCACGGGCGATGACAATATCCTGAACACAGAAGAAAAAGACCTGGAATACCGGAAAATTCAGCTTAAAAAGCTGCAAGAGGAAGTCGTTGACCTTGAAGATTTGAGGGAAGGCGTTTCTATCACCGACCTGGGGCTGAATGAGTTTCGGGTTGACCTCTCGAACTATCTTAAAGAGTATGGCGAGCTTAGAAACATACCGGAAGGCTTACATGCCGTTGTGGAAGCGAAAGACGAAGCGCAACGCGGAGTCATCTTTGTGCTGAACAATATCAATGCTAATGTGAATATTGATAAAATGAACAGGCTGCACCCTTACTACCTGGTTTATATCCGGCAGGACGGGCAAATATTATTCAATCATACAGAGGCGAAAAAGATTTTAGATATTATCCGTTTCATATCGAAAGGTGTAAAAGAGCCATTGATGAAGCTTTGCAACGAATTTAGCGCAGAGACTAACGAATACCGGAAAATGGACACTTACTCACAGCTTTTGCAAAAAAGCATTGCTTCTGTATTAAAGACCGAAGAAGAAAAGGATGTATTAAGTTTGTTTAAAGCGGGAGGAACTACCGCCTTACGGGACAAGATAAAAGGTATAGAAGATTTTAAATTGATTTCATTTATTGTCGTCAGGTGATGTCTATTTTTAATTTACCAGCTTCAACAATCGTCAACAGGATAATACCGAAGAACAGTTTTGACAGGTTCACCACGTCAAAACAAAAAAAGTCGTTTTCGGATTTGGTTGATAAAATCAGGTGGGCGAATAAGCTATCAAGAGAAACAATTAATCTGTCCGGCAGCGATATTAAAGAGATACAGGTATTTGAAGTATCGTTAAAAAAGAAAACAGCTATACCGGATTTGCTGAACGTCATTGACCGTTCAATTCCTTACCCAATTATTTTTATTTTGGCTTGCAATGAGACGTTCATGGTTGTAGCGTCAGCCAAGCACCCGCATCCAACCAATGAAAATACCGCTGTTATTGATTGGACATTTACATCGCCCTGGGCAAAAAAAATACCTTTCCAGCTTAATTTAAAGCAGAGCCTTGATAGTGTATGGACTGATTTCTGCAAGCAACTTTCAGGAAGACCATCGGATAAACTTTCATTGGCAGAACTGATTGCTAAAGAACATAAAATTAATGAGCTAAAGACGGGCATTGAAGATTTACGGACAGCTATTAAAAAAACACGCCAGTTCAATAAGAAAGTGGAACTGAATATTGAATTGCAAAAGAAATTGACAGCATTGGAAAAATACTCTTAGGAGATTCTGAACATTCATCGTTAAAGAAAGGGGTGCAATTGGCTGATTGCACCCCTTTAAATTGCCTATCTGATAAACGGCGTAGCGCGTCGCTTACGCAGTTCCTTCCTGACAAGTTCCAATGCCGTTACGGTTTGAACGTAATCGCGCAGGGCATCTTGCTTTGCGGCAAGGGCGTTGAAAAGCTGGAATAATCTCAAACGAAGTTCACCTTCCGGGAGGGCTTCCAGTTCGTTCTGCGAAATGTAATCTGTCATGCGTTTCTCCTGTCTCTTTCAGGCCGCGACGATCACAGCCTTTCATGAGAACCCGGAACGCATAGAGGGATGGAAGGCTTGGCGGCGCGGCTGCGACGGGAGAAATCTGTTTGCATGAATACAATCGCAGGATTTTGGCAGCCAAAAATATACAGAATGAGTTTGATACTGTTTAGCGGAGTTTAACACTGTTTGACGACTGCAAGTTTTCGCGGCTGATTGCCGTTTCGGGTTTATACTAAAATTATGAACTGCGAGCTGCGATGCAGACCAACCTCGGAGATAGGCAATATCAAAGAAAGAGGGTAAGCAAATGCAAACGACCATAAACGACTACTTCACACGTAAAGAAGCGGCGCAATATATCAAAGAGCATCTTGGCTATGGAACGCCGAAGACGCTGGCTTTCTGGGCTTGCAAGAAAAAAGACAAACTGAAAGTTCGCAAACTCGGCGGCCATAAAGTCCGCTATCGGAAAAGCGACCTTGATAAATTCATCGAGGAAACGCTGGAAGAATTATTCGCGCCCTGACGGGCGCTTACGACGTTAAAAAAGCCTCGGTCTAAAGCACTCCAACAAATCATTGTCTGGAAAGGGTTTTGTTATGCACATCGAACAAGCCAATAGCACCGTCTTGTCTGCCGTCCTGAAAAAAATCGGTTTATCTCCCATCGAGCGTAAAGGACACGAGCTTTGGTATTGCTCGCCCTTCCGAAAAGAAAAAATGGCGGGCTTCCATATCAATACGTTAAGCAATACATGGCATGACGCACACCTGAAAAGGGGAGGCAAAGTCATAGACTTTGTCTGCTCCTGGCTGCAATACCATGAAGAAGACCATACTATCCCCGACGCGCTGCGCTGGTTGGACAATTTGCGCCTGCCGGAACCTGCCATTTGCTTTGCACAGGAAGACATCGCGGAAAACCCTGCGGCTTTGACGCTGCATAAGGCATCGCCCTTACGTCATGCCTCGCTGGTCGCTTATCTTGATGCAAAGGGAATTTCCTTATCGCTCGCCAAGCGATACCTGAAAGAGATACACGCGCATAACGCCGCAACCGGCAACGACTTTTGTGCCGTCGGTATTATCAACGAGGATGGCGGCTACGAGGTGAAAAATACGTTGTTTAAAGGCTGCATTTTCCCGCAAACAGTTTCTTTTATTCGCGGTGCGAAATACCCGCCCGAAGAAGTGCATATTTTCGAGGATTTCACGGATTTTCTTGCCGCTCTCGCATACCGAAAGGAAAGCCGCTTGGAAGGCGACGCCATCATTCTTCACAGGCTCGCCTGCCTTCGCCATGCTTTGCCCTATGTCAGAAATTATCCGAGTTACAAAAGGCTTTATACATGGATGAACAATGACCACATGGGCAAAAAAGCCACGCAATCGTTGAAAGCCTTTGCCGGGCATGAAGGCTTGACCTTCAAAGCTATGAACAGGATTTACGCCCCGCACAGGAACGTCAGCCTTTGGCACAAGGAGAACCTGCACCGCTAACACCGGATGATTTACCGCCATTTTCATTGCAATGAAAGGAAGCCCGCATGTTGCAACAGCACGAACTTTTTCCGAAGCCTAAAAAGAAAACACTTTTACGTCGCCTCCGGTCGTGGTTTACCGATCCTCCCTTTAAACGGTTTTGCACAACCATTCAGGCATTTATTGCACCCTGCCGTTCGCAATCGCTTCCCGTGTCAACAAAAAAATCGGTTCCCCCTGAAGGTTTCCCCCAATTTTCATGTGGACACCGCGACAGCTTCCGGCGGTCGGGTGGCATCGCCCGAAAGGGTAATGCAAAAAATAAAGGAGCTAAACATGACAACCACCACCGAAGAAAAGCAAAAAAGAAGTCCCGCCCTTTACATCTTCAAAGATGAGAACGGCCAGAGCAACAATGTCGGCGCAGCCTTCAATGGCAAAAACGGCAAGGGCTTCGACATCAAAATCGGAGATACCTGGTACAAGGCTTACCCGCCTAAAACGAAACCTGCAACGGGGGAAGGTGCGTAAGCACCTTCTTTCCCCTTCCTTAAAGGAGCATATCACATGACACAGGCAAATGACATTTACGACCGCATCACCCAAAAAATTATTGATGATCTTGAACAAGGCAATCTGACATGGCGCAAGCCGTGGAGTGACCAAAATCTTGCAGGCCGTATAAGTCTCCCCTTACGCTGGAATGACATTGCCTACACAGGTATTAACACCATCATGCTTTGGGCAACCGCGACAGAAAAAGGTTATCTGTCTCCATACTGGATGACATTTAAACAGGCAGCCGATATGAAAGCGCATATCCGAAAAGGAGAGAAAGGCGCACAGGTTGTATATGCCGATGTGATCGAGCGCGACGAATTAGGCAATGGTGGTGAAGTCGTCCGGCAGAAAATTCCTTTTCTGAAAGCCTATACGGTCTTTAACGCCACACAGATAGAAGGCTTGCCGCCAGCCTTCTATAAACTTCCTGAACCACCCGCCGCAAGCAATACTGAAAAACGTATCGAAATGCTTGAGGAATTTTTTACCAACACGAAAGCGGAAATCGTTACCGGACGACAGGCCGCCTATTCGCTTGCCAGCGATCGTATTGAAATGCCGCCCTTTGAGTGCTTCAACAATGCGTCAGGCTATTACGGTACGTTATCGCATGAACTGACTCATTGGACGCGCCACCCCAACCGCCTAAGCCGCGAGTTTAACCGCAAGCGATGGGGGGATGAAGGTTATGCGAAGGAAGAACTTGTTGCCGAATTGGGAGCCTGCTTCCTCGGCGCAAAACTCGGTTTTGAACCTGTTACCAAGCCCGACCATGCCGCCTATATTCAGTCGTGGCTGACAGTCCTGAAAAATGATAAGCGGTTTATCTTCCAGGCCGCTTCCCACGCGCAAAAGGCTGTTGAATATGTTACCGCGCTTCAGCCAGCCACACCAACCGACAAGCGAAAACTGCTTTTGCCTGCACCCCGTATGTAACGGAAGTTTTTGGGAGACATTCTATGTTTCTTACGTTTGAGGAAGTATTTGAATTGACTCATAAAAAGACCCGCACGGCACAAGTCCGGGCATTAAGGTACATGGGCATTGAACACAAAGTCCGCCCTGATGGTTCAGTTGCAGTTGCTCGCACACACGTAGAGAAAATTCTTGGCGCAAACATTACAGAAAATGCTACAATAAAAGGTGATGCTGAACCGAATTGGGAGGTCTTCAATGCCTAAAAAACGGAAACCTGAAAATAAAGGATTGCCTGCCCGCTGGTCTATAAGACGGAAGAAATACTACTACCAGGTTCCCCCTGGCCGTGAAGCCGATTGGGACAGCAAAAAGCTTTTCCCGCTTGGAACAACCTTGTCAGCAGCTTATGAAGAATGGGCTAAACGGCTTGGCTCACTGGACAAGGCGCATACAGTCAACCAGCTTCTTGACCGCTATGCGCTGGAAGTAATTCCTAAGAAAGCGGCAGCAACGCAAAATGGCGACCTGCGGCATATCAAAAAAATAAGGGAAGTCTTTGGAGAAATGCGCTTGGCGGCAATTTTGCCGACACATATATACAAATACTTTGACCGCCGCAGTAAAAAGACAGAGAACAAGAATGGTAAAACCGTAGGAGGTGCGACGAGTGCAAGGCTTGAAGTTGCCTTTTTCTCGCATGTTTATACCAAAGCGGTGCAATGGGGCTACATACATAAGCACCCATTTAAAAACGAAGTGCGGCTTGAAGGCGCAAAGCCCAGGGACAGATATGTTGAAGATTGGGAGATTGTCGAGTGCCTAACGCTGCCCTCTATGCGAAAGAAAGGTTCGGTCAAAGCTATTCAGGCATATATCAAAATAAAATTGCTGACCGGCCTTGACCAAAGCGACCTGCTGCGTATCGAAATGTCAGACCTGAAAGAAGACGGACTTCATAACCTGCGCCACAAAACAAAGAAGAAAACTGGCAAGCAGACTATTTATGAATGGACGGATGAATTACGCGCTGCGGTTAATGAAGCGATGGCAGCCCGTCCCGTACTGTCCAAATTTCTGTTTTGCAATAAACGCGGTCAAGGCTATATCAACGAAGCAAGGGGTACTTCGTCGGGTTGGGACAGCATGTGGCAACGGTTCATGGACAGAGTGCTTGAAGAAACCGAAATAAAAAAGCGTTTCACCAGCCACGACCTTCGCGCCAAAGCGGCAAGCGATGCACAAAACCTCGAACATGCGAGGGCTTTGCTGGCTCATGCTGACAGCAAGATCACGAACCGGATTTACCGCCGTAAGCCGGAAAAGGTCAGGCCAGTGAGATAATCTATGCTTGCAAAGCGAATAGGTGGCCTTCCCAATAGTACAACCCGGCTTTTATAGTACAAATTAACTTTCTGACTCCGGTTAAGTGTTTGAAAAATGGTGTCCCCGACAGGATTTGAACCTGCGACCTAGCGTTTAGGAAACGCGCAGGTCAACGCCATTTTTTATTACCTTTTCAAATGTTTAGGCTCCCGATGCGTACTATTGAGTATATGAAGAAAACGAAATAAGCCATTGAAATTATTAAGGCGGAGAAACTGCAATCGTACACAAAAACACGTTTACACAGTGAGCCTAACTGTCGCCTTATCGCTTGAAATGCTGTGTTGTTTTCGCCGATATTGTGAAAGAATACTTTCACATTGCAGATTACAAGCCGGATGAAAAAATGAAAAAAGCATTTACGCCGCCGATGAACAAAACCGAACTGTACAGCTTTATTGCCGATTCCATTCAAAGCAAAGTGCCTTATAAAATGTCGGTGGAAGAAAAAAACGAAGCTATCCGTAACATTATTTTCATGGCTTTAGGACGTGAGTATATTTGACGCGGAATATACGCCTGCCGTTGTTAGCCTGATTAGGCCGAGGGCTGGATAACTATTTCAGCGATGACAGCATCGTCATTTTCTTTGGTTGCTGCGTACCGGCTCTCAACAGCCATGATTTTTTTAGGGATGTCCCTGGCAAAATCATTGAACAGGGCTTGCAGGTTTGAGCCTTTCAATACAACGGTATGGCTCGTGAACGACAACGTAATTGCATCCTTTCCCGGCGAAAGCTGGCGCGACATGAGATAAGAATAATTAAGGCATTGCTGCATACCGTCGGTGCAAACAAGCGACAACGTGCGGACACTACCTTCATCTTCGTGCCGTTCAATATCCTTTTGTTGCTGTTTTTCAGGTTCATTTCCGAAGTTAAATATCTCGCTCATAGTCCTTGTTTTTTTGTTTTTGGGCTGGATTTCCTTTCTCATGTTCCATCCTTTCCCTTTGCATTACAAAATTTTTTTGCTTTTTATGCGTTACTAATTCCAGTGCGGAACGGCGTTCGCCGAGTTCCGCCGCATGGGCAAGCAAAGCTTGCCTATCGTCGGTATATATCGCCGCTCCCTCCCGTCCCCGTGATACCGAAACATAAAACTGTTTGGCATCGGTGGCTGCAAAAGTGGCCGACGGCTGGTATATAAAAACCTTCTTTGCCTGATTGCCTTGCGAGGCATGGGAAGTAATGCAATGGGCATGGGCGATATGCCCAAAGTTACGGTTGAGTGTATAAAGGTTTTGGCCTTCCTCGTTCTGCAAGCTGCGAAGGGTGATATTTCCTTTCTTGGAAACCGACACCACTTCAAGCATCTGCCCGTTATTCAGCCGTTTTTTATCCTCGTCAAAACCGTTGCGGGTTATCCGCACCTTATCACCTTTTGACAGGTGTATGTCAGCTTGCCGATAGACCTCATAAGCCTTGCTATTCTGCAATGGCAGGATTTTGGCTTCGCCTGTTGCGTTTTGCAACTGGACGGTTTTACCGTCAGCCTGTGCCACCATCCATACGCTCCCGCGCTTGATACCCGGCACGTTCTGGCTGAACTGGATAACCTGCCCCGGCTCGTAATTCCGGCCATCGCTTTTCTGCGCCTCGGTCATATTCGTGTTGGTCAGGCGGGCAACCGTAATTTCTTTTTTGCCGATAAGCCCTTTTTCCCGCAGGCGCAAGCGAATTTCATCGGTTACGGCTTCGCCCTGCTCATGTGTCGGGGAAATCACCAAAGCCGATTTTCCCTTCGCCACATAATCCACATAGTCGGCGGCAAGTTCCTTTGGGGCATTCATCGGGTCTATCGTTTTGATTGCCCCCATTTCCGCCAGCTTGTCAAAGCCGTTTTTAACATCGCCTTTTGACAGGTCTTCCACCGCCGCGCGGTATTGCTCATTTTGCTGGCGGTAAATCTTGCTTACTTCCGCCGCCTGTATGCCTGCAATCGTATTCAGGATACGCAAGGCATCCCCGCGTATGACGCTGGCATGTTGCCGCGTGTCGCCGCCGAGAACGAGCCTTGCGTTCTGTTTCGTGGCAATTTCCAGCAGGGCGGTCATGTCCTTTGTGCCGAGCAGACCCGCTTCGTCCACCCACAGGACTTGCCCTTTAAGGTTTTCCTGCATCTTTTTGTCAATCAGCAGCTTTGCGACGGTTTCCGCCTCGACAAAGCCTTCGTTTTTCAGGACACCCCTCGAAGCCTGCGCCGTTGGCGCAACGACTATCATTTGCTTTCCGGCAGCTTTTATTTTTTCATGCGCTTCGCGCATAAGCGTCGTTTTACCTGTACCCGCTCCCCCTTTGACAATGGAAACCATGTCAGAGGTCGTCAGGATATGCGTTACCGCCGCCGCCTGCTGGCCGTTCAGGGCTAAAGGCGGGGCTTGGCGGTAAAGCGGTGGAAACTTGCCGCGCCCCTCCTTCGCCAGTTCCACCATGCGCCTTTCCTCCTGCAAGACCTCTTTCGTCGTGCAGACGCTTTGCCCTTTCTCATTGATACGGATGATGCCCTTGTCAGCTTTGAAAGCCTGCGCGATCTCCCGTACCGACACCGAGCCATTGCCCAACCCGAAGCGGCAGGCCGTTTCCAGCAATCGGCGTTCGGGCATGACGGATGCCCTTTCAAAGCAATGCGAAAGGGCATAGTCAACGCATTGCTGCGCTGTGAGCGACGGTGTTTCTTTTGCTGCAAAACGGACGGTTTTTTCACCTGCGTCGGAACCGCCATTGCCGATGGTTTCGATTTGCTCCCGCCATAGCTCCTGTAATTCTCCCATGCTCGCGCCCTTCTGTTTTTTGGCGCGGGTACGCGCACCCAATTCGCCTAACTCCTTTGCATCGGTGATGCCTTTTTCTTTGGCAATGCGCCCGATTTCATCGGTACGCTTGGAAAAAAGGCTAATGACGTTTTGCGGCACATTTTCGACCTCAAAGGACTTTTCCGTCCGGCGGATGCCGTAACCTAAAGAAAACAGCTTGTCCGCCAGCCGCTTTTGAAACAGGGATTGGTAATAAGGCATATCCTTTTTGATGTCGCGGAACTGCCCTGCCTTATATCGCTTTTCCTCGTTATCCCACGTCGCGTTGAATACGAAACAATGGCTATGCAGGTGCGGGTCGGGGGCAAAACCCTCGACGGGTCTTGCTGTCTGGTGGACAAAATGCGCCCAGGCTAATTCCCCCGTCTGGCGATTGCTGACCGCTTTGCCTTTTCGTACCGCCGTCATGCTGTCCGTCTCAATGTCCCGCATCGTTTCCGTTACGCTGTGCTGAAATGCCTTTAGTATGTGGTCGTCTTTGGCAAAGACATGGAGGATGGAGACCGACTTGGGGCAATGGAAGTTAATGTCATACCCTATCGTCCGGTCGTCTTTGGTTCGGGGTGTCAGCCGTTTTCCGGTCAGGGGATGAAGGTTGTCGCACATGGCATAAAAAGCCTCTTTGGTCATGTCGCCCCCTATGCCCAGCCGTTCCGCAAGACGGCCTTGCCACGCGCCGACCAGTTCCTGATCGGCAACGTAGTAATCGGCTTTTGACAGCGCATTGGCGAAATACGCCTTTGCGTGTCCAGCCGCCCGGCTTTGAACCATCCTTATCATTGCTATTTTTATTATATATCGGGTCGCCCTATACGGCGGCGACTTTCGCTATCCGCTAAAGCGGACTAAACTAATGAATAGCGGAGCAAGACCGCTATAACTCACTAACCTCGACTAATAAGTAATGTATCAGACGTCTTGTCTAAGCACAGCTTAGACCTAATTGGCGAAGATGATTTCCTTCTCCTTTTCTTCCGTTTCCTCCATCATAAGCGGCAGGATTTGGCGGCGCAGTTCAGGGGTATCGGGTATCTTCGCCGTCAGTCGGACACCATTTTTGCCGTCGTCCATGCCCTCAACAAAACTTTCTTTCATCTCTCCGTTGAGGATGATTTCATCTATTTTGTCCATGACGAAATTATCGCCTTGCATATAGGAATAAATATAGCTGGCAGAATAAATGACGGCGCAGACCATGAACAACATCCCTAACTTTTGGGATACCATCCATAAGACAAGTCCGGCCAGAAAAAAAGCGGCAGGCTCTATAAGTGTCTGTACATTGCGGACGGTTGTGTTCACGCCGGGTATCTGAACCTTAAAGAAAGCGGGGTTAATGTCGCCGCTATACAGGCTGAACTTTGCGAAATCGAAAACCGATGGATTGCGCTTGACTTCCTTATATCGCAGATAACTAAAATATAAGAACGCGGCAAGAAAAGCATACCAGGTAAAGTAATGCGCCCATGAGAACGAACTGCCGTCCGGGGAACCAGCATACTCGGAATACCTGGAATAGCTAAAATAACTGAACGGATTAGGTATAACCGGAATGACCGCTAAAAGAACAGCTACTGTTATTGCCGACATGAGATTAAAATACCGCTCCCCCATATTTTTTCGGATGAAGACTTCCATCACAAGGCGCGGGTAGGAAGATACGGATGCCAGTACGCCAAAAACGAATGTTTTTAGGGCGTTTGTCCGTCCGTACATGGTACGGTAGTATAGATTTTTGGTTGCCATAGATTTAAGTTTTTGGTGAAAAATTTTGGTCAAAATGTATAAGTGCGTGATTTGAATTATTGGATAACGTCTTTCCCTGCACATGCACATAACCGTCCACACAAAATTTATTGCTGGCTCCGCCCGTTTTCAGACGGCCAAATTCTTCCGGCCTGACGGCGCGGTCTATCTTTAACGATTTCGTTTCCGACGCGCTGAATGTACCCGCCGCCGTATGGGTGGTGGAGGTTTCCTCAAACTGTGCGTCGCCAATCAGTTCAGAGGCGTATTTATTCGTTTCAATATCGGCGTTCGCATGAAATATCTTTGTGCCGAGCGTGCCTAAGAAACTTTTAACCCGGTATTCCGATTTAGCCCCGCCCATGTTGGCGTAATAGTTGGGCAGGTTTTGCGAGATATAGACCGTCGCTATACGGCTGCTGCGGGCGGTCGCCTGATATTCCGCGTCGTATTCATGCAGAAAGTTTTGGGCTTCATCTGCCCAAAGGAATACAGGCCGCTCATTATCTTTTCCTTTCTCCATTGCACGTTGCCAGATGTATTTGAACAGCACCTGGCAATCCCGTCCGGCCTTGTGAT
Source organism: Bacteroidota bacterium (assembly GCA_018267915.1). Lineage (GTDB taxonomy): Bacteria > Bacteroidota > Bacteroidia > Chitinophagales > Chitinophagaceae > MKUN01. Next base: position 320,030 of record JAFDXN010000031.1, on the reverse strand, counting down.
AGAGCTTTACCGGAAGGTCTATTAGGATGATTTTGCCCGCGCGGCAATCTTTGGGGGTAAAGGTGGAAGGATGGTGGCAGAACAGGGAATAAACGGGTTCCCGCAGCAGGCTGAACAAGAAGCCGGAAAAGGTAAAGTCTATGACAGAGCGCGTTTTTTCGCTTAGGTTCAGGTAGGTTTCGGCAAAGAACTGATTCACGAACATGAACCGCCTTGCGTCGGTTACGCCGTTGTATATCGCCGCCTCGATATTGCCGCTCTTTTCTATGGCGGCGCGTTGTTCGGGCGGCATCCCTTTACGCCATGCTTCAACCTTGTCGTTGACAATCTGCTTTGCCAGCGCGTAAAGCTCGGTAAATGCCTTGCCGTTGGTGGTCTTGCCCTTTTGGGGAACGGCCTGGGCTATCTCGTAAAGTTGCTGGACGGATACGCTGCCCTTTGCCAACAGGCACAGGTCAATGATATTCGACATGAGCATGTCAAGCGCAGTTTCCCAAAAGGGATCTTCGCTTTTTCCTGCGGCTTTTTCTTCGCTGGCGCGAATAACGGTTTTAAGAACCTGCACGATATTTTCCGTGATGGAAATATCGTCGCTCTGCCCCCGGCTTTCGTATTCAAGGAAATTAAAGAAGTTTTTGCCACCGGGGGAAACGACGATAAGGTCTTGTTCCCTTCCGGCAAGACGACAATATTTTTCCCATTCTTCCCGCTCGTCCGGCTTGACAGTCAGCACAAGGCCGCCGAATCCGGCGGCGAGATATTTTAAGGCAAGGGTGCGCCCTGAACCGGAGGTTTTGCCGGAACCGATACCGCCGAAAATCTGTACCCCTTCAACAGCATTGCGTATTGTCCAGTCGGTACTTGCGCCATTGACAGACAAGCCCAAAAGCTTGTTGTCGAGGTCGAACAACGAAGCCATATATTAAGTTTGAAACGATGAAATGTACGCAATGACTTTGAAATAAAAAACGGGGTTTTACCCGTATTTTTCACATCATATCACTAAGAAAAAGAGTATCAGCGACTTATAAAATCAGGCCGTTCCAACAATATTTTGCCAAAGGATATTATCTATCCCTTGCTTGCCTGCATCTTCATCGCTGATATAAGCATGGAAACCCTCCGCAACAAGTTCTATTTCCATTCTTTCATCCGACCCCTGCGGAATGTTCGTTAAGCGGGAAAGCATGGCAAGTGCGAGAGGATTTTTCAGCAAATCAAGCAGGCGCACAGAAAAAGCATCTTCGATTTTTTCACGTTCTGCTACTCTTATTGCGGGATAATCAACAGCAAAATATTCATTAACATCCATGAGACGTTTTGCGTTCGGTATCGCTGCGCAAATCATATTGTCGAAATTGCCGCTTTGCTCCCAAATCTTTTGCTCGGCCTTCGGCAGCGTTTTTTGATAAGCGTTGATTTCATCGCTGACATTCTGTTTTGCGGCATTGAGCGCCTTCGTAAAGGCGCTGTCTTGAGCGGGAGGGGATAAGCCAATATCCCACAATAAGCGGATGGTTACTTTGCCATAGGCAAGTCGGCAAAGGTCAACGACAGACAACAGGTAGTCATTAGGTTGCTCTTGTTGCATAAATCCCTCCCACATAAGCGGTCTTTTTCATATTTTAGCATAGCTTTTTTGACTTTTCAACTGATTGCTATGCCGGAATTAACGCCACAGGAGCAGATTGATAAAATCTATGAGGACACTTACAGGAGCCTCCAGAACAACCTGAATATTCGGGAGAAGGGCGAGGAATACGCCTTAGCACCCGCAGGTATGCAGCCGCCGCCCTCCGCCGCCTTTCAGCACGGCATTGACGAGAAAAACAGCCTGTTAGCGGCGGAAGCCATTCTTGCTATCGAAAACCTGGGGCAACAGCTTCCACCGGAAGAACGGAACAAATTAGATGAACGCCTCGGCAATTTTAAAGACATTGCTGGCGACAAGCTCGACGAATTGCGCGATGCCAGAAAAGAACAAACGCAGGACATTCAGCCGCAAGAGCAAACACAAGAAAATCCGTGGGGGTCTAAGTTCTTAGGGAACCTTACGCCGATGCAAGGCGAACGGGAACAGCCCCAGCCCGACAAGGAACAACAGCCTGTGCAGGAACAGGAAGTTATGCAGGAGCAAACACAGGAAAATCCTTGGGGGTCTAAATTCTTAGGTAGCCTTACGCCAATGCAGGGAGAGCATGACACGCCCGTGCAGGAACAAGAGCAAGGGAGGTCTTTAGAAAATGATTTTAACGACGTGGCGCGGGATGACAGGGAATAGCTTCGCTATTCTTTGTCCATATCAATATCAAGGTCTTTAGACGGGCTTGCATGGTCGGGCTTGAAAGGGTTGTCTTTAAGCCAGTCGGGTAATAATGATTTGTCTTTTTCTTTTAGAAATTCATCTATGCCATCGCGCAGGCCAACAAGTTTCGGCGCATCGCTTTTAATCTCGCGCAGGTCTGTTGCCAAATCGGGCAAATGCTCCGCAATGAGATAGCCCCGGTTGAAGCCCCACAGGTATTCCGTTTCCATCATCTCTATTTGTGCGTCGTCCATAGTTTAGAAAGTTTCTCGGGCATTGTGTTCAAGATATTCGTTGATGGAGGCGCGGTCGTAGAGGATGATTTTCTTTTGCGGCTGCGAAAAACGGATTTTTCCTTCGTCGCGTAGTTTTTGTAAGGTGGTGCGTGATTTGATATTCAGCGCGTGCATGGCTTCAGTATCGTTTATCCATTTATCCTGCTCTGCATTGTGATTGTGTTTAAGTTTCTCGACACATTCTTCAATGAGCTTGTATAAGGCAACGTCTTGAAGGCAGATAACTTCCATAGCTAAAGCATGTTTGGCATGTCCGAAAGGTAAGAGGAAAAAACGATATTTTATAAAGGAGGCATGGGCGTTCCCCTGTAGGGCAGGCTTTACGCTGCAATCTTCTGTCGAAGGATTTACGCTGCAATCCCTAACGCATAAAAGCGGAAGGTCGGTTTGTCTGACATCCTTGCCTTTTTGCTGCGGCAAGATAATCCGCGTCCGGCGCAGTACGAACAGCCTGCGCTTCGCTATCGCTGCGCTGGTCTGCGGCAGTCGAAAAAATCTCCACCCGAAAAGGGTAGTATTTTTTGTCGTCTGGCTGTTCTCCCTGCTTGTCCTGCTCCTTCTCTGTTGCCTATCAAAAGGCAATGATGGGTTTTGCCTGTATTGTTTAACGCTAAAAAACAGCAGCTATGAGCAGCAACACAAAACAGAGGTTATCGCGCCTGATGCGCATGTCATGGGAAATTCAAAAAGGCAAAAACAGGACGAGGGCAAAGGCTCTCGCCGCAGCTTGGGCAATCATGGGGAATGAAGATATTACGGTCTTTTATTTGGTGCGGAAGCTGAACAGGCATAAGCCTGTGCCGGAAAGAGTGATGGGGCAGATGGGATTGTTTAGAGCGTAAAAAGTAAAGTCCGCGTTGAGCGGGCTTTTTAAATTATCGAGAAAATGGAGCATATAAGGTCTTAACCTTTTGTCTTTTTATCCGCAAAAGATGCAAGTCGAGAAATCAAGAATGCAAGGGCGCATAACAATAGAATAAAAGCTGAAACGCTTTCAATGATAAAGAAACCTCTGCCAATGTAATCTTGTGGAGAATAGCCAAAAGTGATTGTTGAAATAACCCCCCAGCTAAATAAAAAGCTATCCGACCACATGGTGACGCCTATAAAGTGCGAACTTTCGCGAAAATATATATTAGCAAACGAGGTCAGAACAATCAAAAGCATAAGGAAAAATTGCTGCAATCCATTAATCCTTGTTGGCAGTATGTCAAGTAATTCCTTGTTAAAAAACAATTTCTTGGCAGTTGCCATCCTGTCTTTATTTTCGTCGCTCAAAATTGCAGCAATGTAAATGACAACAAGAAGGTATAAATCAACAAGAACCACGCCAGCAAGTGAAATCCACTTTGTCCAGTTCGCACCATTGAAAATACAAGCAATGCCGGACAAAATAAATATCCCGGCCAATATCCTTGTAATTATTATTGGCTCTTTGCTTTCTGTATGCTTCTTTTCAGATTGGGGGACAACTGGAATGGGGATTGGCTGGGAGGAATTAATTGCCTCTTTTACCTTTTCAAGATTACCCACAAGCTCGTTTACCGCGCTTTCCATGACCGTATCGACAGCGAGGGCATCGTTGTTTTCTTTATTAGTTAAGGCCTTGTTTATATCGCCTAAAGAGGTATCGAGTTTTTTTTTAAGTTCAGCGATTTTTTCAGCATCCATAGTCGGTAATTTGGATAGGTAAATATATAAAACATTTCCGCATAGTTGATTGGATAAGGTATAAGAAAAAGCCTGCCCAGTGAAGCGGAGCATTTTTTAATGCAATTATTTTTTATAATTTAGCATAGCTATGTTTAAATTCTACTTTAATTCTGCGTAAATGATTGAAAATAAAGAGAAAAAAGAACTGCCAAAGAAAGGAATAGAAACTAATACTTTCCTAAAATATGTACTTGGCATAAGTATCGTAGCTGCTATATTGAAACTCTTTGGAGGCGATATGAGTGATTCAAAATTATCGATGGCATTTCGGAAGTTAAACTATCAAATGATGCTTTTGAAGTCGTTGCGAACATACGGCTATACAGAGGCTGTCAAAACAGCAAATTCGGATGATGCCAAATACCTTTCTCATTTTTCTTCGGCAACTCCCGAAGAACTAAATAGCGAAATAAAGAAGATTGAAAAGAAAATAGTGGATTTGAATTATAGGCCTTTCAAATAAATTCATACTACCGTCTGTATAATTTATGCAGCTTGAGTAAGCGTTTATTTAGATTGTAATTTTTGCGAGACACTTTTTTTGTCAAATTAAATTCTGCGTGCCAAGAACCGCCATTTAATCTCCAATATTCTGTTCCTTCTTTGGTTCTTAACAATTTTTGCAGGCAATCAATATGCTGCTTATCTGCATCAGCAGCCATTTGCTGTAAAAAAGTAAGATGATCGGGCAACTCCATTGTAAATCCCAATTTACCCCAAGCTATATAACCTTTCATATATCCAGTAGGGTCGTAGTCTTTTCCTCCATATGCCCAACAAGTTAATCGAATGAATTCAGCATTTTCAGCTTCCGCTATTTGGCTTTCCAATGCCATTTCGCCATAGCCTTTTTTTTGAAGATGGGTGGGTAAAAAAAATCCAATTGTATAAATTTCTTTGCAGTCTAATTTAAAGGTAATTGCGACATCTAAATTTTCGTTCTTTGCAAAGATTGTTAGATTAGGATATTTGCTAAGTTCACGGTCTATCTTGAATAATTTTTTAGGTAGAAAATTATTAAGAAATTTTGCTCCATAAATTCCTGAAAATTCACACCATTGTTCTAATGTGAGCCCTGTTAAAAACTTAATAGAGCCAATGTCTATGATGGCATTTTTGTAAGCTGAATTATATGGGATTGGTTTGTCATTGTTCATTAAGGTGGCTTTTTTCGGGCTAATATAATGAATTCATCATAAAAAATGTAAGTTCCCACCGACCAATGGCAGTTTCCAAAGCCTCGACGGCATCCTTGTTGTTGAGATATTGCTATACCCTGTATAGCTTTTGTAGCATTTGAACAGGTATCTTGTCGTCAGCCAACGATGCGAAGATATGAGGAGTTATGCGCATCGTTAGTTTTGGTGGTCGCCATACTTAGAATTTTTCCAGCTTTTCCCGCAAGGCTTCATACTGTTCCCGATGTTTTGCCGGATTAGCTGTTTTCAGCTTTTGGAGGTTTTGAAGTTTCCATGCAACGGCGGGAAAACGCCCAAAATCATATATGCTCCAATCCGGCGTTACAGCTTTGACGCTAAGAAGGAATTGCTTGTCGTGTTCTGTCAGGCTTTTATGCACCGTCTTGACAAGGCTTGCGCGAACTTGCTCATATTCTTCATAAGAGAATTTTTCATCGGACATGCCTGCAAACTGATTTGCCATTGCCGATCGCTGATCCTGAAAATTCGGGCTGATGACTTCATTAATCGGGCGGTCGCTGCATAGCAGGCAGTAAAGAAAGCCTGTTTTAATCCGCTCTGAAAACCCCTCATTCGCCATGAGGTATTTTACATCGAACAAATCTCTTGGGTGCTGGCGGTCAAGCGCGGCGCAAATCTTGCCGCCGTATAATTGTTCCAATGGTACTATCTGAATAGCGCAAAATGCGTCAAAGTCCTTTTGCGCTTTGCCGCACAGCGGCATTTTTACAGGCTCTCCCAACGTGCCACGCGCCACAAGGTTGGCTTCCAGCTTAATGTCAACGCCTTGTGCCGAGATCAGCAGCTTGCCAATGTCCTGTCGGTGCGATACATGGACTTTGGGCACGGCCTTTTCTATGTTCGCTTTTATCCGCTCTAATGCTGCAGCTATATTCGCAAGGGTTGTCGGCCTGTCCTCAATTGGAATATACGTCAGGTCTATATCAACCGACAGGCGCGGCATATCGCGGACAAAAAGATTGATTGCCGTACCGCCGTGCATGGCAAAACAAGTTTCCTTCGCCACTTCCGGCAAAGCGTTCAGCAAAAGGGCGACTTGTCTTTTATAAGCTTCACTTTCCATGCTGGTCTAATTCTCTTGGTACGGTTATCCGGTATTTGTCCACATAAACGCCATGCTTGACGATGCTGCGTTTTCCCTTGCCCAAATCTATGTTTTTCAGGTTAAGGTATTGCAGCCATTCATGCCCCGCCTTTTCAGCAAGGTACAAAAACAGTCTTTTGACTTTTACTGATTGGCAATTTTCAAGTAGCGTTTGCACTTGGTCAGGACGGAGATTATTCAAGCCTTCCATGAGTTCGAGGCACTCTATCAATTCCTGTTTTTCAGGGGCAAGATAAAGGCACTCCATGAGCGCACGGGGTGCGCCGGATATTTTTATCGGCAAGTTTTTTAACTGTATCTCCGTCATGCCGATGTCAGGCGGCAGGAAAGATGATTGGTAATAGGCAACAGCAACGCCCCAGTCATGTTTTAGAAACCATGTCGGAAGCCGTTCGCCTGTGCTGCCAAAGATTGTTACCTTGCTTGTCGCCAATTCAAGATAATGTGATTTGCCCAGGAGCGATAATGCCGTCCTGCCCGCAGGATGAACGGTAAACAGGCTTTGCCGCTGGAGCGCATATATCGCCCCTTCATATCCGACCTGTTCGCCTGCACGTATCATTGCCCCTGTGCCGATGGATTCAAGCCATTGCCCGGCGCGGTAGCGTTTTTGCAGGTCAGGGCTATACCCCTGCTGTGTCAGCCAAAAGGATTGCAGCACAGCCCCGGCAGGCTGTGAAGAAAGAAGCTGGTTTATTTTTGTTTGTTTTTCAGTACTCATAGTACCATTATATGAAATAGTTTAAACCAAAACAAGGAAAAAGTTTATTTTAATACAAACAAAGGTACTAAAAGTACCTGAATTATATCTTTTTTAAACCTTTTTGCTATCCGCCAATAACGGCCTCCAAAGCATCGTCCGCGTCCTTATGGATGAAACTGGCCTGATAGCCGATAGTCGTAGATATGTTGCTGTGCCTGTAAAGTTTTTGCAGCATCTGAATAGGTATTTTGTCGCCTGCTAATGACGCGAAAGTATGCCGGGCAATGTGCATCGTCAGCTTTGAGGTGATTTTTGCTTCCTTCGCCACCTGCTCACGCAGGAACTTATCGTAGCGGCTGGCAGAAAAAGCTATACGTCGCTGAACAAGAAAATCATTATCAAAGTTCGGCAATACTTTGAGGTCGGGGAAAACCAAATCGTCGGGACTGTTTTTTGCACTCTCGTATTTCTCTAAAATCTTTAAAGCCTTTTCGGGCGTTTTCAACGACCCCGCTTTTTTGTTTTTGCCCATCGTGTAATGCAGGCGCATTTCCTGAAAATCCGACCAACGTAGCCGCAGCACATCGGAAATCCGCATCCCCGCGAAGTAATAGGAAATCAGCCAAAGGTTACGCGCATGGTCATAGTCGGGATGGTCGAGCGCGACCTTTTCCAGCTTTTCGACTTCCTCTTTTGAAATCCCGACCTTAGTGCTTTCGGGGAATTTGATAACAATTTTGCCCTTGCCAAAGGGATAGTATTTGGCATCGGCAACACCTTCCTTTATGGCCTGGCTGAATACGGAACGGACAACGACAAGGTGATTAATGATTGTCCTTTCGCTAATGGACAATTCAGCTTTGAGGTAAATCCTGAACCGCTCCAACGTGCCAAGTGTGATGTCGGAGAAAGCCACGTCCTGATTTTTCATGAAATCTTTAAAGTGCTTTACGCGCGGCTTGTCGGCGGTATAGCGGTTGTATTTGCCCGCCGCTTTCAGGCGGTCAAGATAGAGGTCGGCCTGTTTGAAGAAGGTCGAGCCGGCTTGTGGCTTTATCTTTTGTTTGACCGCGCTTGAAGAAACCTCTTTCTTGGCGGTTTCCATTTCAATCGCCTTATCGCTGGCCTCGGCGACACGCTGGATAATAAGATTGTTCAGCCGCTTCCAGTTCGGATGCGATTTCTCCACCCGCTGCAAGACTTTATTCCAGTCGCTTTCATGGAGGTTATGGCCGAGGTGAATAAACGATGTGCGCCTGTCTTTGGTGATGCGGAGCGCGAGGGGATAAGTGCCGTCTTTGTTTTGTTTCTGGCGAAGAACTACCTTTAGTGCCGACATAAAATAAAGGTTGAGAGTCTGGAAGTATTGATTTTACTGTATAAAGGTACAAAATTTGGTACAACATAGGTACAACATTTGGCGTTTTTTCCTGTATTTTTTTGAAGTCATTATTTTTAAAATGCAGTAAAATAGGCACTTTCAGACCACATGAATACAGATGACACCAAAAATTCAAGGACTGAAAATCCTTGTGTCGGCGGTTCGATCCCGCCCCACACCACCAAAGGGAACTGTTTAAACAGTTCCCTTTTTTTGTCTCAATACCTTAATTTTGACTTCCTGTTTAAAACCTCTTTCCACCATAATTAATACGGAAGTAATGACCGATCTTGTATATAATATTTTCTATACAGATGACGACACCGATGACCAGGAAGTGTTTCGAGAAATAGTCGCTGAGATCAATGAAGACATCTTGATCTTTACACAAAACAACGGCGAGGAATTGATGAACGTCCTTCGCAATCCGCCTCCCTCTGCACACCTCATTTTCCTGGATCTCAATATGCCGGTAAAAAACGGCTATGACGTGCTCAAAGAAATAAGACAATCAGAACGGCTGAAAAATCTGCCGGTGATAGTATTTTCCACATCCAACGATGTGGCGAGCATTGAAACCACGCGCTCACTAGGCGCCACGTTATATATCAATAAACCCAATTCCTACAACGATTTAAAGAAGATCCTCCGCCATATATTATCTATTGACTGGGAGATGTTTAAGACCGCAGGCACAGATTTTGTATACACGCCATAATACATCATATTATGGAGGTAAAAACATCGGCAGCAATGACCGAACAGGAACATTTCCTTATAGAGTTAAGAAAAGAAACGGAGGAAAACCATCGAAAACTGGAAGCAGCCCCGTTGTCAAAACTGCTTTTAAGTGAAGAGGTGTCAACCGAGGACTACACCCGCTACCTGCATTATATGCGCGAGGTAATAACTTACCACGAGCAGAACGTCATACCCCTGATCGCCCAATATTTCCCAGACATGGCGCAGCGAAGCAAACTTAACGCTATAGAGGAAGATTTGCGGACCCTGCCGGCGTCAAATCAAATAGGCGAAACATATCACCCTTCAACTACCTGGGCGACAGTACCTTTTGCGATGGGTTATATGTATGTAATGGAAGGATCGACACTTGGCGGCAGAATATTGCTGAAACACATAAAAGAGAAACTGGGTTTTGATGAACACAATGGCGCCAGGTTCTTTTCGGGATATGGAGATGTAACTGGCAGGTACTGGAAGACATTCCTTGATATTTTCAGCAGGTACGCCATCAAAGGCAACCATGCCCAGGAGGTTATCGAAGGCGCCAAGGCTGCATTTAGCAGTATCGAAAACTATTTCTCCCGTTATAATCCATGAAAATAAAAGACATCATCAACAGGGAATTGGTCAACCTTAGCAACTGCGAACAGGAACCGATCCATATACCCGGCAGCATCCAACCCCATGGTTTTCTTATCGCCTTAGACGCTAATAGCCATATCATCGACTATTGCAGTGGCAATGTAAAAGACTTTATCGGGATAAGCCATGAGCAATGTCTCGGCAAAAAGCTGGAAGAAATATTAGGCGAGGATACTGCCGAACGACTTGTAGCTTATGTACAGCAGCAAAAGAATGCCGTCAACCCACCTTTTGAACTTACGATAAATGGCAAGGAGCTGCTGTGTAGCATGCATTTGGTAAGCAATACCTTTGTCGCTGAGTTCGAGTCTGTCGATCCCGACGCTCCGGCCATCAGTGCCGTCTATGACCAGACCATACAGTTTGTAGGCTCTATGGAACGTGCTGAGACGCTGCAAGAGCTTTGTAAAGGGGTAGCAGAGCATACAAGGGCTTTAACCGGCTACGATAGGGTAATGATATACCGCTTCGACAAGGACTATAACGGTGAAGTGTTTGCAGAAAGCAAGATAGAAGGTATCGAGTCCTACTTTGGTTTGCACTATCCGCACACCGATATTCCCGCACAGGCGCGCCGGCTATACCTTACAAATCTGATGCGTATGATAGTAAGCGTGAATGACAAACCGGTGCCCATCTATACTATAGATGACACCCCGGACAAAACGCTCGACCTGAGTAGGTCATACCTCCGTAGTGTGTCTCCCATACACATCCAGTACTTACAAAACATGGGTGTTGGCGCCACACTCACCATATCACTTATACACAATAACCGTCTCTGGGGGCTTATTACCTGCCATCATTATTCAGCAAAATACGTTCCCCTGTACGCAAGGATAGCGGCGCAAATGCAGGGATATTTTCTTACTTCACAGATCAATGTGCGGCAGTTGAATGAGGAATACAAAGCAGGTGAAGCAATAAATGCCGCTCTCGAAAAACTGCTTGAGGATAAACAGGAAGCGACTCCCGAATCGTTTGATAAAATAGTAAAAGATGAGTCATTGCTCACACTCTGCAGGGCAGGCGGCGTTGCGATAATGTTCGAAGGAACCATTTATAAAAATGGTAAAACTCCTGGTGATGACTCAATAAAAAAGCTTTGCACATGGCTCGATAAACATACAAAACACGGTGAGTACGCCACATCGCGGCTTAATGATGTATACCCGGAAGCAAAAGAGTTCGCATCAACGGGCGCCGGAATTATTTACCACTCATTGAGTGGCATTCAAAATGACTGTGTAGTCTGGTTTGCCCCCGAGACAAAGGAAGAGGTTCACTGGGGAGGAAATCCCGATACTGCAATAGTGAAAACAGAAAAAGGTCTGTCACCTCGCAATTCCTTTGAACTCTGGAAACAGATATTACAATACCAGAGTAAAGAATGGACCAAACCCGAACTGCTGGCCACAGCAACTTTTGCACACGCACTGCAAAAACACGTTACACTCATACTTATAAGCGAGGAAGAGAAACGGCACAGATTATTAACCCAACAGCTGCAGGAGGCAAACACTGAACTGGAGAACATCAATTGGATCAGTTCGCACGACCTGAAAGAGCCGCTACGTAAGATTCAGATGTTTGCATCAAAGCTACTTGATCGGGAGCAGGAACGGCTATCAGAATCTGGCATCTTGTCTTTGCAAAAAGTAAACAAGTCAGCAAATAAAATGCAGCAGTTGATATCGGATATCACTGCTTATAACAAAGTGCGGCACTTACATGAGCAGTTTGAAACGATAGAACTTGGTCATGTACTAGAAGAGGTGAAAGATGAATTGAAAGATGAAATAGCTGAACACAGTGCCACAATATCATACGACGAGCTACCGCAGGTCAAAGGCATACCTTTGCTGCTTAGGCAACTATTCCTCAACCTTATCCGCAATTCTTTAAAGTTTTCAAGACCCGGCATCCCACCCGAAGTAAATATCCGCTGGGCGACAGATGCAAGCGAGGCTGCTCACGGCGATGGCTTTAACCGTATTATCATATCAGACAACGGTATTGGTTTTGACAACTCGTTCGCGGAAAGCATCTTTAAAGTATTTACGCGCCTTCATGGCATATCGCAATACGAGGGATCGGGCATCGGCCTCGCGCTTTGCAGAAAGATCATGCAAAACCATAAAGGTTATATTCAGGCTTCAGGCACTCCGGGAGAAGGAGCTAGCTTTTCTTTGTATTTCCCTGCTGTTAAAAACTAAGTACACACAATCTGATTATAGTTTAATTTGCTGCTATAAATCGGATATATAGATGCAAGTAACGTCGCAGCTGGCCAGAAACCTGCGGGAAGTACACTTTGGTGTAAACTGGACATGGGTGAACATGAAAGATAGCCTGAAAGACGTTGACTGGCAACAGGCAACGACGAAAGTACATTCTTTCAATACTATAGCTACCTTGGTCTACCACACCCACTATTTTATTGTGGTGACTGCGAAAGTGCTGGAGGGTAATCCGCTGGATGCGCACGATAAGTACAGCTTCGATCATCCACCCATACAGTCGGAACAGGATTGGGAGCAATTCCTTGATACAGTCTGGGCCAGCGCGAATCACTTTGCCGAGCTGGTGGAACAGCTCCCGGACTCCAGACTATGGGAAACCTTTGTAGAAGAAAAGTACGGCACCTATTACCGCAATATACAGGGCATTATCGAACACACACATTACCACCTGGGACAGATAACGCTTTTAAAAAAACTTCTTTTGGAAGGCTAATACTGACTTACATCCACTCAGCTGCGAAGTCGTTGAATTCGTGCCTCAGTTCATGAATGGTTTTCTCTTCCTGCCTGAAACGTTGCTCGAGCGTGTTGTGGCTCGTGAGCAGGGTTGCGTCGATATAACCTTCAGGTGATTTTTTTAATTCTTCGGCTGCACTTCCAACATTAGTGCGCGTATCGTGTGCAAGGCGCTCAATATTGTCGCGCTGTATAGCGAACTGGTTTTCGTAGTGTTCTACCTGGCGCATCACATCTGGCGCAGTGTTCTTGCCTGCTATCTCGGTAAGGCGGCCCTTCAGAATACCGATCTCTTCCTTATAAAAATCCAGGGCCCGTAGCCAGTCGGTATGGGCATTGTTCATGTGCTTAATGCTTACTTTTCGCATGTCCTTTTGATTTAGTGAAACAAAAATCCGCAGGATTTGCACCGGATAAAATGACAATGGTCAGGAAAAAGTATGACGGCGGTTTGCGGGGCCTTTGTAACACCTGGTTTCAAGGAAGCGCAAAAAAATTTACGATTAAATAATCGGTCGCATCAAAGCAGTAGTACCGAAAGGCCGTAATCGGCAACCAGTATCAATATACAGCTTACCACTACAGAGGTAGTGGATGCGCGGCCTATCTCCAGCGCACCGCCCTGCACATAATAACCATAATACGCCGGCACCACCGAAATGATAAAGGCGAAGGTGAAAGCCTTTGCCATTGCGAAGAACAAATTATAGGGCAGGAAGCCTTGGGTAAGCCCCTGGAAAAACTGCTCTTTGGTGAGGATGCTTGAGAACATGCCTGCCACATAGCCGCCCCAGATACTAACGGCAATAGAAAGCACAATAAGGCAGGGCACCATTAGCAGCGCCGCGATGATCTTTGGTAACACCAGGTAAGTCTTGGTATTGATGCCCATGATCTCCAGCGCATCTATTTGCTCACTCACGCGCATATTGCCGAGTTCTGAGGCTATTTTCGAACCCACCACGCCTGCCAACACAATGCATATAACCGTTGGCGAAAGCTCCAGGATAGTTGAATCCCGTACAATACCGGCAACAACCGGTTTGGGAACCAGGGGGCTGATGAGCTGGTAAGCGGTCTGCACTGTAAGCACCATACCCAGAAAAACTGAAATGATCAGGACTATGGGCAAAGAGCGAATGCCTATGTCATTGCATTGCTCCATGAACTCTATCCAGTATACTTTGAAATTCTCGGGTCTGGACACAGACCCTCTCAACATAAGAGATAGCTTACCGAGGTGTTCAAAAAATTGCCTGAACATGGATACAAATGTAGTGATTATGATAATTGAAGTGTATTCATTAACAATCCGAACGATCCCATAAAAAAACCGTTCCGCCCTAAGGGCGGAACGGTAAATACTTTTTGCTTTGACTTACTAAGCCAGTTTCTTAAGTTCTTCGATCCTGGCATCGCGGTCCACCTCGATCTTCAGCTTGTCCTTCTTATCCATATCCACAAGGATAGGGGCGGCAACGAAGATAGAAGAATAAGTACCGGTGACCACACCTATCAGCATTGCAAATGCAAAACCACGGGTCACCTCCCCGCCAAACAGGAAGAGGATCAGGATGGTCAGGAATACGCAAAGCGATGTCATGATCGTACGGCTTAGGGTATCATTGATCGCGCGGTTGATCACACTGGTCTTACTCTCGTTAGGCGACTTACGGAAGTATTCACGAATACGGTCGAACACGATAACTGTATCGTTCATCGAGAAGCCAATCACGGTCAGTATCGCAGCAATGAAGTGCTGGTCGATCTCGAGTGCGAAAGGCACCACACCCCGGAAGAAGGAGAATACGGCAAGCGTTACGCACACGTCGTGCAGCAATGAAAGCACGGTACCCAGTGAATATTGCCATTTACGGAAACGCAGCAAGACATAGAACGAGATCGCTATCAGCGAAATGATCGTAGCCCATTTAGCGCCTGCAACCAGGTCATCCGATATGGTTGGCAATACCGTCTGAGAGCTTTGGAGGTATTTGCTTGCAAACACATCTGCAGTAGTACCTTCAGGCAGGAAATGCTCTTTCACAAGGCCCTCCAGCAGGCGGTCCTGTACCTTCCGCTCCACTCCCTGTCCGGGTTCTTTGATCAGGTAAGAAGTGGTGATGTTGAGATGATTGTCCGTACCGATCGTCTTAACCACCGGATACTCACCGAAGTATGGCTTAAGCTTTTCACGCACGTCGGAAACCTTGTGTTGGTCATTGAACTTCACGGTATAGCTACGGCCACCGGCGAATTCAACACCATAGTCGAAGCCATGTATGAACGAAGCGATACCAAGAATAAGCACAATGCCCGATATTACATAAGTGTATTTACGTACCTCAACAAATTTGAAATGGGCTTTACGGAAGATCGACTTTGAAAGGCCTGTGAAATACTTGAAGTGACGCTCACGTTTAGTATACATATCTGTTATCAGGCGCGACACAAGGATACCGCAGAACAATGATAAGAGGATACCGATTATCTGGGTAGTAGCGAAACCTAATACCGGGCCAAGGCCGAAAATGAACAGGATGATCGCCGTGATCAATGTAGTGACGTGACCATCGAGTACCGGCGAATAAGACCTTTTATAACCGTCTGTGACTGCCTGCGCATAACTTTTGCCGGCCGTCAGCTCTTCTTTGATACGTTCGAAAATGATAACGTTCGTATCCACGGCCATACCTATGGTCAGCACCAGGCCGGCGATGCCCGGCATAGTAAGCGTGGCATGTAGTGCCGAAAGAATACCGATGGTGAACAGAAGGTTCAGGATCAGTGAAATATCAGCCACGAGGCCGCCGGTATTATAGTATACCAGCATCAGCAGGAAGATCACCAGGAAGGATACCGCAAGAGATATCATACCCGAGTGTATCGACTCCGCACCCAGGGTAGGCCCAACTACCTGCTCCTGCACGATGTGCGCCGGCGCCGGCAGTTTACCCGATTTCAGGATGTTAGCCAGGTCATTTGCTTCTTCAGCGGTAAAATGGCCTGCAATAGAAGTATTACCATTGGGTATTTCACCATTCACCACCGGGCAGGAATAAACGCGGTCGTCAAGTACCACGGCAACGTAGCGGCCCACATTCTCACCCGTCATTTTCTTCCAGGCTCGCGCACCCGTCAGGTCCATCCTCATGGTTACTTCCGGTTGACCCGAGAGAGGGTTGTAATCCATGCGGGCATCGGTTACGTGGTCGCCTTCCAGTTTCGACTCTGTTTCACCGGGCACCGTTTTAATGGCATATAAATAAAGTGGCGCATTAGGATTGCGACGTTCCTTTTTCTCTTCGGCGCCGTACACAAATTTTATATTGTTAGGGAACTTATTCCTTACTACGTCCAGCCTTAGATATTGGTTCAGCTTAGCTGTGTCTTTTTTAGGGATGATACCTACTACCGGCCCATCGTTGGGCGCACCCTCGCGCGTCACGTTCGGGAACCAAACCGACATTAATGGATTTTTTCGCTTCATTTCCGCCTCTTTCAGAGACGTTGAGTCATTCCCCTTGGCTACTGTTCCATCCTTCGCCTTTGCTGCTTTGCCGGAGCTTAGCATTGCCGAAAGGCTTCCGGTATCTGCTTTTGCAGCCGCCGCGGTTTTTGTAGTGTCATTGGCTGCTGCTTTGGCTGTCTTAGATGTATCGTTTGCGGTAGTGTCCTCTTTCGTGCCCGAAAGGTATCCGGCCAGTGCGGTATTGGCCGCATCCAGCATAGGCAACACTTCATTATTAGTATAGGTTTCAAAAAACTGCAGCTTGGCGGTCGACTGCAGGTAAGAGCGTACACGCTCAGGGTTGCGCACACCTGCCAGCTCCACAGTAATGATACCTTTGTTCTCGTCCAGGTTTACGTTGGGGTTAGCCACACCGAACTTATCAATACGGGTCAGGAGTACATTATAGGTACGCTTGATCGCATCTTTTGCTTCCTTATTGATCTTGGAAAGTACCTGGTCGTTGGTTGAATTCAGCGTTATTTCTTTCTCAGCCGGCTTGGTAAACAGGTAAGCAAGCTTGGCATTGGGATTGTCCTTTTTAAAGGCCTCACCAAAAAGCGTTACGAAGTTCGCCTGGCTGTTGGCCTTGGCAGTGTTCGCATCAGCAATGGCTTTGTTAAGCAATGCATCCTGCGGGTTGTTGGACATAGAACGTACCAGCTCGTCCAGGCTAACCTCAAGCGTTACGTTCATACCACCCTGGAGGTCTAGGCCAAGGTTCAGTTCCTGTTCCTTTGCTTCCTGGTAATTATATTTTTTCAGCAGCGGCACGCTGAACACGGTTTCACCTTGCATGCTGTCCGTAATGCCCTGGAGATGTTGTTCGATAAGGCTATCCCTCTTCCTGCCTGTGGCAGATGGGTCATCTGCCTTAGCCGCACGCTCAGCCCTGAGGTGCATCTTTGTCTCCACACTGCGAACGATCGAAGTAAAAGAAAGCTGGTACAGAGATATCAATATAAGTGCCGCGGTAAAAAATTTCACCAACCCTTTTAATTGCATAGGTGTCTTTAAATTAAACTATTATGTAATTTTTTAATAAAAAATCAGAGGTTGGCAAAGATAGGATTTAATATAAAAAAATAAAGTTTCAGGGCAGGTTTACATAATTTTTACTGAAAAAAAGAAAATTGCAGGCATTCTACCATTATTTGAACGGATGTCGTATTTTTACGAAACTCAATATCTACTTAAATATACAATAGCATGATACGAAAAATTACGCTACTCTTTTTAGCGTGCTTTGGTTTTTACTCTATGGCCAATGCTCAGTACTGTGGTTTCGATACGGCCCATCATCGCCTGTTGGCTACCGACCCCGCCTATGCTGCCGCTGTTGCACAGATGGATGCTGCCTGGGCGCAGATACAGCAAGGTCCGCTGCCTAACGCGCTCGTAGGGCCCGCCAACTACGGCCCGGGTAAAGCTTACCAGATACCGGTAGTGATACACGTAATGCTGCCGGGTGGCGCTAACCCAATAGGCAGCTTATATAACCCTACTGACGCACAGCTTACCGGCATGATCGACTACCTGAATAAGGCATATGCTGCCCAGTGGGCCGGCTACCCGGACACTAGCAGTGGTGGTACGCGTATACCATTTGAGTTCGTGCTGGCAAAACGCGATTCCAACTGTAACACTACTACCGGCATCGAGCGTATCGACGCCAGCGGTGTTACCAATTATACGTCAGGCGGCGTTCAAAGCGCCACAGGCATAGGCACACCCGATATCAATATCAAAAACCTTTCGAGGTGGCCCGTAGATCGTTACTACAATATCTGGATCGTGAATAAAATTGATGGTGAAGATGGCACAGGCCCTGGCCCGTTCACTGCCGGCTTCGCCTACCTGGCTCCTGCACCTGCTAACGAGGATGGCACTATCATGCTTGCCCTTACCTCGACAGCAGGTGAGATCACCCTGCCACACGAGATCGGCCACGCAATGACACTGTATCACACATTCGAGGGCGGTGGTCCTACTACTTGCCCGCCACTCGGCCCTTGTGCAAGCACCGGAGACCTCGTTTGCGATACGGAACCTGAGAAACAATCTCAGTTCAATTGTCCTTCGGATCCCAATCCTTGTACCGGCATTTCTTATAACAACGTTCAGCACAACTTCATGGACTACTCGAGCTGCCAGAACAGGTTTACCCCGGGACAGAAAACCAGGATGCTGAATGGCCTGCTTAGCTACCGCGGCGGATTTACGGGTTCACTCGGCGGTGTTGCTACGGGCACAGGTCCCGCAGCAGCTGCCTGTAACACAGCTACGGCACAGCCTGCCAATACCTTTAACGCGGGCCCTCGCGAAGTGAAGATCAGTGATGCTAGCTACACTTATCTCGACTACTCTACCAGTGGCTACAATGGCGATGGCAACCTTGCTTACATGGACCTGTCTTGCAAGGAAGGTGCAACGCTGGATGCGGGCAGCACTTACACGCTCTCAGTTAAAACGGGCTTCTGGACAGAAAAGGTTCGCGTCTACCTCGATATGAACAATGATGGCACCTTTGCTCCTTCAGAACTTATTTACAGCCACGATGGCACACTGAACAATGAAACACACACCACTTCATGGGTAGTGCCTTCGGTTATCACTAACCCTTCACTGGTTACGTGTACGCCACTGCGTATGCGCGTGGTTACCGACCGTACGGCTGCCATTACTAATCCCGATCCCTGTAACGTGGTATCCGGACAGGCTGAAGATTATTCCATTACCATAGTTGGTACTGGTGCAGGCGGTGGCACAGTTGCCATTACCCAATTGAATGGCTTGCCTGTTTCCTGCAATACCGACACGCTTAATTTTTCAGCTACAGCTAATAACGTTGTAAACCCGACTTACAAGTGGTTTGTGAACGGAGTTTCCACAGGCGTAACAACAACCACTTACAGCAGCAATACACTCGCTAACGGTGACGTGGTAACTGCAAAGATCTACTTTGCCACTACATGCGGCAGTGATAGCGCTGTATCAAACGGTATCACGATCACGCACTCCGGCATTATTGCACCAAGTGCAACGATTGATCTGACTGGCGGCAACCCCGTAAGCTGTACAGGCGATACCCTGACTTACGGTGTAGTGGCCACGGTAAACCCCGGCACTAACCCGACCTACAAATGGTATGTAAACGGCGTGCAGGTTGGTACAGGTGCTTCTTACACCTCCAGCACACTTAACACTGGCGACCAGGTACACGTTCAGATCACTTCAAACTCTCCTTGCGCCATACCGGATACAGGCAGTTCTAACTACATGACGGTAACTCACGGTACTATTACACCGATGAACAGTATTGCGCTTATAAACGGCAACAACCCGGGCTGCCCTAACCAGGTACTTACCTTCAAGGCAACACCAACAAATGGCGGCAGCAGCCCTACCTATACATGGTATGTGAACGGCGTAGCCGCTCCGGGCAATACCAACACGTTCTCCGGCACCTTTAACAACGGCGATGTGATCACTTCCACGCTGCACTCAAGTGCAAGCTGCGCTTCGCCTGACAGCGGCGTATCTAACCCGATAACAGTAGTGATCAGCTACGATAGTCAGACAGTTACCATAATGACAGCGGCAGCAATGCCGGTATGTGCTACGCACTGGGTTACCTTCCAGGCTACAACACTCAACATCGGCGAAACAATACAGTGGCAGGTGAACGGTGTGAATGTACCGGGCGCTACCAATAATACATTCAGCACCAATACACTTAACGACGGAGATGTTGTTACGGCAGTTATCTCTATCGTTAATTCTTGTATCTACAACCCCGTTGACACATCAAACCCGATAACGGTAACAGTACTGCCTTCAACTACACCGTCGCTCAGCGCTGCTATTACACTCGGTAATAATCCGGGCTGCCTTGATTCGCTGGTGCAATTTACCGGTACATACAGCAACTTCGGTACTAACCCGAATGTAGTTTGGCTGGTGAACGGTACACAGGTAGCTACCGGCACCACGTTCAGCAGCACCGGCCTGCTCAACGGCGACGTTGTGACATTCCGCGTGAACCAGACAGATGGTGAGTGCTATACCAGTGATACTTTAAGCCAGTCAATAGTTATGACATTGTCGCCCACACCACCTACTCCACTCTTATCGCTTATAGGCAATATGCTGGTAGCAACAGGTTCGGGTGACTATATATGGTATGGCCCTAACGGTTTGATACCGGGCGCCACTACCAATACTTACCACCCAACGGTTCTGGGCCCATACTGGTGCGTGAACGTAAGCACAGGTTGCCGCTCTAACCCATCCAATGTACTGACCATCTCTTTGTTGGATATCGGAAGCTACAACATGGACAATGTGAAGATCTATCCTAACCCAACCAGCGGTCAGGTGGTGATTGACTGGGGCAGCAACGTTAACGTGAAAGTGGACGTATTCAACATCACGGGCCAGGGCTTACTGCACCAGGATGTCGTTAACCAGTCAAAGAAAGTAATGGATCTTTCTTATTTACCGGCAGGTGAATACTTCCTGGTTATTAAGGATGAGACCGGCAACACCGGCACAGCAAAAGTGACCATTGCAAAATAGGACCTGACAGATAACAATAAAGATGAGAGACAGCCCCGCCTAAAGCGGGGCTGTTCTTTTTTTTGAGCTTTTTGTGGAAGTTAATTACTGGTCCTGGGTGTACACGCGTTTCACCCGCTGCGAAATGCCGGTCATGATTTCATAGGAAATAGTGCCTGACCATTCAGCCAGTTGCTCCAGCGGCAGGTCCGGACTAAAGACTATCGCCTCGTCGCCTTCCTTTGCATCAGGAATATCGGTCACGTCCACCATGCACATATCCATAGCCACAGCGCCAATTACTTTTGCAGGCTTGCCGTGTATCAGCACATGAGCTTTACCATTACCAAGCGCGCGCGGATAACCGTCGGCATAGCCGATGCAGATGGTAGCGATGCGCATATCACCCTTGATCACTCCCCTGCGACTGTATCCCACGGTCTGACCCTCATGCAGCGTTTTGATCTGTGCAATAATGGTTTTGAGCGTGCCGATCTGCTTTAGCTGCCCTTGCATAGCACTGCTGCTATCCACGCCGTAGAGGCCTATGCCCAGGCGCACCATATCGAAGTGCAGGTCTTTATGTCTCACAATACCGGCCGAATTGCATATATGCCTTAGCGGTTTGTACGGCAAGGCTGAAATGATATCATCACTCATTTGCCTGAACAGTTCTGCCTGCTCGCGTGTGTACGCGTCGTGCTGCCCGTCTTCACTGGCTGCAAGATGGCTGAAGATCGTGGCGATCTTTATATGCGGATTGCTGGTTAGCTGCCTCTTGAGCGCTGCAGTTTCATTTTGCATAAAGCCAAGGCGGTGCATGCCCGTATCCAGCTTGATATGTATGGGATAATCCTTCACGTTCAGCATTTCGGCTATGGCCGTAAATGCTTTGTACGAACGCATGTTATATATTTCCGGCTCCAGCTTCCATGCTATCATTCTGTCAAAGGATCCCATGTCGGGGCTCATAACCATGATAGGCATAGTTATACCCATCTTTCTTAGCGCCACGCCCTCATCCGTATAAGCTACCGCCAGGTAATCAACACCCGAATACTGTAGCTGGTTCGCGATCTCATAGCTGCCGTGCCCGTAGGAATAAGCCTTCACAATGGCCATTGTTTTCACTCCCGGCTCCAGGTAAGAACGGAATACATCCACGTTGTGCGACAGCGCCGACAGATCGACGGTAAGCACGCTTTGGTGTATTTCCTGCTCCAGCAGGATACTGATCTTCTCAAAGGAAAATTCGCGGGAACCCTTAAGCAGTATCGCCTCGTGCTCAAAAGTGATCAAGTGAAACTTTTTAAGAAAATCCTCCGTTGACTTGAAGAATACGCTGCGCAGCCTTTTATTATTCCTGAAGGCGGCTTTGTTCTTGTACAGCGCTGGTCCTATGCCTATGAAGCGCTTGATATTATGTTGTTGTAGTAATTCGGTCACCTCCACATACAGGTCCGTGTCCGTAGCCATACCATGCTGTATATCAGATAATATCACGGTGTGCTGAATATGCTGCTGCTGCTGATCCAGGAAATCAAGGGCAATGCGCAGCGAAGTGAGATCTGAGTTGTAAGTATCGTTGATCACCGTACAACCATTGATTCCATGCTTCAGTTCCAGCCGCATTGATACCGCATGTAGTTGCAGCATGCGTTCCTTTATCTGCTCCGTGCCGATACCCATAAGAATCATAACACACCAGCAGTGTATCGCGTTCTCCACTGAAGCAGGATCCGTAAACGGAATGATTATGGAAACGGTCTCGTTTCGATACAGCGCTTCTATACTCGTTTTACCGTTTTCGCTTTGCAACTGCATTATCCGAAGATCGCTCTCCATTCTGTGCGACCAGCTAAAGAGCTGCAATGGAAGCTCATTACCAAAGGTCCTTGCCTGGTGCAGGTATTGCGACACACACTCATTCAGTTCATGATAGTCCTTGCAATACACCAGTTGCTTTGCATGCCTGAAGAGGAGCAGCTTTTCGTTGATCTTCTGTCGCTTATTCAGAAAACCCTCATCATGAGCCTCGCCTACGTTGGTGAATATGCCGATCGTCGGCTTTATCATGCGCTCCAGGCGCTCCATTTCGCCCGGCTGCGAAATACCTGCCTCGAATACAGCCACCTCATGCTGCGGCTCCAGCAGCCACACCGACATCGGCACACCGATCTGCGAATTGTAGCTCTTCGGGCTTCGCACCATATTATGGTCGGGGCTCAACAACTGGTATAACCATTCCTTAATTATTGTTTTCCCATTACTTCCTGTGATGCCAATCACCGGTATCTCGAAGCGCTTCCTATACACTTCAGCTATCTGCTGCAGGGCCTGTAGCGTATCTTTTACAAGGATGAAGTTTGCCGCTCCATAAGCATGCACATCCATTTCCTGCGACACCAGGAAATTGCGAATGCCTTTTTCATAAGCGTCGGCAATAAACGTATGCCCATCGCGCACTTTTGTTTTCAAGGCTACGAACAGGGCATTCTCCGGACCGTTTACTTTCCGGCTATCCGTTATTATATCCCCTACGGGGCCGTCGTTTGAATGTAGCAGCCAGGTGCCGTGACACCAGTTGCACAATAGGTTCATAGTGGTATGCTGCTCGTTGATTGACATGTTCTATTGGAAAAGAGACGGCAAATTAATTAACCTTAGGCTTTTTATACCTAAGCACCACAAATATGTTTATCTAAAGGTTATGCAAATTATTAGCTAAAACGCAAAGAAAAACTTATTATTACGTACAAACCAATACATAAATGAGGCATTTCTACTTAATTATTCTTGGATTCTTTTTTTACACCTCGGTTAATGCACAAACTACTGCTGACTATGCCGTACAACTGACAGCTGCCGTACAGGTTGCTCCGCCTGGCATCAAATTGTCTTGGGTGAAACATACAGACAATCCCACCTACTATATATACCGCAAGAGCAAGACAGCCCAGTCATGGGGCACAGCCATTGATACACTCACAGCTGCGGATAGCACTTACACTGATAATAACGTCGTTGCCGATTCAGCCTACGAGTATCAGGTTGTTGCTAGCGGAACCACTGCCACGGGGCAGGGCTATATTTTCGCCGGCATCAGATCGCCGGCCCTGCACAGCAAAGGTGCGCTTATCATGCTGGTTGATTCCACTTTCACTGATTCGCTGTCGGCAGAACTGAGTCGCCTTAAGAATGACATCCGCGCCGATGGCTGGGAAGTGATACGCTATGATATTTCAAGGAACGTACCTGATTCCGTAGTAAAGGCAACAATTAAGAACGTCTACAATACCAATCCCCGCCTGAGGGCGGTGCTGATCGTTGGTCATATTGCCGTGCCATACAGCGGTGATATCAACCCCGACGGTCACCCTGACCACCTCGGTGCCTGGCCAGCCGATCTTTACTATGGCAATATGGACGGCCTTTGGACAGATAATACTGTCAATGATACCAGCGCCGGCTATGTAGCCAACCGTAACAAACCCGGCGACGGCAAGTGGGACCAGGACGGCATCCCCACGCCAAACAGGCTGCAGGTGAGCCGCATTGACTTCTACGACATGCCCCTGTTTAATAAAACAGAGATCGCCATGATGCGCAGCTACCTGAACAAGGACCATGTTTACAAGTGGGACTCTCTGGCCGTGGTGCACCGTGCGCTCATCAGCGATAACTTCGGCGCTTTTGGCGGCGAGGCCTTTGCAGCCACCGGCTTCCGCAACTTTCCGCCGCTGGTAGGTACTGATAGCGTAAAATCAATATCCTATATATCCACCCTGAATACGGATTCCTACCAATGGTCATACGGCTGTGGCGGGGGTTCTTTCCAGAGTGCTGGCGGCATAGGCAGCACCAGCGACTTCACCACCAATAACGTAAATGGCATATTTACCATGCTCTTCGGCAGCTACTTCGGCGACTGGAATGCGCAAAATGACTTCATGCGTGCGCCGCTATGCTCAGATGTACCGGCGCTCACCGTATGCTGGTCGGGCAGGCCGCACTGGTTCTTCCACCATATGGCATTGGGCGAAAATATTGGCTACGACGCGCTGGTATCCCAAAACAACCAAACGCTATACCTTAGCCAGAACTTCAACTATGGTGCCACCTGGGTGCACGCCGGCCTTATGGGTGACCTGACGCTACGGACAGATTACATCAAACCGGTATCGAACCTGGCGATCAACACATTTGCTGATTCAGGTGCGCTGCTCACGTGGACTGCCTCACCAGACACTGCGGTGCATGGCTATTATGTGTATCGCTGCGCAACTGCATATGGTAGCTACCAGAAAATATCGCCCATGCTGGCAATGCCTTCATACCTTGATACAGTGGGCACCGACGGGCTGCAATATTATATGGTGCGCCCGGTGAAATTGACTACTACACCTTCAGGCACTTACTACAACCTGGGCCTTGGTGAAGTAGATACTGCAACCGTAACCTATCAGCCAGTATCGGTGGGCAATATCGCTTCGATGAGCAGCCTGACGTTGTACCCCAACCCCGCTAAAACAAGCTTGAGCGTTAGCATTGAAGGCAAAGCCGGCAATGCAACATTCCGGCTTATGAATGTGAACGGCCAGGTGGTGAAGGAATATTCCAGGTATCTCCCCGGCAATAAGACATGCATCACATTCGACGTAAGCAAACTGCCCGCAGGCGTTTATACCCTTAGCGCAGAAATGAAGAACTTCACGGAAACCAAACAGTGGATCAAGCTGAACTGATAACGTAACACATAAAGGGAACCTCCTGTAATAGCGGGAGGTTTTTTATTTCCTTTCGGGTACTACTGAAAATTCCTTCTGAGGTTCATCGGCCTCGTAAAATTCAAAGGCTTTGTGGAACAGCTTGTAAAAAGTGTATATCTGCACCACGGCTGTATCCTTGTTATCGTTCATCACTGCATAGAACCTGTCTGCATCATACTCGTCGGGAACCTGGGGGTTGGAACGCAGCATGTTCTTACTCCTCCGCCCAATGGGCCGCCAGTAGATGTCCACATGCGCTGTTTTGTTGCTTTTATCCGTCACGTCTATGCTGCAACGTTTGGGCGTAACTCGTAATACAGAGTCCATTCCATAGGTACCGTTTGTGTAGCCCTCGCAATAGATCTTTTCAAAGTAGGTGAGGTAGAGTTTGGCCCGGCGCTCATTGAGCTGAAAGTGACTTATGACCCCGGGATCGGCATCCACACCAACTTTGCCTGCAGCATCCTGCTTAACGGTAAATGAATTCAATGGTTCAGCAGGATATTGCACCGAAACGCTTTTAATATCCGTTGGAGGAATGTTGAAAACCGTGCGGTCGCGCCAATCCTCTAGCTTAATGGGATAGCGCGGCATCAGGTAGCCGGTGAAGCCCGGCACTTTAACCACGTAAGGTGTTTCCGCACCCTCTATCAGCATATACGACCCGTCGTCCTTATGCACCTGTCCGCCTACGTAAAACACTTTCATCTTCTGTCCGCCCTTGCCGTACAGTTCTACTTTAAGGGAATTACCCGTCATGTCCTTCACTACTGTATTGTGCATATTGGCGGGCACAGGATAGGCAGCCACCTGCATGGCCATGGTCTCAAGCAGGGTGTGCATTGGCGATGATAGTGCTTTGTATTTCTTATTTACCGTCCAGCTATTGTCGTTGTTGCGCTCGAGCAATACCGACTGACCTGAATTGTCGGACAAGAATATTTTACTGAGTACGCCGGTGTCGCGTATAGTGAAAGCGGCATCGGACGAAGAAAAACCGTTCTCTTTATTGTTGAAGATAAAGTAGTACACGCCAAAACCCAGAATGGCCAGCAGCACGATGTATAATAAGGTCTTTTGCATGTTTTTCTTTTAAGCGTTTCCTGATGCCTTCTCGTATTTCCGCTTCCTGAAAAAGAGATAGCAGGATGCGAACACCAGCACAAAGGCTATCGGGATACCGATATTGATGATCTGCCACTTTTTCCGCTCTGCTTTCACGCGGCCATCATCCAGCAAACGCAGGCGGTTGTCTTTAGAGCGCGCCTCCAGTAGCCCCGAATGGTCGGTCATGTACTCAAGGCAGTTGAGCAAAAAAGACTTATTGGCATATAAGCTTGTAGTGTACTTCCAGAAGCCCATTTCCATCGGGCCGCTGCTCTGCGAGACATCATTCAGAAATACGTCGCCATCGGATATTACTATCATACTGGTGGGACTATCGCACGCATTCCTGTAATGGTATTGAGGTCCCAGCGAATCGAGCAGGTGTAGAAAGCTTGCAGGCAGCCTGTTCTGGAAAATGGAACTAAACTTTCCTTCCAGCAAGACGGCGACGGGTTGATAGGGTTTATTCATCATGGCCGGCGTGGGCGGATGCATGAGCATACTGATATTCACCCGGACGGGCGACGGTGTGGTGCGGCTGTATTTGGAAGATGAGAGCAACACCGTCTTCCTGATGCTATTGGCAATGGTGTCGATGCTATTTACGAATACACCCATTACGGCATCCATATTGTTGACAATGGGATGTTTGGAGGAGGGTGTAAAATAGGGCATGTATATCCACGGCTTCTTATCCCAGATAGGCTGGCCGTTGGCATCCATGCCGACGATCATCGACTGGAGGTTGCATTGCAGGTCTTCGATAAAGTCGCTGTTAACGCGCACGCCGTAGCGAAAAAGGATATCGTCGAGGTTCAGGTTGAAGTCGGTAGTAACGAACTGCGCCGATTTTTGCAGGCTGTCCATATAGGTGTGCAGCATATCCAGGCACCAGAGCACGTGGCCTCCCTTCATCACATACTGGTCGATGACAAATTTGTTGATATCGCTGAAACTGTCCGTTGGTTTATTTATGATAACCGCATCGTAAGTGGAGGGTATGTGCCTGATGGCCGTAAGATCGAGGGTATCCACTTTGTAGTTCATGCCCAGGGTCTTCAGCATGTACCAGTTTTGCAGGCCCAATGACTCACCATTGCCTACGAGGTACGCTATGCTGGGCTGCACATTGCGATCGAGCCTGTTAATGGCAGAAGCAAACTTGTATTCCAGCAGCGATTCCGAATAATTCAGTACTTCGACACGGGTGGCTCCCGTGTGGTTCTCTATGAGCTCTACAGGTGATGACTTGCCCTTGTAATTGACCAAGGCATAGGGAAAGATCATTTTTTCCGAATACTCCGCGCCGTCGCCCTCGCTCACCGGCCGGCCCACTACGCCCTTCTGCGCCAACTGCTGGTAAATGTCTTTCTTTTCCTCTTCGGCCTTGCCCTCAAAGGGATCGATGTAATGCACGATGATGTGACCACCCGAATACTCCTTGAAGGACTGCATACGGTCGCGCACGGCCTCCTGCAGCCTTATAAAATCAGCCGGCATCTTTCCCTTCAGGTAAACGTCCACCACTGCTACATCTTTCATGTTGCGCAGCAGCTTCTTTGTCGATTGCGAGAGGGTAAAGCGTTTCTCCCCGGTCATATCAAGGCCGTAGTGGAAACGGGAGGCAAGCATATTGGCCAATATCAATATAGCCAGCAGTATCAGCACCCTGACGGTAGCCTGGCGTTTTTGAGATATACGTTTACTTGTGGTTGTGTTCGTTGCCATATACTAATGCTCAGCCTTGCTGTGCCGTGTCCCAAGTGCGGCGGTTAAGAGAAAGACGCGTGAGCGATATAAAAAGGATGATAACCGATAAAAAATAAAGCACGTCGCGACTGTCGACCAGGCCACGGCTGATGGAATTGTAATGGAAGGAGATACCGATGAGACCAAGGTAATAGTCGAGCCCGCCGCTTAGGGCCGGCAACTTACCCAGGGCCTCGAAGCCGTAGTAGAGCAAGTAACAAGCGAAAAGCGCTACAAGGAAGCCGACGACCTGATTGCTGGTGAGCGAAGAACAAAAAACGCCTACAGCCGTAAAGCCGGCTGCCAGGAAGAACAGGCCAATGTAGGAACCGATGATGGCGCCGGTATCGAGATTGTGGGGAATAGCGGAAAGGTTACCAAC
Organism: Bacteroidota bacterium; assembly: GCA_018267915.1. Taxonomy (GTDB): domain Bacteria; phylum Bacteroidota; class Bacteroidia; order Chitinophagales; family Chitinophagaceae; genus MKUN01. Next base: position 291,087 of record JAFDXN010000031.1, on the reverse strand, counting down.
CGTATAGACATAAATAAGCGTGGGCAGGAGTGCGAAAACCACGAGCGCCACCGTGGCCAGGTACTTACCGATAATGATATCGAGATCGGTAAGGGGCTTGGTAGAGAGCCACTCGATAGTGCCATCGCGAAACTCATCGGCAAAGGAGCGCATGGTGATGGCGGGTATGAGCAGCATCAGCAACCAGGGGGCTATCTCGAAAAAACGATCGAGCGAGGCATAGCCATAGTCGAGGATGCCGGTATCGGGAAGTATCCAGAGGAAGAGGCCGCAGGCCACGAGGAATACCAGCACTGCCACATAACCCACTATGGAACTGAAAAAAGAGCTGATCTCTTTAATGAAAATGCTGCGCATGTATCAGAATATGGCTTTGGAAGTGTGCAAATATAATGAAAGGGGGTTGATTGGTTGAGCCGTTGATCAGTTGATTGGTTAATAATGTCATAAAGGTGACAGTTGTTGGGTAGTTGAATGGGTTGATCGAGTTGATTTGGTAATCATTGGATATTACCCAGTTTTTTTCTAATTTTTTATTTTTCGTTAAAATACTGATTACCAAATAATTATTTTCAATAAATGCCCCAAAAATGCCCCATTATTGCCCCATCAGGCGGTGGTTTTCGAGTTTCGGGTGTTGGCCGCTTCAACCATTTCGCGGTAAGCCTGGTCGTCAAGTTGCTGCTCGGTGTTATCGGGCGGGTAGACACGGGGCCTGACGCCATACTGGTTATAACCTTCGGGGAGGAAATCGCCCATATAATTAGAACAACGCCTTTCGACGAAGCTCTCGATGAAGGGAAGGAGCGTATTGGCAGATTCGGGATCCTTTTTCTTAATATCCTCAAGCAGGAAGGTGAATAACTCCATGCTTTCATTGATAGTGTTACGGTTTTGCAGCTTGCGGATGCTGAGGGCGAGCTTGTGGATGGTATCGGCCTCCTTATGGGTAGTGGGCATATTTTGCCGGATATCGGAAAGGAGATAGGAGGTAAGGTGACCGATGAGAAAATAGCACTGCTCGGCAATGATGGCGGGCACATGTTCAGCCGACTTTTTGAGCCTGTCCCAATCGCCCTCGCGGACCCAGAGATAGATGGTTTTACGATCGACATGGAGACGGGCTGCTATCTCGGACTTGGAGAGGCCCGTGTTCAAATAGAGATTTTTAGCGTGGAAGCGCTTTTGATTTTTCATATTGATAGTTTGTTTTTAGCTAATTTATTGAAGGCGGGAAGTAAGCAGCGATAGGAGTATGTTTATGGTTTATAAAAATTCAAATTCCGGCACAAAGGTAGAACCGATATAGCGCCATAGCAAAAGAGGATATCCACATTTTATATTGCACTCCAGGCACAAGTATGCCCTGCACAAAGCCGCCCGACATACTTGCGCCGGCGAGAGCAGGTTGAAATTTGTAAAGGAATAGGCTCAAAACGACACTGCCACCCATTTTGGGGGGCAGCGATCGATTCAAAGAGGGGTATGCTTTTATTTTTCTATTGATACTTTTTTCACCTGCACATTGTCGCCCTGCTTTACAATAACAAAGTACATGCCTGCGGTTGCATCGGCCAGGTTGATACTATGCATATTAGTTTGTGCCTTTAATGTCTCTTCATAAATGACTGCGCCGGACATATCCATCACTTTTATTTCGGCAGGCATAGCGCCGGGTAACGCAATATTTAAAAGGCCCGTGGAAGGATTGGGATAAACCTGCACCCGTGGAATAGCAAGAGGCGCCTTAGCTACGGCTGCTGCCCCCGTCCATTTTGCCAGGCCTGTATAGGCAGAATAGATGTTACCGTTAAAATTCTCGGCGGCATAAAAACTGGTGTAGGCCGCATTGCCACCAAACATAGGGTGCCATGTGCTACCGTCCCACATTGCAGACAAGTACACAGAATCGTCGGTGGTATTGACCTTCTGTATGGGGCCGGTTACGTACAGGTGGTTGTCATCCACCGTCATGCAATCCTGCGATAGCTGGCCATTGCCTGTGAGGCCTCCGTTCATATCGTGCCACGCAGTGCCATCCCAGCGGGCTATACCCCTTGTGCGCACATTGCCCGACCATTCGAGCGCACCTATCACGCAAAGATCGTTGTTGAACAGTATCATACTTGCCGCGTTAGCCACATTGACACCGGGCAGCTGCGCAATGGTGTCGTAAAACCCCGGCAAAGCGGTCCAGTTGGTACCATCATATTTAGCGAAACCTTTAGCACCGTTGGCCATATTCATGGCGCCTATGTGCGAAAAGCTGCCCGCTGCATACAGGTCTGTGCCCATCACCACCAGGGCGCTGACACCATCGGTAGTGCCGACGCTTGTCCAGGACGTGCCGTCCCATTTTGCCACCCCGTTCTGTCCACCTGCATAGAGCGCACCATTGTATATAGCCATACAGTCGGCGCCGCCTATACTGGGGGCAGTTGTCCCAAGTGCTACCCAGTTAGTGCCGTCCCATTTACACACACCGAGACCGGGGTGCGCATTGACGCCGGCTACCGAATCGATATCACCCCCCACATACAGTTCGCTGTTCCACACCACCATGCAGTTGATGCCGAAAGGGCTTTGATTGAGCTCGGGAGTTACTTTACCAAGAGAGGTCCAGGATGTGCCGTCCCATTTTGAGATACCCTTATTGTTTTGCGACGCCCCGCCGGCATACAGTTCGGCAGTGCCTTTGCTCTTGAGTGTGTACACATCGAAGCCGGGTCCGGAAGCAGGGCCTACCTGTACCCATTGGGCCGAAGCTGTGCCGATAAGCGATAAGCTCATTGCGATCAATAAACTGAATTTTGTAGCAATTATTTTCATAAACCTGTGTTTTGAGATGAAGTGAATCTATCGGACACAAAAGTCTATGAATGCAGGTTCAGCTGAAATCCCTGCCGGCAGGTATTTTTGCTCTATAACGGGGAGAAAGCGCTACAGCAATTTGTTCTCGTACGCATATTTAATGAGTCCCACTATACTTTTGGCTTCAGTTTTCCGGAAGATATTTTTGCGGTGCGCTTCCACAGTGTGCTCACTTATGAACAGTGTTCCGGCTATTTCTTTATTGCTCTTTTCAGATGCGATAAGCCTTATTATTTCTTTCTCTCTCGCCGTCAGCAGGTCTTTGGCAACGACGGTCTTCATCAATACACTGGCAATGCTGCTGCTATAATAATAAGCACCTGCATGCACTTCCGTTATGGCCTCTACCAATTCCTTCTTCTCAATATCTTTCAGCAAGTAGCCTTCAGCCCCGGTGCTTAACAACTCACGCACTATTTCCTTTTTATCGAACATGGAGAGGGCGATCACTTTAGTGGCCGGGTATTTTTCCTTCACAATGCGTGTCAGCTCTATACCGCTCGTAGCCGGCATTTCGATATCGGTAACCAACACATCCGCTTCGTGCAGCTGTAACCAGGCAAGGGCTTCTTCCGCACTGTTGCCCCAGCCTGCTACCTGTATGCCCGGCACATTACCCAGGAGGTTGGCGACGCCCTCGACAAATATCGTGTGGTCGTCAACGAGGTATAACTTTATAGGGTCATCCTGCATAGGCTATTTGTTTCATGGGTATGACAATACTGAGCGCGGTACCCTTACCAGTATTTGTGGTTATGGTCACCCTTGCTTTCATTACATCGGCACGGGAATAGATATTATTGAGCCCGTTGCCTGCTTTTAGTCCCTCTTTGTCGAACCCCACTCCATCGTCTGTTATTTTTAGTATCAACTGATCACCATCTTCCCGCAACAATACTTCTATATTTTGCGCCTTCGCATGCTTTATGATGTTGTTGCAAGCCTCCTGCGCGATGCGGTAAATATTCAATTCACCAGAGGGCGCTATTTTTTCATGCAAGTGATAATTCAGCTGCGTCTTCATGGTGTTGCCTGAAGCTATCTGCTCCAGCATTTCCTCAAGTGCAGCCTTCAGCCCTGCTTTCGCAAGTGTACCCGGCATCAGCTCGTGCGATATGCCGCGGACCTCGGTAATGGCATCCCCTACCAGCTTCTTCGTGCTATTCAGCAACTTTTCATTTACCGGATCGGACTCAATGCCGGATATATTCAGTTTTGCAAGCGAGAGCAAGGCGCCCACTCCATCGTGCAACTGTCTGGACAATCTTGCTTTCTCATCCTCCTGCGCACGAAATACAGCATGTGCCCTTAACTCGCGCTCCTGCAGCAATACATTTTTTTGCCGCAACCTGTAACGATTGTAATATACCAAGCCAGTTAACGACGTGAAAATAAAAATGGCGAGCAGCAGATATTCTTTATTACGCTCTTTAGCCAGTTGCAGCGCTTTTATATCGTTCTCCTGTTGAAGCAGTTTGTTATCCTGTTCTTTCTTCTCTGTGTTATAGCGGGTCTGCATCTCGGCGATCTGTGCAGTGCTTTCTTTGGTGTACAGGGAGTCTTTGATACTTGCATATTGACTGTACGCCTCTAAAGATGTTTTATAGTTGCCAAGGCCAGCATAGGCTGATGACAAACCCTTCCATGCTTCTTTCAAAATATCGTTCAATCCTATCGCAGCGGCGATCCGTTTTGCCGTATCATAATATTGCAATGCTTTATTGTAATCTTTCAGTTTCACGAATACATCCCCCGCAGCAATGCTTGTCTCAGCAATACCCCGTTTATCACCCAGCGCATTTTGCAGGTCCAGCGCCTTGTTGAGATAATCCAGGGCTTCGTGTGTCCGGCCCTGCTGCCCATAGATGGCACCGATATTTGACAGCACCGAACTCATCAAAGCTTTGTCGCCATTTTTCATCGCTACCTCGCGGCCTTGTTGAAGGTAATACAATGCACTATCGTAATTATTCAATTCCTTGTACGCTGCGCCCATACCGTTGTAACTGTAGCCCAGCATCACCGGTTTGCCGCTTTTAGTTTCTGTAGTTATCGAAGCTGCATAGTAGCTGAGGCTCAAACGATAATTCTTAAGCAAATAGTATGCAATGCCAATACAGTGTTGCGTAACGGCCACCTGGCCCCGGTCATTGAGGGTATCAAGGTACCTGAGCGCTGCTATGTAATAACGTATAGCATCTGCATACTTCGCCTGGTTGAGGTACACACTTGCTATATTGATGCTGTATTTGGCGGCTACCTGCGCGTTTTTGCCTTGCTCCGCACGCTGCAAGCCCAAATCGAAATAGCGCATGGCCGTATCGATCCTGCCATACCTGGCGTAGGCCATGCCGATGTTGTTGTAGCCTTCCCACATGCCTTTGTTATAGTTTAACTGCTGTGCAAGCGCCCTGCTTTTTTGCAAGTAGGCGATTGTTTTAGCGCTGTCGGTATCGAGGTAGTGCCATGCAAGCTGCGTATAGAGCGATACCGTTACCGTATCGGCAGTCTTTTTACCTGCGATGAGCTTCAGCAAGCTATCTGTCTTTGACGAATTGGGCTGTGCGAAGGCCGCTAAACCCAGTAACAGGCCAGTACAGACAAATGTTATGAACAGCTTGCGAAACAAAGAAGGCGATTTGTTGAATATCACTAATATAGATACTCTGTAAGAAATGTGTGCGAAAAACAGTCAAATAGTTACATAGAAAAACACGGAAAAGCGCTAACGCGAAGCGGTATTGCCCGCCCCGGGGATTTTTTACTACTTTCATAACAATATACCGGCATATGCAAAACCGTTATCTTCTTCTTATTGTTTTCCTGAGCGCCTGTCTTACCGGCTGCAAAAGCTATTCGCGCTACCCGATAGATAACAAACCTAAAGTGGCTGTCGATACCGCCCTGCTGGGTATGTGGCGCTGCGCGGAGGATACGGATAAGACCAACTTCGTAGAAGTGCAGAACTTCCACGATGTGTATCACACGGAAGAGAATGAACACGGCGGCATAGAGAACTACCTGGCAAGCGAAATAGAAAGGCTAAAGAAGGAAAATGGCCCGCAATGGAATTCGGCCACAGACCCCACCATCGCGGACCTCCGCAATGAAACAGACAACAGGAAATACCTGTATTACTTCACCTATTTCGACAACCATGGTGTTAATCTGCGGTACCAGCAATGGAATGGCCACTTGTCGACGATCGGTAAGAACCGTTTCCTGAATATTCACTACCACAATCCTTACACGGGCGATAAAAATGAGAAAGGCTGGCTGCTAGTGCGCATCATTAAAGTTGCGCACGATACCATTACCACAGCCATGTTAGCCGACAAAACGCTGAAAAACCTGAAAAGCAGCAAGGAAGTGCGCAGCCGGATTACGGCGAGGCTGAATGACAAACGCTTCTACAGCGATACGCTGCACTTTTACAAAATCAACAAGTATCACTTTACGCTTAATAAGGCCATAAAGCTGGCGAATAAGCAACGAGGCCAGTGATCTCCATCATAAACAGCTAAAGGGTATCGGCCTACATTTGCAGTAAATAAGACACTATGGCTTACAAACGTAAAACATGGGCTGAGAAGATGAAACCGGGTGCAAAGCCCCAGGTAGAGAAAACGGAAAAAGCCTTTGCCGATATACCGGAGCACGCCAGCATGCTGATAGCCACTCCCGAGATCGTGGATGCGTACATCAGGCACATACCCAAAGGCCATAGCGGTACTGTGCAGCAGATGCGCAAAGACCTGGCTGCAGCATATCACACAGAATATACCTGCCCGGTTACCTCGGGCATCTTCCTGCGCATAGTGGCCGAGCATGCATACGAGGAGTATATGCAAGGCAAGCCGGTAAGCAAGATCACACCCTTCTGGCGCATGATCGATAGCCACTCGCCAGCTGCAAAAAAACTCAGCTTCGGAATGGACTTTGTGAACACGCAGCGGGAGAAGGAGGGACTACCTGTATAGTCTGGCACGAACGACATCCCCCTAACCCCCTTCCGCCTTGCACGATGCATTCGCACAAGGGGGAATTTTTAAGGACACCTAATTCAAGTCCGGCTGCGGTGTATAGCGCAGGTAGGGCTTTACGATCCGCAATCCTTTCGGGAATTTCTTTTCAGCATCTTCGGTCGATACAGCCGGCACTACTATCACGTCTTCGCCGTGCTTCCAGTCGGCAGGCGTGGCTACGCTGTGGTTGGCGGTAAGCTGCAGTGAGTCGATAACGCGAATCACTTCTACAAAGTTGCGACCGGTAGATGCCGGGTATGTGATGGTGAGCTTTACTTTTTTATCGGGACCAATTATGAACAGCGAACGCACGGTAGCAGTGGCGCTTGCTTCAGGGTGTATCATATCGTACAGGGTGGCCACATTCCTGTCGGCATCCGCTATGATGGGGAAGTTCACCGTGGTGTTCTGCGTCTCGTTGATGTCGTTCACCCAGCCCTGGTGTTTATCCAGTGGGTCAACGCTCACTGCGAGTACTTTTACGTTGCGTTTGGCAAATTCATCCTTCAGCTGGGCAGTGCGGCCCAGCTCGGTGGTGCATACCGGCGTGTAGTCGGCAGGGTGCGAGAAAAGTACGCCCCAGCTATCACCCAGGTAGTCGTGAAAGCTTATTTCTCCTTCGGTAGTTTGTGCCTTAAAATCTGGAGCTGTGTCCCCTAAGCGTAATGACATATGTATAAGTTTAAAAAAGTGATGGAATATTTTTTATCGTATATGTCCAAAGGTAAGGGCGGGGGAAATACGAAGTGTTGGCAGCCTATGATTTTTCTATTAAGCTACATACTGTATCTTCGTAGCCTACGTTATATAGATACGCCTGATGCGCGCACGTTTTATCATACCGCTTGTTGTTATGTTCAGCCTGTTTTTTAGCAGGGCAGGGGCGCAGCGCCATGCCCTTAACATGGCCGAGCACGACGAGAAGCTGTACTACTTCGGTATCACTTTCGGGTTCAATTATTCGCAGTATAAAGTGCATTATACGCAGTCTTTTGCCGAGACAGATACTATAAGGCGCGCCAGCCCCACCTGGAAACCCGGCTTCAACCTGGGACTGATGGGCAACCTTAGGCTTAACCGCTTCATTGACCTGCGCTTTGTGCCCTGCCTGATATTTGCTGAAAAGGGCTTTAAATACAACATGGCACCCGATAGCACGGCCGACAGATCGATCGAGAGCATTTATATGAATCTGCCCTTGCAGCTAAAATTCAAGAGCGAGCGTATCCGCAATTTCCGCTTTTATGCACTATTGGGCGGCAAGTTCGACTATGATCTTTCTTCGAACGCCCGCTCGCGCAGGCCCGATGAATGGCTCAAGGTGCAGCCTATCGATTTCGGGGCCGATGTAGGCTTTGGTTTCGAGTTCTATTATCCCAACTTCATCTTTTCGCCCGAGCTTAAGATCAGCCAGGGTTTTAAAGACCAGCATTACCGCGATACGCATATCAACCTCTCCAACGCGATCGAAGACCTGCATACCAGGATGATCGTGATATCGATACACTTAGAAGGTTAAACCCTCCCGGCCCTCCTAAAAGGAGGTGACAAGATATTGTAAAACGAGAACGTCCCGCAAGCGGGACGTTCCTTTATCAAGAGCGGTTTATTTACACTATTTTCTCTACCTGCATGTAGTTGAGCTCTACAGGTGTAGCGCGGCCGAAGATCTTTACTACTACTTTCAGCTTCTTCTTCTCTTCATTCACTTCTTCTACAGTACCGTTGAAGTCATTGAATGGTCCGTCGATGATACGTACTGTTTCGCCTACGATGTAAGGCTCTGCAAAGCCAATGCCCTGCTCGCTTACTTCATCCATCTTACCGAACATCTTGTTCACCTCGCTCTTGCGAAGTGCAGTAGGATTTTCTTTACCTAAAAAGTGTATCACACCTGTGATGTTCTTGATGGTGTGGATGATATCGTCGGTCAGCTTGCCGTCGGTTGCTTCCAGCATCAGGTAGCCGGGGAAGAGTATCTTCTCGCGCAGCACCTTCTTACCGGCCTGCACTTTAAATACTTTTTCCACTGGGCATAATACCTGGAGCACAGAGTTTTGCCAGCCGCTTATTTTCACTTCTTTGTCCAGGTATTCCTTCACCTTCTTCTCCTTGCCGCTCACTACGCGCAGCACGTACCACTTGGTCTCCTGGTTTGTTGCAGTTTCTGTCATGTTGATCAGCTTTACTTGCCTAAAATATTATACACCAGCGTCAGCACCTTTTCGGACACGATATCCATGCCGAATATCACCAGTGTAACGATGATGAGCGATACCAGCACAATGATGGTAGTCTGCTGCAGTTCGTCCCACGACGGCCAGGTCACTTTATGTATCAGCTCATCGTAGGCTTCCTGTATATAAGAACCGAATTTGCTCATTATAACGAATTAAAAATGTCTAAAAAAACTCAGCACGGGCACGCGGATTCGAACCACGATCAAAGGTTTTGGAGACCTCTATTCTACCGTTGAACTATGCCCGTATTTTAGTCAAAAGTCAAGATTCAAAAGCCAAAATTAAGGCAAATAGAACCGGGACAATGACCCGCTAAAAATCAAAAAGTCAAAAAGCGAACCTTTTGACCTTTTTGCGGATGACAAAGGTAGGGAAATTTTTAAGAAAAAGGCATTTAAATTTTTGCTATCCCGCCATAAAAAAACCGTCCCGCCACAGAGGGCGGGACGATCAATATTTATAAGCAATTTAAGCTTATTTGATGATTTCAGTTACCTGACCGGCACCTACTGTACGGCCACCTTCGCGGATCGCGAATTTCAGACCTTTCTCCATCGCTATCGGAGCGATCAGCGTTACATTCAGGTTCACGTTATCGCCAGGCATTACCATTTCCACACCTGCAGGCAGTGTACATTCGCCTGTTACGTCCGTAGTACGGAAGTAGAACTGAGGACGGTACTTGTTGAAGAACGGCGTGTGACGGCCACCTTCTTCCTTGCTCAGTACGTAAACTTCGCCCTTGAACTGTGTGTGCGGAGTGATGCTCTTAGGAGCGCAGATAACCATACCACGACGGATATCTTTCTTTTCAATACCGCGAAGCAGCAGACCGGCGTTATCACCTGCCTGGCCCTGGTCAAGAAGTTTCTTGAACATTTCCACACCTGTACATGTAGAAGAAAGCGCTTCTTCGTTGAAACCAACGATTTCCACGTTCTCGCCCACTTTAATGATACCGCGCTCGATACGGCCTGTAGCCACTGTACCACGACCTGTGATCGTGAACACGTCTTCCACAGACATCAGGAACGGCTGATCGATCGGACGAGGAGGCAGCGGGATGTAAGAATCCACAGCGTCCATCAGGTCTTCTACCGCTTTCACCCACTTAGCTTCACCAGCCAGTGCGCCTGTAGCAGAACCTTGTATGATAGGTGTGTTATCACCATCATATTCGTATTTGCTCAGCAGTTCGCGGATTTCCATTTCAACGAGGTCAAGGATCTCAGCATCATCAACCAGGTCTACTTTGTTCATGAACACAACGATACGGGGAACGCCTACCTGGCGTGCCAGCAGGATGTGTTCTTTAGTTTGAGGCATCGGTCCATCAGTAGCGGCAACCACCAGGATAGCACCGTCCATCTGGGCAGCACCGGTGATCATGTTCTTCACATAGTCGGCGTGGCCCGGACAGTCAACGTGCGCATAGTGGCGGTTAGCTGTTTGGTATTCAACGTGAGCCGTATTGATGGTGATACCACGTTCTTTTTCTTCCGGAGCAGCATCAATTTCATCATATCCTTTTTTCTCAGCCAAACCTTTGTTAGCCAGTATGGTTGTGATCGCTGCTGTCAGAGTGGTTTTACCATGGTCAACGTGTCCAATGGTACCAATGTTTACGTGGGGTTTCTCCCGCTTGAAGGTCTCTTTTGCCATTGTTATTTTGTTTAAAAACTTGTAATATGCTTAATTTTAAAAAGTGTGCAAATATAAATTATTATTTAGACTCCAAATAAAATTATTTTTCGGGGGCGAAATATAGCTTCCTTCCCTCATCTATAGCCAGGGCAACAAACATACAAAGCAGGGGCATCGTGAGGTAAAACATACGTTCCAGGTAGCCTGATAACAGCATATGTACCAATATACTGAGCAGGAAAAACAACATATACCACTCCAGCCTCTGTCTTACCTCAGCCTTGTAGCCGGGCGCCACCCAAAGTGCCGCCAAAGGCGCTATAAGCCACAAGCCGGGATTGGATAAGATATCGTAGACACCGTGGAAACTGAATAGTTTGCGCAGGTTCTCTTTCACATAGGTGAAGTGATATATGTCGGCGGCAAGCCCGCTGCCGGGCGGGAAGCCGGCCAGTCTATCGTAGACATAATGAAAGCCGAACACCAATACCCCCGACAGTACAAAGTATCCCAGCAGCTTAATTTTATTGATATGGCTGAAAAAGAAGATAACCGGCGCTATGAAGATAAAGGCCTCCTTGGCAAAGGGCCCAAGGAATATCGCACATAAGGTCATGCCGTTGCTTTTCTCTTTGATGCCCAGCAGGGCAAGTGCTACCACTACACAATACAGTGAATCGACCATGGCTGTCCCTGCTATGTATGGCGTCCATCGGCAGGTAAGCATTACCTGCAGCCCCAGCAGAGACGGCACGGTAGCAATACCATAGTCTTTGCAAAAACGGTAGATCAATACACCCCATATACTCAGCAATATAGAATTGATGAGCAGGAAACTGAAAGACAAAGCAAAATCGCCTGGGAAGTTCCCGGGCTGTAGCCTCCTGAACACCGGGCCCAGGACATGATAGACGGCGCTGGCCAGCATAGGTACAATAGGCCTGTAGCGGCGCACAGGGCTCTGGTTGAAGTCGAACCGGGCCAGACCCTGGTAGGTCTGGCAGTCCACACAGCCGGCCTGGTCATAATTATCCATGAGCGAAAAGGCAGGCCCCTGTATTGCCGCGAGGCAAAACAGGAAAACAAGCACATACTCGTGCAGGAGTATTTTTTTGAGCTTACCCACAACTATCGATGGGTAGTAAAAATAGAAAAAGGAAAATCAAAAAGGAGAAAAGAAAAGAGCTGTTGAGCAGGATTGAACTGCCGACCTTCCCGCTCACTAGCGGGATGCTCTATCACAATAAATTTTATGGGAGGAGAAAAGAGCTGTTGAGCAGGATTGAACTGCCGACCTCTTCCTTACCAAGGAAGTGCTCTACCACTGAGCTACAACAGCTAAAAATAAGAACTTCAATTTAACACATGCTATTGAGCGATGAACCGCCGACCTTCCCGCTAGCGAGCGGGATGCTCTACCACTGAGCTACAACAGCTTTAAGATCTTCTGTATAAAATTAAAGTTTCCGGCCGATGATGGTATTGTACCGGGCGAAAACTTCTCTTTAACGAGCGGGAGACGAGGCTCGAACCCGCGACCTACAGCTTGGAAGGCTGTCGCTCTACCAACTGAGCTACTCCCGCATAGCATGTGAAACGGAAATTTGCACATTTTCAAATTTGCACATTTTCACCTAAAAAAGTGGGCAGAGAAGGATTCGAACCTCCGAAGTCGTAAGACAGCAGATTTACAGTCTGCCCCCGTTGGCCGCTTGGGTATCTGCCCTAAAAATTCAAAAGTCAAAATTCAAAAGCAAAAAGTTTGAAAAACACTAACGCATTTTTGTGTTTTGACTTTTGAATTTTGACTTTAAGTGAGCCACTTGCCGGAATCGAACCAGCGACCTACTGATTACAAATCAGTTGCTCTACCAGCTGAGCTAAAGTGGCAACCTGTTAAGAACTTCTTCCCTCGAAAGGGATTGCAAAAGTAGGGAACAAAATGGTTTTTACAAATTTTTTTACGCTGTATCTGAATAGTAAAGATGCAGTATGGAATTCTTAGCGTGCAGCGGCACGTTATTGCTTAAAAGCGTTATATACCAGCGTATCATTTTCTACCGTGCTATCCGCCAACGGATATTGCCTTATGTACCTGCCGTGTATATAGTAGCCGCCTTCATTTACCACGCCCAGGAATGTAGTAACTATCATAGGCCGGGGTGTGCTGTAGCCATACAGGTCGGCAGCCCTGAATTCAAGCGGCAGGTAATGGCGGGTCAGTGTATCTTCCAGTCTGCAAGGCAGGTTGTAATAACCGCTATTGCCTGTAATACCATCAAGGTAAAAATCGATCGAGCTGCCGGGCACACCCTTGATAGTAACATCATACACATTGCTTCTATGCAGCAGCGAATCCTTATTACTGCCAACGATCGAATCATGCATGCTCCAATTACCCAGGTAACGGCTTAAGGATGGTTTGCTGCAGTCGGCTAGTTCATAACCGTCGGGACAGGAACAGAACCCCTGCGTGCAACTGCCGCCGTTTTTGCATGCAATATTGGCACAGTTGTCGGTCGATAGGGTAGTTTTCTTCTTGCAGGACACATATAGCACCGCTGCAAACACCATTATGCAACCCAGCAGTGCCGGTATCAGGGATGTTCTATTCTTCATAGCTTATAAAATTAGGCTATTTCGGGCTACCGCCCGGTCACCCCATTGTCTAAAAAAAGAGCGGCTGCATAATGCAGCCGCTTTCAAATATCATTCTTAAATGTAGTTATAGCTTGGTCATTGTGTAATTTACAGTATCACGGGCGGTACCCAGCGAGTCCTGGATCTCTCTGTAGTAGGTTCCCTTCATGGTATAAGTGGTCACGTCCAGGGCCCCTGTACCGCTCTTGATAGCGAATGCCGGTACAGTGTTATACGGACAGTAGTAAGGATTGAACGAAATAGTTGAACTCGTGGTGATCTGCAAGGGGATATCGTGATAATAAGTATTGTTCATAAAGGAATCTACCAGCAGGGAGGTTATTGTGCCGCCCTTACGCACCTTAATGGTGTAAGCAGAGTCCAGGCCTTTTCTCCATGGATAATTACTGCCTGTTACCACCTCCGATACCGTCCACAAACCCGGATATTTGTCACTCCACATAGTATTGCAATAAGTAGAGTCATAACCCGAAGGGCAGTTACAAACGCCGTGATAGCATATGCCGCCGTTCTGGCAGGCGTGATAATCGCATGAAAGAGGATTTTTAGTGTACTTTATGCACGATACATAAGTCACCGATATAAAAGCAAATACGGTTACGATAGCCGTAAGCAATGTTTTATTGTAACTTTTTTTCATCTCAGGTATGGTCTTTTATTGGCCGGGTTAAATCGCCTCATTGCCGCTCTCATTCAGGCGGGGCCTTCGAAGAGTAAATATAATAAACCTTTTCTTAGATTTCATATCCTAAATAGCTCTTATACCTGTTTTAGTTCGGATACGAGATCCTGAAGCACCTTTTTTGCGTCGCCAAAGAGCATTGAGGTCTTCGGCCTGAAGAACAGGTCGTTCTCAATACCGGCATAGCCCGGCTTCATACTGCGTTTGTTCACTATTACGTGCTCCGCCTTCTCTGCCTCCAGTATCGGCATGCCGTAAATCGGGCTGCCTGGATCGTCTTTAGCTGCCGGGTTTACCACATCGTTGGCGCCCAGCACCAGCACCACACTGGTGGTGCCCATCTGGTCGTTAGCATCTTCCATTTCCAGCAGCTTCTCATAAGGCACGTCGGCCTCAGCCAGCAGTACGTTCATATGGCCGGGCATACGTCCCGCAACAGGGTGTATACCATATATCACTTCTACCCCTTTGTCTTCCAGCACTTTTTCCAGTTCATGACAGGCGTGCTGCGCTTGTGCCACAGCCAGGCCGTAGCCCGGTATTATCATTACTTTTTGGGCATATGCCATCAATACGGCCGTATCGTTAAGCGAAATTTCCTTGTAATTGCCTTGTTCCTTCGCAGCACCCGCAGGACCCGCTTTAGCACCACCGAATGAACCGATCAGCACATTCTTCAGCGAGCGGTTCATGGCTTTACACATCAGGATGGTAAGGATGGTACCCGCAGAGCCCACCAGGATACCGCCCGTAAGCATTACAGGGTTGTTGTACAGGAAGCCGCCAAATGCCGCAGCAACACCCGTAAATGAGTTAAGCAATGATATCACCACCGGCATGTCAGCCCCGCCTATCGGCATCACGAAGAGGATACCATACAGGGCGGCTGCTAACAGTATGCCATACATCAGCCACGGGGCATCTATAAAATTGCCCATCAGCAACACCGCCATCACCACGATAGCACCCAGCAATATGAAATTGATTATCTGGCCGGCAGGCAGGGTCTTGTCTTTGATCCTTCCATTCAGCTTGCCCCAGGCGATAATACTGCCGGCAAAAGATATAGTACCGATCATCATGCCCAGTACAATAATGAGCAACATGCCCATTGATGGGTTCGCGTTGTTATGGAATTCCACTATCGATATAAGCATGGCGCACGCGCCACCCATACCATTGAAGAGGCTCACCATTTCAGGCATTGCCGTCATCTGCACTTTTTTGGCCGCCATTGTGCCCACCACGCTGCCTATTATGAGGCCGCTGAATATCCAGCCGTAGTTGTGCAGGTGTTCCCCCCCCTTTTGATACAGGAATATCGTCGCCACGATCGCTATGGTCATGCCCACTGCAGCCACGAGGTTGCCCTTACGCGCACTGTCGGGATGCGACAGCATTTTAAGACCCAGGATAAAGCTTATCGAGCCAAGCAGGTAACAAAATAACAGTATGGCCTGGCTGGTTATGAGTTGGTTCAATTGCTCCATTATTGCTTAATGAAAGTTGAAGGTTAAATTTATTTTTTCTTCTTTTTGCTGAACATTTCCAGCATCCTGTCCGTAACCACAAAACCACCCACTACGTTTAGCGTACCCAGTATCACGGCCAGGAAACCCAGTATCAAGGCCAGGTAATCATCCGAAGCGGCCTCACCCATTACAATGATTGCGCCGATGATCACCACGCCGTGTATTGCGTTGGCGCCGCTCATCAGGGGTGTATGCAGCACCGATGGCACCCGCGATATCACCTCTATACCCAGGAATATCGAAAGGATCACGATAGTGATCAACTGGTAGTAACTCACAAAAAAGATGCTTATATCTTCCATTGTTTATTGCAAATTTTAAATTGACTTTTGAATGATTTAGTTCCGACCTTTTAATTACTAACCGCTGCCAAAGTGCTTTGCACCCTTTCATTCACGATCTTGCCACCGTTGGTGATGCAGGTACCTTTTACGATATCATCTTCAAAATTCAGGTTTAGCTTACCTTCTTTGTCAATGATCAGTTTCAGGAAGTTGAGCACGTTTTTAGAGTATAGCTTGCTGGCATCAGCCGGGGCCGTTGCCGCCAGTGCTGAATTACCGACAATGGCGACGCCGTTTTGCATTACCGTTTTGTTGTTTTCAGTATAGTCGGTATTACCACCCGTAACGGCTGCTATATCTATTATCACCGATCCCGCTCTCATGTCCGCTATCATCTCTTTGGTGATGAGTATCGGCGCTTTGCGGCCCGGTATCTGTGCTGTAGTGATGATGATATCGGCTTTCTTCGCATGCTCGTGTATCTTATCACGCTGCCTGCGCTGGAAATCTTCGCTCTGCTCCACAGCGTAGCCACCCGCCTTCGAGGCATCGGCAGCGCCTTCCACTTCCACGAATTTCGCGCCAAGGCTCATCACCTCTTCTTTCACTGCAGGGCGTGTATCAAATACCTCCACCACTGCACCCAGCCTCCGCGCAGTGGCTATAGCCTGCAGGCCCGCCACACCGGCGCCCAGTATCAGCACCTTCGCAGGTGCTATGCTGCCCGCCGCAGTCATGAACATCGGGAAATAACGGCAATATTGCGTGGCCGCCAGCAGCACGGCCTTATAGCCTGCTATATTGGCCTGCGAGCTCAGCACGTCCATGCTTTGCGCACGCGTAGTACGCGGTATAGTGTCGAGGCTGAAAACACTGTAACCCTTATCGGCCCAGCGTTGCATCAGGCTACCGTTGAACAGTGGCTGGTAAACACCCATGAGCACAGCGCCCCCTTTTGCATCACCCTTGATATTCTCGGGATTAATGGCCAGCACCAGGTCGGCGCCGCTCATAATATCACCGGCATTTTTTATCAATGCGCCTGCATCCGTATATGCTTTATCGCTGTGGAATGCGCTGTCGCCTGCGCCCTGCTCCACCCACACTTCCACGTTCATTTTCACCAAAGCAGTTACCACTTCAGGCACCAGCGACACACGGGTTTCAGGAGCCTGTTCTTTTAATACACCTATTACCATAGATAAATGAAAATCATTTAAGGAGACACGTAAAATAGAAGTTTATAATGAAAAATCAAACGTAGACAGGAAATTTATTTAATGCTTTTCAGCGTTACCTATTCTTTTTAAAAAAGAAAAGCCGCGCAAAAGCACGGCTCTTTCGTAATTGGGGATTTGAAATCTGTTATGGTTTCACGCTAATGGTATAAGTCACCTCCGCATGACAGTGCAAAGTCTCTGTCGTAGGGCGACGCAGCTTGCCTGCCAGCGTATAATTAAGGGTCATTTGCGAATTGAAATAGCCTTTAACGTCATCACTTGTGCTCACAACAGCCGGCGACAACACATCGTTATAACTATCGGGATTGTTCTGAACGTTGGCGAGTGTGTAAGGGCTTGTGTTAGCACTGGAGCTGAAAGTTGCGGTAGCATTGATAAAGTTGGCAAAATTATTGGTAGCGCTCGCATCGGTCAAATGCAGGTTCAGGGTCTTGATCTTTACACTTTTGATGTCGCCAAAGCCTAGCTTGTTATCGGTCTGGGCCTTGATCATCGAGTCAATATTGTAGGTGATCGACGCCTGCCCTAATGCTATTTGTTGCGTAGTGTCATTAGCCGGGGAAATAACAATGTCGGTAGCTGCTGTAAAGTCTACATCCTGCCCCGGGATAGCATCCTTTAATTTGTTGCACGACTGCAGAACGGCGGCAAAAGTCAGTGCGCCTAAAGTATAGAGTAACGCTTTCTTCATAAACGGTAGTTTTTTGGATTTGCGGCAAACATAAAGAGGGTATTACGGACCTTAAGCCTGAATGTTCTGAATGAACCATATAATGTTCTGAATGAACACTACAGTTGTTGCAGCAACTGATCACGGTACTTTTTAGAGATCGGCAAGACCTTGTTGCCGATATTCAATTGGGCTGGCGCCACGCTGTCGATCTTATGTTTGTTCACAATATATCCGCGGTGTATACGAATAAAAGTGTTTTCGTCCAGCTCCTCCATGTATTGCTGCAGCGATGTGCGTACCAGGTATTTTTTCTGCTCCGTGAATATGTTTACGTACACATGGTCGCTTTCCAGGTACAGTATTTCATCAAAGTGCAGCTTATGGAAATGCGTCCCCTCCTTAATGAACATATACGCCCTCGACGGTCTGCCTGCTGTTTTGCCGGCACTGTAAAAATTATGTATAGCTATCTCTATCGCCGCGTATAGATCGTCTTTCTGAAATGGTTTCACTAAAAAAGCGTCAGGTGTCACAGCCTTAGCGCGGGCCACTGTACCTGCGTCACTGTTAGCTGTCAGGAATATCAATGGCATTTGCAGGTTCTCCCTGATATATTTCGCAACTGCAATGCCGTCCTGCTCGCTGCCCCCGAGGTTAATGTCGAGCAACACAAGATCAGGCCGTTCCTGCTGCAGCATAGCTATGGCCTCGTCGTAATCGCAGCAGGGCTCAGGCACGGCATAGTCCATGCCCCTCAGCACCGACCTGATGCTGTCGGCAATGATGATCTCATCTTCTACTACGCCTATTTTAGTTTGCTGCATATGGGAAAGTAATGGTAAAGGTACTGCCTGCTTCGTATTTATATTCAGCACTGCCTTTTAGCTGTTTGCTTAGCCGCCTTACAAGATACAAGCCCAGCGACCCCGATTCTTTATTAAACACACCCTCCCCCAGTCCCGGGCCGTTGTCATGATATCGAAGTACATAATTACTGCCCAACTGCGCAAATCCTATGCTTATTGCGGGATGCACAGTATTTGCAAAGGCATGTTTATACGAGTTAGTGATAAGCTCATTCAAAATAATACCTAGCAATACGACTGTGTTAAGTGGCACGTGAATGACCGGAATGTCATTCTTAAAACTCACTTCATGCTGTCCCGGGCTAAATGCGCTGTTAAGCCTGCTGAACAGGTCGCTGACGAATGCCGAAAAGTCTATTGATTCATCTTCGGTACTGCCGTATAGCTTGCTGTGTACTGTCGCTATGCTCAGTACCCTGTCCTGTGCTTTACGGAGTGCCTCTTTTGCAGTTTCATCCGCTACGCCGGCCGCTTGCAATTCCAGCAGGCTGCTGATCAGTTGCAGGTTATTTTTCACCCTGTGGTGGGTTTCCTTCAGTAGCATTTCCTTATCCTTCAGCGCCCGGTCGATGATCACATTTTGTCGCTGCAGGCTGGCGGCCTGTTCGCTTATTGTCTTATTCGCCTTTTGCTTGTTTCTAAGGTTACTGTATATGAACAAGGTAAGTGCTGCAAGTGCCGCAAGCACCGATATCGCAAGCACCAATATTGCCTGCTGGTTGCGCCTGTCTGCCTCCAGCGATTTCTTTTCCTGCCTGCTATGCTCCGCCTGCTGCTCCAGGTTGATCCGTGTAACTTCCATCGCCTTGTCCACCATTTTCTGAGCCGTGCTGATCACGTTCAGCAGCGAGTCGGATAACCGGTAAAAGTGCAACGCCGGTGCCGGCTGCTGTTTTGCTTCATACAGTTTGCTAAGCGTCTTGCTATACTGCTGCTCCAGGTCTATATCCTTTATCGTTTGCGCCATTTGCACCGTTCTAAGGCCATATACTATGGCCGAGTCGTAGTTTTTAGCGGCAGAATACACATCACAAAAGCTGGAGTTAATATAGGTCTGCAGCGAGTAGTTGCCGGTTTGCTTAGCATTAGCCGCAGCTGTCCAAAGGCAATACAAGGCGCTGTCCGTTTGCTTTGTCCTGATATAAACCAGCGACAGGCTATTCAGTATACCCGCTACCATATCCTTCTCTTCATTACCCTCAAACTTCGCTTTTGCCAAGGTCACATCCCGCAACTGGCAATTGATCGCCTCGCGGTGTTTCCCGTTATCTGAGAGGCATATGGCATAAGCGCTGCGCTGGTCACATATCTTGCGCGGATCACCTTCTTTATCTACCAGGTCCACCAGCTCTTTTTGATCGTTAAGGGCATTGGACAGGTCGCCTTGTTTATTATATACGTGGAACAGCAACTGAAGGCAATAGGCTTCCATACCCTTATGTTTCAGTTTCCGTGCAAGCGCCAGGCATCTTTTATAATGTACCAGCGCATCGTCGTACGACTGTATATCGTTGTAGCTATCCCCTATAAACTGTTCGGCCAGCATTCTTCCATGATCCCAACCTGCTTTGTCCGATAATGCAAGAGCTTCGTTAGCATAGTAGAATTGCTGTGTCACCACTTCCGGTTTGTAGGTCGATGCCAGGGCCAGCATCAGCCTTGCTCTTGCGGTATCTCCACTGGTCTGCTTCAAAACCCGCTCCAGGCTGTCAACACGTGCTTTATTAAGGGCATGCGCAGGCACGCACCATAACAGGCATAGGATCAGCCCCAAAGACCTCATATTCAGGCAGTGACGCATTGGGGGTAAAGTAAAGCACAAAGCAAGGCTTTAAAAAATAAATGTTCTGAGTAGCCTCATTTTGTATTCAAATGCTACCTGAAGTTTCTTCCCCCGTGGAATATCTCGCCCTGCACCACCTTTAGCACCCTGGCATCTTTTATAGGCGTCTTTGCATCTCCATCCCTCTCATCCGCCCGGGATAAGGTCTGTACGGGCGGGTCTTTTATCTCTACTTCTGTCAGCCTGCTGATCAGGCCTGTCAGGTTATGGCAGCGATTCACGATCACATGCACCACCTCCTTTTCTACCTGTAGCGTACCCTCCACCATCAGGAGTCTCGAGTACAATATCTCTTTGCGGTATTGTTCAAAAAGCTTTTCAAACACCACCAGGTTAGCACTGCCGGTTTCATCTTCAATGGTAATAAAGCAGATGCCCGAAGCAGTACCCGGCCTTTGCCGCACCAATACCAGGCCTGCTACCTTTACGTAAGCACCATCTCCTTTTTCCAACAGCCTGCTTGTCGCCGATACGTTAAGGGCATCCAGTTGCCCGCGCACAAAGTTTACCGGGTGCGCCTTCAGGGAAAGTGACAAGGCACTGTAATCATGCAGCACATGTTCCGACAGGCGCATGTCGGGTAGTTGTATTTCCTGCTCCGAGGTCTTCGCAGCCGATTGTCCTGTAAACATCCCGTTGGGCAGATCATTCAATGCCGAGACTTCCCAAAGTGCCTGTCTTCTGTCCAGCCCTATCGACCGGAAGGCATCTGCGTCGGCCAGTCGCTCAAGCGCTGTCGGTGAAACACCGATATCCCGCAACTGATTGATGTTCTTAAACGCCTTTTCGCGCCCCGCAAGCAGTATCATCATATCCTCTTCTCTCAGTCCTTTCACCTGCCGGAAACCCAATCGCAGCGGGCAATATCTTTGCTGCTCCGTTTTTTCTTCAAGTGTATTATCCCAGTGCGAATAATTAATATCCACAGGCAGCACTTCTACTTCATGCTTTTTCGCATCGCCCACTATCTGTGCCGGCTGGTAAAAACCCATTGGCTGGCTGTTCAATAATGCCGCAGCAAACACATCCGGGTAGGTGAGCGCGAACTGATAGCTACCTACGTATCGACACTCAATACCTGTAAATATTGCGCTACTACGCATGCATCGATAGCAAGGTTTCAGCTGGGCGATAAGCCGGAGCTGGTAAAGCAGGTGCAGCAAGACCCGGAAAACGCCGACATCAGCGACAAACTGAAAGCGCTATTGCGCATAGCCGCGAAAGTGCAACAGGATGGCAAACTGGTGAGCACTGCAGATATTGATCATGCTAAATCAAAAGGTGCGAGCGAAAAGGAGATACACGACACCGTGCTTATCGCCGCTATATTCTGCATGTTCAACAGGTACGTGGACGGGCTTGCTACGATAGCCCCGGATGACCCTGAGATATATGAAAAGATCGGCCGTCAGCGCTCCGCAGAGGGATATCTTACACCACCGGTACCGCTTAACGATTAAGCTTCGTTGCCCGCACCCTTTAAAATAAGCTCGCTCTGCTCCTGTAAGCCGGGAGGAGGCGGCACAAGTGCATCAATTATGTCACCAAAGATCTCGTTGTAGCTGCTGTCGCAGGTAGCATTGTTCTTGCTGGGCCTGCTTTGCAGCAGGCTCTTCCAGCGCTGGAACTGATCGGGATTTCTAAGCATATCCAGGAAACCGGAGTATTTGTCATAATTGTTGAAGAAGTCTCCCGCCAGCAGGTAATGTACCAGCGAGAAGGCTGTCTCATAATTCTTATACTTCGATTCGGAGCTCGGGTCCACCTCTGCAAGATTGAAGGAATTAGGATCGTAGAAGATGTGCACGAACTTCTCAACCAGGTCGTAAGCGCCCGTGATATGTTTATAGGCATTTTCCAGATGCGCATCACCGGCATTAACGTCGAGCGACAGTTTAGTATGTATTGCCTCTGCAAACATCTTGGCGCTGTTCATACCTAGGTACACACCCGACGCGAATATCGGATCAAGGAACTTGCCGGCATCGCCCAGCAGTGCATAGTTGTCTCCCCAAGGCTTATCAGTGTAATAAGAGTAGTCAGAGACGATCAGCAAGGGTTGTACAATCCGTGCATCTGCAAGTATTTTTTTTGTAAAAGCACACTCCTCCACCTCCTGCCGGTAGAAGGCCATCTGCCAATCTTTGACGCCCTTATCAAGCAATAATTTCTTTTGCTCCTTCAGGTATTGCCTGTTGATAACAAGGCCCACGCTAAGCCTGTTTTTACCAATAGGCTGTATGCCGAACCATCCGCTTTTTTTATCATTCAGGTATACGAGTTGCAGCAAGCCAACATCTATACCATCAGTGTAAGCACCGTCCTCCCAATGTGTGAGGAATGCGGTCCTGTCTAGTTCTTTATAGGCTGTCTTAGCACCCGAGCGTTTTGCCAGGAAGGTATCCTGGCCGCTGGCATCTATCAAAAACTTTGCTTTCCACTCTGTCCTGTTACCCGCGGTGTCAACGGTTACCACATCCACTATCTTGTCCGGCCGCTGCAGGTCCACCTTTTCCACTTTCGTTTCCTGCATTACTTCCGCACCGTTCTTAATGGCGTTGTTCATCAGCATCAGGTCGAACTCGGAGCGCAGCACGTGAAAGGACAATTTACTTTCATCGGAAATGATATTCTGAAAACAATATGTTGCACTCGCGGTGTCGGTATAATTGAGGAAACGCACACCCGGCTTCTTTACAAATTTGGTCTTCATTTCCTCATATACACCCAGTTCCTTGAAAAGCGGGTAGCAAAAGGGCAGCAAAGATTCGCCCTCGTGCTGGCGCGGAAACTTCGTGCGCTCAAAGACCATTACAGAATAGCCCAGGCGCGTCAGGTAAGTAGCAGCCGCAGCACCGGTAGGGCCACACCCGATAATAATAAAATCGTACAATTTACTGTTCCCTTCCATTCGTCATCAGTTTGAATGTCCTATAATTATATTACGCTGTATATCGGCAGTGCCGGAGTAAAGCAATGCCGCATACATATCCCGGTATTCACGCTCTATATTGTTTTCAGCCAGGTAACCGGCACCACCGTAGATCACCTGCATTTTCTGTATGCATTTTACTGCATTTTCTGTCACAAAACATTTGGCGACAGATGATCTTTGCAGTGCGTCCTTCGCGCGCATGTCAATGGCACAGGCGGCATCATATACCAGACCGCGTGCCGCGTTAATAGCGACCTTTACATCGGCCATGTCGTGAGCTATATTGGTCAGGTTCAGGAGTGCCTTGCCTTTCAGTTTGCGTTTTTTGCAGAAGGCCAGTGTATTTTCGTACACCCGTTCAAGCTGGCCCAGGTTCATGGCGCACATCATCGTCTTCTCCCATACCATGCTTTCGTTAAAAATCACTGCGCCTGCACCCTCCTTGCCCAATAGCTGAGCTTCGGCCGCGGCAACATTGTCGAGCATTATTTCGGACATATGCACGGTGCGGAGCCCCATTTTACTCTTTACCGGGCCGCGCTGCAGCCCATCCGTATCAGCCGGGAGGATGAAAGCACTTACGCCACCGAAAAATCCTTTCGTCACATCTGTCATACAATATAACAGTACGTAGTCGGACACAGGGGCGTTTGTGATGTAGCATTTGCCGCCCTTTATTGTGTATCCGTCCGCCGTTCTTTCGGCGAGGGTGGACATTTCGTATACATTTGAACCGGAACCCGCTTCCGTGATCGCGTTGCAGGTGATCACTTTGCCCTGCGCTAATAGTGGCAGCAATTCTCTCCTCTGCCCGTCGCTGCCATGCAGGTACAACGGAACAGTACTGGCAGCGGCATGGGCGAGGATCGAAAAAGTAAGCCCGTTGTCGGTGCAGCCTTTTGCAAAGCCTTCGATGGCTGCACAGCTTTGCATGGCACTATAACCGCGCCCACCCGATGCCTCATCAACAGGCAAGCCATGCAGCGACATTTCGCCGGCTTTATGCCAAAGCGTATCGTTGAAAATGCCTTCGCGATCAGCATGCACCATGTCCGCGGCGCTGAAGTGCTGCTGCGCAAAAGAGAAGTATGCGTCATAGATAGCCTTATAATCGGGCAGTGCCTTACTTAACATAGTTATCGACCAGTTGACCTATATCGGTTTTATTGTTCAGATTGAGAGGCAGATCCTGTACCATTATCACGTCGTCGGGCACCATGTAGTATGGAAGCTTACTTAGGCAGTATTGCTTAATTTCCAACAGGTTATAGACTTTATCCGACTGTATAAAGATAACAAGTTTCATTGAATTTTTCACCACCACCGGCGCGGCGACAGCATTATGCACACCTTCAAGCTGCCTGATGTACTTCTCTACTTCTGCAGGTTCTACCCTGAAGCCGTTTTTTTTGATCATTCTATCGCGGCGACCGCAAAATACCAGGTTGCCGTCTGCTTCCTGTTGCACGAGATCACCGGTGTTATAATAGCGTACGTCGTCAAGCATCCGGAATGAGGCAGGCCCTGCAACATAGCCATGCATCAGCGTTCCTCCGGCTACCCAAAGCTCCGGCATCGACGGATCGTCGCTGGCCTCAAGGTGGATCTTTGTTTCACCGCATGGCTTACCGATGGGAACTGCTACGGGGTAAAGCCTTTCGTCAGCCTCATTTACTTTATAATAGCAGCACACATTTGTTTCGGTAGGCCCATATAGATTGTAACACTGGGCCTTAGTAAAATAGGGTTTCATGTCGTGCAGCAACTGCCATTGCAGCGCCTCGCCGGCGAGCAACAAGTGACTTACATGATCAAAGCTATATTGCTGCAGCTTGCCCCCGGTGCATAAAAGCCGGAAGAAAGACGGTGTTGCATATACGCAGTTCACTCCCTGCCCCGCGATGATCTGCGCCAACATGCGGTGATTGGCCAGTTCAGCCTCCTTTACCAAAAGCAGCGTCCCGGTCCTGAAAAGAGGGAAAAACAGGTCGAAAACGGAAAGATCAAATTGCAGTGGCGATATGGAAATAAAAGTGCTGGCATCGCTACAGTCGATAGCGTCGCTGCACCACTGTAGAAAGCTCACTACGCTGCTATGCGTATGTATCGCTCCTTTGGGGACGCCTGTTGACCCGGAAGTGTATAATATGTAGACTGCGTCTGCCGGAATCCCGACGGGTTCCTGCGCCAGCACCAATAATGTATGTTCTTCGCTCAGCGCCAGGGAGCTGGCTATTTCACAGTCGCATGCAGATTCAAAAATTTCCCTGTACTTATTCTGCACTATCGCTGCGTTAGGCCTCGCTTCATTCACAATGGTGCTTATTCTTTCGGCGGGAAAGCGGTGGTCTATGGGCACATAAGCCGCACCGCTGTTCACAACCGCATAAAGCAAAGCGGGCAGGAAAATATTGCGTTCGCTTACTATCGCAAGCACGTTCTTTTTGTCGCTTTGTAAGCGCGAACTGATTTGCAGCACGTGAGCTGCTATCTCGTCCTGCAACTGCAGGTATGACCTTGAATTTCCTGAAGTGTCCTTTAGCGCTTGCTGAGCATCTCCCTGTTTTATACAGGCATTTATTATTTCATCAAGCCGCATCAAAACCTATTCGCTTAAACCAGCCTTTGTAGAAAGGAAACTGCTGATCATATTCACCGAATCGAGGTTATCTACGCTCACATCGTGGGCCTGAAGCTGGATGCCAAGACGCTCCTCAAAATGGTTCACCATGTTAAGTGTCACGATCGAATCCATCAGGCGTGTAGATATGATCTTCGTATCGTCATTAAAGCCCTCTGGCATGGTGCCGCTGAATACCTCTGCGGTAACATAATTTCTAACGGCGTTCTTTAGTTCCTGTTTGTTCACTTTAGCGGAATTATATGAGTAGTTGAATCTGTGAGCAAATTAAATAATTTATTTGCAATTAAGTGATGCCCCAACGTATTAGGATGCGGGTCCTCATCCGACACCGCGATCTTGCTATGTTCATACCCGTCATACACGTTACGTAGCACAAATGGCTCAAAACCAGTACCTTTTAACATATCCTTCCAGTCATTCACCTTTTCTTCTGTAAACAAATCATTGGTGCTGGGCAGGAATATCGCCACTTCTTTAAAGTGGTTGGCCTTACAAATGGAATCCATCTGCTGATAACACCAAACGGTGATATCGCGCATATACGGGTTCAACCTGGCGATTATTTCCTCGTTACTCATCGACTGTTTTACGCCCGACCTGGCTTTAACGTCCAGGAGGTAATCATATTTCAGGTCCACCCCATTGCTGATGTATCTCGCAAAAAAACGTGTGGCGCGCGATAGCTCATCGGTATGATATACTTCTATTACCTCATCAGGATGAAATTTGAGCACTTTGGTCCGCAGCAGCTCCATTTGGGGAACCGTGGTAAAGGAGCCCATGCCGAAATTGATGATCTCTATCTTCGGGTGACCACCGAGATGTTTATTGAGGCTGTCTTCCACCAGTTGCTCATAAACGTCCTTACCTGCAACACCCGAACCCATCTCATATGATCCTCCCAACAAAGCGATCCGGTAAGTTCCCGGGCCTTTCACCAGCGGATAGTCCTTGTCCCTCAGTCCATAGTTATTCGAGATCACTTCCTGTCCTTTAAACGTAGTGTGCTGGTTGGGCTTCAGTTCCTGGAATATCAGGTCGTTGGAAAATGAGCCTATTTGCCCGAATATCGTGCGGTTATCTCCCCAGGACAAACCCACTTCCCAGTCATTCTTTACTCCTGTAACGGCTGAGTAATAGTTGATCTCTTTTTTGTTCCGCTCGTCCCGGTTGGTTTCGTTCTTCGATGATATGATGGCTACCAATTGGTTCTTTTCAAGTTGAGGTTTGAAAATGCTGACGATACATAGCAGGCACAACATGACTAGTGAAAATACCGTGCGACTACGTGTTTGCGCCTGCACCACCAGCGCCTTTTTACTGCTGATACGCAGGTAAAGGGCAAAACAGGTAATGATCAAAACGAGACAGGTAACGACCGACAGCACCTGCTGCGCACTGGCATGCCAGCCGCGCGACATAACGTAGCTGAAGCTTGACACATCGTCCGAGTTCCAGAGCACCCAGCAAACCAGCATAGTGCCGAACACGATAACGAAACGTATGCCCATCACGATGCACTGCGCCATTGTCATGTCTTCTTTTTTCTTTTTGGGCGCTTTGGTATCAAGGTGCACATTGGCGGCCACCAGGATGGCCAGTATCAACCAATAAAGAAAATCCTGTGTGCGGGAAAATACCAGCCCCGATATCCAGAACTGCTGGTACATATGGAAAAACCATGACGATAGCACCGCGACAAATACCAGCAAGGCCGTGGCGCTTTTCAATTTTTTCCGGTACCTGAAGTATAACGGGTAGTAAATGATCTTAACGATAAAATCCTTCCAATAAATATTAACCCGTTGCCAGTAGTGGTTGAATGATGTAACCACAAAAAAGTTGCCGAAAAGCATAGGCATATTGAAGCCGAACATGCAGAGAAAACTCAGGCCAAGGGTCAACAACCCGATCATTTTAAAGACCAGGATGTACTTGGAAAACATGTACACGATAAGTCCCGTAATGTCATGCACCTCCATGAAGGATACATCGAGGTAAAAGCCTAGTATCTTATACACGCTAAGGAACATGATACCGGATATCATATACCACAGTGCCTTATTGCACAACGTCTCAAAGGGCTCCGCAAGGTATCCCCTCATATAGGTCTTGTAATCTATGATGGGGTAAAAGAGGAAGGCAAGGTTAGGAAAGCAAAAAAAGTAGGAGAGCTTCAGCCAGCGGTTCTCCGGCAGCTTGTTGTGCTTTACTTCATACATCAGTATGATGACACGAAACATAAGTATGGCCGCAACGAACGGTATGCTCATATTCAGCCTTGGCATGCGGAGCAGAAAGGAATTCCGCAAGAACACAAAAGCAATACCCAGTAGTATGAGATATAAATATTTCAACCACAGCTTGTGGCCGCTGTAGATCACATACGCTGTTATGGAAAGAAAGAAAATGATGATAACTGCTGTTAGCCAGCTAAACACATAAAAAAGGCTGGCAATAAAAATGAGACAGTAAATAAAAGGCCGGTACCTCACCGGGGCCAGCGAATGAATAACGAAACCGGGGATGAAAATAATTGTTAGATCGGTGATGCCGGATGAAGCCGCGATATTGAGGGTCTTGAGCACATACATCACTGCAAGAAACACCAGGCTATACATCACTACATAGGTCAACGGAGCTTTAGCATGCTGTTTCTCAACAGTTATTTCAGGGAACAAGTTTTGGAACACGCGCGATTAATTCAGAATAATTGTAAGATGTCAAGGGGGTAAAGATAAATAAAAACGAAGCTGTTATAACAACCGCGACAGTACCGCATCTTTAGTTTTGGCCAAAATAAATATCTTTACCCGATGGCTTCTTTTGCCCACGTGATCAATCCTGTAACTGAAGATGAAAAGAAAAACCTTTTCATTGCACAGGCTGTTACTTTCAACTCCTGCATCAGGGCCCGGGAGTATTTCGGGAGGCCAAATGACGTTTCCTTATATACCATAAACGAGAGGGCTAACAACAGCTTTGTTCCCGCTGAGTTTACCCAATTACCTCCGCTTACCCGCAATCTCACACATGTGCTGCAGGGCGAAAAATTCAAATTCCCCTTCATTACAGATATTATGCAGACGCTGTATGATAACTCTACAGCAGAATATCTAATCTACACCGCCCTCGATATCACTATGATGCCTTTTTTTTATACGGTCGTAGAAAAATATATCAACGAGGGCCACGACGCGATCGTCATTAACCGCAGGCGCCTTTATAATAAGTTCCTTCACGAGACCGACCTCGACCTGATGTATGCCGAATCGGGCAAGTCGCACTCTGGGTACGATACTTTCGTATTCAAGCGCGAGCTTTGGCCAAAATTCATAAAGAAAGATATCTGTATTGGTGCCCCGCCTTTTGGTAATGACCTGTTTTATAACATGTTCACTTTTGCCGAAAAACCGGTATTGATGCTGGATAAGCACCTGACCTTTCACCTGGGTATGGAGCTGAATAACGGATGGGCTAACCAACGTATCATTAAGTATAACTACGACCTGTTTTATGAGTTGGTCGGGGAACTGGAACCCCATTTAGATGCCGCCAAACTGCCTTGGTCGTGGGAGCCCTTTCTGATGCGCCATTTTATCTGGCTGATGAACCCCACACTGCACTATCCCACCAATTTCAAAGCAGACAAGCGTCGCGGCTTCAAAAGGACCAAACGTATTGATGACAGCGGCTATCATCCTGATCTCAGGAACCGCTTCCTTGAAGTACTGATCAAGTTCTTCTTCGTAGATTAGTCCCAACCAAAATCACGGCCAAGATATTCATAGAGTTGCTGATTGTAGGGCTCATAGTATTCCCTTAGCATGCGGTAAGTTTCAGGCTTCATGCCCGAGTAGTTGCCCAGGTTTTGCTTGGTCAGGTCAAAGTTTTTATAGGGATCGAGACCAAGGAAATCCAGTATAATGTCCAGTTGCTCCTGCGTGTGCTCTGCAAGGTCTTCGGTTTTGAGCACGAGGAGATTGTCTCCAAATAGTTCCTTCCATTTTTTGATATAGAGAATGTATCTGCCCCTTTTTTTGCAGGTAAGGCGCTCATGCACGTAACTATGATAAGGGTGCATGGGTGCATATTTGCTCTCGTCCTGCAACCGCTGCTCTTCCAGTTCCATCGCCGCTTCGAAGCTCAGGTTCTCAAAACCAAAGCGCTTCGATGACTGGTAACAGGAGTACGCGCGGTGTATGGGGTTTCTTAAGAGCAGGATAAGCTTACCGTTCGGGTAATGCTTATAGAGTCTTTCAGGCGCTTCCGCAACATCGAAATAGTCGGGAGTGCCATCAAATGTTACGGCATTCTTCGAACCTTTTTTAAGTTCATGGTACAGCTTATAAGCTTTCAGCGCGAAATGCGCTTTATACCATTTGATCCCTTTATTGTAGTTCAGTGTGTTATTAAAAAAGAAAACATCCTTGTTCTGTGGCGTTATTACCTGGGGGTGTTGCACCATGTAGTAGCACAGCGTTGACGTGCCTCCTTTCTGCACTCCCATGATAAAAAAGCTGGGATCCATTCGCCAGCGCCAGGTAAGGTGGAAATAGCTGCCGACAGGAGGAACCAGTTTGTCGTTGTACAGGTTGCCCGTATTATATCCTAAAGGGGTATCCATTATTTTTCTCTTACAGTTGCTTCTGTGAATTGTTTATAGGCCTTCCTAAGCCCCTCCTCGAGGCTTGTTTTGTGCTGCCAGCCCAAGGCATGCAACCTGCTGCTGTCGAGGAGCTTGCGGGGTGTGCCGTCGGGCATCGTTGTGTCGAAGCGTAGCTTACCTTCGTAGCCGGTAACATCTTTCATCAGTTCCGCCAGCCCGGCTATGGATATTTCTTCTCCGGTCCCCACATTTATAAAAAGCTGCTCGTCGAAACCCTGCATCAGGAACAAGCAGGCATCTGCCAGGTCGTCGACGAACATGAACTCGCGTAGCGGTGTGCCGGTGCCCCAAAGTGTTACTTCAGGACTATTCATGATCTTAGCTTCGTGAAATTTTCGCATCAGCATGGGTATTACATGCGCATTCTGGTTGTGGTAATTGTCGCCATAGCCGTAGATGCTACAGGGCATGGCAGCTATGAAATTGCAGCCATATTGGTCGCAGTAGGTTTCGCACAGCTTGATACCCGCGATCTTGGCCAACGCATAACCTTCGTTGGTAGGTTCCAGTGCACCTGTCAGTAAATATTCCTCCTTGATAGGCTGCCCGGCAAACTTGGGGTATATGCAGGAGCTGCCGAGATAAAGTAATTTTTTTACACCCGATTTATACGCCGCATGAATCGTATTAGCCGCGATCGTCAAATTCTCGTAAAGGAACTGCGCTTTGTAAACGCTGTTGGCGTGTATGCCCCCGACCCTGGCAGCTGCTACGAATACGTAGTCCGGCTTTTCAGTATCAAAGAAGTCTTCGGCTTCCTGCTGGCGGCAAAGGTTCAGCTCCTCCGACGGACAAGTGACCAGGTTATTAAAACCCTGCTGCTTCAATGCCCGCACTATGGCCGACCCTACCATGCCTGTGTGCCCGGCTACATATATTTTACTGTTTGCCTGCATTATATCACCTGCTTTTTGTGCACATTCTCCATATCAGCCTCCAGCATTTCCTTTATTATTTCGTCAAGTGTATATACAGGCTCCCAGCCAAGTTTTTGCTTTGCTTTTGTGGCGTCGCCTATCAGTGTATCCACCTCGGTTGGCCTGAAGTACCTTTTATCCACGGCTACTACTTCATCACCTACCGACAGGCGGCAGGCGTCATTCAGTACCTTAGTTACGATAGCTACTTCGTCCTCTCCGTGCCCCTCAAAAGCAATTTCAACTCCGGCACAGGCAAAGGCCTTGGTCACAAAATCCCTCACCGATGTTGTAATACCGGTCGCTATAACATAGTCGTCGGGCACCGGCTGCTGCATCATCATCCACATCGCCCTTACGTAGTCTTTCGAGTGCCCCCAATCGCGCTGTGCGTTCAGGTTGCCCAGCCATAACTTATCTTCCAGGCCCACTATTATTTTGGCGATGCCGCGTGTTATTTTCCTTGTTACAAATGTTTCACCCCTCACCGGGCTCTCATGGTTGAACAGGATACCGTTACAGGCGAAAATATTATAGGCCTCCCTGTAGTTCACCGTTATCCAGTGCGCGTAGAGTTTCGCTACTCCGTATGGTGATCGTGGATAGAAGAGGGTCTGTTCATTTTGCTTTTCACCGGTGGCCCTGCCAAAGAGTTCCGATGTCGAGGCCTGGTAAAATTTCGTTTTTTGCTCCAGTCCCAGCAGGCGGATCGCCTCCAGCAACCTTAGCGTACCCAGCCCGTTCACATTGGCTACATATTCCGGCAGATCGAAGCTGGCCAGCACGTGGCTCATGGCAGCGAGGTTGTATATCTCGTCGGGCTGTATCTTCTGCACCAGGGCAATGAGGTTCGACGAATCGGTCATGTCGCCATAGTGCATGATCATCTGCCTGTCTTCCAGCTGCGGGCCTTCGTACAGGTGGTCGATACGGTGGGTATTGATAAGCGATGTGCGGCGCTTGATGCCATGTACCTCGTAGCCCTTACCGAGCAACAGCTCCGTAAGATAGGCCCCGTCCTGCCCGGTAATGCCCGTTATTAATGCGGTCTTCATTTCTTTTACTCAACGTATTTTATGTTGTGCCATACCCGCTCATGCAGGTAATACAGCACTATCTTGCTCACCAGGTCCAATCCTCCTATGCCTAGAGCAATATCGGCCTTTTTTGTAAACACATAGGATATCGCAATGGTAGCCAGGCTGCCCAGTAACCGGTAAGATATCGCTTTCATAATACTCCTTTTGTGGCTTTCCTTCCGCCTGTAGTTGCGTGTATGACCCGGCAAGTGCGTAATGATAAAGTCGGCCAGCATTTTCGTTGCTGCTTCCTCGCTCACCTTGTGCGACTCTATCAGCAGATCCGGCGCCTCCGGCCGGTCGAAAGGGTCATTGACTCCGGTCAGGTTGTTCACCCGTTCCGGGTGCCCTTCCGGCAGCATCGCCTTTTTATAAAGGCCCTTCGTGTCCCGTTTCATCAACTCCTCCAGGCTGCAGTCTACGAACACCGTTTTCACGTGCGGATAGGCTGCCGCTACTTCGCGCCGCACATCATCATATGGATTAATGGCAGAGAGAAAGACAATGACCCCATGCGCTGAGAACTTACTGCCTATAAAGGCCAGCCTGCGGATATTTTCTTTCCTGTCTTCCTTGCTGAAGCCCAGGTCTTTGCACACGTTCTTCCGGTACTCGTCACCATCTATTACCTCCACATCGTAGCCCTTTTCAAGCAATATATCCCTTACCTTACCCGATAAGGTCGACTTTCCTGCTCCTGAAAGACCACAAAACTGTACAATCATTATTATTTATCCTATTTAACAGGCCTGCGCGCCCTACAATCCGTTAAAGCCTATTGTATTATCTTTACAATCACATAAAAATAGAGCATTTATCCGCTTTTGCACGCTTTTCGAACAATGAATTACCTGGACATCCTCGAAGCTGAAGCTATCTATATATTCCGCGAGGTGGCAGGTCAATTTAAAAGACCTGTACTGCTCTTCTCGGGGGGTAAAGACTCTACAGTGCTCATTCACCTGGCGCTTAAAGCGTTCTATCCCGCACCGCTGCCCTTCCCTGTAATGCATATCGATACGGGCCACAACTTCCCGGAGGCGCTTCGGTTCCGCAATGCGCTGGTAGAAAAAATAAATGCGCAGCTGATAGTGCGAAAAGTAGAAGATACCATTCGGGAAAAGAACCTGCCGGACCCGCAAGGGAAATTTCCCAGCCGCAATGCGCTGCAGTCTTACACCCTTATGGATGCGATCAGGGAATTTGGCTTCGACGCCTGCATAGGCGGTGGCCGCCGCGATGAGGAAAAAGCCAGGGCCAAAGAACGCATCTTCTCCTTCCGCGACCCCTCAGGCGCCTGGCAGCCACACAACCAGCGCCCGGAGCTTTGGGACCTGTACAATGGCAGGATCAGGGAGGGCGAAAATGTCAGGGCGTTCCCCATCAGCAACTGGACGGAACTCGACATTTGGCAATACATCAAACGCGAGCATATCGCGCTGCCATCCATCTATTTTGCCCACAAGCGCGATTGCATCGTTTTCCAGGGCCGATGGGTGGCAGTGTCTGAATACGTGACACCCGATATCAACGATGAGGTGGTGAATACTACAGTACGCTACCGCACCGTGGGCGACATGACATGCACGGCAGCCATCGAATCGCAGGCGCAAACTGTGGATGATATAATAGCCGAAATTGAGGCTTCACCCATCAGCGAGCGAGGCGCCACCCGCATCGACGATCAAATATCCGATGCCGCTATGGAAGACAGGAAATTGAAAGGATATTTCTAATGGCATGGAGACTTTTTGCTTTTGAATTTTGACTTTTGAATTAAATGGACATTTTAAGATTCACAACAGCAGGCAGCGTGGACGATGGCAAGAGCACATTGACCGGCAGGCTGCTCTACGATACCGGGAATATTAAATCCGATATCCTTGAAACGATCTCAGGCGATGAAGGCCTCAACCTGGCACATGTTACCGATGGGCTCCGGGCTGAACGCGAACAGAAAATAACCATCGACGTAGCCTATAAATATTTCTCCACCTCCCACCGCAAGTTCATCATCACTGATGCTCCCGGCCATTTCGAGTACACCCGCAACCTTGTAACTGGTGCCTCCAATGTCGATGTAATGATCATCCTTATAGATGCTCAAAACGGCATCACAGCACAAACGCGCAGACATTCGATGGTAGCCTCCTTCTTGAAACTGGGCAAGGTGGTTGTGGCCATCAACAAAATGGACCTTAGCGATTATTCGCAGGATGTATATGAGCGTATCAAAGAAGAATACCTGCAAATAGCCGCGAAGCTCGATCTTCACAATATCACATTCATCCCCATCAGTGCATTGCAAGGCGATAACGTGATCACACTCTCGCCAAAGACGCCTTGGTACATCGGCCCCGCCTTGCTCGAATTGCTGGAAACTTATAAGCCGCCTATGCATCAATATGCAGGCTTGAGATTGTGCCTTCAATACAGGATCGACGACAACACGTTCGCAGGCAAGATACTTTCAGGCACCCTGCATAGTGGGGACAAAATACTGATCCACCCGTCCGGCCAGGCTGCCACTATAGGCAACATCATCCACAATTACGATAATGTTGAGGTAGCTCATGCCGGTGATAATATCAGCATCACCCTGCAGGAGGGTATTATACTAAAAAGAGGAGATATCATCTCGCATGCCCGGGATATCCCTTTGACAAGCGACAGCTTCGACGCCGACCTTTGCTGGATGGACAGTTCTTCTGCTCTCGACCTTCAGAAAACCTACATCCTGCGCATCAACACCGCAGAAACAGAATGCATCGTCAGCGACTTAAAGTTCAAAGTCGATATCGATACCCTTGAGAAATATTCAGACAAAGAACCCCTTACAGCCAACCAGTTTGCAAGGGTCGGTATCAGTATGCAGAAAGCCCTGGCATGGGACCATACGGCCACGCTGCCTGAAAATGGCCGCGGTATCCTTGTAGATCCCGTTACGAATAACACCGTCGGTGCATTCGTTATCCTGCAGGCTTAAGCAACTATTTTTCCGCAACGGCGCCTGTAATATCCAGCGTTACCGAAGCAACGCCTTTCGGCTTCTTCATCTTCAGCTTAAAGTCGACCGTGGCATTAGGCCTTACCACATCGTTTACCACCCTGGTGTCTTTCTCGATCACAGAGCCGCCCTTGTCTTTGAAGATCACCCGCACTTCTATATCCTTGAAAGCAGCCAGGGTCGCCTGGTTGCTGATCGTACCTTCCACCACTTCCTTATTAATGAGGTTTACATGGCTATCGCCGTTCACCTTTAGGAATTTCATCGGGTTCTCCCGCTCCATATCGGCCAGCGACGCCTTCTTATTTTCATACTGCGCGGAAGGGCGTTCTTTGTTAGCTGCCTGGTTACAGGAAAATATCAGCAGTGATACGATAGCCAATGCCAAAACAGGTCTCATTTTTCTGTATATTTATTGTCAAATATATTAGTAATAGGCGGATTAAAATAAGTCCCTGCCTTTTTATATATTCGTTATCCCATCCCATGCGCCATAATTAATATTCATTTTTTTTAGACCAGATGCCTTTTAAGCAAAAACGCGAAACACTATGGACGAGGCTGGTGGGGAGCCACTCGGAGTTTTCGATGGAGAACCGCACTTTTAATGCAGTTGGCGTATTGACCCTGTTCATGCTGCTCTTCTTTTTCCTCGCCAATATTTTTATAGGCATCTTCAAGGTAGGCCTTGTGATCGCTGCACTGATCGTACTGCAGGTATCCATCCTATACCTCTCACGCTTCCGCAAAAAAATGCAGGCCGGCGTGGCGATCTACGCTATTGCCAGCTACCTGGCCATCATCATCAATTTTTATATCAATTCCGGTGTCAATGGCCCCGGTATCTTCTTCTTTTTCCTCACTTTTCCTTTTCTCATCACCATTACACCTAAATCCACGCACGTAGTTTGGGCCATATTGCACACCTTCATCGCCATCGCCTTGGTCCTGAGCCAGTACTTGCGCCCGGAATTAGTACCCTATACATATGGCCATTACTCAGAGCGCTTTACCGATATCATTCTTTCTTACGTTATAACCATCCTCTTTGTTTACTTCATTACCGTATACCTGCGCAACCATTACGAATACGAAAAAAGACTGGCGGAAAAACGTGCCCAGTCAATAGAATTGCAAAAGCAGCAACTGGAAGTTAAGAACGAAGCCCTGATGAAAATAGCCCATATACAGAGCCATGAGATGCGCGGCCCTGTCACTTCGATCATGGGTATTATGAACATCATTAAGGAAGAGGGCAGCAATGTGCCCAAAGAATACCTGCAATACCTGGAAGAGGCGGTACTGGAATTGGATAAGAAAATACACGAGATAGTACGCCAGACCAGCGATCTTTAATGTGCTACCTCACCAACGTCACATTCCCCTTATAACTGTAAGTCTTATTATCCCCATCCTTAAACTCCAGGTAGTAGTTGAACACATCACCGTCCACCGGTATTCCTTTCATTGTTCCATCCCACTTCTGGTTCACATCCTCGCTGTAAAATACCTGGTTGCCCCAGCGGTTATAGACCATCAGCTTAAAACTGTTGATCGCACAGCTCACCGTCAGTCCGAATTTGTCGTTCCTGCCGTCATTGTTCGGGCTGAAGGCAGTCGGTATCACCACATTGCAGGGGCAGCCCTCGAAGCGCACTGTTGCGGTTGCACTCGCACTGCACTCATCCTGTGTCACCTTCACACTATAGCTGCCTTCTTTGGTGGCTTTGTAGGTCCGCTGTGTGCTGCCATCCTGCCACAGGTAGCTGGCATTGTCCACGCCCGCATCCAGGGTCACGCTCTCTTCATGGCAGGGTATCAGCCCGTCTTTAAGCTTGATGTCTATTATTTTTTGATGCACTCTTATGGTATCCTCCACACTGCATGGTCCCACGCTCACCTTCACGCTGTAGTCCCCGCCTTCGGTCACCGTATAGGTCGGGCTGGTCTTGCCGTCCTGCCACAGGTATCTTGCCGTGTTGTAGGTCGAGGTGGCATTCAGTTGCACAGACTCGCCTTTGCATATCGCCGTATCTGCGCCTAAGTCCACGCTCAGGTCATTGATAAATTGCACATGAAAGGTATCTATCCTTTCCTCACAGGCCCTGTGCGCATACACCCGTTTTGTGCTTGTCTGGCTGAAGGTATCTGTGATACCTGCATTCCCATCGCTCCATAGGTAGGTGTCGTATCCCTGCACTGCCGATAACGTCGTGCCGCTGCTGAAGCAGGTCATCGTGTCCACCTTGCCCATCAGCGTATCCGTGGGCTTCGCCAGCACGCTGAATGTATCTATCAACAGGTAGCACAGCTTCTGCGCATACACCCATTTGGTACCGGCATTATTGAACACATCGCTTTGTGTATTAACACCATCGCTCCACAGGTATAATGTATAGCCACCGGGCGCATTCACAGTAACAGACCCTGCCTCGAAGCAGATCATCGTATCGGTATTGTGTTCAAACACCGAATCCTGCGGAATAGTAGTGGCAGTAAAGTGCACGGTATCTACTAGCATATTGCAGCCGTTCAGCGCAGTTACCCATTTGGTGCTGGTGCTGAAGAAAGTATCTGCCTGCCCTATCTTTCCATCATTCCACAGGTAGCTCGTGTATCCACCCGGTGCCACAACCGGTATGGGCGAGTAAGCCACACAGTGGCTGGTATCTGTCACCATCTTCGTTGTATCCCGCCAGTCGTGTACATGAAAGGTATCAACCTGCATCGTGCAGCCTGTCTGGCATTGCACCCATTTGGTGCCCGGCAGGCTTATGCTGTCTTGTTGTATTGTTTTACCGTCGCTCCACAAATAGGTGTTATAACCGGGTTCTGCTGTTAATATTGGAATGTTATTGATCAGGCATACATTCGTATCCTTCACTACGCCGGTAGTTGCAATGGCCATCGCGTGCAACTTAAAGGTATCAACAATCATATTGCAGCCCGTTTGCGCCTGCACCCACTTCGTGCCGGGTTGGCTCATTGTATCTGTTTGTGCGGCTTTGCCGTCACTCCATAGGTAAGTATTTCCTGCAGGGCCACTAAAAACAGGCACATTATTGACGAGGCAGACCGTCGTATCTATCACAACGCTCGTTGACGCAATAGGCATCGCGTGTAGCTTAAAAGTGTCTACCAGCATATCGCAACCCGTTTGTGCCTGCGCCCATTTGGTACCGGGCTGGCTCATCGTGTCACTCTGAGTCGTTTTACCATCACTCCATAAATATGCAATGTAGCCAGGCTGGGCGGAAAGCGTTGGGATGTTGTTAACTAAACAGATTGTTGTATCTGTAATGCCGCTACTAACCACTATCGGCAACGACTGCACATGAAATGTATCAACGCGGACGCCACAAAAAGATGAAGACACTACCCATTTAGTCCCCGCCGTCGAAAACGTATCAGACTGCGTAGTTATACCATCGCTCCACAAATAAGTATTGTATCCGCTGGGAGCAGGCAACGAAATGATGTTTAACCCCAGGCAGACGGCTGTATCATGCGTTTGAGGCATTACTGGGACAACTGGACTAGGGAAAAAACTGTTACCAAGACCCGTTTTTAATGCCGTCGGGGAATTAAAAGACAAAATATTCGGAACGAAATTGCAAGCCGGCACAGCAAGATTGGGACTATTTATTACTGCTAATCCGGTATTTGCAATTATGTACACCTTATTATCAGGACCAATTCGTGTTCCGTGAACGCCGATGTTGGCAACAATTGTTTGCGAATTTCTCACCGCCTGTATGTCAGGAAGCAGCGACATGTCATACTGAAACAAATGGAGAACCCCAACACTATACGGTCCGGTGTATAGTTTGCTCCCATCTGGTGAATATGTTATCCCGTATGGATCGCTATTTACGAACGTGTCAAGTGGTATTGCGTTGCTTATGCTTCCGGTCGCTGCATTAAACGAATACAATTCTATCGTACCGGAGCCTTTGTTTACCAAGGCTAAACTACTGTCATTCGGCGATCCTTTCATTTCGCCGAACATGTAAAAGCTAGGTGAATTTGTGAATCCCGAATTGGAAATTACCGGCGAAAGGTTAATACCACCATAATCTATTTTAAACGAGTGGAATATATGATCTGATCTATCGTGCAACACAAGCCAGTGACAACAACCATTGCCTTTTACTACTATCATTTTTTCAGACATATTGCTGTCAATTCGGATATTTTTTTGGTTGGCTACTATGTCACCCAAACCACCGTTAAGACTCATATCGACAAGAGAATAGTACAAATAGCCAGTTTGGGCATCGTTTGACTCCAAAGAAAAAAGATAATATTTATTAGGATCACTAAAAGACTGTATGATCGCCGCTCCTTGTGTAGATGAGCTTTGTCCGAGCAAGCCATTTCCATTTGGCATTACATTATTGTTCCGGTCCCAGGCTTTTTCAGGACTGGCATAAAATAACAAATTCCCATTAAAGTCACAGACGCTGGCGCAGCCCTCAATGCTATACATGCTATCGAAATGAGTTACAGGTGGTCCATTATTAAAATCCAAACCACAATAATATCCAAAGCACCACACATTATTCTCCCCCTGCCCGTAAACAATTCCACTAAACAATAGTAGCAGAAAACAATATTTTAATACTCGTTTTATCATCTCACCAGCGTCACATTTCCCTTATAATTGTAAGTCTTATTGTCACCGTCCTTGAACTCCAGGTAGTAGTTGAACACATCCCCATCCTCAGCTATGCCTTTGCAGGTTCCATCCCATTTCTGGTTCACATCCTCGCTGTAAAACACCTGGTTGCCCCAGCGGTTATAGACCATCAGCTTAAAACTGCTGATCACACAGCTCACGGTCAGCCCGAATTTATCGTTCCTGCCATCATTGTTCGGGCTGAAGGCCGTCGGTATCACCACATTGCAGGGGCAACCCTCGAAGCGCACTGTTACACTCGCTGTAGCACTGCATTCGTCCTGCGTCACCTTCACACTATAGCTGCCTTCTTTCGTGGCCTTATAAGTCCGGTTGGTGCTGCCGTCCTGCCACAGGTAGCTCGCATTATCCACGCCTGCATCAAGCGTCACGCTTTCCTCATGGCAGGGTATCTCTGCATTCTTCAGCTTGATATCTATTACCTTTTGATGCACCCTTATCGTGTCTCCTACAATACATGGCCCCACACTCACCTTCACACTGTAGTCCCCGCCTTCGGTCACCGCATAGGTCGAGGTGGTCTTCCCGTCCTGCCACAGGTATTTGGCAGTATTGTAGGTCGATGTAGCGTTCAGTTGCACCGACTCCCCTTTGCATATCGCCGTATCTGCGCCCAGGTCCACGCTCAGGTCATTGATAAATTGCACATGAAAGGTATCTATCCTTTCCTCACAGGCCCTGTGTGCATACACTCTTTTTACACTCGTCTGGCTGAAGGTATCGGCGATATCTGCATTACCATCGCTCCACAGGTAAGTATCATATCCGCTCATTGTCGATAGCGTCACGCCGCTGCTGAAGCAGATTATCGTGTCCACCCTGTCCATCAGCGTATCTGTAGGCTTTGCCAGCACACTGAATGTGTCTATCAGCAGGTAGCATAGCTTCTGCGCATACACCCATTTCGTTGCAGCATTGTTGAACACATCCCCTTGCGTAGTAATACCATCACTCCACAGGTATAAAGTATAGCCCCCGGGCGCATTTACTGTAACAGACCTGGCCTCAAAGCAGATCGTACTGTCCGTATTGTGCTCAAACACCGAATCCTGCGGAATAGTCGTAGCAGTAAAATGCACGGTGTCTATCAGCATATTACAGCCGTTCAGTGCAGTTGCCCATTTGGTGCTGGTGCTGAAGAAGGTGTCTGCTTGTGTCGTCTTGCCGTCGCTCCACAGGTAGCTGGTGTAGCCGCCAGGAGCTACTACGGGTATGGACGAGTAGGCCACGCAGTGGCTGGTATCGGTTACCATCTTCGTAGTATCCCGCCAGTCATGCACGTGAAAGGTATCTACCAGCATCGTGCAGCCCGTCTGGCATCGCACCCATTTGGTGCCCGGCATGCTCATGCTGTCTTGTTGCGTAGTCTTCCCGTCGCTCCAGAGATAACTGTCATAACCGGCCATTGCAGTAAAAACAGGAGTATTGTTTACAAAACAAACAGTGGTGTCAATATGACTCGTGTTAATGTCGATGGTTCCGGGATATACGTGAAATGTATCAATTTGCAATTTGCAGTCCTGCTCGGTCTTTGAGACCACCCATTTTGTTCCCGGCGCAGAAAATGTATCGGCTTGTAAAGCTATGCCATCATTCCATGAATATGAATCAAAACCCGGTGGCCCGTCAACACTTATACTATTACCAAAACAAACAGAAGTATCATGTGTAGTGACATTCAACGGCTTCATAGCGATTGGATTTCCCAAAGAAAGGTGATACAAGCCCTGAAGAGGTCCAAAAATATTAGACGCGAAATTGCACCCCGCACCCGCTACATTAGGGCTATTTATAACTGAAACATATGTACCGTACTTACCTGTGCATACATATATTTTATTATCCGGGCCTCTTCGCAAACCTGAAGTTGGACTATCGACATTAATAAAGAATTTGGAATTCCTTACAGCAATAATATTGGGCATAAAAGACAGATCATACTGTGCTATGCTATCCGCGAAAATGCACCCAACGTATAATTTACTTCCATCGGAAGAATATTCAACGTCGTAATTACTCCCTGCTGAAACTATATTTGAATCTAGTTTTATTGCATTAGAAATTACGCCGGTTGCGTCATTAAAAGAATGCAATTCCAGGGTCGGCGTTTCAAACGATGACAGTAGAATGTTCTTATTATCAGGTGAATTTTTGATAGTTCCGCATTCATATTTAAAATAGCCTGAGTAAAATCCCGACGTTGAGGACACAGGTACAGGATTTATACCTGTTGCGTCTATTTTAAATGCATCGAAAATGGGTTCGTCTGCCTTGTGAACTACCAGCCAGGTGTAACATCCATTACCCGCGATGGCAACCATTTTTTCTGATACGCCAACATCCAGAATTATGTTTTTTTGCCCGGCGACTATATCCCCATACCCGCCATTAAGCGTCATGTCTATTAAAGAGTAATACAAATGGCCAGGCGAATTTTGATTTACATGTTCGCCTTCAGTAAGGCAAAACAAATAATATTGGTTGGGATTACTAAAGGAATGTACTATCGCGGCACCCTGCGTTGCAGAAATACCACCTAAAATACCTGATCCGTTAGGCATTACGTTATTATTCCTGTCCCATACTTTTTCCGGACTTGCATAGAATAACAGATTCCCATTAGCGTCATTTGCAGTCGCGCAACCTTCCCAAGTATTCATATTATTAGAAAATAAAACCGGCGGTCCCATATTAAAATTCAATCCCGCGCCAGCCCCAAAGCACCACACATTATTTTCCCCCTGCCCATGGGATATGAAAGGACATAACAATAATACGATGACAAAGGTTGCGGTAACAGGCTTCACAATATAAAAATATATAAAATTGGAATAAAACATATAATTCACAGTGCTTATTTTTTTAACTGCCTTGGCGGTGCCGAAATCTGAACCAATCGCGGGGTATCATAAAAATTAAATTTCGCCGTGCCGCTTTTCGATACGAACTTTACAGCAGAAAAGCCCCCTCTTTTGTGACTTTCGCATGTTGTGGCAATTCCCTTCAGCGGAAGACGGAGGGGAGCGCACCACAAAAGCTCTTAATATCATGGCACCTTCAACCCTGTACCAATCAAAATCACCCCGGGCATTTGCCCGGCGGTAGGGCACAAATCGGGCATGTCCGATTTATTAATAACTAGTTTATTTTCAATAATTTACAAATGCAAATGCCCGAAAAAATGCCCGATTAATTGTTTTTTCACATCGGGCGTAAAACCGGGCATTGTCGCCGGGCGCTCAATAAAAGGGTAGCCATATTATTGCAAACCCGGACCACATATAAAACAGTCAACTTAATCAATCCAATCAATCTATATGTCATGGTTAGCCTGCCGAACCACAACTTATCAACATATCAACCTATCAACTTAAAACTCCTTTTGAATATTCC
Source organism: Bacteroidota bacterium (assembly GCA_018267915.1). GTDB lineage: Bacteria > Bacteroidota > Bacteroidia > Chitinophagales > Chitinophagaceae > MKUN01. The sequence goes on along the minus strand of JAFDXN010000031.1, from coordinate 247,182 downwards.
CCCCAGACCCGTACCTTTGCGCAAAATTCATAAAAAGCATCAATTATATATGCCAAACGTTGGTAAAATAAAGCAGATCATCGGGCCCGTTGTGGACGTGTATTTCAGTGGCGATAACAAGCTTCCTGAGATCTACAACGCCCTCGAGTTAACGCGTGAGAACGGCGACAAACTGGTAATGGAAGTACAGCAGCACCTCGGTGAGGACAGCGTTCGTTGCGTAGCGATGGACGGTACCGAAGGCCTGGTGCGCGGTACCGATGTGGTTGATACCGGCAAGCCCATAGCAATGCCTATAGGTGAGCAGATCAATGGTCGTCTCTTTAACGTTACCGGCGATGCTATCGACGGTCTGCCTGCTACCAGCAAAACAAATGGCCGCCCTATCCACTCAAAGCCGCCTAAGTTCGAAGACCTCAGCACCGCTACCGAGGTACTCTTCACAGGTATCAAGGTTATCGACCTCATCGAACCTTATGCAAAAGGTGGTAAGATCGGTCTCTTCGGTGGTGCCGGTGTGGGTAAAACAGTATTGATCCAGGAGCTTATCAATAATATCGCCAAGGCGTACGCCGGTCTGTCGGTGTTTGCAGGTGTGGGCGAGCGTACACGTGAGGGTAATGACCTGATGCGTGAAATGATCGAGGCAGGCATCGTAAAGTATGGCGATAAATTCAAGCACTCGATGGAAGAAGGCGGCTGGGACCTCTCAACCGTTGACCTCAACGAGCTGAAAGATTCTAAAGCAACATTCGTATTCGGACAGATGAACGAACCGCCCGGAGCCCGTGCCCGTGTGGCCCTTTCAGGTCTTACTATCGCCGAGTATTTCCGCGATGGTGATGGCACCGGCAAAGGCAAGGACATCCTTTTCTTCGTAGATAATATCTTCCGTTTCACACAGGCAGGTTCTGAGGTATCGGCCCTGCTGGGTCGTATGCCATCAGCCGTAGGTTACCAGCCTACCCTGGCTACCGAGATGGGCCTGATGCAGGAGCGTATCACTTCAACCAAGAACGGTTCTATCACCTCTGTACAGGCGGTGTATGTACCTGCGGATGACTTGACCGATCCGGCGCCCGCTACTACCTTCGCTCACCTTGACGCCACTACGGTATTGAGCCGTAAGATCGCGGACCTTGGTATCTACCCTGCGGTGGATCCTCTCGATTCTACATCACGTATCCTCAGCCCCGCTATCGTGGGCGATGCACACTACAACACTGCCAACCGCGTGAAGCTGATCCTCCAGCGCTATAAGGAGCTGCAGGATATCATCGCCATCCTTGGTATGGACGAGTTGAGTGAAGAAGATAAGCAAACAGTGGCACGCGCACGTAAGGTGCAGCGCTTCCTGTCGCAGCCATTCCACGTTGCCGAGCAGTTCACGGGCCTTAAGGGCGTACTGGTTCCGATCGAAGAGACCATCCGCGGCTTTAACATGATCATGGACGGCGAAGTGGACGAATATCCTGAAGCAGCATTCAACCTCGTTGGTACTATCGACGACGCGATAGCTAAGGGTAAGAAACTGATGGAACAAGCTAAAAACTAATGTGCAAATATGGCAATGTGAAAATGTGCAAATTCATAGCCTTTTCGCTGCCAGGTGTACATTGTAATTAATAACGTGAGCAATTTGCACATTTGCATATTATCACATTAGCACATTAAGCAGAATGCAATTAGAAATATTAACACCCGAGCATAAGGTATTCAGCGGCAACGTATACGGCATACAGTTGCCCGGCACCGAAGGCTCTTTCGAGATCCTCGAGAACCACGCACCCATGATCGCATCACTGGGCAAGGGCAAAATGAAGATACTGAAAGACAAGAACAACACCGAGCTGTACGAGATCAACTCCGGCTTTGTGGAAGTGCTGAACAACCACGCCAGCGTGCTCATCGAGGGTGCTACTTCAATGGAGTAAAACCTCTCGCCCCTAAAGGGGAATTGAGGTGAACATATAAAACAGGTGCACTTTGCACCTGTTTTGCTTTTATCAATTAACTTCACAACTAAATAATTTAGCCCTTCAGGCCAGCCCGGATGACCCGGTCGGATGGGGGTTAGGGGTTTTGAATCTTTCCTTCTTCATAGCGCGCAGGTATATGAGGGCCCACAAAGGGGCCTTCGCATCCTTTATCATCCGGCTGGCTGTAGTGGCCACTGCCCTTAGTGTGGCTGTGATGATCGTGTCAGTCGGCTTCATCACCGGCTTCAAGTACACTATCAAGGGTAAGATGTACAACTTCCTGGGCCACGTGCATGTAGAGCTACGCGACGAGAATGAGCGCATGGCTACCGGTGTACCGGTAAAGGAAGACCCAAAACTGGTGATGCGGATGCGGCAATTGCCGCATGTAAGGTCGGTGATGCCATTCATCATTAAGCCAGGCATAGTACATGCCAACGGTGAAATGGAAGGCCTGGCTGCCATCAAGGGTGTGGATAGCAGCTACCGCTTTAACCAGGGTATGGAGCTCACGGGAAAAGCGATCGACTATTCAGATAGTGCCTATGCCAAACAGGTTGTCCTCTCGCAAACCATAGCCGACAAGCTGAAGGTGAATGCAGGTGATACGGTGGAGCTCTACTTCCAGGAAGGCAGCAGCATGTTTCCCCGCATCAGGAAGGTCAAGGTCTCTGGTATATTCCACACCGGCCTTGATGAGATCGACAAGTACTACGCACTCTGCGATATACGCCTGCTGCAGCGCATGAACAACTGGCAGTACGATGATATCAACGGCTACCAGCTCAACCTCGATGACGCGGCCAATGCCGACACTGTGGCCAATGACATATCCAACAATATGCTGCCCGTGGCCTCGCCTATCGTGGCCTATACCCTGCGCGATATCAACCGCAGCGTCTTCGACTGGCTCGACCTGCTGGACGTGAACGTGGTGATCCTCCTGGTGATCATGAGCATCGTGGCCATCATAAATATGGCTGCCGTGCTGCTCATCCTCATGGTGGACCGCGCCAGGCTGATAGGCCTGCTAAAGGCACTGGGACTGCCGGCGGGCAATATCCGCAATATCTTCCTGGGCATAGCCGGCATCATAGGCGCGTCGGGTATAGTGCTGGGCAATATCATAGGGCTTGGGCTCTGTCTGCTGGAGGATAAAGTGGGATTCATCAAGCTGCCGGAGAGTATCTATGGTATGGACCATGCGTCGGTGCGCATCATCTGGTGGGAGATAGTGCTGATAGATATCGTCACGCTGCTCGTCTGTGTACTTTGCATGGCACTGCCTGCGTTGTATATTCGCCGCATAAGCCCGGCAAAGGTGCTGGAGTTTAAATAACCCTCACCCGGCCTCTCCCTAAAGGGAGAGGAGAAAAAAGTAACGTGACTAACAAAGAGACATACAAGACCATTTGCAAGCAATACAAAGGCGTCCCCATCTTCCAGCAATACTGGTGGATGGATGCGGTGTGCAAAGAGTGGGATGTGGCTATCACGTACAATGGCGATAAGGTATCGGGTGTATGGCCTTACGCGATAGAGCGCAAGGGCAATGTAAGCCTCAGGCGCAACCAATTTCTTAGCGCCTACTGCGGTCCACACGTCTTCTTTCCTCACGACCTGAAGCAGAGCAAGCGCGATAATTTTGAGCACGAGGCCATCACTGCGCTGCTGGGTAAAATGCCTGCCGCTAAAGTGTGGCACTTGTCTTTGCAGCCGGGCTTAAAGCAGGCCGGCCTCTTCAAAGGAGCAGGCTTTGATGTACAGGTAAAGCAAACTTTTCTCATGGATCTGCGGGAGGAGACAGATGCCGTTTTTGCAAAGCTAAACGAAGACTACAGGCGCAATATCCGTAAGGCGGAAGCCGAGCTGACAATATCCGATGAGCCGCAATGTTTGCTGCAACTATACGGATTTCTTAAGGCAACATTGCAGGGTAAGGATGTGCAACTATATTATAGTGAAGCGCAAATGCAGCGTCTCTTCGCTGCCTGCATAGCGAACAACAGCACCTCACTCTGGGTAGCACGCAAGGGCGATGCGGTACAGGCTATCGTATGGGAGGTGTGGGATGACGGCTGCGCCTACTACCTGGCCGGCGCCAAGAACCCGGCCGAAAAGGATAACCGTGCAATGACCGCACTGCTATGGCACGCCATCAAAGCCGCGATACAAATGGGCAAAAAGGTCTTCGATTTCGAGGGTAGCATGGATGTGGGCGTGGAAAAATTCTTCCGAAACTTCGGCGCAGAGCGGGAACTTTATCTCACTATCCAGAAGAATGATTCCCTGCTTTGGAAGCTGAAAGAAAAGATAAAAGGCTAATCCAGCTCGTACTCCATTCTCACGATCACGTTAGCTGTCTTGTTTTTGCTCGATGTGTTGTAGGCGCCGCTATAGGTATAGCTTTCATTACTGTACTGCCCTGTGATCTGGAACACACCCATATTTGCCCGGCGCAATTCCCCCAGTTTGCTATGTGCATTCTTCGCAATGGTATTAGCCCTGTTGTAAGCATCGGCAGCGGCCTGTGCCAGCAGGGTAAGTTTGAGATCAGAGAGCCTGGTGTAGTAGTAGGTGGGCTCCTGTGAACTCAGCTCTATCCCTGACTGCAGCAATTCGGTTATCTCCCGTGATATCCGCTCCACACTGTCTATGTTCTTCGATTCCACTTTCACTGTCTGGTGCAGCTTATAGCCTTTAAAGACGTTGCCGGTCTGCTTACCCTCTTCGGTAAAGGTGTTCTCGAATAGCTTATCGATATCTACCGAAGAGAAAACGATCTCTTCGCTCTTGATACCATGTGCGCCTAGGTAGTCGTTGATCTGTTTGGCATCAGTCTTCAAGGCGGCATAGGCCTCTTTGATGTCCATAGAGGTGCGGTCGAAGGAGGCGGACCAGACGATAAGATCGGCCGTGAAATTGTAGTTGGCGCTTCCGGCCACGCTCACGGTATTGCGAGTTTTGAACTTATAGTTGTATGCCTTCCCTAATATGAGACCACCGATGACAACGGCCACTCCTACGATAAAGGCTACCCAAGCACTACCTTTCATGAGATATTATTTCTAATGAAATTAATAAATCGCTTTGACAAATGCGACAATTTGTCCCAAATGCAACAATGGCAAAGTAATTGACGGTATTTTTGCAGCATGTTTTTTAAAAAAAAGAAGTCTATGAGCGAGCATACTTTTGACAATGACAGCACTATGAATGACAATAACGACAGCATGGCAGATGGCAACGGCAACGAGGAGGCACTGGCCAGGGAGCTGAATAGTGACGAGAGCATTGCGAATAACAGCGATTTTGAGGCTGAAATGAACGCCGAGGAGCAGCTGAGGGCTGAACTGGACGAGAGTAAGGATAAATACCTGCGCCTGGTGGCCGAATTTGATAACTTCAGAAGGCGGACTGCTAAGGAGCGTATAGAAATGATAGAACTGGCAGGTAAGGATGTGATAAAATCGCTGCTGGAAGTACTGGACGACAGCGACCGCGCTGCGAAGCAGATATACACGACCGAGGACGTAGTACAGATCAGGGAAGGAGTGATGCTGGTTTTCAATAAACTGCACAACACTTTGCAACAGAGAGGCCTTAAGAAGATGGAAAGCGTAGGTAAGGATTTTGATGCCGACCTGCATGAAGCTATCACCGAGATACCTGTGCCCGATAAGGCCGGTAAGGTGATAGACGAGATAGAGCCGGGCTACTACCTGAATGAGAAGCTGATCAGGCATGCCAAGGTGGTTGTGGGTAAGTAAAACCCTCCCGGCCTCCCTAAAGGGAGGAATTTAACTAACTAATTAAACGCTCTATACAAGGAGAAGATTAGACAAAATGTCGAAAAGAGATTATTACGAAGTGCTGGGTGTGGCGAAAGGCGCCAGCGCCGATGAGATCAAAAAGTCTTATCGCAAGATAGCACTGCAATACCACCCCGACCGCAACCCGGGCAATAAGGAAGCTGAGGATAAATTTAAGGAGGCTGCAGAAGCATACGAGGTGCTAAGCAACCCGGATAAGCGCGCACAGTACGACCGCTTTGGTCATGCGGGCATGGGTGGCGCAGGCGGTTATGGCGGCGGCCAGGGCGGCATGCGTATGGAAGACATCTTCCAGAACTTCGGCGACATTTTTGGCGACGATATATTCGGCAGTTTTTTTGGCGGCGGTGGCCGCCAGGGCGGACGCAGGAGCGGCGGTACACGCGGCGCCAACCTGCGCGTGAAGCTGAAGATGGACTATGCCGAGATAGCTAACGGCGCCAATAAAAAGATCAAGGTAAAGAAATACGTGGGCTGCGACGTATGCCATGGCAGCGGTGCGAAGGATAAAGGCTCGGTGCAGACCTGCGCTACCTGCGGCGGATCGGGACAGGTGAGGCGGGTGTCGCAAACCTTCCTGGGACAGATGCAGACGGTGACCACCTGCCCAACCTGTAACGGAGAGGGCACACAGATAACAGCTAAATGCGGCAACTGTAAGGGCGAGGGCCGCGTATATGGTGAAGAGACGCTGAACCTCGACATACCTGCAGGTGTGCAGGAAGGCATGCAACTGAGCATGGGCGGCAAGGGCAATGCAGGCGAACGCGGCGGCCCTCCCGGCGACCTGTTGATACTGATAGAAGAAGAGAAGCACCCTCACCTGAAACGCCAGGACCTGGATGTGATTTACCACCTGCACATGTCGTTCCCCGACGCGGTCCTGGGCACACAGGTAGAGGTGCCTACCATCAGCGGCAAGGCCAAGATCAAGATACCTGCAGGCACACAGAGCGGCAAGATTTTCAGGCTGAAGGATAAAGGCTTCCCTACATTCCAGGGATATGACAGGGGCGACCAGCTGGTGGAAGTGAATGTATGGAGCCCGCAAAACCTGAGCCCAGAAGAAAAAGCGATGATGGAAAAATTAAAGCAGTCGCAAAACTTTCAACCCGGCCCTGAGGCTAAGCAAATGAAAGAAGACCGCAGTTTTTTCGATAAAATAAAAGACGCTTTCAGCGGATAGGCCTCATCCCGGCCTTCTCCAAGAGAGAAGATGGTGTAACTAAATATTACAGGGAAACGAGCTTAGGCTTGTTTCCTTTGTGTTTTAAATAAGCCAGCTGCTGCGCCAGGAACATAAATCCATAAACAGGCAACATCAGTAGCACAGCAGCGATACTGGTAATGGCGCAGAATATAAGGAGTGTACTTTTCATTGCAAGACAAATATCTGCTGGCATTTATGAGTGAGGAAATAAAGAGGTTCATTTAACCGGGGATTTGTAAGGGGTTAACCAGCGGTTAACGAGCCGGTGCTATAGAATAGTAGAGATAAGCCCAGGAGGCAAATCGCTGCCTTTCATAGTAAAATACAGAACTTTAAATAAATGTATAACTGGTGGGTTACCTATCTGGGTTGTGTGTATCAATCAGTATAAACAAATCGATAAAAAACCAAAAATCATGAAAACATTGAAATTGGGCATCCTGGCCTTTGCGACTACACTATTCATAGTTTCCTGCGGCAACAACAAGACCGACAGCACTACTACAACCGATTCAAGCGCTGCTGCTACACCAGCACCAACCGAGACCGCACCACCTGCAACTACGACTGACAGCACTATGAATAACAACAACATGAACAGCACTAACAACAACGTGAACGGCAGCAACAGCGGCTCGAGCACTGACACAATGCACAAGTAGTAATCTAACCAAAACAGCTACACGCGATACAGCCCGGCCCATCACCGGGCTTTATTTATTGCTGCAGCTTTCTGCTACATTTGTGCCGTGCTATGATAGACATTATTGTCCCTACATACAACCGGCCGGGTGATATTGAGCGATTTGTTACGGAGATCCGCAAACAGTCGTTCGCGGACTATCGTGTGTATATAGTAGATGATCATGGTGATGAACCTATAGTGCAACTAATACCGGAGGACGAACATTTCAGTTATACAAGGCTTGACAGTAATAAGGGACAGGCATACGCGCGTAATGTAGCTATCGCTAAAGGCGCGGGAGATATCATTGTGTCGCTGGATGATGATGCATGGTTTGAGAAGGAAGATGGCCTGGCTGAAATTGCCGGTTACTTTAAGCAGTACCCGAAACTGGGCTGCCTGATGTTTGATGTGCGTGCGCCGGAGGAAAAAAGCCTGAGCACAATACATCAATTGCAAGACGGTCAGCTGATCGGCAGTCATATCACCTGCGGCTGTGCTTATTCGAGAGCGGCACTGGAACAGATCGGTGGTTTCGCAGGACACTTACATTCCGGCGCTGAGGAAGCGGATGTAACCATGCAATTGATCCGGGAGGATTATGAGATACGCTTCGCCAAAAAAATACCGGTCTTCCACAACTATACGCCGGGCAATCGCAGCAAGCGCTGGTATAGAATGCTGCGCTTTAACACCACGAGGAATGACCTGCTGATAGCTGCGATGCGCTACCCTGCCGGCAAATTGCTCCCGTATATGCTTGGAAAATATTTATCGCATGTACGTTTCAGCTTCAGCAAAAAGCGGGACCCGTTGATGGCGGGACTATATACAATAGCCGCATTGCCTGCAGCCCTATGGATGCTACCCGCTGCATTGAAAAGAAGAAACCCCATAAGCAGTCACCAGTTTAAAGACTGGCTGAAAACGAGGTGGTAAGCAGGCGCACAGGCATAAAAAAGACCAGCCTCTCGACTGGTCTTTGGGTGGTCCCACTAGGACTTGAACCTAGGACCCTCTGATTATGAGTCAGATGCTCTAACCAACTGAGCTATAGGACCCGGCTTTAAAGCCTGAACCCGAAAATATTCGGGAGTGCAAATGTAGGCGTTTTTTGAGAAAATAAAAGTGATTATTCCATTTTTTGCTCCTCCGGGTAGCAGGGGCAGACAGGCAATTTCATGCGCATCGATGAAACAGCCGGTGCTTATCGAGAACCTGTCGCCGTGCAGGCACTTACAGCTTTTCTGTGTCTTATCAACACGAGGATCATCAAAGCTATTCCGAAGCCAGTCAGGAAACCTGTTAAGGCATCAGGCATTGAAATGAGGAACCTGCTGAAAAAGGGGCCGCCTGTGGATAAAAGACAGCCTATTGCAAACATAGTACTGAGCGGTTTTGACATTTTTGTTTTTCTCATTATATCTATTTTAAAGTTGATCGGCTAAACGCCGCATTCTATCAATGGTCGCTTGTAATTTCCTTTGCCGGCGGCGGAATGCGCGCGGCCTTACCACCAGCCACATCAAAAGCACATAGGCCGCGAGGAAGGCATAGGCTATGACAGACAGCCGGACATCATTATGGAAAGGCTCAAAGAAATAGAACGCCAGACCCACGGAAGCCAGCGACAGTGCTAACACCTGTGTGCCCCGGTAATAGCGAAGACGTTTGACAGGCAACTGCTCCAGATACGAAATGAACTCCCTGTTAGAATGATCCTTAAGGCGGTATGCCCGCGCCACAGAGCCGATATTTACCTTGACAAACAGCAGGCAGGCGGCGAGGATACAACATTCCCCAATGCGGGTGGTAACCATGGCCGACCGGTACCAAAACATAACCGCTACCATACAAACTGCAAGGGCAAGACCAAGCGTAACAAGCGCCGCTTTTTTAAACAGCATTTTAAGACTGTATTTCCTGATCGCACGCATCATGTCGCCTGCACCGGGGAGTGCGGTAGTATTGGCCTTATGCCATAATTCCTGCAAATCGTTAAAACTGTCCATGCTCTTTGAATTTTACAGCCAGCTTTTCTTTAGTCCTGTGTATTTTAACCCGTGTATTTACTTCGCTCAACCCTACGATGGCGGCTATTTCAGCCTGTGGCAAACCTTCAAGTAACAACGAGATAATGATCCTTTCCGTTTCCTCAAGTTCTGCGATGCACTGATATAAAAGGGCCAGCTTCTCCTCCAGCCTGTCCGGTTCCTGCAATGGAATTTCGGATGGGAGATCAATGGTAGCAGCCCGCTTTGACTTCTCGATGGCCCTAAGGCAATTATTGGTCGCGATGCGGAATATCCAGGTGCTTATTTTCGATTCATTCCGAAAAGACGATAAGTTTTGCCACACCGCGATAAAAGTCTCCTGGGTAAGATCGCGCGCCCTGCCGGGGTCATTTATATAACCCATGCAAACCCTAAATACTTGCGGAGCATATTGCTTATATATCTCTTCAAAAACCACAGATGACCTATCGGTATAAAATTAATTCCCTGATCCCGAGATACTAGATACCAATACCGTGAAAATGTTACACGCAGCTGCAGAAATTGAGGGAAAACATTGATAATCACGTTTACTTTGCGATATGATAAAGGGCATAAGGCACATTATCCTTGACCTTGGCGGCGTGATCCTGAACATTGATTACCAGGCTACGGCAAAGGCATTTACAGAGCTCGGGATCCGGAATTTCCCGGAGTTGTATTCACAAGCAGTGCAGACAAGTCTTTTTGATGACTTCGAGACAGGCAAGATAGATACTCCTGCTTTTATAGCAGCTATGCGGCAGCTGGCAGGTATACCCCTGGGCGAGGCCGATATCATCAACGCCTGGAATGCTATGCTGCTCGATTTCCCGCTACGCAGGCTACAGCTTTTGCAGCAGCTACAGTTGCATTACGATATGGTGCTGCTGAGTAATACCAACGAGATACACGAGGCGGCATTCAATAAAATACTGAACGAAAGGCACGGTATCCCGAATATCGGCGTGTTCTTCGACAAGGTTTATCTGTCTCACCGTGTAGGTATGCGAAAGCCGGAGGTAGCGATATTCCGGCGGATATTGGACGATACCGGCTTCGATGCTGCTAAGACGTTATTCATTGATGACAGTATTCAGCATATTGAGGGGGCGCTTAAAGCAGGCTTAAAGGCCATTCACTTAGAACCCGGAATGACCCTCGAAGAAGATATTTTCAGACCACAGGAAGGAAGGTAATTACTTTACCTCTTCATATTCGATATAGTCTCCATCTATATGCCGGTTGCCGGCTGATGAGTGCTGCTTCGGCTGTTGCTGCTGCATATCCTGCATTTGCTGCTGCATGCGCTGCATCTGCTCTTTTGCGGTCCGGGTCATCTTTGCGATAGGCAATACGAAGCGCGTAAAGAAGCGGTAGAGCATCACCAGTACGAAAGTCCAGACGATTATTTTAAACATAAGACATCAAAGGTACCCAATTTGTCATGTTACAGCGTTAACGAAAACATAATAAGAGCCGAGGTAAGCATCCTTTTTTGAAATTGGCAAATAGTTTCCTATATTTGCACTGGAAATAATTCGAAAGAAGGGGACACATGGTTGTCCCCTTGTTTTTTGACTATGGCAGACGTATTAGATAGAATAACGGCTTTGCTGGAGCCCTTGCTGGAAGGCAGCGACATGTTTTTGGTGAATATGAAAATAAAGCCCATTAACAATATCAAGGTGTTCCTGGATGCTGATAGCGGCTTGTCGATAGAGAAAAGTGCAAAGGTGAACCGCAAGCTATATGCCCTGATAGAGGCAGAGCAAATGTTTCCGGAGGGCGATTTCTCACTGGAAGTGTCGAGTCCCGGGGTTGATGAGCCGCTAACAGGTGTGAGGCAGTATAGGAAGAACATAGGCCGCAAAGTAACCGTTACCCTGCCGGAAGACAAGGAAGAGACAGGCATACTTAAAGAAGTAGGCGAGGACGGCCTGGTGCTGGAGATGAAAAACAAGAAAAAAGAAGTGACAACAACAGAAATTCCATTTTCACAGATAAAAAAAATAGTAGTACAAATCATTTTTTAAACAATCCTGCCGACGGCAGGAAACTAAAGTGACAGACAATGGCAAGTATCAATCTTATTGAGTCGTTCCAGGATTTTAAGGACGCGGAGAATATCGACCGTCCTACCTTAATGAAAGTGATCGAAGACGTGTTCAAAACCTTGCTCCGCAAGAAGTTTGGAACGGACGAAAACTTTGACGTGATCGTGAACGACCAGACGGGTGACCTTGAGATCTTTCGCCGTCGCGAGATAGTGGAAGACGATATGATAGAGGATGATAACATGCAGATACCCTACACCGACGCTATTAAGATAGAGCCGGATTATAACGTGGGCGAAGAAGTGTATGAGGAAATGGAAGTGCATGACTTCGGCCGTCGCGCCATACTGGCTGCAAAACAGACACTGGCCGCCCGCATCGGTGACCTGAAGAAAAATAACCTGTTGAAAAAGTATGCTGAGCGTGTGGGCGAAATTATTGCCGGCGAAGTGTACCAGATATGGAAAAAAGAGATCTTGCTGCTGGATGATGAAGGCAATGAACTGATACTGCCGAAATCAGAACAGATACCTACCGATTTCTTTAAAAAAGGCGAATCTGTAAGGGCTGTAGTGAAAAAGGTAGAGATGCGCAATAACACCCCGATCATTATACTCAGCCGCACCCACTCATCATTCCTGGAGAAGCTGCTTGAAATAGAAGTGCCGGAAATAATGGATGGCCTGATTGTTATAAAGAAAATAGTACGCGAACCGGGCGAACGCGCGAAGGTAGCCGTAGAAAGCTATGATGACCGCATAGATCCCGTGGGCGCCTGTGTAGGTATGAAAGGCAGCCGTATCCACGGTATTGTACGCGAATTGCGTAATGAAAATATAGATATCATCAACTTCACTGCTAACCAACAACTGTTGATACAGCGTTCGCTCACGCCATCGCGCATCAACCGTATGGACATTAACAACGAAACGCATCACGCAGATGTATATCTTGACCCGGACCAGGTATCGCTGGCCATAGGCAAGAAAGGTGTAAACATCAAGCTGGCACAGGAACTTACCGGCTTCAGCATCGATGTATACCGCGATGTGCAGGACGAAGGCGTGGATTATGATATCGACCTGGACGAATTCTCAGACGAGATAGAAGGCTGGGTAATAGACGAGTTCAAGCGCATAGGCTGCGATACAGCGCTTAGCATACTGGACCTGTCTGTTGAAGAACTTGTACGCCGCACAGACCTGGAAGAAGAGACTGTAAAAGACGTGCGCAGGATACTGGAAGCTGAATTCAAAGCCGATGAATAAGCATAATATGTTGTCATAAAGATATAATCTTCGTGGCAGCATTATCCGGGGCGTATATCGGCCAAAAAATGCTTAGGTTTGTACGTTTTGTAAAGCCGGGCTAAAACGAAGAGAAATATTTTTTTGACTAAATTAACGAATGGCAACAGTAAGTAAGACACCAAGGTTGCTGGCAGCAGCCAAAGAATTCAATATCGGTAAGGAAACCCTCGTGGAATTCCTGACCCATAAAGGATTTGAAATAAATGCCAGCAATCCAAACACTAAGCTAACCGAGGAGATGTACGACGCTCTGCAGGCCGAGTTTGCACAAGACAAAGCGGCCAAACGCAAGAGTGAGGAGATCGCATTGCCCAAAGGTTCGCTCCTGGACAACCTGAAGAAAAACAAGGAGGAGCTGGACCTGACATCGAGGGACAAAAAAGACGAACCTGAGGTTGCAGCGCCGGTAGCAGAAAAAAAGAAAGAGGAAAAGCCAAAAGCTGTAGAGCCCGCGAAAGAAAAACCGCCGGTAGCGCCCGAGGTGGAACTTCAAAAGCCTACTGCCAGGGAAGAAGAGCCCAAGGTAGAGGCAAAGCCAGAAGAAAGCAAAGAAGAAGGTCATATCGAGGTGAAGGCTCCGAAACTTGGAGGCCCTAACATATTGGGTAAGATCAACCTCGAGGATGTGAATGCCGCCTCGAAACCGAAAAAGACCACAACAAAGAAGAAGGGCGAAGAAACCGAAGATGCTGCTGCGGCCGAGGAAAAAGCGAAAGAAACCAAGAAAGGTAAAAAAGCTCAAGCTCCGGAGGCTGAAATACCCTTCCCTGAAGCGCTGCCGACTGCCCCGGCACCGCAGCCTGAAATAGAGGAAGAGGCTAAGCCCGAGCACATACAAATGAAGGCCCCTAAACTGGAAGGGCCGAAAATAATAGGAAAAATAGACCTGCCGGTAGACAATGGCAATGCCGGCTCAAAGGGAGACAGCAAAGAAAAACGCAACCGCAAACGCATACCGGTACAGAAAAAACCGGAAACCTTTAAGCCTGACCAGCAAGGACAAGGTGGCGGACAAGGACAAGGACAAGGTGGCCAGAACCGCGACCGCAGAGATCAACGCGGTGGCGGACAGCAAGGCGGCTTTGGCCAAAACCGTGGTGGCGGTGGTGGTGGCTTTAACCAGCGTGGCGGCGGGCCGAGCCGCAGCGGTACGCAGCGTAGTGAGCACAGGCGCGGACAAAAGGGCGCGCTAACCCCCCAGCAGCAGGAAATAGATACCAAAGCTATACAGGACAAGATCCGCGAAACACAAGCCAAACTTAGCGGCTCTACCCGCGGTAAGAATACAAAATCAAAATATCGCCGCAGTAAGCGCGATGAAATGGCCGAGAAACGCGCCGCTGCAGAAAATGCGGAGCAGGACAATGTAATACAGGTTACAGAATTCATCTCGGTGAGCGAACTGGCAAACCTTCTGGATGTAAGCTTTGCGGACGTGATCAGCAAGTGTATGAGCCTGGGCATTATGGTGTCTATCAACCAGCGTCTTGATGCGGAGGTAATAGAACTGGTATCCAGCGAATTTGGTTACGATGTAGAATTCATCAACCTGGAACAGGAAACCGAAGAGGAAGAGGATATCGAAGATAATGAGGAGGACCTGGAACCCCGCGCGCCGATCGTTACAATTATGGGCCACGTTGATCATGGTAAGACATCGCTGCTCGACTATATCCGCAGCGCCAATGTGGTGGCAGGTGAAGCCGGCGGCATTACACAGCACATAGGTGCTTACCAGGTGGAAACAGCCTCGCACAAAAAGATAACGTTCCTTGATACACCGGGTCACGAAGCGTTCACCGCGATGCGTGCACGTGGTGCCAAAGCTGCAGACGTAGCTGTGATAGTGGTAGCTGCAGACGATGCGATAATGCCGCAAACCAAGGAAGCGATATCGCACGCACAGGCAGCCAACCTGCCCATGATCTTTGCGATCAATAAAATAGATAAAGAAGGAGCTAACCCTGAAAAAATAAAAGAGCAACTCGCCAATATGAATATATTGGTGGAAGATTGGGGAGGCAAGTTCCAGAGCCAGGAGATATCGGCGAAGAAGGGTCTCAACATCGACCTGCTGCTTGAAAAGATAGGTCTCGAGGCCGAGTTACTGGAATTGAAGGCAAACCCTGACCGCTTTGCTACCGGTAGTGTAATAGAAGCGTCTCTTGATAAAGGCCGTGGTTACCAGGCGACGATCCTGGTACAGAACGGCACATTGGAGCAGGGCGATATGATCGTTTGCGGTCAATACTTCGGTAAGATCAAGGCAATGTTCAACGAACGCGGGCAACGCGTGGAGAAAGCAGGGCCCTCGGCGCCGGTACAGGTATTAGGCCTCAACGGTGCACCACAAGCCGGTGAGAAATTCAAGGTGTATGAAGATGAGGATGAAGCAAAAGATATGGCCAATCATCGTGCACAGATCATGCGTGAGCAGGGTATACGGGCTCGCAAGCATATCACGCTTGATGAGATCGGACGCCGCCTGGCATTAGGCAACTTTAAAGAACTCAGCATCATCATCAAAGGCGACTTTGACGGTTCTGTAGAAGCATTGAGTGACTCACTGCAAAAGCTGTCAACCGAAGAAGTGGCCGTGAATGTAGTACACAAAGGTGTGGGGCAGATAACAGAGAGCGACGTATTGTTGGCTACAGCGTCTGACGCTATCATTCTTGGCTTCCAGGTGCGTCCGTCAATGCAGGCGGCAAGACTGGCGGAGCAGGAAAATATCGAGATACGTACTTATTCCATCATTTACGACGCGATCGAAGAGATCAAGAGTGCAATGGAAGGCCTGCTTGAACCTAAGATCGAGAAGAAGGTGGTATGCAATATCGAGGTACGCGACATCTTCAAGATCAGCGGCGTTGGCACTATTGCCGGTTGTTATGTGCTTGATGGTAAGATGACCCGCAACACCAAGCTGAACCTGGTGCGCGACGGTATCGTTGTCTACAACGGTGAACTGGCGTCCCTGAAGCGCTTTAAAGACGACGTGAAGGAAGTAAACGCAGGATATGAATGCGGTTTGTCGATCAAGAACTACAACGATGTGCGCGTAGGTGACATTATCGAAGGATATGATGAAGTAGAAGTGAAACGAACACTCTGATATTCAGATATTATTTAAACGTGAAAGCCCCTTGCTATTGCAGGGGCTTTCACGTTTTATGATAACATCGGAATGAGCTATTGTTTCACAATACGCAAAGTATAAGTTTGTGCATTGTCGGCATAACGCAACAGGTACATTCCGTTGGTGTAATTGTGCATATCCGGTGATAACTGAGGTGTTCCGTCAGTAAGCAACCTGATCAGCTGCAAATCAGGCGCTGTATTAAAGGAATCAGTGATCAATTTGAAAAATTGTACGGGTGGACACTGATATCACAGACCGAAGTGCATTTAACTAAAAGGCCGCCGGGGGATCCGGCGGCCTTTATTAATTAATATAACTCTTGCTACTGTTTCGTCAATCTGAGTGTGTAAGACTGCTCGTCATCACTATATCTCAGGAGATACAAGCCGGCTGACAGATCAGCCATATCTATCGTTATACGCTCTCTGCCATCTACAGGTATTGCCTTAATCAGCTTGCCTGTAATATCCATCAGTTTGAGCGCACTGCTTCCCTTCTGTGTACCGACTATCGAAACTGTCGCGGTGTTCGATACCGGGTTCGGATAGGCTGCTACTATGAAATCACCATTACCCACAACATTGCTGACCGAAAGACCAGGTTGGGTTTGGAAAGAATCCACGATCCACTGGGTGTAATTATTACCGTAATAAGCGGTGTCGCAGACCGTCCGAACATGCAAATAGTACATAGTGCTGGACGCCAGGCCGGTAATACTATGGAATGTAGAGAAGGTTGGCGTACCACCGGAAGTGGGCGGATTCGGATCCTGGTTCACAAGGTATTCATATCCGTAAGCACCCGGTGCAGCATTCCAGCTGGCGAAAGCCGTGAACTGGTCGACAAACGATAATTGCAGGTTAGTTGGTTGGGTACAACTGTCGGGGCCTGTTATGAACGAATATAATGCCCAGCCTGAAGTATCGTTAGGATAGGTACTGCAGTCCGTGCGGACGTGCAGGTAATACTGTGTAAGCGAAGTAAGACCCGTCGCCGTAATCGAATTGGTAGTACTCAGTGCACCTACCACCGGGTTCGCCGGCACCAGGTCGAGTGCAAACTCCCAACCAATTATGCCCGACTGTGAGTTCCAACCGAGGTCCGCGGTAGTATTGGTTACGTTGTTTGAATAAAGACCTGTTGGCATCGGACATGGTGGCAACGGCATGGTAGTGAAAGAAACGGTTTCCCATGCCGACGTATCAGTTGGATACCAACTACAATCTGTGCGCAGGTGGAAATAATACGTAGTATTCGGTTGCAAGCCAGTTGCCCAGTGATAAGTAAGCGCCGTAGGGGTACCTTGTACGAAAGGAGTTACAGGACTCTGGTCCAGTACCCATTGATAACTCATCGCTCCGGGAACTGAAGTCCAAACGAAGTCGGCTGTCGTATACGTGACCCCAAATACAGTCAATCCCAAAGGTGCAAGACAAGGCGGCAGCATCAGTGTATGTATGGTATCTATTACCCAGGGAGAAGTGTGATTATTGCCGCAATTCGACCTCACATATACGTAATATGTCGAGTTTGGCATGAGGTTCGTGAATGTTCTTGTCAGGTTGGTGGTCGGTATCCAGTTAACCGGGTTAGCCGTCCATACGCTATCCATTGCGTAATCATACTGCCCGGCTATCGTTGGCGTCCATGTCGAAACAAAACTATTGATCGTTACATTGCTATGCGTAAGCGTAGGCGGAGGACAGTATTCGAAGTGATAAACAGTACCAGATACAAACACACCATTGACCGTGCTGGTTTCGGTAGCATAACTGGTCGCAGGATTTGCACCGGTGCTGTTCAGCGAGATAAAACTACCGTTCCCAGTCTCAGCAAGTCCGATAGAGGCCGACTGAGAACCCGTAGAAGGACTTGTTGCAATATTGTTGTAAATAAAATCTATATAGTTGGTAGTCTCATAGAATTTCATTTCGAAAGAGAGCGTCGCAGTTGCGCTGGTATTACTCGCGGCATACGGCCAGGTTACATTTGACCATTCAACTGTAAACACGCGGTTGGGGGCTGAGCCCGTAGTAGCATAGCTCATTGCGCCACCGAACGCCGTAAGGTCCAGATCATCCCATAGAGGGGCAACAATCGGCCTGCTGTTGGGAGGGCCAATTAATCCGCTTGTGAGGTTATTGGCCGGTGTTGAATTCGTTAATGGGCTTCCCAGCGAAGCAAAACCGTTCGTACTTACATCAACTGTAGTATACGGGGTGGGACTGCCATCAAAATAAAAGTTAAATCCTATCGGAATGCCTGTGGCATAGCCATCGTTCATGGTGCCGGTCACGCTGATGGGGGTGCCAGCTACCGGTGTGTATGTAGCTGTGATAGGCGCGACGAGATAGTAATACATTTGCGCCTGCGATCTGCTGAAAAAACAACATAAAGCAATAACAAATAACAGCAAGTACTTTTTGTTCATACGGTACGGATTATTATACAAAAACTCAGAACTAAAGTACTGAATTTAATAATACAAACGCAATTTTCGTTATGTTTTTTTAAATATAAATTTTTCCATAACCCGTGAGACAATTTTGTCACTATAAATCAATGAAATACGCGGATTGAAAAAATAACTTTGTATCCTATTTTGCTTTAAAATGTGGATAACTTACGGGAACAATGAAAAAGCCATTTTACGTCTGTAAAATGGCTTAAGAAAATGTTACGAAACTATTAATTGTGGCTTTCCCTGAATTTCTTTACTGCTTCAGTTAACCTGGGCACTATTTCCATCGCGTCGCCAACTACGCCATAATCTGCAGCCTTGAAGAATGGCGCTTCAGGATCCTTATTGATGACAACGATGGTTTTTGAACCGTTAACACCGGCCAGGTGTTGGATAGCACCTGAAATGCCAACTGCTATGTACAGGTTGGGACGGATAGTGCCCCCCGTTTGGCCCACATGCTCATGGTGCGGGCGCCAGTGCGAGTCAGCCACAGGGCGGGAACATGCCAGGGCGGCACCCAAAGAACCAGCAAGGTCCTCAAGTATATGCCAGTTCTCCGGCCCCTTCATTCCGCGACCGCCTGATACTACCAGCTCAGCCTCGGTGAGCGGAACAGTGCCCGTTACCTTATTCACCTCCTTCACAGTTATACCAAAGTCTTTATCGTCGAAATTTACATCCAGCTTTTCAACGTTTGCAGTACCCTCGCCTTTCGTTACAGCAAATGTGTTAGGCATCAGTGTTACCACTTTAACATCGCTAGTGATATTGACAAAGGCGAAAGCTTTACCTGAAAATACGGTCTTTTTTATCACAAACCCTTTCGACAGATCAGGATGTGATACGGCACCGGCTACCATACCTGCTTTCAACTGGGCGGCCACACGTGGAGCTACAGCCTTGCCGCTCACATCATGTAAGGCCACGATCACTTTTGCACCCTCTTTCTGTGCAACTGTAACCAATGCTTTTGTATACGCGCGCGAGCTGAAATTATCAAGGTTCGCATCGGCCACATGCAGCACTTTTGCCGCGCCATATTGGCCCAGGCTTTGCAATTCGCTATCAGCTACGCTGCCCAAAGCAACTGCAGTAACGCTTGCGCCCATGCTCTGCGCTATAGCAGCAGCATATTGCACTGCTTCAAAGGTCTTCTTTCTGAAAGTTCCCTGTGTATGTTCCGCTAATACTATTACAGACATCTTGTATTGAATATTGTAGATTGCTTATTGAATATTGTTAGATCACTTTTGCTTCGGTATGCAATAGGCTCACGAGCTCATCCATATTTTCAGGATTGATCATCTTCACACCTGTTTTTGCCGGCGGCAGTTCGTATGATACGATGTTGCTTACAGGCTGTACATCGGCAGCGGCTACAACCTTCAGCGGCTTGGTACGGGCTGCCATGATACCACGCATATTTGGGATACGTGCTTCGGCCATGCCCTTTTGGCAAGACACCACCAGCGGCAGGCTGCAGGCATCCGTTTCTTCACCACCTTCTATTTCGCGTTTCACGATCGCGGTGCTGCCAGTCATATCGAGCTTTGTTGCAAAGCCTACGTAGTTCATGTCGAGCATTTCGGCCAGCATAGCCCCGGTAACACCGTTATTATAATCGATGGATTCTTTACCGCAAAGAACCAGATCGTAATTCTCAGACTTTGCATAGGCTGCTATTTGGGCTGCCACAACGTACGGATCGCTGCTGTCTGTATCGATGCGTATGGCCTCATCGCCGCCAAGTGCAAGTGCCTTACGGATCACCGGTTCAGCATCGGCCTTACCAACAGTCACCAGGTTAACAGTATTAGCCACACCGCTTTCTTTCAACTCCAGTGCACGTACCAATGCATACCATTCATCGTAAGGATTGATAATGAACTGCACACCTTGCGTACTGAAATGCGTATTGTTGTCGGCAAATGCAATCTTAGTTGTCGTGTCAGGCACCTGGCTGATACAAACTAATATCTTCATCTGAAAAGTGGATTTATTTTTAAAACATTACAGGGATCGAAAACAGCTGCAAACCTAAGCTAATTCCTATATAGTGTAAAATGGAAAACTTAAAATTCGAAAAAGTATCACCGTAGCGCAAAAAAGGAGCCTGTAAGAGGCTCCTTTTTAAATATAATTATATTCAAACTGTCTATTTATCAGC
Source organism: Bacteroidota bacterium (assembly GCA_018267915.1). Classification (GTDB taxonomy): domain Bacteria; phylum Bacteroidota; class Bacteroidia; order Chitinophagales; family Chitinophagaceae; genus MKUN01. The sequence goes on along the minus strand of JAFDXN010000031.1, from coordinate 226,302 downwards.
AACTTTTACCTGCTCGTTCAGATCATTGTCAACTAATACGCGGCCACAATGTTCGCATACAATGATCTTCTTACGCTGGCGTATTTCCGATTGGCGCTGTGGTGGTATTACATTAAAACAACCGCCGCATGAATCGCGATGGATAGGCACAACGGCCAGCCCATTGCGATAGCTGTGGCGTATACGCTCGTAAGCGCTTAAAAGGCGCGGATCAACCTTTTCCTTAGCTGCATCAGACTTCTCGCTCAACACCTTTTCTTCTTTTTCAGTATCGGTAATGATCTTCTCAAGCTCAGCCCTTTTTGCTTTCAGCGATTCTTCCACCTCAGCGATCTTCTCTTCTGTCTTTATGCGTTGGTTAGCACGTTCTTTCAGCTCTATGTTAGCGTCCTTGATGTGCTTTTCGTTCAGCTTCACCTCAAGTTCCTGCATTTCGATCTCTTTATTGATCGCTTCGAACTCACGATTGTTCTTCACGTTATCCTGCTGCTTCTCATATTTCTTTATGAGCGCCGCCGATTCCTTCTTCGCATTATTCTTGGTTTCGATGAAGTTGTTGATACCGTTGATGTCGGCATCAATGTTCTGAATACGTGTCTGCAAACCCTCTATTTCGTCCTCAAGGTCCTTAACCTCCATAGGCAGCTCGCCCTTCAGGGTTTTGATCTCATCTATTTTAGAATCGATCTTCTGCAGTGTCAGAACCGCTATCAGCTTCTCTTCAACCGAAAAGTCTTTTACAGTAGCCATATCAGCAAAAATATTTTACGGGATTGGTGGATAAATTTGATAAAAGAGTGGCAAAATTAGGGAATTTTTTGTTAAGTATAGCCTTAAATATTTCCCCGGTGAATTGTTCGCTCTCGTAATGACCTATATCTGCTATCACGATTCGCCCCTCAGCATCAAAAAATTGGTGATATTTAAAGTCCGCAGTCACGAAGAAATCGGCACCTGCTGCTATGGCATCCCTGAGCAAAAAGCTACCCGAACCACCGCATAGGGCTACCTTGTTTACCTTTTTGCCCCTTAACGCCGTGTACCTTATACAGTCTGCGCCCATTTCCTGCTTTAAAAGGTTTAAAAAATCCTTTTCCTCCATTGGTTCAGACAGCAAGCCCACCATCCCGGCGCCTATTTCCTGGTTATTATTGAGCAATGCGATCATTTCATATGCAACTTCCTCATATGGATGGGCTTTAAAAAGAGCTTGCAATATTTGCGATTCCCTGTGTTTGGGAACGATCACTTCGATCTTCAGTTCGTTTACCTCTTCCCTTGCCCCGCCAGGCTGCCCGATAATGGGGTTGGCATTAGCTGAAGGCCGAAAGGTTCCCGTGCCGCTTACTCCAAAGCTGCACTCGCTGTACTCGGCTATCTGCCCCGCACCTGCAGCAAACAAGGCATCCTTTACTGCCTCTGCCGCGCCGGTTGGCACATAGGTGTATAGCTTCCTGAGCGTATCCTTCATGGGCGCCAGTATCTTTATATCTATCAGCCCAAGCTTCTCTGCTATTTTAGCATTCACTCCATGGCTCATATTATCAAGATTGGTGTGGGCGGCATAAATACTAATGTTATTCCTGATGGCTTTGATCACGACGCGCTCTACGTAATTGCGCCCGGATAGCCGTTTAATACCCGAAAATATCAGCGGATGGTGTGCCACTATCATATTACAACCCCTGTCGATCGCTTCCTGCAGCACGGCTTCTGTCACGTCCAGCGATATCAACACACCCCTCACTTCATCATCCGGGTCACCTACCTGCAAACCGCTATTGTCATAACTCTCCTGGTATATGGATGCCGCAGCTTCTTCAATGGCGGCAATAATGTCTTTAACCTTCATAACGCGCTGTTTGAGGCGGAAAATTAACAAGCTTTTGATTATTACTTTAAGTATTATTGCAGCGCTTTTCAGGCTCAATGCAAAAAATATTCAAATATATACTGACCTGCCTATGGTTATCGTGCGTTTTCGTAAACGCCCGGGCTGCAGAGAAGAGCTTTGACCTGATAGACGTTAATACCGGTCACGTATCCTTTCAGCAGGGCCGGAGCCATGAAACACAACACATAGCCGGCAATGTTCAGCATAAGAGCGTTTTTGCAGCCGACCATAGCAAGCAGGGGAAAAAATATGCAAGAGGCAAACATGTAACTTTTGCCATACACCTTAGCCTTCCAGTCAAAACCCGCCTGGACATCGAATATGCCCCACTTGTTTTACTGCCACGCACATCATCACCGTACGACTATCTTTTTTACAGGGAGATCAACCCACCTCCTCCTAAAAGCTGTTAGTCTATTCCTCGGTATCAGTTCGCGACTTGTTACAGCGAACATCTTTTTTCAACATTATTAAATAAGAATGCTACACAACAAGTTTGTGAAAAGTATATGCCTCATTTGCAGCATGTACTTTTTAGAGCAAGCGCCAGCCAGGGCACAAAACAGTGACAATGCTGACACCCTGCGGTTGGACATTAGAGCTGCAGAAAAACAATTCCTGGAGAAAAATCTCAGCCTCCTGGCACAACACTACAATGTTGAGGCAGGCAAGGCACTGATTCAACAGGCTAAGCTATGGGACAACCCTGTACTGAATACCGACCAAAACGTCTACTCCGACGGACAATGGTTCCACCATGGCACCAACGCAAATGGTGATCCCACCGGTCAGGTGTTCGTGCAAGTACAACAGTTGATAAAAACTGCCGGCAAGCGCGGCAAGCAGGTGAATATGGCCCGCACCAGCGCTGAGCTGAATGAATGGCAATTTAGGGATGTGATGCGCAACCTGAGGTACCAACTACGCAAGGACTTTTATACTGTGCTGCAGTTGCAAGGTAACCGGAGGCTTTATGCCCAGGAGAAAGAGCAACTGGACATACTCATAAAGGCGATGACAGCCGAACTGCAGGCGGGCAACATAGCCCAGAAAGATCTGTTACGCATACAGGCCCTGGATGTGAACCTTCAGCACGAGGTGACAGAAAATGCTAAAAACATTTCGGATATAGAGGCCGAACTGAAAACGCTGCTGCAGGTTACAGGCGACGTCTTCGTTCAGCCGGTAGCTGACGACGATAATAATACGCACGTGCCCAACCTGAGCATTGTGCAACTGGTGGACAGTGCCCGGCAATACAATACCGATTATATGCAGCAGTTATTGCAGGTCCGCTACCAGAAGCAAAACCTTTCCTACCAAAGGGCTTTGGCAGTGCCTGACCTAACTTTCGGGCCGGAATTTGACCAGAACAGTAACTATACACCTAACTATTATGGCCTCGGCATTTCGCTGCCGCTACCGGTGCTCAATCGCAACCAGGGCAATATCAAATCGGCCCGCTGGCAGGTAAAGCAGGAAGAAGCGAACCTGCAACAGATCGATGACAAGCTGCAGAATGATGTGAAGAACGCCTACCAGAAGCTGCTCTATACGCTGCAACTAAGCTCAGGAGGCAACGAAGAATTTTACAGAAATTACTACAGGCTCTACGACAACATCGTGCAGAGCTACAAGCAGCGCCGGATAAGCATGCTGGAATTTATTGACTATTTCAACGGCTACGAAAGTATCCGCGAGCAGGAACTGCAGCAAAAACTCAACGTGAGGCTTGCAAAGGAAGAGCTGAACTACGAAGTAGGAATGGACGTAACTGAATAATAAAACAAAAGACATTGAAAACAACAGGTAAAGTGAATCAGAAAATCGTAACTGCCCTTGTCGCACTAACCGTGCTCGCCGGCTGTGGCAAAAAAGAAGGCCAGCAGGAGGAGAGCAAAAAATTTGTGCTTAGCGATTCTATGCAGCATATGGTACAGATAGATACCGTCCAATACTGCAACCTTTCGGATGAGTTGTCGCTGACGGGCGAGGTAAGCTTTAACGAGAACAACGTGGTGAAGGTGTTCCCCCGCAGTAGCGGCCAGGTGCTGGAGTCGCATGCTTCGCTTGGCGACAAGGTGAGCAAAGGACAAGTACTGGCCGTAATACGCAGTGCAGACGTAGCAGGAAGCTACAGCGACCTGAGCAGTACCAATGCGGATGTAACAATTGCCAAAAGGCAAATGGAAAATGCAGAGTCGCTATATAAAAATGGCATCAGTAGCGAACGGGAGTACATAGAAGCAAAGCAGAACTACGAAAAGGCTTTGGCTGCGCGCAACAAAGTGCAATCGGTGATCAATATCAATGGCGGTGGTAAAACTTCTGCCACGGGCACCTATACACTTACTGCCCCCATCGACGGTTATATAGTAGAGAAGAAGATCGCAACCGGCGCCTTCATCCGTCCCGACATGGGCGATAATCTCTTCACGATCTCCAACCTTAAGAATGTATGGATATACGCTAATGTTTACGAGTCGGATATAGCAAAAGTAAAAGAAGGCTATGATGCAACGGTGATCCCGATGGCCTATCCAGACAAAAAATACGATGCTAAGATCGACAAGATAAGCCAGGTGCTGGATCCCCAAAGCAAAGCGATGCGCGTACGTGTGACACTCGAGAACAAGGATATGCTGCTGAAGCCCGACATGTTTGCAAAAGTTATAGTGGACAATAAGGAAGGCACGCAAGCCACCTGCATACCTACTGCCGCCATCGTGTCGCAAGATGGCAAGAACTATGTTGTGATCTACAAAAGCAATAGCGACATGGCCATAAGTGAAGTGGACATCATCAAGACAGTGGGCGACAAAACATTTATCAGGAGTGGTCTGCAGCAAGGTCAGAAACTGGTCACGAAGAATCAATTGTTCATTTTTAACCAGCTGCTCAACGAATAGCCGGACGGACGCCCCAAAAACAATTTATGAATAAGATCATAAAGCAGATCATACACTTCTCACTCCGGCACCGGTATTTCGTGTTTTTTTGCACGGCAATACTGGCAGTGCTGGGCTTTGTGAGTTACCGGAATACACCCATCGAAACCTTCCCGGACGTTACCAATACACAGATCATCATCATCGCACAGTGGCCGGGCCGTAGTGCTGAAGAAGTAGAAAAATTTGTCTCGATACCACTGGAGACTTCGCTGAACTCTGTGCAGAAAAAGGTCAGCCTCCGCTCTACCTCTTCATTTGGCCTCAGCTACATCCGTATCATATTCGACGACGATGTGGATGATGCATTTGCGCGCCAGCAGGTACTCAGCAGACTGGGCAATGCCGACCTGCCAGATGGTGTGAAACCCGACGTGCAGCCACCTTACGGGCCTACAGGGGAAATTTACCGCTACACGCTGCGTAGTAAAACAAAGAACATCCGCGAGCTGACAGCCATCCAGGACTGGATACTGGACAGGCAATTCAAATCCATACCCGGCGTTGCCGACGTGAATAGCTTTGGCGGCGAGGAAAAGATCTACGAGATCAGCGTGAACCCCAACCTGCTCAGCAAGTACAGCCTTACATCGCTCGATGTGTACAATGCCGTTGCCAAAAGCAATATCAATGTGGGCGGCGATGTGCTGGAGCGTAACGGCCAGGCATTTGTTGTACGAGGTATCGGCATCCTCAACAACATCAGCGAGATCGAGAATATCATTATTACCAAGATCAACAATGTACCCATCCTTGTGAAGCAGATAGCAGACGTGCATGAGGCAGGGGCGCCAAGGCTTGGATGGGTGACACGTGACGATGAGGACGATGTGATAGAAGGCATCGTGGTGATGAGAAAGGGGGAAAACCCGGGTGAAGTATTAAAAAGAGTACAGGAAAAAGTAAAAGATCTTAACGAGAACATATTGCCTAAGGGAGTGCGCATCGCCACATTCTACGACCGCACCGTGCTCATGGATTATGCCACGCACACGGTTTTGCACAATCTCATCGAAGGCATTGTTCTCGTTACCGTTATTGTACTCATATTCATGGCCGACTGGCGCACAACGCTCACGGTGGGTATCATTGTGCCCCTGGCATTGTTGTTCGCCTTTATGCTCATGCGCCTCAAGGGCATGTCGGCCAACCTGCTGAGTATGGGTGCCGTTGACTTTGGTATCATTATAGATGGTGCGGTGGTTATGGTCGAAGGCTTATTCGTTGCCCTCGACCACCGGGCTAAAGAGGTAGGCATGGAGCGGTTCAATAAGCTCGCCAAATTAGGCCTGTTCAAGAACGTGGGTACAGAAATGGGTAAGGCCATCTTCTTCTCGAAGGTTATTATCCTCACCTGCCTCGTGCCTATATTTGCCTTCCAGAAGGTGGAGGGCAAAATGTTCTCGCCTTTGGCCTACACCTTAGGTTTTGCGTTGTTAGGCGCACTTTTCTACACGCTCACTTTGGTACCGGCACTGTCCAGTGTGTTGCTGAAGAAAAATGTGCGGGAGAAACACAATCCTGTGGTGCACTTTTTCGAAAAGTATGTAGGTATGGCATTCCGATGGGTATATCGGAACCAGGGACTAAGCCTTACCGTGGCCATAGCCTTTATGGTAGTCACCTTTTTCTCTGCAAAGTTCCTCGGAACTGAGTTTTTGCCTGAACTGGATGAAGGCGCGCTTTGGGTAGAAAGCGAATTACCCATGAGCGTTAGCCTGCCGGAAGCCAAATCGATCAGCGACAAGATGCTGCAGATGATCCGCAAGTTCCCTGAAGTAAAACAGACTTTATCACAAATAGGCCGGACTAACGATGGCACCGACCCCAAGGGCTTCTTCAACGTGCAAATACAGGTGGACCTTAAACCGAAGGATGAATGGCGAAAAGGTGTTACTGAGGACATGCTCATCGACAGCATGGACAGGCAGTTGAATAAGATACCGGGGTGTGTGTTCAACTATTCGCAGCCTATACGCGATAACGTGGAAGAAGCTGTGGCAGGTGTTAACGCCGCCCTGGCGGTGAAAATATTCGGCCCCGATTTCCAGAAACTCGACTCAATGGCAAGAGTAGTAAAAACTGTATTGGGCGGTGTGCGAGGCATTGACGACCTCGGCATATTAAGAAACCTCGGGCAGCCTGAATTCCGTATCGAACTCGACCAGCAAAAAATGGCGCTTTACGGGGTCAGCATTGCCGACGCGAATGCAGTGATCGAGATGGCTCTCGGCGGTAAAGCAGCGACAGAACTGTATGAAGGCGAACGAAAGTTCGACGTGCGTATCCGGTACGCTAAAGACTTCCGCAATACACAGGAAAAGATCGAACAGCTTCGCGTGCCAACCCAGGACGGCACCAAGATACCGATAAGCGAAATAGCTACCATGCGCACGCTCACAGGTCCTGCCTTCATTTTCCGCGATAATAATACAAGACACATCGCGGTAAAATTCTCTAACCGCGAGCGTGACCTTGGCAGTACCATTGCCGAGGCGCAACAAAAAGTAAAAGCGGCTCTGACATTACCTAAAGGCTATACGATGACGTGGAACGGCGAATTTGAGAACCAGCAACGCGCATCCAAAACCCTCGCCAATGTGGTGCCGCTCTGCCTCATCGCTATATTCCTCATTCTGTTTATCACCTATGGCAATGCAAAGGATGCCATATTGACCATCCTCAACGTGCCCTTCGCACTCATTGGTGGTATACTGGCGCTACACATAACTGGCATCAACTTCAGTATCAGTGCGGGTATAGGGTTCATTGCGCTATTCGGGGTATGTATCCAGAACGGGGTGATACTCATCAGTGTATTTCGCAAGAACCTCGAGGACAAAATGACCTTACATAAGGCGATCGAGAACGGGGTGATATCGCGTATACGTCCCGTGGTTATGACCGCCCTTATGGCTGCCATCGGCCTGCTGCCGGCCGCCATTAGCACAGGCATAGGCTCGGAGACGCAGAAGCCGCTGGCCATAGTGGTAATAGGCGGACTTATTACTTCAACTATCCTCACACTGTTGATACTTCCAGTGCTATATGCAAGGGCATACAACCTGATACATAAACGGGAGAATCGCAAACTACTCAAGAAAATAGGAGCTGTAAGCTCATAATAACAACAAGAAAGGCAGCCGGGTGGCTGCCTTTCTTCTTTATAAACCGAATTTCCTATTGCTTGATAAATTTCGAAAAGAGTACTTCTTTACCAGTGCTAACGCGCACAAAATAAAGACCGGGGGGTAAGTTACCTATCTGCAAATTAGCAGTATTGCCCTTCAATTCATTTTGTCCCACCGTCATTGCAACCCTGCCTTGCACATCTATTAACTCCAGGCTTTCTGCCGCATCCCCTGCATACAGGCTCATGCGTATCTCGTCTTTGGCCGGGTTAGGATAAACGTTCATATGGTTCGTGGTCACATACACATTGATCGCATCCATCGAGCTGCAATTAGCAGTACCCCAAATGCAATCCGCATACTCCGGGTGGTCAATAAACGGATTACGGTTATGTTGCAGTGCATATACAGCATTATTCCTGTTGATCTCTTTCTGGCTCACCGGGTCGTTATGGTGCCACTCCAGCAGCATCTGGGCTGCCCATGGCTTCAGGTTCACCTGGCTGGCCATTGGATAGCTGTTATTGAAGTGCGCACTATCGGCCCAATAGCAGGTGGAAATGTAGAAATAGTTGCGTGCCAGGTCGCCCTTGAATGAATCGATAGGTTCAAAAACGGTTCCCGAATAACCCGGGTAAACGCAGTTTCCCAGTTTGCTGCCGTTCGATGAGGTATATGTTGCAGTGCCCACAACACCATAAGGATAATCACTGCGCTTGTTATTCACCCAATAGTCGGTAGGATACACTATGAACAGGTCAGTGTACATCGGGGTATCGCTTGCAAAAAAAGTTTTAGGCCATGTATGCTCCCGGTTATAACAATTACCCTCTGCATTTGGATTGTTGGCGCCGCACTGGTCGGTATAATAGGTGTACTCATAAGCAGGAGTACCACCGGGCACGTCAGAATAAATATCCCAGATCTTACCATCGGGCTTCTTATCGGTGGTATTATAGGCGTTCCATAGGCCGGGCGTATAAGAAAGCTGCGTATGGTTTCTCACAATATTTCTTAATGCGATGCGCAAGGGTTGACCGGTCAGGTTAGCAGCGCTGTTATAGTACCCGGCGGGTATCTGGCCAAACGATACAATAGGGCCTAATACAAATGCAATGATTAATAATTTCTTCAAGTCTTCTGTTTTGCGCAAAAATACAGGATTCCCTTTTCACATAAGTTTAAATCAGTATTATCCTTTACATTAAGTATATATGCCATGAAGCGTTTATCTTTGCGCCATGCAAATCTTAGACGGCACGCTCGTTGCAGCTCATATCAAGGAGCAGTTGAAAACCGAAGTAGACGCTTTAAAGTCAAGTACAGGCAAAACGCCCCACCTGGCGGCGATACTGGTAGGTAACAACCCCGCTAGTGAAGCTTATGTGGGCCACAAGGTGAAAACCTGTGCTGAACTCGGTTTTGAATCGACGCTACTACGTTTCGACACGAGCATTTCGCAACGCGACCTGGTGAACGAAGTGAGAAAGCTGAATGAAGACAGTAGTGTGGACGGGATCCTCGTTCAATTGCCACTGCCCGATCATATTGAACCTGATATGATCATCAACACCATCGATCCGGCAAAGGATGTGGATGGCTTTCACCCGATTTCGCAGGGCAAGATGATGCTGGGCCAGCCCACGTTTTTGCCTGCTACGCCTTATGGCATTTTGCTGATGCTGGAACATTACAATATCGATGTTGCCGGTAAGCACTGCGTGGTTATAGGCCGTAGCAATATTGTAGGCACACCAATGACCATACTGCTCAGCCGTAATGGCAAACCGGGCAATGCCACCGTAACCCTTTGCCATTCACGCACGCGCAACCTCAAAGATCTCACACTGCAGGCCGACGTGATCGTGGCCGCGATAGGCAAACCAAAATTTGTTACTGCCGATATGGTGCGCGAAGGCGCTATCGTGATCGACGTAGGTATCAATCGCATTGACGACCCGACAAAAAAGAGCGGCAGCAGGCTGGTAGGCGACGTTGACTTCGATAACGTAGCCCCGCTTTGCAGCTATATCACCCCGGTTCCTAAAGGAGTGGGCCCGATGACCATTTGCGGATTAATGAAAAATACACTGGAAGCCGCTAAGCTTCCGAAACCGGTTTACAATTGATAACAAGCGATAGAATAAAGGTGGCGTTGTCGTATCCCGTCATGGAGCATTTTTACACGCTTCAGGGCGAGGGTGCATACAGCGGACAGGCGGCATACTTCATCCGCCTCGGCGGCTGCGATGTAGGCTGCGTATGGTGCGATGTGAAAGAGAGCTGGGACGCCGAGGCACACACAATGATGAACATCGATTGCATCGTTGAGGCAGCCCTTGCCCATCCGGGACGTATTGCGGTAATCACGGGTGGCGAACCCGCAATATATGACCTTGAGAAGCTCTGCTCCGCTTTACGCAAAGCAGGCTTCCGTATACATATGGAAACATCCGGTGCATATCCCATTCGTGGCGAGTTCGACTGGATCACGCTCTCTCCCAAGAAATTTAAGGCCCCCGTCATCGAAAGCTTGTTGAAGGCGAGCGAGCTTAAAGTAGTGGTCTATAACAAGACCGATTTCAAATGGGCCGAAGAGCACGCAAGCAAAGTTTCGGAAAACTGCATTCTATACCTGCAGCCCGAATGGAGTAAAAAGGACGAGATGACGCCACTCATTATCGACTACATTCAGCAACATCCAAAGTGGCAGTTATCCCTGCAAACACACAAATACATCAACATACCATAAAATATGCATTGGTTACAGGTCATCATCCTTAGCATTGTTGAAGGCATCACCGAATTCCTTCCCATTTCGTCAACCGGTCACATGATCATTGCCAGCTCTATCATGGGCATCAGCGACGATGCTTTTACAAAGCTATTCGAGGTATGTATCCAGTTAGGCGCCATACTTTCTGTTGTGGTCCTTTACTGGCGAAAGTTCCTGGACTTTAGTCGCATTCAATTTTATATAAAGCTGGTAGTGGCGTTTATACCAGCAGCTATTGCGGGCTTGCTTTTCGCCAAAAAGATAGACGCCTTGCTCGAGAGCCCTTTTACTGTAGGCATGAGCATGCTGCTGGGCGGCATTCTGTTACTGTTCATCGATAGCCTGTTCAAAAATCTTACTGTTGACAAAGATGAAAATATCAGCTTCGGCAAAGCATTCATCATAGGCTGCTTCCAGGTCGTAGCTATGATACCGGGTGTATCGCGTAGTGCAGCGACGATCGTTGGCGGCATGCAGCAGAAGTTAACGCGCAGGCTGGCTGCCGAATTCTCATTTTTCCTGGCAGTACCTACAATGTTTGCTGCTACTGTCAAGAAATTATATGACTTTCACAAGGAGGGCTTTACATTTCAACCGGGGCAAATGAGCATGTTGATAGTAGGCAATATCATCGCCTTTATCGTTGCTATGATCGCAATTCGGAGTTTTATCCAGTTTCTGCAAAAACACTCTTTTCGTGCATTTGGTGTCTATCGCATAATCGCTGCCGCGGTCATTTTCGTCCTGCTTTATGCAAATGTGATCAAAAAAGGAAGTGACGCGCCCGCGAAGGCTCAGGCAAAAACTACTTTTGTAAAGGCAGCGGGAAATACCGCAGGGGCTTAGTCAATACCCCAGTGCTCAAAGAGTAAATTCAGGTAGTGATTTTCCTCTTTCGTGATCACATCATCTGCCTTGCTGAGGTTGATCGCAAATTGTAATAGACTGTTGCGCTCCTCTTCGGTGGCATCATCGTAAAAGTCCTCCAGTGCCTTCCGGAAATGCTGTTCCCATTCGTCCGGTCTGAGATTGCTGATCACCTCCATTTGCTTGTCAAGGTTCACCCTAAAAGGAAACTCGTGCACCAGATAGTCCCTTATCACCTTATCCTCCTCAGCAGATACGCGGAAATCCACTGCTGATAATATCATCAGCAGGTGGTAGCCGGCCATAGCTTTATTCATTCGGTTGTTGGGCATGGTCGTAATGGTGGTCTGCGCTAGCTTTGCGAAGCCAGCAAAAGGTCGAGGTCGGTGTATTTTAAGTTAAATCTTCTCGCTATGGGCGCATTGGTCACACATCCCTTATACATATATACGCCATTGCGTATCCCCGGCTTCCCCTGTATCAGTCCTTCCATTCCACCCATGTCAGCGCATTGCTGCAAAATGGGCATCATCACGTTGCTGATCGACCTGGAGGCCGTACGGGATACGGACGAAGCAATATTAGGCACACAATAGTGTATCACATCGTATTTCTTAAATATCGGGTTTTCGTGCGTAGTTACGTGCGACGTAGCGAAGCATCCGCCTCTATCGATACTCACATCCACGATAACAGATCCGGCCTTCATGTGGCTCACCATCTCATCAGACACAACGACTGGTGTAAGGCCATTCATTGGCTTCAGCGCTCCCACAGCTACGTCTGCGTTTGTAAGTTCCTGCGCAAGTGTCACCGGTTCCAGCACAGACGTAAAACACCTGTGCCCTACGTTATTCTGCAATCGCATCAGGCGGTATATCGAGTTATCAAATACTTTTACCGCAGCCCCGAGACCCAAAGCGGTTCGCGCTGCAAATTCACCAACCACGCCTGCCCCAATGATCAGCACCTCCGCCGGCGGAACTCCTGATATACCCCCCAGCAATATCCCTTTTCCGTTATGCACATTACTGAGGTACTTTGCGGCGGTCAGGATGGCCGAGCTACCGGCGATCTCGCTCATCGAACGCACAATGGGATAAGTCCCTGCATCATCCTTGATCGATTCAAGCGCTATCGCTATCACTTTCTTGTTCATCAACTGCTCAAGCATGTCCGCCTTGAGGAATGGCAAATGTATTGGTGAAATGATCACCTGGTTAGGCTGAAGCAGTTCCACTTCTTCATCCGTCACGGGTGCCGACTTGATGATGGTGGTTGCTTTATATAGTTCGGCTTTGTCGTAGACAATACGTGCACCTGCCTCGCTGTAATCGCTGTCGAAATAGAATGAGCCCTCTCCGGCTCCATGTTCTACTGCCACATCGTGGCCATTATTGACAAGGACATTAACAGCTTCAGGTGTTAACGCAACCCGGTTTTCCTGGAAAGAGGTTTCTTTGGGAATGCCTATAAAAAGCTGTTTTTTCTTAGGCAACATCTCCAGCGTCTCTTCCAGCGGGACGTAAGAAAAGGATGGTGATATGTATGGTTTCTTGCTCATTCAGACCACTAGCTGCAGTTTCGCTTAAATATACAAAACTCGTTCCTATTAAAGAACTTTTTTAAGACCTTAAATGATGTTAACATTACTTTTGAAACATGCTTTTTTTGCAGACGTTTGATAGGCATTTTTGCCTTTAAACCATAAATTTGCAGGAGGCCCCTTATTAAGGCAATATGCTTAAACAGTCGCAACACCAGAGGTTACTACAGAAACTATCTCCCCAGCAGATACAGCTTATGAAATTGCTGCAGGTGCCGACTGCCAACCTGGAGGAGCGCATTAAAGAGGAGTTGGAAGAAAACCCGGCCTTGGAAGTGGGCAACGAAGACAACCTGCCCGATGAATACAACCTTGACGACAATGCAACCGATGAGTTCGAGTCAGATGGCGAGGAAGTGGAGCTTAGCAACGATACTGCCGAAAAAGTAGACCTTGATGATTTTTTGAGACATGAGGATGACGAAGGTGGTGGAGATTATGGGGATTATTATGGCGACGCCGAAGAAAAGCAATCGACGCCCGTAAGTGTAGAGACCAGTTTCCACGAATACCTGCTCGATCAACTGGGTATGCTTGAGCTCGATGATCGCTCACATGCAATTGCCGAGCAAATTATCGGCAGCTTCGACGAGGACGGCTACCTGCGCCGCGAACCAACGTCGATAGTAGACGACCTTGCTTTCGGCCGGAATATCAACACCAATATGGACGAAGTGATGGACATACTGATATCCATCCAGCAATTCGACCCTCCCGGTGTGGGCGCCTGGACCTTGCAAGAGTGCCTGTTGCTGCAGCTAAAGCGTATGCCCCAGACCAGGGACGTAAAAAATGCCATCTCGATTATCGATAAGCATTTTAACGAATTCATAAAGAAACATTACGATAAGATACAACGTCAACTGGGCCTTAATAATGAGGACTTCAAAGAGGTCATTAACGTCATCATCAAGCTAAACCCCAAACCGGGCGCTGCGTTCGCAGTCGTTAACAAGGCGGAGAGCTATGTCATCCCTGACTTTTTCGTATTTAACAACAACGGCATCCTTGAATTATCGCTGAATTCAAAAAATGCACCGGAACTAAGGGTATCCGAGGGCTATAAGGAGATGATGCGGGCCTACGAGCGTAGCGAAAAGAAAGATAAACGCCAGCGCGAGGCCGTGCTCTTCATCAAACAAAAACTCGACTCTGCCAAATGGTTCATCGATGCCATAAAGCAGCGCCAGCATACACTCCTGCATACCATGCAGGCTATCATGGATTTTCAGAAAGAATTCTTCCTCACTGGCGACGACACTACCCTTAAACCCATGATATTAAAGGACATTGCCCAAGTCACTGACCTCGATGTTTCTACAGTTTCCCGCGTCGCAAACAGCAAGTTTGTCCAGACCGAGTTCGGTACCTACAAGCTGAAATACTTCTTCTCTGAAGCCTTGCAGACTGAAAGCGGTGAAGAAGTTTCCACACGAGAGGTAAAATCCATACTCTCCGAGATCATCGGCGGAGAGAACAAACGTAAGCCTTTCTCCGATGAGAAACTGACAGATATGCTGCAGGAAAAAGGCTACAACATTGCCCGCCGCACCGTTGCCAAATACCGTGAGCAGCTAAATATTCCTGTGGCAAGATTGAGGAAGGAACTATAATTAGCCTTGCTTTTCAGCTTTAAATTTATTGGCCACGGCATCCAGTGCATCATAAAAGTCCTCCCCATATTTGCGTACCAACGGCTCTTTCAAAAACTGGTAAACGGGCACTTTTAGCTTGTTGCCGAGCTTACAGGCAGGTTTACAAAGCGTCTCGCGCGGTTCATAATTCACAAGGTCATAACCGGGATTCGCTTTAATTCGTAATGGGAACAAATGACAGGATATAGGCTTCTTAAAATCAACCAGCCCCTCGTTATAAGCCTTCTCGATAGCGCATTTTACGATGCCCATTTCGTCGGTGTATCCGTAGGCACATATGCCGCCGTTCACCGCCGGTGTCACATAGCCAAACTCAGGATCGGTGGTGTGTGTACCCTGCTTTTCTATCTCTGCTATATATTCAGGCTTCAGGTAGCGCTTCACGATAGGATAAACCTTTTTCAATATCTTAGTTTCGTCCTTCGTCAAGGGAGCGCCACAATCGCCGTCCACACAGCATCCGCCCTTGCATTTCTGCAGGTCGCAAACAAAATGCTCCTCCACTACCTCATCACTCAACAACACATGGTCTATGGCTATCATTGTAATTATTTACTGCAAAGATAATTAAAACAAAACCCGCGGCTCCGGCCGCGGGCAAATGAATTTGTCCTGTCTGCATTTACACTGGCTATTACTACATGTTGATGAAGTTCATCAGCATATCAAACCTTTCACGCAAGTCCTCCTCATTGTTCTGTTCACCATACACGTCTTTCACTATATAGTCGTGACGCTCAAATGATGAGATCGCGCCGCGCAGGTCCGTGCGGTTGGTCTTTATCGTCAGTTCTATCTTGCCATTATGGTTGCTGTTCCGCACTTGTGTGCTGATGATCAGCACATCCTCATTTTCACATATCCTCGCAATATCCACCAGCGTGTAGTTACGGGGGTCCAGTTCCAGCACTATGATCGCGCCGGGATTGTTAAGGCCACTGCTTTCAGTCATATAGCCCAGCAACTCATTCCTTGTTATTGCCCCCAGGTAGTAGTTACTGTTATCTATCACGGGCACAATACTCAGGTTATGTTCGTGCGCTATCCTTAAGGCTTCATATGGGTGGCTGTTCACAAAAACAGCTGGCCTGTAGCTCAGGAAATCGGCCTTGCCAAGCGGCGATTCCGGGGTGTCCCAGTCCAGCACGTCATTCTCATGTATTAGTGCCCTGTATTGCTGCTCTGCCACTATCGGCAATTGTGTCACGTTACTCTGCTCCATTAATGACAACGCCCTGCTACCCGTATCTGTCAGCTCCAGGATCGGTACTACGGACGATATCAATTGTTCTATTTTCATCTTTCTCGCAATTTCTTCTGCGTCTATCAATACCAATGCAAATCCCGCACCAGTTTTGCTAAAATCTCAACTAATAACAAATAAATGACAAATTTTAACCTTTGTGTTTGGCGAGGAATTCACTCAGAATTTTGTTGAATTCCGCAGGGACTTCCATCATTGGAGCATGACCACATTTATCTATCCAATGTAGCTCCGAATTAGGGATCAGTGAATGGAATTCCTCGGCCACCATAGGAGGTGTGATCGTATCATTTTTTCCCCATATCAGGCAGGTAGGGGCTTTAATATCCTTTAGTTCATGTCCCAGGTTGTGGCGTATGGCCGACTTGGCAAGAGATATTATCTTAAGCGCTTTAAGACGATTATTCGTTATAGCAAATACTTCATCCACTAGTTCCTTACTGGCCATTTTGGGATCATAAAAGGTTAGTTCTGTCTTTTTCCGGACGAATTCATAATCGCCCCTCTTGGGGTATGTTTCCCCCATCCCGTTCTCAAACAGGCCCGAGCTTCCCGTCAGCGTGATGGTCTTAACAATCTCAGGGTGCTTTAGCGCATATACCAGGCCAATATGGCCGCCCAATGAATTCCCCAATAAGTGCACTTTTGTCAACTCCGTCGCCTCAATGAACTTCGCAACATGCCTGGCTAGCCCCGATACCGATGTTTCCAATATTGTCAGATCATATAGCGGCAACATAGGGATGATCACCCGATGGCTCAGCTTGAAATGGTCTACCAGGTCCCTGAAATTGCTCAAAGCGCCAAACAGCCCGTGCAATAAGACCAACGGCTCGCCTTGCCCCTCTTCAACAGCTCTAAACTTCCCGAAATGTTTGATTTCGTAATCCATTTATCGTTTCTAGTTGTGCTAAAATACTATTGTTTCGGGTAAAATAATAGAATGGCTTTCTTATGGTAACAATTTCTTCTCGTTATATCTATAAAATTTATTGCACATATTTCAGGCTAAAATTCACATTTTAGCAGCGCTTATTGAGCTAACTTTGCATTGCTATTTCTTATGCTTCAGCAATATTGTTCTTCTCTCATCAGCTACGAAAGGCTACCCACCCGCGAAGTGAAAGTAGGTGATCTACTTATTGGCAATGGCTATCCTGTCCGTATCCAGACTATGACCACCACCGATACCATGGATACTGCGGCGACAGTGGCGCAAACGATTCGTTGTATCGAAGCTGGCGCAGAGCTGGTACGCATTACTGCGCCAAGTAAGAAAGAAGCAGAGAACCTGCTGCTTATTAAAAACGAACTGAGGAAGCAGGGCTATAGTACACCTTTGGTTGCCGACATACATTACACTCCGAACGCAGCAGAGATAGCCGCCCGTATCGTAGAGAAGGTGCGCGTTAATCCCGGCAACTACATTGACAAAAAAAAGTTTGATTTTATTGAATATACGGATGCGGAGTATGCGGCCGAAGTAGATCGCATCCGCGAGCGGTTTACACCCTTGGTAGGAATATGCAAACAGTACGGAACTGCCATGCGTATAGGCACCAACCACGGTTCGCTCAGCGACCGCATCATGAGCCGTTATGGAGACACCCCTATCGGCATGGTAGAGAGCGCCATGGAATTTCTTCGCATAGCGCGCGATGAAAGTTACCATCAGATAATCCTGAGCATGAAGTCCAGCAATCCGCAGGTAATGGTACAGGCCTACCGCCTGCTGGTGCAAAAAATGGACGAAGAGTTTGGCGAATGCTACCCGCTTCACCTCGGTGTTACCGAAGCGGGTGATGGCGAAGACGGTCGCATTAAAAGTGCCATTGGCATTGGCACATTGCTCGAAGACGGCATCGGCGACACTATCCGCGTTTCACTAACTGAAGATCCCGAGTTTGAAATACCGGTTTGCCGCGACCTTGTGAAACGTTATGAGAATCGCAGCCGTCACGAACTCATTCAACCGTTCTCAGAAGCAGAGAACGTCCATCTTCCATACGATCCTTTTTCTTACAAAAGGCGAAATACCGCCACGATAAATAACATCGGTGGCACACAAGTTCCTGTTGTAGTGGCCGACTATAGCCACGGCGATAATATCACTCCTGCCGACCTTCAGACGATAGGCTATAGATACGATGAGGCCACTGACAAGTGGAGCATCAGCGACGGTGCCGCAGACTATATCTATACAGGTGATAAAAGCATCGGCTTTGCGCTTCCGGGTACGCTGCGGGTGATCAGCAACAGTGCCGCCTGCCCTGCCAACGACGGCAAGTACCATCCATACTTCACCTTTGACAACTATCTATCTGCTTCGGTTCCCGACACACTTCATTTTGTCGCTGTCGATGTCAATTCAGACTGGTCGCAACTTTTACAACTTATCTCAAAGGCGAAGCAGAACGGCAAAACGGTCCTCTGCCTCCATAGCAGCAATGCCCACACTATGCCATCTGTCAGGCGCTTTATGATCGAGTTGCTACAGCAGCAATGCTACAATCCGGTCATCCTGCAGGCACATAGCGCCGGTCCAGGTATCGACGAACAATTAATTCACCTCGCTACCGAAACCGGCGCGCTCTTCCTTGAGGGTTTTGGCGATGGCATCTGGCTGCAGAATAAGCCCGTGCAGGATCTTAAAGTAAGCGGCCGCACTTATCTGCCCGTAAACAATAATCACCAATTCCTAAACAATACAGCATTCTCGATATTACAGGCCACCCGCACCCGGATCAGCAAAACCGAATACATCAGCTGTCCCAGCTGCGGTCGCACACTATTCGATCTGCAGGAAACAACCGCTAAGATCCGCGCAGCAACCACGCATCTCAAAGGCGTCAAGATCGCTATCATGGGCTGCATTGTTAATGGTCCCGGTGAGATGGCGGATGCAGACTTTGGGTACGTAGGCAGCGGCCCCGGTAAAATAACCTTGTACAAAGGCAAAGAGGTGGTAAAACGGAATGTCCCAAGCGAAATAGCAGTGGATGAATTGATCCGGTTGCTAAAGGACAATGAAGCCTGGGTAGAGCCCCACGGCATGCTTCCGGTTTAAGATATTGCTTCGACACTTCCCTCGGCAAGGAGCTTTTGCTCTTCTTTGCTTTTCTGGTCCAGTACCACGAGCACTGCTATGGTCAGGAAGAATAGGCAACCTACTTTATGCGTTTCCAGCAGTTCCGAAAAGAAGTTATTGATAAAACCGGCCGCGAACATCATCGACACGCCAAGAGTAACATTCCTGTAGAACTTGTCTTTGAACCTCAGGTATATTTTTTGAGCTTGTGCAAATACCACTGCCACCAGTATTGCATATAATATCATGGCCGGCCAGCCCTGCTCTACCAGCATATACAGGAAGTAGTTGTGGGTAGTCGAATGCTCGAGATTTCTGCTCACGTAAGTGCGGAACGATGTAACAGCATAGGGCTTGTAATAATAATAAAAAGCATTGGGGCCATAACCCGTTACCATCCTGTCCTGGCTCATCCGTATACCTGCTACCCACCTGTACAGGCGCTCCATCGACGACATATCCTCGCCCCTGAAAGTTGCTACAACGTGGTCGGCAAATTTCTTGTGCATATAGGTCTTATTGTAATTGGGACGGTAATCAATATACTTATTATGGCGTATCATGAACACCAATATGGCCGCCATTGCTATATACACTGCCGGCATTATCAGGTTGGCAAGTCGCAACCTTGTTGCCAGACCCACAACGATGGAAAAGACGATCGCCACCATCGCAGCCCTGGCAAAAGTGAGATAGGTGGCCACAAGGAAAAAGGCAATGAGTAATGCAAGCGCTATTTTGAGCCCCGGCCTCCCCTTCAACAGTGGAAATGCGATCAGCAAGAGCGGAAAGAACATAGATATCACCGTGGAATAATCCACATGATTATAGTAAAGGCCGCGCACGGCTTTCTCCACTTTCATAAAGTGAAAGCCATATGCCTTGTGTCGTATCAACACTATTACCATTGTGATGGTAATAGCTGTAAGCAGCAGGAAGAAACCACGTCTGAAATCCTTCTTATCCCTGAAAACAAAGAAGGGAACCACAAAGAAAGAAACGAGAAACCATGTCTTCGCTAACAGGAACTTGATAGAAATAAAAGTTTCTTTAGAATAGCATACGGCAACGATCAGCCATAGATACTGCAGCAAAATGATCATTACCAACGGGTTGCGCCACCAATATTTGGGGAAAATATCCGGATGTCGTATGAAGCTGATGCCGAAGGTGAGCAAAAACAGCCACATGATAGGCTCATCAGGAACTGTGGTCGATAAGGTGTCGCCGAAAAACTCCAGCTGTATTGAGAATGGTATCGAAAAGAGAAGTATCCAGTAAGCGGTTTTCCAGTTAAGACCCATTAACAATACGAACAGGTACCCCACAGGTGCAACCAGTATAAGGTATGACCCGGTATATGCGAACGCAGCTATACTTATGAATAGTACAGCCAGGCTAATGCCTTGCCACCATTTATATTCCGCCGTCTCCCCCATTATCGTTCCACAGCTATCAGCTCGCGGTAATAAGTAACAAGAAGGATATACACACAACTAAAGAAAAATCCCAGGAAAAGACTGGTTGCAAGTATTATGAGCATACCAGGCCCCTTCGGTTCCACAGGTGGTTGAGCCCTGGATGTCACCTGGAAGAATGATATCTGCCCTGAATCAACACCGGTCGAGTATTGCTGCAGCAACGATGATATTTTAGCCCTGTCCGACACGGTCATATCCTTCAGCGACTCAAAGTTTTGTATCAATTCAATATTCCTGCCCAGGTTTTTGCCATTCCCGCGTACCGCACCCATCATTATATTATCCCTGTTAGGACTGATCACATCGTATATACCTGATTCCTCCCTCAGCCTCGCCAGTGTATCGGTCAGAGCATTGATAATGCTATCCTGCTCCGTCATTTTAGCCTTCAGCGAGTTATGCACATTGGCGCGCATAGTGTTATAGATACCCCGGTACGCATGCTCAAGGTCTTTCTCAGCCTCATTTGCTACCAGAGCAGCGCGTTCCGGATCTTCATCCGTGTAGGTAAGCTCCATCATACGTGTTTCCGTACGCTTCAGGTCCATTTGTTTGTGATACATTTCCCTGAGCTTGTTATATTGCTTACGGTCATTCACGTCAAGCTTATACCACTGGTCTATTCCTGCCCCCTTTATTACCTGCAGCATTACAGTATCTGACTCACCCAGCGCCAGCACCTTGTCAATGTCGTCCTCGTCACCGAAGTAATCCATTTTGTTTGTAGATGCGCCGAACATATTAACGCGGTCGGAATAAAGTGGGTTACTCACCAGGAACTCCGTTTTGCCTACGAATTTCTTTTTTCTGATCAGACCGAAGATGCCGCCTAATACCAAGGCTATCACCGTTGCAATGAGGATAAAACGCCTGCGCTTCCGCAAGGTTTGCGTAATGTCTACCAGGTCGAAACGTGGAGTGCTCATGTTATTGTTCTGGGGTTAAAAAATATTTCTAAACTTACTTATTTACTGCGCAATTTACTAATCCCGATACCTAAATCACTGTTTCACCAGCCTGCATCTTCTCGGCGTTCTCTGCAAATTGCAGTGCGTCCAGCATCTCCTGTATCTCGCCATTCATGAACGCATCCAGCGAGTAAATGGTCATGTTAATGCGGTGGTCGGTCACCCTGCCCTGTGGAAAATTGTAGGTGCGTATCTTCGCCGACCGGTCTCCCGTACTCACCAGGCTCTTTCTCCTCCTCGAGATCTCGTCCTCCTGCTTACGCACCTGCTCTTCGTATAGTTTAGTACGCATCATTTCAGTAGCCTTTTCACGGTTCCCTAGCTGCGTTCTTTCCGTTTGGCAGGTTATCACAGTGCCTGTAGGCACGTGTGTAAGTATTACCTTTGTCTCTACCTTGTTCACGTTCTGTCCACCGGCACCACCGCTTCGTGCGGTCTCCATCTTCAGATCACTTTCCTTTAGCTCAAAGTCTATTTCTTCTGCTTCAGGCATCACCGCTACAGTAGCTGCCGAGGTGTGCACACGGCCACTGGCTTCCGTGGCTGGTACGCGCTGCACGCGGTGCACCCCACTTTCAAACTTTAATGTCCCATACACATCCTCTCCCTGCACTTCCAGCTGCGCTTCCTTATAGCCTCCTACTGTGCCCTCGGTTTCACTTAGCAGCGATACCTTCCAGCCTCTCCTTTCTGCATAACGCATATACATACGTACCAGCTCACCGGCAAAAAGGCTGGCCTCGTCACCACCTGTCCCCGCACGCACCTCAAGTATGGCATTCTTTTCATCCTGCGGGTCTTTAGGTATCAGTAATTGACGCACCTCTTCTTCCAGCTTCACTTTTTCCTCCTCCTGCTTGTCCAGGTCTTCCTTGGCCATGTCACGCAGGTCTGCATCACTTTCATTACTCAATACTTCCCGGGCAAATTCAATACTGTCCAGGCAAGACCGATATCGTTTATAAGCATCAACGATCTTTTCCAGCTTACGGTACTCCTTGCTGGTTTGAGAAAATCGCTTGTTATCACTTACTATCTCAGGATTGGTAAGCGCAATGCCAAGGTCATCGAACCGCGCCTTGATCGCTTCCAACTTATCAATAATGGAACTCATTTATTTAATTAGGTGTGCGAAGTTACTGATATTCGGATGGATAACGGCTATCCTTTAATGTTTCTGTAATATTGGACTTAAAAATAATTTGACTGCCCAATGAGTTTGTTCAATGGGATGAATCCGTTCATTACCTGTGTCTGCGTGCTACTTTTATTGAAAAGATCCTGAGCACTTATAGTTTCCCGTTCGCAGCGCTGCTACATTGTGATCACCAATGCACAGCGAAGCGGGCGCTTAAGCATATTGCCCTTTGGGGCCTCATAAAAATAAACCGAAGGACCCTATACCATACCCTATCTATTTATTATTACGTATATTACCTCAGTAAAAACAGTATGGCGGGTTCTCACAAAAGACCCTTATCCAACTCCGGCAGTGACAGATAAAACGCAGGCATACAAAAAAAGCTTCATCATTGGGCTGATCGCTTATTTGCTGCTCTTCGTGTTTTCGATAGTCTATTATAAGGAACGTACTATTTTCACAGATATAGCCTATCATATGTTTTTTATTATAAAAACTAATGGTTTTGCTATTCAAAATTTTAGGTACGTCGCTTATTTCTCTCAAGTCTTTCCCTTGCTCGCACTGCGGCTCCATTTTTCACTAGCCACGGTACTTCATTTTTATTCTTCGGGCTTCATCGTTTACTACTTCGCTTGCTATTTGTTATGCGGCTTTTGGATCAAAGAATATCGGCTGTCTATTACTCTGCTGCTCTGCAATATTCTTTTTGTCGCGCACACCTTCTTTTGGATACAGTCTGAATTACCCCAGGCCCTGATCTTTTTGTTTTTGCTTGTTGCCATTACGCTGAGATTACCTTCCCGCAAACTCTTTACTTTTATTTCCATCCCGCTATTGCTGGCAGGCATATTCGTTATTGCACTATCGCACCCACTGCTTATTTTTCCCGTTTTTTATCTTTTGGCATTTTTGTTTTTGAGCGACACAACGAAACGGCAAAAAATATCACTCTCGGTTTTCGGAATATCATATGCGATAATGCTATTGATCAAACACTATTATTTCAAGACCGAGTACGAAACCGCTGCCATGCAAAATTGGAAGCATATTTATACCGCAGACTATCTGCACCTTTATTCAAACAAGGTCTTCCTCTATAATTGCACCCACAAATATTTGTGGATACCGCTGCTGTTCATTTCAGGCGCGGCCACTTATATCTTTTTAAAGCGCTGGCTCAAGCTCGTGTTGTTGGTGACCACATGTGCTGTTTATATTACTATTATCAATGCCGCATACCCCGGCAGCGAAACTTCGCTGGCCTATATGGAAAATATGTACCTACCCATCGCTTTATTTATCGGACTGCCTTTTGTCTACGATGTAATGCCACAGCTTCAGGCTCGAAGATTGGCCAATATTGTCTTAGTGGTATTCATCGCCACATGCTTACTCAATATCAAACTAGCCAGCAAGATCTACATCGCTAGGCTTAATTGGGAGCGGTCATTCCTGGAACAACATGCTGACAAAAAACTTGTTGTGGACGCACGTCAAACACCCCGGGAGATTCTGATAATGAACTGGGCTACTCCATATGAATTTTGGCTACTCTCTACTGTCGAGAAACATAAAACTGCGTCATTGCTTATTACCGATGACGCACAACAATTTAAAGGAAGGTCAGACAACAAAAAAATATTCCTGGGCCCTTGGGAATCTCACCCCTATTCAGAACTCAACAAACGGTATTTTATCATGGAGGACTCAACCTCAACATACTCTGTATTGCAGCCCTGAATTTGCCCTCCTACCCCGTCTTGAGACTGTATTTTTTACTAGTCCTCTGTATATTGCTTGGCATACACTGGACTGTATATGGTGCTTCATTCGTTGTTGACATAGGAGACAGCTTCATATGGACGCTAATAACGGCAGGCCTGATGAAAAATGCGCATACGGACTGGAAATTCTGGTACTACTTTAATGAAGAAATTACTCAACCTGCAATAGACAACAGAGTTTCTGGCCCCCCAATGGACCAAATCAATTGAAAAAATCTATGCTGGATGTTTGGCAGCGGCTTTATCGAAAAAGCTTACGACTTTTTCTACAAGGCGCAATAACTGCTAACCCAGGTCTATCTCGGTATTGTCGCCTATGTTCAGGCTTTGGCTTAACCCCCGCACAAAAGCGTCGCTGCCGATGATCGACGAGTGCAGCACCACCTCCACCAGTTCCGCGTAAGAACCGATGATCGAATCCTTAATGATCGAGGATTCTATCGTAGTATGCTCACCAATGGTAACGTTTGGTCCTATAATGGAATGCGATATGCGGCAACCTTCAGCTATACTTACCGGAGGTATGATCACGCTGGTATCATACGTGTGGCTTTGTTCTTGCACACCCTTTGCCTCCGACATTTGTTTAAGCAGGATGGCGTTCGTAGAGAGCAGTGTCTCCTTCTTGCCGCAGTCAAACCAGTTATTCACCCTGAATGCCTGGAACCGCGTGCCTTGCTCCAGCATGTGCTCCAGCGCATTGGTCAGGTGATATTCACCCTCCTCTCCGGCTGTGCTGCTCGCCATATGTTTCTCCAGCGCCTGGAAAAGTTCGTTGGTCTCCTTAATATAGTATACCCCCACCATCGCCATGTTCGACTTCGGTATTATCGGCTTCTCCACCACGCGCAATACACGGTCCTGATCGTTTAGCTCCGCTACACCGAAGCCGCGTGGGTCGTCCACTTTCCGCACTCCTATCTGCGATATCTCGCTGCTAAGTATCTCCTTTACATTATAATCACAGATGGTATCGCCAAGCACTATCAGCACTTCATCGTCTTTCACCGACTCTTTGGTCAGCCATATAGCATGCCCCGTACCCTTGCGGTCGGCCTGTGTTACGAGGGAATAAGAAAGGTCGGGGTATGTTTTAGCTATATAACGCTGGATCTTCTCGCCCAGGTAACCGATCACGAACACGAAGTCGGTAACGCCGGCATCACGCAGTTGATCTATAATAACGCTGAGTATGGTCTTTCCCGCTATTGGTATCAGGGCTTTAGGCTGGGTGTAAGTAAGCGGTCGTAATTTGGTACCGGCTCCGGCTACGGGAATAATTGCTTTCACAATATACGTTTTAGCTTATCTGTTTGAGCACCACGGGTGCCTTTCAGTTTTTGCACCGTGAAAATAGTATAAAACACGCACAATCTACCTGCGTTCCGGGCAATTGTCTTTTTCTTAAAGTAAAAGGCTATAAGCATAATCTCTTACACTTATAGCCTCTTAGTATGATATTGATACCGTTCTACAATGTAGTCTGGTACTCCCTATACTTCCTGATCATAGTCTGGCCATTGCCCTTCATATCCGACGCTGCATTAATGATGGCCGAATAGATATTTTGTTTCGTCATCAATATGTTGGTCCACTTTGTTTTCTCAGCCTCATTCGGTGCATTCACTATTTTGGGCTTCAGACTCTGCAGGTCTTTGGTCATGATCATTTTCAATTCCTCAAAACGGTCTTTGACCATTTGATCATTGCCACGCAAAACGCCTGTCTCAAAGTCATTCACTTTATATGTGAAACTAAGCGCAGGGGAGATCTGGGTGCCGGCATTGTTGCTGGTACCCATCTTCACCGCTGTGGTGCTTTTATTACTTGTTGTCGCTTTTTTCCCGGCCTGCGCAAATACCATAGTGCTTGTAGCGGCGAGTATGCAGCAGGATAATACAAAACGTTTCATTATGTTACTTTTTTATAAAGTTAATAAAATTAGTGAAAAAACCCACTATTCACTATCTAAGACATGTGCTTCATGCCCATATAGTTGGGTCATATACTTTAAAGATGGAGAAATTATTATATCTCCAAGGCCCAGCAACTCCCATTTTTTGTCCACTGAGCTAATGGTGCGTTCGTCCGCGGCTATCACATTCGGCCAGGGTCGCTCAAACCCGTCCAGGGCCTTGGTCTTCCGCGTCCCGTCCAGGCCTAGTATGTTGCTTTCCGGGCCGCCATACATATGGTCGCGGCGAGGGTCCAGGTTATTGCAGAGACGCCATAGCACATCAGCGATATCGTCCGTGTTCACGGTTTGCTCAACATATAATACCATCTTAATGCCCTGCATTTCAGGCAATTGGCATAAGGTCTCGTGTAGCGCTTTTACATGCCCCGGCCTATTCTTGTTAATAGCCATGAACAAGACCGGTATGCCCCACTCTCTGGCTGCGATGTCATTTATACCAGCCAGCTCTGGGAAGGAAGCCTTAAGCTTCGGCACCGAAAACTGTTCCGAAAACCTGAACAGCCTCCTCGGACTGCTGATCTCCTCCTCCCATTTATGAGTGCCATCTATACACATTTTGCCTCCAAAGCCCAACTTCGAACAGCTATGATCCAGCACATCCATCGGCCCCTGGCTGAAGTAAATGTCGGTTGCTGGGTCCAGGTTTTCAAATACATATTTAGCCAATGTCTTGTAATCGTCCAGCTTTTGCTTGCCGTCGGTCAGCACCAGTATTTTGTTGAACATCATCTGCCCTGCCCCCCACATTGCGTTCATTACTTTCTGCCCTTGTCCCGCATATTCTTTATTAATGCTCGTGATCACCAGGTTATGGAACACCCCTTCTACAGGCATATTCATATCCTGTATCTCCGGTACCATGGTCATTTTTATTGGCGCCAGGAATATCCGCTCGGTAGCCTTGCCCAACCACGCATCTTCCTGCGGCGGTATGCCCACGATCGTTGCAGGATAGACAGCATCTTGCCTGTGTGTTATCGCCGTTACATGAAAACGCGGATACCAGTCAGGCAGTGAATAGTAGCCTGTATGGTCGCCGAAAGGCCCTTCCCATATCAGCTCCTCGTTCGGTTCCACGTAACCCTCTATTATAAAGTCTGCATCCGCAGGCACTTCAAGTTCAGGCTGTGTCAGGCATTTCACCAGCTCCACGCGCTTCTTGCGCAGGAAACCGGCTAACATGTATTCATCCACGTTCTCCGGTAGCGGTGCTGTAGCTGCATAGGTGTACACCGGGTCGCCGCCCAGCGCCACAGCTACCGGCATGCGCTTACCCAGCTTCTTATATTCATTAAAATGCCTGGCCGATACCTTGTGCTTATGCCAGTGCATCGCCGTCATTGTCGGTGTAAATACCTGCATGCGGTACATCCCGATATTTCGTATGCCGTTATTGGGATCTTTAGTATGTATGGCCGGCAGTGTCAAAAATCTGCCCCCATCCTTCGGCCAGCACTGTAGTATCGGCAGCTTGCCCAGGTCAGGCTTTTCCATCACCACCTGCTGGCAGGCTCCGCGCCCGCTCACCACTTTGGGCATCCACGAGGCAAACTTGTTCAGCTGTGGCAGCATTGCGAGTTTCTCCAGCAGCCCGTGCTTAGGCCCTGCCAGCTTTTTAAACAGGTCCGCAATATCCCTCGCCACATCGTCCAGGCTATCCACACCCAGCGCCATGCACATACGTTTCTCACTGCCCATACCATTGATCAGCAGCGGAAAGTCCGTCCCTGTCTTCTCAAATAGTAGAGCTTTATTGCGATCTGGCGTCTTCGACACCCTATCCGTTATCTCCGCTATCTCAAGCACCGGGTCCACGAAGGTGCTGATACGCACCAGTTCTCCCGCCTTATCCAATGCATTAATAAACTCATTTAGCGACCTATATGCCATGGCCGCAAATTTATGCATTAATTGGGTGCGTCTGTACAAGCTTATCTCGTTCTTTTATACCCTGTCGGGTGATGATGAGCATCATTACCTCGAACAACCACTGTCAGTATTAGTTATAGCTCTTATCCCCACCTTGCAGCATAAAATCTGCACAGATGAACAGCAACCCAATGGAAGTATTCCAAACAGTAGCGCCCGGGGTAGCAAGGGCCTTCGATAATTTGATTCAATCCCTGGTAGCATCCCCCGGTCTCGATGAAAAGACCAAGCAGCTCATCTACATAGCGATGAAGGCTGCCCAAGGCGACGAAACGGCCCTGAGCTTTCACGTACCCATGGCCAAAAAGTTAGGTGCAACAAAAGCCGAGGTGGTAGATGCGATACTGATGACCCTCACCGTATCAGGCATCAAAGGCGTGGTTACCTGCCTGCCCGGTGCAGTGGCCGCTTTCGAATAAGATAACTTTTGATGGTATGCTCTTTGTTTGCTCCAAATCGTAGGTATGAAGAATAGTTTTTGGCTCGTAGCGGTCGGTATTTTGCTCTCTTTACCTGCGCCCGCGCAGGAAAAAGCGAATACTAATGCGCTGGTGAAAAACATTCCCGTCTTGTGCTACCACCAGGTCAGGGATTGGAAAAGCACGGACTCAAAATTTGCACGCACCTATATCATCCCTGTTGAGACTTTTACGCAGCAAATAAAAGCCCTGCACGACAATGGCTACCATCCCATCCTGCCTGACCAGGTGGTGTACAACAAACCGTTACCCCCTAACCCCGTCATCATCACCTTCGACGATGGCCCTGAATCACAATACACAAGCGCCCTCCCCGTACTCGACCGCTATAACATTAAGGCGCTCTTTTTCATCATGACGGTTACTATTGGGCATAAAAATTTCATGGACCGCGCTCAGATAAAAAGCTTAATAACTAAAGGCCACGAGATCGGTTGCCATACGTGGAACCACATACAGGTCACAAAATATCACTCAGCGCAGGACTACGAAACACAGTTTCAGAAGCCGAAAAAACTTCTCGAAGAGATAACAGGCAAACCCGTTACCCTCTTCGCCTATCCCGACGGCACATGGAATGTTGAAGCAGTGAAGCAACTGCAGCGCATGGGCTATGCATCAGCATTCCAACTCTGGGGCAAGACCGATGAAGCTGCACCCATGTTCACTATAAAACGCATACTGGTCGACGGCCACTGGGACGCGCCTGCACTATTGAAACGATTAAAAAATTACACAACCCCAACCAAATGAACCGGACACACCAGCATACCATTTTGATTGCGTTACTTGCCTGCTGCCTCCTAAGCTCCTGTAGCATGTCGGAAGGCAGGAAGAAGGCAGAGCAACAAAAACTCCAACTCAGCAGCAACACAACACAGGGAGTTACAAAACCATCACAGCCCGTCTCGGCAAGGCTCGACACGGTGTCGTACAATGCACTGCTGCGCCACCTGGTTCACGACACGGCCAAAGGCGGCTGGCCGGCAAAGACCGCTTATCCCCTGCCCGGCGCTATTTTACCTTATCATAGGATCGTGGCCTACTATGGCAACTTCTACTCTTCCGGCATGGGCATTTTGGGAGCGCTGCCGCCACAGCAGATGCTCGCACAGCTAAAATCGGAAGCCGCCAAATGGCATGAGGCCGATACAAGTATTCCTGTGTTGCCGGCCATACACTATATCGCCGTCACCGCGCAGCGCAGTCCCGGTAAAGATCATGGGTATCGTTTGCGTATGCCTTTCACCGAGATATCGAAGGCCATCGACCTGGCAAATAGCATTAATGGCATTGCCTTTCTCGATGTGCAGGTGGGGCACAGCACGGTGCAGGAAGAGATCCCGCGACTTGACTCATTCCTGCTAATGCCCAATGTACACCTCGCTATCGATCCTGAGTTCTCCATGAAAGATGGCTCGATCCCTTGTTCTAAGATCGGCACCATGGATGCTGCCGATGTCAACTTTACAGTAAGCCACCTCGCAGCACTGGTACGTCAGCATCACTTGCCGCCCAAGATATTGATCGTGCACCGCTTCACCAAAGGCATGCTTACCAACTATCGCAACATCAGCACCTGTCCCGAAGTGCAGATCGTTGTCAATATGGATGGCTTCGGCTTCCCTGCTAAGAAAGTGAGCAGCTACGACCTCGCCATCAGGAAAGAGCCTGTCCAGTTCGCCGGCTTCAAGCTGTTTTATGACAACGATAAGAAGACGCCGCCTCACCGCCTCATGCGGCAGGACGAAATACTGAAACTCTACCCAAGCCCTATTTACATTCAATATCAATAACGAAACCAAAAAGAGATCTTATGCCGGGTACAGATCCAGAAATACCACAGACGCAGCCGGAAATTGTTCCCGTAGCGCCCGAGCGCCCCGCACAGCCGGCGCAGCCTGAAGTAAAGCCTGGTGAGCAGCCGGGCATTCCGCCCATACCGCCCGAGGTGCCGCCCATCACACAACCGGCCTAATGCTAAGCCCGGCGAAATAAAACAGGCTGCTTAAGCGTTAGCAATACATGCGCAAGCGCCTGGCCACCCTTTTTGTTTTGCTTTTCACCCACCATTACCTCCCGGCCCAAAGCCTCCTCGGATACGTAGGCATCGGCCTGGGCTATGATGCCTTTCTGCCCGATAAGAAAGTGTTGCCCTACAGAAGCAGCTGGCCTTTTGAGCCCGGGTTTGAAAGCACCTTTGGCTTGAAATACCTGCCCGAAAATGGCTTTGAGGCTTTCCTGAATATAACGATGGGCGAGGTCGATGCCCAGATACCCGTGCCGGGATACCATAATAGCCACAATTATTTCAAGCAGTTCAATAGCCACATCACGCTTGGTTCAGGGCCGCAGTTGACAACAGATGCTGCAGGCACATTCGTGCCCTATGTGCATTTCGGTGCGGCTTTTTACAGCGACTGGGGCGAGCAGGCGCACAACTCAGAGGTGTTTGTACAGCGCGTGCCCGGTGTGGTAAGCGACACCTGGGCGCTTGTATGCGGCGCGGGGCTCGACTGGCAGTTCGGCAGCCATCCCTTGTCTGGCCTTAACCTCCGCCTCTCCTACACACCCTCGCCTATCTACAATGCGCCTGCCGAATATATCGTCAATACACCCGGCACCAGCTACGATATCACCATGCAGGGAAAGATGCTGCAGTTGATGCTTACTTATACTGCGCACTTTACGGTCAAAAAGTGGGGGAACTGACGGGAAACGACAATTTAATAATATTCAATAACCCGTTTGTCCATAAAAGCTTCTTTCTTTTGCTTGCAGGCAGTAATTCTTTTTAAATAATTGCCGTTCTTGTCAAATTCGCAGTAGCCGGTAAGGTAGTCATTTGCTTTTCCTTTCGGATCAAAGAGGTCTGTCTCCTGGATAACATTTCCATCCTTATCATATACAAAAGCCTGTATAATGCCATCTGAGCGGGTACTTTTTAAAATTCTCCCTTTGTCATCATTGATGTAATTTGTTTCAAGGCTTTCCGACGGCTGAGTAGATTTACTCCACGTCAGGAAGCCATTCTGATCATATTTACTAGTGCTTGTTCTATCTCCCACTGTGAGCTCAATTTGATTCCCATCTTTGTCGTATAGTTCAATAAACGAATCGAGCATGACAGATCCCCGGCGCATGACCTCCGTTCTTCTGTGGTCTTTAAAAGAGTATTCATAATACGTCTCATTCCCCCGAAGGAAAGAGTCATTCGAAGAAAAAATCACTTTAGCCAAAAGACCAGAAACCCCTGTGCATTAAATTTCTTTATCGAAACAGAACAAAATTCCTGGGAGTCACCAAGCGAACAAGCATAGGTGGCAATCGACTTGACCTTGCCCTTTAAGCCTGCTTCTTCTACATCAGTATGCTTGACAAACGCGTGCCAATCGTGGTTGGAGACGTTTCTGCTACAGCTTAATATCAAAACGAAGCTGATCAAAAGGCTGGAAAGGTAATAGCCGCGGTTCATGATATTAAACTACGAAAGCTGCATAAGAGGCGACAAAATAAGTGGCAAAAAGTACAGATTTGAGGGCGAAGGATACTGCCATTCTAAGCAGACCAACTTAATAATACTCAATAACCCGCCTGGTCGTATTCATGCTTTTCGTTTGCGGACAAAATGAGATGCTCTTTAAAAAATTGCCGTTTTTGTCAAATTCACAATAGCCGGTGAAATAGTCCGTCCTGCCTTTTGGCGTGAATGTCGTTAATTGAATTGTATTCCCATCTTTATCAAATAACCAAGTCTGTGCAATACCGTCCGAATTGCTTTTTTTCAAAATTCTTCCTTTGCCATCATTGGTATACTGTGTTTCAATAGTATCAGGTTTAATTAGTCTAGACCGAACGAGGAAGCCATGCTCATCATAGCTATTGAGAACTTTGTAGTGATTCCCAAAGTTAAGATTCTCAATTTCATTGCCATTTTCATCGAATGTGGATGTGGACGAATCAATGGTTACGTAAGAACTACCAAATGTACGGATGATGGCTGTTTTCCTTCGCTCACCATAAGAATACAGGTAAGTGTATTCTTGCGGTGGGAACGGTGGCTTACCAGAAAAAATAAGTTTGGTCAAGAGCCCTTCTTTATTATAAAAATATCTAGTTGAAAAAAAATCATTAGTCGTGGAATCTATTACCTCTACCTTAAACCCATGAGCATTAAATTTTTTTATTGAGACACTACAGTGTTCATTCGCTAAGCTATCCAATGAACACTGATACGTGACAATCGATTTTACGTTGCCTTTTAGTTCCGCCGCAGCCAAATCGTTTTGTTTTGAAAAAATGGAGCCACTTTTTGTACAGCCCAAGATCAACAGGTAACCGATCAAAAATATCGAAATGAATGATTTCATAAAGTTGCAACAATTTGGTTAAAGCGATCCACTATTTTCCTCGTTTTTGCATCCTCATCGAAATTATAAATACAATAATCCACTCCTTCATGCTCAAGAGCCTGTTGGGAACAACCTCCACCACAAAGTGGTAGTATTCTGCATTCTCTGCATGGAGGATTGTTGAATTTAGCATTCAACCGCTTTTCATATCGGTCATTCAATACTATGGAGCCATCGACATCAACGCGTCCCTCGCCTGTCGAGTCCGTGAAATCTCTCGCCGTACACTTGAATATCTCGCCGTTGTAGTTAATAGTTAGCTGATTTTTTTTATCGGCATAGCAGGAATCCACCACTGTGCCAATAGTGCCGGGTGATACAGAAAATCCCTTTTCGGCAAAATAATTTCTAGCTACTTTAATCTGTGGATCTATATCCTCGGTCTCCTGCCAGACCTTTTGAAAATTAAAATGAATATGGACGCGCTCCGCTTCGGGAATATCTTCAAAGGAAGCAACAATATCGTTAATACCCGCCATAGTTTGAGGTGAGCAATTGATGCGCACATGAGCATGAAGACCTGCTTTAACCACTAAATGTATATTCTGGACAATGCGATCATATGAACCTCTGCCTTCCGAAATGAACCTTACCTTATCGTGTCTTTCTTTGTTACCGTCTAAAGTGATTTGGAAAAAGTCCAATCCGTACATTTTGCAGATAGCTAGCATTTCAGAATTTATTAGCAAACCATTAGTTGTCATCCCCGCGCCAAATTGCACATTAGCTCGCTTACATTCAAGATGGATAGATTCCAGTATTGTAACAATTACTTTGTCGAAATATAGCAGGGGTTCACCTCCGAAAAAAGTCAAGGTGAATCCTTTAAGTTCTTTTTTCTGTTGAATGATATTTTGAGCAGCAATAATAATAGCATTTACTGTCGCCCCACTCATTTTTGAGTCCTTTACGTGCGTTTCATAGCAATACCAGCACTTAAAGTTACAGTTCATGGTGGGATTAACAATCATGTGGAATTGTGTATCATCATGATCAACTTTTCGACTAAGCGCTTTCACCTCCTCAAATTCGTCCCTGTCGTCTTCAACTAAAAAGCCCTTTTCAACCAGGAAATCATAAAAGGTAGGGTGAACCGAAAATAGCTCGGAAAAGTCTCTTTTCTTTGCTCCGACATCATATAAGTCCTTTAATAATGGATCAAGAGAGATAAACTCCTGGGTAAAACTATTGAACCCAATCAACGCATCACTACGCCAAAAAAAAGTATTAAACTGACTGTTCTTCATAAGTTATTAGATGATTGTACAACGCCACTAGATACTGATTTTCCGATACTGCATTGATCGGTCGTGTTGACACAGCCTGTGCCGCCACAATACTCTAATGTAGTGTTATGACAGTAGCCATTGTTTAATGAATCTGCGCAAGCCGAAGACGCATTATTACAGCGATTGTCATTACTATCGCCATCATTGATCAGCCGCTCCGAAGGACGTGGGTTTCCAATTTTATCGGGACGAAGGGAAACAAAACCACCTGACATTAAACCATTTAGTTGGTCTATTTGAATTTGCAGCTTAGCAGCTAAACGTTCTGTAATTGTCATATAGTATAAAAATTTACGTGCTCATATTAACACATTTGTCACCCCCAGCACCTTTATTATGAGCGTCTTTGCAAGCCATCCCGTGATTAACGCAACCATAATTTATACAATTCGGGTTTAGATGACTCGTAGTACTGCATTTGGTATAGTCACTATTTTGTGGTACCTGTGGTGGCTCGCCACCTGTCAAAATCATCCTATAGCGCCCACCGGTAATGGAGATGTATCCATTCGACAAGGTGCCGTCCTGATTTTCCTGCAGGCCATCCATCCCGTCTATTATATTATTGATGCTCATTTTTTACCAGTTTTAAATTTTAAATAGGATAATGCCATGAAGTTCCCTCAATGCTGATGGCGAATGCCTCACCCAGTTGGGTCGATGCACCGATTAGGTAATCGGGTGCCAGGTTAAAATTCAGCGGTAATACGCGCTTTAGTGAAGGCTCAAACGCCGACTGCGTGCTTTGCGGTATCACCGCTTCCATCATTAGGGTATAAGTAGTGCCGCCATCACTGCTCACGAAAAATCGCACCATACCATTAGCTAATGTACTCTGTAACGCGGTGATAGTGATCGATTCGATAAGAGATCCGTTGGATGCCGATCCCGTTGCAGCGGCAAACACTGGTGTTATAGATCCCGTACCGTTCAGGTTGGTGTTGGCGGTCGATACAAATCCCTGCCCTGTTACAGCGGTTTCCTGCTTAAAGTTACAGCAGGTACCGGGCAGTGTACCGGGGTAGGCCCAATTGAGCCCCTCGGCAATGATATTGAAGGTCTGTGCGTTTTGGGTGCTTGCCACCAGTTCATCGCTTGCCTGCAGCGTGATCTCGTCTACCAGGTCTATCTCTATCATAGGCCAGGTAGGTGCAGGTGTAGGTGTGGTTGCCATTACAGGGTACATCGGTATCGGCACTTCCCTTATCAAGGTGGTTTTTGTGTGTGCGGCATTCCTGATGAAGAGCCTCACCATGCCCTGTGTGGTTGGTGCCACTGATTTAATGATGATCGATTTAATGATAGTACCGTTCGAGCCGGCGGTCAGTATTTTTACCAAAGTGCCTGAACCGTCAAGGCCCGGGTTGGCAACAGATACAGTACCGATACCGGTATTAGCTGTTAATAGTGAATAATCGTTGCAATCGCAGCTTGCCATAGAAGCTTATTTTATGTTGTTTCAGAGACTGTACCTAAAGGTAAAAGCAGCTTTTTTGATAAATAAATCTTTACGCGACTATTTTGTTACTAATATTTACAAATTGTTACTAACAGTTTCACCAAGCAGCAGTAGCTCAGGCGGCACATTGTAATAGTCTGCCAGCTTACAAAGCAGTTCGAGCTCAGGCATAGGTACAAACCCCTTTCGATCTGGCTTATAACAGGGTGCGTAAGTCCCACGCCTTTCGCAACATTCACCAGCTTATCCTTACGCTCGTGCCTCAGGCTATAAAGTTTGTTCCCTATTTTGGTCAACAGGGGCATCAGTGAATTTTGAGTGTTCATAAGCATATATTTTTAACGCTTCACAAAAATTCATAGTATAGGTGTCGTGTATCATTTTTTTCTATCCAAAAATAGGAAACGTTTTTGGAATAAAAAACCGTGAAAACACGGTTTTTTATTCCATTTAAATTTCGTAAGGTCTCGTCAACGCTATGCTGCGTCCCCGGCAGTCTGTCATTAATTGCCTTTTTATGTTTCTCACCCCCGGCTCGTCCTCGTTTGTAACGAGGATGTCAAGGCTTGGCATTTGCAACGCCGGAATAAAAACCCGCGCTGGTTTGAGTTTTCCCCCGCCAACCTGGTAATCGCTCCTTGATACGTTCACAACTGATCGGCATCTTGATCCGGTTGAGGCCCGCACGCTCCACGCCCATGCTCGGCTTCCCCCACATAACTCGCAGTAGAGCTATGCCCATTTCCGCAGAGCAAATCAAAGAGACCGTCATTGCGAGGTGGGCAATGCGATTTCACCCATTACTAACATAATCATCGCTGCGTAGTACGTTGATAACTGATCGGCATCTTGATCCTGTTGAGTCTAGCACGCTCCGCACCCATGCTCGACTTCCCCTACATAACTCGCAGTAGAGCTATGCCCATTTCCGCAGAGCAAATCAAACAGACCGTCATTGCGAGGAGGGCAATCAAATTTTTAGCCTTTCCGACGTGGCAATCTATCCTTTATTTCTTTTGCCAAGACAAAAGAAAAGTAAACTCGCGTAAGACACACGCAACCGATCAAACTTCAACACCCATTAACAATTTTAATTTTATCACTACTTATCCCCACAATTTGGATACCCCTCCTCCACGATCGTAACTTGCATCGTGGTGTAACTTTTGGTCGGCTGCAAAAAAACGGCTTAAACTAAACCCTGCCGGCCGGTAGGCAGGGACGAGGCACCAGAAGCAGATCGGCAAAAATCAGAAGTGAATCAGAAATAGATCAGAAGTCCCACAACATGTCACCTCTCCCTTGGAGAGGCCGGGTGAGGCTAAAACAGGCAATAACAGGAAATAACTCAAAAATACATATCGTTGATTTCCAGACCACTATATCGGTCCGACACCAAAAAAAAGGAAATAACTATGGCGGAGGAAATAGGAAATAACAGTAAAAGAGCTGAAAAACAACTTAACCAATCAACCCAATCAACCCAATCAACCCCTGCCTGCCGGACAGGCAGGAATCCACTACCTTTGCCCAATTCATTTTTGACTTTTGAATTTTGACTTTTGAATTAACTAATGGCCAAAGTATCAATAAATATAGCAACCGGAAATATACAGCAGGAGGAGACCATAGTGGGTATCGACCTCGGCACTACCAATAGCCTCATCGCCATCGTCCGGCAAGATGAGCAGCGCCCCATAGCCCTGCGAGATGTGGATGGCCTGGCACTGGTGCCATCGATAGTGCATTTCGATCAATACGGTAATGCCACGGTGGGCACCGCAGCCAAAGAGCTGCTGGTGGCCGAGCCGGAGCGCACCATCTACTCGGTGAAGCGCCTGATGGGCAAGGCCTATAACGACCTGGGCGACCATGCAGGCTTCTTCGCCTACAAGGTGATTGACGACAATACCGAATCTCTTGTGAAGATACAGGTGGGCGACAGGTTTTACAGTCCCATAGAGCTGTCGTCCTTTATACTGAAAGAGCTGAAGCACCGCGCCGAGCATATATTGAAGACAGGCGTCAGCAAGGCGGTCATCACCGTGCCTGCCTACTTCAACGATGCCCAGCGCCAGGCCACCCGCGATGCGGGCAGGCTGGCCGGCCTCGACGTGCTGCGCATTGTCAACGAGCCCACGGCAGCCAGCCTGGCCTATGGCCTCGGCGTGAAGCCGGAGGAAGAAAAGACCATAGCGGTGTACGACCTCGGCGGCGGCACCTTCGACGTATCGGTACTTAAGATCACCAATGGCATCTTCGAAGTGCTATCCACCAACGGCGATACCTACCTGGGCGGCGACGATATGGATAAGGCACTTGCTGTGTACTGGCAGCAGCAACTGGGCATAAGTGATGCAGCGCTGCAGGCCGATAAGTCGCTGACGCAGCAACTGCGCGTAACGGCGGAAGAAGCCAAGAAACACCTGAGCAATAATGAAACTTACGAAGGTAATATAAACGGCAGGGCAGTAAGCGTGAGCCGCGCACAATTCAATGCGCTCATACAGCCGCTTATCGACCGCACCATCACATCCTGCGCGAACGCGTTGAAAGACGCGGGGCTAACAACGGCGCAGATCGACGCCGTGGTAATGGTGGGCGGTAGCACAAGGGTGCCGCTGGTGAAGGAAAGTATCCGAAACTTCTTCGGCAAGGAGCTGCACGACAAGCTGGACCCCGACGAGGTGGTGGCGCTGGGTGCGGCCGTTCAGGCCGATATACTGGCCGGCAACAATACCGAAATGCTGCTGCTCGATATCACACCGCTGTCGCTGGGCATAGAGACCATGGGCGGACTGATGGATGTGCTGATACCCCGCAACTCGAAGATACCCAACAAAGCAGGCCGCCAGTACACCACCCAGAAAGACGGGCAGAGCGGCATGCGCATATCCGTTTATCAGGGCGAGCGCGACCTGGTGCAGGACAACAGGAAACTGGCCGAGTTCAACCTCACCAATATACCGGCCATGCCCGCAGGCCTTCCTAAGGTAGAAGTGAGCTTCCTGATAGATGCCGACGGCATACTGAAGGTGAGCGCCACCGAGCTGCGCAGCGGCGTGGCGCAAAGCATAGAAGTGAAGCCCCAATACGGCCTCACCGACGAAGAAGTAGAAAAGATGCTCCTCGACTCGCTGACCCATGCGAAGGAAGACATCGGCACCCGTGCGCTGGTGGAAGCCAGCACCGAGGCAACACAAATGCTGGATGTAACTGAAAAGTTCCTGAGCAAGAACCGCGGGCTGCTTAGCGAGGAGGAAGTGAACACTACGCTTGGCCGCATGCAGGCACTGCGCGAGGCCATCAATGCGAAGGATAAAGACCGCATACAGCACGAAACTGAGCTGCTGAACGAGGCATCGCGCCCATATGCCGAGCGCGTAATGGACGCCGCGCTGAAGGATGCTATGAAAGGCAAAAAGGTCATTTAGCAACTCACATAAAAAAGAAGAGTCCCCTCGCCAAAAGGGACTCTCCGGTATTAGGATGAAAAAGATCCTATTGTTGAGTTGCGGTGTACACTACGTCTACTGCGTAGGTGCCTGCAGGATATGACCAGCCCGGTGTTGCTTGATACATTACTGAGAAGGTCTGGTTGCCACCATAAGTGCCGTTGCTCAGCAGGTTCTGGTTGCTTGATGTGATAGTTGAGTAGGCTGCCGCACTGAATGGCGATACGATGCTGCCGCCTGTACCGTTGGCTGATACTTCCAGTCCCAGTACGCCGCTCACGGGCATGGTAGGTGCAGGAGTAGTAGTACCGGTGTAGCTGAAGTTGGTTGCGCTCGATTTTACAGTTACGTTAAAGTTCTTGTTCGACCTTACTTTCAGTTGCTGTGCAGCTGAAGTAACACCGCTTGCATAATCATTGGTAGTGTTAAAGGGCATGCTCACCAGCGGGCCGGTTGCGTTGCCGTTAGCAGTAAATGTCATGTCAATGGCATTCGTCAGTACCAGGTTAACGGTCTGAGAAGCGGTAGTGCTGGTTTGCGCTTGTGCCGCGAGGCCTGTGAAAAGTGTGGCGGCGATAATGATGATCTTTTTCATTTCTATTGTTTTTTGTTTTTTTAATTTGTTTGTGTCTTTGTTCGTTTGACAGTGCAAAGATGCTGCGGCGGCAGACACTGAGGAAATTTTTGGCACCTGTTAACCCCACGTTTGTAACCGGCTAACAAGCGATTAACAAGTGTAAGAACGGTGAAAATGCCTGAATGCAAGGCTGGCACGAGGTTTGAGCCAGAATGTGTATTTTTAGTAAAATGTAACAGCCAATGAAGAAGCTGCTGAGCGCACTCCTGATATTGAGTGCATTAAAGGCCTCTGCACAAGACGATGAGGCGCCCATATTGAAAATATGCCCGCTGGACACCACTGCTGCAGGCGGAAAGGTTATCAATAGCCAGATAGTGCAGCAAATAGGTGGCTTCGCGCTGGCCTTTACCGACACCACGGTCAGCAGAACGGTGCTATCGGTATATAAGGGCAATGCGAATGAAGGCTTAAGAATAGAGATGAAGTACCGCTATAGCGAAGAAGACGGCGCCAAAAAGCAGGTCGTTAATTATGAGAAGATCTCGGCAACGGAGGGCGCTATGGCAAGGTTATACAGCTACCTGTTCAACACCAATATTGAAGCCAGGCAACTGCGGGCGCTGGCAAGCAATGGCACTGTAATAAAGTACAAAGACCAAAGCTTCATGTATATGCTGGACGAGGCGGAGTTCCGGCCGGGCTACTGGGAACTGACCCTGGTAAAATAACCAAATAAAAAAAGAGCGCCCTGCGTATCGCGGGGCGCTCTTTTTTTATGTTATCTGTAAATACTATCTGAGCAGTGTTACATCGCCTTTGTGGACGCGCTGTGTGCCATCGGGCAAGGAGATGCGGATCATGTACTGGAACACGGCGGCATCGAGGGCCTGCCCATTAAAGGTACCATCCCAGCCTTTCGTGGCATCGGTGGTCTCGAATACTTTCTGACCCCAGCGATCGTAGACGCGGAACTCAAGCAGTTTCTGACCGGCCCGCATGTTGGTAACCTTGAAGACATCGTTCTTACCGTCGCCATTCGGTGTGAATGCAGAAGGCACGAATTCATCGTCATAAGTCAGGTTGATCCTTACATATGCCGTGTCGCGACAGCCGCCGTATTGGTTCATACCAAATACGGTATACACGATCGGTTCATCCGGTGTGGATATCGGGTCTTTGATGTTGGCATTATCAAGGTACTTAGCCGGAACCCATTCGGTGTAGTATGCGCCGTCAACATTCAGGTGAACGCTCTGGCCATATGTAATGGTCACATCTTTAGTTATGTTAGAAAGATGGACATGTGGTTGTGCATAGACCTTGATCACCTCCTGCGTCATACAGTTAAATGGCGCTGCACTCGTCATCGTAACAACATAGGTATGCCACTGTGAATCGGCTGCATAGAAGTGCGGCTGCTGGATATTGGGACTGTCGAGGAAATCAGCCGGCGACCATTCAAAGGTAAGCGGACGACTTACGTATGGCTCAATCGACAGCGTGTCGACGATAGTCATTGGCTTATAGAGACATACAGAGGTATCCGGGTACACGGCATGGATCTCAAAAGGAGAAACAAGAATGGTGTGCACTGATTTATCGGGGCAAGGCACGAAATCATATACCGTAAGAGCGGCCGTATAGGAGCCCGGCGTGTTATATGTATGCGATACCGTTACCTTATTTGTGCTATCGAACTTGCCATCACCGAAATCCCATACGTACCTATAGGCATTTGTAGAAGCAGACCCGTCGAAGCTAACTGTCTGGTGCTCACAAATGCTGTCCCTGATCGCAGTAAACGATGAGACCACGGGATGCACAAGCGTCACCTCATGCGTCGAGGTTTTCTCACATGTACCGTTGAAGGTGTGCAGCGTGATGGTATATACGCCCTGAGCCGTGTATACATGAGTAGGATCCATGGCGGTGCTGCTGGATGCATCACCAAAGTCCCATGTATAACTTGTAGCATTTGCGGAGTTATTCTTAAATATCACTGTATCGCCATTGCAGCCCAGGCGTATTGAATAGTCGAATGCAGATAAGAACTGTGGATTGTTGAGTATATATTGACCAATGGGCGCTGACGTGCAATTGTAGTACGAAACGCGGATGCTATCATAAACGCCGGCGGCCAGGTTGGTCAATACGATGGTGCCCTGCGCATCGACAGTAGTAGGGAATGCAGTCTGGGCCACGTTGTCCTTGTAATAGTTAACAACTACGGGATCTCCGGGGTTGAGCCCAATGGGGTAAATGGTTATATATCCATCCGCGACGCCACACTGCGTCGGTTCCGTGACATGGGCCGAATCCAATAGAAGGCCGGGATAAACCAGCGTAAAGTTACCGACAGGCAATGAGAAGCAGTAGTGCCCTGCCACAATGCTATCGATAAAGCCAGCGTCAACACCGCCGATGGTAACCTGGCCCGACCAGTCGGTGAACCCCATGGCCATTGGTTGAACAACACCATTATTGCGATAATATACGTAAGTAGTATCGAGTGGCGGCAATCCATAAAGCGTGATCGTGCCATCATGGCCCACGCACGATGGGCTAGTCCAGGAAATCGAATCAATATTAATTACGGGATAGGTTAAGGAATCCGAGGACAGCATAGTAAAACAGCCTGCGCTATTCTGCAGTTCTATCTGCGTATATACGCCGCCATATAAACTATCCAGCACAATGTTGCCACCAGGGCCTATCACATATTGCGTGGGCCCGACAGCGATGTTGTTGAAGAAATAACTAAGGAAAAGGGTATCACCGGGAGTGAGACCTGTTATCGTTATTTTACCATCGTTACCAACGCAGGTGGGGTTGACGACAACCTGAGGGCCTGCATTGACACCCGGGTTTACGTGACAGGTGTCATAAGCGGAGTCGGCACAGGTAACAATTACGGCCTTATAAGTTGTAGCAACCTGTGGGTTCACGGTTATTGAATCAATACCCTGTGCTATTAACACGCCCGTGTTCATGTTATACCAATAGATCGTTGGGTTGGTGCTGATGGGAACCGGCGCGTAAGGTATTGACGCCACTGTATAAGTTGGCCCTGAAGGTGTAAACGCGTAAGCATCATGATTGGCTATCCAGTTGGTAGGCCAGTTGCGGCCCGGAGCAGTTGTTGCAATAGTGCCTGCAGCATTTTGCACGCCTTCGATAGCCACGCCCGGATTGGGGTTGGGCCATTGGTTACAAATGTCCTTCGTTGCTATATGCGATTCAAATACGTTGGAGGTCTCATTGAGGACCATTTGGAACGTGGTGTGCAGGTTATTGCAGGAAAAGAAAGCCACATCGCAGAAAGTAACGATGAATTTCCTGTTAGGGGCAGTGCCTGTAGTAACATAGTATATGGTACCACCTGCCGGCTGATAAATATCAAAGAAGGCACCCATAGCTGCGTTCAAACAATCGGGATTACCAGGAACTGCACCGCCTGCGGCTACCAGCCAGTTAGAAAAGCCGCCGGCATTGGCAATATTGAAAGAGATAAAGCCGTTGGATGAGATCACACACTGCGTGTAGTTAACCCCATAAAAATTGAAAGTGAAGCCGATAGGAATCACTGCAGAATATTGGTCATCCTGCATATTCAATTGGATAGCATTACTACCCTGCACGTTTGCATGAATAGTAACGGGCCCATTACACGCATTCGTATCGTGCGGAGTTACTACGATCTGTGCGGATGAGTGCGAGTATACAGCGCTTAGGATAACGCTGACGAGAACAATATATAAATAACGCATACTACTAAAGGGTATATTTCTATTTGCTAATAGACTGCTATAAAATTAGAAAAGTTGGTTAATAAAACGACATCTGAAATGAATGTAAATTTTCCAAAAGTAATAACAATAACTAAAAAGCATAACGCTTATTAATATTTTTATATGCAGATAAGGGATAAGAGTAGTGAAGGAAATATATCGAATTATGAAACAAAGAATTAGGCAATTTTTTTAATTAAATGTTAATATTCGCTCTTGTGGGCTGGTGCAAAATATCGGATAAATCCGCCAAGAGTTATAAAAAAATAAATCTATCTGCAGTCAGCAGATAGATTTATAAAAGACCTGGGATCAGGCTAGGAGTTAACGCAATAAGGTTACGTCACCTCGATATGTGGTTTGAGTGCCGTCGGGCATGGCGACACGAATAATGTAAGTAAAGACACCGGAATCCAACGCCTTGCCGTTGAAATTTCCGTCCCATCCCTGATTCGGATCTTTTGTTTCAAAC
This sequence comes from Bacteroidota bacterium, assembly GCA_018267915.1. Taxonomy (GTDB): domain Bacteria; phylum Bacteroidota; class Bacteroidia; order Chitinophagales; family Chitinophagaceae; genus MKUN01. Next base: position 181,855 of record JAFDXN010000031.1, on the reverse strand, counting down.
ACTTTCTGTCCCCAGCGATCATATACGCGGAACTCAAGCAAACGCTGTGACCTCATGTTGATGATCTTGAACTCATCGTTTTTGCCATCGAAATTGGGTGTAAATGCACTTGGAACAAATTCCTGATCATTGATGAGGTCTACTTTAATGGTTGCAGAATCGCGGCAGCCACCATATTCGTTCATTGCATACACTGTGTAAATAGTTGGTTCGAGAGGCATTGCGATCGGGTCCTTAATGTTTGCATTGTCAAGTCCCTGCGCCGGCTCCCAGTGATAATAATAACCACCGTCGGCATTAAGGTGAGCGGTAGCGCCATAGTGTATCACCTGCGCAGGCGTTACGTTGACCAAGTGCACATGTGGCTGCGCAAAAATCCTTACCGTATCTTTTGTAATACAATTAAAAGGTGCCGCACTGGTCATGGTTACTACGTAAGTATGGTATTGGGTGTCGGCGGCATAGAAATGCGGTTGCTGTATGTCGGTGCTGTCAAGAAAATCGGCCGGTGACCATGCGAAGGACAATGGCTGGCTAACATAAGGAGCTACATCAAGTGTATTTACCAGTTTCATCGGCTTATAAATACACACCGAGGTATCAGGGAACTGAGCGTGTATCTCGAAAGGAGCTACCATAATAGGATGAACCGACTTGTTAGGGCAGGGCACGAAATCATATACCGTAAGCGCTGCTGTATAAGTGCCCGGAGTGTTGTAGGTATGCGAAACGGATACCTTATTAGTGCTGTCTACCTTCCCATCACCGAAATCCCATACATACCTGTATGCATTTGTTGATGCAGCGCCATTGAAACTAACAGTCTGGTGCTCGCAAATGCTATCCCTGATGGCAGTGAACGATGATACAACGGGGTGTACCAATGTTATCTCGTGCGTAGTTGTCTTTTCGCAAGTGCCATTGAAGGTGTGCAACACAACAGTATATACGCCCTGAGCGGTGTAAACATGGGTGGGGCTTAAATCGTTGCTGCTGGTGGCATCACCAAAATCCCAGGTAACGTTTGTCGTGTTTTCAGACTCATTCTGAAATACCACTGTATCAGCAGTGCAGCCCAGGTGGATAGCATAGTCATAATTGCTGGCAAAGACAGGATCGTACAAATTGATATTAACAGAGTTTGAGACGCAGGTGCCGTGTTGCACGGTAATATCATAGCCGCCAGAGGCAACCGAAGGCATTAGAATAACACCGTTAGCATCGCTAATGCCTGTAGCAGGCGGCTGAGGATTACCGTTGAGCGAATAGTTAATTGTGTATGTGGTATTAGCAGCAAGCCCACTCAAAAATATAGAGCCTGAGCTGGTGCCACACGGAGCCGGATCGATAGACCAAACAGAATCTATGCGTGGAATAGGGTCGTAAATGGTAAATACACCCAACGGCCCCCAAACACATAGCTGTGCAGTATTATTAATAACAAAGTTATCGTATAGCCCGGCCGTCAGATTCGGAATAATGAGATCGGGCGTGGTGGGTGTAATGGTGAGCGTAGGCTGGGGTATACTATTCAGCGTATAATCGACTGTGTAAGTATTATTTGGCGTAACACCATTAAATACGATAGAGCCATCGCTGGCGCCGCAATCGGTAGTGTTATTGACATGGGGGACCAGGAAAGTAACGCATTGAGTGGCGAAAGCCGACGATGCCCCTAACATGAGAAACAATATAGAAACGGTAACCAGGCGTAAAGTGTATTTCATAATGCGCAATATATTTGTTATTGTCTCACCGAAAAAATCGCAGATGATTTATCAGTTAAAACTTAGACGGCTAAAAATATGAATAAGTTGGCCAGAATGCAACAAAAAGCGTGGATTATATACAGCTTCTTAACATTTTACAAAGCAATTAAAAACTATATGAGAATTTCGGACAAAATCAATTAACCAATAGTTAATTTAATTGTTTCCTATTGCTACAATCTGTTTCTGGTATATCAAATGCTGCGAATTGAATACAATTAAAAAATATGTTCCACATACCGGTGCGAAGTGAATGCTATTATCTCCCGGCCTTAAGGGTCCGACAGCTAAAGCCTGGCCAAAAACATTAAGTATAAGGTAAGAGCCGCTGGCAAGTGCCGAAAGAGCGTTAATATGCAACTCATCGGTAAAAGGATCGGGATACACCTTAATGTCATATGAAGCCGCGACATTTTTTATTTTATAAGGAAGGAAGTGCGGGTTGAGTGAGCAGTCGGTCAAGTCATTATTTGCAAATCGTATCCTGGCAGGATTGTCGGCACTATTGTAAGGATATGGCGTACCGACAGGAGGAAAAGCCAACGCCGCCGTCCAATAGCCGGGCGGCGCATTGAGAAAAAGAGAATTATCGGCCAGGGCTTCAGTGCCGGCAGGTGTAATGTTGCCATGCACATTGTTACCAAACTGGTAATGACCCGATCCGCTAAGGCTATAGTTCCCATAGGGGAAGTTTGCATTGGTGATCTCATTGCCCACAAAATTCATACTATCGGTGGGCGCCGTGGTATTCATTACAATGCCCCAAAGCTGCGCGCGATCGCGAAAGAATGTATTGAATGGACCGTTACTGCCATGCGAATCGTCGACAATAATGTTCTGGAGAATATTGCCTTCAAATAGGTTAAGGTATGGATAATTACCATGGCATACGGCATCGCCGGCGGAATTGGCAGGAAGGGAGGGCTCATCCCAATGCGGATCGGTAGAATAATTGTAAGCAAATACATTGCCATTAGCGCCGGCCTGCAACAACATGGAATGCCTGAGATGCACAAAAATATTGTTGTCAATAAGACAGTCGCCGCTGGTGTATTGAGCTACAACGCCGTAGCCCTGACCGCTGCCGCCGTAGTGCCATGAATGATGTATGTAGTTGCCACGAACAGTGATATGAGCTGAGCGTGTGAGCGCAATGTGTGCGAAGTTGGTATTATAACTCTCGACACCCACTACCCATGAATTTACAGCGTTGGTGAAATTGATATTAGTGGTTTGCTGCGCGGTGCTGTCTTTGCGCTCAATGTATAAACACTGGATACCTACGCCTTTTACCGGATCGATACGCTTGATACGCGCAGCGAAGGAAACAGGATAACTGCGCCGCAGCGGCATATCAGAGATAAGCTTGTTGCCCTGAATGTCCTTGATCCGGAAGATCTGTCCAACTGTCTCATAAGCCCATGATGAATAGAGCAATGAGCTATCGTTGCCATATAGCAAAACCCAATCGCCGATTGCCAGACCCGCGACGCTATCGAGGTAGATAGCGGAATCGTTCTTTGATATATACTGGTTGACAGTCCATATGGTGCTTCCCAAATTTCCCCGGATGTTGATCATATCCTGCGCGCTACCGCCAAGATCGAACAGCAGCCTGCTTGAGGTATCTGCGCCTTTAATGACGATACTGTCGCGCAGATCGATGCTATGATGAAACATGTAACTACCTGCGGGGAAAACTATAGTGCCCGGCTGCAAAGCAAGCGCAGCCAATGCGCTCTGGAAAGGTGTATCATTGGGAGTAATCCCATCGGCCACGCCGCCATAATCCATAATATTAACGACATTGCCGTAAACGGGCAAAGAGTCTTGCGTGCCCGCGTGGCTCCAATCCGTAACTCTTGCGGCAGGAACTGTTTGAGCAAGGGCGGAGGGAATGATAATTATGCATGCGATGAGCAACGAATATTTAAGCCGGAGTGCCAACATAACAACCATTTTAACAAGGGTACAATGCAATATATTAAACAAAGCCGGAGAACTCTATTGCGGCTCCTGATAGATGCCGAAGATGTTACCCGCAGGATCGGTGAAGCGGGCTGTGATCTCAGGATGATCGCCACCTATCGGCTGAACTATGCTGCCGCCGTTGGCGATTATTTTATCAATGGTATCGACCGCACTATCGACCATGATGTAAACCAAAGCGCCTACTGCAGCATTGGCCTTACGCCCCAGCACCCATGTGCCGCTTACCTGCCCCACTCCATCGTCGAAAGCAAGTGCGCCGTCGCCACGAGTGCGGACAGCCCAGCCAAAAACATTTTGATAAAAAGCTGCCGATACCGCGATATCATCGGCGGGTATTTCCATATAACATATTTTGCCGTTTCCGTAGTCGGGAGTACTCATGATGCGAAATATTGAGACCACTAAAATAAGAAAAGGCCCCAGCGCGGGGCCTTTGGGATTTTTGCCAAACCGCTACCTGCCATCGTAGGCTGCCTGCAACTTGCCGATCTCAATCTTTTTCATTTTCAGCATTGCTTCCATGACGCGCCCGGCCTTTACGGGGTCTTTGTCGCCCATAAGCTGCCCGAGGGTGTCAGGAATAATTTGCCAGGATACCCCGTATTTATCCTTAAGCCAGCCACATTGGCTTTCCTGGCCGCCATCGGCAGTAAGGCTATTCCAATAGTGATCTACTTCGTCCTGGGTGGTGCACTTGACGAAGAAAGAAACGGCCTCCGTGAATTTGAAGATGGGGCCCCCATTGAGCGCAACGAACTCCTCTCCATCCAACTCGAAGGTGGCTGTCAATACTTTACCAGCCATGCCGCCGGGACTACCCGGCGGATAAAATCTCACTTCCCCTTTTTTTGAGTTCTTAAAAATGGAAGTATAAAAGTTCATGGCTTCCTCGGCCTGGTTATCGAACCATAAGAATGGCGTTATCTTTTGCATATCGTCTGTTTTTGATGTTCAAAGATCAAATTGATAATGCAAACATAGCAGCAGGCTGCCAATTTGATGCTGTGTGATGGCGACGTTTTTGAGGGGGAATTGCGTAGCGAATTATTTCTTATTATTTAACACCTGTGTGGCGTTAGCAAGAAAAGTCGTCTCCTCCTTGCCCGGTTCGCAGCTGGGATAACCAAGGGACCCCAAGGCGGCAATGCTGAACTTGTCGGTCTTCTTATCCTTTGTCATGTTAAACATCCAGATCGTAGGGAAGCCTTGTACATTGAAGAACCGTTGAAGATCGTCGTTTTGCTTCACGAGCGCATCGGGTAGCTTTTTATTGCGGGGGAAATCCAATTCTAATAAGATAACGTTTTTTTTCGCCCAGTCTTTAAAGCCCTGCTTGCTAAATACATTGGCCTGGAGCCTGTGGCACCAGCCACACCAGTCGCTGCCTGTGAAGAATGCAAAAACCGGTTTTTTGGTTTTGGTGGATACATCATACACCTGCTTCACGTCGGTATACCATGTAAGACCGTCCTTCTGCTCCTGCGCCGCGGCATGCTGCAGTGCAAAAGTTACGGTCACCAATGCCAGGCAAAATATCTTAACAAATTTCATTGTGGTTATTTCAGGGTCAATTTAAGACAATTTCGCACAATAGTCGAAAATGCGCTTGCTTCCTGAACAATTTTTATATCAGCGAAATATTAACAAATAATTTTGCCGGTGTTTTTTCTGTAAAAAGCGGTCTGTACCTAGCTTTACGGTTTGAAAAGCCTGCGAGTTGGATCAAAAAACAAAATACATCCGCATCTTATTTATCGTTGGTGTTTGCGCACTGATATTGGGAGCTATAGACCCAATGGAGGGCTCACTCGCCATTGCAGCGGGCAGCATCATGATAGCAAGTGCTACGGTGCTGTGGAGGGACAGTTATCGCAGTGCGTTTGTGGTATCGGCTATCATGATACTTATTGGTGTATTTAGCCTGTGGTTTATATCTTCGCTCGGCGGCTTCGACCCTAAACGCGAATGGTGGTGGACAGTGTTCATTATACCTTATCCCATCGGCTGGCTTATCAGCATCGTTACACTTATCATAAGACTGATCAAAAAGCCTAAGCACACCATTACGGTTAAGATCTAGTTTTTCTTAAACGACTTTACTGTACTTTTACCTAAAGCGGATCCTCATGCTTATAGGTCAGTTATCAAAACTCAGCGGTTTCTCAAAGGACACTATACGCTATTATGAAAAGATAGCGCTGATCGTGTTGCCTAAACGAAAGACCGGGAGCAGTAAATACAAGGATTATCCTGAGGACATACTTCACCTGCTTAACGCCATCCGTAAATACAAAGAGCTAGGGTTTAAACTAGAAGAAATAAGGGAGCTAATAGTGCTGCAATCCATCCGTGTCCTGGACATCTCTAAGTTGCTGCAGTTAGTAGAGCATAAGCTAAATGGCATCGATGCCGAGATAGACAGACTGCACGCCATAAAATTGCAGCTCAACCGGGAACACCAGCTATTGCTGCGCAAGAAAACGGGCCATATCATTGCCCTGCCGGAGATGCGGATGGCTGCTTAGCCTCGCACGATCTCATCTACTATACCATAGGCGAGAGACTCCTCTGCATTCATCCAGTGGTCGCGATCGAAGTCCTTTAATATTTTTTCCTTTGTCTGTCCGCAGTTAGCGGCGAGTATTGATGCCGTTAGGTTTTTTGTTTTAATGAGCTGGCGTGCGTTGATCTCGATGTCGGCCGAATTACCCTGGAAACCTCCGATGGCCGGTTGATGTATCATTACCTCGGCCGTAGGATAGATATAGCGGTGGCCTTTGGCGCCTCCTGACAGAAGTATGGATGCCATGCTTGCAGCAAAGCCGATGCAATAAGTGTAAACCGGGGATGTGATAGCCTGCATAATATCATATATAGCATAGCCCGAGGTGACCATGCCACCGGGACAATTGATGAACATGTGGACGGGAGTACCTGATTTCATTGCCTCCATGTAAAGCAGTTGCTCGACCAACATTTTCGAACTGTCCTCGTCAACCTGGCCCCAGAGGAATATGCGGCGCTCATCGAGCATTTTGTTACGGACCTGGTAATTGGGCGGGAGGTAAACGGCTGTTTCTGTACGTTCCATAGTTTTTTGAAGCAAGTATAAGGTGTGGAGTATAGTCCATACTTGCAGGCAGCTCTAAAAAAAGCCCGGCATCAACACCGGTTGGCTAACCCTTCTTCTTTGCTTTTGCCTTTGCCTCGTCTTCTTCGAGACGATATTTCACGATCTTTTTTATAAGCGTTTTGGGAATGGGTTTATCGAGCGGGAACTGGATGGCGCCTTTGGAGGTTTTGTATTTGGCCAGTTCGTCAGCAAAGACACGTATGGGTTCGGCAGTAGGGTAAAAGCCAAGGTGCTCTTTTGCGGCGGCATAATATACAAGCACGCCGTGCATTTTGAATGCAGGCATATTGTAGCTGATCACTTCCTGCGCTTTGGGAGCTGCCTGGCTGATGGTGTTACGCATTTCCTCCAGTATTGCCTGTACAGCGGCTGGCTGGGAAGCGAAGTACTCTTCTACTGAACCAAACTTTTTCATTGCGTTGTGTTTACTGCAAAGAAAACCGAACTGTGTCAAATAAAGAATGTGTAAGAACGACAAAAGAAAGGGCATTTTCCGACAAGAGGCATGGAATTGATTTTTGGCTATTTTCGGGTGATCATCTAAGTACACAAATGGGACTAGACTTTATAGAGGGAAGGACATTTGACAAGACCGACTTTAGCAAGGAGGGATTTGTGAGGGGCGAGTACGAGGACTGCACTTTTACTAACTGCGACCTGTCGGGTGTGAACTTGTCCGGCAGCAGGTTTGGGGAGTGCCGGTTCATCAGTTGTAATTTAAGTATGGCAAAGCTGGGAGATACGGTGCTACGCGATATTGTATTTAAAGACTGCAAAATGCTGGGCCTACAGTTCGGACATTGCAGTGGCTTTGGGCTGGCTTTTAGTTTTGAGAACTGTATTTTAAATCATAGTTCCTTTTATAAACTGAAGATCAAAAAGACCGGATTCAAAGGCTGTTCACTACAGGAAGTGGACTTTACGGAAGCGGACCTAGCGGAGAGTGTTTTTGAAGCTTGTGATCTAAATAAGGCTGTTTTTGACAACACTGTATTGGAAAAGGCGGACCTACGGACTGCTGTTAATTATTCGGTTGACCCGGAAATCAACAAGCTGAAGAAAGCGAAGTTTTCCCTGCCCGGCGTGTTGGGACTGCTGGATAAATATGACATCCGAATAGAGCACTGATGTACAGCGAACCCAGGATTGAAACACTCAAGGAGAAACAACTGGCAGGAAACAAGCTGCGAATGTCGTTTGTGAATAATCGCACTGGCGAGTTGTGGCGGGGTTTCATGCCTTTACGAAACAGCTTTATGAATGTCGTTGGGAATGATCTGTATTCGGTGGAGGTATATGGTGCTGGCTTTTTTCTAAACTTTGACCCGGACAAAGAATTTGAAAAATGGGCGGCTGTTGAGGTAAGTGATACACAGAAGCTGCCGCCGGGCATTGAACTACTTACTGTCCCCGAGGGGCTTTATGCGGCATTTTTTTATAAAGGCAGGGCAAACGAAGGGGAGGTAATCTATAGGTACATCCATAATCAATGGTTGCCTGCATCAGATTACGAGTTGGATAACAGGCCACATTTTGCCCTGATGGGAGCGAAATATAAGAATGACGATCCGGAGTCGGAAGAGGAAATATGGATACCGATAAGAGAAAAGGGCCTGCCACATTAATGGCGAGGCCCCTATTAGCTTAACGTGTCTTACTTAAGATCGTATCGGTCCGCATTCATTACTTTGTTCCACGCAGCAACAAAATCTTGTACGAATTTTTCTTTCGCATCGTCGCAGGCATAGACCTCGGCTATAGCCCGCAGTTCTGAATTAGAACCAAAAATGAGATCGGCGCGTGTGCCGGTCCACGTTACATCGCCCGACTTTCGATCATGCCCTTCAAATGTGTTTGCGTTGGATGAAGAGGGACTCCACTTTGTGCCCAGGTCCATAAGTCCGACGAAGAAATCGTTTGTAAGCGCGCCAGGATTTTTTGTAAATACCCCATGCTTTGAGCCGTCGTAGTTCGTGTCCAGTACGCGCATGCCGCCTATGAGCACTGTCATCTCCGGCACCGTGAGCTTTAAAAGCTGCGCTTTGTCGACGAGCATTTTTTCTGCTATAGGTGTGTAGTCCTTCTTTGCATAGTTCCTGAACGCGTCGGCCTGGGGCTCTAGTACAGCGAATGCTTCCACATCCGTTTGCTCCTGCGTTGCATCGGCGCGGCCGGGTGTGAAGGGAACAGTAATATTTTGCCCTGCATTTTTTGCAGCTTGTTCGATAGCTGCACAGCCGCCAAGCACGATAAGATCTGCCAGCGATACCATTTTACCGTTTGTCTGTTTGCTGTTGAAGTCCTTTTGTATGCCTTCCAGCTTTGATAGTACTGCAGACAATTGTGCGGGATTGTTTACCTCCCAGTCTTTTTGCGGCGCAAGGCGGATGCGTGCACCATTAGCGCCCCCGCGTTTGTCGGAACCACGGAAGGTTGAGGCAGAAGCCCATGCCGTCGATACGAGCTGCGAAATGCTAAGGCCGGAGGACAATATGGTTTGCTTGAGAGCGGCAATATCGTTCTCGTCTATGAGTTTATGTTTTACTTCGGGGATGGGATCCTGCCATATCAATACTTCTGCCGGCACCTCGGGGCCCAGGTAGCGCGCACGCGGACCCATATCGCGGTGCGTGAGCTTGAACCAGGCACGCGCGAAAGCATCTGCAAATTGGTCGGGATTTTCGTAGAAGCGCCTGGATATCTTTTCGTATTCAGGATCAAACCTCAGCGAAAGGTCGGTCGTGAGCATGAAGGGCGCGTGCCGCTTTGTTGGATCGTGCGCATCCGGCACCAGGCCTTCACCTGCGCCATTCTTAGGCTGCCACTGGTGGGCACCTGCGGGGCTCTTTGTCAGCTCCCACTCGTAACCGAAGAGGTTTTCAAAAAAATTGTTGCTCCATTTGGTAGGTGTTACTGTCCAGGCGCCCTCGAGGCCACTGGTAATTGTATCTACGCCGAAGCCAGTGTTATATGAATTCTGCCAGCCCATGCCCTGCAGTTCCAGTGCTGCGGCAGCCGGCTCCCTGCCAACGTATTTTGCTGCATCGGCTGCACCATGTGTTTTACCGAAAGTATGACCGCCTGCGATGAGCGCTACCGTTTCTTCATCATCCATCGCCATGCGCTTGAAAGTTTCGCGTATGTCCTTCGCCGCTGCAAGAGGATCAGGATTGCCACCCGGACCTTGAGGGTTGACGTAAATAAGGCCCATCTGAACAGCAGCAAGCGGGTTCTCCAGCTCGCGTTCACCGCTATAGCGCTTGTCGCCCAGCCATTCTGTCTCGGCACCCCAGTATACATCCTCATCCGGTTCCCAGACATCCGCACGACCACCCGCGAAGCCAAAGGTTTTGAAGCCCATCGATTCCAGTGCGCAGTTGCCCGCCAGTATCATCAGGTCGGCCCAGGATATTTTTTTACCGTATTTCTTTTTTATAGGCCAGAGCAGCAGGCGGGCCTTGTCGAGGTTGGCATTGTCGGGCCAGCTATTGAGTGGCGCAAAACGCTGCATGCCCGAACCTGCACCGCCGCGGCCATCGTGAATGCGATAAGTACCTGCGCTATGCCATGCCATACGAATAAAGAAAGGACCATAGTGACCGTAGTCTGCCGGCCACCAATCCTGCGAATTGGTCATTGCATCATACAGATCTTTCTTAACTGCTGCAAGATCGAGGCTGTTGAACTCCTTTGCGTAGTCAAAGTCTTCATCCATGGGATCGGACAGGGATGAATGCTGGCGGAGGACATCGAGGTTCAATTGATCGGGCCACCAGTTCCGGTTCCTGGTGCCATGCCCTGCATTGCTGTGAAAGGGGCACTTTCCATTGCTTTGAGATGCATTGTTTTCCATTTTGGGATCGTTTTTGATCTACTCAAATTACTCATTCCCAATGGCTAAGAAAATAGATTGTACTTATGCGGCAGTTTCGTTTTGCAATGCACGCTGCGGTTCAGACCCTCAGAAAAGCGCGAAAACCTCTTGCTGCGTAGTAGGATTCTGCTCCGTTGTGGTAGAGAAAAACCGTATTGTAACGACGGTCGCAAAACAGGGCGCCGCCCAGTTTGCGGATGTCGGAAGGTGTCTTAATCCAGCTCGATGTTTTGGTATCGAATGCCCCTAGTTGCTGCAGGCCGCGGTATTGCTCCTCGTCCAATATCTCTACACCCATTGCCTCTGCCATGTCAAGCGCGTTGTCTTCGGGTTTGTGCTCTTTTCTCGACTCCCATGCTTCAGCGTCGTAGCAAAGGCTTCTCCTGCCCTTCGGACTTTCCGGTGAGCAATCATAGAAAATGTACTCGCCTGTTCTCTTGTCGTATCCTACTACGTCAGGTTCACCGCCGCTTGCTTCCATTTCATTAAGCGACCAAAGCCTGCCGGGACTGGCTTCCAGCTTCGCCTGCACCTTATCCCATTCAATGTCCTTGTGGCGTTTCATGTTCTTTTCGAAGCGCGTTCTTAGCGTGGCAAGTAAACCCTCCGCTTCCTTTGACGATAGTCTCGTTTTAGTTGTCATAAATCGTGGTTTCTGGTTTAATCATCCAATCCCTTCCCCTTCAATATCTGCGGTATGTATTTCTCGACACGGGATTCGCGTGTTTTAGGCAGCTTAGCCTGGGAGAAGTAAAACAAGTAGGCTTTTTGCCGGCCGGGCGTCAACCCTTCAAATGCCTTTTTCAATGCTGCATTGTTGTTTAACTTGCTTTGAAATTCTTCCGGTATGGCATATTCTTTGGCCGGTTTAAGCACAACCTTCTTACCAGACTTTTCTATTTCAACAGCCTCCTTAATATAGGCTTTCAGGGTAGGCGCCAGCTTAATGATCTCACGCACACTCGTAAAACGTATCTGCCTCGCTGCCTGCACATGCTCCGTTTGCTGAATGAGTATGCCTTTCGGATCTTTCAGCAAAGCACCTTTAGGGAACAGGATGGCGCAATACTCTTTGAATCCGTGTATCAATACAATATTCTTCTTTTCAGAGGTGTAGCAAGGCACACCCCATTTCAGTTCTTCGACCAGTCCGCAATCCAGGACGATCATTCGTAACTGCTCGTATTCTTTCTGCCACTTAGAAGCTTTGTTGAAAAAGAAATCGACCTTGGGATTCAGGATACTCATCTCGAAAAACTTTGTCCTAAAGTTAAGAAGGCTTATTGAGCAGTGGAAACGATTTTCCGTCCTGGCGGCCTGAAGTACCAGGATACCATTGTAAGCACCAGCAACAGTACCGAAGGAAATGTCTCGGCAAACGGACTACCCACGATCATATGCGAGATGACTGCCCCTGACATCAGGAAGAAGAAACCCGCATAGGCCCACTCCTTCAATATGGGAAATTTCGGGATAAGCACGGCTATCGTTCCCAATAGCTTCCATATGCCCAAGATGGTAAGCAGATAGACGGGGTAGCCCAGGCGGCTTACACTGTCCAGCCCTCCTGCACCTTCTTTTGACTTCATCAACTGTACGGCACCTGTGGATACCATACCCAAGGCCATCCAAACCGTGAATATCCAGTAAATGATCTTTCTTGTCTTTGTCATTGCTTTACTTTTTGCCCAGTATCTCTTCTATCCTGTTGTGCGCCATATTAATGCCTTGCGCAAAAGGCAGTTTCAACACTTCGTCTCGCTGAGTGCCCGATTCATAGATCACATGCATATTAAGCCTGCTGCTGTCTTCGCCGAGCGGCTCAAATTCATACACTTCCAACTGAACACCGTATGGCGTGCCTTCCATTTCGAAGGTGCGGATGATCTTTTTATTTTCCGTGAAGCGGTGTATCACGCCGTTGGCACGAAATGCCACATTACCCTGCGGACCGGTGGTTTCCATCCGGTAGCTGCCATGATCTTTACCTTCAAACTTCATTAGCTTTGTTGTTGAGTATGGGTTCGACATCCATTGCTCTATGATCTCAGGCTCGGCATATGCCTTGAAAAGCAGTTCCACCGGCAGATCGAATTCTCTTGTTATGGTCAGGTCCTGCCTGCCATTTTCGGCGTTTACTTTTGTCTTTGGTTCCATGGCGTCTTATTTTTTCGTTTTGTAGTTCTTCATTATTGCTTCAAGTTTGTTAAACCGGGCATCCCACATTTTGCGGAATGGCTCTATAAAGTCTGCTATCTCTTTCATTTTATTTGGATTTAGATGATAATAGATCTCCCGTCCGCTCTGCTCCTGGGTTAGTAGTTCGCATTCGGTTAATATCTGCAGGTGTTTGGAGACGGTGGGCCTTGCGGTATCGAAGTTGGCTGCTATCGCCCCGGCTGTCATAGCCTGGGTCGCCACCAGTGTTAATATTGCCCTTCTTGTCGGGTCGGCTATTGCTTGAAATACGTCTCTTCTCAGGTTCATTATGTCGTTATTTGACTACAAATATAAATGTAGTCATTTAGCTACGCAAATTTTTCTTTGAATTTTAAGAAAATGAAAGGCCCCGCTTTATAGCGGAGCCTTAAATTATCGAACCAAACAAACTCTTAACACCTCGACAGGCGTTCAACCTCATCATTCAGCTTATCCAATTTATCTCTTAGTCTATCTTTAATTTCATCGAAGTTGTCTTTACCCTCACTCACCAGGTCTTCCGCCCGGTGATACATATGTCTTCCCTTACGGGCGAGTTTGCGTCTTGTCCTGTCGCCTTTGTCAGGCGCATACAGCGTGCCTACAACGACACCGGCGGCGAAAAGGCTAGCCAGTCCCATTAATATTGTTCCTTTGTTTTTCATGTTTAGTGCGTTTTGTCCTCACAAAAGTAGACAGGCGTGAACCCCGGCCCTCTGACGGCAATCATATTTTGTCCTGACCTTGCTCATTCCCCTCGCTATACAGCCCGGCTACTTTTGAGCAAAATTGCGACCATGTTCAATAAGTATCTTTTACCGATCATCCTCTTCGCGGCCTTGCTAACCAGTGCCTGTGTAAGCCAGAAGAAGTATAAGCAGGCACAATCGGCTAACAGGCAACTAAATACCAGGTACGGCGCCCTGGATGCCGATAACCGCAAATGCCAGGCAGACCTGTCGGCCTGCAATTCACGTGCAGCAGGCCTGGAAGACCAGCTGGCATCGGAACGGGCTGACAACAAGGCATTGCAATCGGCACTGGACAAGTGTCTCACCTCTTTCAACCAGGGAAATGTAAACATATCAAAACTGCTGGACGAGATCAATTCGGCCAATAAGTACATCAAACAGCTGGTGGATGCGAAGCACAAGAGCGATTCGCTGAACCTGGTGCTGGTGAGCAACCTCACCCGGTCGTTAGATAAGGATGAAATGCAGGATATGGATGTGAAGGTGCTGAAAGGTGTGGTTTATATTTCCCTGTCTGAGAATATGCTTTACAAATCGGGCAGTTACCAGATATCCGAGAAAGCAAATGCCATCCTGAATAAGATAGCCAAGATCATTGCAGATTACAATGACTACGATGTACTGATCGAGGGTAATACAGACACTGTTCCCATCAACAGGCCTAACATCCGCAACAACTGGGACCTGAGTGTGCTGAGGGCCTCATCGGTAGTGCAAGCGCTGCAGAATGAACATGGTGTGGACCCGAAGAGATTAACTGCGGGCGGCAGAGGAGAATACAATCCTATTGCCGACAACACAACAGATGAAGGCAGGTACAAAAACAGACGCACACAGATCATTATAACGCCAAGGCTGAACCAATTTGTAGACTTAATGGAAAGTGCGCCGAAGGCAGGCAATAATTAGACGCAAGGGAGAAGCAAAAAAATTAAAAAAAGTCCCCGCCGGCGGCGGGGACTTTTGATCTGGTATATGTTACGATTGCGGCATGCCCATTGGCTGCAGGATGCTCACGCGGTTATCTTCGGTGTCCATAAAGGAAACCCAAAGGCCTACGCCAGGTATCATTACAGGATCCATAGTCTGCTCCCCATTCTCGTTCATTGCGCCAAGTACCTTACCCCCACTAGATTCGATGGCCTTTATTGTTTCATTTATGTCCTGCACTGCAATGACAACTGATGGTGCATGAGAAGCGGGGCTATCCGCTTTCTGGTAAAAGCCCCCATTGATGGTGCCGGGGGTCTTTACCATGCCTTTTTCATCTGTCTCGGCAGTGTGCGCCACGATGTAGTTACCCATTTCAGGCCCCATCTGGTTCATCTTCCAGCCGAAGGCCGACTCGTAAAATTGCTTCATGCGGTCGCCATCAAAGTAGCCCATTTCAAAATGTACAACGGGATTCTTGCTCATAATTTTGTTGTTTTTAGTGATCGATAATATTGTAAATATAACTACCGTCCGGCTGCGTTTCGGATTGGTTAACTGAATAGTAATATTTGCGGCAGTTTGTGCTAATCGATCTCGTCCACCAGCAACCCGCCATCGTGCCCAACGGCATCGGGATACTCCTTACGAAGTTGATCGAAAAGCTTTTGTGCACTCTCTTTATTACCCGCGTTCCGGTAATAAGACGCCAGCTGAAAGATAGCCAGGGGCCTGACCTGTGCACCATCGAGGTAATAGCAAGAACCGAAACGACTAATGCAATCTTTTAATAGCCGCTCCTTTTCCTGCCCGGATTCCAGCTGTGCGCGGTATAGCTGCGCACAACCGGCCCGGTTCAATTGAGGGTACAACGTCACCACACTGTCGAGTAGCTTTTTGGAGTCCTTTCCCGATTGCGCATATATTTTTGA
This sequence comes from Bacteroidota bacterium, assembly GCA_018267915.1. GTDB lineage: Bacteria > Bacteroidota > Bacteroidia > Chitinophagales > Chitinophagaceae > MKUN01. The sequence goes on along the minus strand of JAFDXN010000031.1, from coordinate 166,274 downwards.
GGCCCTCCCGTACAATTCTTCCGCCTTTTCGATGTCCTCTGCCTTAAACTTCTGCCTTTCCTCCATCACGTGGCGTCCGGCTATTGTCGCCATCTTTTTTCGGGTATCACTTGCCGATTTTCGTTCATCGAGCGACGTTTGCAATTTGGCAACCTGCGCCTCGAGCACCTTGACTCGTTGCTCGAGTTCCTTTACTTTTTCAGCCTCCTGGGCAAAGCAGCAGATAGAAGAACAGGTCATAAGCAGTGTAAACAGCGTCCTCATAAATAACAAGTTGTGTTATTAATAAAATTACAAGTATATTGGTAATTATCAAAGTATGCCTGCCTGCCGGCATATCGGGAAATATCGTACACAGAAGTCGTTAGTGACCACGAGGACTTGATAACTTACATCGATCGGCATCGATGAACGCGATGGCATCGAGATATATTTTTGGCAATAACAAAAACGAACATGGATAATAGCAGGGTATTCAGAATGTCATTCGCAAGCGTGTATCCTTTGTATATAAAAAAGGCAGAGAAAAAAGGCCGCACAAAAGAGGAAGTTGACACCGTGATCTACTGGCTTACCGGGTACAATGAGAAAACATTGAAAGAACAGATCGATAAAAAAACGGATTTTGAAACTTTTTTCGCGCAGGCACCGCAACTCAATCCGAATGTTTCAAAAATCACAGGGCTGATCTGCGGCTACCGGGTGGAGGAGATCGAAGACCCGCTGATGCAGAAGATCCGCTACCTGGATAAACTGGTGGATGAACTGGCAAAAGGAAAGGCGATGGAGAAAATATTGAGAAAGTAAGCCGCACGCAGAACCTGGCTTGCCACCTATCTGCTATTGCCATTGTTGTATGATCACGCAGACATTCGTATTGTCTCTCAACGCAAACTCCTGTGCCCCCCAGGGCCTGAGTGTCACCTTATTTAAATTAGGATGCAGGAACTGCGGGTGCGTTCTGCTGATCTTTTCGTAGACCTCTTTAATATTATCCGTGTGCAGCCTTATTTCAGGTCTGTCTTTATCGGCAAATTCCTTGTTTTGAAACAGGAACACCGACAAGGCATCTTTTTGAACCACACAACACGGGCTTTCAGACTGTAAATCGTTGTAACCCATATCGAACTGCAGGCAGTCCACAAAAAGTGCAAGCCCATCCTTAATGTCTTCGTAAAATATATTTGGAACTAATTTGGTGAATCTCATGGTATAATTGTGTAGCAACAAAATTAAAGGAAACTCCTACTTTTCACCATCCTGATAGCCATTTCGTCGCGCTTTTATTCCTGGTCATAACCACAAAAGTGAACTTAATCCATTAAACATACCACCATCAGTTCATTAGCCCCCAACTCGTCAACACCTTAATAATATGGACCACAGGCGATTGTGTCGGCGGGCTTGCATTTAACATTTCCTTGCATATCTAGGGAACAAAGTTTTTTTGGTGCTAAGGGAAATGATTTTAAAAACTACAAAAAACGAACAGTTATGAAACATACCATGTTAAAGTCGCTATCACTGCTTGGTATAACGCTGACGATGGCGTTTTCCGTTGCAGCACAGGAACCCAAAGTGAAGGAAACGAACAGGGAACTTAAGTACAAGTCGGAAGATCTAAAGGTCAAGGACGAAAAGCATGAAACTAAGTACAAATCCGACAACCTGAAAATAAAGGACGAACGGGAAATAGGGAAAGTAAAAGGCAAAGTACGGCCCATGCAGGCAACCAGTCACCAAAGGACAGAAATGAAGACCGGTGAAACACAGGTAAGAACCCAGGAACACCCCGAACCGTCTACCGTACAAACAGTTACCGTAGACCCGGCAGCAGAACCTATAGTTACCGAACACGTATCAGTATCTCAACCCGCACCTAAGCCAGTACACAAAGCTGCTCCCCGCAGGCATGTTGCCGTACGTAAGCCCAGCACCACACCGCGCAGGTATGCAGTTCGCACAAAGGTGATCCGCGACACTGTAACAGTAAGGGACACAGTGACCGTGACCATGCCGGCTGAGAGGATTGTAACTACCAATACGGAATACGTGCATGATACAGTAGAGGTTACACGCGTAGACACGGTGGTTAAAACCGAGACCAAGAACACCTACACCGGCTATCCCGTACCGAGGGGTAACTTTAAGAAAGTAAAACTAAAGAAAGACAAGGACGGCTCTGTATGGATGAAAAGAATAGAAGACAACGGAGAGACCAAAACCGAAAAGATAAAAGACAAATAAAGGGATAATACCGAAAATCAGAAATGGCCATTCTCACGAATGGCTATTTTTCTTTGTGTCTCTAGCCCGACGGCCGGGTTAAAAGATAATATTACTTTTCCCGTGAGAGCTAAATATTCTGAATATAAGTTCCGAGATTTGATATAACTAAACACCACTTTATGATCATTGTACACGACATTTTTGTATGCAAAGCGGGCAGCGCTTCAAAACTGGCCAAAATGTTTAAGGAGGCGATGGAAGGGAATGAGGAACTGGTAAATATCATGACGGATATGACGGGCCAGTTCAACCGGGTGATCATGGTGAGCCAGTATGAAAGTCTTAGCGCCTACGAAAAAAGCTGGGAGAAATACATGCAGAACAGCGAAGAAATGAAAAAGATGCAGGAGAAAATGCAGGGCTACACAGATATGTACCTGACAGGATCAAGGGAGATCTACAAGGTTTGGTAAGAAGCTGATCCATAAATAAATCAGCTAACGGGAGCACTTTGCTATTCCGGCTAATGCGGTTGATTTTATTTTTCGCCCGCAACCCTATCTCTTATTGCTTCTTCCAGTACGTCAAGGTCTATGTCTTTCAACGCTTTGAACTTGATACAATAGCCGGTTACGCTAGCCTTACCTAGTGTCTCCCCAAATGTCCGCGCCAGGTATGTTTTATCCTTATGCCCCATGATATAGACAGATATCCCGCTTGTGTTTGCGCTCAGGCCGATCTGGAAAAATTCTCTGGTCTTTCCACCGGCATATTTTATGGTGTAGGCACCATACCCAATGCTGGGGTTGCTCACGATCTTACCTTCGCTGTTTTTGCCATCATCGAACCATAACCTGGCGCCCGGCATAGCTTGCAATATCCGCTGATGCAGTGCCTGCATATCACTACGCTTTGGCGCTGCCTGGCTATCGATATAGTCCTGTATCTGCTTTTGGACAATCATGTAATATCAAAGTTTCACCAAAATAATATAATTATGCGATCTGCGCCGGCGCTGCCTAAGCAATCAATAGCAAGCACGACAAGGCGTGCGTTGCGATGTCGCAAAATCCCCGCAGGATTGTCGTTTTAGTCCACCCCTTTATATCAAAGGGCTTGATACATTTGTAGAAAAGTTGAAAATATGCGTAAAATAATTTCATTCATGCACATATCGCTTGACGGATTTGTTGCGGGACCAAACGGAGAGATGAACTGGATAAAAGTCGACGAAGAGCTTTTTGACCATATAGGCAAGCGGATAGACCAAACAGACACGGCTTTATATGGACGTAAAACCTACCAGATGATGGAAGGCTACTGGCCCACCGCCGGCGACGCAGCCGACGCGAGCAAGCATGATAAGGACCACTCTAGCTGGTACAACAGGGCTCAGAAAGTGGTGTTATCAAATACTTTAAAGAATGAAGTCCTGACCAACACAACGATCGTTAGCGACAATATAGCAGACCGCATAAACGAAATAAAACAGGCGGGTAACGGCAAGGAAATACTGCTTTTTGGCAGTCCCACGGCCACACATGCGCTCATGCAGCACAACTTAATTGACGGCTATTGGCTGTTCGTTAATCCCATCATCCTGGGGAGGGGCATTCCATTGTTTGCAAGTGTCAAAGACCAGGTAAAGCTGGAACTGATGACAACCCGGCAATTCAAGAGCGGAGTAACAGAGCTAAGCTATGTAGCAGCCCGGCAATAGCAAAACCACTACACATCGATGAAAAAATTAAAGCCCCGCCAAATGGCGGGGCTTTTGTGATCCCGTTGGGACTCGAACCCAAGACCCTCCCGTGAAAAACGGGATGCTCTACCACCTGACCTACGAGATCAACGATTCAATATACCTTCTTGATTTCTTCCTTTTGATCTCCATCTCACGCGTTTTTGCATCTCGTAGCGTAGCAAATTCCTCAGTGTGTTTTATTTCCCACGGAACGCCAGTGGAGGTAAATTTCGAATGCCCGATATTATGTTCGTAAAGCAGTCTCTTCAGATCGATACATGCGCCGACATAATATTTGTTAAGTTTCCCGGAGTATATAATGTACATAAACGGCATGCGGCTAATATACAACGGAAAAGCCCCGCCATCGGCGGGGCTTTTGTGATCCCGTTGGGACTCGAACCCAAGACCCATACATTAAAAGTGTATTGCTCTACCAACTGAGCTACGAGATCTTTTCGGGGGTTTAGAAATATGAGAAGTGCAATACTGCTATCTCCTACCCTAAACGGAGCGCAAAGATAACAATATCACGTTTTTGACAAAAAGTTTTGCTATATTTTTTTAGGCTGCCACCGCGAGCTCTTGACTGTGGCGGCTTTCGGAGAAATGGGAATTTCTCTTATAAGAGTTGCATGGCTATATAAACAAGCCTGTCTCAGGTTCTGCAGGTGTAAGGAGCCGGCTGATGTGAAATATACTGGCGAATACTTTTTTGATGGCTGAAATTACCTGTTTCATGACGCTGAAATTTATTGCAACAAAAATGCTGTATAAACTACTTGTACAAGATGACCCGCATCAGGCTACACGGTGACCCTGGTCAGGGCCGTCAGAAGTTAAACAAGAGCTTGACGTTGATGAGCCTCGATGTAAGGCGGTTGGGCACGGCAAAGGTCTTGCCGCTGCTCTGGTCCTGTATCCATGTATAGGAGAGCGTGTTCTGTATACCCAGCAGGTTAAAGACCTCTATACTTGCCCATATACTGCTGATATTTTTGAAAAAGCTGTGGTATGGGCGTTCCTTTTTAGCGCCGTCGAGCAGCAGGGCCGAGAAGCCTATGTCCACACGCTTGTAATCCGGCAGACGCAGCGTATCGGCATAGCGGGGGGCATTCGGCGGGCCTATCGGCAGACCGGTTGCATACATCAGGTTGATGTGCGCCTTGTAAGCAGGATGGTGCGGGATGTAGTCTTCAAAATACATACCTATCATAAAGCGCTGGTCGGCAGGGCGTGGTATATAGCCGGGGTTCACCGTGCTGTCGCCACCGCCCACTTTATGGTAGTTTGAGTCTTTCAGGTACTCGGAGGTCTTCATTACTCCGATACTGATCCACGAGGTGGCTCCTTTTACTATATCGCCATACAGGCGCACCTCTCCGCCATATGCGTAAGCAGTTGCTTCGTTCTTACCGTAGTAACGGATCCGCACATTATCGAAAATATAAGGCACCACATCCCATAGGTACTTGTAATACAGTTCCGTAGTAAACTTAAATGGCCTATTGAGCACTTTAAAGTTGTAGTTGGTGCCCAACAGCAGGTGATATGATTTTTGCGCCTTCAGGTCGGTATTCAGGTTTCCCTGCAGGTCGCGCATCTCGCGGTAAAAAGGCGGTTGCGCATACACCCCTGCCGCAGCACGAAACACCATATCACGTTTCCAATGCCTCGGCTTGTAGGCAGCCTGCAGGCGCGGGCTGGCGATGAACTCGTGATTGAGTGCATCGTAATTGAACCTCGCACCTATCGACATGGTCAGGTCAAGCGAGTCATTGAAACGGAAGTTATCCTGCACAAAGCCGCTCAGGGTGCTGTAATTCAGATCCTCCGACGCCCGGTAGAGATACATCATCCTGAGACTCGAAGTATCATAAGGCTGTGTAAAACCAGATGAATCCCTGCGCTCCCATTCGTGCAGCTGATCTGCTATGCTGGTGATATTCACATCGGCGCCCCACTGTATGAAGTGTTTACCAGCACTATATGAACCACGGTGCGCCAGGTTGCCAACATTCACTTTCAAATAATTGCGTGCATGGTCTTGTATAACGCCTGTGCCCAGGTAGGTCTTTATCTGCCCGAAGTTCTCTTTGCTCAGGTCAGTCTCGAGCTCGCCCAGCAGGTACTCACCCCCTATATCATAGGTCTCATACTCGTTGGTCTGGAAGCCCGAGGCAAGCAGTTTCAACTTCAGCTTATCATTTGGCCTGTAGGTGGTTGATATGCCTGCAAAACGCGAGTCAAACTGATCGATCTCACCGCCATTGAAGAATACCCTGAGCTGGTAGGCCTTATTCACAAGACCAAAGCTGCTGGTTGCCTCCTCCGGTACAAAGTTGAAACGGTTACGGGCATAGTTGCCTATTGCTTCCACTTCCCATTTCTTGTTGAAGCGATAATTGATCAAAGCCTGCACATCGGTAAAGGATGGATTGTAAACGCCCTTCGTAGGCTGCGCCTGTAGCAGGTATTGGTTGGTCTTCTGCCGTGCCCCGAAAAGATAAGTGAGCTTCTCATTCTTCGAGGCACCCTCCAGGTGCAGGCTGGCGCCAAGGAGGCTGGCCATTACTGAGCCGGCAAACCGCTTAGGGCGCTTGTAAGTCACGTCCAGCACGCTCGACATTTTGTCGCCATATTTGGCCTGGAACCCGCCCACCGAAAAGTTCACACCTTCAGCAAGATCCGGATTCACAAAGCTCAGCCCCTCCTGCTGTCCCGAACGAACAAGAAAAGGTCGGTTGATCTCAAAATCGTTCACATACACTAGGTTCTCATCATAGTTACCACCGCGCACGTTGTATTGCGATGTCAATTCGTTATTACTGCCAACCAGTGTTTTGAGGATATCTTCTATGCCGCCGCCTGTGGTTGGCATATAGTGTACTTTGCGTACATCTATGTAGGTCGACCCCGCGTCCCTGTCGGTGTTGCTGGTTATCTCCACCGTGCCAAGCGTGCGCGAATCTGTTTTCAGTTTTACGTTGAGCTCGATATGCTCACCGGCATTGGCATTAATATATTTGGTTACAGGTTCGTAACCGATGAATGAGAAGACCACAGGTATATTACGGCCTGCCTTTACTTCCAGTTTGTAATGCCCTTCCCTGTCCGTACTGGTGCCGGTACCTGAATTTTTTATGGCTACTGTTACCAGGTCCAGTGCCGTATCGCGGTCATCTTTTACATAGCCGCTTATCGTCGCCATCTGTGCGGTGGCAACAAAAGAAGACAGAAAAAGCAATATGAAAAGTACCGGTATTTTACGGGGCATACACACAAATAAACGCGGGTAAGTTACATTTATTTTCCTATAGCTTTCAGCTTGGCGACGGTCTCCGTCGGGTTGGGCGAAGCAAATACCGTATTGCCCGCCACCAGCACATCGGCGCCGGCATCTATGATCGAGGCAGCATTCTCCAGCGTTACTCCCCCATCTATTTCTATCAGCGTCGCCGCCCCGGCCCTATTGATCAGTTCTTTAGCCTGGCGGATCTTATTGTAGGTAAGAGGCAGGAATTTTTGCCCTCCGAAGCCGGGGTTAATGCTCATTATTAACAGTAAGTCAATTTCACCAATGATATCCTGTATCATTTCCACTGGTGTATGTGGGTTGATCGACAAGCCTGACTTCATGCCCAACGCTTTGATGGTCGTGAGCGTTCGGTGCAGATGATAGCCTGTTTCGTAATGCACGGTCAGGTAATCGGCGCCGGCTTTTTTAAATTCTTCCAGGTAGCGCTCGGGGTCTTCTATCATCAGGTGCACATCAAAGGTCTTTTTGGCTGCCTTCTTCATTTGAGCGATAATGGGCATGCCATAGCTGATATTAGGAACAAAGCGTCCGTCCATCACATCAAGGTGAAACCAGTCGGCCTCACTGTTATTAACCATTTCAATTTCCTGTCCCAGCTTCAAAAAATCGGCTGAGAGCATCGAGGGAGCTATTATTGCCATATCGCTTTATATTTTACCTGATGTACACCAGCCTTTGCAGTTCTTTCCGGCAGGTATAGTTCAGGTTTTTGCCCGAGGGATGCCTCAGGTTAGGATTGTTGTAAATAAACCTGAACCAATACCGGTTACCGCGTTTTAGCTGGTACTCATCAAAAGGATTGTCCGCAAATTTAAACTCAAAATCGCTACCGGGCTTAATTGACACAAAAGGAGGATATATCGCGCGCTTCACGAAAAGAAGATCACGGATCACACGGGCCCTGGACCCGTTGAAGTTATTTACCACGAAGCCGAACTTACCGGAGTTGATCCATACCGGTTCCTTGCACCTGTTTTTTACAGTGAAGATATAGGTGATATAAGCATCGTTGCTGATCGTGTCCTGCGCCTGTATCTTCATAAAGACACAATTGCAGGCACCCCCACCAAGCTTTTCTTCTGCCGGCTTTTTATCCGTCTTTACAGGCTCAGGAAGAGGCTCGGGCCCTATTTTTACCTTATGTTTTTGTTCAGTACGTTTCTCCTGCTTTTTGGGCTGGTGCTTTTTCTTTTGCGGACTTGCTATGACTACGTCATGGGTGAATAACACAACGACGATAAGAAACAGGGAACGTATTATTTGTGCAAGTCTCAATGCTCTTGTATTTGGAATGCCTACCGCTTTCTTTGGGCTTCAATATACTGGAATCCTGCAAATAATATCAATAAAATACCATCGCAAAGTCCTGGCTGTTAGTAGCGTGTGAATAAGCCTTATTTAGCGCCCAGCCTTTTTAATGCTTCAGTTGCCTTCTGATAATTTTTGTCAAATGCAAGGGTCTGTTTATAGTCGGCTATTGCGTCGTCTTTTTTGCCCATCATTTCGCTGCACAGGCCGCGGTTGTAGTAAGCATCTGCGTTGTCGGGCGCTATTTGTGTCACCAGGTCATATTGGCGACGCGCCTTGTCCAAAGAGTCCTCCTGCATAAGTATCCACCCTATATTAAAATAGGCATCCGGGTACTGTGGGTCATGCAATATGCAGTTCTTATATTCCGCCTTTGCCTCCTCATAGCGACCCTGGTTTTGGTAATACATGCCACGGTCGTAAAGCGGCGATACGTCCAGCGTGTCGAGCTTAAAGGCATTGTCATAATATTTCAGTGCTATCGGATCTTTCTTTGCGGCATACAGGATGCCCAGTTGTATAAAAGCATCTTTGTATTGGGGCGCATTATTAATAGCGGTCTGGAAGCTCGAGATCGCCTTGCCGGTATCCTTGATGTTTTTATAGATCATGCCTTTAAGAAAATACGCTTCGGGGTTATTTATGTCCCTTCTCAGGACAGTATTGATCTCGCTAAAGGCTTTAGGGTAGTCGCTTGTGTAGATCAGCAGCTTTGCGATCTTCAGGTGTGCTGCCGGGTCCTCCTTATTCAGTTCCAGGGCTTTCTGCAGCCATTTCAGGGATCCGCTGATATCCTTATGCTCAAAGAGGAGATCGCCTACAGCACTATAGTATGCAGCCTGCGTGGAGTCGTATGAAATAGCCTTTTTAAAGTCCGTCAATGCCAGGGTATCCTGCTTCATCCGGTGCAGCATGGAGCCCCTCTGGTAGTAGAGCCCGGCATTTTGCGGATCCTTATCTATCCTTTGGGTAATTTCCTTTAAAGCAGGGTCTTTGAATATGAGGTTATTGTTCTCACTAATGCCTTGCCTCCCATTTTTACAGCATGTAAACACTATGACGATGACTAAGAATGCGAGCCGTTTCAGCCATTTGATTTCCATTGCACAAACATAACTTAAATGCCGGAAATCTTGCATTTAAAAGGAAATCGCTATATATTAGCGCCCCCGCCATTACCGTATTCATTTAACCGTTATTAAACATATTTGTTCATTTATCACAAACACTGATCATGAAGTATTTATCACTGTTTATCGCTCTGACATTTGTCACAGTCACATCATTCGCACAGAATTGCGCCAGCAAACACCCGGTTTTCAAAGTGCCACAGGGTGTTACTCCCAAAGTAATGAAGGTACTGGGCACAAGCCCAGAGTTTCCACCGCTGCAAAACCGAAATTCTGTACAAGAGATCTTCCACAATCTGAAGGCCATGGGTGAAAGCCCCAAATACAAGGACGCTATTAACTCGATATTTGTAGCACTTGGCTACACGGGTGTTATGGACCCTGAATTTACGCAGGACGATGTAACCCGGGGCGACGTACCTTTTGGGTCAATAGGTATGCTGGGCGATGCCGCCCACCACTACGAGTACAGCATCCTGGTGCTGCCCGGCGAGCAAATGATCAAAAGCTGGCACATTCGGTCACGCAATGGCTGCGACCTGAACTTCATGTCGCGTTGCGGTAACGCATTTTACATGACCTCAGGATGCCCTAGCAGCAACCCTGCTAACATTAAGGTGGTGGCCCGCTACACACACCCCGCATGCAACTGCAACCCGACTGAAGAGCAACAGGAAAAGTCAGGATATCCTTTTACCGAAGAGACCAAAACTGAAACACGCGTACTGGCTGAAGAACCGGCTGACAGGAACAGCGATACACAAACTATTTACATAGATGTGGATAAGAGTACCTACCGCAAACTGGGTGACCGCTAAATTTTACTAAGGCATTAAAACGTGAAAACGGGGCATAAGCCCCGTTTTTTCAATTAGATAGGTGCCATTTCCGTTACCTGCTTTTTAACGTGGCATGCTTTTATTAATGTGTTAAAAAAAACGCATTAAAAAGAGACATTTAAAAACCAGTAATTATGAAAAACTTAAGCATAGTCATTGCATTGACTCTGGCCTCTTACTGTTCTTTTGCACAGCGACATGCGATCTACAATGTACCGGGTGGGGAACCCAAAACCGTCACCGTACTTGGCACTGATCCTGAATTCAAACCCCTGCAGCATGTAAAGGATAAACACGAAGCCTACGTGCGCCTGAAACAAATGGGCAGGAATCCGAAGTATAAAAAGCACATCAATTCGCTGTTCGAAGCTATGGGCTACAATGGCGTTAACGACCCGGCCTTTACCGAGGACGATATCAGCCGCGCACAAATACCTTATGGCTCAATAGGTATGATGGGCGATGGTAAACACCACTACGAATATTGCAAGCTCAACATTAATGGTGATGAGTATATACAGGGCTGGCACGTTACGGCGCATGGCGGTGAAGACCTGTACTTTTTCTCAAAATGCGGTAATGCATTTTATCCTCATGATGAAGGCGCAGCGCCCATGGCTGCAGCACCGGCTTGCACCCGCGTACAGGTATATGCCCGATACAAACACCCGGGCTGCGCTTACTGCCCTGAATGTGGCACCAACGATCCTGAAGTGAAAGGTGAGCCCTTCAAGTACACCTACACGACGGAAACCACATTGATAGAAGAAAAGAATACTACTAACTACAGCGACACTAAAAAAGTGTATGTAGATGTTGATAAGAAGACATTCCGCAAGCTGAAAGAAGAGCGCAACGAACGAAACGGCTATACAGGTATGGAAGGTGAAAGAGAACAGTGGCATGGCGATAACGAGGAACACAGTGGCGGCTGCGGATGTGGGTTCTTTGGGCTATTTCACTAATACTTTTTAAAGGTTAAAAATACGATCGGGCTTCCTTTGGGAAGCCCTTCTTTTTTACTAACCGGTTGTTAACCAGTTTTAAAGGCAGCGTTAAAGGAGGCCGAAAATTTCGTCACGAGCCGTTGTAGTGCAATCTTTGTGTCATCAAACGAAAACAAAGTAAACGCCACCGTTAAAACGCAATTGAAATGACAACAAAAATTTTACTCTTCATCGCAATACTCGGGTGCCTGATCGCAGCCGTAAACATTTAAAACCGGCTCAATAAGCAAAGAGATCCCTATGATACCGCGTCTTATAGTACAAGTAACACTGAAATCTTACCTGGGCATTGGCAGGGTACTGGCCGCAATTGACAAAAAGAATAAAGAAGTGAGGCAAACACCCCTGAACGACAAATTCGTTCCTCTCAAAAAAGCTAACAAGCTCAAAGAAGCCTGATCGTTTCCACCTCCGGAATTAAAACAGCTGTTTCAGCACATTATAGATCACCTTCGGTTTTCCCAAAGTATAGAAGTGCAGTACGGGCACTTTATTTCTCAGCAGGTCACGGCATTGTTCCAGCAGCCATTCAGTGCCCACCTGGTCGCAGTCCGCCTCTGTTTTTGCTTTCAGCATTTCATTGCATAGCTCCACAGGCACTTCAACATTGAAGATGCTAGGTATCATAGTAAGCTGTCTTTTCGAGGTCAGCGGCTTAAGCCCGGGCATGATCGGCACATTGACACCGTGCTCTTTGCAACGGTCCAGGTAGTTGTAAAAGTGTTTGTTATTAAAGAACATCTGGCTGGTCACATAGTCCGCACCCAACTCTATTTTTCTTTTCAGGTAGTAGATATCAGTATCGAGGTTAGGCGCCTCGAAATGCTTTTCGGGGTAGCCCGCCACACCAATACAGAAATCGGTTTTAACACCGTCCATGATGTCCTCTTCCAGGTACTTGCCCTGGTTGAGGCTGATCACCTGCTTTACCAGGTCTTCCGCATAACGGTGGCCATTGGGGTGCGGGGTAAAGAATTTTTCATTGGCAGCAGCATCCCCGCGTAAAGCCAGTACATTTTTCACACCAAGAAAATGCAGGTCTATCAGCGCATTCTCAGTCTCCTCCTTGCTGAAACCGCCACAGATCAGGTGGGGTATGGCTTCAACCTTGTATTTATTCATCAGCGCAGCACAGATACCTACAGTACCGGGACGCTTGCGTATTTCCACGCGTTCGAAATTGCCGTCAGCACGTTTTTTATACACCTGCTCGGCGCGGTGGTAGGTTACGTTAATGAAGGCAGGCTTAAACTCCATAAGAGGATCCAGGTGGCTATAGATCGACTCGATACTCTTGCCCTTGGTAGGCGGCAATATCTCCAGCGAAATAATAGGTTCTTTAGCCTGTGCTATGTGTTCGGTTACTTTCATATAAGTCCGCAAAAGTATGATATTCTTCAATCTATGCCCAAATGCATTATAAGGTAAGATATGCCTGTTGTTTGAGGCATATTGTTATTTTTGCCTGCAAACACCGGCTTTGAAGATACACACAAACGGATTAGTAAAACGATACAGGAACCGCACTGTGGTGAATCATGTGTCGTTTGAAGTGAACCAGGGTGAGATCGTGGGGCTGCTCGGCCCCAATGGGGCGGGCAAAACCACTTCTTTTTATATGGTGGTGGGCCTGGTGAAGCCGGATGAAGGCAACGTGTATCTTGATGACCTTGACATCACAAAATACCCGATGTACAAACGTGCCCAGATGGGTGTGGGCTATCTGCCGCAGGAAGCATCGGTGTTTCGTAAGCTGTCGGTGGAGGACAATGTGAAGGCAGTGCTGGAAATGACGAAACTCACAAAAAACCAACAGAACGAAAAGCTGGAGAGTTTGCTTGAAGAATTTGGTTTGAAGCATGTTCGTAAAAGCCCGGGGGATGTATTGAGCGGCGGAGAACGGCGGCGTACCGAAATAGCACGCGCCCTGGCGGTAGATCCCAAATTTATTCTCCTGGATGAGCCTTTTGCGGGTATCGACCCCATAGCCGTGGAAGACATACAGATCATAGTTGCAAAACTCAAGTATAAAAACATTGGCATTCTCATCACTGACCATAACGTACAGGAAACACTATCCATTACTGACAGGGCTTACCTGCTTTTTGAAGGCAAGATCCTGAAATCGGGCACGGCCGAAGAATTGGCACAGGACGAACAAGTAAGAAAAGTGTATCTTGGTACATCTTTCGAGCTGAAAAGAAAAGATTACAGCTCCATCGGACGAACCGGAGGCAATTTGTAGATTTAGTGAGGATAAGAGACCTTAGAGTATAAAAACATTAATTTGATCTAGTCAGGATGGGTATCATTAGTCCGGCATTAAAAGGTTATATGAAGTTGCGCCAGAGCGCGATCGATAACTTCATGCTCAACCCCATCGATACCCAGCAGCAGGTTTTCAATGCATTGATCGGCTCTGCCCAGTTCACGGAATATGGCAAAAAATACGGTTTTGAAAAGCTGAACAATGTGGAGGATTTCAAAAAGGCGGTGCCCATGGCCGATTATGAGAGTCTCAAGCCATATATACAACGTATTCTTGAGGGCGAGCAGAATATCCTTTGGTCTTCTCCCATTACCTGGTTCGCAAAATCGAGCGGTACCACCAGCGATAAGAGCAAGTTCATACCCGTGAGCAAGGAGTCGCTTGATGAAAACCATTTTAAAGGCAGCAAGGATGTAATGACCTTATACCTGCGCCAGTTCCCCCAGTCTAATTTTACTTCGGGCAAATGCCTGACCATAGGCGGCAGCCACCAGATCAATCAGCTCAATGCTGACTCATTCTATGGTGATCTTTCTGCAGTAATGCTGCAAAATATGCCACTTTATAGCCAGTTGGTGCGCACACCTGATCTTAGTATTGCGCTAATGGACGAGTGGGAACAAAAGATCGAGATGATGGCGCACACCACCATGCACGAGAATGTGACCTTCATTGCCGGTGTGCCTACATGGACGATCGTGCTGATCAAGCGCCTGTTCGAAATAGCGGGAACAGATAACCTGTTAAAAATATGGCCCAACCTCGAGCTCTATATTCATGGCGGCGTAAGCTTCGTACCCTACCGCCGGCAATTTGAAAAAATGATACCCTCGTCACAGATGCACTACTGGGAAACCTATAATGCATCGGAAGGATTTTTTGCGATACAGGACAATACCGATAGCAACGGTATGCTCTTGCTGCTCAACCACGGCATCTACTACGAGTTTATGCCTATGGAGGAATACGGCAAGGACCACCCGCAAACGTTAAGCCTTAAAGAAGTAGAGTTGAACAAGAATTACGCACTGGTCATCAATACAAATGGCGGCCTTTGGCGTTATCTCGTGGGCGATACTATACAATTTACCTCGCTCGATCCCTTCCGTATCAAAGTGAGCGGCAGGCTGAAGCATTTTATCAATGCCTTCGGCGAGGAGGTGATAGTTGACAATACCGACCAGGCCATTGCAGTGGCCTGCAAAGAAACAGGCGCAGTGGTGAACGACTATACAGCAGCGCCTGTATACATGACTGGCTCCGACACGGGTGCCCACGAGTGGATCATAGAGTTTGAGCATCTGCCTTGTCCGCTGGATGTATTTGTCGCAGCAATGGATAAGGCGCTACGTGCGGTAAACTCTGATTATGATGCCAAACGTCATAAAGACATGGCCCTGCGCATGCCTATTGTCCACGTTATGCCTAAAGATGGCTTTAAGAAATGGCTGAAGGATAAGGGCAAACTGGGCGGCCAGCATAAAGTGCCGCGCCTCAGCAACGAGCGTAAATATCTCGAAGAAATACTGCCTTACGTCAGCAGGTAAGCTTACAAAAGGCCGCCGAGGTCTTCCTCATTTTCATGCTCCTCTTTATCTTCTTCGCGGTTCGCAGTATGTGTTCGGCTGCTGATCTTTCCAATGTTACCCTCCGTATGGCGATAGGCGATCTCGTAGGCCTGCATGTTTATTTCCTGCTGTATCATTTTATCACTGGTGCTTTCGTCCCATGGATAGGGAATATGATAAGATACCGATATCCTGAAAGTCTGCTCTCCGAATCCTTCCAGGATAACCTCGACCGGTTCCTGCACATGTGTCGTTTTCCTCACCATTGCTTTCAGCTCCTCTATCATTTTATCCAGCTTCTCGTGCGGCACACCGTACTTGATGTTAATGTTGAGTTTTATTGATTTGAAGTTGCTGTCGGTAAGATTCTCAAGGTTCTCGCTCACCATCTTCTGGTTGGGCACGATCAGTTGATTGCCATCACTGCCACGCAGTCTGGTGCTGCGGAACCCTATCCGCTCAACAACCCCTTCAAAGTTGCCCGTACGTATAGTGTCACCCACCTGGAACGGCTTATCGCTGAGAATAGTAAATGCGGCAAATAAGTTTTCCACGCTCTCCTTAGCCGCCAGCGCTATCGCGATGCCGCCGATGCCAAGGCCGGTAATAAGTGCCGGTATGTTTACATGAAATACCGAGCCGAGTATCCAGAAGAAGCTGATGGTCCATATAAACAGCTTCACCACCTCTTTTACCAATGGCAATAGTTGCTGGCGCTCTTTGTTGTCAGTTGTATTGGCGCGACCCCTTTGTATGTAAAAAGCGAAATCGATGAATCTGGACACAACGACAGTGGCGGAAAAGATCAGCAAGAGTTCAAACACATGATCTATTACATCCCCCAGGCGTATATCTACTGTATTGCCAATGCCCTTATCCCTGTGAAGGACGACAATACTATCCAGGGCCTTCGACAGCTTAAGAAACGCAATGAAAATAAGCAACCATGTAAACAGCCGCTCGATAGGTTTGCGCAGCATATCAAGAAAGGTCTGGTGATGCTTCTCTTTACTAATACGACTCGATAGGTTGTGACCTATATTCGACAAACCCAGCGACAAGGGCCGTCGCAGTAAAAGTGTTGCGAGCAGGATGCCGCCAAACCAGCAGTAATCGGCAACTGTTTCACCCAGAAAAGGTTCCCGGAAAAAATTCCAGTCTATGTCAAGCAGTAATAGCATCTATACCGCAACGTTAAAATCTCTCAGTGCATCGTTCAGGCTGGTCTTAAGGTCGGTGGAGGGTTTGCGCTGGCCTATTATCAGTGCACAGCTAACCTGGTATTCTCCTGCAGGGAATTCTTTTGTATAGCTGCCCGGTATCACCACACTACGGGCCGGCACCCGGCCCTTGTATTCTATAGGTGCTGCGCCGCTTACGTCAATGATCTTTGTGCTTTGGGTCAGCACCACGTTGGCGCCCAGCACGGCTTCCTTTTCCACCACTACCCCTTCCACCACTATACAGCGCGAGCCTATAAAAGCACCATCTTCAATGATCACGGGGCCGGCCTGCAACGGCTCCAGCACACCGCCTATACCTACGCCTCCACTCAGGTGCACGCCTTTGCCTATTTGCGCACAACTGCCCACCGTCGCCCATGTATCTACCATCGTACCTTCATCCACATAGGCGCCGATGTTTACATACGACGGCATCAGCACCACATTTTTAGCAATGTAGGCGCCATAGCGCGCAACAGCATGCGGCACTGCCCGCACGCCAAGCGAGGCGTAGTCTTTTTTTAGCAGCATCTTGTCGTAAAACTCAAAGGGCTCCAGCGACCATGTCTGCATAGGCTGTATGCCGAAGTACAACAGGATCGCTTGTTTAACCCATTGCTGCACTTCCCAGCCATTAGCACCCGGCACTGCCACACGCAGGCGGCCTTTATCCACTTCCTCTATCACCGCCCTTACAGCCTCTTTATATCGCTCATCTTTCACTAGTTCGCGGTTGGCATAGGCCGCTTCTATCATTTCCTGCCACTGTTGTTGCATAACCTCAATTTAGGCAGCGAAAATACTAAAAGGATATAAGGGGAGTATATATGGTTTTCATCCGCCTGGATTTACTTTTGACCAATCTTCCTTGAATCTCACTGCATTAAAGAGGCCGGAAAATTCTATTTATTAACATTAACACTTTTTGGTATTTTTAAATTGAATATCTAATACCTCACGATAATGCATATCTCTACCTGCAAGACCATCTTGCTCGTGTTTACTGCGTTGCTTTGCACACTGAGCAGTTTTGCACAAGTACCCGATTGTACCAACAATCCCACATACGGCGATCCTCCGCCGCCTAATTTTTTCAACACAGGCACTGATGGGAATGGAGGCACGCTGCCCGGCGGCAGTCCGGATCTCCACTGGCAGGTATCCATGACTGGTATCAACGGCCCCTATAGTTCAGCGATAGTGATGTCGCCCATCCCGGCAAATTACTACGTGAGCCCCTGGCCCGACTGCGCATGGATATCCCACTCACAAAGCGGCTTCCACAACGTAGATACGGATATCTATTACAAGTTCTCATTTACCCTTGATTGTTTCAACTCCTGCCACCAGAGTTTCTCCCAGCCAAACGTATTCTGCCTCGGCCTTGACTTTTTTGCCGACAATTCCGTTTACGAGATCATCGTAAATGGCGTGGTGCAAAATATCGTCGGCATCCCCGTAGCTAACCCCTACTACTACCAGGGCTATACACAGGCCAACATGGTATCGGTGCAGCTTTGCAGCAACTGGCAGCCCGGCAACAACGACCTGATTATTCACATCGTATCCGGCCCCAACTACGAAGGCTTCCTCGCCCAGGCATCAACCAACACACCACCACCCCTGGTTGATACTACTTACGACTCGTTCTGCAGTGGTACACAGTACATTTTTGGACCCAATGTGATCACAAGCCCGGGCACGTATAGCCACACTTTCATGTCGCAATCCGGTTGCGATTCAAGCGTGACCCTTATTCTTTCTATGCTGCCCGCCTACGATACTACGGTGAACCAAAGCATTTGCTACTACGATAGTTTCCTTTTTGCAGGCACCTATTACAAAACTGCCGGGACATATACCCACGTATTCAGCACCGCCCATGGCTGCGATTCCACTGTGCACCTGCAACTCAGCATTAACCAGGTAACTGCCAATGTCAATTCGACAAATGTCTTATGTAACGGCGGCAGCACCGGCACGATCACTGTCAATGCCAACAATAATCCCCCCGGATACACTTATGCACTAGACGCAGGTCCTTACACGGCCACAAATGTTTTCAACGGCCTTGCAGCAGGCACATACACTGTACATACAAAATCGGCCGCGGGCTGCATCAAGGATAATGTGGTGACCATAACAGAGCCAACTAAACTAGTGATCTCTGACGTGACCAAGGTGGCGCCCTTATGCAATACCAGCTTCGGATCCGTTACCGTTAGCGCCTCGGGAGGCAAGCCCGGCTATACCTATGCCATAGATGCCGGCCCGTACACTATCAACAACACTTTCAATTCACTACTTATCGGAACCTACACTGTTCACGTTAAGGATGCCAATGGCTGCACAGTCGACTCTGTGGTGAATTTGACCGGTCCCACAGCGCTTGGCACCAGCATCAGTGTAACCAACGAGCCTTGCCACGGCCAAAGCCTGGGGGTTATCAACGCCGCGGCTACGGGCGGCACTGCGCCATACACATACGCCATTAATGCCGGGGGCTATACCGGGTCAGGCTCCTTTGGCTCGCTCGCTGCAGGCACTTATACCATCCATGTGCGCGACAGCCATAACTGCAGCTACGATACCCTCGTAACAGTAACGCAACCGGCTTCACTGGGCGGCACGGTAAGCCTTACAGGCATTAGCTGTCATGGCGATAACAATGGCAGTATTACGATCGTCCCTAACGGTGGCACGCAGCCCTTCACGTACTCGCTCAATGGCAGCCCCTTCAACGGCGTCAATGTATTCAATAATCTGGCTGCATCCATCGACAGTATAAGTGTAAAGGATGCCAACGGGTGTACCATCGACACGGTTATAGTGATACCGCAGATAGCCAATCTGGAAGTAACAGATATGCTATTGCGCCAGGTAAAATGCGCAGGCGGATCGGACGGCAGTGTACAGGTATTTGCCAATGGCGGCACGTTACCCTACACATACGCTATCGACGGTGGCCTTTACCAACCGGGGCCGGTGCTCGGGAACCTGAACGCAGGCCTACACACTTTGCACATCAAAGACGCGCACAGTTGCCTGACCGATACCCTTATCGATATTGCGCAACCAACGCAATTAGGCTTCGCTAACATAACTGTTACGCCAGCCAAATGCGAAGGCGACAAGAACGGCACTGTGCTGCTGACGGGCAGCGGCGGCACACCTTCTTATACCTACTCTTCAGATAACCTGAGCTTCACCACTAACAACTACTATACAGGACTGGGCCAGGGCAATTACAGGTATTACATCAAAGACAGCAATGGCTGCAAGGCCGATAGCTTAGTGACGATAGTGGACAACCCGCATATCAACATCGAAGAGCCAGCCATTACCACTCCATCCTGCTTCGGCATGAGCGACGCCAGCCTGGTGATAAACGCCGATGGCGGTATTGCTCCACTGGCTTACCAGCTTGATGGGCATCCTACAGCGCCGCAGTCTTCCCATACGTTCAGCAACCTGCAGGCAGGCACTCACACCATCACCGTTATCGACAGCAATGGATGCACAAAGAGCAAGCCCGTCACCATAAAACAAACGGCGAAGCTAAGCCTCGAGATGTTTGCAAATGGTAACCTCTGCGAAGGCGTGGATAACAACGGCGCAGTGCATGTACGCGCTACGGGTGGCACGCCGCCTTACCGCTACTATTGGAGCACCGACAGCCTCAATGCCAGCTATCAAAACGGCATCACCGGCCTGGGCAATGGCTCATACAACGTCCGCGTTGTGGACGAACATGAATGTATGGCGTGGGGTAAAGCAAGCGTGGAATACGACAACTGCTGCACACCATACGTGCCAACTGCGTTCACTCCCAATGGCGATGGCAAGAACGACATCTTCAGGGTGAGGTACAAAGGCAATATCACACTGGAGAAAATGTCGATCTACAACCGGTACGGACAAGAAGTGTATTCCACTACCAATACTACCGACGGCTGGGACGGTACCTATAAAGGCGTTCCGCAGGATATCGGCACTTATTACCTGTACATCACTTTCTACTGTGGTGATGGCGAAAGCAATAAACAGATCGTGAAGAGCGATATTACATTGGTGAGGTAATCCTCACCTCGCAGCTACCGGGCGCTGGCACTACTTCGACTATAGAAGTTCGGCCAGCGCTTTTTCGTCCCAGCCCAGGAAGAATTGGCCGTTGCCAAAGTCCCACACGGGGCGCTTGATGAGCGAGTTGTGCTCCATCATTAATTTAATGGCCTTTGCTTTGTCACTCACGGAAGCCTTCTCTTTTTCTGTGAGTCCGCGGTAGGTAGTGCTTTTAATATTCACGAGTTTATCGAGCTGCAGGTGTTTCAGCCACAGCTCGAGATGCGCCTTATCGATCCCCTTCTCTTTATAGTCGTGAAACTCGTATTTGATCTTCTTCGCGTCCAGCCATTTAAATGCCTTCTGCATCGTATCGCAATTCTTAATCCCGTATATGGTGAGCATTCTTTGAGCTATTCTTTAATGAACCTTCTTACTTCTGTGCCGTTTATGTGGGCAAAGTAAATACCCGCCGGCAAAGCAGTCAAGTCGATATGCATCTTTTTATCCGCGGAAGCGCCTTTATAAACTTCCCTTCCCATAGCGTCGTAGATGTGCAACGAGGTGATGGGCTGCGGGCATGAAATAGTTAATATACCTGACACGGGATTGGGAGTAAGCTCCACCTCTTTGACAGAGGCGATAGTGGGTATCCCTACCGGCGGTATGCCGCAGATACCGGCTACAAGCTTTATTGACAGCGTTGGGTCGTTATAGCACTTGATGCCTGTGGCAGGTTGCAGGCTTTCGGTCAAGGGTATGGCCGCAGGTGTTCCCATGGGGATAAGACCTGTGCCCAGGCCGCCGATGGTAGCGGCATAGCCCACCCCATAGTCTAAAACGTAGGCACTGTCGGGATTGCCGATGGCATGAACGTAGACGGTCTTCAACATCGCGGTGTCATACAGTTTGTTCCTCACGGAATCGACAACGATCCTGAAAGTGGAATCGGGGTATGCCAATGTGAGCTGGCCGTAGTCGATAGGTATGATGGGCAGGCGGATCGTGTCGCCGTCATTCACATTGAATACATAAAGCGGGGTGAACCGGTGAAAGTAACGGTTGTAGATAAAAACGGTGTCGGTATTGTTATAAACATATATCGTCGATTGGTCGTCTACATGCAGGCCCTGGCTGTAATAGGGGTCCCTGGTGAGCGCCTTGCGGACGATAATGCGGCTGGCTATGTTATTTATTACTGTATCACCGGCGTAGTAGCAATGAAAGACGCCGTATTGCTGGCTATGGTACCACTCGCTGCCGGGAGGGGCGAAGGTGGCTTGGGCATTTGCGATAAGCGGTAACAAGAGAAGTGTAGCGAGTATTATCTTTTTCATAGGTATCAATTGTAGTTCTTGTTTGGAATGTCTTAAAAAGTCAGACGAGCTAATTGGGCGGACTGTTGGCCGAGGCTGCCGGATGCCCGAAAATAAAAAAATAAAATCGGGCATTTTTTCGGGCATCGTAAACTATAACTTATTGACAATGGGCGGATTGTACGTTTTTGCGCCATGCCCGATCCGTGCCCTGCCATCGGGCATTTTGCCCGATACGATTTCCATTGTTTTCCTGCCCTACTGCTTTTCATATGCGCACCCATTTGCCTTTAATAGATCTGTGGAAATAGTGAGCTGCTGCCTTTCCTCCAAAGTTCAGACCGGAAGATGAATTCCGGAAATCGAATTTTTATGATACCCGTTATCCAGGGGTATGATACCCAGCTTTTTTTATCGAAGTGCCTGGCTATCAATTATTGGTACAGCGAGAATTTTTTTTCAATCCTGCGACAGTCGGCTATTTCTGCGCTTTTTTGATGGCGCCTAGATATATTTTCTTAATACTGTTCTTTTCCTCCCGTTCACAGATGGCTTCTGCAGCGGGCAGCAGGTCTTTGTTCAGAGCGGTTTTCAGTTTGATGATCTCGCCAAGGGCATAGGCGGCGCTCCAGCGCACTACGGTGCCTTCATGCTCTGCATTGGCCAGCAGGTTGGGTATAGCCTTGCTGGCCTGTGAAGAAAAAAGTGAAGCCGTATTACCGATCACCCTGGCGGATTCCCACTTTACACGGGGTGCTTTGTCGGCCAGTGCCGCCGTCACAAATTTGAATACTTTATCGTTAGCTATTGCCGGTTGCTGTTTGGTAGCCAGCTCTATTGCTTCAATACAGGTGGCCTTTTGCGCGTCCTTGCTTTCGCCTGCAAAGCCTATCAGTGTATCCACCGACAGGGCGCCGCCGAGGAGTGCAACGGCGATGGCTTCCGTCTTTTCTTTGGGCTTTATCGCCTTGTCCTTAAATATTCCAACCAGATCCATGGCGTAAAGATAACCTTTATCGTTGCAATGCCGGCCCGACGAGCCCGATATCCAACCAATGCAGGGCCGGTGCTGTCTTAACCTAAAACATTCTGCCCATGCTCAGCAAGCCCGTTACGACAGCACTGCTATTGCTTTCCTGCTGCTACGCCGCACCTTCTTCGGCCCAACCCATTTATCAATGGGCCTACGGCCTGCCCGGTTTTTCGACCTGGACACAGCAACGAGCCAACCAGCCCAGCTCGCTAATGGTGAACCGGCACGGGGATGCCTACCTGTTCGGCAGCTTTGCAGAGGCCATGGACGTGGACCCGGGGCCAAATGTGGATACCCTGAAGGCGACACCCGCGCAGGGCAGCGCCAGTTATTTATGCAAGTACAACGCTGCAGGCCAACTGCTGTGGGCGCGCAATATAGGCACAGGTGGATGGACCAGCACCCTGGGCTACGACGGACACTGGTATGCAGGTGGTTACGGGGGCGTGGACAGCATGGGCATGGGCTACAGCACCGATACCCTCTCGACACCCGGCCTCTTCCTGGCCAAGTACGACTCGACCGACCACCTGGTGTGGGCAAAGGCCCCCAGGGTGGACGCAAAGATACTGGACATGAAAGCCGACCACGACGGCAACCTGTATATAACCGGCGTCTTCAACGGCACGGTAGATATGGACCCCGCACACCCCGGCACCGTAGTGTTCACATCGAGCCTGCTGGACGGGTACCTGGCCAAGTATGACGGCGACGGCACCTTTCTGTGGGCACGGCAAATAAAAGGCAATGACGGCGACCAGGGACTGGTGCTGGCCGTGGACATGAACAATAATGTATTCATGACGGGCTACACAGCGGGCTTCATGACACCTTCGTCCACCTTTATGGACACGGGCAATGTGTTCCGCACGCTGGTATGCCATGGCGGCTATGACGGCTATGTGGCCAAATATACCAGCGACGGGGCTATCGCCTGGCTGCAGGCACTGGGCGGTGCAGGTCACGACTATGGCAGGGGTGTGGCTGTGGACAAGGCAGGCAATGTGTACGCCACCGGCTACTACACCACATCAATGACCGTGGATACAGCGGCCAACATAGTGCTCAATGCGGGGGGCAATAATCAATCGGGTTACCTGGTGAAGCTGAACGGCGCCACCGGCCACCCGGTATGGGCAAAAAACTACGGCTGCGACACGGGGGTGAATGCCGTATCGTTTGCACAGGCTGTGGTGTGCGACGACAGCAGCAATGTGTACATGACGGGCATGTTCCAGAAAACCGTAGTGCTGGACCCCGCGCACCCGACCGCGGCGGGAACGACCCATGCGAACAGCGAAGACTACTATGTGCTGAAACTGGACTCGGCAGGCCACTATAAATGGCATATCCATACCTACAGCGGATGGGACGACGAGGCCTATCAACTGGTGCTGGGCCCCGATAATGATGTGTACGTATCGGGCTACATAAGCGACACTACGGACTTTGACCTGAACGGGCCCGGCGGGCTGGTGGCCTACCCGATGTTGAACCCTAACTGGGTGACCGTATCGTTCATTGCCAGGTACAAACAGCCTAAGCCGGCAGGCTTGGGCAATGTGGAACGGGGCATGTACGCGCTTTACCCCAACCCGGCGAGTGACCAGCTAATACTGCGGGGTATGCTGAGCGATAAGGCGCGCATCAGCATACACGATGTGCCGGGCAGGGAGTGCAAAACCACTACCTACCTGCGCAGCACCGGCGCGGTAACAGATATCAGAGCGCTGACTCCGGGAGTGTATATCCTGGAATACAGTGAGAATGGTATTGACCTTTACAGGGGAAAATTTGTGAAGGAGTAAACCGGCTAAGGCAGCAAAACGCCGGCCGCAGGCCCAGGCGGCTTTCGCGCGCCAACCGGGCACAGCGTCTACGCCTAGCGGGGCCGGCTACCTTGCCACATTTACATAGGTCGAAAAATCATTAGGCGCAGCACATAATTTCCAATACTCTATTATAGACTTAATGGTCCTTTCTATTTCTGCCATGGTATTTGGCTTCACAAAAAAGCCCTGAACAGACAGGCTATAAGCATCAATAACCGACTTCTGATTTAAGGCGCTGGAGAAGAAAAGGTATGGAATGCACTTTAAACGAAGGGCGGCATCTGTCTTTAGCTTTTCTCTCAGCTCAAAGCCATTGAGTTTGGGCAGATTGATGTCGGAGAGAATAAGAAAAGGTATGGTCTCCGATCTATTGAGATAAGCCAGTGCCGCCTCGCCATCATTGAAAAAAATAACTTCATTTGGGTATCCCAGGCTTTTAAATACCTGGGTTAAAAGCTCCTGGTCGTCGAGGTCGTCTTCAATAACTATTACCGGGCCGTTTTTATCCATGGTTGCTATTTGACTCTAAGATAAGAAGTCTTGGCTAATGGGAGATGGGCTGCCGTTGCGACGTTGACAAGGTTATGCCGCGGGGAAGCACCAGCTAGCCTGTGCAAATGCTGCCGGATGCAATCCTTCGTTTTATTGGTAGATTTAAGATAAACAAGCTTAAACCAGTTGGGAGAGCTGCCGGATGCAATCCTTTGTTACGTTGGTAGATCTAAGCCGGATAAGCTTAAACCAGTTAGAGCTACCAGGAAGCCGTACATGAGGACTACCTACTATGCTTAATCTGACTACCTTGCCACATTTACATAAGACGAAAAATCATTAGGCGCAGCACATAATTTCCAATACTCCATTATCGCCTTAATGGTCCTTTCTATTTCTGCCATGGTATTAGGCTTCACAAAAAAGCCCTGAACAGACAGGCTATAAGCATCAATAACCGCCTTCTGATTTAAGGCGCTGGAGAAGAAAAGGTATGGAATGCATTTTAAGCGAAGGGCTGCATCTGTCTTTAGCTTTTCCCTCAGCTCAAAGCCATTGAGTTTGGGCAGATTTATATCGGAGAGAATAAGAAATGGTATGGTCTCCGATCTATTGAGATAAGCCAGGGCCGCCTCCCCATCATTGAAAAAAATAACTTCATTTGGGTACCCGAGACTTTTAAATACCTGGGTTAAAAGTTCCTGATCGTCGAGGTCGTCTTCAATAACTATTACCGGGCCGTTTTTATCCATGGTTGCTATTTGACTCTAAGATAAGAAGTCCTGGCTAATCGGAGATGGGCTGCCGTTGCGACGCAGACAGAGTCTATGTCGAGCGCTCTTACGGCAGTGGCAAACTGCCGTTATTTTATTAGCACAAGTCGCAGATTTGCGGGAACGGTGGGGAAGCACCATCTAATCCTGGGCAATGCTGCCGGATGCAATCCTTCGTTTCCTTGCTAGGTTTAAGCTGAATAAGCTTAAACCGGTTGTGTGGAAAATAAGTACCGTCCAATTATAAACTATTAAGGCATTTTTCCATATCTTTAAATGTCCTAAAGCACTCAAAATAGATCTGTTACTATTGATTTTTCAGGGTAGTAGACTATGCTGAACTATCTATGAATAACTAACCCCTAATCATTAAACAAATTGGAACGAGATACTATATTTATTGGACATGCAACTCCGGAAGATAATGAGTTTACGCTTTGGCTACAATCCAAACTGATCAACGAAGGATATAAATGTGAATGCGATTTGTCTTTATTACTTGGAGGTGAGGCTGATTACTGGAAAAAATTGCAGGATTTCTTAAATTTTAATACCTCGAAGTATATTCTAGTTGTTTCAAAAGATACTTTTGAAAAACAAGGTGTTTTGGATGAATGGGAGCACTGTAGGAGCATCGAGCGGCAAAATTTAATTCAAGACTTTATTATTCCCATTAAAATAGATGATTCGCGGTTTAATGCACGAATTGGGCTAAATAGAAGGAATATTATTTCTTTTGAAGGCTTCTGGGGTAGTGGATTAAAAAGGCTATTAAAAAAACTGGCAGCTGATAATGTTCCAAAATTGCCTGCGGGTACATTGTCACTAAAGAATTGGTATGAGAATGTTTATACTAATTGGTCGGGAATTGAGGAAGATAAGGTAGATTTATTTTATTCTAATTGGGTTGAAATAACTAGGGTACCCCCCAAGGTTAGATTCTATCAATTTCGTAATGACGATCAGGCAAAGGCAATAATAAAAAATAATTTAGGGTATCCCGCTATAAGACATGGAAGTATTATCGTGACCTTTCAAGCAACTCTTAATTATTACTTAGATGAAATAAATGATGAGATTCCTCCTCAAAGGGTTATTATAAAAGACACATCAGATACACTTAGCAGTTATGACACGGAGGAATTTCCTACTTATCAGGATTTTCGAAGATTATTGGTTAGGCTTCTAAAGGAATGCTTTGATAGTCATTTGCAACAGTTAGAATTGAAAAGCTACGAGTTAGCGAGTAAGACAAAGTGCTTTTATTTTGAGGGAGGAGCCGATAAGCATATTAAAGGTAAATTCAAGATTGGTGATACATCCAAGAACATAACCGTAACAGGTAAATATTATGAGGCTTTTTGGCACTATGGCATAAGTTTCAAACCGCTATTTTACCCACAGCTATGTTTTAGTATTAAAAATCATATTGTTTTTACTGACGATGGCATAGTTCCGTGGGAAGACAAAAAGAAAATGCATAGCGCAAGGCGTAATAAAGGTAAGAACATGCGGAATAAAGAGTGGAGGGACTGCTTATTGGCGTTTTTAGCAAGCATAAAGAATGCAGATTCGGATAATATTGAAATTGAAGTCAGTCCTGACGAAAAACTAGTAATGCCTGCTACTCCCATTATGTTTCAAGCTTCTTTTAGTTACATCGAGCCTAATGATGAAGAAAGATTAGCCTCTATAGACACATTTATAGACGAAGAAGAATATTTTGACGAAACGGAAACTACGGAAGAAAATGTATGAATTAAAACATATCAATGAGCCTTTTTTACTTTTTAACCATAACCAAAGAGTAATAGACCCACGGGATGGCTTGACACTATTTGGCCCATTTAACAAAAATAAAATCAATAATTTTTCGATTGGAATTATTGGCACAGAAACGGGTGTAAGTAGAATGAAATCTTGGATTTCCAAGTTCTTAAAACCTATTCCGGCATATAAAAATGATCCTGCCAAACCTTTCTATCCAGGATTTGAGGCAATTTTTGGAGTTACGATAAATTTGAATTCAACTGTTGAACTAAAAATTGATGAAAGTGCGATGCTCCAATATTACAAATATTCAGACTCACACGTTAGGATAGCAAAGATGGTGGACGCTTACACAGAACGACTAATGGAATCAGAAAAAGATGATGACAGACCACCTGTAGACTTATGGTTCGTTGTGATTCCCGAGGAAATATATTTAGTAGGGAGACCAAAATCAAAGGCAATTAGCAAAGACGTAATCAAAGTCGGAATAAAAGATAGATATACTAGGGAGAATAAGGGATTATTTGACGAAATAGATCCTGAACTTGCGAAAACTAAAGAGAGCTATAAATATGAAAACCATTTTCACAATCAACTCAAACTAAAATTGCTAAAACATGAAATTCTTACCCAAATCGTCCGGGAATCCACGATTGCCTATAGAGAGCCAGAGTTTCGTAAAAAAAATAATGAGCCCAAACGGGATTTGTCTACAATGGAAACAGATATAGCATGGAATATTGCTACTTCTGTTTACTATAAGATTGGTGGATTACCTTGGAAGTTGGGAAGCATTAGAAAGGGAGTATGTTATATAGGATTAGTATTCAAGGTTGATGAAAGACAGTCAGAAAGAAACTATGCATGTTGCGCAGCACAGATGTTTTTAGATTCAGGAGACGGAATGGTTTTTAAAGGAGCAGTTGGACCTTGGTATAACGAAGAAACAAGAGAATTTCACTTAACTAAAGAAGCAGCTTCTGATCTCTTACAAAAAGCCATAAGTTCGTTTCAAAAGACGAATAATCAGCTGCCTAAAGAGGTCTTCATTCACGGACGGACTTTTTTTGATGATGAGGAGTGGGAAGGGTTTAATGACATCGCTTCAAAGAATGAAATTAAGTTGGTCGGTGTAACCATTAAAGACGAAAAAATATTCAAACTCTATAGAGATAAAAATTTTCCGATTCTGAGAGGTAGCTACTATGCAAAAGACAATAATAATGCTTACTTATGGACTAAAGGATTTATTCCAAGAGTTCAGCAACCATTGGGTTTAGAAACTCCTAACCCAATAACGATAAAGTTGACAAGGGGTAAAGGTTTTATCTCTATTGATACAATTTGTAGGGATATTTTGGCGTTAACAAAACTAAATTACAACTCCTGCAGGTTTTGTGACGGGATGCCAGTAACATTGAAGTTTGCCAATATGATTGGCGACATTCTTACAGCTGGTCCAATTGACGATATCAAAATTGCTTTACCTTTCAAGTATTATATCTAACTCCAAGATAGTAAGTTGTTAAATCGAATACCAGTCACCATTTTTAGATAACTTAGGAGATACAACATTTGCAAAGTTGTTTTGTACTTCTTTCACTAGATGCGCAATGTTCTTGCTAGGTATCGCTATTCCATATCCTAAAGAGTCAAGCATTTGGTGGTTTTTGATGTCAGTGGGCATTTCCACAATCATTCCAATAACTCTTCCCAATTTGTCAAGAATAGGACCGCCACTATTGCCTCCTTTAACTTTTGCATTAATGATGTAGTATTCTACTTCATGCCTATATTTTACGGTTTTTGCAAGCACGGACCCTGACGAAACCCGTAAAAAGCTGGAGTTAATTTCAGCTTTATTTGCGATCAGTGTTGTCTCAAAACCACTAATTGGTGGATAGCCGAGAGTTAAAACTTCGTCAAGTATATTGCCTTCCCCTAAGAGCATCACAATATCTTCTGTATTGTTCAAATCAGATACTACACGATGCTTTCCAGGGTCAACGGCAATACCCTCATATCTGATCATCGGTATTTCTATGCTTTTGTCCCTGAAGTAATTTTTATCGACCTTAATAATCGCAATATCCAATGCCTCATCTTGGGAAAAATGTACGCTTAATACGGGGACGTAATTTCCACCTACGTCTAAAATACGGAAAGAGTTAACTCCACTTACGCAATGTTTCGCTGTAATGATTATGTCGCTGGTTAAGACAAAACTGGAGCCCAAGGTAAAATCCCCCAAGTCTGTCCGAGCTTCAACCGGCAACACCATATCCTGGAATTTGTTCCTAACCGAAAGAAACCCTTCAACCAAATAGTCGTAACTATTGTATGCATTCAAATACCTATTAAATATCCCATTGATAGTGTAATATGTATGTCCTAAATAGGGATTATTACCTACAATTCCTTCATGTAGTAATAAACCGTCATTTTCTAACTTTTTACAATAGTGCGGTAACTTATATAAAGCGGTCTGGTATTCTTTATGTTTTGTAATGAAATCCTTTAAGGAGTATGGTACAATAGAATGCGGAGGTACCTTCCTTCCATCCATAAAGAAATCTAGCAAGTGATAAGCAAGCATCTTGACCTTTTGCAATAAAAATACCCACTTTTTATTGATATGTGTCGCACTACGCCCAGTTCTTCCAAGATGAAGATCTATAAAACTCACAAAAAAAGCCCCGCAAAAATGCGAGGCTTTGTGAGTGGAAGCACACGGGTTCGAACCGCGGACCCTCTGCTTGTAAGGCAGATGCTCTGAACCAGCTGAGCTATGCTTCCTTTACCCTTCTCCTTTCGGATCGGGCTGCAAATATAGGGAGCTTTAGCTTTTCTGCAAACCGTTTTTATAAAATTTTACTGCTTATATGTCGCGGTGTCGAGTTGGTACCATGTGGTGGGCATGCCCTTGCGCAGCCAGGGGGTGGCGCCGTTGTCGTCGTAAGGGAATATTTCGATGAACTTAAAGCCTACCTTTTCCAGTATATGTCTCGATACCGCATGGTCGGCATGGGTCATGGCGAAGATGTCTTTGAAGCCCAGGGTCCCGATGCCGTACTGCAGGGCAGCCAGGGCGCCCTCGGTGGCGTAGCCTTTGCCCCAGTGCCTGCGGGCAAGGCGGTAGCCAAAGTCGTAGAAGTTGGTATGCCCGTTCACGATGATGGTGATGTGCTTGAAGCCTGTCCAACCAATGAATTCACCGGTCGCCTTATCGAGCATGGCCCAGCGACCTATGCCATTATCGGCATACTGCTGCTGCACAAAGCGGATCACCTCACGCTCGGCCTCGATGGTAGCAGTGGGCGGGGTGCCGATGAACTTGTGGACTTCAGGGTCGGAGTCCATGGCAAACATGCCTTCATCGTCCTCCTCGAGGAGGGGGCGAATGAGTAGCCTTTGGGTTTCAATACGTACGTCCATAATACCGAATATACAAAAGGCTTTATAGTAACCGGCTGCGTATGCAAATAATGCCGAAACGAACACGTGGGATACGCTTATGGACAACCAAGCTGGGGAATAAATTCCCCGAATTTCACGATTAGTTAACAATGGCCAAAGCAATAAGGGCGCTTCGGCCAAAAAATTATGCATTCGCCAAAGCTTTAATGTTCAACTAGCTCTTTTTCTAAAATGCTGATTATCAATCCACAGCAATTTTTTAATGTGAAAGGCTTGTTAAATGGATGTCCGTACCAGGGGCCTTGCTGGCACGCAGCTTGAATTTTAGCGTGGTTTTTGCCATTGTAGTTCAACAAAAGTTGTAAAAAATGTATCAGTTCAATGTTATGCAGGATGAGAGCGGGATGTGGCGATTTGAGTTGGATGGGATCAACCTGCTGCTTGACGGTTATGCGGTGAAAGACGGTAAACACTGGATCAATACCCCATCGAAAGCAATTGCTTTCTTCAACCTGAGCGGTAATCTCTACGGGGTATCAAACGATATGAGGAGCTTCCAGACAGTGGAAGATTTTTTTGATTCAATGCGCGAGCAATACTCAATTTTCAAAAACAAGCACATCAACATATCTAATCAAACGCAAGAAGGGAGCGCAGCCAATGCCAACCAACGTGCGTGACGATGTGAAGTGAAGAGCTTGTGAGAAGACCGCCATTTCCCCCCGGATCTGGCGGTTTTTTTATTGTGTGTTGCGCAGGGGGCTATTGGCCAGGCGGTAGCGGTACACTGTCTGCTTAATGTAGCTGTAGAAGCTATACTCGCTCATGTTGCGCAGTTGCTCGTAGGCGGGACGATAATAGCGCATATAGCGCTCCAGGCTGTCGCCCGCCAGGCCGGTAAGGTTGGTCACCAGCTTTTCGTTGAATGTATAGTCTATATATTTCTCTTTCTGGAAGCGGTCATACTCCTTCTGGAAGTGCCATATCTGCCTGTTGGTCTTGCTGAGGGCGGTAAAGGGATGCTGGATCATGTCGAGCGTAGACATGGTGGGGAACTCGAGCTCGTGCTTATATATCTCGTGAAAGCGCAGGCTGTCGGATTTATAGTCTTTCGCCCTGCCGGCAATGTTCACCTCGGGCAATTCGATTGGGCCTTTTTGCAGGATAATCTTGAAATATTCGGGCACTGTGCCGGCGGGGATGCGGACGCGGGCAATTTTATAGCCCAGCTTGCGAAACTCGATCAGCTCTCCTTTGTTGGCTGTGATAAGAAACCTGCCGTCATCTGTGGTGGTATAGCCCGAATTGTTGTACACATTTATCACGGCGACATTGGCCATAGGCTTACCATCGTTGCCATCCACCACCTCGCCGCGTATGCTTTGAGCGATGGCACTTAGGGCCGGGAAAGACAATAAGCAAAATATAAAAGCGCGCAAGGGCATAAACCGTGATAAAATTACAGTTTAGCAGTTATCTACACGCAGCCCCTATGTTAAAAAAGACAAAAAGACGGCAATGTGTATCTTTGCCCGCGATGTACGCTATCATACGCAAGCTCCTCTTTTACATAGATCCAGAAAAAGTGCACCATATGGTGATGAAGGGCCTGCGCATGGCCTGCTCGTTGCCGCCATTCCGCAGCGGGATAAGAAGCGCCTTCAATGTGCGCGACGCGCGGCTGGAGCGTGAGCTGTGGGGCATCAGGTTCCCGAACCCCGTGGGCCTCGCTGCCGGCTTCGATAAGGACGCTAAGTACACCGACGAGCTGGCTTGCCTGGGTTTTGGCTGTGTGGAGATAGGCACGGTGACGCCGCGACCCCAGCCGGGTAACCCTAAACCCCGCCTCTTCCGCCTGCCTGCCGACAAGGCGCTTATCAACCGCATGGGCTTCAACAATGATGGGGCAACGGCTGCTGCAGGGCGCCTGAAAAAAAGAAAAGAGCGCCTGGTGATAGGCGGTAACATTGGCAAGAACAAAGACACTGCGAACGAAAATGCGCTTAGTGATTATGAAGCAGGTTTCAAAGCGCTATACGATGTGGTGGATTATTTTGTGGTGAACGTGAGCAGCCCCAATACACCGGGCCTGCGCGAACTGCAGGACAAGGCGCCGCTTACCAACATCCTCAACCGGCTGCAGGTGCTCAATAAAGAGCTGGGCAACCCCAAGCCGATCCTCCTAAAAATAGCTCCCGATCTCAGCAACGAGCAGCTTGACGACATCGTAGATATAGTGGCGACGACTAATACACAAGGCATCGTAGCTACCAACACTACCGTCAGCCGCGAGGGCTTAAAAACCGATGCAGGCAAGGTGGAAGCGATAGGCGCAGGTGGGCTGAGTGGTCAGCCGGTGAGAGCGCGGGCAACAGAAGTGATCAAATACATCCATACCAAAAGTAATGGCAGCATACCCATCATAGCAGTGGGTGGCATCTTCACCGCAGCCGATGCTATCGAAAAGCTGGAAGCAGGCGCTTCGCTGGTGCAGGTCTACACAGGCTTCATCTACGAAGGGCCGGCTATAGCAGCTAAAATTTGCAAAGGCAT
The DNA here is from genome assembly GCA_018267915.1 of Bacteroidota bacterium. Taxonomy (GTDB): domain Bacteria; phylum Bacteroidota; class Bacteroidia; order Chitinophagales; family Chitinophagaceae; genus MKUN01. The sequence continues at coordinate 132,387 of JAFDXN010000031.1, read as the reverse complement.
CCTGAAACAATACAAATGAGCCACTTACTTACATGGGAGTCGCTGGTGAGCCTCCTAACGCTTGCAGTACTTGAAATAGTGCTGGGTATTGATAACGTGATATTTGTGTCCATCGTGATGAGCAAGCTGCCGGAAAGCAGGCAGCCCGCCGCGCGCCGGGTATGGATGTTCACCGGAATTGCTGTGCGGGTGTTACTATTGCTGTGCCTGGGCTGGCTTATACATAATCCTTACGAACTCAACATATTCGGCTACAAATTCGAGGTGGGCAATATCGTGATGCTGGCGGGCGGCCTCTTCCTGATCGTGAAGACGGTTGGCGAGATACACGAGAAGCTGGAGGGTGACGAAAAGGAAGAGCTATCGAAGGAGGGCAACAAAATGAAGACGAGCTTTGGCCGTGCGGTGCTGCAGATCATTCTAATCGACCTCGTTTTTTCGTTCGACAGTATGATCACTGCCGTGGGTATGGCCCGAAATATCGAGATCATGATCGTGGCAGTGGTGATCGCCATGTTCATTATGTTCCTTTTTTCAGGGCAGATATCGCGCTTCATCCACAAGCATCCCACGCTCAAAATGCTGGCGCTTTCTTTCCTGGTGATGGTAGGTTTTGCATTGTTCTTCGAAGGGCTGAAACCCATACACGGTCAGGAGATACCTAAGGGCTATATTTACTTCGCTATGGCTTTCTCATTCGGCGTAGAGCTGCTGAATATGCGGGTCAGGAAAAAAGCCACGAAGGTGGTGGAACTCAATGAAGTAACAGAAGAAGATAGCAACAACGCCTAGCGTGGTATCGCATTCGCCTCCTTCAGTAACTGGCGCAGGATATCCAGTCGCACTTTAGCCCAGTCTTTACTCGTGTCCGACACAGGCAGTTCGAAGTTTTCCGCAAAGAAATAGGGATACATGCGCTCATTGCTCTTGTTCATTGACCCTTTGGGTTCTTTTACTTTTTCGATACGTTCGGTGAAGCCAACGATCCAATAGATGTACTTACCGTCCACTTCGCCCTGGCCCGTTTTGTAATAAAGTTTGTAGCCCGGCTGGTCTTCCCACAGCATCATGCTGCGCACGATGCGTTGTGTGCGCTCGGCAAAGGGCAGTTCGTTAAAGTAAAGGCGTTTTACAAAGCCTACCTGCTCATCCGCCGATATCTGCATGGTGTTATTGAGCCAGAAGCTATCCACCGCATTTCCTATCTGCATATTGCCATATTTCACGGTGTCAAGGTAGTGCTGCATCTGTGCTTTGCCGATACGGCGGGCTATCTCGCGGTAGTAATTCACGCAGCTTTCACGGAAGGCCTCCCGCATGGTCATATCTTTATTGCATGCATCGCGGCTGGTCTTTATACTGTCCCACCGGATGATGAATTGCTCATCGGGCGCCAACGCCGTTTCAAGGGCTACCAGTGAGTTGAATATCTTAAAGGTCGATGCGGGAGTGAAACGCTGCAGGCTGCGCTCTTTGTTGTAATAGTGGATAGCCTCGTGGTTGTTATCGCGCAGTATGAAGCAGGCATTCTTTATCCCATTGTCCTCAAAATATTTGCCCCAGTCTTTGTGTTCATGTATCCTGATATCACGGCAGGAACTGCCGGTCAACACCGCAAGGAAACAAACAGCAGCCACTAAGCTTACGCGCATATGATCTATTTTTAAAATTCCCGCAAAGGTAACTGAATGTTGCGCGATAAAAGAAATGAACGCCAACTCATTTGGCGGCAGTATGCAGGTAGTTGCCTTTGGCATCGAACTCAAGGTATTCGCTGCCTGCCAATACTTTGAAATTCACCTGGTCTTTGTCGGTTATGATCTTGCTGGCTTCTGTGACAGCTGGCGTGTTGTGGCTTTTCATATATTCCCTTGCAGATTCAGGTAGTTCTTTCTCTTCTATAGTAACACGTGTCTCCAGCCGCGTGCCGTAGGTGTTGTAAACGGTCTGCATCTTGTATTTATTCTGCACGAAGCCGGCAACGTATTGGCCAGCTTGCCGGGTCCAATCCGCATTGACGCCGGGAAAGTCCCTGGCAAATTCCGTCTGGATCACCTGCGGTATCGAGGTGGGGTCTATCTTCTGTGCTGACAAGGGCTGTGCAATGCATAACAGCCATAGAAGCAAAATTGCCAGTCTCATATAGGTGGAGTAATTGTTATATTAAAACCAACAAAAGCATGCCAATGCTTAGTCGAAAGCCTGGTTGCCTGCGGCGGATATACGGAGCATACGGTCATATTCGGCAGCAGTAAGATCGTTGAAAAAGTAGTGCACCGGATTTATCTTTTCGCCATTCTTGATCACCTCGTAATGGCAGTGCGGCCCCGTGCTCTTGCCAGTGCTGCCTACCCAACCTATCACCTCACCACGCTTTACATGGGTCCCCACCCGCGCCTTTATACGCACCATATGCCCATACAGCGACTCATAGCCAAAACCGTGATTGATGACCACATGGTTACCGTAGCCGCCTGCGTCGTAGTCGGCTTCTGTTACGGTGCCATCGCCAGTGGCATAAATGGGCGTGCCAATGGCAGTGGCAAAGTCAAGACCGGTATGCATCTTCACTGTTTTATAGATCGGATCGATGCGGTAACCGAAGCCGGAGGCCAGGTGGCTCAGGTCTTTATTCGAAATGGGCTGTATCGCCGGGATGGATCGTAACATCTGCTCCTTCGATTTCACCAGGTGTTCTATCGTATCGTCCGATCGTTGCTGCACGACAATGCGGTTTTTCAATTGTCTTATCTCTTCCTGCACCTGCTCGGCCACTTCCTCCGGCCTCAGGTTGGCAAATTGCCTTGGGTCTATCCTACTGTAGTTCTTGCCATAACGAATGCTGTCGGGTATGGGCGCCGCTTCGAAGATGGTGCGGTATATATTGTTATCGCGGTTTTCGAGCTCGGTTATCGATTTGTTCAGATCATCTATCTGCGCCTGCACGCCGCTATACTCGTCGCGGATGTTGTTCATATTAGTACGCATCTTCTTTTCCCCGGGGGAATCTATGAAGCGAAAAGCGATGGCTACAATAATTCCCGCGGTGACCAGCGATGCCGACACGAAACCCAGTACCCTTAGCAGACGCGTCCGCCATGACACCTCCACCTTCTCAAACTTGTGGGTATCGACATTGTAGACGTATTTCTTTTCGCGGCGTTTCAAGAAAAAAACCTGAATTAATCTGTTAATGGTAAAGTTATAGGTTAAGTTGAAAGGTTAATAATTCATAATGTCCGCAGGTGAACATTTCCCGGCTTTTTATTTTTAATTAACATGTTGAACTACAGCTATTTAAGATGAAAAAATGCCCCATTTTTGCCCCAGATCTGCCCCGGAGGGCGCGAATATTGACCACTTTTACAGCATAAGGCGACGATATGCAGCCCCGGCGATGAGGCAAGATGTAGAGAAAGCGGGACAGAAAAACAGAAAAAGCAAAAAAGAGCAAGACAAAGGAGGGTTTAAAAGTAATAAATATCGTTAACGATGTAAAGGTACTAAGGGCATACAGGGCTACAAAAAATGTGGATAAAGAGACATAAAATGAAAATTATCATTGGGAAATGCACCCCGCCGCGGCTGCCACTATCGTTGCTGCCGCTATCGTTGAGCACGGAGCTGCCATCGTGGCTGTAATTATTGAGGTCGTTATCGCAACCATATCCGGGATCATCGTAACCAGGCATAGTATTATTCATTTGGAAGAAATACCTGACTTATTCAGTTACAGTTATGTGAATATCCGGCATTACCATCTTTATTTTTTTCTTCTTTTTTCCATAACCAGTAGTAGATAAAAAGTAGCCACGTAATATATAATGCCCCGTCTTTCTCACGGGAAATATGCGACAGAAATGAAATAATTGTACCTCTTCATCATGGGGTGTTATCTTGACATTACGGTCAGGAATACCGCTTATGTCTGTAGGATCACTAATATCAACTTTGCGCAATTTTTCATCTAAAAGTATAAAGTATAGATTAGTACCAGGCATATAATCATAGCCAAAATCAATCTTATCCAAAGAAATAATTTTAGAGCCGCAGTTTTCAAAATGTACATAGAGTATTTGTGCACACTGATCCTTAAGGCTAATTGAAGTATCCTTTACGATCGCATATACTTTTAGGCATGAATCCCTATCTTTTGCTTGAGAGAGACCAGCAAAAAAACAAACCGCTACTGCCAAAAATATTCTAATCTTTTCCAATGCTTAGTTTGTATGGTCGTATAATGGCGAACATCTAGTTCATACCTGCGTTTACTTTAATTTAGGGATATTGATAAAACTCCTTATATTCATTCGGTCAATCTTATACTGATTTGGCTTGTATTTTCGCTCGTCGGTGAGCACATCCGTTTGATATATATTGTAGCAGCTGTATTGCACACGGGCCAAATAAAAAGAATTTGCCAGAGGCTCAAAGTATAGATCGTAGTAACATCGATTGCTACTTCCGATATAATACTTCATCACAAACCCTGCCGTGGTAGCGGTAAAGAACACCAAGACCAAAGATCGATCACAAAATATTCAGCGAATACATCCTTGTTTTGTAAAACACCTGACTCCTGGCGGAATCCAACTGCAAGTGGTGGCGCTCTACAGACATGACGTAAATCAAAATATCTTTATTATAAACGAAAGCATTGTCCTGATGCAACATAGCCTTTATGAAGGAAACAAATGAATCGATACGCCTGTTTGCCAATTTCCGCCCTTCGGATTTTGTATCCCAATAACCAATACAAGAAAGCTTATAAGCGGAAATAAGCGAGTCAACCTCTTTTTCATTCGTTAAAAGATGCCCCGAGTCATAACCATAGTCGGGACGATTTATTTTTAAATCCCATCTGAACAATGAATCCCAAATTTGTCTGTTTAACTTGCTTTTTACAGATGCAGGCAATTGATTAACGTATATGTCTAAATTGTTGCTGAGCCCATAATCATTGCCAAGCTCAAAAACATTTCCGCAATTATCATTGCTACGCAAAAACTGAACCAGGGGCGGATATTCGCTGTGCAATATGTAGGTATTGTTTGAACTGCCATCGTATATCACCTTACCATAACCTTCAGGTTCGTGCCTGTACCTGAATTTAACAGCTCTTAGCCCAATACTCCGAATATGTATAGTGTCCCGAAACTGAAAAATGCTGTCAACTTTTTCAAGAGGTATGCTATAATACCTCGACAGCGCTTTTTTAAAATCGAACTCGTCCATCTTTTCTCCAGACCTTGGCCTTACACATGAGAATAGCAAAATGCCTAGCATAAGGCAACAAAAGAACTTACTCATACATGTACATTTTTTGCAATTCCCTTACTTTCAACAATAACTGATAGAGAATTAAATTGCCAGGATTGTCGAAATAAACCTGTCCTTTGTAAAGCTTAAGAAACATTTTTATTGCAAATTTCTGATCCACTAGTATTTTCTCCTTTTCCGGTTTAATCTTGGGTATAGTCGGAAAAACATCCCAATTATAGCGATGGAATTGAGTATTCCCCGACACGTCAAATAAAGCGAGGCTGCCATATTTAAACTTATGGTTTTTGTTTTAACGTGACCCTTAAAACTCAAGCGCCTGTCCCAGAGCGTTTTTTGACGATATCGGACATTACAAATGGAGTTTCATCAGTACCGCCGGTGCCCTCCCGGAACATCCGGAGGAACAGGTGAAGAACACCAACAAGGGCGAATATCTAGTTCATACCTGCGTTTACTTTAATTTAGGGATATTGATAAAACTCCTTATGTTCATTCGGTCAATCTTATACTGATTTGGCTTGTATTTTCGCTCGTCGGTGAGCACATCCGTTTGATATATATTGTAGCAGCTGTATTGCACACGGGCCAAATAAAAGGAATTTGCCAGATGCTCAAAGTATAGATCGTAGTAACATCGATTGCTACTTCCGATATAATACTTCATCACAAACCCTGCCGTGGTAGCTTCCATTTTCGTGTAAGGCTCCGATTGATATTCATAGCGATTGAGTACAAAGTCATCATTAATGGAATTAATTACTGCCCGTTCTTTTTTGCAGTGAAGCACCACAAACAATCTTTTATCCCGAGGGCTATTATAACAAGTGCTTGTATCAAATCTTTCCTGTACGAAAGGAGACAAGGTCAAAAAAAGATAATAATCTTCGTAGGTCTTGCCCGTTGCAGAAATTCGAAATGAATCTTTTAACACATAATCCGTTGAAATAAAAATGTTTTGAAAACGATGAAACGAAGCTGTTGTTTTGCTCTTACATTCAAGATTCGACCATATCGTATCGCTCTTTACCACATAAGATCTTGAAGACTTACCAAACAAGAGAGAAGTTGATAACAACATAGCAACGATACAATATATTTTCTTATTATTCATCTCGGTAATACTTTCCAAAAAATAGTCAACCCAGCCGTCACAACTGCTTCTATCCTGAAGCCATGATGTTTTCCTGTAACATACCGAAATCCGGTCGGTGTCCAGTTATTTTGGTCCGAAAACACGTCTGCCGGTAAAGAAAACGTTACGGATCTAATCACTTCACCTTTTCTATTTCTTACTTTATAAGTAATGCCCGAAGGGTAGGCGTGTTGTTGGTTTCTCAAATACTGATTATATACCTCAGTGGGAATAAATATCTCGTCATACTCTTCAAACTTGTTGTGCGGAGTTCCGTTTAAAGAATGAAGCCCCCAAGCTAAAAAGTCGCTGCCATCCCAATACCTGCACCCTTTTGTGGGATCAATATCACCAGTCAATGTACTGATAACAGCCGCGCGAGCATAATTTGCAATTACAGAATTGTTATTATCGCTTAGCGGGGTTTTGTCATGAACACTTGAGTAGGTAGTCATTAGTTTCGCATACATGGTCATGTTATTAGCGATGGCTTCATTATAACTAGTATGAGCAACATATAAGAACTCATTTATACCTTTTGTCTTACATTCTTGCATTACAATATTTGCAGTGGTCCTAAATGTATCAGCAGTGACATTTTTTAGTTCAGTATAGGTGATCGTGCCAGACCCTTCAATTGTATCGTCAAACGATGGAAGCTGTGAAACTACATAGACTTTACCATTAATATTTCCGTCGCCATAGAGAAATTCTCCGCTTTTATTATAAAAGGTTCCAGTTTGTGGACGAATGTCGGGATAAATCGAGTTTCCAGATAGATTATCATCAGGGTTATACTGCGGAAAATAAGACAACGGCTCATTCTGCAAGCGCTCAAAGAAAGTTTTGCTCCTGGCATCCAGTACATCTGACGAAACAACATTCTTCTTCAGCGGATTTTTCCCCAACAAATTCCCTGTATCTAAAACGTCGCGGTCGGTAGTATTATTATTGTTGGTGACTTGGTTGTTGAGCACGGGTGTGCCGGGATTATTAGGGTTCTGTGCTTGCGTAGGCGGGGTGGGCTTTGTCGGCTTTTGAAAGTTGGCATTGTTGCCATAGCTGCTATAGTTGGTATCATTGCCCTGTGGGGTAAAGGCATTGGTGTAATTGGTTTGGTGCATATAGGGCTGGTAGGGGTTGCCGCTGCGGGCGTAGCTATTGCCGCTATTGCCATTGCTGCCGCTGCTCAGCAGGTCGCCCCAGCTAAAGCCGCTGCTGCCACTATCGTCGCTGCCGCTATCGTTGAGCACGGAGCTGCCATCGTGGCTGTAATTATTGAGGTCGTTATCGCAACCATAACCGGGATCATCTGGCATAGCTTTAATTATTTAAGAAAGTTATGGGCCGTTCCTTCCCAAGTTTTTTTTCCTCTCTTTTAATGATTTTGAGAAATCAATGCCGTCAAATTTGATTATTTTATCAACATTTCGACAAAAAGAAGAAAAGGTCATTTTCCCATGTCCCGGCAATAGGCCGGACCTATACCGTTCGTACAAGTATTTTAACACAGCACCTGGTTCGTTATTTGCAAATCCACTAAGACGGTATATAGAGTTTCCGCATATTGCTAGTTTATATATGTGGCCTTTCTGCTCGTTATTGTAAAAAGACAAGTAAACCGATTCCCCATCGTCCGTAACAAATTTTTGTTTAGGGCAAGGCTGGGCATATATGTTGACGATAGTTACGATTCCAGACGACCTATTATTTTTAATGGTATTCCATATCAGAGGATAGTTCATAAAATTTTGAACTACACTTTTGTCGATGTAGATATGATACTTGTCAAGTTGTTCCGTCAATATCAACAGTTTTGCCTTAACGAAAAAAATATCGTCAATTCTCGCCTCGGCGAAGCAGGCTGCAAAGGTGAGAACCAAGAACACTAGTAACCTTTTCATTTCATTTTAATTTTTTGTTTTGCAGGTAAATTTCCTCTTCCAGGAAAGCTCTAATCCCACTTGGGTTTCCGGCGCCATGGCCACCTGGTTTTAAGTCGCGCATATGATTGCTCACCCAAATCCGATATTCGTCTTCGTTAAAAAATTCATACGCGATATGGCCACATTCATGCGATAAAACCTTGCCCTTATCTAGCTCAAAAAATTCGATTACTATATCGATAGTGTCGGGCCCATCCGGTGATGAAACAGGATGAAATTTTCTCCCATCGTCATTTGGATTATAGCGCTCAATGTCATAATTGTATTCCTGATACGTAAGCCCATCCAATTTTGTTCTATTTGGATTCGTGTATTTATCAAAATAATCTGAATGTAAGTCGTCTCTCAAGTATACATAGGTATATATGTTATCGCCATTAGGGTATTGTAGCTTTGATATCATATTAAATAACGGCGCATTGTGAAATAGGGAAAGGTTTATTAGTGGCGGGCAATTGTTGCGGGCGCGGCATACTAATACTTATAATATTCAGGTGGATACCGCCATTCTTTTGTTTTCACATCATTTACACTAATAAGGGTTCGTAACACATAGGATTGCGCATCATACTGGTTCTTTTCATTCGGGTACATAAACGTGAGCATTGTAGGTAGCCACGAGCGCTTATCCATGTATTCTACCAAAATATGAGTACCATATCGCCGGCCGTATAAATATTGAATGTATTTGCTACAGACAAACTTATGTCCAAGGAAGGTTAGCACTGTGTCTTGACCCGTAAAAACCATGCTCCTTTGCAATGTGCTATTGTCTGCCGACCAGACCTTGACTGTATCCCGTTGTTTTAGGGGGTAGACTTTTATAGTAACAACAGTATCACTGTAAAAATATTGGTGATAAATTCCGTCATGCATTTTTTTTACACAATAGGGAATATCGGTTTCGGGCAAAGCGAAAGTGTCTGTCTCCTTGTGAGTCATATAGTTAAAGCTATGGCCCTCAATGTGAAAAATAGTATCGTTGATGTTGACATAAAAAAAACCTGCGGCAAATGGCCTGTCATAAGCCTTCGAGTCCATACTATATAGCAAATAGTTGTTTTTGAGTAATTTGCTTGTACCACTACAACCACAGGCTAACACCGACAAAACAAAAACCGAGAAAAATATACGCCTCATCATTCAAGTTTTAATACGCGAAAGATCTTTGTTTTCGAACCGTCATATTGGATATAAAGAGGGAAATCGTTAGGAATAATATGCTCGATATTATACAAACCAATATCGGTTCTAATAAAATACACCGCAGAATTGTAAAAATTTGGCACAACGGTGTATGGATCAGAATAATAGATAGCCCCCGTGATTGGATTAACTTGGGTACGCGCCCCACGGGATGAAACAAATCGGCTGGGATAAGACTCCAATGCTTGTAGATTTTGTCTTAGATAGTTCACATGCTCAATCAACAACCGATTGTAAAAACCCGAGTTTTCTCCAATGTCATGATGTATGTTCGTGTTCTGACGCAAATCAAGCTGTTCTCTTGCAAGCTTTGATATTGTCTCTTTCAATTGTGACAAGGTCATTCCTCCACCTTTGAAAGTTTTTAAAAGTTCCGCTAATTTTATTACATGCACCATTTCATGGCTAAACAGTGCAACGAGTTCGTAGTCTTTATTCTTAGGGTCAAATTTAACTGTGATTCTGTATTCCTGAACATTTCGTGCCTGATCTGGGGTCAAATTCATTATGTCCACATAGCTATCGCTATTATTTAATTTCACAAAAATAGTTGTATAGGCCAAGGTAACGGCAGGATCGCGAACGTTAACTGGTACTCTACTGCCATCTACCTCATTATACAGAACTTCATTGCCTATATAAAGGTTACATTTCAACCTCCCATATTCACCTGTAGGCGAAAATTTGTCTTTTAGTTCATTAATTGTATTGGGTCGTGCGAGAAATTTGTTCATGTCAAAGATTGGAACTGAAACTCTATATCTCAATTTCATCTCCTCGATAGGCAAATCATCGTCTACTCTCTGCGGATCTGGATCAGGGACATAGTCATAAGTAAAAATATCATCGTCAGGATGATATTGTGGAAAATAAGACAAAGGCTCATTCTGCAATCGCTCAAAAAACGTTTTGGTTCTGGCATCAAGTACATCTGACGAAACTACATTCTTCTTCAGCGGATTTTTCCCCAACAAATTCCCAGTATCTAAAACGTCGCGGTCGGTAGTATTATTATTGTTGGTGACATGGTTGTTGAGTACGGGCTTGCCGGGGTTATTAGGGTTCTGTGCTTGCTTAGGCGGGGTTGGCTTTGTAGGCTTTTGAAAGTTGGCATTGTTGCCATAGCTGCTATAGCCGGTATTATTGCCCTGGGGGGTAAAGGCATTGGTGTAATTGGTTTGGGGCATATAGGGCTGGTAGGGGTTGCCGCTGCGGGCGTAGCTATTGCCGCTGTTGCTATTGCTGCCGCTGCTCAGCAGGTCGCCCCAGCTAAAGCCGCTGCTGCCACTATCGTCGCTGCCGCTGTCGTTGAGCACGGAGCTGCCATCGTGGTTGTAATTATTGAGGTCGTTATCGCAACCATATCCGGGATCATCGTAACCAGGCATAGTATGGAATGTTTTAGAAAGTTACAATTGCTCTCGCTACTCTGTTATTTTACCCAAATGTGCCTGTCTCTTATTTTAAATTTAACCCCATTGGGCGCTTCAATCATTATGTCTGAGAATACAAATTGACGTACATGTTCTCGACCTGAGTTTGTAAAATCCGCCACTGGTAGGAACGGCGCAATCATAACTTGCTGTCGAAAATTGTCTGTAAATTTTTCACCATTAATCCTCTCCGTATAGACAATTTCGCTTGTGTTAACTATCGAGGCGGTAAACGAATATATTCTGAACTTCCGTAGTAGCTTGGCATTGTATTCTGGATAATATTGCGTTGAAAGAAATAGCGAATCGAAAATGTAATAGTAGTAACCATCACGCATCTCTCTTGTTTTCAGGAAAACATCGATAAGAGTATCATCGGTCGATACAACATCAATAGAGCCGATAAATCGTCCTTTGTCAAGCACTTTCAAATGATAGGTCGCCATTTCCTCTGTCTTCTTTATGTTAACAAGGCAAGGGCTTAATTTTTTTATTTCCAGCCCTTCTCCTTTAATTAGCATAGAATTGCAGGCCACACCTTCTACAATTATGTTTACCGGATTCCATAGCAAGGGGTAAATGTTAATGATATTCGTTGACTTTTTCGAAGTAATAATTACCTGGGCATTACTGGTTTCAATAAAGCCTAACAAGAAAATGATACTATATAGTGAGGTTTTATGGATTCTCCCCATGATATTTATTGATGCGATTGAAATATGTTTCTTGATTCATTATATCACCAGTTTTGTAGTCTTTCATACTTCTCCAATGAGCGTCATCAAGAATTTCATAATGAGAAAACTGATGTCCATTACGTTTCATCAAAAATTGCTTCATTTGCCACTTCTCACCAACTTTGAAAAATCTAATTGTGTAGATGTAAATGTACTTGTCGGCATTGCCCTCTCTTCGAGTTGTAATAAGGTAGAAATCTTCCCATGTACCCAAATCATGGGGACTTAAGCCAAAAGTTTTCGGGTCTTGATATGACTCGTAATAACATGCCCCGTTCCTCCAGATGTTCGCCAAGGCATCCGGTGGCAGAAACTCGTTCTTCAATTGTGCCGTTTATGACACGAAAAACCATCGATTTTGACCTATTCACAACCTACCTTGCCATATCTCAATTTAACGCCCTTCGTAAAATTCACCCGGATACATGAATTCGCTCGAATGTACTTCATTTTTATCCAATAGTATTCGCAGCACATATTTCGTCTGGCTTTTCAACCGATGATCACCTACGTAGTTGAGTATGTTGATCTGTACAGGTAGATAAGTGACTTTGTCTACAAAAACCTCATCCTCTGTTTCACCCAATAATGGCATTCCGCCAAACAACAGATACTTCGCACATTTGATCGATTTGTCTTGGAACCGGATAATACTATCTTTTAAATAAACCGTGTGAAAAAAACCAGCCAGGCGGCTTTTAAGATCGCGTTCACTACCTTCGCCGTCGAGAAAGCATGTATCATTTATCTTGTACGAATATTTCCTGATCGCGTAACTTTTATTCTTATAGTTTACAATGCAATAAACACCATCTTTTCTCTGCTGCAATTTGTACGGGTATTCCGCAGTGCCCGGAACAAGTATCCGTTTAACCTCAGGGTAGGGTTTTGCCAATGTATCCATTGTCATGTATCCGGTATCTTTAAAGCCAAAGGCACTATTAACCAAAAAGACACTATCATTTAGATAGGCATAAAAAAAGTTGGCGAAAAAACTCGTACTGTCGTTCGTTTCAGCTTGAGTATAAATTAGATAACTATCACGGAAGCCAACTTTACCTGTTTTACAGGAAATGCCCCCGCTGGCTAATAAAAATGCAAGAAAAATCTTCTTAGTGCGTTTCATTGGTTATATCAAGAGGGAATGGGAAGTTTTTAATATAAACTCTGTAAGCATCAACGATATCCAGCCCCACTGCCCTCATTATTTGCATCATATGATTGTTGATATCCATTACAACCCGGTTATAAAAACTTCCAATTACTTCGTGGGTGACGTTAAAGGCTTCAACCGGGTGGGTAATTAAAAGCGGCCCCCCATAGGATTCAGTCCTAAACCCTAAAGGCAAGTTATAAATGGTATTTAAGAACGATGTCACCATCTGTTTAAAGATACCTTGATTTTTTCCTATGCTTTGATGGGCTTCCGTTGCCGGATTGCTCTCTTCGTTGACCAATCGCATATAGTTTGCTTTAAAAGTGGCAAAATCACGAGTTTGCATAAACTTTAACGCCATATTTGCGTTTTCCTGTGCGTGAACCAGCTCCTCGGCAAAAAATGTAAAAAATTCGTAATCTTTGATATTATTATCCATGGTTATGCCAATACGAACGCTATCAATGCTATTACCGTCTAGTTCATCGACAGAAGCTAGATCCGAATATTTGGCACTGGCGGTTCCTGCAATATGCACTAAAACACTAGTCGCTCCTTTAACGCTTACGCGATATATTGTCGAAGAATATCCTGAACTACTAGCCAAGCCTGAAAGATCCGCACTTGCCCCGAATAATTCAATATGTTGTTTCCCGTATATTCCGTTTTCACTAAACAAAGTTGCAAACTCTTTATACGCTGAGCTATTTCTGACTATATTGTTAGGATTTATTTTGGGTGACCTGTCTGGATTGAAAATAGTTGCTCTGTATCGATAATTAAAATCCCAAATGGAGCTAAAAAATATGATGGGTAAAACTAGTAGAAGGTTATCTCGTTCTGTACGCTCTAAAAAACCTTTACTTTTTGCATCAAGAACATCCTGAAAAAGCACATTCTTTTTCAGTGGATTTTTCCCCAACAAATTCCCCGTATCTAAAACGTCGCGGTCGGTAGTATTATTATTGTTGGTGACATGGGTGTTGAGTACGGGCGTGCCGGGGTTGTAGGGGTTGTGTGCTTGCTTAGGCGGGGTGGGCTTAGCGGGCTTTTGAAAGTTGGCATTGTTGCCATAGCTGCTATAGTCGGTATTATTGCCCTGTGGGGTAAAGGCATTGGTGTAATTGGTTTGGGGCATATAGGGCTGGTAGGGGTTGCCGCTGCGGGCGTAGCTATTGCCGCTATTGCCATTGCTGCCGCTGCTCACCAGATCGCCCCAGCTAAAGCCGCTGCTGCCACTATCGTCGCTGCCGCTATCGTTGAGCACGGAGCTGCCATCGTGGCTGTAATTATTGAGGTCGTTATCGCAACCATATCCGGGATCATCGTAACCAGGCATAGTATGGAATGTTTTAGAAAGTTAAGAAAAATATTTTAAGTATGGGTTAGCCCAGCGCGAGAAGCCTGCGCACAACACCCTTCGACACGGCTCAGGGTGACAGCCTTTCTTCTGTCCGGCGCGAGTACACCCCCGGCCCCTCTCAAGAGGGGAAGTACGGCGCATCTCGTATGCTGCGCAAGTGGGCACACCCCTTGCCCCTCTCAAGAAGGGAAGTATGGCCCCGCCAAAGGCGGGGCCATACTTAATTAATATTAGTGCACTATCTCCACCTGCGGGCCATCGCAGCAGGTACCGAATACTTTTTTGTAGAGGGTAGCCTTCTGTTCAGGATCGGTGAGGCCATCTATAGCGTTGAGTTGCTGCATGGTCACCATATTGTCGAGGTATGCACGGATGGCATCGGCATCCTGCAGCTTACTGTTGTAGCAATCGAGCGCCTCGCCCTGGCCCAGCAACGCATCTACCACCATAGATGAGGTGCGGAGCGTTTGCTTAGCCACATTGAGTATGACACCCTTTACAGATATCTCGAGGCCACCACTGGTGTAGGTATCCACGAGGCCTTTTTTGATGCGCCAAAAGGTCTCTGTCTCTGTAGCGCTGCCGCCGCTGCCAGGGAAGCAGCCGCTGAAATCCACAGTCACCTGTTCGATAAAGTCAATGAGATCATCGTTGTAATTCATCACTTTGCAGTAGTGTTTAAGCAAGTATTTTTTCACTTCGGCTATCTTATCCGGCACTATCAGGTCGCGCAGGGCGTTATCCAGGTTACCCAAATCGATGATCCGGACGGTTTCGGGGTAGCCATTGCAGAAGAGGAAACGCACATTGGCCAGGTAGGTAACTGTGAGGTACTCCTGAAGCAACTGGCGCCAAACGAAATTTAGCGTGCGGCTCTTATTGTAGTTCACAATCTCGCGCACGGTGCTTTCTTCTTCGGTTTCGCGGGCTCTGGAGGTGGTGCTGGTGTTCACGTCTATCTGCCTGTTGCTGTTCGACTCATTTACATGGCGATCGAGCGCGCGGCTAAGGGTATCGATATTGGACTGGCGCATGCCGGTGTGCGAAATATCGACAGATGTAGAGTAGGCCTGGTTGTTATAAAGCGAGAACTGGTCTTCGGTAGCGTTTTGATTGGCCATGCCGATGCCAAATGAGTTATCCATATGCACGCCGACGATATCGAGCACTGATGCCGAGACGCCGCTGCTGAAGCCGGTGCCGAACTGCATATTGTCGGAATGGGAGCTGCTGTGGTTCCAGGAAAAGCCTTTGTTGCCGCTTTGCTGGCCATTGACGTCCCACGAGTCTTTAGATGCCTCGAGCTGGCCCTGCTCTTCGCTCAGCATGCGCTCAAAACTGTCGGCGCTGGAGTTGGAGTAGCTGTCGATGACGTTCTTTGCATACTCGCTCGTGGTCTCCATGTCCTTATAGGTGCGCACGCTGATGGTAGTCTTTTCGCCGGGCAGGAGGCTAAAGGTTTTTACGGTGCGGCCTGCGCCATAGTCGCCCAGGTAAGAGCAGGTACGATACTCCTCAATGATGGCGAAATAGGGCTTTACCGTCTTAGGTCTCGGTATCAGTCCTACCGATGTGCGGTCGGGGCCAAAGCTGCGCACCAGCACGGGGCGGTAGCCAAGCTTGGCCGAGTCGGCTATGCCTTTGAGCGGGGCCTTAGGCGTCGCCGAGCCAGCCACACCGGTATTGTTATTAAACACCAGCAAGGGCGCCGGGGCAAAAGCCGCATTGTATTGTGGATTGAACGTGGCAGCCTGTGCCGCCTGCGCCTGCAGGTGATATTGCGGCGTGTTGGGGGCATAGCTTAGCTGATTGCCTGCGCGGGGATCGTTGGCATTCCCGGCAAACTGAAAGTTGGGAAGATTAGGATCGTAGTATACACCCTTGCCCGGGGCGGCAGTAACCTTAAGCCCAGGATCGAGCGCGGCATTGATGGCATCGGCGGACAAATTATCGATGCGGTTGAAATAATTGTCGGGCGGAATCTTGTGCGCGAGGTCGGTAAAATATTCGTCGGGAATATTCTTCATGATGTGGCCATATGTGCTGAAACATGTGGTTTGAGGAATGTTGTAGTTGAGTGTGGGGGCTGCACCCGTACCCAATTTGATAAACGGGTCGTGCGTGTCGCAGGTCTGGTCGCCAATGACGGCCTCAAGGGATGTTAGTGTCTCTGAAACTGTGGGGACAGTGTCTGTCATAAGAAAAGATTAAAGCGTTAGAAAAAATTGTTACCAAGCCGCAAAGCACGCAAAAAGGCAAAGACCCCCAGCCACCGCAAACACCAATTGTAACCGCCAAAAACGGTGTTTTTTGACCACCGTAAATAGTGGTACAATCAAAGAAAATGTGGATAAATGGCTAAGATTAAACTACTTGTATGCATTAAAATGTTTTATTTTTACAATCCCACTAAACTGAACAGACTATGAATTTGCAAGAACCTATCAAACGTGTCGCTATTGCCGAAGGCGATGAACTGATCAGAGCCGGAATAATAAAAATCATTAAAGACCTCGGTGCTTATTCCATCGACATCGAGGCAGGCAGCGGCCCCGAGCTAATACAAAAGTTGCAGGACGCAAGCGAGCTGCCTGACATCTGTGTGATACCTGTGGAATTGCCCGGCATGAACGGCTATGACACAATGCTGCGAATAACCCAGAGATGGCCCCAGATAAAAGGTATGGCGCTGAGCCGTTGCGATAAAGAATTCAGCATTTTCAAAATGTTCGAGTGTGGCGCTTCGGCATATGTACTGAAGAAACAGCCTGTAGCGATATTGCAAAAGGCATTGACAGAAATCTGCGAAAAGGGCTGCTTCTATTCGGAAGAAATACTGGCAAAATTATCGAAGAACCTGCGGGGGCAACTGAACAGTGCAAAGGAACAACTATTAAATGCAAAAGAAATACTCTTCCTGAGCCTTTGCTACAAAGACCTGTCTTACGAAGAAATTGCGTGGTCAATGTGCCTGAGCCTGAACACCGTTCATGAATATCGTAAAAGCCTCTTCAGAAAATTAAATGTACACTCTAAAACCGGATTAGCCCTGTATGCCAAAGACGTGGGCCTTACCTGTTCATAAGGCAATATGGTAGCCATTAGTGAATAGACGATGCCGTTTCGCCCGTACTGTAAAACACGGGCAGCGGGTAGCCCAATCCCCTCATGATCTGCTCCAGGTCGGGCTCGGCAGTTGGGTCGTAGCGCTTATTAATGTTGTGGCCGTTGAGCCTCGCCCATGCCTGCCACTTCATAGCTTCAAATGGATTTTTAAAATCGCCGATGATCTTGTAGATGTTCAGCCCGGTTTGCCTCGCGATCAGCTTAATAAGCAATACGCCTTGGGTTGTGTTCAGTTGTTTCACCTGGTCTTCAAACTTCAGGCGCATTTCGTCCTCTTTCTGGTGCACGAAACGCTTGCGCTCCGCATGACCCAGGTTGGGGTCGCTGAACTTTGTGTTGATCTCGTTGAAAAGTCTGGTGGCTGCGTTCAGGTAGGGCAGTATCGACTTCACGTAGTAGCGCATCTGGTTGTAGCGGTAGCGCAGCGTATCATTGGCCCATTTGCGCTCATCGGTTATATCCACCTCCGGCAATTTTACCATGTACATAGTATCACTGCTTGCGGGTGTTTCCTGCGCCGGAGCAGGCCTGTACAGGCTACACAGTAGTGCAAACAGCATTCCTAACTTCTTCATACAGCTGCAATATCGCAAGTTCCGTACCAAAATAAATTATCGACCCACTCTGTATAGTATTAACTGTTTTTATATTAAGCATTTTACTGCAATGGCGTATTTTAGCATTATAGATGTCAAGACTGATCGCCATATTGATCTTGAGCCAGCTTGTGTTTTCAGGCACGGTTGCAGCACAGGCCACCTACGGGGCAAACGACGGTGTGGTGCATTTTCACTCCAATGCCCCGCACGAACTGATACGCGCATCGAGCGATAAACTGCAATGCCTGCTCGATGCCGGCAAAAAGCAATTCGCATTCCGGCTCAGCATCAGGAGTTTCATGGGGTTTAACAGCCCGCTGCAGCGCGAGCACTTCAACGAAAACTACCTGGAGAGCGAGCGCTACCCCGAAGCTACCTTTTCGGGAAAGATAATAGAGGACGCCGACCTGTCGAAGGACGGCGAGCGCGAAATAAGGGCAAAGGGTAAAATGGCGATACATGGCATGGAGCAGGAACGCATCATAAAGGGCCACGTAAGCACCAAAAATGGCCGCATCACCATACACGCCGATTTCATTATATCCCTGGCCGACCATAATATTAAAATACCACGCGTAGTTTACGATAAACTGGCCCCCGACATTTCGGTAACGGTGGACGCGGTGTTAAAACCGGCTAAATGACCAGGGGATTTACTTCAGTCATATTGCTGTTTCTCTGCTGCTATAGCTATGCGCAGGAGCCCCTGCGTCGCAACTTCTGGCTCAATGAATCGAACACGGATGTAAACGTGTCGACCATACTGCAGGATACGGCTGGCTACCTTTGGGTGGGTGCAGACGATGGCCTGTATCGCTTCAACGGCCGGTCGTTCACCAAACTATATGATACCTTGACGAGCGCAGTGACCGCACTTACCAAGTGTAACGGCAATATATATGCAGGCTATGCAAATGGCTGCATCGGTATAGTAAATCACGATAGCGTAGCCATAATTGCCATCGGGCACGATGCACCACGGAGCCAGGTAAGGGACATGTATGCGGGCATAGCAGGCCTGCTATGGGTATGCACCGAGGAGGGCATATTTGCCATACTCAATAACTTTGGCGTGGTCATCAACACAGCAAATGGCCTTTCCGACAATTTTACTTACTCGCTCATAGCCACAGGGCATAGGATACTGGCAGGCACCGACCAGGGGATCAATATCATGGGCCTGGAGAACGACAAAGCCCGGATATGGACACATACTTCGGCGCAGGGGCTGCCCGACAATATTATTAAGGTGATACGCGCGGGGGCGGACCACAAGAGTTACTGGATCGGCACACAGGACGGCGGGGTGGCACTATGGAGCAAATCGCGTGTACAGCCCTATAAAGGGAGCTGGAAATGGGGTGAAATCAATGATATCATTGCGCTGCCCGGCAACAGGGCCTGGGTAGCCACTGAAACGGGTTACCTGCTGGAGGTGAGGGCGGACAGCGACCTTCACGTTATTCCATACCTGCTCAGTGATTGCAAGCTGAATAAGATACAACTCACCCGGACCGGCAACATCTGGTGTGCGACCAACAAAGGGCTCAGCGTTATCACGGCCGATTATATATCTGCCGTCAAAGTAGAGGCGCCCTACCTTATGGACAGCCTGGGCGCCATAGCCGCCGACGGCAGCGGTAACCTTTGGTTCACCAAAAACGCCGACCTGTTCAGGATATCATTACACGACAGCCTGCATCGCCCCCAGCATATCCTCAAGGCTGCAGAGCGCATTACCTGTCTCTATGCCGATAGCAGGAATATTCTTTGGATCGGCACCTTGGGCAAGGGCGTTTGGTACATTAAGCCCGGTGACCGTGCAGCAGCCGTGAAAGGAATAGATGTGCTGAACAATGGCAGCATCCTGAGCATTACGGGCAGCGGCGACAACATCTGGATAGCCGGCTTGAATGGCGTGGAGGAAATAGCCTATAACAATGGAAGTATAAGCGCCCTGCATCACTACACTAAATTATCGGGCATCGGCAGCGATTATGTGTACCAGTTATTCAAAGACCGTTCGGGCAACATCTGGATGGCAACCGACGGGGCTGGCATCAGCATGTTCGACGGGAAACGCTTCCATAACTGGGACTCAACCGCCGGCTTCAGGAGCAAAGTGGTGTACAGCGTAACGCAGGACGCCTCGGGCTATATATGGGCAGCTACCCTCGATAGCGGCCTGTATCGCTACGACGGCAGCAGCTGGCAGCAATTTTCAAAAAACAGCGGACTGCGCGATCTGAACATCTCCTCAGTGACAGCCAATGCCGCGGGTCAGGTGGTGATCGTGCACCGTAAAGGCATCGACGAATGGTATACCCGCGCCGGCGACTTCAGGCATTTCAACAGCCGCACCGGCCTGGGTATCGACAGCATTACAAATGTGCTTAATTGTACGGCAGTAGACCGGGAGGGTAATATCTATCTGCCATACGATAAGGGCTTCCTGGTTTTTAAAAACTCGTACAGCCCCGTGGACTTTACGCCTAAAGTTAAAATTACCGACGTCCGTGTGCTTCTCAAATCGGTGATCTCAGGCGATAACAAGTTTTCTTATAATGCCCACGACGTAACGATCAGCTTCGACGGTATCAGTTTTACTTATGTGGAGCAGATGAACTACCGCTATATGCTGGAGGGCTATAAAAATACGTGGATCACCACCCACGACAACGAGGCAACTTTCCTGGAATTGCCGGCCGGCGAATATAGATTCAGGGTGCAGGCGGCGCTTAAAAGCAGCTTTGACAAGTATAACGAGGCCGACTATTACTTTACCGTAGCTGCTCCTTTCTGGAAAAAACCATGGTTTATTGCTTTATGCCTGCTAACGATACTGGCATTAGGGTATCTCTATATCAATATGCGCGAGCGCAACCTCCGTAAGATCGCACAACTGCACGAAGAACGGATGATGTTCGAATACGAGCATTTAAAGAGCCAGGTAAATCCGCACTTTCTTTTCAACAGCCTCAACACACTGGCAAGCCTGATAGAAGAAGATCCGGGAACGGCGGTCGACTACACCGTACACCTGTCCGACCTGTACCGCAAGGTCCTCACCCTGCGCAATAAAGACCTTGTGCCCCTGGGCGAAGAAATAGAGATACTGCGTGCCTTCGTTTATATACAGAAAAGCCGCTTCGGCGATGCGCTGGACGTAAACATCAATATCCCCGAAGGGTTGCTGACAACAAAACAGATCGTCCCCTTATCGCTGCAGTTGCTGGTGGAGAATGCCATCAAGCACAATGTGGTATCGAAGGACAACCCTCTTAGCATCAACATTACAGCCAACGATGAAGAAATAAGAGTAGCCAATACACTAATGCCGAAATACAGTAAAGAAAAAGGGTCGGGCCTGGGGCTTATCAATATTTATAAACGCTACCGCCTTTTAACGAAAAGAAATATGGTCTACGGACCTGACAATAATGAATATGTTGTAAAATTGCCCTTGTTATGAACATTGTTATTATTGAAGATGAAGTGCCTGCCTATAAAAGGCTGAGTAAACTGGTAACGGAAGTAATACCTGCAGCTAACATCGTGGCACATCTCGACAGCGTAAAAAGCAGCAAAGACTGGTTTGCTCTTAATGCAGCACCCGACCTTGTATTCCTGGACATTCACCTTGCTGATGGGTCGGGTTTTGACCTGCTGACCGGGGACGTAATAGAATGCCCCATCATTTTCACCACTGCTTATGACAACTATGCGATAGATGCGTTCAAAACCAATAGCCTTGCCTATCTGCTGAAACCCATAAAAAAAGAAGATCTCGAGCAAGCTGTACAGAAGCTCAAGGACATGAGAAAGTTGTTTGGTACCCAGCCGACAAATGCTGCTCATCCCCAGGAATATAAAAAGCGTTTCATTATCCGCTTCGGCGAGCACATTAAAACACTTGCCGTGGAAGATATCGCTTACTGCTACAGCGAAAACAAGGCTACCTACGCAAAGACCTTCGACAACCATAACTTCCCAATGGACCACAACCTGGACGCACTGGAAAAAATGCTTGATCCCGAGCATTTCTTCAGGGTTAACCGGCAATACCTCATTAACCTGAGATCGATACAGGAAATGAAGAGCTATAGCAAGGCCAGGGTTATCATAACCCTGCAGCCTTCGGCAAAAGAGCAACCCGTGGTAAGCTCCGAACGTGCAGCAGATTTTAAGCAATGGCTTGGGGGGGAATAGCAAAATGCGCTTATGAATTACAGATATTTTACATGCTTTTCGTCCATTAATATTCCCGATTCATCCCACACGCCGGGGACTGCCGTCGCAGGCGTCGTAATTTTGTCACCAGTAAGCAGTTCTTTACTATGAACAGGAAGACCGGAAGGATCATATTACTGGTGTTATTGGCGGGGTTAATAATAGGCGCAACGATAGGGTACAGGGAATGGACCAAACCACGTGCAAAGGCTGAAGATGTGAAAGGTATTTCGATATCAGCCGTTGACCTCGGCAAGGCCTACACTGCGGACGAACAGAAAGCTAATAACCAGTACCTTAATAAGGCGATCGAAGTGAATGGAACAATAAGTGAGATCGACAAGAACCAGGAGGGGGGAATAGTAATATTGCTTACATCGAATGACCCTGATATACCCGTACAATGCACCATGCGTGAGAAAAACGTAGCGGCAGAGAAAGGAAAGGTAATTACTGTAAAGGGATTTTGTTCCGGCAGCAGTATTACAGGTATCCTGCTCACCGACTGCATAGTGAAGTAGCTTAAAAAACGCATAGGAATTGAAATTAAGAGCAATTGGATTGATTATCTCATCGGCAGTAGTTACGGCAGTAACATTTATTTCGTGCAGGCATTCACCTTATGTGCTCCCTGCCGATCAACGGACAAGCAGTGCTGACATTTGCTTCGAAAGGGACGTGCTGCCGATCTTCACCACGAACTGCGCAAAGAGCGGGTGTCACAATAGCACAGGCAACGGCGAGGGAAGCGACTGGGTATTTACCAGCTATGCGACCATCACAAACGGCGGTGTGGTGCCCGGTAACCCTGCTGCGAGCCGCGTTTACCAGGCAATTACGGGGAGCGAAGGTGAGAAAATGCCGCCCAAAGGCAACCCGGCTTTGACCCAGGCGCAGATAGACATTGTTTACAAATGGATAGCTACGGGGGCTATGGACGGCACAAATTGTCCATCCGCGTGCGATACAGGCAACTACACCTACAGCGGGGCAATAGCGCCTATGATGAGGACTTATTGTACTGGTTGTCACTATGCAGGCGCCAAAGCGGTAGCGGGTGTATACCTGGACAGCTATTATGGCGTTCAGACCGCCGGTGCCGACAGTGCCAGCCTGCTAGGTGCGTTGCGCCACAGTAGTGGTTATGTGGCTATGCCGGAAAATAGCACCCAGTTATCGGACTGCCAGATAGTGCAAGTGGAGAAGTGGATCAAAAATGGCATGCAAAATGATTAGTATAGTATCAGACTTATGAAATTTGAGAAAAACATAAAAATCGGAAAGCTTGTTGTCATCGCTGCATCTGCAACGGTACTGATGAGCCTATGGGGCTGCTACAGGGATAAGGGCGACCAACTCTACCCCAACACCTCCACCGGAAATACATCGTGTGACACAAGTGTCGTGACGTATTCGGGCACCATTAAGACCATTGTTGCACAGAACTGCGCTATTGCGGGCTGTCACGACGGTTCTAATGCCAGCACTTATGACATGCGGACCTACCAGGGATTGTATAACTATTGTGTGGCCACTAACAAGCTACTGGGCTCTATCAGGCACGACAATGGATTTGTGGCGATGCCGCAGGGCGCGCCAAAGCTTGACGATTGCACAATAAATAAAATAACAGCCTGGGTAAACAAAGGCGCATTGAATAATTAATTTAGTTCATCAAAGGAATATCATTTATGAAAAAAGCCATTGTCGCCGCATTGCTGGTTTGTACTGCAGGCGTAGCACAAGCACAAAAATATATGACCCGTACCGGGCAGGTATCTTTCTTTTCGCATACGCCACTTGAAAATATAGATGCGGTCAACAACGAGGTATCAGCTGTGATAGATAGCAAAACAGGCAATGTCGTTTTCCAGGTGCCGGTCAAAAGCTTCAAGTTTGTGAGAGCGTTGATGGAAGAGCACTTCAACGAAAACTACATGGAAAGCGATAAATACCCACGCGCAGATTTCAGCGGCAAGATCACGAGCTTATCGGCCGTTAACTTCTCGGCTAATGGCAATTACAATGTGACCGTGGCCGGTAAACTCACCATGCACGGCGTAACGAAGGATGTTAGTATGCCTGCCGTAATAGCGGTAAAAGGAAAAGATATTGCCGGGCAGGCTAAATTTGCGGTAATACCCGGCGATTATAATATCAAAATACCTTCGCTGGTTGAAAGTAAAATAGCGAAACAAATAACCATCACCGTTAATACTATGCTTCAACAGAAGTAATTTTTACTGGGCAAAAACAAATACTTTTAATGCGCCTGAGATCTTTAATTTTTACCGCATTGATGTTACCTGTACTGTATGATACAGCATCTGCGCAAAATGATACTGCCTCCAACGACCTGATGAAAATGCTGGACGAAAACGGAACCGGTAAAGAGCATAAGGAGTTCACAACCGCTACGTTCAAATCCACCCGAATTATCAATGGCCACAGCATAGAGAACGTGGGCAAGGGCGTTTTGGATTTCAGGATATCGCACCGGTTCGGTACGCTTAACCAGGGCGTGGGCAACTTCTTCGGCCTTGATAATGCGACAACCAAGCTGGGGTTCGACTACGGCATTACCGATTGGCTAATGATAGGTGTAGGACGCAGCACATACGAAAAGGAGTATGATGGCTTCCTTAAAGCCAAACTGCTGCGCCAGCGCGAAAATGGCGGATCACCGGTAAGTATCAGTTACCTGGCTGCCATGTCTTGCCAGAGCATGAAGGAGCAGCTACCTGCAGGACAAACCTATTATTTTACCAACCGGTTGTTTTACGTGCACCAAGCTTTAATAGCCCGTAAGTTCAACAAATGGCTGTCGTTACAAATAATGCCGACCTATATCCACTACAATATTGTTCCCACCACAGCTGAGCCTAATGATGTGTTGGCCGCAGGCATCGGCGGACGTATAAAGCTCAGCAACCGCATCGCCCTAACCGGGGAATATTATTATACTATACCGAACTACATGCTCAAAGGATATCATAATTCGCTTTCTGTAGGCATTGATATTGAGACCGGTGGGCACGTTTTCCAGCTATTGTTCACCAACTCGACCGGCATCAGCGAGCGTACATTTATTGGCCAAACTACGGGCGACTGGGGCAAAGGGGATATACATTTTGGATTTAATATATCAAGGGTGTTCACAATTGTTCGCCCTAAAGAATTTAAGGACAATAAAAATTGGTGATTTTTTTTACGATTATTCTCCTTAACTTTACTATAAGAAGTAGTATTTTTCATAAGGTGTAAATGGAGCTTTAGCTTTTGCTGAAGCTTCTTTTTTTATAAAATACAAATGCCTGCATTATGTGCAGGCATTTGTATTTGTCACGATTTTAATAATTACATCGGCATTTCGATCTTACTTTTCTTCCTTGCGTCTTGCTGTGCTATTTGCTGTTTCGCTTCTTCCAGTTTCTTCACCTCGGCCAGGTGCAACTCATTAATGTCCTTGCGATACAAGCTATAGGCCTTCCATATCGGCGGGTTGGTTGCCAGGCAATCTAGTGTCATATACAGCGGTGATATCTTAAATGAGTAAAACGGCGACAGCCAGCGGTAGCCTACCCCTATAGAATCGGAGGCATTCTTTACGGCGTGCCAGTAGAATGGCGGGTTCCAGAATACATCGCCCGGTTTCAGGTGAACAGAGTAACCATCCATATACCTGAACAGCTCGTATTGCGGGTCGAACTTCATTTCAAAAGGATTAAAGGGCCCTTCCTCGATCTTTGAGGGCGCGTTGCGGTACACATTCCTAACCGGCGACGGGTCGATAATAGGGGCATAATAATTCGAATACAATACCCATTTCTTCTCGCCATATGCCTGTACGAACAGGTTAGACTGGTTGGCATTGTGCAGCGAGGTATAGGAGCCTTCGCCCCCTATGAATACCTGGAAGGCGTCAAACCAAACCGGGTTTGTGCGCCGTGCTCTCAGCCATTGATAGTCAAAATCCTCCAGGTGTTCGGGATGGCGGGTGAGCAATGGATAAAAACGATAATATTTACCGCCGCCGCTGCGGATATTGTCTATCACATCAGCAAGCGTTGTGAGTTCGTAGGGGAAATCTTTAGCAGACTGGTCAACCAGCACTATTTCGTCATCGCCATGCAGGTCTTTAAAATACTGCAGCGACCACTTTTTTACACAGGCCCATTCCCTGGCAGCCCCTTCCATCACCACAGGTATCCCGTGACGCACATAGTGGTTCTTAAACTCCTCAATACTCAGGTCGGTGCGGCGCTCCACGGGCATGATCCTACCCTCACCATGCGATATCAATTCCTTCCTCAAATTCTCGTAATACTTAGCCCTGTTGCTGAACAGCTTCTTGCGACCGAAAAAGTGGTCGGCAAGTTGGTACATGCCATATTTAAATTGCTGTCCGCCGGTCATATTGCGCTGAAAGTCCCTGAATGTCGCATCCATATTCGATCTGTTAATGAGGTATTATTTCAAAGTTAATCAATTTGGGATAAATATCTCATCTATAAGCTGCTTATTCATAAGGGTCTTTTTGCCATTCAGGGTGTATACCTGGTTAAGGTACATCCTGAAGGTTTTGACGGGCGCCGTGTTATCGTATTCGCTGGTTGCATTAGCGCTATAAAGATGGTTCGGCGCTTTGAAATATGTTGGAAAAAATACCGTTCGAATACGCCTATTTCTATTGGTGAAATAAACTTTTATAAATTCATCAAATGCCTTTTTCTTCTCCCCGTTATACACGTTAACTCCTTCCCGCGCTTCCAGTGCTGCGTACCCCCCGGGGCTGGCTTGCCTGATAGCTGACACGATGCTGAACTTGTTGGTATACCCAAAACCCGTAACGCGCAGGCAAGGCTTATTGACCAGGAACAAAAAGTTATCGAACTGGAACCATTGGTGATATGGATTCATTGCATTCTTATTAAGCTCATAAACTCTGTTATCGCGCGTGATCACTTCGTAGCTGAAGAACTGGTTGACGGGTGTGTCATACCAGCCGATCATTATGGGCTTGAGCCAGATGGGCGATAACATCATAACTATCATCGAGGCCTTGAACCCGCGCTTGCTGAAAAGCTCTTCTTTGATGCTCACACTACCGAAGATCAATATGCAGGCAAGTGCGATATCGAGCAGCATCCATTTCCAGAACAGCATACTGCCCAGCAGGAAGATGCCTATATGCATGCACGTGAATACGATGAGTAGCGGTATAGCCAGCCTGCGTGAGCGAAGTAGCAAAATACCTGATAGCTCGATAAGCAGCACCAGCAACTGCAAGGGGACACCCCAACCCGACAAATGCGAGGCTATTGATAATATTCGTTCATCACTTACGTGTGCCAACCAGCCGCGATAGTGGACATTGGCAAACAGATCGCCCGGCTTATTATAGAGCACCCAACCATATATGTGTGGCTGCATTGATAACTTTTTGACCCCCGTCATGAAATAGTTGGCTCCCACCATGCAGAGCAGCAGGTATAGCAGCGATATCCTGAACGATGGCACAAACAGGCGCAGGCAGGTGTGCGCAACGAACATGATCTGCACATCGAATAGCAGGCGCTTATCGAACAGGGGGAAACCATCAACAGGATAATTGAACTGCGACCGGTACACAAATGCAAAAGCGACAAACAAGGGACTCAACAGCGGATAGCGTAGCAGCAACAATGCAAGCACCACGAGGATGAGCCGATCGAGGTAAAAGGCATGATCGAGATAGTAGTTATAATCGTAGGTTGATAGTTCCCATGCCAGCGCAAGGGCAGCTATGAATATGATTATGCGATCCGGTTTTTCAAAAGTGATGTTCTTTAACTGCTTTCTTTTGATGAGCAGCGGGATATAGAACAGCAGTAAGCCCATGGTGAACCATGGGTTTGACAAAGCAGCCAGGAATATCGAGGACGAGCGGTAAGGCACGCCGGCAAATAAACCGGGAGCCTGGCCCCGGCCAAACACAACATTGTTCAGCCGACCGATATTGAACAGAAAGCCCTCAAAGAAGATATGCTCGGCGATAGCATGGTAGCAGGCGTAGACAAAGAGCACTGCTGCCAGCTGCAGGCTGTATCTGTCCATTGTTTTTTTCATGCTGATGCTATTGGTCATATCCTTGTCTAAAATAGAAAACGTCCTGCACTATTGCAGAACGTTTTTAATGATCCTTATCAGTTAAGGCTTATGCCTGCACTAGTGTATCGAGTACCTGGTTCATGCTGCGAACTGCATCTGCGCTCTTGTTGAAGGCTTCCTGTTCGGCAGCGTTCAGCTTGTAGTCGATGATCTTTTCCCAGCCGTTGCGGCCCACTACTACAGGCACGCCCATGCAGATATCCTTCTGGCCGTATTCACCGTCGAGCGCTACGCAGCAAGGGAATACCTTTTTCTCATTGCGGATGATGCTCTCAACCAGTGCAGCTCCTGCAGCGCCCGGTGCATACCATGCCGATGTGCCGAGAAGCTTGGTGAGGGTGGCACCGCCCACCATAGTATCGGCAGCTATTTGCTTCAGTTGCTCTTCGCTCAGCATGTTGGAAACGGGTGTACCGTTCACTGTTGCCAGCCTTGTGAGGGGTATCATGGTAGTATCGCCATGGCCGCCTATCACTACTGCGTGCAGATCGTTCTGAGAACAGTTGAGCGCCTGCTGCAGGTATGTTTTGAAACGTGAACTGTCCAGAATG
Organism: Bacteroidota bacterium; assembly: GCA_018267915.1. Taxonomy (GTDB): domain Bacteria; phylum Bacteroidota; class Bacteroidia; order Chitinophagales; family Chitinophagaceae; genus MKUN01. The sequence goes on along the minus strand of JAFDXN010000031.1, from coordinate 103,475 downwards.
CCGCCCATGCCTATTACACGATGCTTATCGAGGCCTGTGGCTTTCAGGGTCAGGTAGGTCATAGTGTCCATGGGGTTTGATATCACCACGATGATGGCATTAGGTGAGTGGTGCAGCAAGTTCTTGCTCACCTCTTCAACGATGCGGGCATTGGTGCCTATCAGCTCTTCGCGGGTCATGCCCGGCTTGCGGGGTATTCCTGAGGTGATCACCACCACATCAGAACCTGCAGTTTTGCTGTAATCGTTGGTTACACCTATCACGCGGGTATCGAAACCGAGCAGTGACGATGTCTGCATTATATCCAACGCTTTACCTTCCGCAAAGCCTTCTTTGATGTCCACGAGCACCAGTTCTTCCACCAGCTCTTTGCGGGCAATGTTGTCGGCACAGGTAGCGCCAACGGCACCGGCACCTACTACAGTTACTTTCATTTTCTTTAGTATTTTTTATTTGAAGGTTAATTAAAATCGGGGCAAATATAGACAAGTGTGCGCTTGGTAACAAATGATATATGTTGGGGTGGAAGAGATTCGTTTTTAATCACCCGGCCTACCAGTTTATGACCAATAATCACCCCGGCCGTTCGTTTTATAGGAAACATATCTGTTTGAACGGCCACCCCTCTTTATTCGTTACACTTTGATTTTTCAGTTGAACTCATGAGATCGCTGCGCTAAGTTGAAAATAAAGAGGGGAGCTTTTCGAGATTATTTCTGGTTTCCGGAGGAATCATAATTTATTCACTACTCTTATTATTTCCGGTTTTGCACTCATGAGAAAAGTTCCGGTTTTTCGGAGGGATCTTTCATAAGGTTATGGTTACCAAGACACATCGCCAAAATCATAATTTCCGATAATTACCGGCCAGGCTTCTAAATCCGGAGCGAGTCACGATTTAACCGCCCGCCTGAACGGACGGGCAGGCTAAGACGCAAGGGCGCAAAGACGCGATTCAAACGACCCCGAGTGCCACAAAACTACTACCGCTCATCGGCATCACCCAAATTTGTGGATAAGTTGAGATAGAATCGAAACACTTATTTGAGGTGGCATTAATGCATGATCACCAACTTTTTTGTGACTGCGTTGTGCTTATCATCCTCTATTCTGTACTGGTAGATGCCGGGTGGCAGGTATTGTACTGAGATGGTGGTGCTATTGCCTGTTAACGGGTAGCTGCCCATAAGGCGGCCGGTGATATCGTAGATGCCGGCTGTCGCTTTATTTGTATTGTTGTATTGGATGGTGAGGGTGTTGGTGGCGGGGTTGGGGAAGATATCAAAGTCATAATGAGTAGTTCGTTGAGCCACTTTTTCAGGTGTTATACAATTCAGACCCGGATTGAATTTTGCAAGAAACATGTTTTCAGCTCCGTTTGCGAGATCAATATTCGTGTCATTTGCTACAATCATTGTGTCGCAGTCTTCCTGCTCACCTACTACATAGATGTTACCAAACCTGTCGGATGCAATTCCGTTCGGATCGTCAAAGCTGCCAGACCCGAGTGCCGAAGACGTGATATAGGCACCATTACTCTCCCACCCGGCTAAAAAATTAGGATCGCCGTTAAATGGCGGCGGTGTCAGGATATGCCCGTCGATAGTATCGTTTGTTGTCATATGCACTAATCCCATAGCACCCATAAGCCAGATATTGCCACAGGGGTCAATGGTTGCGTTGAAAGGTATAAGATAGCTGCCTTGCAAACACTTGCCCCATTGCGGGTTGTTGTTTGCATCGAATTTGGTGAGGAAGCCATAGTTTTCGTTGCCAGGAGGTTGCTGCAAAGCTATATTGCCAAAGTGTGCTGGATGCTTCGGGTAGCAGCCGGCAATATACGCGTTCTCTGCAGTATCGCTAGCCAAGCCATATACAAACGAACCCATCGAGTCATTACCTCTAGCCCACTGAGTGGTCCCATTACTGTCAAGCTTAGCAAGAAAAATTGCCCAGTTGTAAACAATAGTATCTTCATTTTTGATAACAAAGGCATCGAACAAGAGAGAGTCTGAATGGAAATCGCCAGCCAGATAAATGTTGCTTTTAGGTGTGGCCGCAATTCGAAACACCTCATCATTCTTCCTGCCTCCAAAACTCTTAGCCCAAATCACAGACCCGGAAGAATCCAATTTTCCGACAAATATGTCATTGCTACTGTCAGTATTCGAATTTGTTATATAGAATGTCCCAATAGTCGGGTTATTAGAAAAGTTGCATGTGATAAGGAGGTTGCCTCTATTATCGACTGTAATACCACCTTGGGGTGCTGAATAAGAAGAAATATCGCCTAGTGGTTTTACCCATCTGATATTTCCGCTGCTGTCTATCTTCGAGATAAAATACAAATAGCGTGCGGGATGAGGATTAGTATAAGTAACATTACCGATTGTTACTGTGGAGTCATACTCACCTAAAAGGTAGGCATTGTAATACTTATCAACAGCCACGCCCAGTGCGGCCGCATAGCCATGACTAGTAGACCGCGCCCACTTTGCATTGCCTGAGCTATCATATTTCACAATCATCGCCGCGGCAACACCCCCTGAAATATTTTTTACGGTATCATTTCCGAATGCAATACTTCCAAAAAAGTATCCAGCACTATAAATATCTCCGGAAGAGTCAGTTGTACAATATGGCGCTTCCCCACCACCACCAGCATTTACGTGGTGTGCCCACCTGGCCCATTCCCATCCCTGCGCATTACAATAAAGCGTTGAAAACAATAAGGTAAAGGCCAGAAGGGTTCTCTTCATTGCTTTAGGTTTAATACAAATATATGAAATGTGAGGGGAAGTTGTAAGTACGATCACCCCGTCCTGCGTCAACGTTTATGGAAGCGCGTCTTTTTATTAAAGCAGTCCACCCCTCTTTGCGGCCACACACAAGGCTAGCCAAAGAGGGGAGCTTTTTGCCACGCACATGTCGCCCTTCGGCGCGGCTCAGGGTGACAGCCTCGGCTTCTTGTGTTATGACGTATAATCACCCCGTCTCCCGCTGAAAAAGCGGGATCCACCCCTCTTTCCCGCTACGCACAAGGCTAGCCAAAGAGGGGAGCTTTACTGTGCGAGTGTATATAATTCTGGTAAATTTCTTCCCAGGCCGTCGTAGTCGAGGCCGTAGCCTACCACGAAGTTGTTGGGGATCTCGAAGCCTACGTAGTCTGCGTGCACGTCGTGCTGCAGGGCTTCGGGCTTGGTGAGGAAGGTGGCGATCTTCAATGATGCAGGGTGGCGCTGCATGATCTCGGGAATGAAAGCACTGAGTGTTTTGCCCGTATCGATGATGTCCTCGAGTATGATGACGTGCCTGCCTTCCAGGCGCTCTTCCATACCTATGGCTGTCACTACATGGCCTGTGGAGCTGGTGCCTTTGTAAGACGCGAGCTTGATGAAGGATATCTCTGTCTCCACTGTGATGCAGCGAAACAGGTCGGCGGCGAAGATGAAGGAGCCATTGAGTATGGAGATGAAGATGGGCTTTTTGCCGGCGTAGTCTTTGTCAATCTGTGCGCCCAGCTCTTTTACGCGTTGCTGTATCTGCGCGGCTGTGATGTAGGGTGTGAATGTTTTATCGTGGACTTGTATAGTAGTCATTGTTGCGAGGATTTTTTAACCGCAAAGGCGCAAAGGCGCTAAAGGTGACGCAAAGATACAACGTGAATATTTGTCAACGCACGGTACCCTTCGGCACAGCTCAGGGTGACGGTTATGTTTGTTGTGTTATGATTTAATAATCACCCCGTCCTGCTTCAAAATTTATGGAAGCGCATTTTCTGACTGAAGCGGTCCACCCCTCTTTGCTGCCACGCACGTTGCTTGCCAAAGAGGGGAGCTTTTCCGTGTTATGACGAGATTGCTTCGTCGCGGCTGCGCACAAGGCTATGCCTGCTCCTCGCAAGGACGCGAGACGGGATATTGCCTATTCTTTTACCCTTAATTTCTGGCCGGGCTTTATCTGGTCGAAGTCGAGGTCGTTCCAGTCCATGAGCTGCTTCATGGTTATGTTATTGTCTTTCGCTATCGTGAAGGCGGTATCACCCTCGCGCACAGTGTAGAACTTACCTGCATCGCTGCTGGCAGTGGGAGTACCGGTGTTGTTTTGCTTGTTGGCAGAAGCTACTTTGCGGTCGTTCATATACACTACCCTATCGAGGCGGGCCTTGAGGCGGGCGAGGTCGTCCATCGGTTCTTCTTCAACGGGCGGGTTGACAGGCTTAGCCTCAACAGGCTTTTCGATAACAGCGGGTTTCGTTTCTGCTACGGGCTTAGGGTCCTCCACCGGTTCAGTAACAACAGGTGTTTCTATCTTCTTAGGTTCTTCTGCAGGTTTGCTTGCGACAACGGGGGCTGCAGGGGTTGCCACTGCTTTAGGCGCTTCTGCCGGTTTTGCCACGAGAGCGGGAGCGGCCGGCTTTGGTGCTTCAATTGGCTTTGCGAGCGCGACTGGTGCCACCTTTTTTGGTGCTTCTAATGGTTTAGCTGCTACCACCGGTGTAGTTTTCTTCGGCTCGTCTACAGGTTTTGACACAACAGTGCCCGGCTCGTAAACTATTTGCTTCGCGTCTTCCTCCGGTACGCTGGGGTCGGCAGGTTTTGCTACCGGTGGCGGCATTTTCACAGGCTCATCATACATTTTCGCTATCGGCGTGGGTGCTGGCGGTGGTGGATCAAGCAGCGGTTTATTTACTGTTACTGCCGGCCGGGTAGCCGCGGCAGGTGTTGCAACCGCCGGGGCATTATTTGCAAGCGCTGTCGTTTGCGCCGGGCGTGTTGCTGCGGCAGGCGTTGTGCGCGTCTTGAGTCCCTGGATGGTAGTAGGCGTTGCCGGCGCCGGATTGTTACCCGCAACGTTGGTGTTGTTAACCGCGGGTTTTGGTGCTGCAGGTTTGCTCACTACAGGCGGGTTACTTGCAGGTACCGGTTTAGAAGTTACGGATGCCACAGGCATAGGCCTTGCCTTCGGTGCGGGCGGATCGTTATCTGCATCGAGCCGGGGATTTCCCTGGCTGATGGTGTTCTTGTCAATATAGTTACCCGCGGGCATTGCTGCCGCGAGGCGATTGGTATTAGGTTGATCCGTTGCAGCGCCGTTTGCAAGCATAGGCTTTGCCGGGGCATTGTCCTGCAGGTATAGTTGTGTGCCTACAGCGGGCTCTTCGCCCTGCTCCAGGTGGTTCATGGCCATGAGGCGGCGCAGCTGCACACCTTCGGTTTGCGATACCTGTGCTATTGTTTCGCCCGGCGCCACGGTATGGTATGGGCGCGGACCCTTAACACTTTTCTTTTCAAGGTAGATGAACATATTGGATGCAAGGGGTGCATCAGGCAGGTCGTTCATGTCGAGCAAGTGCTCGTAACGGATGTTAAACTTCAGCGCATATTGAAATGGCAGTTCCCCCTTAAACGCGTAAACAGCCTTCAGGCCGTTTACATATACTGGTTTTGCATCATCGAGTACCTTATTGGTGGCCTGTATCTGCTTTGCCTCTGCCTGCCCACTAACAGGAGGCGCCTGCGGCTTCATGTCCGGCGCAGGCTGTTTCGGAGGAACGTTATTGTATGTATTGGTGACCCTTGCAGGAGGCGGGGGAACGACTGCCGGCTTCGGGGCGGATGCTACTGCCGCAGCGGCCACTGCGGGGGTGCTGGCGGGCTGCAGTTTAGCGCGTACCAATACGGGATCATCGTCATCCATAACCGGTTTGTTCCTGGTGCCGGGTGCGCTGGTGGCAGTGCCATCGTGCTCATAATCGGCATCGTTATCCATAGCTACATAGGTATATTCCTGCAGCTTGAAGTCTTCTATGATCTTTATCAGTTGCTGTGCATAGCGGGGATTGGTAGCGTAGCCGCATCTCTTCAGTCCCACTGCCCAACCTGCATAGTCGGTCTGCGATAACTTAAATAATGCGGCATAACGTGCCGAAGTTTTAAGATAATCGGAATGGTCGCGGTAGGAGTCTTCGGCCTTCGGGTACTTGCGGAAGCACTCGTTGGGCGCATCGTCGGTATGGGCAAAGGTTTCGCCTGTCCATTCTTTCTTGCACTTGATGCCGAAGTGATTGTTAGCGCCCGTTACCAGCACGCTGGTGCCGGCCTGTGTTTCCAGTATGCCCTGGCCCAGGGTAATAGCTGCAGGTATGCCGCTGCGCTTCTGCTCGGCAATAGCAAGCCCCTTATACTGCTTAATATAGCGCTGCACACGGGCAGTATAGCTCAGATCATCCTGCGACTGTGCACCTGCTACAAAACACACTAATAGCGCCAGGCACGTAATCTTCCACTTAAGCATAAGCAACAATTGGTTTTTGTTTTAATTAGCTGCGATCTTTCTCATGATCATGATACCATCGCGCACAGGCAACAGCACATGCTCCACCCTCTTATCCTGCCGCACTTTTTCATTGAATGCATGAATAGCGCGGGCATTTTTACTCTGCTCCCCTACAGGCAGCACTACTTCCCCATCGTATAGTACGTTATCAGCAAGTATGTAGCCGCCTATGGGCACCCTGTCTATAACAAGGTCGTAATACAGGTGATAATTTTGTTTATCGGCATCGATGAATACCAAATCGAAGGATCCAGCGAGCCGGGGGATAATTTCAGATGCGTTGCCGATGTGCTGGGCGATCTTGTCCTGCAAACCGGCCTTACAAAAGTAAGAAAAACAAATGTCTTCCAGCTCCTCATTTATGTCAATGGTTTGTAAACGCCCACCTTCCTCAAGGCCCTGGGCCAGGCAAATGGCCGAATAGCCGGTATAAGTGCCTATTTCGAGGATGTTTTTGGGCTTTATCATATGGCTGAGCATGGCCAGGAGGCTACCCTGCAGGTGCCCCGAGAGCATCACGGGCATGGGTATCTTCATATTGGTCTCCCTGTTGAGGGAGGCCAGCACCTCGGTTTCGGGCGTGGTAAATTGCTCCGAGTACTGGTCTAATGCCTTCGAGATGAGTAATTGCGTCATTAAAAATTAGGTTGCAGTTTGTTGTGTGAGTAAAATTCATGCAGGTAAGCCACCACTTCGTCGGCAGTGTCGAATATTTTGATCATATCCAGGTCGCCGGGGCTGATATTGCCTTCCTGCTGGTGCATAATGGTATCCATCCAATGAAAGAGGCCCTTCCAGTATTCAGAACCCATGCAAATCATGGGCGTCTGGGTGAACTTACGGGTCTGTATCAGGGTGGCTACTTCGAAGAACTCATCAAGCGTTCCCCAGCCGCCGGGCATCATGATGAAGCCCTGTGAATACTTAGTGAACATGACCTTGCGCACAAAGAAATAATCGAAGTCGAGCGACTTGTCGTTGTCGATGAATTTATTGGCGCTCTGCTCGAAGGGCAGTGCAATATTGAGCCCCACCGAAGTACCACCCGCCATATTAGCGCCCTTATTTGCCGCCTCCATGATGCCGGGACCGCCGCCTGTTATGATGCCGAAACCCTCTTCTGCCAGGCGCTTAGCCAGCTCTACGGCAAGATCGTAATACTTATGGCCAGCAGTGGTGCGTGCCGAACCGAATATGGAAATACAGGGGCCTATCTTGGCCATGGCCTCGAAGCCCTGCACAAACTCGGCCATTATCTTAAATATCTGCCAGCTGGAGTGCGCTTTCGTTTCCGTCCAGTCGCGCAGCTTTATTTTCGTCAGTTGTTCCTTCATGGTCTAATGCAGCGGTGTAAGCACTGTCTTTTTTGGAGCACAAAATTAAGAGTAAAAAAGTGAGTGTGGCATTGATGATAAGGAGCTCAGTGCCAATGCTATAGCCGCCCAGCCACTGTTTGTCATGCTCTTTCAGAATGTAGCAGACAACAGGAGAGGCGATGCACACCAGCGGCACAAGCGAATTGATGGTTTTACGTTTGGTGAAAATGCCAAATGCGAAAAGGGCCAACAGCGGCCCGTAGGTGTAGCCTGCTACCACCAGAAGCGTTTGTATCAATGAGCCATTATCCACCTCCCGGAAGAAAAAGATACAGGCCAGGAAAATGATGGCAAAGGTGCAGTGCACACGCAGGCGGATAGTAGACACTTGCTTTTCGCCCAGGTCATTGCGGCGTTTGATACCTAAGATATCGATGCAAAATGAAGAGGTAAGCGCTGTAAGGGCGCCATCGGCACTTGGAAAAAGCGCTGATATCAAACCGATAACGAAGCAAATGGTAATGATGAAGGGCAGGCCGCTTTTCAACACGATGGTGGGGAAAAGATCGTCGCCGGTTGCAGTGATGCCTTTGGCATTTGCATAAAGGAATAAGAGGCCGCCGAGGGTAAGAAAAATAAAGACCACAAACATCTGCAGGAAGCTCAGCACGATCATGTTCTTCTTTGAATCTTTCAGGTTGCTGACACTGATATTCTTCTGCATCATCTCCTGATCGAGGCCCGTCATGGCGATGGTGATGAACATGCCGCCGAGTATCTGCTTAAGGAAGAAATTGCCGGCTTTTGGATCAGTATGGAATACTTTGGTCAGCCCTTTATCTGCAAGTGCGCTCCATGTACCGCTCAAATTCAGATCGAGCGAGTGCATGATGTAGCCAACGCATACGAGCAGGGCCAACAGCATAAAGGTGGTTTGCAGAGTATCGGTCCAAACAATGGTTTTTACGCCGCCACGGAAGGTGTAGAGCAATATGAGCGCCAGTATCACAATAGCTGCAGCCTCGAAGGGAATGCCCATGTCTGTGAGAATGAACTTTTCGAGCACTTTAATGACGAGGTATAGCCTGAGCGTGGCACCGAGTGTGCGTGACAGTATGAAAAAGAGTGCGCCTGTTTTGTAGGCTGTCAACCCGAGGCGCTTATCGAGATAGGTGTAGATGGAAGTGAGGTGCATTTTGTAGTATAAGGGCAGCAAAATATAAGCTACTGCAAAGTAGCCGATCCAGTAACCGATGACCACCTGGAAATAGTCGAAACCTGACTTGCCCACCGTGCCGGGAACAGAAATGAATGTCATGCCGGACAGGGAGGTGCCCACCATGCCGAAGGCCACCACCCACCACTTGCTGTTGCGATTGCCTATGAAAAAGGACTCATTATTGCTATGCCTTGAAGTATAAAAAGCAATGCCTAGCAGCAAGGCAAAATAAGCAAGCACAATAACCAACAGTATAGCTGACTCCATTGCTGTAAAATAAAAAGAATTGCCCTATTTAGGGCAATTCTTAACGTAATTTATATGGTTTAGAAACCGATATTGAAACCAATGTTGAAATCGATGGTGCGGTAGTAAGGCGTGTTCGGGTTTTGCACAATGTCGTACATAGCCAGCAGGATCACCGAGGCCCTATCCGTAATAGGCTGCCTGAGGCCAAGACCCACAAGGGCTGCGGGTACCCATTGGCGCTTTACATTCACAAGCTTGTTGTTGTAATCAATATAGGCATTGTCATAATCGTCTACGTTCAGCAGCTGTGGCTCAACTTGCGCAAAAAGGTTTTTCCAGATTACATAACGGGCCCAAAGGCTACCGATGTACATGGAAGACTTGTGGCTATAGTAACCAACGGGATAGCCGTATATGTCATAAGCCAGTTCATTTTTATTGCTATAATACTGGTAGCTAAGCCCAACACCCGCGGCAAAATGATCGGTGATAGCATAGCCCACAACCGGAGATATGCTGCCGTAAAACATGCCGTCGCCGAAACCGAGGCCTATACCGCCACCCCAGATAAGGCGGCTCGGATCGAAGCCAGACTGCTTTTTGCTGCGGTATTTTGCTTCGCCTTTTTTGCCGCTGCTATTATACACTTCCTGTGCCTTCATTTGCGTAAAACCAAGGCAGAGGATCAATACTACAACTATCTTTTTCATATATACTACGAAGTTAGGATAAAATACAAAGCGGCACTTCAAAGCCGGACTTTTAGCTTTTAATTCACAAAGATCTTGGCCGGGTTCAGAATGCCTTTAGGATCAAAAACATCCTTTATTTTTTTCATGATTCCCAACTGGATATCGTTGAACGCTATGTCCATATAACTTTTCTGCACAAAGCCTATGCCATGTTCGCCGGAGAGGGTGCCGCCCATGGCCACAACCTCCCTGAATAAGACCCTAATGGCTTGCGGAAGTTTATTTTGCCAGTCTTCGTCGCTCATATTGGCTTTAATAATGTTCACATGCAGGTTACCATCGCCTGCGTGACCGTAGCAAACCGAATGAAAGCCATACTCCTGTCCCACCCGCTTTACAGTTTCCAACAGTCGGGGTAGGAGTGCCCGGGGTACCACCGTATCTTCCTCTTTATACACTGAGTTGCTTTTTACCGCCTCTCCAACTTTGCGACGGAGGGCCCATAACATTTGCTTCTGCTCGTGACTGTCGGCAAAAAGGATCTCGCCGGTCTTGTATCGCTGCATGATGGCAGATATGGCTTCCATATCCTCGAAGAGCTGTTCCAGCCTGTTACCGTCCACTTCGATCAACAGGTGAGCTTGTATCTCGGGAGGCAGGTCGATACCTGCGGATTGAATGTAGCGCATGCTCCACTCAAGGGCGTCACGCTCCATGAACTCCAGTGCCGATGGTGTGTAGCCTGCCAGGAATATATCATTCACCGCTTTGCAGGCATCGGTGGCGGAGTAGAAGGGCACTAACATCAGCAGGTCGTGCGTAACTGCGGGAATAAGGCGTAAGACTATTTTCGTAATGACACCCAATGTGCCCTCACTGCCAACAACGAGTTGAGTAAGGTTATAACCGGTTGCATTCTTAAGCACATTGGCGCCTGTCCAGATGACGTCGCCGTTTGGCAATACCATTTCAATATTCAGCACATAGTCTTTTACTACACCGTATTTCACCGCTCTTGGGCCGCCAGAGTTCTCAGATACATTGCCACCAATAAAGCAGGAGCCTTTACTTGCTGGGTCGGGTGGATAAAATAAACCCTGCGACTTTAGTACTTCCTGCAATTCCTGCGTGATGACACCGGGCTCTGTAGTTACCTGGAAGTTCTCTTTATCGACCTTTAAGATTTTTTTGAAGCGCTTCATGTCGAGCACCACGCCACCCAGCACCGGCAGCGCACCACCGCTGAGGCCGGTGCCAGCACCTCGTGGCGTTACCGGTATTAGCCGGTCGTTACAATAGCGCATCACCGCACTTACTTCCTCCACCGTCCCCGGTTGCAATACAACCTCAGGCATATGGCGAAGGTCTTCTGTCTCATCGTGCGAGCAACGTTCCAGTTGCTCTGCGTCCGTCAGCACATACCTGTCACCCAGCATGTTGCTGAATTGACTGATATCTTGTGGTGTTATTTTTCTAAAGGCCATTATATGTTAGCGTCCAAAGGGATATTGTGCAGTTTGTAAAAGGACAGCTTGTCCCAATAGCCGCGCTGGAACACGATCTTATCGTTCACTACCTGGAAGAAACCGCAACCCCGAAGGCCCATAGGATCTTTCCATTCCATGATGGCCCAATTTCCGTCTTCAAAGATATTTTCGGGCACGCAGACCATTTTTGCAGCAGCAAAGGAATTCACGAACATCTGTTTAATGGCTTCCCTGCCTTTCACAGGTTCATTGGCCACCTGATGGTTAATCGCATCCTCGCTGTAAAGCGAAGCTAATGCTTCACCGTCAGCTTTATTGAAGGCATCTATCCACAATTGCAATACTTCCTTAGGTCTCATTGTTGCTATGATATGTTCATTCCTATTCTTCCTTTCCCCAGCCTTCGTTCAGTTCACCTATGTATTCAAGCATGTCTTTACGACCCAAAAATTTAACGGTGCTTGTCATAAAGGCCCTTGGAATAAACTCCCATTCCTCCTTCATCCTTTCAATAAAGGCGCGCATGTTCTGGTGCGCCTCGCGCTGGGTGCTTTTATCGGCCTTGGTGAAGACGAGATTGAAAGGGATACCCCACTCGCCCAGTTGGGCTATAAAATCCAGGTCCAGCTGCTGGGGCTTGTGGCGGCTATCGATAAGCACAAAAACAGTGACGAGGTTCTTGCGCTCTCTCAAATAGCCGGAGATCATTTTCTGCCAGTTGGCCCTTTGCGTCTGCGACACTTTTGCAAAACCATAGCCCGGCAGATCGACGATATACCAGGAGTTATTGATGAGAAAATGGTTGATCATCTGGGTCTTGCCGGGACTCGATGATGTTTTGGCCAGTTTGGTCTGGTTGGTGATCATATTGATAAGGGAAGACTTGCCCACGTTCGAGCGGCCGATAAAGGCATATTCCGGTTTATCGGCCGGGGGGCAGTTCTCCACTTTAGGGCTACTGATGAGGTATTTCGCTGAGCGTATCTCCATTTATATTTCGCGAGCCACAATTTAACCACTGAGGCGCTAAGGCGCAAAGATAGGCGCAAAGCTGCAGTATAGATTATTGGCGTATTTTTACCGCCGGAAGGCACAAAAACCGCAGGATGGCAGTAAATGTAGTACCCGATTCGAAGTCGGACCTAAGCAAGAAGGCACAAGTGGCCGATATGTTCAACAACATAGCCGCCAGGTACGATTTCCTGAACCACTTACTGTCGATGGGTATAGACAAGGGCTGGCGCCGCAAGGCAATAGCCGAGGTGAAAGAGGTGAACCCGAACGTGATACTGGACGTAGCCACCGGCACCGGCGACCTGGCCATAGCGGCAAGCAAGATAAAACCTCAGCACATTGTGGGCGTGGATATAGCCGAGCAGATGCTTGAAGTGGGCCGCAAAAAGATCAAAGAAAAAGGGCTGGATAAAGTGATAACGCTGCAAAGTGGCGACAGTGAGGCCCTACCATTTGTGGAGGGTGCTTTCGATGCCATTACCTGCGCCTATGGCGTTCGTAATTTTGAGCACCTCGAGGCAGGGCTGCAGGAAATGAACCGCGTGATGCGCGCGGGCGGCAAGGTGGCGATACTGGAATTTTCACAGCCGCAAAAATTCCCCATCAAACAGATCTATAAGTTTTACTTCAAGTACATACTGCCGCTGCTTGGCAAGATGGTTTCCAAACACAGCCGAGCATATACTTACCTGCCTGAGTCGGTAATGGCTTTTCCCGAGGGAAAAAAATTCTGCGAGATACTGGAGCGGTGTGGTTTTAAAGATGCTAAAGCAAGGCCGCTGACTTTTGGGATAACGACGTTGTATACGGCGTATAAGTAAATCGCGTACATTAGGCAAAAGTAGTACCGTAAGAGATGCGTACCCTCCTGGCCTTCTTCGTTTTATTTTGTCTTTGCTCGATAACGTCATCAGGGCAATTGTGCTATAAATATTTTAAATTAAATGGTTTGTGTAGTACAAGCTATTCTTTATATCTAAGCCACTATTTCTTTTATGAGGGTGGTTGCGAAGAGCGATCCAAAGTATCGATAGGTACATGGTCGCAAACGAACAATATTATTCAATTAGATAGCATAGGCATTGATACATTCAATGTTGTAAAAGCGGTATCATACAGCCCATCGACGGATTCGTTTGTTTTGGTTAGGCTATGGGATATTGATTCGGTTCTTATTTGGGACTATTTCTCAAAGCTCGAATTAGATGCAAAAAATAGTACGGGAGCAACCATACCATGCTTGCTCTCTGAAAACGGCACATACAGGTTTGCAGCCGATTGCAGATCTATTAGCATTCCTAAGCTTAGCCATTTATTAAAAAAGGATGTATCTTTTAATGTGAAGCAAGGCAACAGGGCTGACGTGTATTTAAAAATGCCGCGATTCTGTTTGTCATATCCCGACGTGAAATGGGGCGGAGGTATTTTTAATCCAAAATTTACCAGCAGTAAAAGAGAGCTAAAGGCGTTACGCAAGGCCGCGATAAGCGAGAAAAAACATAAAAATAAAAGCCGCTGACTAGCGGCTTTTATTTTTCTTAGAATGATTTTATGCTATTGTGATGTCTTTATCCAAATAAACATCCTGTATGGTGTTCAGCAGTTCCACGCCTTCGGTCATTGGCTTCTGGAATGCTTTACGGCCGCTGATGAGGCCCATACCGCCGGCGCGCTTGTTCACTACCGCGGTCATTACTGCTTCAGCAAGGTCGGTTGCACCTTTCGATTCGCCGCCTGAGTTAATAAGCCCTACACGGCCCATGTAGCAATTAGCTACCTGGTAGCGGCATAGGTCTATGGGGTGGTCTGTGGTCAGTTTGTCATAAACCAGCTTGCTGGTCTTGCCAAAGTTCAATGCAGTATAGCCACCGTTATTGGTAGGTAATTTTTGCTTAATGATATCGGCCTGTATGGTTACGCCCAGGTGGTTTGCCTGGCCGGTAAGGTCGGCAGCAGCATGGTAGTCCACACCGTCTTTCTTAAAGCCGCTGTTGCGCAGGTAGCACCACAATACAGTGGCCATACCCAGTTCGTGTGCATATTCAAAAGCCTTGGCCACTTCTACTATCTGGCGTGCGCTTTCGTCGGAGCCAAAGTAAATAGTAGCACCTACTGCCACTGCACCCATGTTCCATGCATCTTTAATAGTGCCGAACATGATCTGATCGAAACGGTTAGGGTAAGAGATGAATTCGTTATGATTCACCTTTACAATGAAAGGAATCTTATGCGCGTATTTGCGTGCAACGGCACCTAAAACGCCGTATGTAGAAGCTACAGCGTTGCAACCACCTTCAATAGCCAGCTTTACGATGTTTTCAGGATCGAAGTAAATGGGATTGGGTGCGAAAGAAGCGCCGGCGCTATGCTCTATACCCTGGTCAACAGGCAGGATAGATACATAGCCAGTGTTAGCCAGGCGGCCATTGTTCAAAAGTGTATTGATGCTGCGCAGTGTCTGCGTATTACGGTTCGATGTTGCCCAGCTTTCATCAACATGATTGGGTGAAGGGACGTGAATAGAAGATTTATCGATAGTGCTGCAGGTGTGGTCGAGATAGTATGCTGCTTTGTCAGCCAGCAGTTCCTGTATTTTTTTAGAAGCCATATAAATATATAGTTTTTTTGAAAAGTGGTGCAAAGGTAAGAACCAAATCGTTAATTTGATAATCTGATTAAGCCTGCTATGTAAATCAGTTGTTATTACTATCCTGCGTCAACTCGAATATCTTCATAGCCCCGCTGGCATAGACCAATTTATAAGGAAAGCCATACCGGTCGGTTAGCGCGAAGTTATCCAGCGGCCTCGCACATATATAGAAGTAGTACTTGACATGATATCGCTCCATATCCTTTTGCACATCTTCCAGTTTGCTATCCGGGCGCGGATAATAGTAACTGAGGCCTGAGAAGTAAGCCAGGCGCTGCATGCATTGGGTCTCAATGCCTGGCTTTGCATTCGATGTAAAACTACCGCTTAGTCCGCCCGCTTTGAATTGCTGTGCGAGATCGTATTGATCCTTGCCTTCGTTGTACATCTTTTTCATTCCCAAAAGGGGCGTGATGAGGAAGCTGGCTGCGAGGATGATAACTGCAAAATCAGAAAGCTGTTTGTTACCCGCATACTTTTTCTGCAGCCACAAGCCGCCCATCAACATAGCAAGCGGTAACATATACCATATGTATCTCGGCTCGAAGTTGATGAGCATGTAGGCAAGCGGGAAAAGCAGGAAAGACATGGCGATCGTCTGCATCTTCTTTGAAGTTACCATGCTTTCCTTAGAGCGCAGCAGTCTTACTGCCATCCAAACAATAAGCGGGAAGAAAACAGATAGCTGGAGTATGCTCAGGATGAACTTCAGAAAGTTATAGCCCCCTTTCAATAGTTGTCGGCCAAAGAGCGCAGCCGAGCTCCAGAACTGTGGCCTGTCGCCATTAGCATACCACGGATCTTCCCAGTAAGAAGGGGAGTTGCTATAATGCGGCGGTATCAGGTACTGTATACCTTCCTTCCAGTGCGGATGGCCCACAAGGTACCAGGACATATTGAGCGAACCTGCAGTCGAGGTAGTCCAGGTGCCATACTTATCATGTAGCACGAAGATCCAAAAGCTGCTGCAGGCCACCATTACCAAAATGCTGACCGCGCTTATCCTGAACCAATGCTGCCTGTACGCTAGCCAACTGCAACAAACGATATTCAGCATAAAGAACGGGAAGGCATAGGCTTTTGCGAAATAGGCCAAGGCGCCGACTATGCCGGTTAATACCCACAGTGTGGGCTTTTGATCGAAACAATCTGAAAGCAGCAGGCGCAATGTCCACAATAAGAAAAAGCACTCCCATATGTCATCGAAAGACTGCCAGAACACCGCATAACACAGGAACAATGCCAGTGTAATGTTCAGTACCCATTGTAACTTTTTAGCCAGATCGAACTTCAGGAACAGGGACTGTGAAATGAAAATAAATCCGATAGCACCTAAAGCGTTCGCAAGCACCATCGACGAGAGATCAGTTAACCCGGCTTTAATAAACAAAGCAACAACCCAGCAGCTCCACGGGCTCCAATAACCATTCACCGCTCTTACCAGGTCGCCCGCAGCATAATACTTTGAGATGGTGAGATAAGCAGTGGCATCGGGGTCCACATAGTATTGAAAGTCGGGGAACAACACGACAAGCACGAGGCACATAATGGCCATCGCTGCAAAAGAAGGATTATATCTTTTTATTGACTCCATTTGTTGCTTCTGTTTCAAGCCGTTTCTCCACCCTAAACTGCCAACTCATTACCGCGCAACCGGCCACCAGTAACGAGATGGGCAAGAAATATCTTGTGTTTGCTATAGGCCCGGTGGTGATGGCAAAATAGCAAATTAGCAAGAGCAGGAAAAGCCGGATGTTTGCTGCTACACGTTTACTAAGCATAAAAAATACAAGCCCCGCTAAACGCAACAGGTTAAAAAGCAGCACTACACAGACCACCAACATAGATGGGTTATCCTTGAAGTAAGTCGGCATGCCTGCAATACCCTTCTTCTTCCATGTGTTATAAAATCCCTCTCCTTTGCCACTATACAAACTGCCATACGTGAGCTTCCCGGTAAAGAGATCGATCTCTCCCTTGCCGGGCTCTATCAAATAGCGCAGGCTGTGCTTCAGGTGGTATTTGGTATACGGCACAAAATTAGCTTTGAGCAAAGCCATACCTCTTGCGTTTGCGTAGTCATACCTGTCTTTATAAAGAGGCATGGCGGCGATCTTTGCGCGCTCCGCATGCAGAAAACGGGATGACGAGTCGGTCCCATATTTGTCGCCTACAAACGAAGCGTAGTAAAATATCGCATTGAAGGCCTGGTTGCTCGAGAAATGGAACTTGCCGGTACGCTCATAATTCCAGGCATTGTATAGCCACACGGCACAGAGGGGCATCAGTGCAGCGATCACTACTTGCTTCAATAAGTTCTTTCTGGAAAATCCAAAGCCCAACAAGATAACAAGATGCAGCACTGCAAAAGGATACAAAACAGGCTTTACGAACAGGCCGGCGACAAGGGCCACGCTCATATATACAGCATACTTTCCCCTCGTCTCTTTAACCAATCTCGCAAAGTAGTACACATACAACAGCGTAAACGTTTGGAGCAAAATGTCAGGAGCTATCGTGTTTGCATAGATGATCTGTGCGGGATACGTGAGCACAAACAGCAACAGCAGCCAGTCGTATTTTCTGTCATAACCAAGACGCAGCAACAGTTTCCTGGTCAGGTAAATATTAAAGATGGAAAGAACATTTTGCAGCACAAGCACTATCCAGTTGTTAACACTGAAATAATACACCAGCAGCAGAAAAAAAGGGTATCCGGGTTGCCGCTGGGTCATATACTCTTCCGTAATGGGCATTGCCGGCGCGCCACTGTAAAAGAAAAAATGCTGCTTAATGTTCAGGGCTTCATAGACATACTCGAAGGAGTCGCCCATATAGATCCGTGTAAACCTGCATGCAAGCAAAAAACCAATAGTATGCGCTAAGACCAGCGCGGCTATGAAAACAAGGTCTCTATTTAGATTTTTGGCTTGCATCTTCAGATGAACAAATATACTCTGCCAGCCCTAGGTTTTGCAGCAAATGCCGTAACTTGATGCGCATAAATTATCAGCCATATGTATAAGTACCTTTATTTTGCCGCCGCCCTGGCAATGAGTGTAAACAGTTTTGCGCAGTCGGGCGTCTCTGTTCACAGTAATGGTATTTACAACAATAACGCACTCTATGCTAAATTGGACAAGACCGGCACTACCAATGCGGGCTATAGTGTAAAGCTGCCAAAGGGACAGGAAGTGCTGAATGCACGCTACGACGACTGGCTGCACTCTTACATTGTCACCTTCCCGGAATCCGGCCAGCAAATAGCCATGAAGAGTGACCCCAACTTCGAGCAGAAGCTTGCAAAAGGCGTGGTGGAAAGCAATATGATAGTAGGCGGGCAATACAATCCCAGGTCGGAAGGCTATTTTATGAGCAAGTATGGCTACGGCAGCATCCCACCTGTCGACAAACAGGAAGCCAGCCAGCAGGTACCGGTAAGCGAAAAAAGCGACTACACCACCGTTGAACGGAATCGCAAAATGCCCTATGTAGGGTCCGATAGTTATGTAAAGCAGGATGGGAAAGTGATCACGACCTATAAAGTGGAATCGATAAACACAGGCGGAAAGCCTGCAAAGAAGTTCACTTTTTATTTACCTAACGGTACCAAGGTAGCTGAAGTGACCATAGTGCAGGTAAAGGACGGTGAATGCAAAGTACACACCATGAAGGACGACAAAGAGGTGACAATCGGTATGAAGAACAACGACAACATAACAAGTGCAAGAGAGATCGCTATCTTCCTCTCAGATAAGAGATACCTGTAACAGATTACCTGCCGATCAACTCGGAAAAGTAAGGTATCGCCTTTAGCATCCTGCTGCCATACCAGCTAAACATCTCGCCGTCCACAAGCAACACTTCCACTTCGGGCATAACGCTTTTCACCTCGGCAATGTGCTTTTCCCTGAATGGAAATGGCTCCGAAGAAAGCAACACGATGGCGGGTTTATGTGCAGCGGTTTCCTCTAAACTTATTTCCGGGTAACGCTCCATGTCACTCAGCACATTCTTCCAGCCTGTGGTTTGTATCATGTTGCTGATAAAGGTGTCGCCACCCACGCTCATCCATGGGTCGCGCCAGATGAAATATGCAACCCGCTTAACTTCAGTAGCCTTTTGCAACATTTCAAAGCCCGATGCGATATCGTTTACCAGGCTATTGGCCTGCGCTTCTTTATTTACCAGGCTGCCAACTGCCCCAATCATCTGCAGCCCCTCATCGATGCTTTTAATATCGCTGATCCACATAGGCGTGTCCTTCGCCAGCTCATCGATCTGTTCTTTCAGGTTTTCTTCCTTGTTGGCTATCACCAGGTCGGGCCGCAGTTCCCTTATCTTATCCAAGTGCAACTGCTTGGTACCTCCCACCCGCTTCTTGGCCCTAAACCAGCTTTCCGGGTGCACGCAGAATTTAGTGATGCCCACCACTTCAGCCTCCAAACCAAGGTCATAAAGCAGCTCCGTCTGCGAAGGTACCAGCGATACGATACGCTTCGGCGGGTACTCGACCTCCACCTTCCTGCCCATCATATCGGTAAAGCTCCGCAGTGGCATTAATCGAAACGCTTGTAGTAGAACAAAAGAAAGAAGCTAAACAGCATATCAATAAGATAAATGGGGCTGTAGTAGGGAGATATATGCGTATTGACTGTATAGAGGTACAGCACCAGGTTACCCATGCTCAGCGCGATGTAAAGCAGAGCCGCCCACTTGCGCATATCGCATACATACAGCCATGCAATGGTATAGACCAGCATCCATCCCGGCTGCAGCCAGTCCTTCGATGGGAAAGGCGAATCATGATACAGCCATAACTGAAAAACCAGCATCACTATATGAAATAAAGCCACCCATGGAAATATCACGGGCGGCTTCTTCAAAATGTCTCGTGCGAATGTTTTTATACTGCGCATTGGTTATTTTTTGGAGAATGCGTCGAGCACGTCGTACTTGGTAAGGATGTGGTACTGGCCGCTTTCATCTTTTGTGAGTATGGCGCCGTTCTCTTTATTGATATAGTGCGTGAGCCTTTCCAGTGGCGTATCAAGGTCCACTTCCGGTAGCGCCCCCTCCTTCACGTCGCCCACCATCTGCTCGCGCACTTCAGCATGTTCAATCAGCTTTTTGAAGAGGCCGCTTTGTGTTACAGCACCTGTCACTTCTCCGTTCAGCATCACGGGTATCTGCTCTATGTCATATTTTTTCATCAGGGCCATGGCGTCTGTCACAGTTGCATTCTCGTCCACTGTCACCAGCCTGCGGCGACCCAGGCCACCAAGCAGATCGCGTACGGTTTTCACTTCCAGGAAACCCCTGTCCATCATCCATTCGTCGTTGTATATTTTTCCTACGTAACGGCTGCCATGGTCGTGAAATATCAGCACCACCAGGTCGCCTTTTTTCAGTTTATCTTTCAACTGGCGTAAACCCGCCACTACCGATCCCGCAGAGTATCCCGCAAAAATGCCTTCTTCCTTCGCTATCCTGCGCGCCATTAAAGCACCATCTTTATCGGTCACTTTTTCGAACAGGTCAATGGCATCGTGTATATAGTTCTTCGGCAAAAAGTCTTCACCAAAGCCTTCGGATATGTACGGGTGTACTTCGTTCATATCCAGTTCACCCGTGTCAAACCATTTTTTCAGCAGCGAGCCATAAGTATCTATTGCCCATACCTGCACATTGGGGTTTTGCTCCTTCAGGTACATACCTGTCCCTACAATAGTGCCGCCCGTGCCAGCCGCTACCACCAGGTGTGTAACACGTCCTTCGGTCTGCTGCCATATTTCGGGTCCTGTCTGCTCGTAGTGCGCCTGCCTGTTGGCCAGGTTGTCATACTGGTTCACATACCATGAGTTAGGTATTTCCGTAGCCAGGCGCTTTGATACGGAATAGTAAGAGCGCGGATCTTCAGGTTCCACATTCGTGGGGCATACGATCACCTCGGCGCCCATCGCTTTCAGTATATCCGCCTTCTCTTTCGATTGTTTATCCGTGGTCGCAAAAATGCACTTATAGCCCTTCACTATGGCTGCCAGCGCCAGGCCCATGCCCGTGTTGCCCGATGTACCTTCTATTATGGTACCGCCGGGCTTTATCTTACCCTCTTTTTCGGCTACCTCCAGCATTTTAAGCGCCATGCGGTCCTTGATAGAGTTGCCGGGGTTAAAGCTCTCCACCTTGGCATATACATCGCAGGGCAGGTCGGCCACCACGCGGTGTAGCTTAATAAGCGGGGTATTGCCTATGGTTTCGAGGATATTGTCATAAACACGGTTCATATAAACTGTTTTTTGCGTCCGGCAGCGAAGGTAGAAATTTAGACCGAGAGCTTAAAGGCTTAACAAAGACCAGCCGAAACCTGCGTTCGGTTAACAAACGGCCCTGGAATTGTTAAAGGTTTTAACAAACAACTCTCTGAACAGGGCATCATCTTTCGCTTTCTTCCCACAATATTCCTTATGCCTGAAAACCGCGCCTACAAGGCGTTTCAGCCCGTTTTACGTCTTTCATCCAGGATCAGGCAACGGCCAGTCCGCTGTTAATCGCTTGTTAACCACTTGTAAACCCACCGTTAACACACCTTAATTATTTTGATATAGATGGGCATAGGGACAACTTTACATCCATCAAACGAATTATTTCAAAAGAAAATCGCCAATTATGAAAAAGTACATCACACGTAGCCTAACGACCATCCTTAAAGGTTTTAAGAACATGTTCCGCGGTGAGTTAGTAGAAGTGACGTTCACGCCGGGTTCCAGGAACTATACTTATGTAAAGATCGCCGAGTAGTGCTTTTTTGAACATCGCCAATTCATTTTCATGAAAACAACATCCCCGCTTCGCAGGCCGCTTATCGGCAAGTTTTACACCTATCGTGTCAGCAATAGCCTCTATAAAGGTGAGCTGATGGAGATGGACTTTAAAGTGGAAGGCAAAGAGATCAAATGCACCTATACCAGGCTTAAGACCCGCTCACAAGACGCCACAGTTACCTTCCGCAACCGCAAGGCCTAAGCCCCGGCGCTTCCCATAGCGCAGCCGCCACACAATGTTCTTCCGAACTTAATAGCTTTGCCTGCGCACTTCGAGCTTAAACCTTCGTAGCTATGGCAATAGAAAAAGAAAGAAAGTTCCTCGTTGAGGGCAATCGTGTTCCGTCCGAAATAGCTGCGCGCTGCAAGCCACGCCGATCGGGCATTCGGGCATAATTAGTAAAAAATCGAGTCAGGCATTTCATCATTTACCAGTCCGGCCTGTTTCGCTTTTTCGAAAAGAGTACTGATTGCTTTGCGTCCCGTTTCACCAAGGTCGGTCGAATACTCATTCACATAGAGATTAATATGTTTGCGCATTACATCCTCTTCCATCTCCTGTGAATGCTTTTTCACGAAAGGTGCCAATTCAGGATAGTTGTTCCATGAGTATTGTACGCTGTCTCTTATGATGCCGTCTATTGTTGCGCACAGTTCATTATTAAAGCTTCTGCGCAGTACAATGCCACCCAAGGGAATGGCAGCCGCGGTCATTTGCTCCCACCAGTCGCCCAGGTCTATGAGCTTCACGAGGCCTTTTTGTGCGTAGGTAAACCGGCTCTCGTGGATGATAAGGCCCGCATCGTATTGACCGCCTAGCACAGCGCTTTCTATTTCGCTGAAAAGCACCTCTGTTTTGTTCTTGGCCTGCGGAAAGGCCAGCGTCAGCAGCAGGTTGGCCGTGGTATTAACACCGGGAATAGCAATGCGGTAGTTTTCAATATCGCTTAAGTCCAGCGCTTGTTTGGCTATCAGCATTGGCCCTACACCATTACCTAAAGCGCTGCCGCTATGCAATAATGCATAGTCGTTCACTACGTGCAGAAAGGTGTTGTAACTAAGTTTAGTGATGTCCAACCTGCCCTCTTCCGCCCAGCGGTTCAGGGTTTCCACGTCTTCCAGCACATAGTCGAACTCGATGCCTTTGGTATCTATCTTACCGTTCACCATTGCGTCGAAGATGAAGGTGTCATTGGGGCAGGGGCTAAATCCAAGCGTTAGTTTCATATCATCAGGCTGATTGCTGCAAAGGTATGGAGGCTGGGCGTTACAAAGACTCTATAAAACCGATGAGCCAATTGTTTAAGTTGATAACCGCCTCTTTCATTTTCCACTTGCTCTTATCGCGCGGCTCTACGTAGTTAGATATCGCCCGCACCTGCGCAAAGGGTATATTTTCCATCAGGCACACGTAATGAAAAGCGGCTCCCTCCATACTCTCCACCTGGCAATTGAACTTCTGCCTGCGGGCCTTCACCATAAAGTCGGTACCACTCACAGAGTTCACGGTCAGGGCTGTTGCTTTCGGTAATAAAATTTTATCGGCTACGGTTGATGACGGCGCAGGCAACTTGCCATTGTTGAAGGGTGCTTCGTTCTCAGCCAGCAGGCCCAGTTCAAAGATGTCGAGGTAGTTGTAGCCGTCCTGTGCGCCAAGGTCGCCGTATTGGTCACTACTTATGGAAACGACATCGCCAAGCGCTATACGATGATCGAAACTGCCGCCTACTCCGGCCTGTAGTGCAAAGTCGCAGGTATTCGTGCGCAGCAGCTTCATAAGGCTATAAACAGTGGCCACCATCCCCACCCCACCAATATGCACCCTCAGTTCATTTGCCCCTTTCGTGAAATGGTGCGGCCCGATAGCCTGCCAGTGCTGCTGTAAATGGGCAAGCGCAAGTCCCAGTTCTCCCTCAGTGGCTGCCGTAAGCAATACCTTCATAACCGCAAGTAAACACATTTTTGCCAAACCATTATGTAGGCGTAATTTTGCAGGATTAAATAGAAGAAATGGTTTATTTGACAAGGGTTGAGCATTTTAATGCCGCCCACAAATTATCGAACGATAACTGGACTGAGGAACAGAATAAAGAGGTATTCGGCAAGTGCGCCAATGCCAACTGGCATGGCCACAACTATGAGTTGCATGTCACCATCAAAGGTGAGCCGCACCCCGATACCGGCTTTATATACAATGCCAAGACCCTCGGCGACCTGGTAAAAGATGTGATAGTGGAAAAGGTGGATCACCGTAATCTTAACCTCGACGTCGAGTTTATGAAGGGCAAATTCACCAGCGCAGAGAACTTTGCTATGGCGATATGGCACGAGCTAAAGCCGCATATAGAAAAGAACGGCGCACAACTGCATGCGATCAAACTACAGGAGACACCGCGCATTTACGTGGAATATTTCGGCTAAACTGTAACCTTTTGCCTCACACTGCATCTATTCAACAAAAAAAGAACCGTGGCATTTAAAAGAACAGACCATTACGACCAGGATACAACCAAACAACTGATCGAGAACTACCGCTCTACTTTGGAGGCGCTGGGTGAAGACCCCAACAGGGAAGGATTGCTGAAGACGCCTGAAAGAGTGGCAAAGGCGATGCAATACATCACGCAGGGCTACAGCATGAGCGCGCATGAGATCCTGTTATCAGCTAAGTTTCATGAATCATATAGCGAAATGGTAATCGTAAAGGATATTGAGCTCTACTCTATGTGCGAGCACCATATGCTGCCCTTCTTCGGCAAGGCGCATGTGGCCTACATACCTAATGGCTGGATAACGGGGCTCAGCAAAATAGCCCATGTGGTAGAATGCTTCTCCCGCCGCCTGCAGGTACAGGAGCGCATGACCCACCAAATATTGGATGCCATACAGGAGACACTCGACCCTTTGGGTGTAGCAGTAGTGATCGAAGCCCATCACCTCTGCATGATGATGCGGGGGGTATCGAAACAGAACAGCGTAACCACTACGTCAGCCTTCAGTGGTCAGTTCCGCGCGCACGAAACACGCTCAGAGTTCATGAAGCTCATCGGCGCACATCTACATTAAACTCCAAGGAAAAAGAAGAAATAAAAAGTCCGGCATTAAGCCGGACTTTTTTCTGTCGGGAAGACAGGATTCGAACCTGCGACCACATGACCCCCAGCCATGTGCGCTACCGGGCTGCGCTACTTCCCGAACAAATTTAGGATTGCGAAGATAAGTATAATTGCATTATTGCAACCCTTTTTAAGAGAGAAAATGGCCGGTTTCCCTGCTGTAACAAAGCTTAGAAAAGCAAGTCACAAGGGAGAAAAGCGATTTTTTGTGGAAATGTTGTGTAAATCCCCTTAAAAAATTCTCCATTGGATTATTACCTAATTATAAAATGTGTAGTTTTAGGTACCAATTCACAAATTATTAGTTAACCCATAAAATCGAAAATTATGGCAACAGCCAAGAAAGGAGCGAAAAAAGCAGCTCCTAAAAAAGCAGCTAAGAAAGCAGCTCCTAAAAAGGCCGCAGCAAAAAAAGCAGCTCCTAAAAAAGCAGCAGCAAAGAAAGCAGCTCCTAAGAAGGCAGCAGCAAAAAAAGCAGCTCCTAAAAAAGCAGCTCCTAAAAAGAAATCAGCAAGAAAACCAAACGCAGCTTTCATGGCCCCACTGACTCCCAGCCCCACGCTGGCAGCAGTAATAGGTAACGCCGGAATGCCGCGCACAGAAGTTGTAAAGAAGATCTGGGAATACATCAAGAAGAACAAACTCCAGGACAACAACAACAAGAGGATGTTGAATGCAGACGAAAAGCTGCGTCCTCTGTTCGGTAAGAACCAGATCTCAATGTTCGAGTTAGCTAAAATAGTTAACAACCACCTGAAATAACCGCCATTGGCATCAAGATAAAAAGCAGGCGATCGCCTGCTTTTTTGTTTAAAGGCAAGCGACATGCACACAGAAGATATCCGATCGCTGGAACAACTGGGCTTCGACCAATTATATGGGGCATGGGAAGATGCCTTTCGCGATTACGACCGCACATGGAGCTACGAAGAACTACGTCAGCTATTGGAGCGCCGAGGCTATGATCCCGGCTTGTCGTTCGGTGCATTTGATGAGGATAAGCTGGTGAGCTTTATTCTTAATTGTCCCGGCAGCTACCATGGTAAACTAACCGCTTACGATACCGGAACAGGCACCATAAAATCGCACAGGGGACGTGGCCTTGTTGGAAAAATATTTGCGGCTTCTCTGCCTATTCTTAGGAAGGCCGGTATTGAACAGTACCTACTGGAAGTGCTGCAACATAATACCACTGCAGTCGATATCTATAAAAAAACAGGCTTTGGTGTTATAAGAAGCTTCAACTATTACGTGCAAAGCATGCGTGAGCTAAGCTTATCCGGCAGAAGACTTTCATCGCAATACCAGCTTTACGATGCCGGACTAGACCAAATCGAAGAGATGATGCGCATGTGGGATTTTGAACCGTCCTGGCAAAATAGCTTTGATTCCGTCAGGCGGTCGCTTGGGGATTTTGTTATCAAAGGCGTGTCCGGCGAAGGCATATTGGTGGCCTACGGTATCACTGAACCGCGCTCCGGCGACATTACGCAACTTGCTGTTGCCCGCGAACACCGCCGTAAAGGCATCGGCAGTGCCCTATTAAAAGAGCTAGCGCAGTACAACCAACACCCGGCTATAAAGCTCATCAACATCGATGCTACGGATATAAGCTTCGATACTTTCCTTAAGCATAACGGTATTACAGTTAGCGGGCAGCAATATGAAATGCTGAAGCATTTATGAATGTGGTAATCCATCCGCAATCTGCTGATTAAGAGTGCGAAACAGCCTTGGCATGATTTTTATTCGCATAATTGCTTGCTATCTTCAATATCCAAGCACCTAACTACATACGGGAATGATCCTAATCGTTGATGACAAGGCTGAAAATATTTTCTCGCTTCAGCGTACCCTTGAAATGCACTCGTTCGAAGTGGATTCAGCCAATTCGGGGGAGGAAGCACTGAAGAAAATTCTAAACACGGATTATTCCCTTATCATCCTTGATGTGCAAATGCCCGGCATGGACGGCTTCGAAGTTGCGGAGACCATATCAGGATACAGCAAGTCGAAGGACATTCCGATCATCTTTCTTTCCGCCGTAAACACTGACAAAAAATTTATCGCTAAGGGGTACACGGCCGGTGGTGTAGATTATGTGACCAAACCGGTAGATGCCGACATATTCATGCTAAAGGTGAAGACGCTTCATCGCCTGTATGAACAAAACAGGGAACTCAACCGCATACAATCGAGCCTTTTGCAGGAAGTGCAAACGAGAAAGGAAGCCGAACAGCAGCTTACTAAAACAATGCAGGAGCAGCGGTCGATCTTGGAATCGATGCCCCAGATAGCATTTACGCTGAAACCGAATGGCGAGCTGGAATTTGTGAACGAGCAATGGTACGTCTATTCAAACAGTGATAAACAAATGCCCGGGTTCGACCCGGGTGATGATGAGGTGGCCGCCAAGATCGTAAAGACTGTTGGAGAAGGTAAGAGCCTGACAGCAGAGGTGCGGATCAAAAACCTGGTATCAGATTCTTACAGGTGGCACCTGTTGAAGCTTATGCCGATAAGGCAAGGCGACGCAATATCGAAATGGGTTGGTACTTTTACTGACATTCATGACCAGAAGGCGGCTAATGAAACCCTTGAAGCGAAGGTGCAGCAACGCACAGAAGAACTGATCGCTAAAAACAAGGAGCTGGAAGCAAGCAATCACGAACTGCAACAGTTCGCGTCCGTTGCCTCTCATGACCTGAAGGAGCCGTTGCGGAAAATACAGATATTCAGCACAATCGTGAGAGATCGTCATCTGAACGGCAGTGACCAAGCCGAGGACAACATGGGGCGAATTATTGAGGCGTCGCAACGCATGACCGGCCTTATCAATGACCTCCTGAACTATTCACGCTTATCGATAGACACATTATTTGAAGAAGTGGACCTTAAGCAAACTATCTCGGAGATCGTTAAAGACCTGGAATTTACTATCGACGACAAGAAGGCTACAATAATAATATCTGACCTGCCGCGGATACAGGCAGTGCCCGGCCAGATGCGGCAGGTGTTTCAAAACCTTCTAAGCAATTCGCTTAAGTTCGCAAGGCCAGAACTGCGGCCCGAAATCCAAATCTCGGGAGTGATATTGCCAGGTGACATGTGCCGCATAACCGTTAAAGACAATGGGATAGGCTTTGATGAACAGTATCTCGACAGGATATTTACCATATTCCAGCGCCTTAATGCGAGGGAGTCTTACGAGGGTACGGGCATCGGCCTCGCGATCGTAAAGAAGATCATTGAAAAGCATGGAGGCACCATAACAGCTAAGAGCCAGCCCGGGGACGGTGCTGCGTTCATTATAGAGTTACCTATGCATCAAAACAGTTTTAAGACAAACTTTATTCAGACCATACACAACAATGAATAAGCACGAAAATTCAAATTCGATCACCCGGCAACTGCAGGTAGTTTTTGCGATATCGATACTGATATTACTCATCAGCTCTTATGCCGCCTTTTATTCGAACAAAAAGCTTATTGAATCATCGTATTGGGTGAATCATACGAACGAAGTTATCCGAAACGCCGAGAAACTTATTTCGATAGTAAAGGATGCCGAAACGGGGCAACGAGGATATATCATTACTAATGATGCCTCCTTTCTTCAGCCTTACAACGGAGCTTACGAGAAAGATCTGCAAGTGTACCAGAAGCTAAAAACGCTTACATCGGATAACCCGGTTCAACAACAAAACCTGTCAAAAGCAAAGGTGCTGATCGACCAACGCTTTGAGCATCTACGCCATGTATTGGAGCAGGCGCAGGGAAACAGCACGGCCGAGCGCACAACCGCATTTGTCGCAAGCCATGAGGAGATGACTCAGGGGAGGATCATCATGGATGAGCTTAGGAAAGTGGTGGACCAGATCAACTACGAAGAGAACAGCTTATTGACGCAGCGTACTGATATCCAAAGTAGCTATACAAGGTATACCCCTGTAATGGTGATAGCCGCTGCACTGATCTCTATTCTTATCTCCATACTTGCTTACCTGAGGATCAAGAGCGACCTTGATGAACGGTTAAGAAAACAAAAAGAAGACGAACAAAAATACCTGGAGACGCAAGAAAGGATAGCAAATATGGAGCGCGTGACAAAGAAAATATCCGAAGGCGACTACTCCGTAAGAAGTGCAGATGATGCAAAAGATGAACTAGGCCGCATCTCGCAAGCGCTCAATGACATGGTAAAGGCCCTGGAAGCTAACTTCGGTGAGATGGAGCGGCGCAACTGGCTGCAAACCGGCACCATGACGCTAAGCGACTCGGTGCGCGGCGAGCGATTTGTAAAAAACGTTGCCGGGAAAATAGCGAACAGTGTGGCCAGCCATATAAAAGCCCCGATAGCAACAGTATACATCGCAGACGGAGACAGGAACTTAAAACTGCAAGGCAGCTATGCGGCCAGCCATGCGCCTGAATATATACCCGCGGGCAGCGGCCTACCCGGGCAGGCGGCTATAAACCGGGAGCTGATCGTATCGGATGAACTGCCTGCAGACTACCTGCGTGTAGCATCTTCGGTGGGCAGCACAAAAGCGAATTATGCTATTGTAGTTCCCCTTGTGTTTGGCGATGCAACTATTGCCATACTGGAGCTAGGCATGCTCCGCAAGCCTAATCCGACTGATATAGAGTACCTGCGCAGCAATGCGGAAACCATGGCTATCAGCTTGAGTGCAGCGATCAACTATGAAAGAATGCAGGACTTGCTGGAAGAAACACAGGCACAAGCCGAAGAATTGCAGGCGCAACACAACGAGTTAGAAAACATCAATGCCGAGCTGGAAATACAAACCGAGAAGCTACAGGCTTCGGAAGAAGAGCTAAAGGTGCAACAGGAGGAGCTACAACAAGCGAACGCCGAACTGGAAGAACGATCGCGGCTGCTGGAAGAGCGTAACCAAATGATATCGGAACGCAACATGGAGGTGCAACGGAAAGCGGAAGAGCTGGCGCAAAGTACCAGGTACAAATCGGAGTTCATGGCGAACATGTCGCATGAGCTGCGCACACCGCTCAACTCGATATTGTTACTGAGCAGGCTACTGGCAGAGAATAGTGACAAAACCCTAAGTAATGAGCAGGTGGAATATGCAAAAGTGATACAGAGCTCCGGCAATGGCCTACTGGCGCTAATAGACGAGATACTGGACCTGTCTAAGATAGAAGCCGGCAAGATGCAGCTCGAATTTGGTGAAGTGCGCATAAATGAAATAAATGAGGATATGCGGGCACTTTTTGAACCGCTGGCCAACGAAAAGCAAGTGCCTTTAAAAATAGAAGTAGCTGAAAAGCTTCCCGGGATAATTGAATCGGACAAAATGCGGCTTGAACAAATACTCAAGAACCTGCTGTCCAATGCCTATAAGTTCACACAAACAGGCAGTATCACGCTGCGCGTATCACCCGACAAGAAAACGTGCGGCTTCATTAATTTCAGCGTAATTGATACAGGTATCGGCATACCCAAAGACAAACAGCAATTGATATTCGGCGCCTTTCAACAAGCTGACGGATCGACCCGACGAAAGTATGGCGGTACAGGCCTGGGCTTATCGATAAGTAAAGAACTGGCCAAACTGCTGGGAGGAGATATTTACCTGCAGAGTGCAGAAAACGAAGGCAGCACCTTCACTATATCGCTACCTTATAGACAGGCCGACCGGGACACAGACGCAAACGCAGAGCAAAGTGTGGAAACAGAAACGGCGCAAACAGCAACCGCTACGCCCGGCACAAACGGAAAATCGCGGTACAAAGAGTTCCTGTCGCAGGTTATACCGGAGGCAATTCCAGACGACAGAACTGAGGCCATTAACAAGGACAAGAAAATACTAATAATCGAGGACGACACGAATTTCGCAAAGTCTCTGCTGGAATTCACAAGGAAGAAAGGCTATAAAGGCATAGTAGCCGTAAGAGGTGATGAAGGCCTGCAACTGGCAAAAACGCACAAACCCAACGGCATACTGCTTGATATCCAACTGCCCGTAAAGAGTGGCTGGGAAGTGATGGAAGAACTAAAGGCCGATCCGGAAACGAAACATATACCGGTACACATCATGTCTTCGCATTCGGTAAAGAAAGAGAGCTTGATGAAGGGCGCTATTGACTTTATCAACAAACCGGTAGCATATGAGCAAATGCAAACCGTATTCAGCAAGCTGGAACATGTGCTTAACAAGAAGGAGAAGAAGGTATTGATAGTAGAAGACAATCCCAAGCACGCAAAGGCACTTGCCTATTTTCTCGAATCCTTTGACATCAATACGGAAATAAAGACCGATGTCGAAGAAGGAGTAGAAGCGCTTAAAAACGCCAGCGACTGTGTGATACTGGATATGGGCATACCGGATTCGCACGCTTATGTAACGCTGGAAGAAATAAAGAAGAACCCCGGACTGGAGAACCTGCCTATTATTGTATTCACGGGTAAGAGCCTGTCAATGAACGATGAACAGCGTATAAAACAATACGCTGACTCCATAGTAGTAAAAACCGCACATTCCTACCAGCGCATACTGGATGAGGTATCGTTGTTCCTTCACCTGGTGGAGAAAAATGGCGGACATGCCCAGAAGAATGATTTCAGGAAACTCGGTGTACTAAAAGAAGTGCTAAAGGGGAAAACAGTGCTGGTTGTAGATGACGACGTGAGGAACATATTTTCGCTTGGCAAAGCCCTGGAGAAGGCTGACATGAAGGTGATAACCGCGATAGACGGTAAGGAGGCCATGGAAAAACTGGAGGCGAATAAGGATATCGACATTGTATTGCTCGACATGATGATGCCCCAGATGGACGGCTATGAAACGGCCAGCCGCATCAGGAAGGAAAGAAAATGGAAGCAACTTCCCGTAATAGCAGTAACCGCAAAAGCGATGATGGGCGACCGCGAAAAATGCATACAAGCCGGAGCGTCTGACTACATTACGAAACCTGTGGACATAGACCAGTTACTGTCGTTACTAAGAGTCTGGCTTTATGATAAAATATAATTGTGCGAACAGCTATGCCAAAGAAAGTACTTATTATAGATGATGATGCGAGGAATATTTTTGCGTTACGGGCAACACTTAAAGCAAGGGGATATGAATGCCTTGCTGCCGGTAGCGCGCCACAGGGGCTGGCGTTCCTGCAGCAAAGCCGGGACATCGGTGTAGTGCTCATTGATATGATGATGCCAGAAATGGACGGCTACGAGGCTATACCTGAGATAAAAGGTAAATACCATGTGCCTGTGATAGCCGTGACGGCACAGGCAATGGTGGGCGACAGAGAGAAGTGTCTGCAGGCAGGTGCTGACGACTATATTTCGAAGCCTGTTGATGTCGACAAATTACTAGATATACTGAACCACCACATGGCTGATGCGAACTGAGATCCATATCACCGAAGAGCAACTGCAACTTTTACTTAACAGCCTTTGGGACCTATATGGCTACGACCTTAATAACTATTCGAAAGCTTCGCTGACGCGACGCGTTACCAGGCTAATGGCACTGGACAGGTTTCCCAGTTTTGCGGAACTGCTCTATAAAGTGAAAAGCGACAAGCACTACCTCAAACATCTTATCGAAGAAATAACCGTGAACGTGACGGAGATGTTCAGGGATCCACCCTTTTACAAAGCGCTTCGCAACCTGGTATTGCCGGAAATAGCATCGAAACCATTTATCAGGATATGGCATGCCGGCTGCGCGACCGGAGAGGAGGTCTTTTCGATGGCGATATTGCTGCATGAGTGCAACTTGCTTAATAAATCGCTACTCTATGCAACGGACATTAACCCCGACGTAGTTGAGAAGGCAAAAAAAGGAATATTTCCGATATCGCAGATGAAAGAATACTCGGAAAACTATATGGCATCAGGTGGCACGGGCGATTTTTCACAGTATTATACTGCTAAGTACGACCATGTGATCTTCAACAAGTCGCTACGAGAAAGAATGATCTATTCGACGCACAACCTGGTGTCGGATAGCTCGTTCAATGAGTTTCAACTGGTGATATGCCGGAACGTGCTGATCTATTTCGACAAGGACTTGCAAAGCAGGGTATTTGAACTGTTCGACAATAGCATTGAACAGCTGGGATACCTGGCGCTTGGCGCGAAAGAAACTTTGAAGTTCTCAGGCATTTATCCTAAATACAAACAGGTAGAAAAGGAGAAAATATGGCGCAAGGAGAAATAGGTATATCAAAACTGGTACTGATAGGCGGGTCGGCAGGAAGCCTGGAAGCTTTGCTGGATATTGTATCCAACCTGGACAGTGCTATGCAGATCCCGATCATTCTCGTACTACATCGCAAATCTTCCAGCGACTCGCTACTCTCCGACCTGCTATCAACAAAAACGAAGATCGCAGTGAAGGAAATAGAAGACAAAGAAAAAGTACAGGCTGCGCATATATATGTTGCCCCCGGAGACTACCACATCCTCTTTGAAGCAGACGGCACAGTAGCCTTAGACGATTCGGAGAAGGTAAACTATAGCAGACCAAGTATAGACGTAGCTTTTGAGTCGGCGGCGGAGATCTATGGCGCCTCGCTCTGCTGCATGTTGTTATCGGGAGCTAACTCAGACGGCACAAATGGCCTGCGCTATGTAAAAGAAAGAAAGGGTGTGGCGATAGCCCAGGCGCCGCAAGCAGCAGAGGTGGCCTTTATGCCACAAAATGCTATAGACAACAGGGTAGTTGACTACGTGCTTGATAATAAAGAAATTGCAAACTACCTGAACAGGCTCAATGCTGAAAAGGCGTAGCTATGGATTTGCATAATAGTCCCAAATCAACCGCGATATGCGCGCAATAATTTCCTCACCCTTTGGCACCCCACCCTTATAATCGGACACAAAGACAACCAGTGCAAGGTGCCGGCCATTAGGTAAGGTGATGACGCCCGCATCGTTTGTGGCAGCCGTTACACCACCTGCATTCGTATTGGACGTACCGGTTTTGTGAGCCACTATGGTACCGGCAGGCAGTAAACCCTTAATGCGGTTAGAAGAATTCTCACTTTTCAGCATCAGATCCATCAAAAAGGTATTGCTTTCCTTTTTGAGTAATTTTTCCTCATAAAACAGCCGAAGCAGATGCGACATGGCCTGTGGCGTGCACCAGTTGGTGTACTGCACATGCCATGCTTTTTTCATCTCAGCTTCTGTAGCTGATATGGCAATATCCATAATGCCGAGGGTATGAATGTAATGATCTACATTCGTCGTTCCACCTGTTAAACCAAATAAGACATCACAGGCATTGTTATCGCTTTTCGAAACAGCATACCTCAGCAGTTCCGAAAGTGACATATCGATATCGCCCGATGGAAAATCTTTCAGCATAGGACTCCAGGTATCCGGGTCGAGTTTCTTAAGTGGAATGTGCACCTGTTTCAACAACGACAGCTTGCCCTCGTCGACCAGGTGCAGTGTATATAGCGCCAGGGGGAACTTGAACACGCTCTGCATAGGGAAATGATCTTTGCCCTTAACAAAGAAGCGGTCGTGGAAGTCGAGTGCCAATGCGGCCACACCCACCTTCGCATGTGCAGAGTCGATTACTTTCCTTATCGCAATATCCAGGGACGTTTTGCCCGGCCCGGCAAACAATTGAAATGTCAACAGGTGCAATGTGCAAATGAATATTATTCTCCTTGTCATAGTGACGGACGAGTTATTTTACGACAACCGGCAATCCCATATATTTACCGTAATTTTTAGCTGCCGCACTTATTGCTTTTAATTTTGCTGCCGCCAGCGATTCAAAAAGGCTTAAATCAATGTTTGTACCGCGCTTATTCTGCAACTTCTTCCATGTACCCACTACTTTCCCATTGACGATGATCACCGGGAAAAAAATTCCGTTTACTGTCACTACCTTTTTATTATGAATTGCATGAAGCGCGACACTTCGATCGGCATAGCTTACCAGGTATTCGTCGAAGGCAGGCAGGAGGTGTACGGACGAGTTCACCGGCTTATCGTGAAGGCTGCTTGTGGCGGCCCAATAGGAAATATCTTGTGACCGTATCGCGGTGACCTTGTCTTTGATCATCTCAATACCATCTTTCGCATCCGCTAACGTTAAACCTGACCACCATGCAAAATCTTTCAAGGTAGCAGGACCATGGCTGGTGAAATACCGAAGTGCGAGTTTGGCTAAAGCCTCGTCGCGTGCCAGTGGCTTAGCAGGCGGCACCCTCTCATCCAGCAATCCATAGCTGAATTGCTTTCCAATCCGGGGGCCACTGCAAATGATTCCGTCAAGTTCAGCCTGCATCATAATGTTTACGAAGCGCAGTTCGTTGGTTGCTATTTTTGCCTTGTCGAGGGCAGTTACCAGTTCGGTGCGGGACAGGCAAGCACCTCCTTCGAGCGCTTTTACAAGCACTTTAGTTGCTTTTGTGAATATTTTTTTGTCCAGTTGCAGCAGCTGATGCATATAGCCGGCCACCCGCTTTATCCGTGGGGCAGTAAGTTGCAACATCCACCTTACGTCCGCGGGAGGGACGAGGTGCCAGGTGGGGCGCAGCACGTGTGTGCGAATGATGCTTCCATCGGCAAGCGCTTTATCTATGTCATTATCCGTATTGTTTTGCAGGCGCAGACCTAATGCCCACTTTGAAGCCGAATAATCCTGTGCCTGCACAGCACCCAGCCAAGTAACGATATCCCCCGGCGCCGTAAAAAGCCTTTGGGAAATGTGCTGGTTGTGGAGACGATATTTAAGCAGATCGGAGGGTGTCACAAGAACTATTTTAATGGTACGAGAATAGTTACTACCGTGCCGTGACCAGGAGCTGAATCCCATTCAACATTGCCTTTGAGGTACTCAATACGAGTGGCTATATTCTTCAGCCCGAGGCCTTCATTCCTGGCAGCCTCCGCCACATTGAATCCCTTACCATTATCTTCGATCGTAGCGCTTATACCATCCTGGTCCTTTATCAGCGATATGTCGAGCTGGTTTGCGCCCGAGTGCTTTATTACATTGTTCACGCACTCCTGTATAACACGGTACAGGACGATCTCGGCATTCTGGTCTATTTTTTCTGTAAGGCCCTCAGTGTACAGGTTGATCTTTAAAGTGCGGCTTTCAATCTTGTTCAGAAAATCCCGAACCGCAGTGGCCAGGCCTGATTTCAACAACGCATTTGGCATGATATTGTGCGATACGCTGCGCACTTCTTTACAACCCTCGTCGACAAGGGCAACCGCTTTGTCGAAGGCAATTTGCTGCTCTTCTGAATGAAATGGAATTTCGGTGCGAATAGAGGACAAATTCAATTTTGCGGCGCTCATTAGCTGGCCCACGCCATCGTGCAGATCTCCTGCAATGCGTTTGCGCTCATTTTCTTCTGCCTCTATCACAGCTTTTGATGCCAGCTCCTGCTGCTTTAATATCTCCCCCTGTAGCTTTGACCGCTGCTTCAGCTCATTACGTTTATAGCCAGAATAGCCTAACAGGCCAAGGAGCAGTACCACACCCGAGATGCCGGCTATCAAACCATTTCGTTTGTTGAGCTCGTATTGCTGTTCCTGTATCTTATGTTCCTTCTTTGCTGTTTCATATTTGGTTTGCAATTCGGCTATAGTCTCCGCATTATCTTTCTTGTTGAGCGAATCCCGGAAATGCCTGAACTGCGCGAGGTAAGCATAGGCGGAATCGTATTTTTTGTTTCGCGCGTAAAAGTCTGATAGACTTTCGAGCGCTTCATAAGTTTGCTTATTGTTCTTTATTTGTTGGGCGATAGCGAGTGCTTTCTTGATATTCAGCTCTGCGTTGGCGAAATCGCCTTTTAATTCATAGTTTTCACCAAGGTAGTTATACGTATAGGCCAATTCATTCATTTCGCCAATGCGCTCACGAATCGCGATCGATTGCTTCAAATATTTTTCACCATTGACAACGTCCTTCTTAAATTTATAGGCGGCACCTATATCATTGTCCGAAAAGGCAATCGAAGATGAGTCGTTTTCCTGGATGGCGTAATGCAATGCCTTTAAGTAGTAATATAATGCTTTATCGTAGTTCTCGAGTTCGCGGTTGATGATACCCAGGTTTTCATAGTTCGAATATAACTCGCGCGGTATACCCATCTTTTCGCGGATCTTCAAAGCCTGTAAGTGAAACTCTTCCGCTTTTTTAATGTCCTTTATCGTGGTGTAATAGGAACCAAGCGATTGATATGCCTTAGCGATGAGCGTGTCGTTTTTGATTTTTTCCGCGAAGGTGGTGGCGTTAGTATAACGAGCAAGGGATGAGTCGTATTTGGCCTTTCGCCTAAACAGCGTGCCCGCAGAAAGGTCGGCAAAAAATTGCGTGTTAGTATTGCCGGCTTTTATCGCAAATGTTTTCGCAGAATCAACTACTGGGAAAGCCTCGTCAATTTTGCCGGCAGCCTCGTAACAATAGCCCAGCGTCAAGTAGGCATTGGAGAGCTCTCGGTCGCATTTGCATTCCTTAGCGCAATCGATCGCTTTTCGTGTGAACCCGATCGCCTCAGAGACGTTGATGTACATTTGCACCTGGCCGAGATAATTGTATAACCTTGATTGCTTAGCCAGATCGCCGGATGCCTGTTGAATATGTTTTAAGACTGTATCGGTAGAAACGGCTTTTTGCCCTAGTGCAGGAAAGGCAAACATTACAAATACAAATAGCAATATTTTCCGCAGAGGCATGAGGAGTAATAATATATGCTAAATTAAAAATTTAACTTGCCTTTTCAAGCGCGGTCATTTCTTTGCTTTTTTGTCGCAATATCACCAGCAACGCTATGAAAATGTAAAATAAGGAACCTACTTTATGGGTCTCGATCATTTCGGAAAAGAAATTATTGATAAAACAAGCAGCGAAAGCCATTGCAATTCCCAGGGTACAGTACTTATAAAACCTGTCGCGGAAGCTGAAATAAGTGCGCTGGGCGTGCGCAAATACAGCCATAACCAATAGCGCATATAGAAGCATTGCAGGCCAGCCTTGCTCCACCAGCATAAACAGAAAGTAGTTGTGGGTAGTTGAATGTTCTTCGTTGCGGCTCACATATGTCTTGAACATATTGACCGTGTAGGGCTTATAGTAGTAGTAAAAGGCGTGGGGCCCGTAGCCTACTATTGGTCTATCATTACTCATCCGCACTGCTGCTATCCACCGGTAAAGCCGCTCCATCGACGACATATCCTGCCCTTTGAACGTGGCTATCAAGTGGTCGGAAAAGTTACGGTGCATATAGGTCCTTTCATAGTTGGGGCGCAGATCGATATAGTTGTTGTTGCTGACGAGATAGACCATACCCATAGCGATAATGCCGTAAAGACAGGGCATTATTAAATTCACCAGCCTAAGCCTTATGGCCAATGCAACAACAGCGGCAAAAATTACAGCCAGCATTGCAGCCCTGGCGTAGGAGAAAATCACAGCCAGCAAGAGAAAAATATTCAAAGCGAGTAAACAATACCGGACCCTTTTCGGCCTCCCCTTTGACAGGAGCCAGGCCACGAATGCCAGCGGCAGGCACATGGAGACGACGGCAGAATACTCCACATGATTGTAGTATATACTGCCGATAGCACGATTGACCTCACGGAAAGAAAAATGGGTGACCCACTGACGTATAAATATTATACATATCGTAACTACCAAAGGAACAAAAAGCACCAGGAAGGCTTTCACAAAGTCTTTTCTGTCGCGAAAGATCCATAAAGGAAATACCATGAAGCAAATGAGGTACCAACACTTTGCGAATAAGAACTTCAGCGATAAGAAGAGCACACGGGAACATATTACCGCGACGATGAGCCAGAGCAACTGAAGGGCAACTATAATGACTAAGGGGTCGCGAAGCCACCATCCGGGAATGATGGTAGGTTTGGCTGTAAACAACACGAAGAATAAAAGAAAGAAGAGCCACATCATTGGCTCATCGGGCAATGACAGTGCAAGAGACCCTTCCTGCAATGACATCTGGACAGAAAGAGGTATGCAGCACAGGAGTATCCACCAGGCTGCTCTCCAGTTAATAGCTGCTGTAACGATGTATAAAAGTGCAAAGGGAATTAAGAAAAAACTATAAGAGCCCGTGAACAGAAAAAGGCCAATGCCCAGGAATAAAAGGCCGAGATAGGTCTTTAACAGCCACTTTTCATTATTTAGTATCGCCGGAAACATGCGGTCGGGAACTAATGCTTTTGTAAAAATTGAGCGCCAGCACATATAGCGCGCTGAAGAAAAGCCCGGCAAAGGCACAAGCCAGCAAAATGATTGCCAGGTTCATTTCCTTTGGTTTTAAGGGCAACCGGGAGCGATTAACCACATAGGTGAAAGGCATATCTGTTAATGATGTACCTGTGGTATACTGGTTTGCGAGCGTAATGTGCTTTGCCCTGTCGGCTACCAATTCATCCTTGACCGATTCCACATTCTGTATCTCCTCCAGACCCAAAGCATAATCGGGCTTGCCGTTATCTTTAAAGGCACTAAGCATGATATTGTACCGTGCAGGACTTATGATGTCATAAATGCCATACCGCGCTCTCAGCTTGCTCAGGGTATCTGTCAGCATATGTATCGTACTGTCCTCTTCCTTTATTTTACTAACTATCGATTCATACATGCTGCGTCGCATTCCAATATAAAAGCCATGCAGGGTATGTTCAGATTCGTCGAGGCACATTGACGCCACTTTAATCGCCCTTGCCGGGTCCTTGTCGGTGTACGTCAACACGACATTTTTGCTTTCAGTCCGGTATATGTTCAGGTTTTTATTGAAAAATTTGCGCAGTTTTAAAATTTGTTTGGGGCTAGCGGAATCGTAGTCGTATGCCTGAGCGAGACTAAAAGCGTTGATAATCTTGTTTTGAACGCTGTCGGAACGGGCCATTGTAATAAGTCTGTCCACATCGTCATCATTGGCGAAATAGTCGATAAATTTCGTCTCATTATTGTAGAGGTAGTTCCTGTCGGAATACAGAGGATTCTTCAGAATGAATATCAGCTCGGCCTCATATTTTTTCGGCTTGATAAAGTAAAACAACAAGCCGGCGACAATAGCAGCGACTGTCGTATAGCCGATCAGCTTTCGCCGGCGGTACAGACTATCAAATAAAGATGAAATATTTAGTATGGGGTATTCGGTCATGGTTCGGAGTTTACTACGTTCTGACACAGCGAAAAGCCACTTTCGCGTCCGCAGAAGCATAAATATACGATAAAGCGAAATCAGCAAAAAAATAACGCGGAAGGCGGTTATTTATTTCCTGGCCAATGCAAATTCCAGCACCTCACCCATATCGGTGACGTAATGGAACCGCAGCCCCTTGATGTAATCTTTATTGATCTCTTCGATGTCCTTCTCGTTTTGCTGGCAGAGTATTACATCCTTGATGCCTGCGCGCTTGGCGGCCAGCACCTTTTCCTTAATACCTCCTACAGGCAACACCTGTCCACGAAGCGTTATTTCACCGGTCATAGCCAGGTAGGGCTTCACTTTGCGGCCGGTGAAGGCTGAAGCCAGTGAAGTGAGCATCGTGACGCCCGCGCTGGGGCCGTCTTTGGGAACGGCACCTTCCGGCACATGTATATGCACGTTATGCTGTTCGAACTTCTCAGGGGCTATTCCAAACTCTTCTGCATGCCCCTTAAGGTAAGACAGTGCTGTAGAAGCACTTTCCTTCATCACGTTGCCCAGGTTGCCGGTAAGCGTTAGCTGCCCATTGCCCCTGGAAAGCCCTGCTTCAATGAATAAGATATCGCCGCCTACTTGAGTCCAGGCAAGACCTACAGTTACTCCCGCAGGATGACCTTTAGTATAGATATCATTGGTAAATCGCGGCTTGCCTAAGACTTGTTCCACCTGTTCATTGGTCACAGTAGGCGAGACCTCGTTTTCCATGGCTACGTGTTTGGCCACATTACGCATGATGGACGCCAGCACACGGTCGAGTTCGCGCACACCCGATTCGCGGGTGTATTCCTGTATGATCTTATTGATGACCTTATCAGTGATCCGCAAAGGAATTTTGTCGAGCCCGTGCAGTTCCTTTTGTTTGGGTATCAGGTGCCGTTTTGCTATCTCAATTTTCTCTTCTGTCGAGTAGCCTGTGAGCTGAATGATCTCCAGCCTGTCGCGCAGGGCGGGTTGTATGTCGCCAAGGCTATTGGCTGTAGCTATAAAAAGCACTTTTGAAAGGTCGAATTCCAGCTCGAGATAGTTATCGTAAAACGAATTGTTTTGTTCGGGATCCAGAATTTCGAGCAAGGCCGAACTTGGATCGCCTCTGAAATCCTTCCCTATCTTATCCACCTCGTCAAGGATAAAAACAGGATTGGCGGATTTAACTTTGCGCAAAGACTGTATGATACGGCCAGGCATTGCACCAATGTATGTTTTCCGGTGACCGCGCAGTTCGCTTTCATCGTGAAGCCCGCCAAGACTCAGACGCACATACTTCCTGTTTATCGCGTTGGCTATGCTCCGACCGAGAGAGGTTTTACCGATACCGGGAGGTCCCACAAAACACAAAATAGGTGATTTCATGTCGCCCTTTAACTTCAGCACAGCGAGATATTCCAATATACGGTCCTTGATCTTGTCCATACCATAATGGTCATTATCAAGTATCTTCTGGGCATTTTTCAGGTCATAGCTATCCTGGGTATAATTGCTCCATGGCAAATCGAGCATCAGGTCGAGGTGATTGTATATCACCGAATAATCGGGTGTGCTGGGATGCATACGCTCCAGCTTCTCGATATTTTTCTGAAACAACTCTTTAGCGGATTCCGGCCACGTAATACCTTCTGCCCGTTTCTGCAGATCCCTGATCTCGCGTTCGTTCGGGTCACCACCCAATTCTTCGCGTATTGACTTCATCTGCTGCTGCAGAAAATACTCGCGCTGCTGTTTATCTATATCCGCACGCGTTTTATTAGTTATCTCGTTCTTCAGCTCTACTAATTGCA
Source organism: Bacteroidota bacterium (assembly GCA_018267915.1). Classification (GTDB taxonomy): domain Bacteria; phylum Bacteroidota; class Bacteroidia; order Chitinophagales; family Chitinophagaceae; genus MKUN01. Next base: position 61,587 of record JAFDXN010000031.1, on the reverse strand, counting down.
GTTCCGATTGCAGCATTTTGAGCAGCTGTTCCGCCCGCATGCGTATATCGTTTTCCTCCAGGAGCGCCTGCTTATCCTGCAACTTTGCATTAAGATTTGAGGCGACGAAGTGCATCAGGAACGATTGCTGTTCGATATTACGGAGCACAATACTTGTTTCGTTCGGCATGTTCGAAGATTGCTGGGCAATGCGCTCCGAATAGTCTTTGATCGAAGAGATGAGGGCATCAAACTCTGCATCCTGTGCAGGAAAATTGTCCTCCAGGTACCTTATATTGGCAGTATAGTAGGGATCGACCTGTGTATAGTTCTCAATGTGGATACGCATGCGACCCATGATGAAGACAGTGGTATTGCCATCGGGCATTTTTATCTGCTTAACGATGCGTGCCAGGGTGCCGGTGCGATATATATCTTCCGGCATAGGATCGTCTTCGTTGCTATCTTTCTGCGCCACCACACCTATCCATTTGCCGCTTTTCTGTGCTTCTGTTATCGCCTTCACGGACTTGTCGCGGGCCACAGTGATGGGCAGCACCACGTTGGGAAAGAGCACCGTGTTCCTCAGTGCAATTATTGGTAACTCCGTAGGGAGGTTCCCTTTCTCATTCTCATCGAATTCCTCCTCACCCAGGGGCACAATGGGCATAAACTCCATCTCTTGCTCGGGCTGGTTGAGGTACATATCAAACACCGACTTTATTTCAGACATTATGGCAATAATTCTCCGTATTTAACTTGGAAGCGGAAGACAAAGATACAGGGCAATCGCTGTGCCAAAGAACATAAACTGCAATTTTTACAGTGAGGAAGACTCCACAGACGGATATCCGATAAATATTAATATTGAAAGCAAACTATTTCAATACCTCCTGTAGTTTGGCTTCAAGATCATCGCCGCGAAGATCCCGGGCGATAATCTTACCCGAGGGATCGAGCAGAAAATTTGCCGGAATGGACTGCACACCATACATAGCTGCAGCATCCGACCCCCAGCCTTTCAGGTCGCTCACATGTGTCCAGGTAAGATTGTCACGCTTTATGGCTTCTTGCCATTTGTCCTTACTGTTGTCAAGAGAAACGCTGAATACAGTGAAGTTTTTACTCTTGTATTTTTGAAATGCTGCTACCACATTCGGGTTTTCGTGCCTACAGGGGCCGCACCACGAGGCCCAAAAATCAAGGAGCACATATTTGCCTTTAAACGACGACAGAGCGATCTTATTGCCTTCTGGCGTCGGGAGATCGATATCGGGGGCTGTGGTACCCTCGGCTGGGCCTGCAGATGGCTCTGCTTGCTGCTGCGCAGGACCAGCAAGCATTTTATTGATCCTCGACTCAAATTCTTTGGCCTGGGTAGCGTGTGGAAAGCGTCTTGTAAGGTTTTGCGAAAAAGCCAGCAAGTAGTCCTTCTCTACCGCAGGGTTCAGCATTTGTGCCGAGAACATTGCCACAGGGAAGAACTTAGTCGTATCGGCGTACATCTCAATATACCGGGTAAACTTAAATTTATAGTCTTCCATATCCTTTTTGGCAGCGGTAAGCATGCTATCATTGTTTTTGACCTTCAGGCTGTCAATAATGATACTCATAGTATTAATATCGCGCAAATTTTCTCTTACCAACGACACGAAATTCCTCAGGCTGGCAGATCCTGCCGAACCTTCTACACTATAATTCTCGAGATTATCCCAATTGCCGGTAACCTTTATGTTTCCTTTTTCCGCCGATAAGAGTATAAATTTATTCTGTGCAAAATGGATGCGGAAAAGCCGCTCATCAGGCGTATTACCACTCAATTCAAAATGCCCCTTTGCATCTGTCTTCGCCGAATCCAGCACTTTTATCTCGTTGATGCCAATTTCTTCCAACCTAACGCTTTGTTCGGGCATCGCTGCGATATCGCCTATCACATTGAAATTACTCTTATTCTGCCTGCAGGAGGCCATCAATACTATAGCGGAAAGCAATAAAAGGCTTTGTCTCATCGGGTATCATTTATTAAGGTGCAAACCTAAAGAAATTAGCTGATGCAGCCGCAACCCCGGTAATTATATGGCACATTTCCTCTTTAACGATTGTTAAAATAAGTAAAAGCAGGTACTATGTATTGCACAATACTATTTTTTGCCTAGTTTTGTGTCGTAAAAGGAGCTATATGACAGTTGACAACACAGAATCGCAGATGAGAAAGGGCTTACTTGAGCTTTGTATACTGGGCATTATACAGCGCCAAAAAGAAGCATACCCAAGTGATATATTGGAGCAACTAAAAGAGGCAAAACTGGTAGTATTGGAAGGCACGTTATATCCTTTACTGACGAGACTAAAAAATGCGGAAATGCTGAGTTACAGATGGGAGGAATCGACATCGGGCCCACCGCGAAAATACTATGCCCTTACGAAAAACGGCCTTAAGTTTTATGCCCAACTCAGGCATACCTGGGACGAACTAAGTAATGCAGTTAATCATTTAACCACTTCTTTATAAAATCAAGTTTATGCAACGCATCATACAGATCAACATCGCAGGCCGGGTGATACCTATCGAGGAGGACGCCTACCAGGTATTAAAAGACTATCTCACGTCACTGGAACGTCTTTTTTCGGGCGAGGAAGGCAAAGATGACATCATCCAGGATATCGAATACCGTATTTCGGAACTGTTCAGTATCAGGCTGCAAAATGGCGTGTCGGCAGTAGATCGTGCTGACGTGCAAAAGGTAATAGACACTCTTGGCCCCGCTCATGAATTAGATGACAATACCAACGCGGCAAGAACCAGTAATTTGCCTGTGCCCTATGTCCGGCCGGCAAACCAAAACCGGCAGCAGTCACAATCTTCGCACCGCCGGCTGTTTCGTAACACAAACGACAAAGTGCTGGGGGGCGTCTGTAGTGGCTTGGCGAATTATTTCGATATAGACCCGGTAATCGTCCGCCTGGTTTTCGCTATACTATTCTTTGGGTTGGGTATTGGCGCTATAGGATATATCATCGGCTGGATCGTGATACCCGCGCCACGTACTCCCGAGGAGTTTGCACAGATGTCGGGCGGTACGCCGATGGATTTCCATACCATGGCCAGCAATATGGGCGAGGAATTGCAAGACCTGAAAAAAAGGGGTGAGGCAATGAGCCGGGAACTTAGGGATTTCTTTAGCAAAAAGAAGTAAGCAAGCTAAAGCACTACCAGTTCATTGCCTTTCAGGATAGGCAACACAGGGTGAAGGTCGGGCGTGGCGCAATATTGCAAATCTGCTTCAAGGCCATAAGCAGCAAGGCGTTTATAATGGCTGCTATCCCGAAGGAAAGAGATGAGGTCATTACCACCCGAGCGCTCGTATAAGTAACAGGCAGCCCTGGTGCTGTCGCAGTTGATATCGTACTGGTCTCGCAACCGGGTCGCAACGGCCCCCGCGAAGAGCGTATCCTCGAGGTTAAAACGATCTTTCCATGCAGAACATGCAAGTAAGACATTTGCATTTTGCCCTGACAGATAGTCGCAAACGGCGCCAAGGTTAAGAAAAGAACCAGTGATGATCGTTCCAGCATCCTGTACCATGTGTAACAACCGGGTGCCGTTAGTGGTGGTAAGGATCAATGTTTTATTTTCCACAAATCTGCGTGGGTATTCTGAAGGTGAGTTGCCATGTGCAAGGCCTTCTGCGATCGTTCCATCACGTTCGCCAGCGGTTATACTGCCGGTCATTCGCAGACCCAATTCGATGCACTCTGATACCGTTGCAACAGGGATCACCTTAGAAGCACCATTGTGCAAGGCAGCGGCGATGGTAGACGTAGCTCTGAAAACGTCGATGATCACCACTATGGCACCTTTGGTGTCATAAAGGTGCAGCAGTGCAGGCGACAAACAAACTTCTAACCTGGGCTTATTGCTGGTCATACTCCAGTGAATTGAAATAACGATGCAATATAGAGCTAATGGGCTACTGCATGCAAACTAAAGGTGATATAAATAAAAACGCCACGTTTTCACGCGGCGTTTTAAATATTATAAGTGTGGTATTAGTACACCCACATATCGTGTTCCTTGTTGAAAATATCTTCGGTAGCACGCTGGCCTTCATACAGCGACTCCATCTGAGTGTAGTTCTGCTCCTTGAACGACATATCGTAAGGGTTGCTGATCTTAACGATGTGGCTTGAGAACCTGCGTGATTCAAAGAAGTCATCCCAGGTTACGCGGGCAACGTCATTTTCAGGATTAAATACTTCGTACTGGGCGAGAAGATCGCGAGCCTGGGGGAAATATATCCAGAACATAGGCTTAGATGCGCGGTAGCTACCGTCATCGTTATAGATATCCTGCAGCGGCGCCAAACCAATAATGCGAACAACCATTTTACCTACATTACGATCAAATATCCAGTCTTCCTTGATCCTGTATTTACTTACAACTTCGGGGTTGAACTCCTTGCGTGTTATCTTTTGCTGCATTTCACCTGTTACCGGATCTTCCGCAAATGTTGTATCAAGTTTACCTTGCAGCATTTCATTGATCTGATCCTTCGTGAGCGCAGAAGTAAAACGATCATCAAAGTTGGAATAGGCCGAAATCTTACCCTTCTTGATACCGTCAAGCAGGATTTCTATAAAGTAACCACCGCCTGTATTTTCGTCACCAGGATAGCGGAAAGCCACATTCTGCCTTTCACGCGTGTCAATCTCACGCCACGCACGTTTCTTCCATAATACATCAGCTTCACGAACGTTCTGCCAATCAAGCGATTTAGACTGGTGTGCAACGCGGTCAATAACACCATCTCTTACCAGCGAAGGCTGCCAGTTCTTACTAACTGCGCCACCCGGCATGTAGTTCGTTTCGGGATCGCTGTTAGTTTGAGCAAATGCTGCACTTCCTACAAGTAGTAGAGCGGTAGAAGCTGCGAGTTTGTATGATCTGAGGATGTTCATGATCCTTATATAATTTGCTAAGTTAATTAATTTAATGACAATAGTATTGACGGCAGGCTACGAGGCCTCTTATCGGGCCCAACGGCCTTGATTTCTTCAATAAACACCTTATCGCCCGGGCGCGCCCTTTCAATAGCCTGCATAACCTGTGCATTACCCTTAAACAACGGACCATTAACCGGGAATGGGCCTATGTATTCACCTCGCTTAGGAAGCATGCTAAAGCTGAAGCTGGTAACCGTAAACCTCGCATCAAATTCAAAGTTCTTCAGTGCTGCAACAACACCAAGCTGCGCCTTAAAGATGTCCGTCCTGATACCACCGGAATTCTTCTGACCTACCTCAGCTACAGGGTCCGGTATCATCTTAACACGCACTTCCATGCTACCCACCTTTTTAACACCACCTGCAGCACGGTCGTTTGCCATGATATCCGCGGTGATCTTACCCGGTTGGCTAACCATGATATCGTAGTGACCGGGATCTTTAGCAGTAACAGTAGCGCCCGGAACATTCAAAGTAACATCCTGTACCGAGTAACCGGCAGCAGAAACTGTAACGGGGTTCGGAACGCCTATGTAAAACACGTTCATCTTATCGAGCTGCATTGAAGCACCTGTAGAACCAACCATGTACTGGAATTCGTATTGCCTTGTTTCAGTGTGATCGCCTACATTAAGCGATACCTGGCCTTTAACCGTTTGCAAACCTACACCGCTTGCAACTGTTTCCCAGGTAGCAACACCGTCTTTCGCCGGGTTAACCTTTCCGCTACTAGCAGTTACGCTCGGCTGTAATGTTTTATTGTATGCCGCAAGCATGATGCTAGCCTCAACCTTTTGACCGGCAAGTGCATAGCTGGTTTTGGGAACGGCAATAGCCTGCATCGCATCAAACTTGATCTCGGTACTGTGCGCCTCTTCAAACAGTTTGTTCACGATAACCGCCTCACTATTACGAATATCGTTCTGGAACTTCGCTATGAGTGTAAGTGCAGCTACTGTCGGCATGCTGTGGAAGTAAGCCACCTTCCAGTCGCCCTGCGGATTGTTGTCCGAAGGCTTTGGCTTATCTATCTTCAAAGGAATCAACGGATCAACAACCTTCTGATCGTTTGGATCAACTTTACTTACCAGCAGATCACGTAATGCCTGAAGTTTATTTTTAAGCGTATCACCACCATTTCTTTCAACTAACAGCAAAGTAGTGGCGTTGATATCATCTTCGCGCCTGACCTCTCCCTGCTCATTCCTACCGCCCGCTTCTGTAATAATACGTTCCTTCCAGCTATCAAGATATTTGATCATCTTCTCACTCTCCTCTCTCACCTGGTCAGCGCGTAGTTTGTACGGGTGTACCCTTTCATACTTTCCGGCCATCTTCTCATTCGCATCGATCAGGTCGTACATATCTTTATTCTTTGACTCGATCGAGGCATTAGACTTAAGGATACTTTCGTTTATCACCTTGAAAGCGTGCAGAATTTCGTTAGATACGTTTAGGGCCAGCAGGGCTGTCAACACTAAGTACATTAGGTTGATCATTATCTGCCGCGGCTCTTTAGGTATAGACATTCTTTAACGTTTATTACTAAATGAATTATTTTTTTGTTCTTCTCTTATTGCTTTCAAATCGATTAACGGCCCTGCATTGCTGAAAGCATGTTGCCATATATCTGATTCAATGTAGACAGGTTCTTAGCCAGTAAGCCTATCTGGTCTTTAGCAGCTTTAGCATCTTCAGCGCTTGCAGCCATAGCATCGGATGCGCTTACCAGGTTGCTATAGAACTTATTCATTGCCTTCAGATGGTTGTTAGCATCGCTCAGTTCCACTTCATATATCTGGTTCAACGAACCGAGATTGCGAGACAATACCTGAACCTGCTCATGGAACTTCGTAGTATCTTCAGCGGCATTATTGAAAGAGGCCATTGTTTGAGTAGCACCTGCGAAGGTATCCTTCATAGCGCCTAAAGCTGTAGCTGCTTCACGTGCGCTTTGAGAATACTCTGCAGTAGACGCTGTAACGTCGCTCATATCTTTTATCTGGTCAACAGCCTGCCCGAAACGCATGAAGTTCTCTCCTAACCTGCGGATATTAGCCGGTGTCATCTGGGCCTCCTCCATCATTTTATCAAGAGACAGCGTAGGTGAACCCTTTGTACCAGATTCGAATTTAATTCCTTTGCGATAAGCTTCCACATGTGGATTCTCGTCGATATCCGGGTAGAAACGCTCCCAATAGTAATCTTTGTGAGGGGGCAGGATACCAAGCATGGCGAAGATGAACGCCTCTGTCACCATCCCAGCAGTAAGCATAACACTCGCTCCGGGCCAGTGCTGTATCTTAAACAGAGCTCCCAATAATACTACTGAGGCACCCAAACCGATAATGAAGTTTTTTACGTACTTGCCCTGTTTGGTTTCGAAAAACAGAATTACAGAATTCATATTACTATTGTTGTTTGCTTATAACTTAATTAAAATAGTGTTTATTATTATCCTCTTTCTATTATTAACTAAAAGTTAGTCAATTTATTGTTCAGGACTAACCAAGAGTTATTTATGCATGCCGCGCCTGTTGGTCAGTGCCGGAGCGATCTGCTGGTAGATACAACGGAAGCCAATGTATGCTTTTGCTGTATCGGCATATTCATAATCGCGTGAGCTCACCTGCAGGTAGAAGGCCACATCGCGCCAGCTGCCGCCACGCACTACTTTACGCTTCATCCATTGCGGGTCTGCATCAACCATTTTGTGCTCTATCTCAGGGTTAATGTCAGCAACTGTTTCGTATGCGCTACCGAAGTAAGAGGTAGAAGTCCACTCAGACACGTTACCCGCCATGTTGTACAGACCGTAGTCGTTCGGCCAATATTTGTCAACAGGGACAGTGTAAAGGCCACCGTCAGCCGCATAGTTGCCACGCTGAGGTTTGAAGTTCGCGAGGTAACAACCTTTCTTGTTAACTATATATGGACCACCCCATGGATAAGGAGCCTCGTTGCGGCCGCCGCGAGCTGCCCACTCCCACTGTTGCTCGTTAGGCAACCGGAATTCACCTTCAAAGAACATTTTGTTCTTCTCGCGCTCATTCTTCCAGGTGCGTGTACGCCAATCGCAAAATGCCATACACTGCTTCCAGTTTACACCTACTACTGGATAGTTATTGAAAGCCGGGAACCAGTTATACTGGATAGCTATCGGCTCGTTGTAAGAATAAGCGAGCTGCCTTACCCACACAGTAGTATCGGGATAAGCCGGCACATCGTGCTTTGTGATAAAAGACGTACGTGGCTGATCCTGGTTTCTTACAGACTCACCATAGTCCCACGACTCGTAGTGATAAACCAGTTTGTTCTTGCTATTATCAAACTCCTTTCTACCCCAACCTGACTGGTCAGCCGGAATATACAAGTCTGCAAGTTGCTCCTGCAGATCCTGGTCCTTCCAGTTGATACGCTTCTTCATATCAAGGCGCTGGCCCCCATCGGGATTATCGATGAAATCCCCAAGCTTTGTATGAGCTATCGAGTCGCGCACATAATCGGTGAACTGACGATACTCAGCGTTAGATACTTCGGTTGCATCCATGTAATAACCAGTCATCTGTACGGTACGGATCGGCTCGTCATTCTTGGAACGGATATCCTCATCGCTTGCTCCCATTTTTAGAACACCGGAAGGAACATACACCATGCCTATCGGTACGGGAGGCTTATAGTTCAACGTGTTCGGATGTCCTACCAATTGTCCTCCGGTACCCGATTTCCCGCAGCTTGCAGCAAGTGCAAGCATTGCTAATGCCGAGATCTTCAGGGAAGTTTGTTTCATACTACTGTTATTATTGTTTTTGCGATTAGGCAAATAAAGTAATTTTTGGGTCAGGAAGCAAGACTTACCACCAAACCGATGCACAATATTTAAAGATTTTTCCAAAAATGCAAGTTTCAAAAAAAATTTATCGGTTTTTTCAAACCCAAAAGGGTTCTCAAAACGTCTTTTTTTTACACCAATATTTTACTGATTAATTGCTTGTAACGCTGCTTGTATGTTGTCAACAGGGCTTAAACAAGCCTCCTGCGTACAAACAAATATACGCAAAGCGCCAGATAAAAATTTATCGCTGAATATCGTCGGGTCAAATATTTCTTTTTCTGAAGTGAGCACGTAGGCATGGGGCATACATTCTTCTGCGATATGCCGGGCTGCCCTGGAGGCGCCTATGCCAGTGCAAACTGCGGTTTTTAGCCCATGCACATAACGCTGTATAAGCATTGCCCAATAAGCGAACGAATACGTGTAATGCCGGGCCGTGGAGCAAGTTTGCTGCATCATGAACAGACCCCGTTCCGTCCATTCGCTACGCTCAACACAGCTACCGAGGACCAGGAGATTATGCGCCATCACCGCGTTGGCTGATGGCACGGCCCCGTCGTAAATGTCTACCTTCCGGGCAGGAATATCGCTCTGCTTAACCGAGCTGTAATAAAAAAAACTGCCATCTTCATGGCCGAAATCAGCAATGGTTTTTTCGACCCATTTCGCAGCTGTTGAGACGTAGGAGACGTCGCCACTTACAGTTGCCAATTGCAGCAGTGCCTGCTGCAGGTATGCGTGATCGTCGAGCTTGGCTGTGATCTTTGCCCGGCCTTGCTTCCAGCTATGCAACAGCTCCCCTTCAACAACGAAATGTGCAAGGATATTGTCCATGTGATCTTTTGCCCCAGCAATGTATTTTTCTTCCTTCAGCACGAGTCCGGCACGGCTTAATGCCTGGTTCATCAATGCGTTCCAGGAAAGCAGGCTCTTATCGTCGGTAAGAGGACGGATCCTGGGTGCTCTTGCTTTAAACAAACGCCCCCTCACCTCGGCTATGTGTTGCTGGAGGTCTGCTAATGTGATACCGTTTTCACGGGCAATTTGTTCTTCATTAACCGCAATATGGAGTATGTTAGTGTGCTCCCAATTACCCTTTTCGCTCACTCCGAAATAAGCCCCGGCGACCACATCATTTTCCCCAACAACTTCTTTCCATTCTTCCCATGTCCAGGTGTAAAATTTTCCCTCTTCGCCTTCGCTGTCTGCATCAAGTGCGCTGTAGTACAGGCCCGAATTATCTTTTAGTTCACCCTCTGTGAATGCGATCGTTTCCCTGACCACTTGTGCATAGCGTTCATCGCCCGTAATGTAATACGCATCGCAAAGCGACAGTATCAGCAAAGCGTTATCGTACAGCATCTTTTCAAAATGAGGCACGAGCCACTCATTATCTGTGGCATACCTTGCAAAACCACCGCCTAACTGGTCGTATATGCCTCCCTTTGTCATCGAATCCAGGCTTAAAAGGGCCTGTTTTAACGCAGCCTCATTCCCTGTGTAACGGTAATGCTCGAGAAGAAAATTGATGGCCATGGTGCCGGGAAATTTAGGCGCCCGCCCAAAGCCTCCATTCACCTTATCTGCTTGTTGCAACAGGTTTTCTACCATTGATTTACATGTGTCTTTATCGGGGATCGCCTTCTGCGCCTTGAATGCAGTTGCTGATGCCTGCTTCAAGTATTGCAACATCTGCTCGCTTTGTGCTTTCACTTCCTCGTGTTGACCTGTCCATATCTCGTGCATGCGCTCCAGTAAAACCCGCCAGGAAGGACGGTTGAATGCGGGCCTGGGAGGGTAATAGGTGCCCCCGTAGAATGGCAGCTTGTGCGGTGTAACAAAGACGTTAAGCGGCCAGCCTCCACTGCCGCTGATTGCCTGCACTGCATCCATGTACATATGATCTACATCCGGATGCTCCTCGCGGTCGACTTTAATATTGATGAAATGCTCATTCATGTAGGCTGCAGTTTCGCTATTCTCAAAGCTTTCGCGTTCCATTACATGACACCAGTGGCAAGCAGCATAGCCAATACTTACAAGCACCGGCTTATTTTCGCTCTTCGCTTTTTCAAAAGCTTCGTCGCCCCATGGGTACCAGTCCACCGGATTGTGCGCATGCTGCTGCAGGTAGGGACTTTGTTCGTTGATCAGCCTGTTTGCCATGCTGCGAATTTACTGTTAAATGCCGGCAAGCTCGTAAATGAAAAAGCGGCCGGCATGTACCGGCCACTTCGCTCTATTTTTTCGAAATTCTCTATTTTTTTATCTCCGTAAGGTACATCTCCAATGCGGACACCATAGATGGCGCGTTAGGAGCGGGAGCTTTTACGTCGAGTCTTAAACCTGCATCTTCGACCGCTTTCGAGGTAGTAGGTCCAAAAGCGCCGATAAGGGTGCCGTTTTGTTTGAAAGTTGGGTTATGATCGAATAGTGTCTGAACGCTAAACGGACTGAAAAATACGATCATATCATACCCGTCTTTCATTACCGGTGCAATGTCATTGGACACAGTGCGATAAAGGGTCGCTTCGACAAAATTTGCCTTATTCCTGACCAGGTATTGCCCGATATCATTTTTGCCGTTATCGGCTGTAGGCAGGATGAACTTTTCGTTATTTTTATGTTTCCCGATCACTTCGAGCAAGCCATCGGTGGTACCGTCGGGCGAAAAGAAGACCTTACGCTTCCGATAAAGGATAAACTTTTGCAGGTACAGTGCAACAGCCTCGGTGATGCAGAAATACTTCATATCCTGCGATACTTTCACTTTCAGCTCCTCGCAAATACGGAAGAAGTGATCTACTGCGTTGCGACTGGTAAAAATGATAGCTGTATGCTCCGTAATATCGATGCGCTGCTTGCGAAACTCCTTACCGCTGATGCCCTCTACACGTATGAAAGGATGGAATTCAAGGCGTATATCGTGCTTCTTAGCCAGGTCGAAATAGGGAGATTTTTCCGTATCAGGACGAGGCTGGGTGATCAAAATAGTGTTGACCTTAAATTCTTTTTTGATTGCCTGTTTACTTTCGGTGCGAACTGCTTTGGCCATATCTGATCCTAAAGGGTTGTTTATCATTGTTGCTCAGTACTTTAGGGCTGCTAATAATAAAGCAGACCTCGTACCAACAACTTCATCAACACTGCTAAGGGTAACAATTCTGAGGCGCAAAGGTACGTAAAAAAATGGAATTTACTGTATTGGAAGAATGAGCCGAAGACCTGCCAGGAGCGTGTGTACCGGTTTACCAGCAGTATTGCCGCCAGGATAAACGACACCACGGCTACAGGCTCTGTCCATTCGGAGCCTGCAAATGCCAGGAGTATGATAAAGGGCAATAAAACAATGGCAATTATTTTGTTTATTAAAAATATATTAAACAAATAATGGTCGGTAATGGTTTCAACCCTGAAAGCCCAGCCGCCGAAGCGCACTGCTGCATACTTGGCCAGGTAAATTACCATCACTCCGCCTATAAGCATAATTATCAGCAAAGATGGCGGTATTACGCCCCGGGGGTGTGGCGTAAAATATCGAACGATATAGTAAATGTAAGCACCGCCGACTATCGTGAAAAAAATATTCATTAGCAGGTTTGGCAGTGTGGAGCTCTGAAGTTGTTCTTTTAGCTGGCGATTGCTAAGTGTAAGGTTTCGAAAAGCTTTAAAAAGATTGCTGAAGTAGCGGGGATCGCTGGTGCGTATGAGACCCAGCATAAGACACAAAGCAAGCAACAAATAGAAGTCTGCAGTCCGGTCGGAAGGTGGCCTTTCACGCTCCACATCCATGACGATGGGCGTGCCGGGTTTGAACATTCTCCCTTCCACAAGCGTATCGGCAGCCATAACTGCCGTCTTTCTTATCATGGCTGTATCTACAGGGAAAGTCAAGCCATAATGCGACGGCTCCGGCAATGGCCTGCCCACTGCATTAAATGCCAGCAGCAAAGCGATAAAAACGATAAATAATGGTCTGAAAACGGGCATATTGCTCAGCATTGCAAAGGTATCATTTTAGAAATAAGCGAGATAACCAAAATGGATCTTCGATTGTTTGAATTGTAATGGCTGCGTATCGCTCCTGCCAAGCGCGTAACTGATGGTAAAAAAACCTGTTTTTGTTTCAAGCGTTGTACCAAGGCCAAAGCCATTGTAAATGCCCTCCCTTCCAAAACTGTTGTAATAGCTTTGTACATACCCATTGTCGCTAAAAAGGTATACATATGAATTCCTGTCAAGCAGTAGTCGCATTTCAAGCGTCAGGATGTGATATTGGTTTGCATATACGCTTTGTTCATCAAACCCACGCAGCAGCTTAAAACCACCGACCTGGTATAACTCGTTTTGAAACAAGTGCCTGCCGCTTACCCATGCACCATTGTAAGCGCACATCAAAGTAGTTTTCTTACCCAGGGGAAAGTAGCCGGCCAGACTGCCCTCAGCATGGTATTGATACCGCTGTTGCTCCAGGCTGTCATACAGCTTTGCATAGTCGAATCCACTGAGATCTGTAAGCGCCGTCACTGCATCACTGCGTTGCACCCGCCTTATCAATGCACTACTGCTTAATCTTATCTGCCAGCCCTTTCTTGGGTTTAGCCTATAGTCTGTCCTGTTAAGTACGATCTCGAGCCCGCCGCCATCTGCCGATACATCAGCATTGTCGGGCAGTCTCTTATTCTCGCGTATGTAGGCCGTATCCACAGTAATAAGATGGTTATGCATATCCTGGTAAAACAACCGTATATAGTCTGTCGCGTTCAGTTGATAACGCAAGCCAGCCTGTAGTGAACTACGCGAAAATGTAGTATCTCTCTTGAACAGACTGAAGTGTGCGTCGATCCCGACCGGGGTATTCAGCAAATAAGGCCATACCAGGTCGGCATTTACCTTGGGTGATTTGTATTGCAGATTCTGGTAAGTCACACCTGTCGACTCGCCGTAGCCAAATATGTTTTGCAGGGCCAATGTTGCATCTGCCGTCAGCAGGAACTTGCCGGTTTGCACACTGTTTGGAATCAAGCCAATGATCGCATTGAGTTGATTCGCACGCTTCGGTTTCAGAAAAAGTTTCAGGCGGGTATCCGTTAGTTTAAAAGCGAGCTGCCAGGGCGCTGATTCCTGCAGGAAAGGCAACTCGCGCAGGCGTGCCGAAATGTTCCGCAGCTTTTTCTCGCTGTAGTTGCTGCCTTCAAAAATATCAAGGTAGCGCTCGAGGTAGCCTTTAGACACCCCTACATTTCCATCTATGCGAAGCGAATCTATTTTTCGCAGCTCGCCGCGTTGCAGCATAAGCATACCGGCTATACCTCCATCTTCATTAACCTCGGCCCCATTAAGCCAAACCTTTGCAAAAGGATAGCCATTGTTCTCGCACCATCGCAACAGCTTTTCCGAAAGGCTGGCAAGTTGTTGAGGATTCACAGGCCTGCCGGTCCACTGCTGAGGATTAATACCGGCCTCCGTCCATAAAACCTGGGGTATCGAATCAAAACGCAGTTGCGCCCATTTGTAGTGCATGCCAAGATAAACATACACGTCATAACGCTCATTTTTTATACTGATGCTGTCGATCGAAGCTGCCAGGTAACCCTTAAATTGAAGCACCGGCACCAGTTTCGACAGAGCGTCATACACTTCCATATCTGAAGCATATCCCGGGGCCGTTTGTGCTTCTTTTTGCAGCGATGCCACATTGCTATCCACACCGTGCAACTGCACCGTATAAATTTGCGCTTTCACTGAAAGAGAAAACGCTTGCAAACAGAAAGTTAGCAATGCGAAAAAAACGCCCGACCTTTGCATGTATCCTTCCAAAATTAAGGATTAAGCCTCCAAATAAATGAACGTCGGCTTATTGTTTTTGAATTGATTATTTAGCTTATAGAACGATGGCCGGCATTTATTTACACATACCTTTTTGCAAACAGAAATGTACCTATTGCAACTTTCATTTCTCCACCTCTTTACGCGGAAAAGATGAGTTGCTGCAGGCCATGCTGCGCGAGCTGGAAATGCAAAAAGACTACCTGCAAGGCCAGCCCATTGAGACCATTTATTTCGGTGGGGGCACACCCTCTCTTTTGACTGCCGACGAGATCATGCGTTTTCTTGACGTTATCTTTAGCCTGTACCCGGTAGAGTATCTGAAAGAATGCACCCTGGAAGCCAATCCCGACGATCTCACCACAACCTATCTAAAGTCCTTGCGAAGCACACCTGTCAGCCGCTTTAGCATTGGAGTGCAGTCTTTTAACGAGGCAGACCTGCAGTTTATGAACCGCGCACACAATGCACAGCAAGCCGATTACGCTATAAAAGCAGCACAGGACGCGGGTTTTACCAACTTAACTATCGACCTTATTTATGGCACTCCGGGTCTTAGCAATGCCGGATGGATACACAACCTGCGGCAAATTATCGCCTTGCAAATACCGCATTTCTCCGCGTATGCCCTCACTGTTGAAGAAGGGACAGCACTACATCATAACATTGTGAAAAAGAAGACTAGTCCCCTCGACAATGAGCAGGCCGCAGGCCAATTCGAGATACTGATGGAACAGGCTGCCCTGATGGGCTATGACCACTACGAGATATCCAACCTGGCATTGCCAGGGCACTATGCCATACACAACACTAATTATTGGCGCGGGCTGCCCTATTTAGGCATTGGTCCTTCGGCGCATTCTTTCGATGGCAAGAACCGCCGTAGATGGAATGCGGCTAACAATGCGTTGTATACGCAAAATATTCTTACACAGCACCATATACCTTACGAAGAAGAGCTGCTAACACCCGTGCAGCATCTCAATGAATACATAATGACCTCCCTTCGCACCATGTGGGGCTGTGATCTTGAAAAGATCAGTAAACAATGGGGAAGCGATTATGCTTCGCTTATCAAAAAGTCCGCAGAGCATTTCATCGACATGGAGAAGTTGTCACTTCACAACGGTAAGCTTATACTGACCAACGCGGGTAAGCTATTAGCCGATGGTATAGCGAGCGAACTCTTTGTAGACTAAGCCTGGCTTTCCGCGGCCTGCGCGGCAGCGCCGTTTGTCTCAGCATCATCACCGCCCGGCAATTTTATTTCAAAGTCCTTCAGCATTTTGCTGGTGTCGCCCTGTAACTGCAGCAAACCTGCTTCGGCTATTTTCTTAAGTCTCCAGCCAAGGTGAAGATCGCCGGTAGGTATATTGTATTTATTCAGGGCCTGCGTTACAATTCGCGACGCCTTTTGGAATTGGTGCGAACAAAAGCTTACCAGCTGTTTATCGTAATGATCCTCCGCACGCGAAGTCAGTTTTTTGCCACCCTCATGCGTGCGGATACCCGCATTCTCTTCCACCAGCTTTTGCCACTCCTCACCGTCCACCTCCACCTCGGCGGGGGTAACTTGCCTGGCAAGCCTACGGGCCTTTACCAGTTCTTTCGGCAATATTTCGCCGATGCTCTTTGGATAATAGACCTTGCCATTCTCGTCGAGGAACGGCAGACCAGCAATATTAAGCAAGTAAAAACGGCCTATATGTTTCGACAAGTAAGGCATCACCCAATGATAAGCGCAAACGTCAGCCGGCCATGGCGCCATCCACAGCCAGGCAACAGCATCTTCATTATCATACATCGCTTTCGATACTCCCAGCAATCTTTCCATATCATCCACTTGTATAGACTCCTTGGCATTAGGAGCCACTTCCTGCCAGTAAGCGTTACGCAGTTCGCTGAAGCTTTGTCCCTCCCCCTTTTTTAACGGGCCCACATGCAAAATGTCTTTAAGCACCATCACTTCCCCCTGCAGCGCGGGCTCCAGGTTCACAGCTTCTTTCAGTGCGTTTCCTGCAATATCTCCTACTACTATATGATAGATCATGATATATTCAACTTGATGCGGGCAAAAATAAAGCAATCGGCCAATTCAGGGGCAGGAAGAAGTTAAGCTGTTCGTAAGATGTGGATATAAAATCTAAAAATTCCCGCATTAGCTCTTAAGTCCCGGCAATCCGCCTTTCATTGCCCTGGCCGCAGGCACCCAGGATGCCAGGAGCCCCACTGCAATTATGGTGATAATGATCAGTACAAAATCCAAAGATTGTATACGGACGGGGTAAGATTCGATAATAAAGGCGCCCACTGGCAGCTTGATCCAGCCGAAGTACTTTTGGCCCAGGCAAAGCAGGAAACCAAGCAACAGTCCGCTCAGTCCGCCGATAAAGGACCACAGAAGCCCTTCAGTCACAAATATCCTGCGGATGTCGGCAGCCTGTGCACCCATGGCCTTCAATATTGCCATGTCCTTTCTCTTCTCGAGAACCAGAAGGGATAAGGCGCCTATCATGTTAAAGGAAGCTATAAGCATTACAAGCAGCAATATGGCGTATACGGCCCATTTTTCCGCACGCATCACCATGAACAAAGTCTTGTTCTGCTCAAAACGTGTTTCGATGCGAAATGCACTACCGGCTATGTCCTGCACTTGTTTTTTTAATGCATCGCGATCCGCATTTGGCGCAAGTTTCAACTCGATCGAGGAGTATTTACCGTCTTGCTGCAGAAGATATTGCACCAATGGCAAAGGGGCCAATATATATTTGCTATCAAACTCCTCCTGCACCTGGAAGACCCCATCCACCTTTACCTCCGCCGATACGAACGCCGACGCCGGGTTCAATGCGATATTGGTTGCATGAAGATTGGGATAGTACAGGATCAGTTTGCTAAAGGCACTGTTGGGGTCTGCACCCAACTGGTTGGCGATCAATTCTCCGGCTATGGCAGTGGGAATCCTGCCTGCACTCACAGAATCCCGTCCGTCAACAATATAAGGCTTTACATTGTTGACTTTGAAATAGCTCGCATCAATGCCCTTGACACTTGCCACGCGCTGTATGTTATTGTCGGTGTTGATGTAGACCTTATCCTCCAATACATAGCTCAGCGCTTCAACACCTTTCAGGGAGCGAATACGCGCAATCTTTTGCTCATCCAGCACAAAAAATTTACCCTTAGCTACGCTCAGTTTAAGGTCAGGATAAAAGGCTTTATAAAGATCCTGAACAAGGTGTTCAAAGCCATTGAATACAGAAAAAAGTACGATCATGGCTCCACTGCCAACAGCGATCGCCACCATGCTGATGCGCGAAAGCACGGGCACAGCGTTTGCAGATCGCTTGCCGCGCAGATACCGGATGGCCAGTTGCCGCACCAGTGTATTATTCATCTATTGGCTTTCTTGATTCAAACCTTTTTCTTCCCGCTCGTCGTTAAGCTTCTTAAAGAGCTCTTCCATTTTGAATACATGATCGAGGGTATCATCCGCAAAAAAGTGCAGGTCAGGCACACGGCGTAGCTGATTTTTCACCCTTTTGCCCAAGATGTTGCGCCATTCTTTGGTCCGTTCTTTGATCTCATGGAGCAGCTTAGCAGCGTCCTTAACCTGGAAAAAGCTGATATAAATACGCGCCTCCAGCAAATCAGGCGTTACCATCACTTTCGAGATCGATACCATACCACCGTCCACTATATTCATACCCTCCCGCTGAAAAATATCGCTCATCTCTTCCAGCACCAGTTGCCCCACCTGTTTCTGTCGCTTACTTTCTTCCATGATCTCTTAGTTTTTGCTCGTGTAAAGTTAGGTTATCCGCCGCCCATTTTAATGGCCGGAACCGTATTTGTGTAATGTTTATTAAATTCGTAGCGCTAAAAATAACTCAGTGAGCACGAAATATTTATTTATTGCCTTCATAGCCATTGCCGGCGCACTAAGCGCCTGCAGAGAAAAAGGTCCGTTGATAGACCTTGGCCAACACACTGCTAAAGATTCAACTTACACCGCAACGACCGAAACCCCTCAACAGCGAATAGTGCTGGTTGAGGACTTTACCGGCGCCTCCTGCTCTAATTGCCCGGCAGCGCACGTAGTTTTGAATGCAATTGACGCACAGCACAGCGGCAGGCTCGCCGTATTGGGATTGCATATCCTGAATTTCAACCAGGCTTTTCCCTACGATAGTCCGGACGGCAGCCACAAGCATGCCAATGACTTCCGCACCACGGAAGCTACCGATATCGGCAACTCCATCTATGGCGGTATCGGCCTGATGCCCGTTGCCGGCATAAACCGTGTAACAAATGCAAACAACGGTGCAAATCCTCCCAACAATAACCTGTTCGGTTCAGGCGTATGGTCACAAATGATATCCGCTTACCTGGATAGCGTGCCACCAGTGAATTTGACGGTTACCAGTTCGCTCAATACAGCCGGCGATACGGCCTACATTGTAGTGAAAGCGGCCTATACGAGCGCAGTTAGCACCAGGAACGTTCTTTCGGTGGCTATTACGGAAAGCAAATTGCTAGACCTGCAGGAAGACCCTGATGCGCCGAACGGATACGATATCGATTACGAGTTCAACGATGTTTTGAGAGGTTTTGTATCAGCCACAACGGGAAGCCCTGTACTCGACAGTCTCTCATCCAAAGCTCCGGGCAGGGTATTCACACGCAGTTTCCTGTATAAAGTAAATCCTACGTGGAAACCTGAAAATTGTAAGGTAGTGGCTTTTATATCCAATGCTGAGTCAGGCGATAAGCGGGTTCTGCAAGCCGCGGTTTCCAGGCTTAAACCATAAACTATTCTTAACATTCTACATATTGCCTTGTCGTTTCGATAAGGCAATTATTTTTTAGAGCCAATGCGAATCCCATATATTATTTCCACGATCACATTAGGTGCTGTGCTGGCGCTGGCCGGTTGCAAAGGCTGCTATAAGCAGCAGGAGAAAGAAGCCACCACCACGCCGCCCCCGGTTACGCTTAATGTCCCACGTTTCAATCCCGATTCCGCTTACCAGGGTGTCGCTGCACAAGTTGCATTTGGGCCACGTGTACCGGGTTCCCCGGCACAGCAAAAGTGCGCTGCCTGGATGCAAACTATGCTCAGGCGGTATTGCGACACTGTTTACAAGCAGGAGACAAAAGTGAAAGGCGGCGATGGGAAGATGCTGCCCTGCATCAATTTGATCGGTGTTATTAATCCCGCGGCGACGAAGAGAATACTGCTCCTTACGCACTGGGACAGCCGCTCATGGGCCGATATGGATACGAAGGACAAAGACAAACCTATATTGGCAGCCGATGATGCAGGCAGCGGAGTGGGCGTACTGATCGAGGTGGCCCGGCAAGTGAAGATCGCTCACTTAGATCCCTCTACAGGTATTGATATACTGTTCACTGATGTTGAAGATTACGGTAAAAGCGAATGGGGCGATGATTCTTATTGCCTGGGAACGCAATATTGGGCCAGGAATCCACATGTACCCGGCTATCGCGCCGACTTCGGGATACTGTTGGATATGGTTGGGGCAAAGGAGGCGCGGTTCCCGCTAGAACAACTGTCCACCCAGTTTGCGCCCGAAGTGCAGCAAATGGTTTGGGCGGCAGCGGGCAGGGCGGGCTTTTCCTCTTATTTCAGTTTTACCCAAGGCGCTGCCATCACCGACGATCATGAGTACGTGAACAAACTTGCACACATTCCTACGATTGATATTATCAACCTAACGGCCGGGATCGCCAGCCCTTTCGCCACCCATTGGCACACACACCAGGATAACATGGAAATCATCGATAAAAACACACTGAATGCCGTCGGTCAAACCTTGCTGCAGGTGATCTTTGAAACAGCGCAACCTGCCAGTTAATAAAATTCAAAAAGCGCCAATCATAAAGTGTCAATAGCTATCTTTGGCGCAGTAAAGTAAATACAGTGAAGTACCGTCACGCCATTATTATCGTTTTCCTGGTCATATTCTTCGACCAGGCTCTTAAGTTCTATATCAAAACCCATTACTATTACGGCCAGGAGGTCAAGGTAATAGGGCATTGGTTTCGCCTGCATTTCATAGAAAATGAAGGCATGGCATTCGGGATGAAGCTTGGACAGGCCGATATAGGCAAACTGGTGCTCACACTTTTTCGCCTTTGTGCTGTGATCTTCGGCTTTTTCCTGCTGAAAAAACTCATAATAAAACAATACAGCAACGGCACTGTCATTTGTGGAGCATTGATACTGGCCGGCGCAATGGGCAACCTCATAGACAGCATGTTTTACGGTTTGATTTTCACGGAAAGCAGCTTTCACATTGCGCATACCACTGCAATTGGAGAAGGTTATGGCAGGTTCCTGCATGGCCGCGTCGTAGACATGCTATATTTCCCACTATTTACCGTAAAATTACCCAATTGGCTGCCTTTTATGGGCGGACAAGATTTCGAATTCTTTGAACCCGTTTTCAATATTGCAGATGCTGCTATCTCGATAGGTGTATTAACTTTAGTTTTCTTCCAAAAGAGGCTGGTGCATAAAAAAGTACACACTACTGCAGTAACACAATAACATGAGCGAGGACGGCTATATATCGATCAATGTTTGGCTGGCTGGCCGTAGCTACCGCATCCGCATCAGGCAGGAGGAGGAAGAAGCTGTCCGTAAAGCCGTGAAAATAGCCGACTCAAAGGTGCAGGAAATGCGCAACAACTACGCAGGTAAGGATGACCAGGACTTTATTGCAATGTGTTTGTTATCCTATGCTGCCGACCAGGCTATTGACTCCTCCTACAATCCCCTGCTCCAGGAAAGCCTCAAGATATTAACACAAAAAATCGACGATGTCCTCGACAAGGATTAGCGCTTCGGGCAATTACTCTTTTTAATTTATCACCCTTCCTTTTGCAATCCTTACCAACTATTTCAACATAGGGTAGTAGCCCGTGTATATAAAAGAACAGCCCCGCTTTAGCGGGGCTGTAAATTATCTGTAGCAATATTATTTTCTCTTTTTCATTTTGCCGAAGCGATTGCCGCCTGTCAGCTGGTCATTGTCACCGTCGGGGCTACCAAGGCGATCCATCACACAGCGGAAACCTACTGTCGGGCTAGACTGGTTGGCCTGCATAAAGCGGCGTGTACCTGGTGACATCCAATAAGCCCGATCAGCCCATGAACCACCTTTGATCACCTTAGCCTCGTTGCTTACAAGCGTAGTAGAACCAAAGCTGTATACAAACTGAGACAGTGTATCACCATCTTTGAAATCCCTTGCGTCTGGATCTCTTGTATCGTAGTTGTTTGTAGCAGTAAGCTCGTCCCTGGTCATCAGGCGCGTGCCAAGGTGACCAATGCTATCTTTATCTTCCAGTGTGTTATCTTCAGCAACGCGTTTGTAAGTTTCGTACACATTGCCGCGGAAAGGACGGAAGTCGTTAAGATCGTCGTAAGTAGGGCGGTAAGTATCCAATACCCACTCACTCACGTTTCCTGACATATTATAAAGCCCATAAACGTTAGGTTCAAATGAATATACCGGAGCAGGGATGTCCGCGTTGTCGTTAAGTCCGCCGGCAATACCCATTACGTCACCACGGCCGCGTTTGAAGTTGCCGAAGAACTGACCTTGATATTCGTTGCGTACTTCGTAACGCGTATCGCTGCCCTGGCCGCCCCATGCGTAGATATTACGGTTAGTGATCACTTCTTCACCGCGGCGACGTTTAGTAGCTGGCTCAGGATTGTTGCCCAAAGAACCGATAGCCGCATATTCCCATTCCGCTTCTGTTGGCAGACGGTAAGAAGGAAGCAGATAACCATCGCCGAAGTTCACGTTACGTGTCCCGGAACCACTTGGGTCAAGATCCTTCATGCGTTTTGGACCAACGGTCCCTTCATACTGACCCCATGCATAAGTTTCAGTATTAAATACGTCTTCGTTCACCTGGTTGGGATTCCTCTTCAGTTTACCTTCCCTGATAAGGATCATTTCATTCACCCTGTCAGTACGCCAATCGCAATATTGCCTTGCTTGGTTCCAGTTTACACCTACCACTGGGTAGAAATTGTATGCAGCGTGGCTGAAATAATATTTTACGAGCGGCTCGTTGTAAGACAAAGCCTGGCGCCAGCAAGTAGTATCAGGCATAGCCTTCGAGATATACTCGGGATAATCGGAACCATACGCACGCCTCAGCCAATAGATATATTCACGATAGTGTATATTGGCAACTTCGGTCGCATCCATATAGAAAGAAGAAACCGAAACCGTGCGAGGTGTATTATTATGTTCGTAAGTAGGAAGATCGTCCTGAGTCTGTCCCATTGTGAAACGGCCGCCTTGCACAAATGTAAGGCCCGGTCCGGTTTGCTGACCCGGATAGTCAGCCATGGTAAAACCACCCAGGCGTTTATCATTATAGTCCCACCCGGTAGCAGTTGAAATATTGGACGGGCTGCTGGATTTGTTGGACGAGCAAGCTGTAAAAAGAGACGCGCTCAGATACAGCAAACTCAGGCCGATAACAGATTTTTTCATAATCAGAGAAAAATATTTTGCTACAAATTTGTTGATAAACTACTAAAAGTGTTACAATGTTAGAGCATTCTTTTCAAAATGTCAAGCTTTCAGCTTTGTGTAATGTAAAAAAAGCTTTTTTTAAAGCATTTTAGCTCCGGGCTATACTAATTTTCCTTATAGGGCGTTCTATATTACCCACAACTATAATATCTGTAATACTTGCTTTTATTCCGTAATTTTGATAACACGCCATACTCCACCCAATTTACTGAAAAATGAAGAAAATACTAACTGCAGTTGCTGTCCTACTTACTACCGCTATTGGCGCTATGGCCTCACCGGATCACAGCTTTAACGTTACGAAGGATGACATTCACAATGGCTATGTAGTAAAGAAAGTATGGCTGGACCATTATAATATGCCCACGGTACGGTTGAAAGACCTCAGTTACAAAGGTGGGGTTGTGCTGCCGGTCGATGCCCTTCCAAGTGACGCGAATAAATTCGACATGCAGTTAGGTAAGGAACGTAAAAGGCCCTTTGTACTTATAATGGTTCCTGCCTACAATGCTGACCCGATAACAAAAGAAATAAAACAGCTTAGTGGTTTTACGGCAGTAGTAGAGGAACCACCTACTTCCGAACCTGCCTTTAGTTATACTTCTCACACTGCGGCAAAGGCCGCGGTTGCCAACTCAGTGCTGGCAAGTGGAAGCTGGTATAAGATATCAGTTACCGGCACAGGATTTTATAAGATCGACTACAACCTCCTCAACGCCATGGGGGTGAACCCCGCCAATATTAATCCCGCAAATATTCGTGTATTTGGCAATGGCGGGAATGCACTATCGGAAAATAATGCCGTACAGCGTCCTGACGACCTGACGGAAAATGCCGTTTGGGTTAGCGACGATGGCAATGGCCGCTTTGATCAGGGAGAGTTTGTGATCTTTTACGCTGTGGGGCCGGTGGGCTGGGCTCAGGATGCCGGGCACGCTACTTTCCATCATATTGCCAACATCTACGACGATAAGGCGTATTATTTTATCAACTTTGACAATCCCGGACTTCGCATCAGTACGCAAACTGATATTCCACCGGCTAATATCACCGTAAATAGTTACAACGATTTTGCCTTGCACGAGCAGGACCTGTTTAATATGGGCGGCTTTGGCAAGCAATGGTGGGGTGAAGAATTTAGCAGCGGCCCGGGAAAACAAGTGAACAATTCTTTCACTTTCGATCTCGGCAACACCAGCGACTCGGCAAGATTCCACATAGTAGTGGGGTCGCGTTCCGCAGCAGTAACAGATAAGATCACAGTTACTGTGAACGGCAATCCTAAAAGCACTGTCTTGTTCGAGGCTCAGGCTGGCCAAAATGACGAAATGGATGCAATATTGCAAAGGAGCAGCGACTTTACGATGCCGGCAAGTGGTAACACTACAGTAAACCTGACATACTACCCTTCATCAACGGACGATCATGCATACCTGGATTATATAGAGATCAACACCCGCAGGGTACTGGGCTTCAGCGGCAGCCAGTTTTCCTTTCGCGACCTGAATAGTGTTGGGGCCGGCAATAAAGCGTCCTACCTTGTGGGCAATGCAAACAGCAATACACAAGTGTGGGATGTAACAAATCCGCAACTGCCGGTAAAAATGGCCGGTACTTTATCGGGCAGTACTTATAGCTTCTCACAGTATGCCGATACGCTACACCAGTTCGCTGCATTTAACAGTACACAACTCGATGTGCCTGCTTATGTGGGCAAGGTGGACAATCAAAATCTCCATGGTTTATCTCAAAAGGACCTGCTGATCGTTACGCATCCTGATTTCCTGGACGCTGCCAACCAAATTGCAGACTTCCACAGGCAGCAAGACAATATGCGCGCAGCGGTAGTTACCATTGGCCAGGTGTATAATGAATTCTCATCCGGTTCGCAGGATATCAGCGCAATACGCGATTTCGCACGCATGTTCTACAAAAGAGCAGGCAACGACACTACCGAAATGCCCAAATACCTGCTACTGATAGGCGATGCTTCTTATGACTATAAGAACAGGATATCGAACAACAGTAATTACGTACCAGTCTACGAATCGGAAGAGTCGCACTACCTGGTAAACAGTTATTGCAATGACGATTTCTTTGGCTTCCTTGATGACAATGAAAACATAAGCGGTAGCGGAATTGCTAACACACTGGATATCGGCATAGGCCGATTGCCTGTAAACAGCGAAGCAGATGCGCTGGCTGCGGTAAATAAAATTGTTCATTACAAGAGCGCAGCTTCGCTAGGCCCGTGGAGACTGCAGGCGATGATTGTTGCGGATAATGAAGATGGTGCCGGGCCACATATGGACGATGGCGAACTGATGTCAAAAACCATAGAGGACCAAAGTAATGATCTATATAATGAGACCAAAGTTTACTTAGATGCATTACCCTCAGTGTCTACACCAGGTGGAGCAAGATGCCCTCAAGCTAACAAGATCATCAACGACCAGATATATAAGGGTGTCTTCATGGTTAATTACAGCGGCCATGGTAATACGTCCGTATGGTCAGCTAAAAGGATCCTGACTCCCGACGATTATAACTTGTGGACCAATTTTGATCATTTGCCCTTCATGGTGACAGCTACTTGTGATTTCGGGCGTTTTGATCAACCCACATTTGTATCGGCGGGAGAAGCCCTGGTGTTGAAGCACAATGGCGGCGCGATAGTTGGTCTTACAACGACGCAGCTCGTATACCAATATTCGAACAGGGTGCTAAATGAGGCTTTCCTCAGGACACAATTTACCCACCTGCCCAATAACAAATGGCACCGCTTTGGCGATGCATTCCGTATTGGAAAAAATGAGACCTATGCGAACGCCAATACTGATGCCGGCACCCTGATCAACTTCAGGAAGTTTGCCTTGCTGGGCGACCCCGCCCTGCTGCCCGACTTTCCACAATACCGGATCGTTACCGACTCTATCAAAAACAGCAACTCCCAATCTGTTGATACGGTAAGCGCTCTTGGCTCGTACGTAGTTTACGGCAGTGTGCGGGGCGATAACAATGAGCTGTTGAGTGATTTCAACGGCAAATTGTCCGTCGCTTTTTATGATAAGCCGGCAACAACCGATGTAACTACTTATTATGGCGCCAAATCTTTCCAGACTCAGAACAATATCATATACAAGGGCAAGGCAACCGTGACCAATGGACAGTTCTCTTACACCTTCATTACACCGAAAGATATTAACTACGATTACGGGAAAGGAAAACTGAGCTCCTACGCCGACAATGGCGTTACTGATGCAGCCGGAGCAGATACATCATTTGTGGTGGGCGGGTATTCAGACAATCCCGTTACTGACAATGATGCGCCGATAGTAAAGCCGTATATAGGGGATAGCCTGTTCAAAGACGGAGGTATTACAGGTTCTAACACACTCTTGTACGTTGCACTTGCCGACGAAACGGGCATCAATGTATCCGGCAATGCAGTGGGACACGACCTTACAGCAGTTTTGGACGGTAACATCCAGAACCCCTATGTATTAAACGATTATTATGAGACTGAGGCCAATACTTATAAAAGAGGCTATGTTTACTTTCCGCTCAATGGCCTGCCTGTTGGTAAGCACACAATTACCGTAAAGGCCTGGGACGTAAACAACAACTCCGGCGAAGGGGTTGTGAACTTTGAAGTAGTGGATGGCGACATAGTGCAGGTTCAAGATCTTATCAACTACCCTAACCCTTTCAAGGATGTCACCCATTTCTTCTTTGAACACAACCATCCCAACGAGGCACTTGATGTAGAGATCAATATATATAACACAGCCGGTCAACCGGTTCGCAAGATCAGGCAGAGCTTCACGCCCAGCAACAGTCGCAGTAATGATATTACATGGGACGGCACGAGTGATGGGGGAGCGAAATTACCTGCGGGCGTATATGTATACAGGGTAAATATTGCTACCGCTACAGGTGCCCACAGTTCGGCATACCAAAAACTGGTTCTACTGCGTTAATAGTAAATATGTAACGGGACGCCGCTTTATTAGACAATTAAGGCGTAATATTGCAAACCACAAAACGGATAAATAGTTTTAAATAAATAATATATTAGAATGGCAAAACGTTTTGCTTTTATAGGATTAAGTGTAATAACCAGCTTCCTGAGTACCGGGCTGTATGCCCAAAACAGTGGCGGTGCTACATCATCAGGTGTTAACCTGAATGGCACCGTTAATACGATCACTACTGCAGTACCTTTTCTGAGAATATCGCCCGATGCAAGGGCCGGGTCGATGGGTGATGTAGGGCTTGCGACTACACCAGATGCCAACGCACAATTCTGGAATGTTGGCAAGATTCCATTTGCTGAAAAAAAATATGGTATATCTGTTACTTACACCCCATGGCTTAAAGATCTGGTGCCAGATATCTTTCTTGCCTATATAGCAGGCTATGCTAAATTTGGCCAGGATAACAACCAGGCTATCAGCATGTCGATGCGTTACTTCTCGCTTGGCGATATCAACTATACCGACATCAATGCCAATTCACTAGGTACCGGCAAGCCGAGGGAGTACTCGTTCGATCTCGGTTATTCGCGTCGTTTGTCGCCTTACTTGTCAACGGGCTTGAGCTTCCGGTACATTCACTCGGCTATCATTAGCGGGCTGAGTAACTTTTCGGATTACAAGCCCGGTAATGCCTTCGGTGCTGACATCGGCGTATATTTCAACAAGACGACCGAACTTGAAGAAGATCGTAAAACGACCATTGCACTTGGTGCAGCGCTCACTAATGCGGGTTCAAAAATTGCCTACAATTCGACACACAAAGATTTTATACCCATCAATCTTGGTATAGGTGGCGCCTTCACTTACCAGGCCGATGCTTACAATAAGATCACGGCGGCTTTAGACTTCAACAAATTACTGGTTCCCAGTCCTCAATATGATGCAGCGGGCAACCAGTACTATCCTGACAAAGGTGTAGTATCAGGTATGCTGGGTTCCTTCGGCGATGCACCGGGTGGCTTCAGCGAGGAACTGAAGGAGATAGACATCTCTGCCGGTCTTGAATATTGGTATCAGAACCAGTTTGCGGTTCGTGCAGGCTATTTCTATGAGCCCAAAACAAAAGGCGACCGCAAATATTTTACCTGCGGCATAGGTGTTCGCTATAACGTTTTTGCCTTGAATGTTGCGTACCTGGTCCCTTCAGGTTCGGGCATCAATCGCAACCCGCTGTCAAACACGCTCCGCTTCTCATTGATGTTTGAATTTGATCAGCCCACCAAAAGCGAAGGCAGCAGCAGCGACGAATAGTATTGCTTGCATGATATAAAAAAAGCATGGCAAAAGCCATGCTTTTTTTATTTTGAAAAACCGTGAAGTTTTCAGCTTTCCTTCACCGGCATTTGATAGTTCTTTTCTACCATGCGCTTTCCCATCTCGGCGTATGCTTCATCGTCGGTGGGCGTAAATGTCGCAAGGCCATCCACATAGCGGTTGAACATTGAGAAAGTAGCCGCTATCAATACAGTATCGTGTATCTCCCGGTCGGTAGCTCCTTGCGCGCGGGCGGCAGCTACATCTTCGGGTTTTACTTCTTTACCGAGTATCTGCACTTTGCCCGCGATATTCAACAAGGCCTTAAGCTTATCGCTGATATGGGCAGCATTCATATCTCGTAGCACCTCATCGACCAACTGCTCATTATCTCCATACAGGCAGCGCGCAGCGGCGGCATGGCTATTCGCGCAGAACACGCAGTTGTTACGGTATGACACATAAGCGCCTATAAGTTCGCGTTCCCCCTCGCTTAGCGTGGACGCGCCGCGCAACAGCACCCTGGCGAGATTGTATAAATGCTCGCCGGTTTCAGGTCTGTATAGTGCCAGGCTCCTGATGCCGGGCACCCCTTCTTCCAAATCTATATATGGCATGCAGATTGATTTTTAAAGATGATTGGCTTCACCCTCCCTGGAAAAATAGGTGGTTATCAAGCCTAATAAAAATACAAATGAAAAAGCAAAAATACTGTTACCATAGCCACCAAAAAAGCGCGCCAGTGCACCGATAAAGAAGACTACTGTTGCTGTGAAAAGACGGCCAACATTAAAACAGATACCTGTGCCATAGGCCCTGAGCGATGTGCGGAATAGCTGGGGTATATATACTGAGAATGCCCCCTGGCTGATGCCAAAGAATATGGCAAGTATAGCTATCTCAGGTAAGACTGGTCCGCCGAACGAGTTATTCAGCTTAAAAAGACAAAAGACCATTACAAAGCAGGCAATAAAACACAGCATCATAGTTCTCTTAAGGCCCATCGCATTCACTACCCAACCAGAAACAAAACCACCGGACAAACCACCCAGGCCGATCAACATCATGCTGATGCCTATCTCGTGCTGTGCGTCAGCTTTGTGGCTGATAATCTGCACCCAGGTAGGCAACCAGGAGAAAATAGCCCACATGCCAATAAGCATGCCTCCGAATATGACTGAGCCAGCAGCCAGGTTTCTCCTGTAATGCGGGTCTTTATCTATGTCGTCTATCGCCGTTTTGGGGCCTTTGCTTTCTATCCAACGCCCCGACTCGCTTAATAATCCAAAAGCAACAAGGGCCAGCAATAAGGGGATGAAACCAATACTGAAGGCCTGCCGCCAGCCCGATACCATATACTTTATAAATCCTGCGGAAATAATGCCGACCGGGAACGAGATGGACAGCATGCCGACGGCTACTGTCCTTCTCTTTGCTGGCCAGATCTCAAGGATTAACACGTTAGTTGTAAGCAAAACACCGCCTACCCCGAAGCCCGACAAAAACCGGCACACAACCACCCAAAACCATGTGCTTGCGTAGCCTGTAAGAACTGTAAATATCGCGTAGAATGCCGTACAAAATATAACCGCCTTCGCCCTTCCGATCCTGTCACACAAGACACCCCAGGCTATTCCGCCCAGCATCCAGCCATATAGGAAAAGGGCATTAATAAGTGCACTGATACTATTGTATTCCTGGCCACTCACATCACCGACAATATCTTTGACGGCAACCGGAAGATAATTGGACATGAGCGTAGATACCGAACCACAGATGGCAGTTGCAATAAAGCAGATGACGAAGGAAGCGTGTAGCTTTCCGGGTGTGATCTTAGCAGTATTGGTGGGAGAAGCAGACATTATTCTATATGCTGTCCTTTTAAATGATCGTAGCCTTCCTCGAGACGAACATAGCCGTGCTCTTTTAAGCGATTGGCCATGCCCTCGTAAAAGTCAGGGTTGTTCGGCGTCACCGTAGCAAGGCCATCAACATAACGGTTGTATAAACAGAACAGCGAAGCGATCAGTACGGTGTCATGTATCTCCACATCTATCGCGCCCTCGTCTTTCGCTCTTTGGATAGATCCTGCCGTCACGCTTTTCCCACTCTCCGCTACCTGCAGGGCTATGGTCAGCAGCGCCTTCATTTTGCCGCTTACAGGGGCAGTCATAATATTCTCTTTCACTTTTGCGGAAGTTTCATGTTCACCAAACAAAACATCAGCGATGGCCGTGTGCGCGGTGGTGCAAAAACGGCAGGCATTGCGGTGGGAAACCGCAGTTGCTATCAGTTCCCGCTCCCCCTCTGTCAGCGTGGATGGACCCCTTAACAATACCTGGGTCAGCTCGCGGATCGGCTCCCCACTCTCCGGGCTATATTCAAGAAGACCCGTGATACCCGGCAGGTGCGCCTCGAGTGGTATATATGGCATGTGCTTTAGTTTGAATGAAAATAGGCAGAAAAACATTATTATTGAACAATAGGCACTTAACAATAAGATAATAATGACGTAACTTAAGCCTTGCTTTTCATTGCTTCCTTTACATCAAATTAAAATAACCCAATGAAAAAAAATCTACTATTTTTCTTGCTTAGCGTTTTGCTGGGCACCGCAGGCAGGATATCAGCCACACCTATCCTGATCCATTACTGGCACTTTAACAACATTGACACAGGAGTGCACGTTAACAATCTGGTGGCGGATTATTCAACAATCGGCGGCGCCAAAATAGTGAACGTGGCTGTACCCGGCGCAGGTGCTGACACCGGCTATGTAGACAGTTACGCACCCGGTGATACGCTTTTGAACGTAAGAATGAGTGCCGACCCGGTGGGGGGCCCACACTATGGAATGAGGCTTCGCAATCCAAACGACAGCATGGAGTGCCGTTGGTACATTCCCTCGGCAGGATATAAGAACCTGATGTTGAAATTCGTTACCCAAAAATCAAACAATGGCCCCAGCACGCAGAATTTCCAGTATAGTACAGACAGCGGTTCAACCTGGAAAACGACCGGCCTGTCAATGACCTCGTACCAGCCTACGACTGCCTGGACCCTGGTTACAATTAACATGAACAGCGCTACAGACACGCTTATTAAGAACAACCCCAAGCTGGTATTCCGTATTACCCTCGGCACGCCTAACACCGGCACAAGCGGTAATAACAGATTTGACAACATTACGGTTGAAGGGGACACACTTACCACTACTGCCGTTAACGAGATTGCAGCTACCACCGTCCAATATAGCTTATACCCCAATCCGGCTAATACAAACATCGTCATCTCAGGTGAAGCAACAGGCAATAAAGCGATCGCTATTTACAATGCGGTCGGCCAACTTGTATACAATACCAAAGATTCCTCTAAAAATGTCAATATCGACATCACTTCACTTAGCGCAGGAACATACTATGCAGTTGTAACTGATAATAAAGGCAGCCAACTTGCCAAACTGCAATTTGTAAAGAAATAAGATTTATAGAATTTATAAAGAAGTCCCGCCTGATGACGGGATTTCTTTATTTCAGTCCCATAAGACCTAGCACCTTCGCTACATCTTCCGGGATATCTATGCAATGACTTTCATATTCGGTGACTACGCACTTGATCCTGAAGCCATGTTCCAACCAGCGAAGTTGCTCCAGCGATTCTGCCTTCTCTAAGGCAGACACAGGAAGTTTAGTTATTTGTTCGAGAATGTCTTTTCTATAAGCATACATGCCTACATGCCTGTAATATTTATGGTGCTTATGCCATTCAGTTTCTTCCACCCCTTTAATAAACGGTATCACGTTCCGGCTGAAGTAAAGCGCTTCGTCTTTATCGTTCAGCACAATTTTCACTTCCCCCTTGTCGAACAGCATTTCGTGACTGTTAATCGGGATCATCTGGGTGGCCAGTTCCACACCATGATCTTGTAATACCGTAGCCAGTTCATCAATTTGCGTGGGCTCAATAAAAGGCTCATCGCCTTGTATATTGATCACGTAGTCGTAATCGCCGCCTAACTGTTGCAGGGCTTCCCAACAGCGATCTGTACCACTTGGGTGATGCTTTGCTGTCATCATTGCCGTCCCACCAAAGGCAGCTACATGGGCATGTATTCTTTCATCGTCAGTCGCTACCACCACCTTATCCAATGATTTACTTGCCGATACACGCTCGTACACTCGCTGTATCATGCTCTTACCCCGAATGTCGATCAGCGGCTTACCGGGAAAGCGGGTGGATGCATAGCGTGCGGGGATGATGCCAACTATCATTGAGGCCTTAGTTCTTTAATTACAGATCCTGAAGTGGTGTAATAGGCAGGCTTAGGTTCGTTCCTCATTTTAAGATATTTCTGGTAGTCGGCACTGAAGTCAGAACGCTGGAGAACCGTATCCTTATATTGACCGGTCAGGCCCAACAACAATTCTGCAGCTTCCCGTATCGCATAGTGTCCGCCATCAGCTGTTGTAATGTAATCAGCCAACTGCTTTTCTTTTACCAGCTCAGTGAAAAGCGGATTGCATGGACGGCCCACCATGATACGTAAGCCGCACAGCGCAGCAGGCGCCATATCCAGTATGTCGTCGTAGAAAAAAGCCACCTCGCCGGGAACGATATTATACCTGTTACACAGGTGGTGCAGCGCATCAACCTTGTATAGTATCTTATAATAGACAGAATGAAAATGTTCGCGTTCGGCATACTGGAAAGAAATACTATTCTTTTCTCCTGAAATTACGCCTGTAACAGGAACGCTGCCTGTACGCAGATAATAATTGAAGCGCAGCATATTGATGGCCATAGAGTCCACCTCGTTAAAAGAGCTGGAACCTTGCTCATCCTTCACACCACTGTTAAAAACGCCGTCCCAATCAAAAACAAACGCCTTAATACCAGCCAGCTTTCTCTCCAGCTCTTCCGGGCCAACGAGAAACTGTCCTTGAAATTTATCTTTGATCTGCTGCATCGAGTTCATTAATCTTCTTTGAGGTCCTGGATATCCAGCATGCCAAAGGGCCTGCCGTTATCTGTTACCAGTATGGTATCTACATTGGTCTTTTTAAACAGCACCGCAGCATCGTTCAGCAACATATTTGCATCTATGCTGATGGGAGTCTTATATTCCATGTCACCTAGCTTTTTGTCCAGGATATGCTCGCCTTCATTTTGCAATAGTCTGCGCAGGTCACCATCGGTGAACACACCTTTAAGGCTACCGTCGCCATTCGTAACTGTGATAGCCCCGAAGCCATAGCTTGTCATTTTCACAATAGCGTCCTTCAGATTAGCATCGGCCGGTACAATTGGGTTGGTACCATTGATTGCGTCTTTAACACGCACTGTCATCAGGCGTGTATCGCTGATAAATTGCTCGGTACCAAGCGTGGTGAAATTATTTTCTGTAAGCGCCTTCAATATTTTCAGCGGAACAGTAATGGTATGCACGCCAATATTAATCGCATTACGCACGTGCTCTACATTGCGCACCGAGCTGAACATGATCTTGGTGTCGTAACCGTATTGGTACACCGCGTTTACACACTGTTCTACCAGTGCCAGGGCATCGTGGCCCTGGTCTTGCAGGCGACCAACCAGCGGACATACATAAGATGCCCCTGCGTGCATGGCCATATAAGCCTGTTGCAGGGTATACACAAGATGGATATTCACCAGTAGCCCCTCGTTTCGGAGCAGGTGACATGCTCTTACGCCCTCCAGCGATACAGGTATCTTAAACACCGTTCTCTTAGGATCGAGGCCAAGGTCAAGCTGGCGGCGAGCTTCTTTCAGTATTTCTTCGGCCGTGTTGCCCAGCGCTTCTATTTGCAGCACAGGCACCATTTTGCTCAGCTTTACAATAGTACCGTCGATGTCGGTAATACCTTCGCGCTGCATGAATGTCGGCGTTGTAGTGAGCCCGTTAAGGAAACCTAGCTTAAAACCTTCTTCTATCTCCTTAAGGTTAGCAGAATCAAGATATAATTCCATGTATCGTTTATTACTGTGTTTACTTTATATACTTTCTTAAAAAAACTTCGGGTTCAAAAACGTCCAGCTCCGAAAAATAAAAATCGTCCAGGTCGCTAGTAATGATACAACTGCATTTTGAATTTTTCGCAGCATAATATTGCAGCCCGTCCTCAAAGTCATGTATCTTCTTATTCCCCGCAGCCAGCACTGCTTCTTTTTTTCCGCAGTCGGCCACATCAATATGCTCAAGCAACAGGCTTATCTTACTTTTCGCTTCCTTTTCCCCGTGCTTTTTCGATGCAAAATAAAAAGCGATAGCAAGGCAGGTAGAGGAAGTGATCAGGGTATATTTTTTGTTATCCGCCAGGCTTAGAACTCTTGCCGTATATGGATAAATAGGGTATTCCTTGTTCAGCACCGAAACCAGCACGTTTGCGTCAAGAAATAGCCTCATTTTTTCTTGTCATTATAGTATTCATCTTTTAGCTTCTTGCGGCTGCGCGAGCGGGTATGGTATTCCACTTCACCTTCGGATACCATCGTAACCCAATCTGCAACGGGCATGTCTTCTATATTACGATAATTGCCTGCAACCACTTTCCGGAGCAATACTTCCGTCAGCCTGCTGAGGCTCATGCCATGGTTCTCCGCATATTCTTTCGCCTTATCTATTACGCTCGCATCAAAGCTCATAGTTATCTTTGCATCCATACCTACCTCCTTTTATACGACAAAGTTATTATTTTTATACGTACAAAGCAAATCCTCCCTATTTCCTGTATTTCACTTCCAAAGCGTGCAGTTCCAGTAACGGCTTCATAAACTCTTCTAGATCATAAACACATAACTGGCTGGCGGCATCGCAAAGCGCTTTTTCTGGTTCCGGGTGGGTTTCTATAAATACACCGTCCACGCCCGAGGCTACACCTGCCCTGCTTAATACAGGCAGAAACTCCCTTGCACCGCCTTTAGCATCTGCACTCGGTATGCCATACTTGCGGATGGAATGGGTAATGTCGAATACCACAGGATAACCCAGTTGCGCCATATGATAGAAACTGCGAGGGTCCACCACAAGATCATTATATCCCATGGTATAGCCGCGCTCTGTAAGAATGATCTTATCATTGCCTGCATCCACACACTTACCCACCGGGTGCTTCATATTTTCAGGAGCCAGGAATTGGCCGTGTTTTATATTGATCACAGCGCCGGTCTTTGCGGCAGCAGTTAAAAGGCCTGACTGCATGCATAGATAAGCTGGTATCTGCAACACATCGCAAACCTCGGCAGCAGGCGCCGCCTGGTCGGGATAATGTATATCCGTCAATACGGGAAAACCAAATTGCTCTTTGATCTTCGCTAATATCTTCACGCCTTTTTCCAGCCCGGGGCCATCATAATATTTCAGGCTGCTGCGGTTGTCCTTGGTAAAAGATGACTTATATATCACAGGGATATTCAGCCGGCCACTTACTTCCTTAAGTGTCTCCGCTGTCTTCATCATGGTAGTTTCATCCTCTATCACGCAAGGACCTGAGATCAGGAACAGCTCATCTGCACCACACTCTATACTACCTACGTTTATTTTCTTAGCGCTCATAATTACATTCTTTCGTAAAGTTGCTTGATGGTTTCAATGGTGATCTTCTCCTTCCAATCAGTACCGATCGCATGGTTCCACATATGGTGCAGGTTATAGGCCACGTGCGCCATTGCCGTTATTTGTTCATCGGTCCAGCTTTTGCTCAGGCCCTGCGGCAACACTACATTATGCTTCACCAGCATCTGCTTAAATTCTCTCACGCCCTCGTGATAGTAATCCTCAAGGTGCTGGAAAGCCAGGCAATTTGCATAGCAGTGTTTCTCGCCGAATATTTTAGAAAGCCCATACGATAGCGCGTGGCACACACCCACTTCCGAGTAGGTGAGGCTCAGACCGCCCATCATCGAGGCAACCATTAGTTTGTCATCGTTCTCTGCCGTCTGTCCGGCATTTTCACCAAGGTATATCTCCCTGCACAGCTTCAGCGACTGCTCCGCATAAGCATGGCTGTACGCATTGTTAAGTATACCATTTTCGGATTCGATACAATGTATATATGTATCCATACCGGTATAAAACCACTTGTCAGTTGGCACGCTCGCTATAAGCTCAGGGTCCAGTATCATCTGGTTAAATACGGTCCAGTCACACTTTAGTCCCAGTTTCTTTTCCGGACCGGTAAGCACAGCGGTCATTGACACTTCGGCACCTGTGCCTGATATTGTCGGGACACCTAAATGGTAAATGCCCGGCTTTTTAATCAGGTTCAGGCCCTGGTATTGCGTAGAAGATCCCTCATTAGTAAACATCAGTGATACTGCCTTGGCGATATCCATAATACTTCCACCGCCTATACCCACCACCCCTGCAGGCATGCCTTTTACAGCCATCACCTCATCGCGTAGGGTATCTATTTGGTCCGTCGTCGGTTCGTTCGGATCCACATCGATATACCTAACGATGTCGCCGTCCTTAACGGGTATCCGCTTTGCAAGCTCTTTGCCATTAAAGTAATCATCCACTACGAAGAGGATAAAACCCGCATTGTCATTCCTGCGCTCTGCAAGAATGCTGTCCATCATATCAAAACTTCCCCTCCCGAAAACTACCTTCTCGATATTCTTAAAATTCTTGTACATCTTTAACCAACAGCCGGCACTCCCATTGCCAGTTTTACGCAATTGGAAATACCCACGCCCAGCATCCTTACCTCTTCTTCCGTCCAGGTGCAGCGGATGCCAAAGGATATCAACCTGCCCACTACTTCCTGCGATTTTGGCAAGTCCAAGGTCTTGTAATCCTGTGGGCAACCCAGTATTTCCACCGGCAGCTTTGCAGCCGTTTGCATATTCTTCAGGTGATCCCACTGGTTAATGAAGTGGTACATGTTTGTATACCAGTAGTTGAAGCCTCCAATACCGGCTTTGTTCAGCTCCGCTACTGTACGTTTTGCTGTTTCAGTATCCGGCAGGAAAAAATTCAGGAATGTAGCCGAATCACCCTCCGGATCAGCTATCCGGGCGAACGAAACACCTTCGGTTTCAGCGAGTATCTCCGTCAGCATTTGCTTATTCTTCCTGTTAGCCTCGCGTATCTGGGGCACTTTGCGGGTTTGCGCCAGTGCTACCGCTGCGTGTAGTTCGCTGATTCGGTAGTTAAAACCAAGTACAGGGTGCTGTTCCATCCCGCGGTTGTTGCCTTCGTGATTGTGCCCGTGATCTGAGTAGGCATCTGCTATTTTATATACAGCCTCATCGTCGGTCACGAATATGCCACCTTCGCCGGCTGTTGCTATCTTAAAAAAGTCGAACGAGTAGCTGCCTGCCTTGCCGAACAAACCTGTAGCCTTTCCTTTATAAAAAGATGCGAAGGCCTGCCCCGCGTCTTCAACCAATATGAGGTCTAGCTCTTTACATGCCTGCATAATCGCATCCATATCTGCCATGCCTCCGCACATATGCACCAGGCAAACCGCCTTCGTTTTAGGAGTTGCCGCTTTCCTTATGCCCTCAGCACTCAGGCAAAGGGTCTCATCGATCTCTGCAAATATGGGTATTGCGCCCAGGAACAGCACCGCCTCGATGCTGGCTATGAATGTGAAGGGTGGCACTATTACCTCATCGCCCGCCCCGATACCTGAGGCTGCGAGGGCAATCGCTATAGCCGCTGAGCCATTCGACACCGCATGGGCATACTTCGCGCCCGTTATTTTCTTCACCTCTTCCTCAAACTCTCGCGTTTTCCAGATACCGTTGCGCTGCGCGTCATGGCCATACCTGAATAAAACACCATTATCCACCACATCAAGTATCTCCTTGCGCTCCTCACTGCCAAATAGTTCTGTTCCCGGCATTTTGTCTTTATTTTTAGGTTACAAAAGTACGTTTTAAAGCTTAAGAAGCTGTTTAAAACGCCCGCCTGCCGCTAGTATTGCATCAATTACATTAATTATAATTACATAAGTTTGTGTCGGGCTTGATTTTAGTAGGCTGCTGAATGACAATGTAAAACGAAGTATGATAAAAAAACTGCTTCTCACCGCATGGACGCTGTTAAAGGACACGCTGCAGGAACTGCTTAACAATGACCCCATACGCATGGCGGGTGCCACTTCCTTTTTTGCCACTTTTGCTCTGCCTCCCATTATCATCATAATAGTCCGCACCTTGGGCATTTTCTTCAGCCAGCGAGACCTGGGCGGTAGTATGTTTATCAAACTAAGTGAAGTGTTGGGTCCCGAAAGTGCTGACCAGATACGGAATGTCATCAGAAGTTTCAGAGCGCTGCAGCAAAATTATTTCGTCACAGTTGCCAGCTTTATATTCCTATTATTCGTCGCAACAACCTTATTCCGCGTTGTAAAAAGCTCCTTGAATCAACTTTGGAATATCCGCGTGGAAAAGCACAGAAGTTTTAAATCCAAGATGGGCTCACGCCTGCATTCAGTAGTGATCATTTTGCTTGCAGGCTGCTTATTTCTTGTGGTCTTGCTCGTAGACGCATTCCAGTCGTTGCTGGAGCAATACTTCATGAAAACCCCACAAACCATTCACGAGATCAATAGCATTTTGAGCGAACTTGCTTCGATCACTACCGCTGCCATTTGGTTTTTTGTATTGTTTATCTACCTCCCCGATGGCCGTCCGCCGCGCCACGTAGCTATGGTTGGCGCCATTTTAACCGCCTTGCTGTTCAGACTTGGCCGTTTCATAATCGGGTTATTATTGTCGGCAAATAGCATTGGCAACATCTACGGTGCCTCAGGCGCTATGGTATTTATGCTGCTTTTTGTCTTTTACTCTTCCATTATCCTCTATTTCGGGGCAGCATTTACGAAGGTCTGGGGCCAATTTCGCAAGCAACCCATCAAACCGCTCCACTACGCCGCCCACTACCGGATCACTGGGCTGGGCGACACCGCCGCTTAACAGTCGAATTTACGTCAGCCATGGCATGGTTTTTACAGGCACATCCTTTACCGCTGATTTTTGCTGAGAGAGGAATTTAGTTTGGCAGCCAGCGGATTGCGCATAATCAATTTTTTATTAACTGATTAAACGATCCGTAACCAGGTAATTTTTTCCTACAACACACACAACACGCCATGAGTACAGAAATCGACAACCTCGAAGGGCTGGAAAACGAAGCCACATTACCTGAACTGAAAACCGACATCGATGATGATGTGCAGGTACTTATACCACCCCAAAACGGGAAAAAGCCCAGGCGCAAAAATGGGGAAATTAAGCCCAAAAAAGATAGCTACGATCCGGCACCCGCGGAAATACTTGACAAAGAGCTGCTGAAGGTGCTCATGGAGGTGCGCAACGGCAACTTCAGTGTGCGCATGCCGATAGACCAGGTAGGCATCACCGGCAAGATATGCGATACGCTGAACGAGATCATCTCAATGAATGAAAAGATGACGCACGAGTTCACCAAGGCAAGTAACACCATCGGAAAACAGGGTAAGCTGACACATAGGCTGGAAGTGCCTTTCGACAAGGGCGCCTGGAGCACCGGCCTGGAGTCGCTGAATATGCTGATATCCGACCTGGTACACCCCACTATCGAGATAGCGGGTGTTATCAGTTCGGTTGCAAAGGGTAACCTGTCGCAACAAATGCCCCTGCAGATAGGCGACCACGCTCTCCAGGGCGAATTCGCCCGTATCGCCAAGGAAGTGAATGACATGGTGAAGCAGCTCAACCTCTTCTCGATGGAGGTGACGCGTGTGGCCCTTGAGGTGGGCACAGAGGGTAAACTGGGGGGACAGGCAAAAGTGAAAGGGGTAGGTGGTGTGTGGAAAGACCTTACCGACTCCGTGAACCAGATGGCCAGCAACCTGACAGCGCAGGTACGTAACATCGCCGAAGTAACGACAGCCGTGGCCAAAGGCGATCTGGGCCGCAAGATCACGGTGGACGTAAAAGGCGAGATCTTGGAGCTGAAGAATACTATTAATACGATGGTGGACCAGCTCAACTCCTTCTCATCGGAAGTAACGCGTGTGGCGCTCGAAGTGGGTACGGAAGGTAAGCTGGGTGGACAGGCACAAGTAAAAGGTGTGGCGGGTACATGGAAAGACCTTACCGACTCCGTGAACCAAATGGCATCGAACCTTACGGGCCAGGTGCGTAACATCGCGGAAGTGACAACGGCGGTGGCCAGGGGTGACCTTTCTAAGAAGATCACAGTGGACGTGAAGGGAGAGATCTCGGAACTGAAAAATACGATCAATACCATGGTGGACCAGCTCAACTCCTTCTCCGCGGAAGTAACGCGTGTGGCGAGGGAGGTGGGCTCGGAAGGTAAGCTGGGCGGACAAGCCGAAGTGAAAGGTGTGGCTGGTGTATGGAAAGACCTTACCGACTCCGTGAACCAGATGGGTAGTAACCTGACAGCACAGGTGCGTAACATTGCCGAGGTGACTACGGCAGTGGCCAAGGGCGATCTGGGCCGTAAGATCACCGTGGATGTAAAAGGTGAAATATTGGAGCTGAAGAACACGATCAATACAATGGTGGACCAGCTCAATTCCTTCGGATCGGAAGTAACGCGCGTGGCGCGTGAGGTGGGCTCGGAAGGTAAACTCGGCGGACAGGCAACGGTGGAAGGCGTAGGCGGTGTATGGAAAGACCTTACAGACTCTGTAAACCAGATGGCCGGTAACCTGACAGCACAGGTGCGTAACATCGCCGATGTGACGACAGCCGTGGCCAATGGTGACCTTTCGAAAAAGATCACCGTGGACGTGCAGGGCGAGATCCTTGAGTTGAAAAAGACGATCAACACCATGGTGGACCAGCTCAACTCCTTCGGCTCGGAAGTGACGCGTGTGGCGAGGGAAGTGGGCTCCGAAGGTAAACTGGGCGGACAGGCGACGGTGAAAGGTG
Organism: Bacteroidota bacterium; assembly: GCA_018267915.1. GTDB lineage: Bacteria > Bacteroidota > Bacteroidia > Chitinophagales > Chitinophagaceae > MKUN01. The sequence continues at coordinate 20,152 of JAFDXN010000031.1, read as the reverse complement.
TAGGTGGTGTATGGAAAGACCTCACCTACTCGGTGAACCAGATGGCCTCTAACCTGACTAACCAGGTACGTAACATCGCCGAGGTGACAACAGCCGTGGCCAACGGGGACCTCTCCAAAAAAATTACGGTGCCTGTAGAAGGCGAAATACTCGAACTGAAGAACACCATCAATACGATGGTGGACCAGCTCAATTCCTTTGCATCGGAAGTGACGCGTGTGGCGCTTGAAGTGGGTACTGAAGGTAAACTGGGCGGACAGGCAAAGGTAAAAGGTGTAGGTGGTGTATGGAAAGGCTTGACAGATTCTGTAAACCAGATGGGTAGTAACCTGACGGCACAGGTGCGTAACATCGCCGAGGTAACGACCGCCGTGGCCAACGGTGACCTCTCTAAAAAAATTACGGTTAACGTACAAGGTGAAATATTAGACCTGAAGAAAACCATCAACACGATGGTGGATCAGTTGAACTCTTTCGCATCAGAAGTGACCCGTGTGGCATTGGAAGTGGGTACGGAAGGTAAGCTGGGCGGACAGGCCAAAGTGCAGGGCGTGGGCGGAACATGGAAAGACCTTACCGACTCTGTGAACCAGATGGGTAGTAACCTGACGGCACAGGTGCGTAACATCGCCGAGGTAACTACAGCGGTGGCGAAAGGCGACTTGTCGCGTAAAATCACAGTGGATGTGAAGGGCGAGATCCTGGAGCTAAAGAACACGATCAACACGATGGTGGACCAGCTTAACTCCTTCGGATCGGAAGTGACGCGTGTGGCACGTGAGGTGGGTTCGGAAGGCAAACTGGGCGGACAGGCCGACGTGCCCGGTGTAGGTGGAACATGGAAGGATCTTACCGACTCTGTGAACATCATGGCCTCCAACCTTACCGCGCAGGTACGTAACATCGCCGAGGTGACGACAGCGGTTGCCAACGGTGACCTCTCACGCAAGATCGAAGTGGACGTAAGGGGCGAGATCCTCGAGCTGAAAAACACGATCAATACGATGGTGGAACAGCTCAGGGCATTTGCATCGGAAGTAACACGCGTGGCACGTGAGGTGGGTACCGAAGGTAAACTGGGCGGACAGGCCAACGTGCCTGGTGTGGGCGGTACATGGAAAGACCTTACCGATTCGGTGAACCTGATGGCCGGTAACCTGACTGACCAGGTGCGTAACATCGCCGATGTAGCCATTGCCGTGGCGAACGGTGACATGAGCCGTAAGATAACGGTGGACGTGCGCGGGGAAATACTCCAACTGAAGGAGACGCTAAATACAATGGTGGATCAGCTCCGCGCCTTCGCATCCGAAGTGACGCGTGTGGCCCGTGAGGTGGGTACCGATGGTAAATTAGGCGGACAAGCCTTCGTACCGGGTGTTGCAGGAACGTGGAAGGACCTTACTGACTCTGTGAATCAGATGACGGGTAACCTGACAAGCCAGGTGCGTAACATAGCCGAAGTGACAAAGGCGGTGGCGAGCGGCGACCTTTCTAAGAAAGTGACCATCGATGTGAAGGGTGAGATCTTCGACCTGAAGAACACGATCAATACCATGGTGGACCAGCTCAACTCATTCGCCTTCGAAGTAACGCGTGTGGCGCGTGAGGTAGGTACGGAAGGTAAGCTGGGTGGCCAGGCCGAAGTGAAAGGTGTGGCCGGTACATGGAAAGACCTTACCGACTCCGTGAATATGATGGCCTCGAACCTTACTTCGCAGGTGCGCGGTATTGCAAAGGTCGTAACATCAGTGGCAACCGGGAACCTAAAACAAAAGCTATCCATCAGCTCGCGTGGTGAAGTGGCGCAGCTGACTGATACGATCAATGAAATGATCGACACGCTTGCGGTATTTGCCGACCAGGTAACGACCGTTGCCCGTGAGGTGGGTGTCGACGGGCGACTCGGCGGTCAGGCGAACGTGCCTGGTGCGTCAGGCATATGGAAGAACCTTACTGAAAATGTGAACCAGCTGGCACAAAACCTGACAACCCAGGTACGTGCGATCTCCGAGGTGGCCTCCGCGGTTACTAAGGGTGACCTTACACGTATGATACGCGTGGAAGCGAAGGGTGAGGTGGAAGAATTGAAAGATACCATCAACCAGATGATCGCTAACCTGAAGGAGACAACACTCCGTAACCAGGAACAGGACTGGCTGAAGTCAAACCTTGCGAAATTCACGCAGATGCTGCAAGGTCAGAAAGACCTGAATACGGTAACACGCCGTATCCTGTCGGAACTGGCCCAGGTTGTAAATGCACAGCATGGTATGTTCTACATATTGGAACAGGACGAAGCAACACAAGACAGCATACTGAAATTATTTGCCGCTTATGCTTATAAAAATGAACTGAACATTAAAAAACAGTTCATGCTTGGCGAAGGCCTGGTAGGGCAGGTAGCTATAGAAAAAGAAAGGATACTGCTTAGCAATGTGCCGGGCGACTATGTAAAAATAAGTTCAGGACTTGGTGAGGCAAAACCAATGAATCTGATCGTGCTGCCTGTATTGTTTGAAACGGAAATAAAGGCGGTTATAGAATTGGCATCGTTCGAATCGTTCAACGAAACACACCTTGACTTCCTCGGGCAGCTAACGGAAAGTATCGGTATCGTATTGAACACGATCGAGACCAATTCAAGGACAGAGCACCTGCTTGAACAATCGCAGTCGCTTACGGAGGAGCTGAGGAGAACAAATGATGAGCTGCAGGATAAGGCGCACCTGCTGGTGAAGCAAAAAGAGGAAGTGGAAAATAAGAACAAGGAAGTGGAAGAAGCCCGCAAGTCGCTCGAAGAAAAAGCCGAGCAGCTCACACTTACTTCGAAATACAAATCCGAGTTCCTTGCCAACATGTCTCACGAGTTGCGCACACCGCTCAACTCGCTGCTCATCCTCGCGCAGCAACTCTTCGAGAACCATGAGGGCAACCTGACAGAGAAACAGGTGCGTTATGCGAAAACCATCCACAGTTGCGGCGATGACCTTATCCAGCTTATCAATGACATCCTGGACCTTTCCAAGATCGAATCCGGATATATCACGGCCGACTTCATCACGGTTCGCCTGAACGAGATCACATCCTTTGTGGAAACAACTTTCAAACACGTATCTGAAAGTAAGAACCTCAAGTTCAGCATCGATATCGATAACAAACTGCCCGACATCATCGAGACTGACGTGCAACGCCTTAACCAGATCCTTAAGAACCTCTTATCGAACGCCTTTAAGTTCACAGAAAAAGGCGAAGTTAAGCTCAAGATATTTGAGTCTGAAAAGGGCTGGCGTTCAGGCAATCCAAGCCTCGACAATGCACGGCGCGTTGTGGCATTCGAGATCAGGGATACGGGTATCGGCATCTCGAAAGATAAACAGAACATCATCTTCGAGGCCTTCCAGCAAGCTGAAGGGTCAACAAGCCGTAAGTACGGCGGTACCGGTCTCGGTCTCTCTATCAGCCGTGGCCTTGCCGATCTGCTTGGCGGTTCTATCGAACTGGAGAGTGAAGTAGGCTTTGGCAGCTCGTTCACACTCTACCTGCCAATGGACTACAACCCCAACCTTGTTAAGAAAGAAAAGCCAAGCTCGCTTGTTATAAGCGAGTATGAATTGGCACAAAACGAGGAAAAGATTGCCATACAGACTGTTAAGTTGCCCGAACGCGACCTCGAAGGCGTTAACGAGATCATCAACGAGGCAGGCGACGACCGCAATAATATAAGCCTGGGTGACAAGGTTGTGTTGGTGATCGAAGATGATCTCCGTTTTGCCAAGATCATGATCGAAAAAGCCCACGAACTGGAACTCAAAGTTGTAGTTGCCACCAATTTCGGTGAAGTGTTCGACATGGTAAACAAATACACGCCGACCGCAGTAACGCTGGACGTAAAACTGCCCGACGCCAGCGGCTGGAAGATACTCGACCTCTTCAAAAACGATATGAACTTCAGGCACATACCTGTTCACCTGATATCAGGTGAGGAAAACAGGCTGCTGGCGATGAAGCGTGGTGCAAGGAGTTTCCACCAGAAACCCCTGAAGAATGAGGCCTTATCCATATTGTTCACTGACATTGTTGAATTTAACACCCGTACACCGAAGAGCCTGCTCATTGTCGAGGACAACGAGATCGACTCGTCGCAGATAGCTAAGATCCTCGAAAATGGCGAGCTCATTGATATCACCATTGCAAGCACAGGTAAAGAAGCAATAGAGCTGCTCAGTAACAATGTTTACGACTGTGTGACTGTCGACTATATGCTGCCTGATTTCGCGGGTATGGATTTTATCATGGAGATAAACAACGTGAAGAAACAACAACTGATGCCCGTGATCATCTATTCAGCCAAAGACTTTTCTCCTAAAGAAAAGACACAGCTGAAGCAGTACGCCAATAGGGTGATACTCAAAAATGTGAACTCGCTGGAGCTGCTATTGGAAGAAACGGTAATGCTGCTGCATCTCAACCATAAAGACCTGCTACCCGAGAAACGGAAAATAATTGAAAACCTGAGGCTTAAGGAAGACGTGCTCGCAGGAAAGAATATATTGGTAGTTGATGACGATGTGCGCAATCTTTTCGCGCTCACTACTGCCTTCGAAAAATATAATATCAAGACCATCACCGCCGAAAGCGGACAGGAAGCCATAAACATCCTGGGCGAGAACAGTGGTATCGATATGGTGCTGATGGATATTATGATGCCTGAAATGGACGGGTATGAAACAACGCAGAAGATAAGAAGGGAACACAAGAACAGTAACCTTCCTATTATAGCGGTAACAGCCAAGGCGATGAAGGGCGACAGAGAGAAATGTATTGAAGCTGGCGCCTCCGACTATATTACCAAGCCGGTGAAGATCGATCAATTGTTATCGTTGATGCGTGTATGGTTATATAAATAGAGAAAAATGAAAGGCGTAACAGACGAATATATTTCTGCAGACTCACGGATAAAGATTTTGGTGGTCGACGATAGGGAAGATAACCTCTTCTCTATCGAAACCATCCTGGAGAGAGATGGGTATAACATAACGAAGGCCAATTCGGGCCGTGCAGCATTGAAAATACTGCTCAAAGAGCACGACTTCACCCTGATACTCATGGACGTGGTCATGCCCGACCTCAACGGCTTTGAAACGGCAACGCTCATATACGAGCGTGATATCCTGAAGCATATACCCATCATTTTTATTACTGCAAATGACAGTGATGAGGATAATATCTTTAAAGGCTACCAGATGGGCGGTGTGGATTATATCCGTAAGCCGATCAACCAGGAGTTGCTGCGCGCCAAGGTGAGTGTCTTTGCAGAGCTTTATAAAAAGAACCACCAGCTTATCGACCAGGAGCAGAAGTTAATGGCTGCCAATCGCCGGCTGGAGAAAGAGATACGCGAACGCAAAATATCCGAAAGTAAAGTAATAGACCTGAACATTCAGCTACTGGAAAATATTAAGCAATTACAAACCACCAACGAGGAGCTGGAGCGCTTTGCCTACGTCGCCTCACACGACCTGCAGGAACCACTCAGGAAGATCATTCTCTTTACCGACCGTTTGGGGGCAAAATACAAAGGTCATTTTGCTGACGACGACTGGAACTTTATCGATAGGATATTGAAGGCTTCGGAAAGAATGCAAACCCTCATTAAGAATATACTGACTTTCTCACGTGCTACCTCCGCAACTGACGCGTTTGAAGACACGGACCTAAACATGTTGATCGACGGTGTGCTGTCCGATCTCGAGATATCTATTGAGCAAACAGGGGCCAGCATTCGTGTTGAGCCCTTACCAATAATCAGCATAATGCCGGAGCAGTTCAGGCAATTGTTCCAGAATCTGATCATTAATGCATTAAAGTTTACCCGGGAAAACACACCCCCCGAGATCCATATCTACTCCGAAACAGTAAAAGGCTTCCAGATATCCGGCATCGACGAAACCCTGTTCAATAACGACTTTTGCAACATTCACGTAAGCGATAATGGCATTGGATTCGAACCAAAATACAGCAATGAAATTTTTACCCTATTCAAACGTTTACATAGCAAAGATCAGTTCGAGGGAACGGGTATTGGTTTATCCATATGCAAGAAAATCGTCGAAAAACACAACGGCTTCATAACCGCTAAAAGCGAAGTAGGGCAAGGCACGACCTTCACGATATCGGTGCCCAGCAATCTCACCGCCTCTGTGCCTGACATAGAACAACAATTGGTGGGCGAGAGAAAAAATTTATGAAAATTTAGTTTTTTAATGTTTAGTACAATAAACGCATGTTGCAAGGCTAATGGATTAAAAATCAAAGGAACGGCCTATCTGTCGTACTCCAATATAATTAACGGCAATATCTAAAGAGCCTCTGAAAGCATACGCCATTATTTTGTAGCCTATGTTTAATAATTTTACTCGCCTTGGGTAAAAAAGCTTCGATCATATTGTGCTTTGTGATTTTCCTTGTAGGCATTTTGTTTACAATGGAACGGCATCAGGTCCGGCATTCGCCGCATTTGTCGTATCATTCCCATCCTAAGGCAACCTTTTATCACAATACCTACAGTTACATCCACAGGCATGTACCGCGGCATAGTCTACGAGAATATGACTATGTCAAGATACGGTACATGAAAGGTCAGGTTAGCTTCGATAAACCGGGCCTAACTATTCTCAGCTTACGCTGCCAACCACCATTTGTCCATTTCTTTGCACTCACAGGTGCATCTCAGTGCTTTTCCGGTTCACGCTCTCTATTCGGTTTAAGAGGACCTCCTGCTCTTCTTTCCTGATCCTTCTTTTGGTTAAGGTGCCGCCCGTAAGTGGTTGGTCACATTGTCGAAACAATTTACTCTTAGCATGAATCCGTATATCAACCCCGAAAAAAACTTTTCGGATTTTGCCCATAAGCTCCTCGAAGAGCAAACAACTGAGGTAAAGAAAAAATACCGTGGCACTGAGGCTGCAAAAAAAGCCGCGCGGCTCAAAGTTTTTAATGAACATTTGAATGTTCTCAAAGACTCACTTGACGATAAAATGTCTGACATATTGCACCATTCGGCGAAAAATGCAAAAGACAAAGTAATGCTTGAAAAAAAGCTGTCACAGCTTTATGATAGTTGTATAGCAGATTTTCTTAAGAAGGACTTCGATAAGTGATCTTGCTGGTTAGCGATGTCGAAAAAGCAATTGCTGCTCCTCCTTATCTGAGGTCAGCCTGATTAGATATATCCCTGCAGGCAAACCTGCTGGCAGGTGTAGCTGTGTGGCAACACTGCCGTTGTTTGTGTTGCAATGGCTTTCTGCTATTAAGCGGCCTGTCATATCCAGCAGCAGCAGGCGTATAGTACTACTGTTCGCGCTCAGGTTAGCCTCAACGTTAATTTCATTCTCCGCAGGGTTCGGATACAACCGGACCGGGGTCTTACGTTTCATATCAGGCACGGTGAGCAGTCCTGTAATTTTCCTGATGCGGTTGTTGAAAGCATCGGCAACATATACATCGCCCGCACTACTTACAGCTACCCCCTTAGGATGGTTCAGGCAGGCTTGCAGCGGGTCGCCACCGTCGCCGCAGAACGACAGCACACCGCTACCGGCTATGGTATTGATATTACCCGGTCCGTTTATCATCCTTATACGCTGGTTCTCCTCATCCGCTATGTACAAATGACCGTATTGATCCAACGCAACACCATAGGGATGCGCCAGCAAAGCTGCTGTAGCCGACCCCCCATCACCACTGAAACCATAACTCCCCGTGGCGCTTCCGGCATAGTTGGTAATGATACCCGCCGTATCAACCTTGCGGATACAGTTGTTGCCCCTGTCCGCGATGTACAAATTGCCCTGTGGGTCGGCGACCACACAGGTTGGGGTATCAAGGGTTGCAGCAATTGCCGGCCCGCCGTCGCCAGTGTGTCCTACTACACCCGTGCCCGCCACAGTGCTGATGATACCTGCCGCATTTATTTTTCGGATGCGGTTATTCCCGTAATCCACCACGAAAATATTTCCAAAGGTGTCGGTGGCCACTGCTATCGGATTGTTAAGTTTAGCATTTACTGCTGCACTGTCGTCACCGCTAAATCCCGTTATGCCGGTGCCTGCTATCACAGTCATTATTCCGGCAGTGTCCACTTTGCGTATGCGCTGGTTGTGCTGGTCAGCTATATAGAGGTTCCCTGCCGTGTCGACGGCTACACCCGTCGGGTTGTAAAGTAAGGTAGTGAGCGCCTCACCACTGTCAACGTTATATCCCGCCGTTCCCGTGCCGGCAATCGTAAAGATGCTGTCGCCCAGGTTTATTTTCCGCACCCGGTTGTTGGCTGCATCGGGTATATATATTTGGCCATCTCTTGCCAGCGCCACTCCCAAGGCATTCAGCTGCGCCTGCGTGGCCAGGTTACTGTCACCACTGTAGCCGATATTTCCATTGCCGGCTATCGTAGTGATGGTTTGGGCGCGGGCATAATGGCTAAGCCCCAAAAAGAATAAGAGAATAGCAGCTAAGTATTTATGCGACATATAGAAATGCTTTAATGGCAGCCAAATGCTGTTAAAATGGTCTTGTTGGATTGTAATTAATCTTCGCTAACCGGCAACAAAACAGTCTGGCTGTTCTGCGTCGTGATGGTGTAAGGAATACCTCCTTTCACATTTCCATGTATCGAAGTATCGTAGCCATAGCCATACAGGTAATAAGCACCATTATTCAGGCCGCTGAAAGTACCCACCGACATTGTATCAGTCTTTGTACAGGCTATAGAGTCGTCATACACGCCGTTCGATGGGGGTACCTGCGTATTATACTTAATATACACCTTCATGTTTGTGAGGTTTCGCTCTACGCCGTGGTGTTGAGGATAAAGCATAAGGCTGGCATTGCCGCCCTTGCCTGGGGTGCCTGCTTTCTTCTTCGTACAGCTATACATTGCAACTGAAAAAGAAATAAGCAAAGCAAAGAGTTTCAGTAAGCGCATAAAATACTTTTTGTCTGGTAAATGACCGTCTCGTAAAGATACTGAAGATTTGCCTAGAATAAGTCAAGACCCTATAGCCGCGCATCTGCCATCGTTTTGTCCAGGCAGCCCTTCACGTCGTAAACGATCCCTCCTTTCTTTACCCATTTCTTCCAGTCACTACCATCGCCGGTAAATTCATTATGGGCCACAGCCAGCACCACGGCATCATACTTTTTGCCCTCGGGCAGCTTGTTGATGGTATCAATGCCATACTCGTGCGCCACCTCATCCGGGCTGGCCCATGGATCGTACACCGTCACATTTATATCGTATCCTGCAAGTGCACGTACTATGTCCACTACCTTTGTATTACGCACATCAGGGCAATTCTCTTTGAACGTGATACCCAATAGCAGGATGTCGGCATTTTTCACAGCCACATTGTTTTTTATCATCAGGCGCACCACTTCGTTGGCTACGTATTCACCCATTCCATCGTTAAGCCTGCGTCCGGCCAGGATGATTTCAGGATGATACCCTGCCTCTTGTGCCTTTTGCGCCAGGTAATAAGGATCTACCCCTATACAGTGGCCTCCAACCAGCCCGGGTTTAAAAGGCAGAAAATTCCATTTCGTAGCAGATGCCGCCAATACTTCATGCGTATCGATGCCCAGCCGGTTGAATATTTTGGCGAGCTCGTTCACGAAGGCTATGTTGATATCACGTTGTGCGTTTTCTATCACCTTCGCTGCTTCTGCCACTTTGATCGAAGAGGCTTTGTGTGTACCTGCTGTGATCACGGTGCGGTACAGCGCGTCCACTTTTTCCGCCACTTCATCCGTCGACCCTGATGTTACCTTTTTGATCTTGGTAACGGTATGGTTCTTGTCACCGGGGTTGATACGCTCGGGCGAATACCCGCAATAAAATCCATGGTTGTACTTCAACCCCGACACCCTTTCCAGCACCGGAACGCATTCATCTTCCGTCACGCCGGGATACACCGTCGATTCATATACCACGATATCGCCTTCTTTCAGCACCTTGCCCACTGTTTCACTCGCTTTATATAGCGGCGTCAGGTCGGGGCGGTTGTATTTATCCACCGGCGTAGGCACTGTCACGATGTAGTAGTTGCAGTTCCTGATATCTTCCAGCTTATTGGAGCAATACAATCCTTTGTCGCCATCGGGTGTGCTTACATTTACCTCCTTCAGTTGGGCATTGTCCACCTCTAGTGTATGATCTTCGCAATTACGCAGGTCCTGTATCCTCCGCTCATTAATGTCGAAGCCGGTAACTGCAAAGTGCTTTGCAAATTCAACAGCCAGTGGCAGGCCCACATAACCGAGGCCAATAACTGCGATGCGTGGTGTCTGTTCCATGAGTGCTTTTGTATAATTCTGTTTAGACGATTATGATCAATTCCTGGTGGCTGAAAAAATAGCTACTAATAACGACAAAGCAGTAATTCCGATGGTTAGCATCCTGTCGCGGGTAGGATCGGTTACACCCAACTTGGTGCGTGCCTTGTTAGGCTCTACGTACACCACATCGCCCTGCCGCAGGTAGTAGTAGGGCGATCTGAATATTTCATCCGAGTTCAGGTTAAAGCGCATAAAGGTCTTGCTGTTGTTCTCCTCGCGGATCAGCATTACGTTGTCGCGCTTACCGTATATGGTCAGGTCGCCGGCTATGCCGATGGCGTCCAGCAAGCTCACCTTTTCATTGCTGATAGTGTAGGTGCCCGGTCGCGTCACCTCACCCAGCACCGTAATGCTGAAATTGGCAAAGCGTACATTTACAACCGGCTCGCGATAGTATACCGAAACTTTTTTCGTGATCAGGTCGCGCGCCTCGGTTGTGGTAAGCCCGGCTATTTTCACCTTTCCTACCAGGGGAATGGCAACCTCGCCTTCCTTGTCCACCAGGAAGCCGGTGATGATCGGTGCAGATGCTCCCGTGGAAGTATTGGCAGCTGACACGGCGGGCAGCCCCGGCGAAGGAGCACCCTGCAGCTCCGACGACGTTTTAGTATCTATCGTCTGTATGTTGATCTGCATGATATCATTGGGCTGTATTTTAGGATCGGCATATGGCGCATGCCCGATGGTCATTGCGCTGCTCAAAGTGTCGGGTACATTTTTAAAATAGGTGATCTTTTTGTTGGTGCTGCAGGCGGTGAAAAGGCCATTGATACCCAATAGTATCAATACATACAGACGCAGTTGGGCAGTCCGCCCTCCGGTGTTGTGCATCCTCTGATTTTTCCCAAAAGTAATAAAAGGGGCTATTTATTAATAATACGACAGCCCCGGAGTTATCAACAGATGTTGATTGATGCTACAGCGTAATGTACTTGATGTCTTCCTGCGCCTTTCGGTAGTCTTCGTGTTTGCCGATATCGAGCCAATAGCCCAATATAGGGAACGATATTACCTGCTTGCCCATGTTGATCAGGTGCGCCATCAGGTCAGTGACATTATAAAACTCATCTTCAGGTATCAGGTCTACAAGTTGCTTCTTTGCAAGATAGATCCCTGCATTTGAGTAATATGTATATCGCGGTTTTTCCTTTAGCGAGTTCACTACATTGTTACCATCTACTTCCAGTACACCGTAAGGCACTTCAACATGATAAGTGCTGGCAGCTACTGCCATGTCAGCACCCGATTTTATGAATGCCTGGAAAAAACCGGCAAAATCGATATTGGTCAATATATCGGAGTTCATAACGAGCACATACTCGTGCTCCAGGTTTTCCGCCAGCTTCACCGAACCTAACGTACCTAGCGGTTTGTCCTCGTGTATATATTGTATAGATAAGCCCTTATCGCGGCCATCTTTAAAGTAGCCTTCTATCTTTTCAGCAAGGTAGTTTACGCTGATGTAGATATTCTTCATCCCATACTTTGCCAGGTGGTCGATGGTATGTTCCAGTATCGGCTTATCGCCAACATATAGCATTGGTTTCGGCGTATCTGCCGTCAGCGGCATCAATCGCTGCCCCTTGCCCCCCGCCATGATGATCACATCGGCCGGTATTACCGAGTAGTTGATACGCAGGTTAAGTATCTTAACGATCACCTTGTCCCTGTCCACTATCGGTATGATGAGGAAGTTGCGCTTGCGCAGGTCGTTCAGATCAGCGAGATGCACTTCGTCCTGGTACACAAACAGCGGGTCGGGCTGGATGTAGTCCATTATGGGCGTATCAAAGTCTAGCCCTTTAATAAATCCCCTGCGAAGGTCGCCATCCGTAAGGGCGCCAAGCAATTTGTTCGAGTCGTCTACAACAAACAAGATGGCATCCGCCCTGAGCTCATTGAGCTTCAGCAGCGCTTCGCGCACACTTTGGCGCTTATGGATCGTATGCCTTTGTATTTCCCTTGCCTGCACTGGCACCATTGTTAAAAAATCGTTGTGGTCAAAGCTTCTGAGATACAAAATCAGTAATTTTTCTGGTGATAGCAATATTGCCGCGGCCCGGCCTGCAACTGCTGGGAATATTCACAACCCTTTCTTCCAGCCATTCTGCATTGTCCAGCCTGCCATGCATGCATTGCGCATACATCGGTAGTTTGTTCATCAAACGCCATATAGGTCTTGTCATTACCTGTTGGGCATTTGTCTCCTGCAGAAAAGCATCACGCGCTTCCATATTCTCAAGCATCACTGTATTGAGCCAATAATTAGGTAAACTCTCTTTTATCCCTCTTACTAACTCTATATTGCTCTCTTTGAAAAATGCACTATATGCTTCGGCAAGTTCTCTCTTGTTTTCAAGTATTGCCGGTAGCTGTTCTAATTGTGCGCATGCCAGCGCTGCATTCAGGTTGGGCATGCGGTAGTTATAGCCCACCTCGTCATGTACAAACTCCCATGCGTGAGGTATTTTGGCCGTAGTCGACAAATGTTTCGCCCTTTTCGCAAAAGCTTCGTCGTTCGTCACTATAGCGCCGCCGCCGCCGCATGTTATTGTTTTATTACCATTGAAGCTGAACACGCCGGCCACGCCAAATGTACCCGTATGCCTGCCTTTATAATAACTGCCTATCGACTCTGCTGAATCTTCCACTAATGCTATACCATATTCACTACATACCTGCTGTACTTCGTCTATCCGCAATGGGAAGCCGAAAGTATGCATCGGCACGCATGCAGCTATACGTTTGCCTGTATGTTTATTGATCGCCTGCCCATCGCGCACTGCCGCATTTTCGTCAAGAAACTGCCTCAGCGCACCGGGCGACATACCCATGGTGTCACGGTCCACATCTACAAACACGGGATTTGCACCGCTGTGGGCTATTGCATTGGCAGTAGCCACAAAGGTCAGCGGCTGCGTTATCACTTCGTCACCGGGCTGTACACCAGCTGTGATCAGTGCCAGGTGCAACGCTGTAGTGCCGCTTGTAGTGGCTACAGCATATTTCGCACCCGTCAGTTCAGCCATCATTTCTTCAAAGCGCGTCACGTAGGCGCCTACCGATGATACAAATGTGGACTCGATGGTATCAAGCACATAAGTCTTCTCATTGCCACCAAACCAGGGGGCATGCAGCGGAATGAATGCTTCGTCCTCTCCGAACAGGGAGCGTATATGTGCTATTACCTCTTTATACATTTTTGTACTTGCTATCGTCAGGGTTAAGTATAAAACCGTCGTCCAGCACCTTTGCTATCTGCTTTATGCCGTCGGGTACTTTGAACATCAGCTTAAAGCCCAGCCTGCTATTTATTTTTTCAAATGAAACCCTGTAGTCACGCGGATCTTCATTCTTCGATACGTACTTTACTTTGGAATCGGGCAACACTTTGATTACCTCATCCACTATCATTTTCTTCTGGTAGTTCTCCGACGTATCGCCTACGTTGAATACATCGAAGGCGACAACCTCTGCAGGCGATTCGATCACAGTTACAACGGAGCGCGCCAGGTCGTACACATGACAATAAGGCCGCCAGAACTGCTCACCAAATACAAGCAATTCCCTTCCCATGGCCAGTTCTTTTGTAAACTCGTTTACAGTAAGATCAAACCTCGGCCGCAACGACAATCCATAGACTGTACTGAAACGCAGGCAGGTAGGTTTGCATTTATTATCCTTTGGCTGCGAGAGCAGGAATTGTTCTGTAGCAACTTTTGTTTCTGCATACAGCGATACCGGCGCCAGCTTAGAGTCTTCGTTGACAAAAGCTTCAGGATCATCCATTTTGCCGTAGTTGCTGCAGGTAGAAGCAAACACAAAAGTGTCCACGCCGGCTTCATTGGCTATATTGTACAGTATCTTACTACCTTCCAGGTTGGTCGACTTTGCCAGGTCAGGCTGCTTGGCACAGGCCGGATCACCTACTATAGCCGCAAGGTGGGCCACAGCATTTACGTCTTTCATTGCCTTGCGCACGTCTGCCTCATTTCTTACATCGCCTTTTACAAACTCAAAATTGGGGCAATTCAGCAGGTCGATGATGGGCTCACCGCCATACATAAGATTATCAAGCACGCGCACCGTGTAGCCCCTTTCAAGCAGTTGGCGGGTAAGCACCGAGCCTATATAGCCTGCTCCTCCTGTTACTAGTATTCTTTTTGTCATAGTCTTCTTCTGGTGATCAATGATGCAAATAATGAAACTGAATTAGTTTCCATATATCATTTGCTTTATAATAACATTAACAAAAGTAATCACGATGGGCTAGTTATCATACCCTGAAACGGCAGTTAACCATTGCTTATCAAACGCACAACAACTCATTAACACGGCCAGGGTGCCGAAAGGTAAATAATAGCGCCCGGTGTTAGGTCCGGGCGCTATATGATAAGCTGGTCGTTTAATTTATCTGAGCAAGGTCACATTACCCTGGTAGTGCCCTGACTGGCCGTTACGGAACGTTGCGTCGATAACATAAACGTATACGCCCTCCGGCTGCGGTGTGTCATTGAATTTTCCATCCCAACCCCTGCCATCGGCGTTAGTGGTTTTGAATATTTCCTGTCCCCAGCGATTAAAGATGCTCATCTTGAACGATGATACGCCCAGGGAAAGCAGGTTCCTCGGGAAAAAGTAATCATTAGTACCATCCCCGTTCGGCGTAAAGCTATTGGGTATGTCGATGTAGCAATCCTTGCGCACAGAAACAGAATCAGATGCCGAACAACCATTGATCGTTACGGTTGCAGAATATTCACCTGGCTCGTTAACGTGTATGGACGACTGCCTGGAACCATCGTTCCACAACCATTTAGCCAGTGGGTTACCGGAATTCAAATGATCGGCCAGCAGGATGCTCCCTTCATTAGGGCACATTGTAGTATCGGGGCCGAGATAGATATTTGGATTAGGCTGCACGATCACCTTCTGTATCGCATAAGTATCGGGGCAGTAGCTGTAGTCGACAGAAAGCTTGATGTCGTACTCACCGGGAGCGTCGAAGGAATGTGTAACAGGCCACTGGTTATATAGCTTCTGGCCATCTGCAAAATCCCAGGTGATGCCAAGACTACCCCTGTCTGGAAACACAGCATCAAATGAGGCTTTTTTCCCTACGCAGAAATTGGTGTCTGTGGCGTGGATGAAAGCATAGGGTATTGTATCCACTACCAGGGTATGGTAAGCAGTGTCGTGACAAGACAGGAAATCTGTCACCGTCAGCTTTATCGTGTAGATACCACTGTAAGGATATGTATGTGATGGGGGGCTTTGGGCACTGTCAATAGACCCGTCACCAAAGTCCCACCTATAAGTAACAGGCGGATTCGCAACG
This sequence comes from Bacteroidota bacterium, assembly GCA_018267915.1. Taxonomy (GTDB): domain Bacteria; phylum Bacteroidota; class Bacteroidia; order Chitinophagales; family Chitinophagaceae; genus MKUN01. Next base: position 4,419 of record JAFDXN010000031.1, on the reverse strand, counting down.
GATGAATTGACGAAATCTATAGCAGTACCCTGGCAAATGCTGTCTTTGCTGATCGTGAAGGCGGCATCGAGCGGGTGGGTGAGATCCAACACCTGCGTCATGCTATCCTGGCAATGATAGTTGGTACTATAAAGTGTGGCATTGTACACCTGGTGGTGATGGTAAATATGCACCGGGCTATTGCTGGTGTCCTGCGCTGTGCTGTCGCCAAAGTTCCAGCCAAAATGGAATGCTCCGATCGACGTATTGTGGAACACTACGGTGTCCGCATCGCAGCCAAGGTGAATTGTATAGTTATAACTGGCCGAGAATGGCGGGTCCACAATATCTATCGTAACGCTATTGGAACTACAGTTCCTGATAGTAACATATAGTACGTAAGTACCCGCATACAGGTTGCTCAGCGTTATATTACCCGATGCGTCAGCCGTCATCGAAACTGTTGGCTGGGCCACGTTATTGACAGTGTAAGACAAGAGATAAGTGCTGTCGGGCGACAATCCCTGCAAGGTGAGTGAGCCATCACCCAGGCCGCAGATAGAAGGATCTGTCTTGCTGGTGCCAGGTATTGTGACCGTAGGATCCACCAACGTTATCGGCCCTACCGTATTAGACAAGCACCCTGTCAGGGTACTGACGACGAAGTTGCTATACGTACCCGAACCCAGTCCGGTTAGCACCAAGGTACCTGCGGGAGTAGCCGGCAAAGTAATGGCCGGCTGAGGATTATTATTAAAATTGTAATTGACGATATAAGAAGCGTTAGGTGGTACACCGTTAATTGTAATGGTGCCATTATGATAGCCGCAGCCGGTTGGGTTAGTGCCTGAGATACCGGTAAGTGTCGGGCCGGTGCCTAAACGCACAATCACGCTATCCCAATAACTCAGAGAGTCACAGTTGGAATTTGCAACTGCCCTGACATGATAAACGGATTGAACTGTCGGGCACACCTGCACGCTTGAGCTTGCGGTGTCGCCGGTAGCAGTATTAGTGGCAATTTGGTTATTCGCAGGATCGTACCAGGTAAAAGTCCAGGTCGGCGGACCGTTGGGTGTAAACCGCCAGCCTTCGTTTTGCGCACTCCATTGAGTTGCATTTCTGCCGGTCACAATCGCTGTCTGCGTACCATCGGAATTCTCCAGCCCTAAAATCGCTTTCCCTCCATTCCATGCGTTACACAACGGCTTATCCTGCAGAAATATGTCGATCGCATAGGTCGATTCGTATAGTACGATCTGCTGCGTACCAAACTGGTTGGGGCACAAGCCTGTTGTGTACAACGGTATATTGTACCAGGAAACAACAAAAGTGCGGCAGGGTGCAGTGCCATAAATCGCCCATGTGATACTTCCGGCATTGTTCTGTATTTCCGAGGGATCAATGTCGTAATAAGCGCCCATAATGGTGTTATATGTGGCAGCATTGCTATTGGCGGGAACAGGTCCTGCTATTGAATACGGGCAATACGCATTCGGCGCTGCAGGGTTGAAGGAAATTTGGCCATTAGCCCCTATTGCGCAGGACGTGTACTTTGTACCATAAAAACAAAAGTCAAACGGCAATTGCAGTGCGGGACTATAATAATCATCCTGGTTCACAAGCACCGGGTTACCACCTTGAAAAGCCGTTGGTAAATAAGGGATGGAAGTAATGGTATAGTCACTTGTCGACCTTAAACTGGTGCTACCTGTCGCATGTATTGTCGCGCAGCCGCCATTACATATGGTTGTATCGCCCGAAGAGGAAGACGTGGTGGTATTGCCAGGCGGGCAGGGCAAAGGCTGCGCCCATCCACCGACAGTTATTAACAAAGAGGCAAAGAGGTATATTATTCTTTTCATAAAAACGCTATGTAATCTTAATAGTGTAAGACTGCAATTTGTATCTATACAGTTTGGGGTAATGAGGAAAAAACTGTCTCTAAAGATAACAAATATTTAGCAGTCCTGTAAAAATGAGCTAATGATTATTGGCAGCAAAGCGTCAATTTTTTGCTGATCGGCAAGTGCCGGGAGCATAAATATTTGCAAATTTTGAACTTATGTATTATTTACTTTCCTTCTCCTTCTGGAGGGCGAGGTACTTATCCCGCAGGCGGGCGGCCTCCATGAAGTCCAGGTCTTTTGCTGCCTTTTCCATGGCTTTTTTCGTCTGGGCTATCAGTTTATCCAGTTGGGCCGGGGTTTTGTATTCCACGGCATCTTCCGCGGCTATAGTGAGTGCTTCGTCTTTAATAGCATATTTGTTATTCTCATCGTAGCCCTTGATATCGAGCACCGATGTCTGCCTGAATATCTGCTCTTTCGATTTGATGACAGTTTGTGGTGTGATACCGTTTTCAGCATTGTATTTTAATTGCTTTTCGCGGCGGCGGTCGGTCTCGTCGATGGTGCGCTGCATGCTCTCGGTGATCTTATCACCATAAAATATCACGAGGCCTTCTACGTTACGGGCCGCACGGCCGGCCATCTGGGTAAGCGAGCGTTCATCACGAAGGAAGCCTTCTTTATCGGCGTCGAGTATAGCCATCAGGGACACTTCGGGCAGGTCCAGCCCTTCGCGCAGCAGGTTCACTCCCACCAGCACATCGATAACACCCAGGCGCAGGTCGCGAAGTATCTCTACGCGCTCCAATGTGTCCACCTCCGAATGTATATAGCGCGATTTGATGTTGATACGCTTCAGGTATTTGTCCATCTCCTCGGCCATACGTTTAGTGAGTGTAGTCACCAGTATGCGATGGCCTCGCTGCACTCTTTTGTCTATCTCATCGAGCAGGTCGTCCACCTGGTTGATGCTGGGACGCACCTCTATAGGCGGATCGAGCAGGCCGGTGGGCCGCACCACCTGCTCCACCACCACACCACCTGTTTGCTCCAGCTCATATTTGCCCGGTGTCGCACTTACAAACACCACCTGGTTAAGCTGCTGTTCAAATTCGTGAAAGTTAAGCGGGCGGTTGTCCAACGCTGATGGCAGGCGGAAACCGAAGTCCACCAGGTTCAGCTTGCGCGAGCGATCACCGCCATACATGCCGCTTATCTGCGGTATGGTCACGTGGCTTTCATCCACTATGAGCAGATAGTCTTTAGGGAAATAATCGAGCAGGCAGAAGGGCCTTGTGCCCGGCTTGCGCCTGTCTAGGAAACGCGAGTAGTTCTCAATGCCGCTGCAGTAACCCAGTTCCTGTATCATCTCCACATCGTAGCTCACACGCTCCTTGATGCGCTGTGCCTCGAGCGGCTTATTGATGCTCTTGAAATAGTCGACCTGGGCATTCATCTCATCCTGTATCTCGTAGAGTATCTGCGTTATCTGGTTGCGCGGCGCCAGGTATAGGTTGGCCGGGAAGATGGCCGCATTCTCCATGGTGCCGATGCGCTTGCCTGTATCGGTCTCGAAGCTTTCTATCTCTTCCACCTCGTCGCCAAAGAAAGTGATGCGATAGCCGTAGTCCACATAAGGCAGGTTGATATCCACGGTATCGCCCTTCACGCGGAAGGAGCCCCTTGTAAAATCGCCCTGGCTGCGGTTATAGAGCGAATTGACCAGCCGGTGCAGGAACGCATTGCGACCAATATTCTCCCCACGATTAAAGCGGATGATCCCGTTTTCATATTCCGTGGGATTGCCCATACCGTAGATACAGGACACCGAGGCAACTACTATGATATCTCTGCGGCCACTCAGCAGGCTCGATGTTGCGCGCAGCCGCAGCTTTTCCAGTTCTTCATTTATCGAGAGGTCTTTTTCTATATAGGTATCGCTGGTGGGCAAATAGGCTTCAGGCTGGTAGTAGTCGTAATACGATACAAAGTACTCCACCGCATTGTTGGGGAAGAACTGGCGGAACTCGCCATATAGCTGGGCCACCAGGGTTTTATTGTGCGTCAGCACCAGGGTAGGCTTCTGCACGTTCTGCACCACATTGGCCATGGTGAAGGTTTTACCCGAGCCGGTAACACCCAGCAAGGTCTGGAATTGCTCTCCTGCCTCGATGCCCTCCGTCAGTTGCCTGATGGCTTCGGGCTGGTCGCCGGCGGGGGGGTATGGCCGTTCTATATTAAAGCGCATGTTTTACAAATTTCCTGATTTTGCGGGAATGATTTGATGGCTATTGCTGAAGGCCACATCGACAGCAAAATGCCCGACTCCCGAAAGCCATCGGGACAGGCGGGCACAAAAAACAAAATCGGGCATCCGTTTTTAATCAACAACTTGGTAATGAACCATTTAAATCAAAATCAGCATGCCCGACTGTGCCCGACTATGCAGCCGGACAGCCCCGATCTGTCTCGTCCTGATTTTGGTTGACAGTTTAGGTTAGATAATCCTGTCTGAAGTTGACAGTTTAAAATTAAATAAAATCCCTATCACTGAAAACTATAACCTTGCTCGCTTTGATCCGGATATGCA
>JAFDXN010000030.1 GCA_018267915.1 Bacteroidota bacterium | reverse complement strand
GACAAGAACACCTTTGCCTGCCTGAACGAATGCGTGACACCGGGCATCACCATCAGCGTAATGCCCAACGACAGCGTGTGCAGCAGCGATACGGTGAAGTTCATGGCGGTTATTGCCAATGGCGGGCCTACACCGGCTTACCAGTGGTTTAAGAACAATGTGCCCGTGGGCAATAACAATGCGAACTATACGGTGAACCCGGGCGGGCTGAACAATGGCGATGTGATAAAATGCGTGCTGGCGGGCAGCGCGGCCTGCAATGTGTACCCGACAGATACCAGCAACGTGATCACCATGCATGTGACCCAATCGGTAACACCGGCCATTGCCATAATGCCTGACATAGGCGATACCATCTGCATAGAGCATATAGTTACTTATACGGCGACGATAACGAACGGAGGCCCAACACCTCAATACCAGTGGTATGAGAACAATGTGCCGGTGGGCAGCAATACCAACACGCACCAGCCTGCACTGGTGAACGGCAACGTGGTGAAATGCCGGCTGGTGAGCAGCGCGGTATGCGCTGTGCCGGACACTGCGATGAGCGCGCCGCACACACTGATGATAGCGCCGGTGACCACGCCAGTGGTAACCGTAAGCGCCAACCCGTCGGCAGTGGTCACCCAGAACCAGAGTGTGACCTTCACTGCCAATGTAACGAATGCCACCAACCCGCAGTACCAGTGGCGCAAGAACGCGGTGAACATACCGGGGGCCACGCAGCAGACCTACACGACCAACACGCTGCAGAATGGCGATGTGATAGCCTGCAGGGTGCGCGGCCTGAGCATATGCGACACAGCGGCAGGTAGTGTGACGATGACGGTGTGGCCTTTGTCAGTGAACAGTGTAACAGCGAACAGGGAGCAGATCAATGTGTATCCCAACCCTGTGCATGATGTCCTTTCTATCGACTACGATAAGAGCACGAGTGGTGAACTGGAGCTAACAGATATGGCGGGCAGGGTGCTGCTGCGCCAGCCGCTGGGCCACAGTATGGATATGAAGGGGCTGGCCAGCGGAACGTATATGCTAAGGATACAGGGGGAAAGCGGGCAAAAATTCATCAAAAGAATAACGAAGGAATAAGCGTTGGATAGCTGCCGGGCTCCGCCCTACGCTCGCATTTTTTAAACGCTTTTCTTTCAAATGCCGAGAGGTCCAATAGGGCTCTTACGACCGGCCTTAGCCGATCTGTTTGTGTACCCCTTCGACACCTGCCATAAAACGTGCTACCCTTTCATCGGCATAGGCGCCCATGGCATTTATTAGGCTGCCCTTTACGCCATCGTTGGTCTCTATTAAGTACAGGGTCACATTATCCGCCGGGTCTGATTCCCCTTCGAACCGGTAAAAATTGCGGACCGCTACATCCTTCGGGCCGTAAGTCTTACCATTGGCCGCAGCTATAGCATCTTTGTCTATTCTAAAGTTCTCTGTATAGCCATCCTTAACCGCATTGGTAGTGGCTGTGGCGAGGCTTGTCATTTCCGTGAGCTTATCGTTTGCCTTTTCGTAAGTGTGTGACCGGCGCATATAAATCGTTTTGAACTTGTTACATACAAAAATCAATCCCACAAAGATCACTGTGGGAGAGATGTCCCCGCGCCGTCGCCCGGCTCATCAGGTGGCGTGTCCATCAGGCTAACAGAGCCGGAATATTTCAGCTCGCCCGATCGAGGATCAAGCTCCGAGATGATCTCCATTTTTATTTCATCGCGATGCTCCAGCTCTGTCAGCACAGCTACCAGTTTAGGCAAACTGATGTGCAGGGCATCGGCCAGATCCTGGATAGACACGGTAGCGCCGGTGCCCCCGGTCAATGCCTCTACTTCCTTCAATAAGATACTTGAGTTCATACACAGCACTAATTAACTGATACAGTCAAAAATGTTGCCAACGGTCGTAACCATGCGGTCAGGCTATAGGGGAATTTAGTCCTCACAATACCGCACGCGCAAAAATGCCTGAAGTGTTTTAGCAGCACGAGCACTCAAAATGACAAGGGAGCGAATTGATTACACTGATGTGCTTTTACCCTATAAGAATATGCAAAGCTCTGGCACAGCTTTGTTACCGAAGAGCGTTTACGAACAAAATAAGGTATCTATGCTAGCAATGAATTTCAGAGGGCCCTACAGGATACGTGTAGACCGCAACAAGCCGGAGCCCAAAATAGAACATCCATATGATGCGATAGTGCGTGTAACACGTTCGCTCATCTGCGGGTCGGACCTGCACCTTTATCACGGGCTGGTGCCCGATACGCGTATCGGCACCACATTCGGCCATGAGTTTACAGGCGTGGTAGTAGAAGTGGGGTCGGGCGTGCAAAAGTTAAAAGTGGGCGACCATGTGTTGGTACCTTTTAATATTGCCTGCGGCACCTGCCCCTTCTGCAGCCAGGAGCTGTATGGCAATTGCCACGAGTCGAACCCGGAGGCTACCGCGGTGGGCGGCTTTTTCGGTTATGCGCATATCTCGGGGGGATATGACGGCGGCCAGGCAGAATATGTACGTGTGCCCTACGCAGACGTGAGCCCCATGGTGATACCGGAAGGCCTGGACATAGAGGACGCAGTGCTGCTGACAGACGTGGTGCCTACAGGCTACCAGGCGGCGGAAATGGCAGGCATACGAAAAGGCGATACGGTGGTAGTGTTCGGTGCGGGGCCGGTAGGTATTATGGCTGCACGCTGCGCGTGGCTCTTTGGCGCGGGCAGGGTGATCATCATAGACCGGCTGGAATACCGGCTTGAATTTGCAAAACAGTATTCCTACTGCGAAGCCTATAACTTCACCGAGATGGATGACCCTGTGCTCTTCCTTAAAAAGCAAACCGACTGGCTGGGTGCGGATGTATGTATAGACGCCGTAGGCTGCGAAGCATCGGGCAGCGCGCTGCAAACCATTACCGGAAAAAAATTACTGCTGCAGGCTGGCGCTGCCACCGCACTGCACTGGGCCATCAACTCGGTGAAGAAGGGCGGTATTGTATCGGTAGTGGGCGTGTATGGCCCGCCGTTCAACCTTGTGCCATTGGGCAGCGCTTTGAATAAAGGCATCACCATGCGCGGCAACCAGGCGTCGGTAAAGCGACTACTGCCGAGGTTGATAGACCACGTGATGGCCGGCAGGCTGAATCCCAAGGGCCTGATCACGCACCGTGTGCCGCTCGAGGAAGTATCGGACGCCTACCATCTTTTCTCAGCAAAACTGGACAACTGTATCAAACCGTTATTAATTCCACCTAAAGCAAACGCTGCATAAAAAAAGGACGATCATGGCAACAAAGACAGAAAAAGAACAAGCACCTATGGGAGACAGGAACATTGCCGACATGCCGAAGGACTATATACCGGGTTGGGGCATCGATGCAGATCCTGAGAACGACCCCACGTATCCCATGAAGAAGTGGAACGGGGCTGATCACGAACGCCTCAACTACCCAAAGGCGCCACAACAAGATACCGATGTGGAAATACTCAAGTCCATAGAGCGACCTGTGGTTACCAGGGTATTCGGCAGCACCGTGCCGCCCAGCGGGCTGAGCGGGATGCTGCGCCGCAAGGCATTTAAATACAGCGAAGGCACAAGCGCCCACTGGATGGGACTAATACTTGCCGACCGCATCAATATGGTGGAAGGCCTCATTGACGACCTGTCGAAAGGCTATATCCCCAACTTCTTCAAAGAATGGGGTTGGCCGGCCGAATGGAAATACAACAGGAAAAAGTTTGTACAGAAGGCCGCGATAGGGACAGCGGTTACGCTGGCGGCTATCTGGCTGTTGAAAAAAAGCGCTAAAAAAAGCAGGTAAAATCTGTAGCCATAACGTCCCGGAACATGGCGAGGCACGATATTTTTTTCACTCTATAAAAAACTAAAGAACATGAGAACACTATTGTATATCATCGCTGTGATCCTGGTAATAAGCTGGGCACTCGGACAGTTTGCCTTCCACGCGGGCGGCATTATTTGGGTACTGCTGGTATTAGCTATTGCTTCATTCCTGCTGGGCGTTATCCGCCGTGGGAGTGTATAACACTGCAAGCCACAGTATATTAAACAGTTAAAATTATTTTTCCTCCTCAAACCGGAAGCTGCGAAAGGCGGCTTCCGGTTTTTTGTGCTTGTGTCCATGACACTCGGCTAACGTCAATTTCTTAACCCGATTGTTTTACGAGATGACCGCGCATTACTTAAACAAATAATTACCAAACAGGGGCATCGTTTTAATAGTGGAAGAGTGAAAAATATTTTCGCGCATTGTGAATGGCAGACAAAGTGAGTACGCGTTATACATATCGATATAAAAAATTAAAGTATTTCGGCGGCATGGCCTATTTTGGCTATGCCGCGTTTGGTATAGAGTAAGGTATGACCCTGTGCTGTTTGCAATGTTTTATCGTTTCAAAAACGGGTATATGACTAAGCGATTTATTGACCTTGAAGCTTTTAAGAACCTTACCGTAGCAGAACAGTTGAACATACTGCATAAAGATGGCGTACATGTGGGAAAGAGGATGGTGGACTATAAACCCGTGATCCTGTTTCAAGTCAACAACTTTTATGTAGAGGTACACTATAAAGAATACCGGAAGGACGTTAACAAGCTGTTGGTATCAGACAATGTGGAGATGGTGCATCCTTACCTGAAACAAATACAGGTGAAGGGACTGGATGGGGCGGACGAATAGCTAGAATATATATTTTAAAGTGTCTATTATATTCGCAATCTTTGCAGCACACCAAGACCATGACTAAATCTTTACCACTCAAGAGCCTGGTCCTCTATGCCGACGACGACCGTGATGATATAGAACTGGTAAAAGAGGCATTTAAGGAATATGCGCATACCGTAGATCTGAAAACCTTTGCGGATGGGGAAGAACTGATGCGATACGTCAATAGCCATATCCCCGCTGAACCCCTGCCCTGCCTGATCATACTGGACATCAACATGCCAAGGATGAATGGTAAAGAAGTGCTCCGCAACCTGAAGCAAATACCGGGATATAAGGATATACCTGTAGTGCTTTTTACCACCTCAACATTGCCTTCGGAAAAGGCCTTCGCCAAGAGTTTCGATGCAGGCTTTATCACCAAGCCGCTCCACTACAGCCAGATACACCAACTGGTGGACGAGATGATAGCCCACTGCCCGGAAGATGTGCGTAAAACCATCAAAAGACTGAAGGGCTAAACGCTAAAAGTGCCAGTCGCGCTGCCACCGTAGCAGGATATAATCTTCAAGGCGGGTAATGTTATTTCCTGGATTCTCTTTGTTATAAGCACTATGCTGATACTCGCTAAGTGCGGAAGGAGGCAACAGCGTGCGCACTTGCAGGCCATTGGCATTGCAATAATGCACTACGGGGTTCCACAGGTGACGCCAGAATGCCTCGGTGATACCACGGGTGAGGTAGACATTGCGAATGGAGGGATGGCGCTGCAGTAGCTGAACAATATTGACATAATCGAAATCGTCGAAATTGTGCATGATGGCCTCATCGGTAAAGCCGCCCAGCATCTTATTGTGCTTCGCATTATCCGGATCCGCGTCGTCGATCGATGCAATGAGGTCGGTAAGTGCCAGCTTATGATCATGACAAAAAGCTTTCCAGTCAGCAGGGCCGGCATCGATGAGGGATGGCAGGCCATAAAGCCGTGGCAAAACGTCCCAAAAGCAATTCTCCTTTGTGCGCCCGTAAAACCATTCAGCCGTGTTGCTAGGCGGCCAGGCGGGATTGAAGCTGCCGATGATGAGTGTATCGGGCTCAAAATCGAGGCGCTCAAGGTAAAGGTCTTTATGAAATTTGTGCAGGCAGGCCATATTTCAGATCGTTGCGAAGATAATGGGTTTCGGTATGTCTCTTAAAAGTAAACAGGTGCTGCGGTCGGAGACCTTCGTTTTATTTTATGATTTAAGTCGCCCTGGCGGAAGACTTAAATCAGTAGGGGTTTATAGCTATAAGCTTCCCTCATTTTTTCCCATCGTTTACCATTAAAAACGGTCTGTCTACTCAATTGCCGATAATGAATAGGCCGGGATATGCGGTATTTACATACCGAATTCCGAAAAGCATGAAAAATATGTTTTGCAATAATAACGTCACCACAACACGTCAACAAATGAACATCAAAGCTATCGTCTGCCTATTTTTTACAAGCTTAACAATCCAAAACGCCTCGGCAAAACTCAATACACGTAACGAGGGCAGCGTGGCTTATCGTAATGCCTACCAACGTGTATCGGCGGGTTGGCAAAATACAATGGAGATCAGAGGTGGAGCGCTTTGGGCCTGGGGGAACAATGATTATGGTCAATTAGGCATCGGGAACACAATAGAGCAGCATACACCCGTGCAGGTAGGTGCGGGTAATAACTGGCAAAGCGTTTCGTGCGGATATGGTCATACTGTAGGGCTAAAATCTGATGGTACACTATGGGCCTGGGGCTGGAATGTATTTGGCCAGTTGGGTATCGGCAATAACACAGATCAAAATGTACCGATGCAGGTAGGCACAGGTAATAATTGGATCAGCGTTTCCTGCGGCGACTATCATACTGTGGCATTAAAATCTGACGGGACACTTTGGGTGTGGGGTAACAATGCTTTTTACCAATTAGGAATTGGTAATTTCTTTGATCAAAATACACCGGTACAGGTGGGTACAAGTAATACATGGGTAAGCGTTTTCACCAGGCGATATACCACCCTGGCGCTAAGATCTGATGGGACGCTATGGGCCTGGGGCTTAAATAATAATGGTCAGTTGGGTATTGGTAATTACACAGATCAAAGTGTGCCGGTACAGGTGGGTACAGGCAATACATGGGTTGGGGTTTCGTGCGGAGATTATTCCACTATAGGTCTGCGATCTGACGGTACACTATGGAGTTGGGGAGATAATAGTGTGGGCCAATTGGGTATTGGTAATTACGTCAATCAAAATACACCAGTGCAGGTGGGCACAGGCAATACATGGGTAAGCGTTTCCTCGGGTGAAGCTCATAGTCTTGCATTAAAGTCGGATGGGACACTGTGGAGCTGGGGAGATAACGGCAGCGGCGAACTGGGCATTGGTAATAATACATCTCAAAATACACCGGTGCAGGTGGGCGCTGGCAATACATGGGTAAGCATTTCGTGCGGAGGAAGCAATACCATAGGACTAAAATCTGATGGCACACTTTGGGCATGGGGCTGGAACTATTATGGACAGTTAGGCATAGGTAACACTATATCACAAAACAGCCCGGTACAAACCTCTGTTCAGCAAAGCGATTGGCTAATGACGTCCTGCGGATTTGGCCATACAGCAGCAGTGAGGTCAGATGGAACACTCTGGACCTGGGGTTTAAATATTTACGGGCAACTGGGCATAGGCAATAATATTAATCAATACACTCCTGTGCAGGTAGGAACAGGCAGTACCTGGGTAAGTGTTTCCTGCGGAGATGCCTTTACCATAGGATTGAAGGCTGATGGCACGCTATGGGCCTGGGGCAGCAACGGTGAGGGCGCGTTGGGCATTGGCAACAATACCAATCAAAACGCACCGGTGCAGATAGGTACCGGCAATACATGGGTAAGTGTTTCCTGCGGAGGCTGGCATACCACAGCTCTCAGAGCAGACGGCAGCCTCTGGACCTGGGGTTCAAATGGCAGTGGCCAGTTGGGCATAGGCAATAACAATGATCAAAATGCCCCGGTGCAGGTGGGCGCCGGTACATGGCTCGGTGTGTTTGGCGGAGGAAGCCATACGATGGCGATAAAACCGGATGGCACGCTTTGGGCCTGGGGTTACAATACTTATGGCCAGCTAGGTATAGGCAATAACACTAACCAAAATACACCTGTACAGGTGGGTGCGGGTAATGCATGGGTAAGCGTGGCAGGAGGAGGAAATCATAGCATAGCTCTAAGATCAGACGGCACCCTTTGGGCAGCGGGCTATAATAACAATGGCCAGCTAGGCATTGGTAATAATACTAATCAAAATACGACTATCCAGGTGGGGACAGGTACTACCTGGGTTAATGTGTCCTCAGGTAGCAGCTACAGCCTGGCCTCGAAGTCGGATGGTACGCTCTGGAGTTGGGGTTATAATGCCAATGGTCAACTGGGCATCGGCAATAACACTAATCAAAGCAGCCCCATTGCAGTGAGCGGCCAGGCTGATATAGTGTGCCTTTTCAGGGGACCAAATGCCTATCACTCGGCGATAATAAAAGTTGCAAGGGATAAAATATGCCTTACCGGGTCGAACTCCAGCGGACAATTGGGAGACGGCACGCTCAATAATCAAAGTACATTTAATTGCATTACAGTCTGCGCTGCTATGGCCAGCCCAACGATAGTGCTCACCAAAAACGTTCCGGATACTTTTTGCACGGGCACCCCGGTAATTTTTACAGCGACTATTACAAATGGCGGAACCAGCCCACATTATCAATGGTATAAAAATGGTAATGCCGCGGGCCTGGACCAGGATACATATACAGACAACGGCCTGAACGATCTGGACAGCATACGCTGCGTACTTACCAGCAATGCTACATGCATCACCAGCTCTACAGCGAGCAGCGCTACTGACACTGTGCATGTAAACCCCTTATTAGCAGCGAATATCTCTATAGATGCTTCGCCTAATGATACCATTTGCAGTGGCACAACTGTTACGCTAACTGCTACAGTGAGCAATGCGGGAGCAACACCAGCTTATCAATGGTATGTGAACGGATCGGCAGCAGGCACCAATCAAAACACTTATACTACATCGCTGTTCAACGACAGTGATGTAGTGAACTGTGTACTTACAAGTGCTTACGCCTGCCCCACACAGGCTACTGTTACCAGTGCCGATGATACTATACGGTGGAAGCAACCCAATGCAACCCTTGCGGGTTTTACCGGCGGTGTTGAAACAAATATGGTGAATGTGGAAGGTGATGAAGTAGTTAGCTATACCGACTGTGACCTTATGGCGACAATACAGCCCGGTGGCGCCAATCCATTAAATGGCTCTTCAACAGTGAAAGTGACTATCGATAATACCATTAGCAATTATAATGGCCAGCCATACCTGCAGCGCCATTATGATATTGAACCTGCTAATAACGCAGCTAATGCTACGGCAACTATAACGCTCTATGCCTACCAGAGTGAGTTTGATGCTTATAATCTTGCTGCTCAGGCTTGTCCCCCGTTGCCGACAGGCGGTATCGATAATGGCAACGTGCGTATTACGCAGTTTCACGGCACGGGCACAGTACCAGGCAACTACACAGGCGGAGAAGTACTGATAACACCAACTGTGAACTGGGATGCAACGAATGGCTGGTGGGTAATGACCTTCCCGGTAAATGGCTTCAGCGGCTTTTATATCCATACCGCATGGGGAGCTCACGCCCTGAATATAACGATAAGCAATATTGGCGCACAAAACGAAGGTGCGCGCAACAGAGTGGACTGGATAAGCGCTACCGAAACCAAGGGCGCCCTGTACACTATAGAGCGCAGCGCCGACGGCAGAAACTTTACAGATATAGGGCATACAGATGCCAAGGGGATAGCAAGCTCTTACACTTATTGGGACGAAAACCCATTCAAGGGCATCAACTATTATCGCCTGCGTGTGAACGAGACGAATGGTGCGAGCAGCTATACCAGAGTGGTGAATGCAAACGTAAAGAATGGTAATGCGTTCAACATAAGTGCATGGCCCAACCCTGTGCACAGCAGTGTAATGGTAAGGGTATATGGAACACAAACAGGCAACAGCTATCTAAGCATCACCGACCTTAGCGGTAAAGAACTGAAGCGTGTGCAACTGAGCGGTGCTGATGCATCGATAGACCTGGGTGAACTGGCAGCGGGTATCTATATGCTAAAGTACAGTGACGATGCGAGGACGGAAACGATAGGGATAGCTAAGTACTAGCGTAAGAAATCAATATAAAAGAAGCGGAGAGCAAAAGCCCTCCGCTTTTTTATTGGCAGCTGCTGGTCAGATATCTTGATCTTACTTTATGTTTTGAGTCATCCTGGCGGAAGACTTGATCGATAGGGGCGAGAGAAGAGGCACAAGAACGTCATGAGTAGGGGTAGGCACAAGAACGCCACCCTACAGGGCTGAGGTTGCATTCTTGCGCCAACGGAGAAGCAAACCACATAGCCAAGTCTCCGGTAGCTGAGTATCGCGTTGCAAGCGCTGTGCCGCGAAATCCTCGTTGCAAACGAGGACTAGTGGGGGCACTTTAACTCTTATCAATATTCCAAATTTTAAACAGTTCTGGCAGAATTTCCTTTCTTCTATAGAGAAAAAATTTGCGAAAAGTTGGGGAATTTACAAAATTAAAGGGTACCATACTCTGAAACCAATCATCAACTTCTAATGTTCGTATCGCTCTCTTTTTTTGCTTTGTTATTACATCTCGGTAGTATTCTAGCTCTTCGTGAAGTTCAATTTTACTATCGGAAAACAATAGTAATCTATCTATGAAATAATTGAAGTGAATCATTGTAAATTGCGCGACGTTTCTAAAAACACTATTTACTGTATGAAGACGCTCTTGTATTTTATCATTTAGATATTCGTTTATTCCTGGAAAATCAAAGTATATAGAAGTCTGCACAATGATAGGGTGAATGATCATGTTTCTTAGTTTTAACTTACTCCTTTTAGCTTTTTCGTCAATTCTGTAAAATAATTCATCTTGCCGAGCTAATAATTCTACATTGCGAGCTATTTGATATACCCCTTTTTCCTTGACTTTAGTTTTCCCTTTTATTTCAACTTCGACTGACACGAATTTTTCATCTATAGCGGCTCGTATTCTTTCATACGACGCAGATTGTATCACTTCCGAATTCAGCAAATAATCTTTAAATTCAAAAATGAAAATATGGTTGTTATGTCGATAGTAACAATCAGGATTAAAGGATTCATCATCATCAAAAAAGCACAAACTATCATGTTTATGTGAGAAGCATTTGTCAATGGTCTTTTGAAATAGCACTTTCTCTGAGAACTCCTTACCGATTACTCCCTTAAAATTAGCCAAGCCTTCATTTCCGTCCTCGCTTTGCTTTTTTTCTTTATTGTAAAAATTTCTTATTTCTGAATTGTTGTAAAGCGAGAATAGTAAACCTGTGAATAGGGCATTATATAAGAAATCCCAATAAGGAACGATATACTCATTTCGCTGAAATTTAAAAATTGGCTTCTCTTTCAGGCCTAAATAATCATATTGTTTGTCGGGATTCAGTTGTACAGCCACGGGATCAATTACTAGAGCTTCTAAAACAGGCTCAGGCGTTTCTACTTTAATTCTAAAAAAGTAGTCCATGGGATTCTCGCTTTTCTCTCTTTTTAAATGAGGAATTGCAATTGACAAAATCCTATGTAAATATTCTTGACCCGAATTGCAGCCTAGAGAAGAAAAGTACTTTTTTACTAGTGGCCCAAATTTATGGTGTTCCTCAATAAATGCCATAAATGCCATTCCTTTGTGTGCCTCAAAAATCGGGTCTACGTGAGATGTGAATTCAAATTGTCTTATTAGATGTGGCCACATTAATTTAATAAGATTCTCACCTCCTAATTTTGCTTCATCAATTGCTTTTTTTTGGGTCTCCAAATCACGCTCAATTATTTCGTCACCTATGGCAATAAATGCTTTGAAAATATTTAACTCATCTTCTCCATAGTTGTCGCTCGGCTCAAAGCCACTTCTAAAGTTTATAATTTCTCTATTTAGAAATTCAACAATTGTGGGTACAACAAATAATTCGTAACCCTTACTGAGTAGAGGTAACACTCTAGCAGATATTTTCTCTTTAACATCATCAGGGAAGTTGACGGTGAGAGTGCGAAATAGAAATTCTTGTGTACTGGCGGATGTGCCTTTAATAATTAAGGTATCACTTATTGTCGCTAGTATTCCAATTACAAATTTTGAAGGTATTTTTTTTAAGAGACTCTCAGCGTCTGACCGTTCCTCATCAAATATGTGCTTATATTCAAATGTTATTATGATACTCATAGTGCAAATAACAGAATGTAAATAAAAAATCCCCCGTTTTTACGGGGGATTTTGCGCTCCCTTCAGGACTTGAACCTGAGACCCTCTGATTAACAGTCAGGCGATTTGCGGACTATGCGGTTTAATGCAGTCTCATAATGCATTGTCTGTAAAGGATTTTACGACAATTAAAGTTTTCCGTCTTGTGGAAAAACTGAATTTAATGTGCAAATTATGTGCAAATATTTGTCTACTTTTGACATGCTATGAACATCAGTATCGTCACCACATTAGACACGAGATATCAAAGAAAGGACGGCACATGCGCTATCATTCTCAGAATCGGAAGAGACAATAGAACTCTGCCTATCCCGACCGGGTATAATGTCCCTAAAGAGTCCTGGAATGAAAAAAAACGGGAGGTTCGTTCCTCTTACCGGGGTGTCGATTCCGTTGAAAGGCTAAACAACCTCATTGATAACGAGCTGAAGGCCGCGCGAAGCGTTTTACAAGAGTTGCAAGAATCTAGTTTGCTAGACACGTTATCTTTGATGGAAATTAAGCATAGAATTTTGAGCCGCAAATCCAGCGGGTCATTTTTCGATTTCGCCGAGGAGGTTTTTGTCGATTTAGCAAAGGCTAAGAAGTTCGGTACTAGAGATGCCTACAAAAGTGCGGTCCAAGCTTTAGAAAATTACCATGGCAGCAAAAAGCTGGATTTCAAACAAATGACATTTGAGTATCTGAAGAAGTTTGAGACCGATCACTATTCAAAAGGTAACACCGCGAACGGATTGGCTGCCTACATGAGAGCCATCCGCGCGATATACAATAAGGGAATAAAATCAGGCAGGGTTGACGAAAAGTATTACCCGTTTAAGAAATACACTATTAAAACAGCTCCTACAGAAAAAAGAGCCATCGAATGGGAGCTTTTGGAGAAGATAATTCTCCTTGACCTGAAGCCGGAGGATCCTCTTTTCAATGCCCGAAATTACTTTGTTTCAAGCTACATGATGTATGGAATGAACTTCCAAGATATGGCATTTCTGACCGCAGGGCATATTGTTAATGGTCGGATCAATTATAGGCGTAGCAAAACAAGCAAGCTATATGATATTAAGGTTACTCCGGGTCTTAAAGAGATCCTTGATTACTACATCGACAATAATACCGATAGTAACTACATTTTTCCAATAGTACGGCGTAAAGAAGCGGAAATGATTTCCCGAGATATCAAATGGGCAAGAAAGCGATATAACAAGAAGCTTAAGGATATAGCTGGAAAATGCGGTATTGAACAAAATCTCACAAGCTATGTTAGCCGCCATTCCTTTGCAACCCAAGCGCTGTTGAAAGATGTGCCGGTTACTGCGATAAGTGCAATGCTCGGCCATTCGAGTTTAAAGACAACTCAAATATATTTGAAATCACTTCCATCAAATATGCTTGACGCATTTAACGAGGTCGTAGTTGGTCGCTAGATTTATAAATGGCCTTCAGGATTTTATTCCACAAAAAATTGACGGCATGATTTCGCCACACCTAGCATCCCATTTGAATTTTACTATCTGGTCCTGTCATTTATTTTTTTAAGATTTTCAAGCGAAGAAACGCCAAGTGGCAGAGTAAAAAAACTCTTGACGGGGTCGCTGAAGAAGCGCCAAATTTCTTTATGGATTTTTGGCCGCTTTAATGTTGAGTCATGTTCCTCAACATAGAATTTTGGTTCGTATCGCATCGGGAATGAATCGTTCCTGGCACGTTCGATCAATGTTCGCCCGCCATACATTTTTGTAAATGAGTTCGTGAAGCGACCGATTGCAAGATTTGGAATTCCTTCGGAATTTCCGATATGTAAAAGTATTTGCAGATCTTTTTCATTTTTTAGTCGCAATTCCAGTAAAAGGAATTGCTGCTTAAAGAACGAAAATCGACCCACATATTTCTCTGGATTATCCTTGCCAGGTGCGAAAGTTTCAATTTCGATCCTTGCAAATAATTTGATTGTCAAATAGCTTTTTACAATTCCCTTTTGAACAACCCCATCAATCTCCCTTTCATCATAGTGGTAGATGTACCACTTTGTATCTGTGAGCTTGTCAATCCGCTCATCAGGTATCCATTTCTGCTGAAGTCGTTGTTTGCTATCTGCTGTATCAACGTTAATATATTGATAGAGCAACGACCGGAATTTTTCGCTAATAATAATTGGCGACGCGTGAAGAATATCGTCAAGAAATGTCCTTAAAGAAGCCGCATAGGTAACAGAATTTGAATTGTCGTCAGGCGTATTGCTTTCCATGTTCTTGCCAAGTACAACCTTTGAAAAGTCAGATGCGAGTAAATTCAGGTTCTTCGAGTAAAAATTAAGGGTCTTCAATAGATTTTGCGTGTCATGGAAATATCTAAGTTCCTTTAAAGCAGCCTTTCCAGTAATATTTTTTTCTTTTCTAACAATCATTCTGCAGAAGATCTCAACTGCCTCTGATTGAACAATTAAATATTTGCTCATTTATAAATGATTAATTCGTAGTGGGTTGATGTTTTTTGTTTATAAGAACTTTTATAAAAATAGAAAAAACATTGAAAACGTCTATAGAATTTATAAGGCATGCTGCCTGTTCAGAATGACTCTTTTTTTCAAGTATATTGCTTACACATGAGATTAATCTTATGATTTCCAGGCCAGGAAATTTGTTAGTTCTTTATAATGTTGGGACGCTCATTATATGAGCCAAAAACAGCTTGCGATCAGCGATAAAGGCTGATAGTTCGCTTTTTAGGTCAGATAGGTCGGCAGAGTTTTCAAGTATTTTTTCAAAAACAGGAAGGGTCTCGTGTAAACAGGCAAGATAGCCAGCCGCTCCGTTAGCATCATTCAACTCATCCTTGATGGTTTTATCCCATTCAGAGATTTTCGTTGGCATTCTCGGAGTAATATTATCGTATAGAGACATCACAGATCCTTTCGTTTTCGGCAGAATGCCCCCGAAACGTTATTCTGTCAATGACAATCTGATAAGTCGTGGAATTGAATACCTTTTGTTGACAGTTTAAAACCATTTTGTTATGGCACAATATGGCAAACCTGCAGGAAGAGGGCGTAAGGAAAGTAAGCCCATACGAGTGGTTAAACCTGGAACGTCAAGTCCCAAGAGGGAGGCTATCCAGAATGCGAAGACCACTATTGCTGTTAAAGGGAAAAAAACTCTAGCGAGAGAAACCAAGAATAGCAGCAAGAAAGCGACAGGTAATCAGTCGAAGCCTGGGACTAAGAATTCGACGAAGCGTACAAAAAAGAATGCATCAATGTTCTCACTGACGCATTCTAAGTTGTTGGAGTATATAATACTCGCTATACATTTGGGTATCCTATTTCATTCATTATACGTGGAGGTATATCGTTGATGAAAGAGGAACTATGTAGCCTCGTGAAGCCTAAAAACTTCACGGGGCTTTTATGTGGACAAAGGTAAATAGGGCGCATATCTACCCCAAATTAATTTTACTTTTTGTCACAATTCCCTGTTAAAAAACTCTGCCACTATGATGTTCCTAAGATATTGTAATTTGCTTCAAAACGTCTTTTTTGAGCAAAAAGCATCTAGGGAAAATTACCACGATTAATTCAAGTGGATTCAAGCCCAAGCTGGGGCATAACCTCCGCACTCTTAAGAAGCATCAGTATCACGTTATTAGCGGCTATAGCATCACAGGCGATGCCCCTAAGAAGTTTATCCGAGTCTATGAATATGGCACCGGCAGAAAGGAGAATCCCCAATCATGGCCGCTCTATATTGCGAAAACCGGGCATAAATGGTATCCTATTGAATCCATTACGGAATATCTCTTGAACCAGTTGGGCTGCGAAATGGGCCTAAAAATGGCCGATTCTCGCCTTGTCTATGCAGGGGACCAGCTTCGCTTCTTGAGTAAGTATTTTCTCAAGCCAAAAAGCCAGGAGCTAGTACACGGGGCGGAAATATTTGTGGGGTATCTGGAAGATGAGGATAAAGTGCAACAGATTGAGCAACAGGGCAAAGCGCGCGAGGTGTTTACCCTCGATCTGGTTTATAAGTCAATGCAGAAATTCTGTGGCGAATATACCGACAGCATCTACGCTGAGTTTGTCAAAATGCTAATTTTCGATGCGCTTATCGGCAATAATGACAGGCATTTCTATAACTGGGGCATTATCAGGGGCACAGATTTGTTAGAAAAACCCTATTTTTCCCCGATTTATGACACTGCCAGGGGACTCTTTTGGAATAATCCCGAGAAAAAAATTATAGCTTTGCGTAATAATCCTCATAATTTATCGGTTTCTCTAGAGAAGTACGCGAAGAATTCCCGTCCCAAGACAGGAATTGATGGCAATCCGAATGTGAACCATTTCCAGTTGGTAGAATACATCTATCAGAACGAAATTGGCCTCACCAAAGACCAGCTAAAAGCGTTGATAAACGGGGATGTTTTGGAACAATTATTGTACTGTATTAATGTGGAATTTCGTCATTTACTTAGTACGCCGAGGCGGTTTGTGATAAGTGAGTATTTGAACCTGAGGTATAACAAAATTGTTTCACTATTTAACTGATGATCGTGTTTGATAATATAAAAAGGAAAGTGCTGACCTGGTGGCGACCGGTGGAACTGAGCGAAGTGAAGACGCCAAACGATACCAAGGCACAATTTGATTTGTCCTTGCATAACATTCATATTGGTGTTTTAACGCTGGAGAACGGACAATGGGTATTTAAATACACCGATGAGTTTAGGCAGCAAAGCGCCTTACAGCCACTCATCAATTTTCCCAATAAGGAAAAGATCTATTCGTCTGCTCAATTGTGGCCTTTCTTTGCGGGACGGATACCAGGACCAGGACAGCCAGTTGTGAAAGCATTCTTGCATAAAGAAGGAATTGAGGAGCCAAATGAAGTTATGCTATTAAAGGAATTTGGGAAGCGAACAATTGCCAATCCTTATGTCCTAATGTCTCTTTAAAAAATGAACACACAAAAAAGGCTGCGGAATAACCGCAGCCTTTTTTGTGCCCACCCTGTCAAAACGATACTAGGTAGAGGCACTATTTAAAGTTTCTGCCCGTTGGAAATATCTCGCCTTGGGCAACCGTCCGCACCTGAGCCCTTTTATTGACTCCATGATGCGGATACCCATCCTTCTCATCAGCCCTTGCTAAGGTCTGAACTGATTGGGTGTTATCCTCAACTTCCGTTAGCTCACGTAAAAAAACAGTCATATCAAAACACCGTCTAACAATAACGTGGATTACCTCTCCCTCGATTTGGAGTCTACCCTCTACCATTAATAAACGTGAATGCAGTATCTCCTTACGATACTTATCAAAGAGCTTCTCAAAAACAACGAGGTTTGCAACTCCCGTCTCATCCTCAATAGTGATAAAGCAAACGCCCCCTGCAGTGCCAGGGCGTTGTCTTACCAGTACCAATCCGGCTACTCGTACCATCATGCCATCTTTACCTTTGGCAAGGTCAGCAGTGGTCCAAATTCCAACCTGGGATAGTCTGGGGCGGGTAAAGCTGACGGGATGTGCTTTTAGGGATAATGACATAGATGCGTAGTCATGGACGACGTGTTCGGGTAGTGTCATTTGTGGCAGTTCAACTCGACTATCTTCCTCTGTCGAAGCGGATTGACCCTTGAACATACCAATCGGCCTGTCTTTCAAGGCTTCAACTTCCCAGAGTGCCCGACGGCGGTCTAAACCGATTGAACGAAATGCGTCAGCGTCTGCAAGAAGTTCCAAAGCGCTTTGTGATACCCCTGCATCGAGTAATTCCGCTATATTCTTATATCCGTCACCACGTTCCAGCATCAACATGAACATATCCTCTGCTCTGATGCCAGATATTTGCCTGAATCCAAGCCTGACAGCTTTGTATTTGCCTGCCTGTTCTTCCATCGTGTTGTCGTAGTCTGAATAATTGATATCAGGCGGTCGGACTTCAACATTGTGTTTTTGGGCATCCCGCACAAGTTGGGCGGGTGCATAGAAGCCCATAGGTTGGCTGTTGAGCAACGCCGTACAAAACACATCAGGGTAATGATATTTAAGCCAACAAGACACATAGACCAGCAGAGCGAAGCTTGCAGCATGGCTTTCAGGAAAACCATATGATCCAAATCCTTCCAGTTGTTTAAACACCCGCTCGGCAAATTCTCGTGTATAGCCTCGCTCTGTCATTCCATTGACAAGTTTGATATGAAACTGGCTCACCATGCCTTTCATTTTGAAGGTCGCCATACTCCTGCGGAGCATATCAGCCTCGGCAGGCGTAAACCCAGCCGCAACAATGGCAATCTTCATTGCCTGTTCCTGGAACAATGGAACACCCAGGGTTCTGCCCAAAATATCTTCCAACTCCTTATTGGGATAGGTAACCTTCTCCTTGCCTTGCCTGCGTCGTAAATAGGGGTGGACCATGTCGCCCTGAATGGGGCCAGGTCGAACGATGGCAACCTCAATCACCAGGTCATAGAAAGTCCTTGGTTTCAAGCGCGGTAACATCGATTGTTGCGCTCGGCTCTCAATCTGGAATACGCCAATAGTATCAGCCTGGCATATCATTTCGTAGACGTCCGGGTCGTCCTGCGGAATATTCGCAAGCGTCAAGTCAAGATTATAATGTTGCTTGCACAGGTCAAAAGCTTTGCGAATACAAGTCAGCATACCCAATGCCAGAACATCAATCTTTAGAAATCCTAGAGCGTCAATATCGTCTTTGTTCCATTCGATATTGGTTCGGTCTGCCATACGTGCATTCAGGATAGGGCACAAATCTGTGAGCTTGTCCCTGGTAATAACAAAGCCGCCGGTATGTTGCCCAAGTTGTCTCGGGAAACCGACATATTGCTCCGTAAGGTCTAACACTTTTTTCAAATGGGGATCGTTGGGGTCAAAGCCCTGGCTGGAAATCAGATTACCTTCAAACCATTCATCAGTAAACTCCCACAAGGAACCGGATAGTCTGTTGATGGCATCAACCGACATTCCCATCACCTTGGCAACGTCCCGGATTGCGCCTTTATGATGAACCTGAGTAACAGTCGCAACAATCGCCGCCCGGTCACGGCCATATTTATTGTAGATGTACTGAATAACCTCTTCCCGGCGTTCGTGCTCAAAGTCTACGTCAATATCGGGTGGTTCATTCCGTGCAGAGGAGATAAAACGTTCAAACAGCAAATCAAACTTTGTCGGGTCTACTGACGTTATCCCAAGAACAAAGCACACAGTTGAATTTGCGGCTGAGCCTCGTCCCTGGCAAAGAATACCTCTGCTTCTTGCAAACTTTACAATATCATAAACTGTCAGGAAGTAAGGGGCATAATCCATTTCCTCGACAAACTTCAATTCGTGCTTGATAGCGTTAACGACCTTCTCGGGCAACGGTTCACCGTAAAAATCGATTGCACCCTTCCATGCCAGATAAGTCAGTTCTTCAAAAGGCGTCCGCCCTTCTGAAGTAATTTCTTCAGGGTAAACGTATTTCAATTCATCAAGCGAAAACTGACAGGCGTTTACGATAAGTTGTGTGTTGGCTATTGCTTGGGGGTATTTCGCAAAAAGCCGTTTCATTTCATCTATGGGCTTTAAATAGCGCTCTGCGTTTTGATGCAACTTGAAGCCAGCATTTTGAATAGTGCATTTCACCCTGATGCAGGTAAGCACATCCTGCAATTCCCGCCGTTCGGGGTCATGGTAATGCACGTCATTCATAGCAATCAATGGAATGTTTAATTGCTGTGATAATTCATTCAGGCGATAAAGGACCTTGCTATCATTGGCTTTATAACTGCGAATTGCGCCCAGGAATAATTCCTTTCCTAAAATGCGTTTGTATTCGACGAGTGCCTTTATAAACTCTTCATCAATTTCAAACTTGCTATTTAGTTTGTCAGGCGGGACGGCAATAAATTTCATTCCCTGCCGGTAGAAATAAACGTCCTTTCGATAGAGTTCGCATTTGCCTTTCTCTGTACGCAAATTGCCAATAGATAACAGCCCTGATAATCGCGCGTAGGCTTCTTTATCTGTCGGATATACAAGCAAGCTGGGACCATCAACAAGGTCAATCCTGCAGCCCGGGATAACACGAATGCCTTTGTTCTTTGCCGCGGTATGCGCCCTTACAATACCAGCAAGTGTATTTCGGTCTGTCATGGCTATTTCGGTATAGCCTAACAGTGCGGCTTGCTCTGCCAGCTCATCGGGGTGTGAGCAGCCCCGCAGGAAGCTAAAATTGCTGGTAACTTGTAATTCTGTATAGCTCATGTCGGTTAAGCAAAAAATCCGTGAATAAACCATTTGGGGTCGCCAGCGCTGTATGGCCCAAGCCTAAAAAGCCAATAGCGTTTTCCACTGTCATCCTCAGTGCAGTAATAATCTCTGAAGTAACCCTCCTTCTCCCACCACTCCTGGGCAATCCTTTCGGGGCCATCAGCCTTGATGACTTTATGCCGTTTGTTCTGATAAATGAAATGCAGCGGCGGATAGTCAGGCAATTGCACCATTACCTCTATTGGTTCAGGAATTGGTAGCAGGTATACCGGGCGCGGCAAATCTTCTGTGTACTCAATTTGTGCTTCTTCGTCTAAAGACTTTGCTTCCTTGATTGAGTTCTCAGGCCAGTGTCTCTCAGCTGGCAGATAACGATGTATCACTTTGGAGCCGACCTTCATCGATACACGGTCGAGGAACTCCGCAATTTCTCCATCATGGTTGATCTTGCTTGCCCAAAGTTTTTCCTGTTCCGGCGTCAGGTCTTCGACTATAGGCGCTTCAAGGATAAACAACTCTATACCCAGGGCGGGTGCAATCTTCGGAATTTCAATTTCAAACAGCTTGAATAAATGAATAGTATTTCTTGACGGCCTGTTTGTGCCGATTTTGATTTCCTGAATATTATTGTCTACTCGATAACCACGAAAGACGGCTGTTCGCAATCCTTTATCTTCTTTTGCAAGCCTTACGCATAGAGTCTCTAAAAGTTTATTCAGCGCAATCTCAATCCCTTTTCTTGTGCGTATGGGTTCGAGGCATGGAAGCCGTTCCTGATAGGGAACAAGCGGCTTAATACCTAATACCCATTCCTGTGCATACCCGGTTGCCTGGTCGATGCGAAGCAATAGCTTTTTGCCGAAACGTCGGCTTAAGGTAGAGCGGGGCATTTTGATAAAACTTTGGATCTGGTATAATCCAAGTTTTATAAGTTTTTCAGTGGTTTCATTTTCAATACGCAATGCCGCCGGGGGCAATGGCATTAATGCCTCTAAGTTTTTTCCAGTTGGTACGAGTGGAGTTACCTGCCCGTACCGGGAAACTGCCCAGGCAGTACCGATTGTATCAGCCATTGCAGCGCGTATGTCGTACCCGAAGGCACGTAGCTTTTCTATCAGGTCTTTCAGATAAGGCTTTTCTCCTCCCCATAGGTGCGGACAACCGCTTACATCCAGCGTCAAACCATCGGGCATGTCGATGGCTACGACAGGGGTATATCTCAAACACCATTCTGCAAGGGCATTGAGTAACCTTTCTTCCAAGCCGTTTTCATAGTCAAAAACTTCAAGGCTTGGCAAAATGGCTCGGCAATCTGCGACGACCATTCCTAATTCAACGCCTTTTGATTGTGCAGTGATACTAACCGCCTTAACGACCATGCGTCCACGCTCCGGCGCAGCCAGGACAAACGCTTTGTCCTTTAAATCCGGCTTGCGACGGCTCATCCAATCCGTCGTAAGATGACGGAACCATATCGATACATAACGGCGGGGCATACTATCCTGTTTTGAGGGCGTGAATTTTACGGATAGCAATTTCCGGCTGCGAAATATCCTGGAAGTGCTTTTCAAACCATTCGATCTGCCAGCTTCCCGGTCGCCCGTTTCGAACCTTTGTAAGGTCCACACTCCAGCGTGGCACACCCACACCAATGATTTCGGAATTGTTACTTGGTAAATGTCTGATGAACCAGCGGCTGACGCAGGCGACGTTGCCTACTATGCGTGGCTTGATGCGGTGGATAAACCCAGTGACGTTGCTATTTTCAACTGCTAATTGCAGCCTGCGGGATTCAGGAAAAGTCAGTTCCCCAATTTCACCAACAACAACGGAGGCTGATTTACATTTCAATGCTTCTTCAATTGCCCATAGGCATTCTTTCTGTTTCGGCAGCTCCATAAAAATGATACGCTCCGGCCTCACTCCAAAAATCTTCAAAGCCGGTGGAAAGATGGTACGCCGTGGACTGATCCAGAACGCAGTCCCCTTGCCGTCCATAAGCTGGCCTGCAATCCCTGAAATAAAACCTGCTGTTGCCGCTGTGTCTTCGTTGTCGTAACTGATAAACTCATGGACAGCGCCAATGGGGAAAATCTGCTCCGGGAATGCCGCCAGGATAGGCCCAAGGTCGGCAGATGGGAGGTTATCATCCACAGCCCTTCTATGCCCCTGTAGGGCCAGAATTTCCTTTTGCAGGCTCTGAATGATCTCGCTTCTCTGGTTTACTCGGCTTTCCATTGACACCCCGTATTCGTCAAATATTCTGACAAAATTTGACAATTAATTTGGAATGTCATTAAATGTGGAAAAATATTTTTGAAATTAAATCTTTGAAATATTGATTTAATCGTGCAATTGGGAGCTCGGGGGAGTGTTTGACGCATAATAGACTCATACTTGAGTCGGATGCAAAAGGTCAATCCTTTTATTCCTACTACAGGAATATTATCCTCTAAACTGATGAAAACCAATCAGTTGCTATCGGTCCTTACAATTGGGGATACCACTGGAACCCCTATAGCAGAATTGGTTAAGCCGTTTTTGGCGTCCAGAAACCTCTGCGCTAAAAAGATGAAAAAATTATCATTTTCCAAATGTAAGCACGGGTTCAAGTTTCGCCTGAATTGGAAGAAGCTGAAGATTAATCTCAATTGGATGGTTAAATACAAGATTGAGATACGTATCAGGTTAGGGAACCATTAGTTCCCTAACCCCTTATCCAAACAAACCGATATTCATCATCGGTCCATCATTCCCTAAAGGAGGTAATTCAGAATATTGAAACTCGGCTGTAGGGTCTTCATAAATTTTAAAGTCTTTAGGAATTGTATGAGCTGCCATCTCCTCTGCGGGGAATTGATACGTTGCAAGCTCCTTTATGCGTTCCTGGCTTAAGCCATCCTGAAGCCATTCAAAGGCTAGTGCTTCCGGCAGGATGGTCGGCATTCTCTTTTTCTTATTGTGTACACCTTCCATGAGGCTATTGGCTTTGGTAGTCACAATGGCGAATGTATCCATCGTTTCGCCGGAGGTTCTATCAGTCCATGGCTGCCAGATACCCGCCATGTAAAAATACTCCTTGCCAGGAAGAGAAACATAATAAGGATAGGCAATATCCTTCTTACTGCCCTCGGGTTTATAGTGTCGCCATTCATAGAAGCCAGAAGAAAGGACAAGGCAACGGCGTTTCATTGCAGCATCCTTATAGGTTTTCTTATCAAACAATTCCTCACCGATGGCATTGAGCGTCGTAAACTTCTTACGCGCTTCGTTGACTTCCTCCATCGATTTAGACCAAGCTGGGATAAACTCCCAGTGTGCCATTGTCAGTTCCACATCGCTGCCACCGTTCACAGGCTTCAGGATAGGCCATTCCTTATATTCAAACCCGCTCTGTAGAGGGATTTCAGTATTGATAATATTATTAATCTCCTTCTCCAATTGAAGAAGCTTAATTAATTGGTTCTTTGAAACTTTAACTCCGTTGTAATAGCACATACTAAAAAAGGGAACTTTGAAAACTGTTATTGTCCTTCTGGCGCCTCTCGTTTGCATCATCGACCAACTCACCGATTTCTTCAGCAAGTTTTTGACGGCCTTGCGGCAGGCTCGTCCAAAAATCATATTGATCTGCGTCCCTGGCCTTGGTGATAAAAAGAACTTCAGGCAGGAACACCTTCATGATTTCTTGTTTACCCATTGCGTGAACCTCCACTTTTACAATGGAGTTTTTATAGGTGATGTTGAAAGCCCGACCAGTATTTTTCACGTATCAAAATTAGAAAAATAATGTGGATAGATATTGTTAAACATCCTGTCAGGTGTAAGGATGAATCCGTATTTTTGTTGGATAACTAAATTTTGCGCATGAGATAATTTAAGTGTGAAACATAACATATAATTAGCTGTCTACAGCTTTTTTCCTTCACGAAACTTGGAACTTTTACGAACTGGAAAAAATGATGTAAGACGCGCTGAAAAGGCGTGGGCTTATTCATTTCCAGTTGGGTATCCAAGTACCCGTGAAGGGGTGTCTAGGTTCCACGCCGCTTTATTTCCTGCCTGTCACACTTAAAATGCCAAAAGCAATGAAACAAATCTTTCGCGCGGCAATGCCGTGCCTGGCTGTCCTCCTGATGGCTTCCTGTTCTAAAAAGGACAAAAACACTAATCCCGGAAACACAACGCCTGACCCACTGGCAAATCTGACAACCTATGAGAAGGAAGTCGTTGGGACGTGGCGCTTTGAGCGGAAAACAGACACGACCCTTGACATGCAAAACAACTACGTCAGTTCAAGCGGCTATACGAACCCCTGCAGCCAGGACGATATTTTCACGTTCCGCTCCGACAAGAAATACACTAAAAATGAGGGTGCAGACACCTGTACGGCAAACGAACTCTATGACGAAAAAAGCTGGTCGATAGATAGTGACGGCACATTCCACTACGCTCATAGCCCCTCACCTTGGGCGTTTAACAATGCGAAATATTATCGGATTGATGCAACTCATTTCATGGTACAGGCAAATACCATCATGATCAATACGATAGACAGGCTTACATATTACTACGTGAAAACTCAATAATCATAATTAAATCAAACCAAATGAAAAAGCTAAGTACACTTGCGCTCATTGCGCTTGCCATGATTGCGACATCATGCAACAAGAAAAAGGACTGGACATGTACATGTACAGTAAACGGAAGTGAGGCGGTTGTGACCCTTTACGACCAGACAAAGAAAGACGCCAAAGCAGAATGCTCGGCGAAAGAAAGTAATACTCAGTACACGATTACAGGATGTAAGGTTAACTAGAACAAGAAAGCCGCCAAGTGGCGGCTTTTCTTTTTAACCTTGAAAGAGAGCATACTGACGTTGTGTTGTATAGGGAACGTCTCTATGATGATTCAGCTTTTTGGTTAGGTATCGAACCGTAACATCTTCGTTGCTGACAATAGCCCAAGCTTGCTGCAGGGCTTTTGAACGTCCGTTACGTTTGAACCGTTGAATGTCCCAGGACAACTTCATCAGGCGGGATAATCTTACTGTACTTACCATTTCTGTTTAATTTATTTGGTGAAAAAAAATCCATTGCGGCTTAAGCCTTAATGCCTTTGGTAAGCACCCATTTTGTCCGATGGATTGATGGGCAAGGTTTGGGTGAAAAGAATACGACCGCAATAAATTCCGAAGTCCTTAGCGTTGCGGTGGAGATTGTTTTTACCCAACCGGAGGCTTGACCTTGCCCATCAAGACATAAGGAACATACCTTTGCTGGCACAAAGGCAATAACGGGTTAATTAATGTTCAAAATGCATTGCAAAAAAGTCGTAACTTTTTGTTGTGAAAAGAAAAGCAATTATCATTGGTGCTGCACTTACAGGTAGAGATCATTTACCCGGAGTGCAATGTGACGTAGAGAATTTCTACCGTTACATGTCTTCGTCATTGGCTGGCGCTCACACATCGCAGGAAATAACTTATTGAATCATCCAAGTGCAAAGGCTCTTATCCAGACACTTGCGGCTGTAGGCAAGGCTGATATTGCCACGATCTACTTTTCAGGGCATGGGTTTAGAGCCAATAATCTGGACTACATCTGCATCAATGCCAAAGAACATTTCCCTGTCAAGCACCTCGTAACGCAAGCCAAGCGTCATGTACTAATTATTGACTCCTGTAGAACACCGCTAGATACAAGACTATACGGTGATATAATAAGCGGAATAGGATATCATTTCCCCACAAGCGATCCTGAAAGGGCAAGGAAGCTTTATAACTATTACGTTGCAAACTCACCTGAGGGTGACGCTCTGATATTTGCCACAGAAGTGAATAAGCCTTCTTTAGATACAGAGACAGGAGGTGTTTATACTAAGTCGCTCATGACTGTACTGCATAATTGGCCCGACACTGAAAAGGAGCGCGTGATGACCATTAGACAGGCTTTCAAACGGTCGGTTAAGGTTTCAAAGAGTTACGAGCAAAAGCAAAATCCTAAACTTTATTATCACCGGTCCCAACATGCGACACAAATTCCTTTCGGCGTCAACTTAGAAGCTCATAGCCAGTAGGCGCTCACCCAGGTTGCATCTGGTAAGCGCGTGTAGGAACGAATGCGACCCAGCTTGCGGGTGCAGCAGTGACGGAGCCGCTTAGCGGATGCCTGTCAGGCAGTGAACGAAAGCCAGAGACAAAATACTCAATGGAGGTAAGGCAATGGCCTTTCTTCCATTACCTTTTGAAAGTTGAAAATTGCTATCTTGTGAATAGTTTTCATAGTGATAGGGTTTATAGGGGCTGGCCTGTTCTCAGGCTGGCTTTTTTTATGCCCGATCGAATTCAGAACGTCGAACGGAGCGTCGCAACGGATGTTCAACCATGTTTATATTGCTGACAATCGCCACCCTCTTCCCTTACGACAGCCAATCGGTGAATAAAATCTTTGAATAGGGTGCTAGCTTTCGCTCATTTAAATGCGGCATAAATTGCAAACAAATTCGTTTGTTATGCAGGTGATATGTTTAGAAGAAGCTGCTTTTTACCAACTAATTGAAAGTGTTGTTGAGAAGCTGCGAAAAAAGGATAATGATGTCGGTGATCGCTGGGTATCTTCGGAAGAGGCTATGCGCCTACTGAATGTGAAGGCAAAATCGACCATGCAAATCCTACGGGACACTGGAAAGATACGGTTTAGCCAACCGCAAAAGAAGATTATTCTTTATGACCGGGCTTCTATCAATACATATTTGGAACGTAACGCAAAAAACACATTTTGATGGAGAAAGAATTTGACCAGGAAGTGAATCCTGAATATTTGTCTGGCTTTAATCAAGGCTATGCGCTTGCACAATATGCACCGGAGATCGGCACCCATATTGCGACATTACTTAAGGATACGGAAAGAGGAAATGGCTTTCTTGCCGGGCGGGAACAATTTCAAAGTGAGAAGTCAAAGGAGCGAATTCCCGAATGGCTAAGGGAAAATGCTCCCGACATTTACAAAGACCATGATCTGGACAAAGAGCTAGAAAAAGATGACTATGACCACGAGCCACCGGAATAGTCTTTTTACTTTGGGCAAGGCCTTTTTTTGATCAAAGTGCCACCCTTTTTTTCAATTCCGCTTCTAATTTTCTATGTCCAATTAAGTGGTTTAGGGCATATAGAAGTCTAAGGCCAGTTGAATTGTGATGAAATTTCGAGGGATTAAGCAATTCATTAAAGAGCCCTTCTTCGTCCAAAAACTTTTTGTCTTTTAAATTGACTCCGTAAGTCAAACGTTTATTGAGCAGCTCCTCACACTCCTTTGCAGTATATTTTATCTTGATAACACATGGAATCGCGAAATTGATGTTGTTAGATTCTAAATTCAGTGCAAGGAACCTCACATCCCTCGGTTCAAAAATATCTTTCTCCAATCCCAATTCCGCAACCGCGGCATTAATCCAGCTTAAGAGAATCTCCCTCGGTGTTGTATGTTCAACGTCCTTCTTATCCAACTGTTGACCTTCCGTAAGTGCCCAACTTCCTTCTTGATCTCCCACACAATCGCGCTGAAGGAACAGAAACTTGTCATCCGAAGATTTTATGATGTAATGCAATACCACACTGTTGGGAAAGTCAATGTCTTCTAGTGGTTGGTAGTCTAGTGCCTTATCCAAGTATACTACACGCCTCTTGGAATTGTTCTCCATTAGCTCATGGAAAAACTTGATATGGCTCCAGTGACAGCGCTTAATCTCAATCTTTAAAATTTGATTTTGACCACTTACAAAGGGAGTGCGTGCAAGCATATATCGATTAGGGTTCTCCTTATATTTTTTCCGAAACTCTGGAAGGTATTCAATGTATTCTGGCTGAAGTTCACTTGGCAATTCGTAAAAATCCGAACTCGCTCCAAAGTCAATTTCATCTAGTGTCCAACCATTGCGAAAATTAATCGGCTTAACAAGAGTAATGCCGTAGCTCCAGGCTATCCGGGTCCCATGTTTATTTTTTAGGCCAGGTTCAACGTATCTATCAAAAATCGGCTGCAAGGCGATAAGGCCGTTCTCGCCGTGCCTGCCTAATGCTGGAAACTTTTTTTCTGCAGTTCGAAAGATAGCATCGATTTGGTCGCGTGTGATAGCGTATAAATCCAAATTCCCTTTGCTACCTAAATGATTTACCTCCGATTCAATTTGACTAAGGGCATTAGACAACTTGGAGGGCAACAGCTTACGTTGGAGACTGATCGGGTCATCCTCGACAACGTCATCAAATAGATTTACATCCGAATAAAAGCGCTGGATAAATGCATTTTGAAGAACTTCCAACTTCTTGAAATCCTTCATTGCTGCCCACTCTTTTTTGTCGGCTACGGGGTTGGGATTCAGATAGATTAGAGCCCTATAATAGGCGTCAAAATCAAGCTGTGTCTGCCCCCGTTTCGAAGCAAAATAGATATGGTTGAAGAAATACGTGGGGCTTTTAGTGCCGAAAATTTTGCATGATACATATTGTCCGTCGGTGTCCCTCAAAGTCCAAGTCTTTTTAGAGTCAATTTTCTTACCGGGTAGTGGCATATCTCGTTTGCTGTATTCCCTTTCCCGGAATGCAAATGCAAGCTGGAAATGTAACTCGGTTAGAAATTTTTTTCTGAATATCAACTCCATATTTGGCGGTTTTCAACAATAAATATAGGCTGAAACTCTAAAATTTCGCTGATGTCAGTTGATGTCAGCTGCTGACGTCAGCTGACGTCAGTTTTTATCCAACCAAACTATTTCAGTCTGAAATTTGATTATAAATCGGGCTTTTGAGACAATTCGTTCCAATTAATCTCGTTAACCGCCGATGAAATTTTATGATATTCTGCAACAAACGCGCTCATTTTGTTCCTTATAAGGTCTGCAGATACAGTCGATCCGACAATATTCTGAACTTCTTTGAAGAATTCACTAAATGCCTGAACATATCCTTTGGCACTTTCAACGCCGTATTTTTCAATATACCGGACATAGCCAATCTCAAACATCGATTCCCGGTTGAACGGATCGATCTGTGGCTGGGTTTGGTCTTCACTCATTGCAATTCTCCACCGGTTTCAACAGCGAACAATAGAGCAGTTTAATGAATATGTCAATTATTATTTAATCAATTAAAACAAAGTGTTATGAACTCACATGATTTAGATAAAGCCCGTAGGGAACTCCAAGAACAGAAAAATAAAGAACGCCGGGATGAGGAGGAAAGAAAAAACCGCGAACGTCGCCGTAACGAAGAACAACAAAGGCTGGAGAGCAGAATGGAGGAGCTCAGAAAGCAGATGAAAAAGTAAACACTGTAGGCTGCCGTGGGCGGCAGCCTACTTAAAACAACTCCATGTTTACAACGTACTCGACAAAAAGTTTGTGTAACTCATTTAAAATCAATATCAATGTCTGTCACAAAGGAACAGTTTAAAGCGCTCAATGACCTTTACGATTACTACAACCGCAAGCTGTTTTATAACCTGCTGCCCGGATGTCTCGTTAGCCTTGTTCGGTCTAAAGGATTTCACGGAGCATTTGCGCCGGAAAAATGGCAAAGAAAAGTAGGTGATGCATTATTAGTGCATGAAATCGTATTGAACGCCAATACCATGGATAGAGAAGAAAAACTCTGGCACAGCACGCTTTGTCACGAGATGGCGCATCTCTATATACAGACACATGGTAAAGAATTATGCAGGGGATACCATTCACGTGCATGGGCACGGGTCATGAAGCATATTGGCTTACAACCCTCCCATACCGGACTTCCAGGCGGACGTGAAACTGGGCGCAAAATGACCCATTATATCATTGATGGTGGCCCGTTTGATAGAGCTTACAGATGCATCTTAGAAAACAATATCACCAGATATAAGCTCCCTTACGATACCGTTAGTTCGGGGCCGCATGGCCCATGGATGGTATCTCGAGACGGTAAAGGTTCAAACAAGACCGGATATGTATGCCATTGCGGAAATAAGGTGTGGGGCAAGGCATCGCTACATATAAGCTGTAACGACTGCGGACAAAATTTTTCAATCGTAGACAGCCAATAAGCGAAGTAACAAAGGTTATGAATCGCAACCAATCTTCAACTATTAAAAACAATATAATTTATGAACAACCAATTTGATATCGACAAACCAATTCTTGGTTTTGCCTGTGAAAGCGGCAGAACTGACTGGACAATGAGATCCTCTTTCGCCGCTACGCTTATCGTCGGCGGCACCGGTAGTGGCAAGTCCACGGGGAGTTGTAGGACCATAGCGAAACGAATGTTGCGAAATAATTATGGTGGCCTTGTCCTCACAGTGAAAGAAACAGATGTGCAGGACTGGAGAGCTTATTGTTTAGAAGAAGGGCGAGAAAATGACCTTGTTATTATTGAGCCGGGGGGACAATATTACTTTGACACGCTTGATTATATTTCGACGTGTGACACCCGAGCTAATTACGCTAATAACATTTTCAAAAGCCTGAAGGAAGTAATTAAGGCAAACGAACAGCGTGCAGCAGCGCGCGGAGATGATGTTTTCTGGGAACAAGCGAATGACATGTTTTTGAAGAACATTATTAGTCTTTGTTTATTGGCCCATGGTAAGGTTACATTGCAGCTGTTATTTGAAATTGCCCAAACCGCACCCCGAAAAAATGATATGGAGGGTGAACCGGGCGAGAACGCTTTTCTTATTGCTTTTGAGGCAGCAAAAAGAAACGTTCGGACCCTGACAGAAGTGTGGAATAAAAGACAGGATCAGAGCTGGATAGACAATGCCTCCCAAAAAGAGTACGAGTTTGCCGTTGAAATGGAGGTTTCCGAGATAAGGCAGCTCAGAATGCTTAGGCAATTCTTTTACCGTAGCATGTTTAGCCTAGGGGAGAAGACCAGGGCTGTGATCGATTTCTATTTCCTGGGCTTTGTGCATTCGATGCTTGAGGAGCCCATTTACAGCCTGTTCTTCAAGAATAGATCAAACGTCAAACCAGAGGATTGCTTAGACGGAAAGATTATCCTCATCAATCTTCCGGTGAAAATATATGACGCGGCAGGTCAAAACAGCCAGCAACTCTTTAAGTATGTATGGATGAAGGCAATGGAGCGCCGTAATATCCAGGAGAACGGGCGTCCTGTGTTTTTGGTGGAGGATGAAGGACAAGAACTACTGCTGCCTTGTCAAAATAAGTTCATGCTAACCGCTCGAAGCAATCGTATAGCGAGCGTATTTATCACACAAAATCTTGCTAATATTTACGATGCAATCGGTGGTGACAAACCGGAATACAAGAGTCAATCTCTACTAGGTATCTACGGGACGCAAATATTCCACGCTAATAGTTCAGTGGAAACAAATAAATATGCGAGCGAACTAATTGGACAGGCATGGATGATGGAACCCTCAACCGGCTACCAGTTGGGCGGCAAGGAGGCGGTAAGCTTCTCAAAGAATAAGAAATATACATTGCAATTTATGGTCCGTCCGGAGGAAATCCCGCAACTGAAGAACGGAGGCCCTGAAAACGATTTCAAAGTCGAAGCCTACATCCACTTGCAGCATACCAAATTTCCCAGCGGCTTTAACCATCATAAGGTGACCTTTCTGCAAAACTCTTAATTCAGAATTCTATTAATAATCACAATAAAAATTCAAATTATGTCTAAAACAACAAGTTTCTATCGTGCGACCTTTCAAAGGCAGAGCCACATTAAAAATTTCATCCTGAACTATGCGTACATGCTTTGTTCATACCCGAGACTGGTAATCGAAATGCTCATCCGTAAAAATTTTGGATGCAGGTACTTTAACGTAGCTTCGGCAATAACAGCTATTGTCGTTATGGCCTGGCTTCCATTCCACCTCTCCCCTTACCGGAGTTATTGGGAGGTGTGGATAGATATTCTGCAACAGCATTTTATGTGGTATGCCTATTTGTCAGTCTTTATTTACTGTTCATGGCTTCGCTGGAAGGAGGTGCGTCGGAATCCCTCCGTTTATGATTTTGAAAAATTCAGCGAGTACGCTGGCGATATTCATCCAATTTTTCACCAATTGGAATTCGACGGTAGAACTCCCAATGCCCGACTTATTGAAATTGTTCTGGAACCATTGCCGTTTTTCATAGGAGGTATTTTGATGATTTGGATGGGACAAAGTCTTGGGATGCTCCTGACCGTATGCTCGATTTTTTATTCTTTGAGCTACTGGGCCGCATACACAATTGGGGACAATCTCATCCTGGATAAAATCGATGAGATCATTTTTGCCGAGGAGCTGGAGAATATATTCGTGTTCAAACAGCCACCAAGCAAGACACGTGGTGCCCAATTTCACGCACAATTACCAACCGATCTGTTGCTGAGCCAAAAGCTGGTTGAGCAATCCTGGGAGTACAGCGGCGGAGGCGAACCCGCACTAGCCATTTAAGCCCCTAACACACGGTAGGGCAGAAGTCTGATTGTTTCACTTTTCATAACTAGTTACAATTTCACTTTCTGACCTAACGTGTGCTTCGCAAAATTAACCAAGCTAATCCCGCATTAAAAAACAAGGAAATAACACACCGCCAGTTTCAAATCATATAAAACCAACTCCAATGATAAGGATGATTCAAAGCAAGTCGCCAGCGCAGGCTAAAGCATACTACACAGAGTCATTGGCTAAGGCGGACTACTTTATCAATGACCAGGAACTGAGCGGTGTGTTTTCGGGAAAGCTCGCAGAACGCATGGGGCTTTCTGGTGAAGTCACCAGACATGCCTTTCATTCGCTGTGTGATAATATCAATCCTAAAACCGGGGAACAGGTAACTGCCCGGACGACAGACAACAGGATCGTCGGATATGACATCAGTTTTCACGCCCCGAAGAGCCTAAGCATCCTCAGCGGCCTTACGAAAGACGGTCACCTCACCGATGCCTTTAATGATGCTGTCGGGAAAACAATGGCTGAGGTCGAGTCTGACACTATGACACGGGTACGCAAGGGTGGCCATTACGATGACAGGCATACAGGCGAACTGATTTATGCAACATTCATACATCAGACAGCGAGGCCCGTCGAGGGACATGCGCCTGACCCTCACCTCCACGCCCATGTTTACACGTTCAATATGACTTACGACAAAGTGGAGAACCAGTATAAAGCAGCGAAGTTCCGGGAGATGAAACGGTCGATGCCTTTCTTTCAGGCAATGTTCCACAAGCACCTTTCGGATAATTTGATAAAACTAGGCTACCAGGTGCGACGCTCAGATAAATCATTTGAAATAGTGGGTGTGCCCAAAGTCGTTCTTGATATGTTCAGCAAGCGAACTGACCAAATAGGACGAGCTGCAAAAGAAAAAGGCATCGTCAACGCAAAGGAGCTGGCGGAACTGGGAGCAAGGACCAGGTCAAAAAAGCAAAAAGGCCTTTCCATGGCAGAACTTCGTAATAGCTGGAAAAACCAGATTATTAACGATGGATATACAGAGAATCAGATTGACCAGCCTGCGTTGCGAACCAAGGAGATAAGGAAGGATAATAAAATCACCACCGCAAAATGCGTCGAGTTCGCCTTGTCCCATACTTTTGAACGTGCATCAGTTAAGGAGTTGAGGCGGATAGAAGAAGTAGCAATTAAACAAGCAATTGGGAATCCTGATGTGTCGGTCCCTGACTTAAAGGAATCTCTTGCCAATGATGGAAGACTAATAACTATCACAGAGGGCAAACGGAAAGTCAGCACTACCAGAGAAGTCTTACGCGAGGAAAAACGCATGATAGACCTCGCCCGTGAAGGCAACGGCAAACATATACCGCTATACCAAATAGCACCTGAATTAAATCTTGATGGCGAACAAGCGGCTGCAGTACGTCACATACTCACGACAAATAATCGGGTAAGTATAGTCCGGGGCGCGGCCGGAACTGGCAAAACCTATCTAATGACCGAGGCAAAAAAAATGATCCAACGTGCAGGCAAGGATATTTATGTCGTTGCGCCGACTGCACAGGCATCCCGTGGTGTGCTGCGGGAGGATGGCTTCAAGGATGCAGAAACGGTTGCAAAGCTCTTAAATGACAAGGAATTGCAGGCAAAACTTCAAAACCAGGTGCTATGGGTCGACGAAGCTGGGCTACTCGGGACGAAAGATATGGGCGACCTCATTCACCTTGCGAATCAAAAGAATGTCCAGCTCGTGCTTGGAGGCGACACGCGCCAGCATACAAGTTTGGTGCGTGGCGATGCGCTCAGAATATTAAACACGGTCGGCAAAATAAAAGTCGCAGAGGTCACAGAAATCAAAAGACAAAAGGAAGCCCGGTATAAGGCAGCAATTGAAGACCTGTCCAAGGGGGCAATCCTGAGCGGATTCAGCAAACTGGAGGCGCTAGGTTCTATTAAACAGGTCGATCCTGACAGGCCTTATGAACAACTTGTAAGAGATTACGTTCAATCAGTGAAGTCGGGAAAATCCGCTCTTGTTGTTTGCCCAACCCATAACCAGGGAGCGCAAGTAACACTAGAAATTAGGGAGCAGCTTCGAAAAGCGAAGAAACTCGGTAAAAAGGAAATTCAATTTATCTCGTTTGCCGGGCTGAGTATGACTCTTGCCGAACGACAGGACTGGAGAAATTACAAGGAGGGCAACGTCGTACAATTCAATCAGAACCTTAAGGGTATTAAGCGCGGCAGTGCCTGGGAAGTGCAAAAGGTCGAGCAACACGAAATCCATATCAAATCCGCAGAAGGAAAGATTGAAAAATTGCCGCTACATAAGGCAAAGGATTTTGATGTCATGGAACAAAGGCAAATCCCATTATCAAATGGTGACAAGGTTCGGATCACAAAGAACTCTTTGGATAATAAAAAGCGTGAGCTGAATAATGGAGAGGTCTATATCGTTAGGGCTTTTGACGATAAGACTATAAAAATACAGAACCCCGTCAGCAAAAGCAGCTTCACGGTAAAGAGAGATTTCGGACACCTGACCCATGCTCACTGTATTACATCACATTCAGCACAGGGCAAAACTGTAGACCATGTTTTTATTGCCCAGCCTGCGGCAACCTTTGGGGCGACAGACGCTAAGCAATTTTATGTCAGTGCTTCCAGAGGAAAAGAGAAAGCAAGTTTTTACACGGACGACAAAACGGGATTTCTGGAACATATCACTGACTTGGGAGACAGGGTATCAGCGCATGAACTCCTCGCTTACTCAAAACACACAGAAGCCGTGATCGCCAAAGAGCGCGAGGCTATGAAGGATTTGCCGCAACCGGATAAAACAAAAGCCTACACTTATGGCAGTCGACAATTTGACAAAGAGCGCGATTATGAGCCAAGCATATAATGATAAACTGGAACGTATGCTCGGCAATGACATTGTCGAGAAAGAGAAAGGCACAAGCCTGCATGATGACAGGCTTGTTACCAGGTATATCACATTTATATGTAAAGACGGCAGTGTCATGTCGCTCAACTATCCATACGTCGTAAAATGCGAAAGCAACCCCGAGCGAACAAAAATAGTGGTCACGTTCACCACCGAAGAAGTGACTTTGGAAGGGCAATTTTTGGAATCCTTGCATTTGGGGATCATTTGTAATACAGTAAAAGTAATTCAG
This sequence comes from Bacteroidota bacterium, assembly GCA_018267915.1. Classification (GTDB taxonomy): domain Bacteria; phylum Bacteroidota; class Bacteroidia; order Chitinophagales; family Chitinophagaceae; genus MKUN01. Next base: position 70,232 of record JAFDXN010000030.1, on the reverse strand, counting down.
TGTATGGACGGCCGATATAATGCTCTTTCAGAAGCGAATACCGTAGTAAATGATATAAAAATCAGGAACCTGGCAAAGTAGCGGTTGCCTGATACGTCTATGCGACCCACAGATATTGTAAAATTTTAAAACGGAGAACAACAATGAAACTGATTGAAACAATCGGTGCAGATACAGTCGTACTTATCGAGGCACCAGAAATGAGCGCACTGGCAGGATGCCTGCAGGCACTATCCCAACAATTTGATGACATCGACCCAGGCATCTTGCGTCTGACCAAGGTTGAATTCCAGAAGCTTAGAAATGACTTTTTTGGGGTATTAACTAAATCTAATCAGGATGCGCGCAGATAGAAGGATTGCCCGGGAGATTGCCTTAAAGGTCATTCGCGACCACGGATATAACAGGCATATCAATGAATTCAAGAAAGACGGCATAGTTACGAGAGGGCAAATGATGGACCATATCATTTCCCAACTGACCGACCCCAATACCCAAATGATAGTCGGCGGTAAAGGTGAAACGCTGTTCTATAATAAAAGCAGTAACACATTTATTTGCGACAATCATGGTCATTATAAAAGTACCTGTTTTAAAGCCAAGGACGGCATCGCATACTTTAATGCAGAGCTCGAGCGGGTCCAGCGGGACAGAAGCGCAGAAAAGTTGCCGCCGGCAAAAATGGAGGCGGTAAACCTGGAAGCCGCCAGACAGGAGCATGAAAAAATTGCTGTGGCTAAAGAGGAGGCCGCCAAGGAACAGGCGGATAGTCCTTCTATAAACCATCTCGATAGGATGCTGCAAAAGCTCGACCCACCAGACGCAGGCGCAAAAGGCTATGAAAAAGACATGGAATTTGAAAAAGATGAAGATTATGAGCGTGAATGAAAAGGCGACCCTGAAGTGATATCAGGGTCGCCCGGCGCCTAGATAGTGATGGTTTGCAATTTCTTCAGGTATTCAACAGCTTTGGAGGCTGACGTTGCGGCCGTGAAAATTGCCCGCTTGTCGGACTGCATGACATCTAGCCAGTTGGCAAGATAACTTGCATGTGTCTCACGCGGCTGATTGGTAATTGATAGCTCCGCGCATAAAAAGGCGGCGGTAAGTTCCGCTACTAATTCCTCAAAGGCATAGCTATTGTCACCAAAGCGCTTTCCGAATTCCCGGTTAAGGCGGTGTTCGTGCCCTGTCCAGTGTCCCAATTCATGGAACAAGGTTGCATGATATGCCTCGGTGGCGGTCAATCCTTCTGCATCAAAGAATGCTTCCTGAGGCGGCATGTAGATTGCATCTTCCCTGCGGTTGTACTTGGCGGAATGACCTTCATGGATGATCCTGGCGGCAGTTTTGGAAACGAACTGTGATGCCGCCTCAACCTGTTGGACTTTATTTGCCTGAGTCTTAATTTCGATTGTTTCAGGACTGAAGCTCTTAAGTTGGGATTTATTGAAAACAACACTTGCTTTTAGGAAAGGGACTTTCTTCAGTTCGCCATCTTCTTCCTTTTCAAATGTATCATAGTAAACAACAAGGGTTCCTTTTTCTCCCTTTTTGATGGATTCACCTTGTTCCGACCACTGTTTAAATGATGCCCATTCATTGCTTTTATGGTCTTTTTGAATCGTTGCGGACCATAGTAAAAGGATATTGATACCATTGTACCCTTTGCCTGATTTGCAGTTCTTCGGAATTTGAAATACGTTGAAGTCATCACCCGCCCAGGGTTTATGCCAGAGAGCTACGCCTTTAGCCATTTGCGAGATGATTGTATCGGTAACCTGCTGGTAGAGGTCCTGTTTTTCCTTAACATCATTCACCGGGCCTGAAACTGATTTTTGAGAGACGGTCATCTTATTTCCTTTGTTGGGGTTGATAGTTACAGTGACGCAAGAAGCCAGTTACAGGCGACAAGCCAGCAAGAAATTTGGATGGGCGAGTGAATCGCGTAGCGAGAGGAAATTTGTTGTTGGTGACGGAGCCGACTGGCTTAAGTCACTGAACGTAACTATCACCCCAAAACAAGGGAAATGAACGTTTCGCATTAGTTATTAGTTCAGCGCAGCATATATCCGCCGTGAAACATCGACGTGTAGCCGTTCGAAGTCATTATCAGGTGGTCAAGCACTTTGATATCTAGTAGCCGTCCGCCCTCAACCAGCTTATCGGTTAGGTCAAGGTCTGCCTGGCTCGGTTTCAGATTTCCGGAGGGGTGGTTATGGGCCAGGATAATTTGGCAGGCATTTGCTTTAAGAGCGGTCATGAAAATCACCCGTGGGTCTGCAATACAGGATGAAATTCCTCCTCTGGCAATGTGGGACACGCCAATAACGGAATTGTTCTGGCGCAACAGAAGAATTTTAAACTCTTCCACCATATCGATCTTCGTCTCGTCCCAGGCTTTTCGGAGAATCTCATTTGCCGCTGTGTCTTCGGTGATGATATAATTGTCGTATGCTGTAGATTGCTTTCTATATATCAGCTCGACTTCCGCAATTTCATACAATTCGGCCATGGCCATCCTTAATTCTTGGATTTGGACGCGCCTTCGCTTGCCCACCATTCATTCATGTCTTTAAACCCATCGTAGATTTTGTTCATCCGTACATGGCGTAAATTCGGCTCCGTTTTCAGAAAACGGGCATATTGTCGTGTCGCTGCGTCACCAATAATGTCATTATCAAGCCAGGTAAAAGCATTACTGTATCCGTAGTGTCGGATATATGCTGCGGATTCGGGCATACATTTTAATGAGTTAAGAATCAAAGCATCGTTCGTCAATGGATCTCCACTTCGATAGGAAATCAAGGACAAATAATCCAGGACATCTTTGAAAATATGAATCCCTGATGGCTTTACCACCTGACCTCTCATAAAGCTGACCGCCGCCGGCTTTACCTGCGCCTTTACGAATGGGTTACGGATTGCAAAGCCTTTTTCTTCATTCTGAAGTCCAAGAGCTTTAAAATAGTTGCCAGACTTAGAATTAAGAACTGTAACCTCTTTAAGTACAAACCTTGCATAGTCAAAAGGTATTTTTCGCATGTCTTCAAGGTATTCAATAAGGGGTAGAGAAGATATGTGTTCAACATCGACAAGTGACAACAACGAATCTTGCAATGAATGATCTTCTGCGTTCGATGGAGGAATCAGAACTGCGTAACCAACCATGTTTTTAATCCAGCGGAGAGCATCGACCATTGTTGAATGTTCCCCGGTCGCTTTTAAATAGGCGCATACAAGCTGTACAACGTTGCCTCCTACCTGCAATCCGATGTCCCGCCAGACATTCGTTTCGGTATCGACAATCAGGATGCTGTTTTTCTGAGGATCCAGAGGCGAGCGGTAGTTTAGCTCTCTGCCTATTGAGCTTCGAGGCTGGCTGCCCATTTTCGCCAAAATTACGCGCAAGGGTATACTGTTAGCATAGTCAATGTTCATTGTGCTTTCTCTTTAAGGGAATATGTATGTTGATGTTACGGCTTCAGGTATTTTTCTGCGTAGAAGTGCCTGATATATGCGGGGCAATACCGAACGCTGGTCCCTACCTTAATAGGTTTCAGATCGTATCGCTTCGTTGAATCCCATACAGCTAGTGTAGCGGGAGTGGTATTTAAAAACTCAGCGAGCTTTTCTCTGTCCCACAAAGGCTCAGTTAGAAAACTAGCTTTAAAATCAAATTCGTTTTGTTCTTCAGTCATCATTCACCTGTCGTCCGTAAGTCTGCAGGAAAGGTTGATAGACGAATCAAATCAGAGATGTCAAAACAAATATGAAAAATTAATGCCGGTTAATACCGATGAATACTATTTGATGTAACAGATTGATTTAAATGCACGTTTTGTTAATAAACGATACCATTTATTGGGGAGTTAAACGTTAATTAACGCACGTTAGCGAACGTGATTTTTTCACACAAACGAATCAACTACGCTATGAATCGTTCTTTTCGATTGGAGGAAAAATGTCATCGATGTCGAAACAAGAGACTTTGTTGAATGACTGCTATTTAATCATGGCGACAATCATTCGAGATGGAGGGACAATTTACCTTCCGATTTTTAAGCGGCTGCATCATGAAAAGTCGCAAATGCAAAGTGACAGAGAACTTATCCAATTTGCTTTACAAGCATCTGATAATTTACTAGGATAGAAATATATCATTACACAATGTTGTTATACACATTGAAATTCTTGCAACAAACAATTCTTTGAAAACATAGAAAAGTCTGGAATGAAAAATGAAATGGTCGCGGCCTCCTCAGCCACCAAAAATCAAGCCTTTAACAGGTATTTATCCCCTTAAAAACAGTCATATTTTTGCGATTTTCCACCAGTCGCAAATCTATACGTGTTTAAATCGTTACACAAATTCATACACATTTGGAGTGACGCTTTGACATATCTCATTCAATTGCGGGGTCATTATTACTTCAACCGCAGGGTTCCGGAATACGTTGCCCAATATGATTCCCGGGCGTTGGTGCGGGTATCGCTTAGGACGACCGAGAGGAAGGAAGCCTGGAAAAAGGCTGTTCTCCTGAATGAGCAAGTAGAGGCCTATTGGCAGGACCTTATCAAAGCTGGCGTCAGACATGAAAATAAACGCTTCCAACAGACCGTCAGCTTAGCCCGGCAGATGGGCTTCAACTACCAACCGGTAGCACAGGTCGCGGCCTTGCCTTTGCAAGAGCTGCTGGAACGAATCATTACCCTTAAGGACGCAACCCCTAAACAAGTCGAGGCGGTCCTGGGCGGTGCTCCAGAACCGCAATTGAAGCTATCTGAAATGCTGGAAATCTTTTGGGGGTTGTCTAAGGATCGCGTTCTCGACAAATCGGAGCATCAAATCCGTAAATGGCGCAATCCCAGAAAAAAGGCAGTGTCGAACTTCCTTGCGGTTGTAGGTGACAAGGCAATCAAAGACATTAACCGATCCGACATTATCGCATTCAGGGACTGGTGGCTTGTCCGCATTGAAAACGACAACAAGCATCCAGATAGTGCTAACAAGAATTTTATCCACTTGAAAGATATTTTGGACAATGTCTGTAGCCATTTGGAAATGGATCTGAAGGTTGACCACCTCTTCAAGAAAATCTTCCTGAAAACGAAGTTTAAGCAAACCCGTTTACCTTTTACCTCGGAACAAATCCTAAACATTTTAAACAGCCCACGTTTAGAGAATACTCACCCTGAAGCAAAATGGTTACTCCATGCGATGGCTGAAACAGGAGCAAGGCCAGCGGAGCTTGTCGGACTGTTACCCGAAGATATTATCCTGGAGGGAGATGTTCCCCATATCAAAATCGTGCAGCGAAAGAAGCGGAAGTTGAAGACAGACCACAGCGAAAGAGAAATCCCCCTTGTCGGTTTCGCTTTGAAGGCCTTTCAACATTTACCACAAGGCTTTTCTCGCTATAAGGATAATTCTGATGTTCTCACGACAACTGTTAACAAATTTCTCCGCGAAAATGAATTGATGCCGAGTGAAAAACACACGGTCTATTCGCTTCGACACAGTTTCCAGGATAGGATTTTGGCTGTTAATACGCCCGATAGAATTCAGGCTGAACTTATGGGGCATAAGTTCAACCGTCCTAAATATGGAGCTGGAGGAAGCCTCGAACAAAAAATGGAGTGGCTACAAAGAGTGAAGCTGGCGAAGTGACGGTTTTAAATGTTGAGCAATTCTTGAAGCTCCATCTGTGCTTTTTTCAGTTCAAGATTTAATTCAACTTTTTTATTGAATTGCTTATTGGCTTTTATAGCGGCTTCTAAATTGGCTATTGTTCTATTGAGTTCTTTCAATTTCTGTTCGTGTTGAACTAATTCAACGAGTGTCAGTTTTTCAAATTGTTTTCCTGCAAGCTGCTTGCAGAAGTCGGTAAAAATATGGTCCAGGCTTTGTTTTAAGTTCAAAGCAAAGGGACTACTGTCTTCCTGGAACCATTCACTGCTGAAAGTCCAGTCGATCACAGTATTATTCTCATTTAAAGGATGGGGATGTTTCTGAGAAACGGAGAACATAGCTTCATCCTGATATATAAGTTTGAAAATGATGGGATAGGGGATAGCCCGGTCAATAACAGCTAAAACATCAGTTATCTTTTCTTTCTTCTTCAGTCGTATCTCGAATACCTGTATTTCACTTATCTCTTTACCATTCAGATTTATTGTTTCTATGGATAGCTTATTCGTCCACCTTATTTTATCAACGTATTCCGAGAACTGCTTACGTTGTTTCGTATTGGTGTACTTGTCGAAGCTATTCTTTGGAATAGCACGATTAATATTAGTTGATATGGGGAGGGTAAGCGATACCATGTTACTTGATAACGATAAAAGAGATTAGTTTAAAATCTTCTATGCCCTTTATTTTGTCTTTCAATGCTGTGGTGCCACCTGCTTTGAATAGACTAAGGACGTCCTTCTCTTCTTCGGTCTTTAAGATCGAACTGATACTCTTTTGGAGCAGAAGGGAATATTTATCCATTTCCCTGTATTCGTTAGTTTCCTTGCTGAACTGTGTGCAAAGGTCAGCTAAAGGTTCTTTTATGCCTTTTGAGAGAAGACGGATGATATCCAATACCTTTTTGGATTCGATATGGCTATATAAAATCTCACCGCTTTCCTGGGCATATACAAGGTAGAATGGGTGAAGCCTGTTCATCTTGTCGATGTTTACCTGGCTATTGACGTTCTTTAGAACAAATATGACCCCTTTGTGAATGCTCTCTGTCGCTTGCGTGATCGCGTGCAAGCCTTCCGGGATATTCTTTAAAGGACCGTAAGTCTTAATATAATTGGACAGATCGACCCTGAACTCATTTAAGCCTAAGTCTGTGATAGATACCCCTTCCCGCAGGTCTTCCAGATCCACGACTTCTTCCTTTAGCTTACGCAACTGGATCTTTCTGTACTCAAGGTCTTTATCTTCCGTGTTCAGGATATTGTCGTCACCCGTGCTGGCCATATTGCTTATCAGCATCTTGCTTTCAACGCGTTGCTTCAGGTTTATATATGCATCAAGGGTTACATCAGGCCAGAAATTGACCATCGTGATATTGGAATTGATAGAACCGATCCTGTCTATCCTTCCAAAACGCTGAATGATCCTGACCGGATTCCAGTGAATGTCGTAGTTGATGAGAAAATCGCAATCCTGCAAGTTCTGCCCTTCGGAAATACAATCGGTTGCAATAATAACGTCAATACTGTCCTCAATCTCCGGTACGATCTGCGCCTTGCTTTTTGAAATAGGCGAAAAGCATGTCAGAAGAATGTTCAGGTCATTGGGAATATTTTTGCTGGTGCATTGCCTGGTCGACCCGGTTATTAAAGCAGAGTTTAAATCATAGCCATCTTTCAGGTAGCCCTTCAAGTTCTTATATAGATAATTTGCAGTGTCGGCGAAAGCTGTAAAGACAATGATTTTCTTATTCCCCGGATTGATCGGGTTCTTGATCTTATCGGCAATAATTTCTTTAAGGCTCTTCAATTTGAGGTCATTGTCGCCGACAACATGGGAAATAGCAGAAAGCAGTTCCTGAAGGATGTGCAGATCAGCTTCCAGGTCTTCCGTCCAGCGAGTAGCATCAATATCTGCAATTCGTACTCTTACCTTTTTACCAATAATACTCTCTTCTTCCCCCCAATCAGACTCCCAGTCTATCTCTTCAGACAAAGGATCGATCTGCACTCCACCAATTGTATCATCGGTATTCTTTGCAATGGCGGAAAGTGTGTCCTCGATCTGTAACCTGATGTTCTCTATGGTCAATCCAAAGGAATCGACGGAACTTTCGATACGTTTCAGGAGATTGATTCGCATCAGCAATTGCAAGCTGCGTTCTCGGTCTATTTGCGTAAAAGTTCCCGTTCCTGCCTTTACTTTCTTGTCGTATTTTTCTGCGTAAAGTTGAACCTTACTTGGTAAAATGTAATTCAATGGTGAATAAACAGAAAGATTTAATAGTGATAGTCGGTCTGCTATTTCCTGGTAGTTAATGCCTTTATTGGCTAAAGGACTCTGTATAGAAACCGGCTTATTGCGTACCGGGAACTTACCGATATCGGCCGTGTCGTAATAGGTCGTAATGTGTTTCCTGGAACGGGCAATCGTTAGGCTGTCTAGTATCTCGAAGAAATCGAAGTCCAGCATATCTAACAACTTATCTGTTGTTCTCAGACTAGCATCGAACTTTGACCAGGCATTAAAGGCCTGCTGCGCCTTTCTGAATATTTGTTCAATGCCCTGTTCCGTATGGAGTTTTTCATCGATGTTGATCGCTGAACCTTCATACGCCAGGGCCAATTGGTTTTTAAGGTCGTTAAAGCGGTTATTGACGGGGGTAGCGGAAAGCATCAAGACCTTAGTTTCAATACCCTCCTGCATTACTTTGCGTAGAAGTTTCTGGTAGCGATTTTCCTTTCCTACAGCTGTATTATTATTCCTGAAATTATGGGATTCATCTATAACCACGAGGCCGTAATTGCCCCAGTTCACATTTACTAATTCCCGCCCATTGCTAATGCCACGGTCACGCGACAGATCGGTATGAAAAAGTACGTCATACCGGAACCTATCTTTAGCAAGTATATTGTTCTTATCATTGTGCCGGAATGTGTTCCAGTTAGCTTCCAACTTCTTGGGACACAATACGAGAACATCTTTATTGCGCTTCTCGTAGTATTTTATCACGCCGAGCGCGGAAAATGTTTTACCCAAGCCCACGCTATCCGCAATAATGCAACCGTTATATTTCTCAAGCTTGTTTATCGCCCCTATAACAGCATCTTTTTGAAAGTTATAGAGATGGCTCCATATTTCAGTATGCCTGAACCCGATTTCATCATTGGGCAGGTTGTCCATCTCGATATCATTCAGGAAATCATTGAATATATTGTAGAGTGTGATGAAATAGATAAACTCAGGACTGTTCTCTTTGAACGCATTCTCAAAGTATTCCTGAACAGACTGCGTGACGTTCTTCAGGTTCTCTTCGTTTTCCCAAACCTGATTAAACCAGTCCAGGTAAGCGTTGCTTTGGGGGAAATCTATCTTTTGTATGAGTGTAGGGAAACCAACCTTGGGTGTTAATCCCAGATCCGAAGTAGTAAAGCTGCTGACGTTTGTATAAGCAGCACCCTGTTCAGGATTATCAACATGGATCAGCCCGTTAAGTGGAATGTTAGCATGTTTGTTGGTTTTGAAAGTCACTTTCTCCTTTACCCAGTCAGAGCATTCTTTAGCGATAGCTCGTTGGGTAAGTTCGTTCTTCAAACGCAATTCGAATTCGCCGCCGCAAAGATGCGACTCATTGTAAATGTGCGGAATATAGAATTCACGGGATTCCCGTTGAAGCTTTTCTTCAATGAATGTGGGAGACGTAAAGATGAATTTGAGTTCTTCAATTCCCTTTAGTTCCTTTTTGAGCGCCTCAAATGCATAAATAGAAAATGAGGAAGCAGCAATCGAAAGCTTGCTCCCTTTCTTGATTTCGGTCTTTAATTCATCTCCTAGGCGGTTATTTACATTATCTATCAGTGTCATTTAAGCCCAATATATTATAGCGAGTAATAGTATTCCTTGATTTTGGTAGCCATCAGCTTCCGTCTCAAATCGAGAAAATCAGGAAAGTCATTAAAACTCATTTGCATGATCTCTGTTGGAACGCAATTCATTTTCAGGTTGGCAAGCAGCTCGTCCTGGGTAGAGATACCACTGACTTTCATATCGCCAGTCTCCATATGACCTGCAATTAGTTCAAAGTAATCTTTAGGGGCCTTGTTGCCTATCTTTATATTTATCTCGGACTGCATATAAGCGTAGTTCGCTATCTGGTTATACTTCCCTCTGTCCAGGCCACTTTTCTTCAAATAGTCTTTCGGGAACAGGTGGTGAATATCACCGCGCAGGGATATCAGGTCACCGACCATTACATCACGCGAAAGGAACCCTCTGTCATTAGCTTTGACCTGTGAAGCCAGGAATACATGGAAATAGGGGCTACTTGCCACAGAAGTATCTAGGCTTTGAGGTAAAGAGGCGTACCAGAAGGCATCGGACAGTTCACCGTCCTCCTTTTCCTTAAGATATTCTGAAAATGGCTTTTGGCTGATCTGTTTTATATCAAAGTCAAAAACACTTTCTGGAGAGCCTGAATATCTACCTGTTAGTATGGAATAGACCAACCAACGGCGAACATGACTTTCAATGGCAACAGAATTTACCCCTAGTTCCTTCAGTTTCAAATACAGCACATAGGCAAAATTCATCACGTTCTGTGAACGTAACAGTTTTGGAGAGATAAAACCTGCTGACTTTACGATCATCAGGAAGCGCTTATAATTCGTCTCATTGGTGAACTTCTGCACGCCGGAACGTAGTGTTGCAAAAGATTGTTCAGCAATGGTTTCGTCAAATGTGCGCGTCTCAAAGTTCCTTCCCGATAACAGGCTAACAAGGTCGGACAGTCTTCCCCGGTTGAATTGAGAGGTAAAGGCAACCCTTATCAGGTCAGTATAGTCCGGCTCATAGAGGTCTTCATTCTCATCTTTGAGCCATTGCATCTTTTGGAACGCATCGGTCTTTGCAAACTCCTTGTCATTCTCGACAATGTGTTTGTAAAAGTCAGGCGCTATCGCCAAGTGACAGAAATAATCGATAGCCTTACGGAGTTCATTGCCGCCATATTCAGTGTTGGAAGCGATCTTGCTCATGGCAAAGTCTGCCTGGCTTAACACCACGCCCTTCGAGTTTATTCGAATGAATATCTCGGTAACGGTCTCTATATCCAGGTCGGGAGCCAGTTCAATAAGGCCGATTTGCTTTTTAGGAATATTGATAAGGGTAGAAAATGCATTTCTGACCTGTTTCTTATCAACGTCAGGGTTTAATTCAAAATACTTATCGGCAACTTCAAAAAGGTCACCATTGATTGCTTCCGCTACATCAGGGATCCAGGTCTTATCTTTTAGAATGGCGGGGTTCTGTACTTCAAATCGTTCTTCTACCGGGTGAAACGCGATCTTTATCTTTACCCTTTGGTATGTCTTATTAACGACATACTGCCCTAAAATAGCCGCCGTTAATGCAGTCACGCGCTGCTGCCCATCAATGAGAATCTTCTTCCCCTCACTGATACTCCCATCCTTAAGACGAATGTTCGGGTTGCGCCATGCGATAATGTAGCCAATGGGGTAACCTTGATAGAGGCTATCAAGCAGATCCCTGACCTTAGCGCCATCCCATACAAAGGGTCTTTGAATTTCAGGGATGGCGATCTCGCCGGAGTTAACCCAGGCGAGGATGGTTTCGATCAAGTGTTGGTTTACGGAATATTTCTGCATGAAAGCCTAATGTTTATTTCAGTTGTACAATTTCCAGTAATTGTTCGTAGCTATTGATCTTAGAGAACTTCACTTCGTTATTGCTGATAGCGTTAAAGTGTTCAGTCGCACAATGGATCTTCAATTTCTCGATCTCACGCAGCTCCAGGTCGGAATCGCTTCCTTTCGTTTCTGCGACAAAATAGATGTGTCGTACACTCTCCTTGTCAAAGACAATGGCCCAGTCGGGACTATAGTTAGCTACAGGGGTCGTAATGTAGAAACTCTTCGGCAGTTTTGCGTAAACGACTACTTGTGTGCTATTCTCCAACGCATCAGCAAACTTTGCTTCGATCTTTGAATCGGTCGTCAGGTAGTCGTATATGTGCTTTTTAAGCATTTCGGACTGTCTGAGCGTGGACTTGTCGTTCGTAAAGACAGTACGGGCATCGTGACGCTCATCTGTCTTGTGATAAACAATATTGTTGATGATAAGGCTCGCCTTGACCTCATTGATAAGTTTGCTGCATTTAGCAATAAATTCTTCCGGGTTCTTGCGTACTAGGATGAACTGGCTGGCCTTGATGCCTTTCAGTATTTCTACGACCGTCCGACGGGTGAGATTGGTGTTATTGACTATCTCGCCAACAATATCGTAGGTCGTGTTAGTATAAATATCAGCATTTAGCTTTTTAGCAGTCCTGCTGGTTTCCTTAAATCCGTCTCTATTATCAAGCTGCTCTTTAGTGACGTTGTTCAGTTCACCACTCTTCACTTCATAGCTGCGCTCTGAAATATGAAGGTCGGCGTTGATCCTGATTTTAGCATCCTCAATTAGCTTGGCTGAATCGAATTTAACCTCATAGATCGTCTTAAGGTTGATCTTGTTCCATATCTCCTGGAACTCCTTCTTGTGGAAATTCGAGTTGATGCTGATCGGCAGGTCATTTCTTTCATTTTCAGCCAAGGGCACTTCGCCCGAGTAAATGGATCTGACAAGTTTTGTTATCTCAGCGCGGAAAGGTTCTAAATTTTCCGGTAAAGGCAATTTTCCTTCGTCAATAAGTGTTCGACCATCCTCTGTGATCTTATCGTCATCATCAAGGATGTCGTTCTTGTACCAGAGTTTATTCACTTTTCTCGCAGTGTCTTCATCGATACGCAATTCCGTACCCATCTCGTTCTTCAACTGTTTACCTGTGAGGAATTCTGCACTGGCCTTCTGAGGCCGCGCTTTGAGCGTCTTAGCAATTTCATCCTGCAAGCCCTTTGCAAACTCTTCATAGCTTTCAGAAGCAACAACGGTAAGGCGGTTTATCTCGTGCACCTGTTCACCGACCGTTTCATAGTCCAGTCGTACACCGAAGCTATCCACGCAGAGGCGCATCCCACGGCCAACCTCCTGCCTGCGGCGATTGTTGTTGTCAGAGTGCTTCAGGGCGCAGATCTGGAATACATTTGGGTTATCCCAGCCTTCTTTCAGGGCTGAGTGCGAGAAGATGAAGCGGGTAGGCTCGTCAAAGCTTAACAGGCGCTCCTTGTCTTTCATAATGAGGTCGTAGGCGCTGATATCATCAGATTCAGCTTCCTCACCTTTCTTAACTTTTTTCGTTGCCGGGTCTATAAGGCGCTTTTGTTTATCAATGGAGAAATATCCGTTGTGTACTGTATGGGCATCGTCCCTTTCAAGGTAAGCAGCATACGAGCCTGGCATGTAGCCTTTATGGACATTGCCGGGGTCTGTTTCTTTCAGGTAGTCATTATACTCCTGATGGAATAAGTCGATAAAATCATTCCGTACAAGGTTATATTCTTCTTCAAATATCCGGGCATACTCGCCTAGCTGTCCAGCACCCGCAGTGTCATAAATACGGTACTTCTCTACGGAATCGATGAAGAATAGCGATAAGACCTTAATACCCTTATCAAATAGCTGCTTTTCTTTGGTGAGGTGCGAAATAATGGTCTCGCGAATTTGAATTCGCCTGAATGCTTGCTCGTCCAGGTCACCAATTGCCTCCCCTGCAAAGAGCTCTATACCATTGACGACTATCTTATTGAAATAGCCGTCTACTTCTTGGATAACGAAATTCTTGTATTGAGGCATTTCACCAGAGAGCTGAAATAAGTTAGCCCCCTTTTCCAGCTTCTGTCGAACACGCTTTACCGAAGTCCCGCTTCGCTTCTCATATTCAACCAATGCCATTGGTGGCTTATTGGTGCTGAGGGCAATCTGCTCCAGGTACAAGTAGCCAGTCGTGCCGGTTGAGCCTTTCAGGTTAATTCCCTTAACCTGAATTTTTTTCACTAATTTTTTATTGTACGCGTCCAGGGCATCTAGCCTGAATACTTTGTTGTATTCATTCTTATGGGTCGCAGAGTATCGCAGCGTAAATAATGGCTGGAAATCCTGCATTCCCTCCAACGTCTTATCACCTTCTACAGATTGTGGCTCGTCAATTATCAAAATGGGATTGGTCTGGGCAATGATCTCGATAGGTCGTCGGGATGCGAACTGATCCAGTTCCATGTAGATGCGCCGTGCATCCTTCCCTTTGGCATTGAATGCCTGGGTATTGATGATCATTACGCTTATTCTAGCGTCTGAGGCAAACGTCTCGATATCTTGTGGCTGTGCTGAGTTGTAGATGAACGGCTTTATTTTATGCCCATAGAGTTCCTGGAAGTGATCTTGGGTTACTTCAAAAGATTTGTAAACACCTTCTCTGATTGCAATACTTGGTACAATGATGATGAACTTGCTCCAGCCATAGTTCTTGTGCAGTTCGTACATAGTGCGGATATAGGTATAGGTCTTACCTGTACCTGTTTCCATTTCTATTGTCAGATTGCAACCTAGCTTCACTTTGGCAGGGCGTTCGATCGTTTGGCTTTGCGGGATATCGTTGCGATACTGAACTTGTTGTATATTATTTAGTATCTGGCCGTCAGTAATGTGGATAGGTCGATTACGGTAGCCTATACTTTCTTCAATATCTTTTTCCAATTCCAGCGTTTGAACACCTAGAGAAGCCTCTTTCGCTTTCCGCAAAATGTTCTTAGTGCGTTCAAGCGTGAAACGGGCAGTCTCTAATGGCTGTCCTGCAAAGCAGTCAACAACCGCTTTCACTGCGCTAACCTGGAAACCCTGTTCTTTGAATTGTAGTTTCATAGTTTAGATCACACGCATTTCAGTGTCAGGACTTAATTGCTTCAGCAACTGCTTTACATTTTCTTTAGCGGTATCATTCTTAAATGAAGCATCACGGAATACCACTCTAAGTGGTTTATGTGCAGCAATTTCCTTTGCGAATTTCTCATCAATCCCTTTGTCAAAGCAAGCCATTAATGAGTTTTCTGCGACTTTAAACACCTGTTTGCTACTAATATTAAGTTGCTCTATTCTTAAAGAAAGAGGCAAACCCCAATCAAGTATTACTTGTGTCAATAGGTCATCCGAAGTTCGGTCGCCCTTCACATTGTCTGCGAATAAGTCGAGATTCTCTTGATTATATTCTTGAGGACGATAGTAGACATCCTGCATATTACTTTCATCCAAATAGTATACTCGAAAGCCATAGTCGATATTAGGGCCTAACTCCATCTTCATTTTATTGGAAGCTAGGCGAATACGTTCCTTAGCTAATTCACAAATGTTCGTTGGCCTCCCTTTTGTTGTTAGAAAGTCTATGGCACGCTGAATTGTTGCTTTACTTCCCCCTGTTGCAGTCTTCAAGGTCTCTCGTAAGTCTTCCTGAATCTGGACAAGTATATATCGACAATTAGATTCATTGATACTATTAAGCTTTAGTACGCTTTCTGCCGTTGTTCCTGAACCAGAGAAGAAATCCAAAACAATATCATTATTGCCTACTCCCAGTGATTTAAACAGGTCACATAAAAGGTCATGATCCTTCGGATTAGTAAATAAGTTCTCGCCAAATAATCGTGTCAAATATTTTGATGCGACACGACCATCTTTATACCTAATGCTTGTTAAACTTTGAAACTCTGTGTTCCTTAAATAAGTTTTATTGTTTGGTACAGTGGCATGATCCTTTCCGAAATGGACTAAATCATCTTTAATTCTTTGCCTCATCGTAGCTTCCGGGTATCGCCATCCACTTGCGGGGGGTTTACAAACTTCCCCTGTAACAGGATGCACGACATCATACACATACTGACCATAATTTGGACCAGAAATGTTATCAGGAAAATAAACTCCAACTTTATCCATCCAGCTATAGTGTTTGCTCGAAGATATCGGGTTTGATTCAGGAAACTGTTTATACCATTCTAACGCCTCTTGGTGAATTGCATCCCAGTCTTCACCATGCTTTTTCTTGAAAGATTCAAAAGCTTTGTAAATTTCTGTTAAGCCTTCCTTCTTTTCCAACCAGTTTCCTTTGTTTACATTCTTGTCTTTCACATAGCAAAGGAGATATTCGTGCTGTATTGAGATATAGTCTTGATCATTTTTACTACTATTCTTCCAAATGATCTCGCCAGCAAAATTATTATTACCAAAAATATCGTCGCATAACTTTCGAAGATTATGCACTTCTATTTCGTCAATTGATATCACAAGAATGCCATCATCACACAAAAGATTTCTAGCAAGTTTTAGACGAGGATACATCATAGTTAACCAATCTGAATGGTAGCGACCCGAAGTCTCGGGATTAGCTACCAATCTTTGATTGTATTCGTCTTTAAGTCCACTTTCAAATTTGAACTCGTCATTTTCCTGTGTAAAGTTGTCTCTGTATACAAAGTCTTTGCCAGTATTATAAGGGGGATCAATGTATATAAGCTTTATTTTTCCTAGATAACTCTCCTGAAGTAGTTTCAGAGCCTCTAAATTGTCTCCTTCAATATAAATATTTTCAGAGTTATCAAAATTGACTGAACTTTCTCTGTCTGGCCGCAATGTGTTTGTAGTTGGAATGTTGGCGGTAACAATAGCTTCCCGCTTTCCTGGCCATTCCATTCGGTAGCGTTCTTTGGAACCCTCAACGATCTCCGCGCTTAATTCCTGCTTTAACAAATCGAAATCAATGGCTTTTCCTTCTGCGGTTTCAGTCACGCAGTTGGGGAATAAAGCGGCTATCTGCTCTACATTCTTGCTCACCAGGTTGGGTGAAGCCATATCTAGTTTTTCGGACATAGTGTTCTGCTCGTTAAGGTAAATCTCTGGACGTAGGCAATAATACCTGAAATCAGCCCCTTATAAAGGCACTAATTAATAATTGGTATAATATTAAGTCCTTAGGAATACTAAAATAATCTATTTAGGCACAAATGTATAGTAATAGCGCGGTCTGAGTAGTTTTTATTAGTTTAGGTTCTCCATAGAAACCAACTATTATTCAGGTCTTCCCTAAACTCTTTATACCGTTTCAACAACATCAATCTTACGACCGGCAAAGGTGCCATAAGATTTACCGGAAACTTCACCCTTTTTATAATAATCAGCTAGCATCTTTAGAGCCAGGTCAATATCCTTTTCATTTTCTAAATGAAGCTTGCCATCTTTCACTTTTAATTTATCGCCGTAGGCTTTGCAGACTTTCTGCATTTTCTTTATCGCTGCTGCATTAAGGTCACGATAATTTCCAATCCTGGATAAGCGCACTAATTTCTTGTGAATTGCAGGATTGCTTTCGATTTGCTTCGCAAGTATTTCAATGCCTTCGATCATATCGGTGTCTGAAAGCTCCTGCAAAACTTCCGCAGCCTGAACCTTATATTCTTCTTCTAACCCAACAATTTGTTCAAACTGTGTCTTTTTAGCTATGTAGAAGGTCTCATCATAGAATATGCAGTCCACCTGTTTGTCCAGGTTAACTGTTTCACCCTCTATTAACTCGAGCTTTTTACTTTCAGAATTAAATATCGTTCGTATCGCCTTTTGGAATCCGTTCCGTTTGTTCCCATCTTTTTCATCAATGGCAACTTTCCCGGAGAGGATTTTTCTAAAAGTGTAGATCCAGTCATCTTCATCTTTATTGTAGAAGCCTACACAATAAGCCCATAACTCTTCTTCAGCAATAATCTCTTCGAGATTCTTGATTTTTGGAGGCGTTTGTTTTAGCTGAGTGTTTACCACATCGGCAAATGACATTGCCTTATTGGTCATTTGGTAGGTGAAAAGCTGCTCTGTATCATCCGTAATGACGTCGTATTCGTGCATTTCGGTTTTCTTTTTTGTCAAATATATAAGCTGGCTTTTGGTTAGGTCATACAAGTGTTGGCGAATTTCTGTGTTTACGTCGATTTGATAAACCTTGAAATCGTACTTGTCCAAAACCTTCGCCGTCTTTTTAATGTTCGGCTTAAGCACACGTGTAATGAAATACAAGTAAGTGTTACTTACTTTGATGTCTTCAATTTTGTTGAGAAAGTCTGTTAGTTCCATAGCATTTAACTGTTATTTATAGCAAAATATAGTTTATGTCCAATTTCATACAGCTTGAGTTTAGCTTCATCAAGTAGATACTTGTCTTTGGTGATTATCAAGCCCTTTTTACTCTTATCCTTATCTGTAAACTCAACTTCATAGATAGCGTATTTGAAGCTCAATAATGGATTGATCAATAGCAGGGATGAATTGATGTATATTCTATAGATCACTACCAGTAAAAAAAGCACTGAAAAGCACTCGTACCATCCAGTGAAACTCTGAAAAAGAAATGGAATGATATAAGTTGCTATATAGCCAATGGCCTCACTATTTTTATTGGTAACCTCTTTGACCGTTACCGGAAAACCATTTTCCGCAACCTCTTCAATATTCCCCAGTGTTTTTATAAACCCTAATAGGCCCAGGATTGAGGTAATCAGCAATATTGAGGATAGCCCAAACCTTGAAGCAAAATTGGTAGCACCCTCAAACGTCAAACCCGCCCAGTGCAAATAATTCGAGTTCTCTGATATTTGACGAATACCAATCAAAATGAATAACGGAAGATAAGACGTAACGAATAGCGAAAATTGAGCTAGTCCGTGCAGCCTATTTATATTATTTCCGTTATTGGTTTTAGTCATTTCAGTACCGGCGGTCTATGTAATACACAATTATGATTCTATACAGTAATTTCAAAATGAATGGGTTAATGTCGCCGTTGATGATAAAAGTAAGCATTTGTTTCTCATATTGTCATTACCTGTACAATGTTAGTTTAGTCTGAAAAATGATGGAACTAAGGGGAAAAATGTGCAAATTATGTGCAAATAGAAAAAGGGTTTCAAACTGTGTCGTTTGAAACCCTTACTGTGTTGGCGCTCCCTTCAGGACTTGAACCTGAGACCCTCTGATTAACAGTCAGATGCTCTAACCAACTGAGCTAAGGAACAGCAAGGATTTCCCCTTTGTTATCGAATTATTTTCAAACTATTTTCAAACAACTACTGGTTAAATAATAAATTGTATTCATTTAATGTATTTGCTGCTTACAAACCTAGGGAACTTAGTTTGGACTGCCTGTAACCTTTTGTAAAGACTATTACCTGTCTTTCTATAATGCTCCTTGTTGTAGCCGGTTCCTAAGTATAGGTAGAACTTTGGCTTATGGTCATACATCTCCTTTATTCTTGCTGAATGGATTGGATATTCCATATTTGCCTCTGTTACTTTTACATCCTCAGGTGCTAAAATAAGGCTTGAACGATGAGGATTATCTACCTGTTGAATGTACTTCCAGATATTAGGGTCATATACTGGCTCTAATATGCCCTTTTCGTTTTCTTGCCTTACTGTGTCCTTTTTAAGAATGTAGCCATTAAAACCCTTCCTGCTGGGATTTATGCTGCTGGTAGATGGCTTGTAACCCAGGCACTTAATATTGGTGCATCCTATGCCTATAAGGATATGATGTATCTTTTTACTGAAGGGGATAAGCTTCACCTTTCGGGTCATGTGTCTTCTGTGCTCAATCCTCATGTGATTTTCTTTGCAGGTGGCTACTAAATTAGATATACGTGAGTTGTGCGTCAATGCTATTTATCCACATCCCCTCAAAGACAGTAACAGCAAATTCTGAGGTAGCCAATGGATGTTACCGGACCCTGCAATTTGGTGTTATTGGCTGCGAGGTACCTGAGGGTAAGCTGGGGTGAAGATATAATAGTTCTTTTCGTAACTTACAAGCTCATAGTGATAGGGTTTATAGGGCCTGCCTGTCTTTACAGGCGGGTTTTTTATTTGTCCAATAGCAAGCCTTTAAAACGGAATGACCAACGGGAATGTAGTTGCAAGCGTCAAAAGGATGGGGCAAATATTAAGCCCGACCTAAGAAGGGCGTTATTTGCACAGTGGAAGGGTATTTGCGAGGCATTTCCCTTTACAGGTGTGTGCAGTAGGCCAGGGAAATAAGCGAGGGATCTGTGACCAGCAAATAGCCTGTAACGCAGACTTTTGACAGATTAAGGCTTGCTCCATCGAAGAACACGGAATGACCTATAGGCTGCTGACTGAATGGATGAGTGAATGTAACAGAATGTACTGGAATGAACCATTGGCCAGCGTAGGGATAGGTATAATGCCTGTGTATAGCCTATTGTGCTGCAGGTGGCATTATCCTATACCGGAGCTGTGGGAGGCTGTGAATGTAAGGGAGTGGCGTGTAATGAACGAAGTAATGAAGGAAGCGGCATAGAGGGCATGGGAGTGTTCCGAATGAAGCTATTGGCAACTGCAAGATTTGTGACAGACGGACCAGTAGTAAACCCCATTTACCATTAAGAAGACATCAAGACAAGTGGGTTTTATCTACTGGCATTGCATCTCCTATTTTGCCAATAAGAAGACATTAGCCATAAAATAGGTGTTGCAATGGTCTGGCGCAATATCTTGCTTGCCATTAGCGGAATGAGTCCTTTGTACCTGTGTTGAGGGTAGTACAGGTGCTTAATCAAGGAACTGGAGCTGGTTCTGTCAGTGTCTGGATGCTGCTCAGTTATTCCATATACAGCTAAATCAGGGAACTGAAGCCAGGACACTTATGGGAGTAGAATGTTGCCACACCCAGAATAACTGACAGCCTCTGCATAAGCCTTTCCCTATGCCCGAGGGTATTCCCTTACTGGCAAGTAAGTGTGGCAACAAATATTCTACCCCGGGGGACCAGGGGGGTAGTATTTAGGGGTGGAGCAGATGGAAGGGAGGTTTAGCCTCTCCCAAATCCATTTAAATTTTTTCAGGGAAAAAATTTTACCAAAAAGTTTACCATTGCAATGGGTATTTTCAAATCGTAATGCATTCCAAAATGAAATACTCAAAGCCTACCTGACCATTACTCTTAATCCATTCCCTAGCTTCAGCTGGGTTAATAAATGACGTTGGATACTTGGTTATATCGATAAGTATATCGGTAAATGAACTAGCGTATGAATGTAGTTCAACTAATGAATTGGCAACTTGTAATTTTCCATTTACGTGGATTGAAGTTGCAATTTTTACAAAAATTTGGAACATAATATGTTTTTAAAAATCACTTCCATTTTTATGCATTGCTGCTTGTAACGAGGATAATAGCCCCCTACTTTTGCTCATAACGTCATTTTTGATTGCATAATAAGTCTTATCTTCAAATTGTGCTCCATTGGGTCCTCGATATATAAACTTATCTTTTTGCAGATCGCCATATGATTTGCCAGGCACTACTCCATACTGAGTAACAGTCTTTTCTGGCTCATGCTCAAAATCACTTATTGTTATTTTATATTTCCCATCCTTGGTATCAATAGCTATTATTGAATATACCCACCCAATGCTACTTGCTCCTGATACTACAAAACGACCTATTAACTTGCCAGCTTCCTTATCCTGCATCTGTATTACATCTTTGGAGCTTTTAAATGATTTTGCCATCCACTCCCAGGCTTTTATATAGAGTTGGTCTTTGGTTCCAGTAGCTGTATCTACTAGTTCAAACTGGAATGGTGACGGGTAGTCCTGCCGAACAATTTTAGTAGTTGGCGCACATGAAAATAGTAATACGCTTGTAATAATAAATAGTGATGCTCTTAGCATAGGAAATGGTTTGCCTAAAAATAATAATATTCCTGTGTTATAGTAGCAAATAATTTGTAATTTGTGCTATGGCTGTAGTAACTTTTAAATCTCCTGATCTACACAAGCCGAGGAATAGACAGAAGGCAATCAATTTCCTTGCCTATCCTGACAAGGACCCTCATGGCTTTTTTTCTCAAATGAAGCAGGACCACCCTGACCTTGCACAATTCGCTAACAGGGAGATAGCTGGGTGGCTTAAGACCTACCTTAAGGGGTTGGCAGATGAAGTACTGAATAACAGGAAGGGTGTGGAATTACCAGGTAATCTTGGGGTGGTAATGATTGGCCTAAGTAAACTACCTGCCGACAAAAAAACCTTCAATATTGACTTCAATGCCTCCAGGCAGGTAGGTTACCGGGTACACCATCACAATCTGCATACTGATGGGTTACTGGCCAAGATTTACTACTATGGGAATATTCCTCGCAGGAGACTTAAAATTCACAACTTAGTCTCTTTTAGTCCATGCAGGAAGCTATCCAGGTCTGTAGCTGCTATGATGAGGGAAAATGGTATTTTTAAGCAATTTATGGTGTTCTCCAAGTACTTTCGGATATCAAACCTGTACCATCGTAGAAAAATTACTCGGTACACGATGGAAGGCAAGGTAATGGCAGATTATGATCCATTCTCTATAGACTTATAGGAAAATAGCTATAAGTAAATCGCTGTTTTGGTGATTTGCCTAGTTGAACTAGAATATTCATTTTGGGTTGTTAGTAAACTACCTTGTTATCACTGACACTTAGCCACTATATTTTGTGGATGTTTTTCAGCTTTCTATTTGCGTGTATTTTTATAATTTAGCAAATATAAATTAAACAAGATTGTATGGAGAATAGCAATGACGAGCAGGTGTCCATTAACCCGTTAGATTTAGACATCCCCCTTTCAGGACGAATGTTGCAAACATTTGTTTCAAAAATTATGGCTTTGGAGCGAACTGTATTAAATTCACCTCAACGAGATGATTATCTAAAATACCAGGAAGAGTACTCCAATATGGTATCGGAGAAAATGGATGAAGTTATAAAGAAGAGTAATGTACAGAAGGAGCATTAACACTCACCCTTTATCTGCTTTACCCGCTGGAAAAATGAATTTTTAATAACAGTTTGAATGAATTCATTGGCATTTTTAAATACAAGGTTTTTTGTTAGAAGTTTCAAATCGTGAGACAACAACAATTTACCGAAGCACTCATCTGCAAATGAATTGGAAATCACCTCTATTCCAGAAAAATCAATTAAAATCCTACCTGGTTTTTGGAGCATTTGCTCAATCTCTGAACGCAATTTAGCACCCAGTTGCCGGGTGCCTAAACTTGAGCTTATATTGATGAGACTGATTATCATAAATGCTAATTCTGCACAAAGATACTACTGAATTTGAAATTTTACACACCTCATTCCCCAAACACAAATTCAAAACTGTCTTGCAAATCGACATTTTCACCCATAAAGTCTTTGTAATCAACTATATTAGATGTTAGAACTTTTATAAATAAATAGGTTCCTTTCCATTGAGTGGTTTGATAATGAGATTCTATGCCATTTGAAATTTTAAATACGAAATCATCAGAATGAAGAATAAAATCTCCCAGGTTTCGGCGAATAAATTCTGAAGTGTGGTATAAGCCATTTCCCATTCCTTCGCTATTCGTTACACCTTTTCTTGTGCACTGGTAAATGGATTCGTCTTTTGTAAGATGTTTATATTTGCTATTTGGGTGCTGTGTTAATGATGTATGAACTCCAATGCCAGTGTCACAAATCAGAAATCGAATTTCTTTTGATGCTGCAAAAAATTGTACTACACACTTTCCGTTTGTTGGTGAATTAGCATGGCAAAGGACATTATCAAGGATTTCATATATACAATAATCAAGAACAGCTAATAAGTCGACTGAAATATTTCCATTTTCTTTCAAAATACGGATGATTTTATTGTGTAATTCAAGTGCTGAAGCATCATTATGATATGAAGTGATTTCTGTAAAACGTCCGTCTCCCGGTTTCCTAATAAAACTCTCTGGTAATTCTATTTGCATATGCTTAAAAAAGTCAATGCGACTTGCATACTGCACCTCAAAGCTATTCTTATGAAAATTAATAAACCGACCTCCATATGGTATCTGCATGGCTGTCAAAAAATTTACTGCAGAAACCACTAGTATCAAAAAATCTCCATACAGAAAATTGGGTCGAGTATTTAAATCAATAACAAAAAAGATTTCATCATTTTTGGTAGCGTTGAAAATAGGGCTCAAATCATTTACCAATTCTTCGTGACAAGAATATCTTGCCATAGTGACATGAATTTCGATGTGGCTCATAAAAGCCAAAATAGGAATTTATGCTAACATGTAAAACTAGCAGTTATTAGCTATAGGGTAAACTAGGATTTTCCTATTTTTACTTTGTGGATGCGACAAATAGAACCCTCACCATTACTATTCAAGGAGAACAGGTAAAAATTGAAGGCTATAAATCCGGTAAGCTGGACCTTTTTAAGGTCAATCTAACAAAGCCTTTTTATGTCACTAAGATCAAGGGGGCTGATGGGTATTATGTTTGGACCAGTGTACCCCAGGGAGAGCAGGAACTTGCAGAGACTATCGGGGAACTAATTGACAAGGCCCTGGGGAGCAACGGAAAATCTAGTGAACAACAAAGCTTATTTTAATTATGTGCTATTATAACGGGATCAGAGTATCGAAGTACCAACTTATCAAGCTGCTGGAGCTGGAGAAGGAACTTAAGGCTATGCAGGAGAAGGAGATTGCTCTCAGGAGTGGGTTTGAATATAAGGACTGGCCGATAGTAAAACCTGTAAATGGTGGGAAGGACATAGAGATAGTAATGGCTCACTGGGAATTCATACCAGGTTGGGTACCAACAATGGAAGCTGTTAAGGAATCCAGGAAGAAGTTTACCACGCTGAATGCTATTGGCGAAGAACTATTTGATAAGAAAACCTATAAGGATGCTGCAATGAAGAGGCGCTGCTTGGTACTATCATCAGGTTTCTATGAATGGCGGCATTTTAAGCCAGAGGGAGAGAAGAAGGACATTGCTTATCCTTACTACATAACAATTCCCGGTAAGGACTATTTCTACATGGCAGGTATCTGGCAACCCTGGACAGACAGGGAGACTGGAGAGACCATAGATACGTTTGCTATTGTTACCACCAAGGCCAACCATTTAATGGAGCAGGTACACAATAAGAAGAAGCGTATGCCAACCATACTACCTGATGAACTGGCAATGGAATGGATATCCGATGGCCTTACTCAGCAGCGTATTACTGAATTAGCTACTTATCAGTTGCCTGCAGACAAGATGGCGGCATATACTATCCATAAGGACTTCCGGGGGCTGGAAGTGCCTACAGAGGCTTTTAAATACAGCGAATTGCCGGAACTGGTATAGCTATATGGGTTGTTTAACCCAGAAATACACATTTTCAACCCTTGCGCTCATTTCCATTACCTCAGGATCGTCTATATGGTAGATGGCATTGTCATCAGCCTCATGGTAGGGTAAATGCTCGTAAATAGGCTCTAAGAGGTAGTGGTCTACATTCTCATCAGGTTCAAACCCTACCTCTGCTGGTGTTAATAGGTCAAAGTGCTGTATAACATGCTTAAAACCTAACTTGACAAGAGTTAAATACAGGTCGCAATCAAATTCACGATATGCCATGGGACAAAGGTATTGTTTTATGAATACCGTGTTTTCACGGTTGATTATTAGAATGCTGGTTTATACATTTGAGTAAAATCAATTTGTATGAAGCGATTATTAGCAGGCCTGCTTTTGCTAGGCTTATCCTTCTCTGTACTGGCACAGGCTCCACAGAGGCCAACCACCATACACCACACCAAGAAGGCTAAGAAGGAGGCCTCAGTGTATATCTGTGAATCATCCCGTGCATATGCATATCATAACTCAACCTCCTGCCGGGGACTACAAAGGTGTACTCATGGAGTGTCTAAGGTATCAGTTTCAGAGGCTCAGGAGAGAGGTTACCGTCCTTGCAAAATCTGCTATTAATCTACCTCACAGGTGTAGATAAAAGCCTTGTTTACCTGATGACCGTGATCTTCTGTGCAGGTGTCAATTCACTTTCAGTACGGAGACTGTAGAAATAAGTACCAGGTGCTAAATCGGAGGTCAGAACATTAATGTTACCCGATGGCTGGCTTATTGAATATCTGTTTATTATCTGTCCATTCGTGTTAAATAACTGGATTTCAGCCTCTCTTAGTCCGGGTCCCAAATTGTACATTATCATTGTGTTTCCAGTGCTTGGGTTTGGAGTTGCAGCAGATATGTAGCTTTGGTTTGAGGAGTTATTTGTTGGCTTCACCCCTAAACCATTGCCACATGCATCACAAGGCGTGCTCCCTGGCAATGTGTAAAATTTAGAATCGATAGTAGGCGCAGCACCATTTGGATGACTTTGGTAATTGCTCACAATCAATTTGTAAATGCCATTATCATCTTTTAGGACTGATGCATAATTATTGTTACCAAAATCCTGTATGATATTGCCGGTTTCATTAATCAAACGGAGGCTGTATGTTACTGTATTTGCTGCCTGGTCATAGTAGTAGCAAGATGCTATTAATTCTACTGAATTATCATTGTTGAATAAGTTGTCAGTAATGAGAAAAGTGCTGTTTAATTTATAGTTTGCGGGAACAGGTACAGAAATGGATTTCCAGAGGGAATAGTCCATATTGTAGAGTTTTACTTGGTTAGAGCTAGTATCATTACTAAGAATTTTCTTACCATTACTTGAGAAAACAATTACCTGAGGGTAACTATTACGGGCAGAAAATGAGTGCTCTAATGGTAACTGTGCTTTGCAAATAGCCGAGCATAATAACACGAGGATAAAAATGAGGTGTTTCATAAGTTTGTTTTGCTGCTAATATACTACGTGTTGGATAAAATAATACCTGAAATAGTAGTCTCCAGCATTTTCCAAAATTCATTTGCATCTCGATAACCCTTAGGATCAAATACTCTATACCGGTCACCTTCAAGCCTTAGGTACACAACAGCCCTGAACATTGTTATAGTTTGTAGTAGCATTTGACCACCTTGCCACATATCAGCCTCATAGGCTGGCCTTGTGTGGTGTAACACTGGTCTGATAACACATTCAATAGTACCTGGTTCATTCCAATCTTTATTTTCAATATAGACCGTCAACACACCTTCTAATCGGATTATAGCCACCAGTGCAAATTAAAAACCTGGTACCTTTTAGAGTACTGGGCATTGAAATTTGTGGATATCTTCTAGCATGGCAGGAAATTTCCTTCAGTTCATAAAATAAAGTAAAAGCAATTTTCTTATCAGTTTTATTTAGAGTCCTGTACCTCTTTTATTTTACATTGGATCAAATAATATTTCCCCACTTTCTGAATTTTGAGCTAGTTGCCATACTGCACCGGTGTTTACATTCATTAGGTAGGTATATTTTATGGCTATACTCGATGTAAATAGAGTATAGTTGCTCATATTATCATATTGCACATCATCTTTGTAATGACTTTTCTTACGGAGCAACTGCCAATCCTCACCGCCTGTTGGTGTGGCTACTAATTGATAGACACTGCCATTATAGCTATCAAGCTTAAATGTTGCTTTAGCAGCCAAAGAAGACTGTATAATCTGATATCTTGCTGGAAATATTGGATTTTTTTCTTTGGTTTCTTTATGCGGTGTTTCTGTCAAGCAAACAACAGTATCCCTGGTACGGGTTGTAATTTCTCCATCTTTCTTATCTCCACATGATAGTAAAACCATGACCAGGAAAAAATATTTAACTTGCATAGGTTATCTAGTTAATAATTATTATTGTAAATCCCCACTGCTTGGTCTGATAGTCGTTTCTATAGGTGTACTTTGCTTTTCCAGTGTAATATTCAGTATCATACGCATAGAGTGTCGTGTGGTCATTTTCTTCTCCGGTTGCTTTTGCATCATCTAGAGATTTTTTTTGATCTTCCCAAGACATATTAGCCAATACTTCCCTCCACATTTTAGTAGGCATTAGACCATTTTCGCACAAAAATGTAACCTGTCTCACAATATTTCCTGTACACTCATAATAGACTGCAGATTTACCAAATTTATCAAAGCGGATATATCCAAAAATATCTGTTTTAGGATTCTTAACTTCATATCCTGCAGCTTTAATATTGTTGATACAAGTCTGTTTATCTCGACTTATTTTTTGTGCTTGAGCAGATATTGCTATAGCCCATAGGCACAGGAATAGAATTGCTTGTTTCATTTAGTGAATGTTTAGACTAAAATATGTAATTTTTGCAAATAAGGCATACATGCCTTTAGATGTGCCTTTTGCATTTGTTCCCTTTGCTATGTGGCTAGCAATGTCAGGGATAAGGAACTATTATTAAGGTTTGGTAAGCATCTCAGGGAGCTTAGGGAGAGTAAAGGTCTCACTCAGGAGCAACTAGCTAACCTATGTGATATTGAATATAGCCAAATATCGAGGATTGAACTAGGTAAGATCAATACAACAATATCCACATTGTTTTTACTTGCACAACATTTGAAGGTAACCGTTAAACAGCTTGTTGACCTTCCCGCTGTTGGGTATTAAGAGGTTGGTAAGACCATTGTTGAGGCCCAATTTGGTATTCAAATGGCAAGTAATTGAAGTCCCACATGTTATTTACTGCAGCTGTTATAAGATTGTCTATATTTTCAAATGACGGGCGCTTCTTTAGCCTCCTCCCGGTGCTAGGTACTTTTTTCCGCACTTCCCCGAACCCAATGAATATTTTACTCTCGACGTACTCTCCAACTGTTAGCCAATAGTCTAGCATACCCATTTTTTCTAGTTTGTACTTTATCTTAAAATGGAGGTATGGCTGGTAAACCTTCACCAGTAGATTTTCAACTAAAGTCCTTGCAGATTTAAAAGTTATGATACTGTCATGTATAGTGAAATAAGGTAGCTTCCTATAATATTTGGCAATTCTAGGGCAGAGTGTATGAAGTAATAGGAATGCTTCCAGTCTTTGCAGGATAAAGGCAAAATCCTTATAGTGTTGTTGTTTGAGAAATTCCATAACTTTTGCGAGGTCCGGAAAAAGACTTTTGAAATAAACCAAAACCTCCCTGTCAACTTTTACACCATTTGAGCGGCCATAGAATATTATCATCAACTGTCGTTTACTGCCTGCTCTCTTACTGAACTTTTCCCGAGTTACACTTTTAAAGTTTGCCGTATACCTGTTTGACAGGTATTCATATAAAAATCCACTCTCTACTACCTCTTTGAACGAAAAGCTAACTGATTGATTATCAGTTGTTTTTTTTGCTTTTTGCAAATTAATGATTAGCTGCCTGCCTGCTTTTGCCATCTTTGATAGCTCTGTGGCTGACATTGCCGTGCCTTTCCTGCTTGGCAGGTCTTCCGTCTTCTCCAGTAGTGTTTTGATTGTGATTCGATCCTTAGGTGTTATCCAGAACTCTTTGTCCAGCATTATAGCTGCATGCAGTGGCTGACTGTTTCTAATGTCGATAGACACTAATCGCTCACCCTGGAATTTGACAAAATGTCTTACTGGAGATGGCAGGTTTGATAGAATAGAATAAAACCTTCCTGCATCGTCGACCTTTAGTTTTTCTATTTTAAACTTTTCCCAATTATTGATAACCGTTTTACAATGTGCCAGGCGGTATTTCAAATTTTTTAGCAGTTTGTCACGTTTACTACCTGGTGGTAATTCAGCTAGTTTTTTATGGTATAAGGCTTCGATTTGGTCTATGCTATTTAGTGCACCTTTCTTATCAATTTGTAAACCTGGGTGTATCGCCCAATATACTAAATCACCAAGCTTCAATAATCTTTCCCGTTGTTTATTCCAATGGTCAGTTTTCCATCTTATTAA
Source organism: Bacteroidota bacterium (assembly GCA_018267915.1). Lineage (GTDB taxonomy): Bacteria > Bacteroidota > Bacteroidia > Chitinophagales > Chitinophagaceae > MKUN01. The sequence continues at coordinate 40,877 of JAFDXN010000030.1, read as the reverse complement.
ACGTTTTTTTATTGCCGGGTATTTTATTGGACGGAATTCAGGTTCGTTATTCAGTAGTTTCTCCCCGAGAACATACATTCGAGCATGACTATTTTCCGATCCATGGGAATAGTCATTGGTACGTATGATTATCTTAGCTTTAATCATTGATTTTATCAGACGGGGGTACCGGCTTCCTAGAATTGCCTTCAACGTTTTAGAATACATTGGCTTCCCAATTACATCTAGTTTATCATTGGTAGTGAAGTCGAATGCTTTGTTATCAATGGTGCCTGCCACGTAATAACAGGCGCTTTCCCACTCCTCCAATTCACAGTAGTTAGGCTTTGTTGCTTTAAATTCGTCAGTCGTCAAATAGTGTGGTACAAGGTAAGCTACCCTATTAGGGTCAGGCCGAAGTTTGACTATTGCATTCAAAACAGCATTTTTTCTCTTTAGAGATTCTGTCATAGTTCGATAGATGTATTTAGATAAAAATACAAGCCCAATCCATAAAAAAACTAATTGAAGATAGTAGATATTATCGTTGCATTAGCCCCATCAATAACATCATTTCCATAATTATCCAGATAAATCCCTGTAACAGCATTGCCATAACTATGTCCCAATGCTTCTGCTATCAGGTCTTTACTATATCCTAATCCCTTGCAAATGTTAGCCCAGGTATAACGAGCATAATAGGTTGTTATCTCTGTATCTATGCCACATTCTTTTGCAATCCTGCCTAAGTACTCATTTGTATTCTTTATGGCTTGTAAGGCCTTTTTCTTCACCTGCAGGGGACTGTCACCCTTTACTAGTACTGGTAGCAGGTAATGTGTACCGCTGCCCTTATACAGGTCCAAGAGTTGATTTGCTACCTGATGCAGGTATACACTATACACTTTCTTGGTTTTACTCCTGCTGTAGACTAGCCTTCCATTCTGGATACTGGCAGGGGTTAACAGGAACATATCCGTGAAATTCATCCCTATAAGGCAGAAGGATAACAGGAAATAGTTCCTGCTGTGCCATATTGGGGTACCGGGGGTTAAATTAAGGCTTACAATGCTTTTCATCTGTTCAATGGTCAGGCTGCGGGATATGGTCTTAGTAGTCTTTATCTTGTACTTGTTGAAGGGGTAATACTTTACTTCAACCACATCTGCCTTTATGGCCTTATTATAGATGGCCCTTATTTCACGCATATAGGATGCAATGGCATTCCTGGTTATGCCTTCTGCAAGCATTTTACTGGTAAATGCTTCCAATAACCTGTAATCTATCTGCTCAAACCTTAGGCTCTTATTGCCAGTGTATTCGATTATCCTGTTGGTGGCTGTCCTGTAGGTAATAGCATTGCCTACCCTCCCTGCTGCCATCATGCTATCTATTTCACCCTGTGCAAATGCCTGAAAACTCACATTATTTACTTTGGTGGTACCTGATATGTCACCTGCTGTATATACCTTATCCGTGGTTTCATACTTCAGGGCTGTCTGCTGTACTTCATTCAGCTTTTTAGTAATTGCCAGGCTTATCAACTTGGCATTAGGGTGTGAAGGCTTTACTCTGCTGTTATCGCTATCCCATTGTTCCTTAAGCAGGAATATGCCCAATGACTGTTCTTTATGCTTCCTGTTGACAGTTATCCTGATCTTCAGGGGATAGGTTTTGTCAGTCTTTTGATGCCTTTCATCGAGGAAAACTTTAGTGGTTACAACCATGCTATTTTGATTTGTAGCAGGTGCTGAAAACTTTCAAACAATTTTCAAACAATGGGGACAATATCCGGCCTGCGGATAGCCTACAGATGGAATAGCCTAAAACTAAAAATTCCTCCTAAATCGCTTACAATCAAGCTATTAAGAGGAATTTATTTTGCGCTCCCTTCAGGACTTGAACCTGAGACCCTCTGATTAACAGTCAGATGCTCTAACCAACTGAGCTAAGGAAGCATTTTGGGACTGCAAAAATAGGCGATTTTCCCTTTCGTCAAAACTTTTTTAGATGCCTCCCAGATATTTATAATTCTTAAGCATCAGGAGCAGATCTGTGCCGGGTGTGTACTGCTGCGCATAGACGATATCCTGGTGCTGCTTGAGGGAGCCGGAAGGCTCGTAGCCTGTCAGCATAAAGTAGCTGGGCACTATACCCTGCCTGATGGCGGGCAGGTGGCGGTTGGCCGGTGCATCGCCATAACCCACCCATGTGCGGCGGCCTGAGAGTACCTTAAAGCAGTTGCTGATGAAGCTGCCCTTTCTGCGCACGGGCAGCATGGTGACGGGGAAGAACAATAACAACAGGACTGATGATACAATATCGAATACACGCTTATTGCGCAAGGCGGCAAAGCGCGAGAGGTTGAAACTGCGGTCGACAGTGTAAAGGTCGCCGGCGGTGTGGCTGGAGTTGCTGCCCACGAAGCTCTGGCTGCCGGGCAGGTGTATCTTATAGTCGTAGTCGGGGCCGCATTGCTGCATCTGGTCGAACATGGCCTCGTAGCTGAGGCCGTTGATACAAAAGATAACCTCGTTGATGCCGGCTGTGTAGAGGAAAGGTTTCATCTCGGCAATACCGGCAAGGGAATCACCCATGCTGTCGCCCGGACTGATGCGGCCCATGATCTCGGGGGCATAGTGAACGCGGCGCAGGATGGCGGATGTTTCGCTATAGGCTGCGGGCGATGAAACGATGACGGCTTTTTTGGGCAGGGTATCATAGGGTATGAATTTGAAGATGCCCAGCCTGTAGAGCAGCTCGTGCAGGCCCAGCATGATGACGGTGCCAGCAAAGCCGGTGAAGATGATGATGGCGCGCGAATAGCGGAACTCGGGCTGCAGCAGGCCATAATAGGCCAGTATCACCACCGTGCCCACCAGCATGCCGCGGATGACGCGCAGGGCGCGGTAGGGCTGATCGTAAGCTCCATTAAAATACATGCTCACCACCCAAAGCAGCAGGTAAACGGGGAAGGTGACGTACATGGCATTGGCGGGGATGGCTGTCATGTTCTTTACATGCTCCACCCAGAAGTTGGTCATGAACAGCAGGGTGAGCAGCAGCACCAGTGTATCGAAGAGGGGCATACGCAGGAAGCGCAATACGCGCTTCAGCAGGCTGAGCACGGCGCGCAGCACGATGCCGATATTGATGAACAGCACAAAGAGTTTTGCATCGCGGCTGCTGTAGTTCTTCTTCACGAAGAGGGCCAGGGCCTCGTTGAAGATACGCACATAGGAGAGCGTGGCCTTGCGCGTGCTCTCGCCTTTGTAATGTATGAGCGTGGCCTCCGGCAAGTAGATATTCTCGTAGCCGGCCTTAAGTATGCGGTAAGAGAGGTCAACATCTTCGCAATACATGAAATAATCTTCGTCGAAAGCGCCGCCGATCTCTTTTATGACCCCGTGGCGCACCATCATGCAACAGCCCGATAGTACCTCGACAGGTGCGGTCTCGTGCTCGCCGATATGCACAGCGTAGTATTTATTGATATAGGGTGACTTGCTAAAAACTTTATTGATGCCGGTGGTCTTGAAGATGGCCACTGATAGCGTAGGGAATGACTTCTTGGAGTCGGGCGCGAAAACGCCTTTGCCATCGATTAGGCGCGGGCCAAGTGCGCCTGCTTTTGGGTGGGCATCCATATAGGCCACCGTGCGCCTGAAGAAATCCTCGGGCATAACAGTGTCGGGGTTGAGGAAGAGTATGTATTCGCCTTTGGCTATAGCCACGCCCTGGTTGTTGGCTTTGGAGAAGCCGACGTTGTCTTTGTTCTCAATGAGGATGGCCTGGGGGAACTTTTCGCGCACCATGGCGCAGCTATCGTCCTTCGAGTTATTGTCCACCACAATCACCTCGGCATCTATGCCGGCCGCGGCCCTGAAGACCGAATGCAGGCATACCTCGAGGAAGTACTTTACATTGTAATTGACTATGATAACCGATACCTTCATCCGTATACGAAGCGTGCAGGCCGCGAAGATAGCGCAGCCGCCTGCTAATTAACGAAAAAAGCCGCCATAGATTGCTATGGCGGCTTAAAAATACCTCACCCCGACCCTCTCCATAAATGGAGAGGGAGAGCGACAATCCGTTTTATTTAGTGAGATAGTAAATGTTGGTCACCCACTTGTTTGAGTCGGGCTCCTGTTGCTTGCCAACTACATATTCTTCTATAACCATTGACCTTGTCTGGTTCTTTTCGGCCATGTGCTTGTTGATAGCGCCGTGCACAGCCATTTCGTTACCATAGCCACCTTTGAGCACGCCCATTACAGCGGGGGAAGCATTGATGTGATAGATGGTGAGGCCTTTAGCTATTTTGGTGGTATCGGAGATCGGGTAAACCACGGCCATGTCGGTAACGTGCTTTACCGTGTCCCAGGTGTAGTAAAAACCGGCTGCCGGTCCGCTGATAGCGCTGCCGAGTTGTTTGGCAACCATTCCAGCGGTTTCACCATATACCTTGCTGATATCGGCCATGGGCACTGTTTTGCGGATACCTGCGTAGGTGCGTGCTGCCAGCTGAACGTCCTGCACCATGGCAGAGCCGCTACCTGCAGTTGCCTTGTTGCTTTCGGCATAGCGCTTCAGGTTGTTAAGCCCGCTATCGAACTGCGCACCCATCATTTTGTCCATGCTCATGAAAGCCTGCATGGCGTTCATAGGGAATGACATATGCTGGTAATAGTTCCAGGTGGCCTTTACGGTGCCGTTGCCGGCATCTTCCACGCTATAGAAACCGCTTGCGTCGCCGCTCCATGGCTTTTCGAAATGGAGCTTATAGCTCATTTTGTTGCCCGCTATGCCGGTATCGGTCATGGTGCCTTTACCTGTTTTTTTGCCTTCCCAGGTGTAGCCACTGCCGGGTTGTCCGTCGGTGCCGAAATAGGTGCGCGTTACAGTAGGTTCGAGCTTGTACCATGGGTCCCAGTTGGGGCCGTTCTTAAAGTTGGTCATCTGTTCCCAGACAACTTCGCGGGGGGCGTTGATAACAAGGCTTCTTTCAACTGTAACGTCCTTAGGCTCAACGATGCCGAGAATGACGATGACCAATACAATGATCAGCAGGAGGATGCCGATAATACGGAGAAATCTTTTCATAAAATGGTGGTTTGTGGGTTAAAAATATAAAAATGTTTTCTGTATATCCAGTACCCAATTGCAAAAAATTATTAACAAGTTGCCCGTGCATTGCATCATAAATAAACCTGAAATGTGGCGTACCTTTGCGGAATGAAGAACCTGAGGAACTGTACTTTGCCCGAGCTGGAGACCCTGATGAAAGAATTAGGGGAACCAAAATTCAGGGCGAAGCAGGTGTATGAGTGGATATGGAAGCAGTCGGCAGGCAGTATCGATGACATGACCAACCTGTCGAAAAGCCTGCGGGAAAAGCTGGCCCAGGACTATTATATACCTAAAGTTAAGATACATCATAGCCAATACAGCAGCGATGGTACTATAAAGAACCGCCTGCAACTGCACGATACCCATTTTGTAGAAAGTGTACTGATACCTACCGAAAAGCGCATGACCGCCTGTGTGTCGTCGCAGGTGGGCTGCTCGCTGTCGTGTAAGTTCTGTGCTACGGGCTACCTGCCCCGCAAGCGGAATATGGATTATGACGAGATAGTGGATGAGGTAACCCTGCTTAACGGCCAGGCCGAGAAGCACTATGGCAAGCACCTGAGCAATATTGTGTTCATGGGTATGGGCGAGCCGCTGCTGAACTATGCCAACGTGATGAAGGCAATAGAGCGCATCACCTCACCCGACGGGCTGGGCATGAGCCCAAGGCGCATCACGGTATCGACAGCAGGTGTTGCCAAGATGATCAAAAAGCTGGGGGATGACGGTGTGAAGTTCAAGCTGGCATTGTCGCTGCATGCGGCGAATGACAAGAAGCGCAACGAGATCATGCCGATCAACGAGACCAATGACCTGAAGTCGCTGATAGAGGCGTTGAACTATTTTTACGATAAGACGGGCAACGAGATCACCTTTGAGTATATCCTGTTCCGCAACTTTAACGACAGCGAGAAGGATGCAGATGAACTGGTGAAGATATACCGCCAGGTGCCTGCAGACCTGGTAAATATCATAGAATATAACCCCATAGAACTGGCAGCTTTCGAGAAGCCTGAAGATGATAAGGTAATGGCATTTATGAACTACCTGGAATCGAAGAAGGTGAATGCAAGGCTGCGCCGAAGCAGGGGTAAGGATATAGATGCAGCCTGCGGGCAACTGGCGAATGTGGACCATATACCGGCTACCCCCACCGCTCCCTAAAGGGGGGCACTATGCTCCAAAATATTAACGCCGACCCAAAAGTCGGCGTTTTCTTTGAAATCTTGTTTAAGCCCCTTTAGGGGTTTGGGGTATCGTAAGCCCACTTAATATATGTGGCACCCCATGTGAAGCCGCCGCCGAAGGCAGCCAATATGATGTTGTCGCCTTTGTGCAATTGCTTTTCCCATTCCCAGAGGCAAAGAGGTAATGTACCATTGGTGGTATTACCGAAGCGGTCGATGTTGATCATCACCTTTTCGGGTGCGAGGCCCATGCGCTCGTAAGTAGCGGCTATAATGCGCTTATTGGCCTGATGCGGTACCAGCCAGGCTATGTCATCGGCTGTCAGCTGGTTGCGCTCCATGATATCGGCAGCCACATCGGCCATATTCTTTACCGCGAACTTGAAAACTGTCTGCCCTTCCTGGTAAACGAAGTGCTCTTTGTTCATTACCGACTCCACTGTGGCGGGCTTAACCGAGCCACCGGCTTTCTGGTACAGGAACTGGCGACCGGCTCCGTCGCTGCGGAGAATGGAATCCATGATGCCATAGCCATCTTCATTGGGCTCCAGCAACACTGCGCCACAGCCATCGCCAAAGATGATACAGGTACTGCGGTCTTCGTAGTTGAGTATGGAGCTCATTTTATCGCCGCCTACCACTATTACTTTTTTGTATTTACCGCTCTCTATGAATTGTGCACCTGTTGTGAGGGCGAAAAGAAAGCCGCTGCAGGCTGCGCTCACGTCGTAACCAAAGGCGTTGGTCATGCCCAGCTTATCGGTGATCACATTTGCAGTTGCGGGAAAAACGAAATCCGGGGTTGTGGTGGCACAAATGAGCAGTTCGATGTCGGTTGGGGCCAGGTTCTTCTTTTTGAGTAGATCTTTTACGGCTTCCACTGCCATGTCGGATGTGCCCTTTCCTTCGCCTTTCAATATTCTTCTCTCCTTGATACCTGTCCTGGTCTGTATCCATTCATCGGTGGTGTCGACCATAGTCTCCATCTCCGCATTGGTCATTACATATTCGGGGACATATCCGCCTACTGCCGTGATGGCAGCACGAGTTTTTTGCATTTACTATTTGTTTAAAAGGGCAAAATTATTGGTTTTTTGCTTGCCCTGCGGTTAATACATGGGTTTAACAGGTAATGCATATCATCCATTCATGCCGCCACATACGCCAATTACCTGTCCTGTAACATAACTGCTCATGTTGCTGGCCAGGAAGAGGGCCACGTCGGCGATCTCTTCGGGCTTGCCGAAGCGCTGCAATGATATCTTTTCAAACCATTTCTCTGCTCCTCCATCCTTTAAGTAGTGCGTCATATCGGTCTCTACAAAACCGGGAGCTATCACATTGCACCTGATGTTACGGCTGCCCATTTCCATGGCTATGGATTTAGAAAACCCGATGATACCCGCTTTAGACGCTGCATAGCTGCTTTGTCCTGCGTTTCCCCGTACGCCTACTACGGAGCTCATATTGATGATGCTGCCCGAACGGGCCTTCATCATAGGCTTAATTACCTGGCGTGTAAGGTTGTATACCGATTTGAGGTTGGCTTGTATCACATCATCCCACTGATCGGGGGTGAGGCGCAGCAGCAAGTTATCTTTTGAGATACCGGCGTTGTTAACACAGATGTCGATGGTACCGAATTCTTTCACTACGTCATTGCACAATTGCTCAGCAGCGGGATAGTCGGCAGCGTTTGATTTGTAGGCCTTAGCCTTTACGCCCATGCCCGTCAGTTTATCTTCCAACGCTTTGGCTTTTTCATCGGAGGATAAGTAGGTGAAGGCCACATTGGCGCCATTCTCTGCAAACTTAATGGCAATGGCCTCGCCAATGCCCCTGCTCGCCCCTGTTACCAATGCTACCTTGTTTTCGAGCAATTTCATTACTGCGTTGATTTGGGCTGCTAATTTAACTAATTGATTTGAATATCAAATTTGCAAATAATGCCAACTAACTGCCGAAAAAGGGGCATCAATGCATCACAAATTCATACGGCTGTTGAGGCTATCGCTGTTCAGGCGGGCACCAATGGCCAGTTCTATATCATCGGGTACATTGATCGAAGCATTTCCGGCCGCTGCGTAGCGACCTAAATCACTGTCGAACACAAACATAACCTCGTCGTTGCCGTTAATGGAAACTTTATATTGAAGTTCGGTATTGTAATAGCAGGGGGTGGCTTTTATCATATAGGGTATGCCGTCCAGCTGCAAGATCATATTCAACGCGTCCATAAAAACCCTTTACTAAAAGGGGTAGAAAAAGTATGCCGAAAGGGAGCTATCTTGATGCCTGTAAATTTTTTATTATGATTTGCCGCCCGGTTATTTTACTGCTTTTGTTTGCTACGCTACTATCTTCCTGTAACGGGGGTGCCCAAAGTGACGATGGAACTGAAATGATCAATAGCGACAGCTTTGTAGCCAATGTGAAGGTCTTATCGTCCGATGCATTTATGGGCCGAAAGCCATTTACCGCCGGAGAAACTAAGACGGTGGACTTTATGCAAAGCAAGTTCAAAGAATATGGACTGGAACCGGGCAATGGCAATAGCTACCTGCAGGATGTGCCACTGGTAAATATAGCCACAACAGCTGCATCAACCATGAAAGTGGAAAGTGATAAGGGAAGTTTTGACCTGAAAGGCTACGATGACTACGCAGTATGGACAGACCGGACGGATAGCATGGAAACGCTGGACAAAACCGATGTAGTGTTCGCAGGATACGGCGTAGTAGCGCCAGAATATGGCTGGAACGACTATGAGGGTGTAGATGTGAAAGGCAAGGTAGTGATGGTGCTGGTGAATGACCCCGGCTTTTATGCGAATGACAGCACACTGTTCAAAGGCAAGACGATGACGTATTACGGGCGCTGGACCTATAAGTATGAAGAGGCCGCAAGGCAGGGCGCCAAAGCCTGCCTGATCGTGCATACAGATGCCGGCGCCAGCTACCCATATAAGGTGGTACAGAACAATCATAACACCTCGAGGCTCGTATTGGAAAATAGCACGGGCGAATACAAATGTCCTTTCACAGGTTGGGTAACGAGTGCTTCGGCAAAGAAGATACTGGATGCAGCAGGCACGGACACTACGCTGTTCGCTAAGGCGGATAAAAAGGGTTTCAAGGCAGTGCCTTTGAATGTGAAACTGACGACGAGTATGAAAGTGCAGGCTACTTACAATAAATCGCACAATGTGATCGCGAAAATTACCGGCAGTAAATACCCCGATGAGTACATCATTTACACCGCGCATTGGGACCACCTTGGCATCGGGAAACCCGATGAAAAAGGCGACAGCATCTATAACGGGGCACTGGACAATGCGAGCGGCAGTGCCGCATTGCTGGAACTGGCCCGGGTGTTCAAAAACCTGAAAACAAAACCGGAGCGCACCATCATCTTTCTATCTGTAACGGCGGAGGAACAGGGCTTGTTAGGATCGGCGTATTATGCACAGCACCCGGTCTATCCCATAGAAAAAACGGTGGCCAACATCAATATGGACGGGATCAACCTATTGGGAAAAACGAGGGACGTAGCAATAACAGGCCAGGGACAAAATGAGGTAGAGGACATTTATATAAAACATGCTCAATTGAAAACGATGTACGTATCGCCGCAGGAGCATCCTGAAGCAGGCGGCTACTACCGTTCAGACCACTTTAACTTCGCCAAGGTAGGCGTACCAGCATTGTCAGCGCACTCAGGGCTGGACCTGGAGGGCAAAGGCCGGGCGGCCGGAAAAAAGCTGAGCGATGAATACACGGAAAAACATTATCACCGTCCATCGGACGAATACGATACGGCAAGCTGGAATATTGACGGCATTTTGCAAGAGCTTCAATTGTATTTCCTGACGGGCAAAGAGCTAGCTTATGATCATGCGTGGCCTCAATGGAAGGAGGGATCGGAGTTTAAAGCAATACGTGATAAGAGTAAAGCCAGAAGATTAACCGTAAGTTAAAGATATTGCAATCAAGACTTTAAGCCTACTAGTTTCTTCACATATATATAATTACGCGTTTGACATGTAATTACAACTAATAAACAGGGAGATAACTATATTGTTTCATCGCATTTATTTGCTAACTTGGGTTGTCACCCGAGGCCATGATGCTAAATTAAATGCGTATGGGAAAAGAAAATTTACGTACCCTGCGTAAATATTTTCTTTGTAGTGGCCTATTACTATTTTTCTGCATAAAAGCTTATGCTACCCATGTGTTTGGTATAGATATGTACTATACACACGTAAGCGGCAATACGTACAAAATATACATCATTATTTATGGTGACTGTGCAGGCAATGCCTTTCCTTCCTTACAAAACGCGTCTCCGCAAGTAAAAGTATACGAAGACCCTAGTACAAATGTAGTCGCGTCACTTTCACTGGTGGAGGAACCACCTATTGCCGGCGTGGAAGTGACACCCGTTTGCCCTGCAGATGTAAACAATACTACCTGCACCAATGTTAACAATCCGATACCCGGCATTAAGAAATTCGTTTATTCGCTCAACTATACAGTACCATATGCTTCGGCCAACTGGCGTTTTCATTTCACTGGAAGCACCGTTACTTCTTCCGCCGGCCGCAGTACTACTATCACAAACATTGTGAACCCCGGCAGCACTATCATTGCGCTCGATGCAAAACTGAACAACCTGAATGCAGATAATAACTCATCGGTATTCGGCACCATACCGACGCCGTTCTATTGCCTTAATGTGCCTGCCAACTACGCGCCAGGTTCAGTAGATCCCGATAATGACAGCCTCTATTTTGTGCAGATACCCGGCAAAGACGCAGCGGGCTTCCCTGCGGTGCCGCCTAATGTAACATACATAGCTCCTTATACTGCCACGGCGCCACTGGCTGCCAATCCATTCATCTTTGTTCCCACCACAGGCCAGATGAGCTTTACACCTAACCTGGTGCAGCGCTCGCTGGCAGTGATGGAGGTGCAGGAATATCGAAACAATATAATGGTAGGCACCAGCCAGCGCGAGATGACAGTGGTTGTGCTCAACACTTGCAATAATTTCCCGCCCGGCGGTATCATCTCTAATCCCTCGGCAGGCACGCTGCTTGACTCCACTACATTGCGTGTGTGCCAGGATGTCGGGCCGTTTACTTTTAATATTAATCCGCACGATCCCAACAACGATACTTTTGATGTTGCACCGATCGGCTTGCCCGCGGGCGCTACCTTAACAATAACAAACAACCACACACCATCGCCGACATGTGTTTTTTCCTGGAACACCACTAATGTGGCGCCGGCAACCTACATTTTCTACCTCAACTATACTGATAACGAATGTCCGCTTAGCGCGTATCAACAGATGGCTTACAAAGTGATCATCGCACCGTCGCCCGGCAACGCTGTCGTGCTATTGTCGCCGGCTACCTGCGCTAAGAAAGCTGTATTTACTGTGAACCCCGGGGCAGGGGTTACCAACTGGACTGAAACAGTGTTGCAGGGAGTAACCATTGTGCACACCAATACCAACCTGAATACAATACTGACCGATAGTCTTGCGGCAGGTACGTATACCATCCGGGTAACAAACGATGTGGGCTGTTCAAAAGACACCGTGTTAACAATTGCTCCGCCTGTTATGCCCTCGATAGCTGCATCTTATACTCCGCCGACATGTCCCGGCGCGACGGATGGAACGATAACGGTAACCGGCACCGGGGGAGCGCCGCCTTACACTTATGCAATAGGCCTTGGCCCATATACGGTCACCAATGTTTTCACCGGCCTCGGGGCAGGCTCCTACAATTTGTACCTACAGGACACTAACAAATGTATCAAGGACACCGTAATAGCGCTGCCTGATGGATTGCCAATACTTCTCGACATATCGGTAAAAAGGCCAACATGCAGCGGACATGCTGATGGTATCGTTACCATAGTTGGCTACAACAACCCCGTAACTCCATATACGTATGCTATGAACCTGGGGCCTTTTGGTCCATCAGGGACGTTTACCGGACTGGCAGCAGGTACTTATACGTTTCACGTGCACAATGGAACAGGCTGTGACAAAGACACTGTAATCACGCTAACCGATTCACTGTTTGTTACTGCTGCAATAAATACAAACAACCTATTGTGCAATGGCGACCTGTCGGGTATAATAACAGCAACAGGTGCGGGCGGTATAAATCCCTATACTTACGCACTTAACGCCAATCCTTTTACTTACAACAATACATTTAACTCACTGGCCGCAGGCACTTATACAGTGCATGTACTGGACGTTAACGCCTGTGCATACGATGCAGTAGTTACATTGACGCAACCCAGTCCCCTTACTGTTGCTGCCACCGTATCCGATCCGCTCTGCAATGGCTTTGCGACAGGGGCTATTACCGTTAATGGTGCAGGAGGCACTGCACCTTATACCTATGCCAACGGTGCAGGGCCTTATACGTTGGGCAATACTTTTAACGGCCTTGCAGCAGGCACCTATACCATACACGTGCATGATGCCAATAATTGCCAGAAGGATACCGCCTTGACAATTACACAACCAGGCCCGATAACGTTATCGCCGGTAGTAACGAATGTGCTATGCTATGGTAATATTACAGGCAGCATCACCATAAATGCAACCGGCGGCACACCCGGTTACACTTATGCCAACGGCGCCAACGCTTACAGCCCGATCAATACATTTACACCCCTGGCAGCCGGCAGCTATACAATCCACACAAAGGATGCAAATGGCTGCATAAAAGACACTATCCTGAATATAACGCAACCGACGCCATTGAATATCCAGGCTGCTGTAACATTGCCGCAATGCTATGGCAGCACGGGCAGTATTACGATCACCGCAAGCGGCGGCACACCGGCCTACACGTATGCCAATGGCGCAGGTCCTTATGGACCCGGCAATGTGTTTACATCACTCCCGGCGGGCACTTATACCATCCACACCAAAGATGCCAATAGCTGCGTAAAGGATACTGTTATCGGCATCGCACAACCGACTGCGATACATGCTGCTCCAACTGCAACAAACGTATTGTGTTATGGCGGTACGGCAACAATCGCCATAGTAGCCAACGGTGGCAGTCCGGCCTATACTTATGCCAATGGTGCGGGACCCTACGGACCGGATAGCCTGTTCAGCGGACTAACGGCGGGCACCTACACGATACATGTGAAAGACAGCAAAGGCTGCATCAAGGACACCTTTGCAACCATTCAACAACCGCAACCACTTGACTGCGATGTCGCGATAAACGAGCCATCTTGCTACGGCTTTAATGACGGAAGTTTGTCTATCACGGCAAACGGGGGAACACCGGCATATTTGTTTGGCATAAATGCGCAGCCTATGTCGGGTAACACAAGCTATGCAGGCCTGCCGGCGGGCACAGATACCGTCCATATCAAAGATGCCAATGGTTGTGTGTATGACACCGTCATTGCCGTAATGCAGCCTGCACAAATAATAATTGACAGCATCGTTAGCAACCCGGATAAATGCTTTGGCGATAACAACGGTTCGCTCATCGTATATGTCAGCGGCGGTACGCCTGCATACCAATATGTGTTTGATAACGGTGGCTACCAGCTCTCACCAATTGGAAATGATCTCGTCGCCGGCGTGCACAGTATTCACATAACGGACAGCCGCAATTGCCCGGCCGATACGACAGCTGTTGTGACCCAGCCCAATCCGCTTTATGTGAACATCTCCGCCATCAGCGAGCCCACATGTGAAGGCTACACAGATGGTGATGTGTCGTTATTCGGTTCCGGCGGCACTGTGCCCTATATGTACACTATCAACACCGGGCCCTTTACACTCAATCCAGACTTCACCGGCCTCCCGGAAGGCAGTTACAGCTTTACGATAGAAGATAGCAATGGTTGCAGGCATGATACGACCGTAACGCTGGTTGGCTTGCCGCATATCACCATAACGGACGCAATTGCCACCCCAGCCCGCTGTTACGGCAGTAATGACGGTATCATAACGATAAATGCAGTGGGTGGTACGCCACCGTTTTACTACCAGGTAGACAACGGTCCTGTGCCCGCGAGCGACACGAACGTATTTATGGGAATAGCCGTTGGTAGGCATATTGTGACTGTGACAGACAGTAATAACTGCCGTAAATCGGGCGAAGTATTTATTACACAACCCGATTCATTACATATCCTGTTTTCGGTTGTTCCAAACGAATGTTCCGGAACTGAGGACAAAGGAATAATATCCGCAGAAGTGACCGGCGGCACCAGCCCATACAATTACACATGGAGCAATGATACCGGCGCGATAGGTATGAACGTGATAAGTAATCTTGCCAATGGCGCCTACAGGCTTATCGTACACGATTCAAACAATTGCATTTTGAGTGCGGACACAGCAATGTTCACTGAGGAGTGTTGCATACCTTACATCCCTAATGCCTTCACACCTAATGGCGATGGGAAGAACGATGTGTTCAGGGCTGTATTCAAAGGCAATATGAATCTCATACTTTTTTCTGTTTACAATCGCTTTGGCGAGCAGGTCTTTACCACCGACAAGCCGGGCAAGGGCTGGAACGGTATGTATAAAGGTCGTACAGCAGATATGGGCACCTACTTTTTTTATATCCGCTTCATTTGCGGAGCCGACGGCAAGGAGCAGTTCGTAAAAGGCGATGTAACCTTGATACGCTAATCATCTTCAAAAAATACCCATTTTTTCCCTGCACATTGGCGCCTGAAATCCGGGCCAGGACATTATTTGTTAATGGCGGATTACGTTAACATTAATTATACCCCAGTTTAGTATTTAAGAAATGTTAAAATCCCGTCCTTTTAATTCGTTTTAACATTTCCCTATGTTAACGGCCTAGCTATTAACAACATAAAATCTAAATTTTGTATTGAGAGAGAATACCCACACGTTATACACATTTGTTTAAATTCTAAAATCTACTTTATGGGGGATAAACTTTTACGCACTTTACGTACTTACTGCCTTGCCCTAAGTTTCCTCACCATCCCAGCCATTCCATCGTATGCCACGCACGTTTTTGGCATCGATCTATATTACACCCACGTGATCGAAAACACCTACAAGGTTTACGTGGTCATTTATGGTGATTGCGCCGGCGCTGCCTTTCCGCAGCTCCAGAATGCAACTCCACAGGTTAAGATCTACGAAGATCCTAATACCAACGCCGTAGCAACATTGTCGCTGGCGGAAGAGCCGCCGATAGCGGGTGTCGAGGTCACACCCGTCTGCCCGTCGCAGATCAACAACACCACCTGTACCAATGTGAACAATACGATACCCGGTATTAAGAAATTTGTTTACTCGGCCACTTATACACTGCCTCATACTTCCGCCAACTGGCGCTTCCATTTCACCGGTAGCATGGGTAATGTGGCAAATGCGGGCCGGAGCTCCACTATAACTAATATTGTGAATCCCGGAAGCACCGTCATTGCGCTGGATGCAAAACTGAACGATCAATATTCCGCTAATAATTCCTCCATATTCGGAACCATCCCCACCCCATTCTACTGTCTCAATGCTCCGGCCAACTATGCTCCAGGCTCTGTAGATCCCGACCTGGATAGCCTTTATTTTGTGCAAATACCAGGCAAGGATGCCAACGGCTTTCCGGTGGTAGTGCCAAATGTCACATATATACCCCCTTATACCGCTACTGCGCCCCTGGCGGCGAATCCTTTTGTATTTGTTCCTACCACAGGGCAGATGAGCTTTACACCCAACCTGGTGCAGCGCTCACTGGCCGTAATGGAGGTACAGGAATACAGGGGCGACACACTGGTAGGCACCAGCCAGCGGGAGATGACGATCGTGGTGCTTAACACCTGCAACAACTGGCCCCCAAGCGGCGTGATCTCTAATAATTCGGCAGGCACATTACTCGACTCAACAACACTAAGGGTTTGTAAAGATGTCGGACCTTTCACGTTCAACATCAATCCAACCGATCCTAATAATGACACTATTGACGTAACACCTGTTGGCCTGCCCGCGGGAGCTACAATGACAATAACCAACAACCATACCCTGGCTCCTCATTGTACTTTTTCATGGAATACCACCAATGTGGCGCCGGGCACCTACACCTTCTACATGGACTACGGCGACAATGAATGCCCGCTGAATGCTTACCAGCAGATAGCATACCAGGTGATCGTTGCTTCCTTGCCCGGCAACACCGTAACAATGGTATCGCCTGCTACCTGTTTCAAGAAAGCCGTGTTCACTGTCAATCCGGGCGCAGGCGTTACCAACTGGACAGAAACCGTATTGCAAAACGCCAATACAATACACACAAATACGAACCTGAACGGTACACTTACCGATAGCCTTACGGCCGGCACTTATACCATACATGTAACCAACGACGTAGGTTGCTCGAAGGATACCGTTATCACCATAGCGCCGCCCAACACACCGGGCATGAGCGTAGTGATGAGCCCTCCTACATGCCCAGGCAGCTCCGACGGCAGCATTACCATCAACGGCAACGGCGGCGCACCCCCGTATACCTACGCTATAGGTAATAATGCGTTCGGCGCTGCGAATACTTTTACCGGTCTTGCAGCCGGCACTTATGCGCTGCACATCAAAGACAACAGCTCCTGCCAACACGATACTACTGTGACGCTGCCAGACGGCCTGCCAATACTTTTGAATATAGGAACCAAACGGCCCCTCTGTAACGGCGTACCGAACGGACAAGTGACCATTACCGCTTACAATAACCCTTACACACCTTACACTTACGCCATGAACGCCGGCCCTTTCGGACCGGGCGGAACCTTCAGCAATCTTGCAGCAGGCACTTATACTTTCCATGTGCATAACGCTACCGGCTGTAGCGTGGACACCGTCATCACCCTGACCGACTCGGCGGTGCTGGGCGGAACAGTAGCAGTGAGCCAGGTAGTATGCAACGGCGATTCGGATGGTGCGATCATCGCACAGGGTATAGGTGGCGTTACTCCATACACCTATGCAATGGACGCAAACCCTTACGTGCTCAACAATACTTTCAACAACCTGCCTGCCGGTACTTACTCGATACACATCCGCGATGTGAACTCCTGCGCTTACGATACGGCTGTAAACATACAGCAGCCGACTCCGATCCGCGATTCATCTGTAGTTTCGAATATCATGTGTAATGGCGCTGCAAGCGGCAGCATTACCATTAATGTATCCGGTGGTACGCCAACATACACCTATGCCATTGGCGCAGGACCCTTCGGACCGACCAACACATTCCCCGGCCTTACAGCCGGTACCTATACCATTCATATACAGGACGCCTATTCCTGCATGAAGGATACTGTGATAACGCTTACGCAGCCCACACCAGTTGTGGTTTCGCCTGCCGTGACAAACGTATTGTGCTACGGCGCATCTACGGGCAGCATTACCATCACGGCATCGGGCGGTACGCCGGGCTACACTTATGCAAATGGTCTTGCCGCTTACGGACCAGGTAATACGTTCACCAACCTGGCGGCAGGTACCTATACGATACACACGAAGGATAACAACGGCTGCGTGAAAGACACCGTGCTAACAATAACACAGCCAAGTCCCGTGACGGTAAACGCTGCGGTGACAAAACCTTTGTGCTATGGCGATATTACCGGCAGCATTACGATCAATGCAGCAGGCGGCACACCGTCGTACACCTATGCCAACGGCGCCAATCCCTACGGGCCGACCAATAGCTTCAGTCCGCTGGCAGCAGGCACTTATACTATTCACACCAAGGATGCCAACAGCTGCATAAAAGATACGACGATCACCATTTCGCAGCCTTCACCACTCGTGGTGGCACCAACTGTGAGCAATGTATTGTGTAATGGCGGTACCGGAGGTATTACCATGGCAGCTACTGGCGGGACACCAGGCTATGTCTATGCCAACGGGGCCAATCCCTACGGTACCCAAAATATTTTCACACCACTGGCAGCCGGCACTTACACGATCCATACAAAGGACACCAATAGCTGCCAGAAGGATACAGTGGTTACTATTACCCAGCCTACTCCACTTGCGGTTACGGCTTCCACCAGCCCTATACTTTGCAACGGGTCTACCGGCAGTATAACGATAACAGGCTCAGGCGGAACACCAGGCTATACTTATGCGAACGGTGCTAACGCCTACGGACCAACCGGCACCTTTACCGGCCTCGTGGCAGGTACTTATACTATCCATACGAAAGACGCGAATGGCTGTATAAAAGATACGGTGATCACTCTCACACAACCGACCCCACTGGTTACTGCGCCAACGGTTACCAATGTGCTCTGTAATGGCGACCCCACCGGCAGCATCAACATCGCTGCATCAGGTGGTACGCCAGCGTACACATACGCTAATGGCGCTAACGCTTACGGTCCGGGCAATAACTTTACCGGGCTGACCGCAGGCACTTACACCATACACACGAAAGATGCGAATTCGTGCATCAAAAACGATACGCTGACCATCACACAACCAAGCCCGATAACGGTTACTCCGACGGTTACCAATGTGCTCTGCAATGGCGGCACAGGCGGCATTACGGTTGCGGCCGCGGGTGGCGTGCCTGCATATACCTATGCAAACGGCGCCAATCCTTACGGTAACACCAACATTTTCAACCCGCTTGTAGCCGGCACCTATACCATACATACGAAGGATGCTAATGGCTGTATCAAAGACGTAACTGCAACGATCACACAACCCACACCCCTAAATGTAACACCAACCGTAAGCAATGTACTTTGTTATGGCGGCACAGGCAGTGTTACGATCGCGGCTACAGGCGGCACCCCGGGTTATACATATGCTAACGGCGCAGCCCCGTACGGAGCCAGCAACACCTTCGGCGGTCTCGCAGCAGGTACTTACACTATACACACAAAGGATGCCAATAGCTGTATCAAGGATACGGCGATAACCATTACCCAACCTACACCCCTTGCGGTTAGTGGGTCAGCAAACAATGTGCTTTGCTATGGCGATGCGAACGGCAGCATTACCGTGAATGGCGCCGGAGGCACTCCAACATACACATATGCAAATGGCGCAGGCCCATATGCTGCTGCCAATACCTTTAATGGTCTCGTAGCGGGCACTTACGTAATACATACTAAAGACGCGAATAACTGTGTTAAGGACACAACGATAACTATTACACAGCCTACGCCGATAGTGGTGAGCCCCTCAGTTAAGAATTCAGTGTGCGCAACGCTGGCAAATGGCCAGGTAACACTGAATGCGTCGGGTGGCACACCGGGCTATACTTATGCTAATGGAGCAGGGCCTTATGCAGCTAACAATACCTTCACAGCACTGGCTGCAGGCACCTATGTATTCCATACTAAAGACACACATGGTTGTATCAAGGACGTGACTGTGACGATCACAGACTCGCTGCATCCTGCCGGCATTATCAACACTACCAATGAGCTGTGTTACGGACAAAGCACCGGCAGCATCAATGTGACTGGCACCGGGGCAACTGCGCCTTATACTTACGCCCTAGGCAATAATGCGTATGCAAATAACAATACATTCAATCAACTTGCGGCCGGCACCTATGTGGTGCATATCAAGGACGCCAACGGTTGTATCAAAGACACAAACGCAACTATTACCCAGCCTACGCCAATCAGCAGCACGGTGACTTATACGGAGCCAAGCTGCTATGGCTACAACGACGGCAGCCTGTCGGTTATAGCAAACGGCGGCACGCCTGCTTATATCTACAGCATCAATACTCAGCCCATGGGTAATACCACAACCTACACCGGGCTTACAGCTGGTACAGACACGGTGCATGTAAAAGACAACAATGGCTGCCTGTACGACACGCTTGTTACTATCACGCAGCCAACGAAGCTGGTGATCGACAGTATCGTTGTTACTAACGAAAAATGTTTCGGCGACAATAATGGCACAGTGACCGTATATGCAAGCGGCGGCACACCTTCCTACGAATATGCAATGGACGCTAATGCCTTCCAATCAGCACCCGGCTTCAGCAGCCTGCCTGTTGGGACCTATGCGATACACGTTACCGATAGTCACAACTGCGTGGCAGACAGCAGCACAAGCATACAACAACCCTCACCCCTGGTATTCAACGGCCTCGGCATCACGGAACCAACCTGCGAAGGGTACACAGACGGCAGTGTGAGCCTCGGAGCAACCGGCGGTACCCCGCCATATATGTACGCCATACAGGACCAGGCCTTTGCATTCACGTCAAGTTATACCGGTTTGCCCGAGGGAATGTATCTTTTCCATGTGCAGGATAGCAACGGCTGCAAGCACGACACAGCTATGACGCTCGTTGGCTTCCCGCACATCACGATCACAGACGCTACCGCAACACCGGTGCTTTGCTATGGCGGCACTGACGGTACCATAACCGTAAATGCCAATGGCGGCACCCGGCCATTCCTGTACCAGGTGGATGGCAACCCCAACCCGGCGACTGCAAACAACCTCTTCACCGGCATGGCTGCGGGCCTGCACATAGTAACCGTTGTAGACAGTAACAACTGCCGCAAATCGGGCAGTGTAGATATCAAGCAGCCAGATTCCCTGAACATTGTATTCACAGTAACTTCCAATGACTGCTACGGCACTGCGGACAAGGGCGTAATAGCTGCCGAAGTGACTGGCGGTACCAGTCCATATACCTACACGTGGAGCAATGACCTGTCGGGCCAAAACATGAGCCAGATAACCGGCTTGGGTAATGGCGCCTATAGGTTGACCATACACGACTCGAACAACTGTACGAAGTTTGCCGATACAGAAATGACCAGCGGCGAATGCTGCATGCCATACATACCCAATGCCTTTACCCCGAACGGCGATGGCAAGAACGACATCTTCCGGCCGGTATTCAAAGGCAATATGAAGCTCATCATGTTCCAGGTATTCAACCGCTTTGGCGAGTTGGTTTATGAGACCGACCAGCTAGGCAAAGGCTGGGATGGTTATTACAAAGGCCAGCTTTCAGACATGGACACTTACTTCTTCCACATAAAGTTCATTTGCGGACAGGATGGTAAGGAACAATATATAAAGGGGGATGTAACCCTGATAAGATAGCCGAAACCCGAAATAAATATAAAGCGTGAATTACTAAGAAGGCCCCTGTTTCCACAGGGGCCTTTGCTTTGCAGGTACAGTATTTATACTAGTTTCAAAAAAAGCTATGAGCCACGCTTTTGTAAAAGAAGATGATGAACAATGGCTGCACGATGTGGCGCCAACCTTAAATGCGCTCATCAATTATCTCAGCAGGGAAAACAATGGCATACGTGTGTACGAAAAAGAAAGTCACGCCAATACTGAAGGCAAAACCATTCACAAGATGAGCAATGGCTTCTCTTATGTCATTGACAAAGATGGCAAATGGTCTATTGTCGATTGAGCTTCTTCACTACGAAATACATATTCAGTTCGCCCTTGTTCTTCGCACTTATCTGTCCACGGTAGCTGCACTCAAATTGATCTTTCACCAGTTCGTAAGTGGTTTGTGAGATATTTATTTTGCCGGTCTCGCTGTTTTGCTCCATCCTCGCGGCAGTGTTCACTGTATCTCCCCATATATCGTAGGCAAATTTCTTTATGCCCACTATACCGGCAACTACGCTACCGCTGTGTATGCCAATGCGGATATCGAAGGTCTTATCTCCAACGACATCCTTACGGGCTTTCATGAATTGCAATATTTCCTGCGCGGCGCTTACAGCGTTTTCGGCGTGTTTGTCGTCTGCCAGGGGCAATCCGGAAACAGCTAGGTAAGCATCGCCAATGGTCTTGATCTTTTCGATGTTGTGTTTTGATATGATGTCGTCGAATGCTTTGAAGCAGGTATCCAGCTCGCTTACCAGCTCCTGTGGCGTCATTCTTTCTCCTGCTTTTGTGAAGGCCACAAAATCTGTGAAAAGAACGCTTACCTGCTCAAAATATTTAGCTTCCGAGCTGCCCTTTTCTTTCAGTTCCTCTGCCACTTCGCCGGGTAATATGTTCAGCAACAGGTCATCCGATTTCTTCTTTTCTGCTTTCAGTTCTTCGTGCTGTTGCACCACTTCCGCCGTACGGAGCTTCACTTCCTTCTCGAGGTCTTCTTTTTGATTTTCAAGTATCCGCTTCTTTTCCTGCTCCTGCTCCAGTGTCTTTTCCGACAGTATCTGTACCTGCTTCAACTGGGCTTTCAGGTCTTTATTGGCCGATGAAAAATTCCAGGCCAGGTAAGCCGACATGCAAAATGGCATACTCAGAATGGCCAGCGCCAGCACAAATATCATAACCCGTCCCGAAGGGGTGCCATCGTTCAGGTCAATGCCAATATTTAGCAACCCGCACACGAAGATAAACAGGAGAAAGAGCGTAAGGAACAAGATGCCAATGCCTATTATGCGCGCACCCTTTACCTTAGTATATATCCCGTATATGGTCAGAGCTATTGCTTCGACGGACACAACGCCAATCAAGAAGAATATACCGTACAAGCCCATAATCGGCTCGAAAAACCAGAATATTAGGATGCACAGGCAGTATAAACCAATGATATAAAATCTCAGCTTTCGTTTCCCGAACAGGGCATTGCTAAAGCCACTCAGGGAAAAGCATGCCAGTACACCGGAAAAGAATACCGCAGCCCCAGCTACTAATGACAATCGCGGGAAGCTCGCATATTTTGTAAGAAACGTAGCATAGAATAAAAACGAAAGGGAAAGACAGAAAATACTGAAGTAAAGGTTTGACTTTGCTGCACGGTAATACAGAAACAGCATCAGGTGTAACAATGAAAGCGCGATAAATATCCCGCTCAGCAAAATAAAAACAAAAGTTAATGCAACAACATTATCCAGTGCTCCTCTTATATAGCCATCCGCTTCGGCAAGCGTCAGTCTGAACGCAGCATCGCCATAGAGGTACACTTTATAATTTCGATGCGCAAGGTAGTTAGCGTAGCGAACGGCAAGGACATGTTCTCCCGCCGTGTCAAACACAATGGTAAAGGGTACACGTTGAGGATTAAAATATCTGCAACTATCCTTCGTTCTGCTGATGATCCCGTACCTTTTCACAAGCTTGCCGTCAATGTATATTTCCGATGCTCCAAGTTGCGTCATCCCTAATGCCAATGGGCGACGGGCGAGGGACGAGTCAATCATAATATGTAGCCTTAGCCAACCTATTCCTTTGAACTTATTTGCCTGGTTTGGGTGAAACGTAAACCGGGGGCTTCCGACCGAATCCCAACCGGTCTCCTCCAAGTTGGGATGCGAAAACGTACTATCATCACCAGGATGAAACATCCAGTTTTCTTCAAATTGAAAGGTATAGACAAGGCTATCGCGGTTGAGATTCGTTATGTTCACCCGCCTTTGCTGCCCGTAGCCAGCAAAGGATAATACGAATAAACAGAGGGTGACAAAGTATCTCATCTTCAGCCAAGATACAATATTCACTTAATTGGTTCTACACCGCCATGCCTGCAATAATCCTTACCTTTGCCCTCATGTTTACACTGAGCCTTGCTGAAGAAAAAGTGAAACCCTACCAGACGGTAGCTTTGCACTTTTTGATGGGGTTGGCCCTGCTGACATTTGGCGTTTTATCTTATGTGTTT
This sequence comes from Bacteroidota bacterium, assembly GCA_018267915.1. Classification (GTDB taxonomy): domain Bacteria; phylum Bacteroidota; class Bacteroidia; order Chitinophagales; family Chitinophagaceae; genus MKUN01. Next base: position 16,901 of record JAFDXN010000030.1, on the reverse strand, counting down.
TACTTCTATACCGTTGTTGCATCTCAGCATAAGTCGTCCATACCGGAATTCAGGAAGTGGGGCGTGGCAATGATACTGCCGGGGCTGGTAATACTCTTCTTTTCCTTGTTTCGGGGCCGCTGGCTCAAAGAGCCGAAGAACAATCGCCTGTTTCGCATCATCGAGGTCATCTGCGCGCTGGTATATGCGGGCTATTTTGTTGTGGCGAAATGGTGGGTGCCCGCCGGCATTTTCGGTATCTTAGCATTAACGCTGGTATTGGCCAGTTTGTGGGAGGGCAGCCGTAACAGGATGCTGTTCATCCATATCGACGAGCAGGGTATAGCGCTGCCCGGCACATCGCGCCGCCGCAGCCTGGAGTGGAACGAGGTACAGCAGGTGTTACTGCGCTTCGGCGTGCTCACTATCGACTGTTACGACGATCACCTCTACCAGTGGAATGTGACCCTGCCCGAATTCAGCAAAGATGAGTTTGAAGCTTATTGCGCCAAACAGGTAAAAGAAAACGAACACAAAAAGAGCAATTGGTAACATTTTCAACCTTTTGCTTTTGATTTTTGACTTTTGAATTTTGACTTAAAATGTCTCCATACGTACTGTACTCCGACGGGAAGGGAAATATCTTCGAAGACACCAGCCTCTATGCTGTGGGCCGCTATGGCTGGGATGCCGTGCCGGTACACGAGAGCGAATGGATAGAACTGCCTGATGGCGGATCACTGTACGAACTGCCCGGCCGCCAAGGCATAGGTATCGACGTGGAAAGTGGGGAAATGCGCCTTTGCGAAAAAGGCTGGGCAGTAGCAGCTTTTATTCCGCCGGCGCACACCGGCCTTTACCTGGCCGCATACGAAACAGGCCCTGATGCTCCTACACTGCCATTGTTTTGCTACACGGCCACAGGCTGGCACAACGATAAGTTTTACGTACCCGCCGTCCGTATCGAGCGCGATATCAGGCAGGAGTGCAGCGGCTTCGATGCCGGCAAAGTACAGGAAGGCGTGAAGCATATGCTGGAGGCCTACCCGCACAACAGGCTGGTGAAACACCTGGCGGAGAACTGTGCGCTTACTTACCACTGCCCTGCAGCCCGCAATTATTTCATGGGGCGCTGGGAATGCCCTGTGCCATCGTCGCCCGCATGTAATGCCAATTGCATCGGCTGTATATCCTTCCAGCCCGCAGAAGAAACCATCGTATCTACACAGGACAGGCTCACATTCAAGCCTACCGCCGCCGAGATCGTAGAATACACAGTGCCGCATCTTGAGACCGCACCCTACCCCATCATCAGCTGGGGACAAGGCTGCGAAGGTGAACCACTATTGATGTGGGAGACCATTCGCGATTCCATTATCGAGATACGCAAGCATACCGATAAAGGCAGCATCAATATCAATACCAATGGCAGCCGCCCTGCAGCAGTGGAAGAACTGATGAAGGTGGGTCTTAACAGCATCCGCGTGAGCATGAACTCTGTGCAGCCCGACATTTATACTAAATACTACCAGCCTAATAACTACGTTTTTGACGACATCGTGGAGAGCCTGCGGGTAGTGAACCGTTACGGGGGCTGGTCGTCTATCAATTATTTCGTATTTCCCGGCATGACCGATAGCGTGGAGGAATACGAAGCCTTGCGTGCTCTGATAAAAGACACAGGCCTGAGCATGATACAGTGGCGCAACTTCAACATCGACCCCGACTGGTACCTGGGCAAGATGGGCGTTACAGAAACCGGCGATTGCCTGGGCGTAGTACAACTCATGGAACTCATCCATGCAGAATTCCCCAACCTGAAATATGGCTATTTCAACCCGCCTGCCGAACGGATGAAGAACTTTGATGTGGACTTCGCGCATTGACAATACGAGGCTCGCTCCGTTACAGCTATGCTGCTACACCCAACATTTGCCCGCTGCATTCCTTCTTTGATGCTTTGCAGCAGCATTCGGGTTGGCGTCTTTTAAGATACGGACTGCTGCAATTCCAGCAACTTGTCCCGGACTCCCCGGCAGGCAGGAAACTCATGTAGCGCAACAGTTCGCTATGGTCATCCACGCTCATCCCATTGAGCCCTACTGACCCATCTTCCTGCACGAAAAGCTTTCCCACATATTCAAAGCCCGCACGCAGGATACCGCTTTCAGATGCACGGTTTTCGGGCGCGTGTATGATCCAGTAGCGCCCGGCCCGGCTGCTTTCGAACTGAATAATGTATTGCAGAAGGGCGGGATATATGCCGAGACCGCGAAAAGCAGGAAGCGTTCTGAAATTCCATAAGTACCTGTTGCTTTCCGGTATGATGAATTCATGGTTCAGTTCCCCGATCCGCGCTTTACCTCTCGCCATCCACCCGAAGGCTGCGATCTCGCCTTTCATGAAGGCCACAAAGGCCACATGGTCGTTAGCAAGACGCGTGGTTATTTCCGCTTGAGTGGCGCCACTGATCGCAGCCAGCAAGTTTATGTCGGCGCTCTCCTCTATATGCAGCCCGTCCGCATACAGCAAAGCGGGTAATTTTTTGTTGGTGGTAAATGTATACAGTGACATCGTGTTATTAAATTTTAAAAGCCGGAGAAGCAACTGCTTCCCCGGCGCTCATTGATTAAACTCAGGCACATCCATTGCAGCCGCAGGTACAGCCCTTTCCGGGGCAGTTGCTGCCGCATTTACATGTTGGGTTGTTACCTGTCGACTCTGCGCATACGCATTTTGGCTTTGTTGTTTCCATTGTTTTTTTGTTTTTTGGTTATGAATAATTTGATGTTGCAAAACTACCACCATGGCCAGGTATGGGTGTTACATATTGGCGGTCATTGTTTTCAAGTTTTTTGTTTTGTGCGGATGCGCGTTTGAGTGCGACCCGCAATTATGATCTGTATGTCTCATCGGCTGTTGACCGGGCCGCACCACTTCAAAATGCGCCATCATACCTGCGGCATGGTGTTCCAGTATATGGCAGTGATACATCCATTTTCCTGGGCGATCATCAGCTATCCAGGCTATTTTAATTTTCGTCTTAGGCTTTAGATTGTAGGTGTCTTTCCATGCTAAGTATTCAGGCACTTTTCCATTTTCTTCTATTACCTGGAAGAAGAAGCCATGAAGGTGGAAGGGATGGTCCATAAGACTGGTATTGCTCACCTCCCATACTTGAAGGTCACCCACTTTTACAGGTTGGTCATTACAATGGGTCTGGCCATTTACATGGAAGTCAAGTATATTTTTCAAACTTGGGGCAACTGATAGTTTAACACTCCTGTTTGCAACTGCCGTTGCTGTTGCAAGCCGGGGTATTTCGCACAGCCGCGCCGGCACTGTCAACTTTGTATCTTTTTCGGTCCCCACATGCAGTTGCGCGTAAGTTTCTCTTCTCGGTTTCAGGAAAGTAGTCCGGTTGTAACCGAGGTTCTCGATCGCGATATTGTCTCCTTCGTTGAATGGCCCCACCAGGATGTCGTAACGCTCACCCGGAGTGATAAGTAATTCCGTCTTCTCGATCGGGCGCTCAAGCAGCCCGCCATCCGTGCCAATAACTTTGAAAGGTTTGCCCCCAAGGTTGAGTAGGAAGTATCTTGCGCTTGCTGCATTTACCATTCGCCAGCGTTCCGTTTGTCCGGCGTGCATGTGGAAAGTGCTTACCTCCTTACCGTTAATGAGCCTGGTATTCCCTTCCCTGCCGTCGTGCCTTTCTATCCACTTGCCCAGTTTGTTACGCTCCTCATGATCGTCGGTATCTGTGAGGCGCATGTCGTCTATCAGCAGCAGTCTCTCTGCATCTACTGTCGGATCGTCTTTACCGGCAACTACGATACCGCCATACATACCACGTTCCATTTGCAAGGTCTCGTTATAATGCGAGTGATACCAGAAGGTACCTGAGTCCGGCACCACGAACCTGTACTCGTAGGTTTCACCGGGCAGTATCGGTTTTTGTGTTTCCCCGGTGCCATCCATAGCGGCCGGCAGCCTTATGCCATGCCAGTGTACGATGGTGGGCTCGTTAAGTGAGTTCTTCACCTTTACTACCAGGGTATCGCCTTTGCGTGCATTGAGTTGCGGGCCCGGCACCTGCTTGTTGAAACCCCATGCCTTAACAGTTTTACCCGGCCTTAGCTGCCAGTCAAACTCGCTGGCTTCCAGTTCATATACTACGGTCTTGTTTTCGCTTTGCATTGTATGCTGTTTTTGTGGCTGCAAAACTATCTCGGCTACCGTGGGGCTTTTTATACTATAGCCGGCATCTTTTTCAAAATTCCCGTTGCTGAATCTTGTAAGAAGACCACAATAATATATAAGGCACCCTCAGCCGCTCTTTCTCATCTTTGCGCCATGAATACCGATCCACATGTATCCACCATTGCAATCAAAGGCATGCTCTGCAACCGATGTATCGATGTAATTAAAGATGAGTTGCAGACATTGGGTTACAAAGCAATAGACGTTTCATTGGGTGAGGCCCTTATTGAGCCGACCGCTACTTTTGACAACTCCTTGCTCGAAAGGCGTCTTGGCGTTCACGGTTTCTCGGTGCTTATCAATAGGAAAGTGAAGCTCGTAACCGGGGTTAAAAACCTGGTGGCCGAAGTTTACAGCGGCAACTTTGATTTCCCCGACAAGTTCCGGTTTGCGCAGTTGGTTGCTTCCCGCCTGGGTTCTTACGAATTGGTGAGCGATGCCTTTATTGCCGCAGAAAATAAGTCTTTGGAAAAATACATTATCGAATTTCGCATCAGCAAAGCAAAAGAGTTGCTCTTGTACGCTCAGCATTCATTAACGGAGATTGGCTACCGACTCAATTTCAGCAGCGTGGCTCATCTTTCTTCACAGTTCAAGCAGGTAACAGGTCTGACGCCGTCTTTTTTCAAGAACTTAAAAAAGGACAAAGAGCGTTTGCAGCACTACAATACCAAATAGAATCTGGATGCGCGGGCCCCAGTAGGTGCAAGAATGCTGCAAAGCTTTGCGCGCGGCGTACTTGTGCCTCTCGTGCCGTTCTTTACCCCTTGAGTCTCTCGGCCTTCAGAGAATCAAGGGAATCTGGGAACCTCGGCATAATTTTTAGTACTTGGCAGACTAGTGCTGCACAATTAATTTGCCTCACCCAAGTCCGTAAGACTGACCTGTCTGTAGCCCCGGATGCAATCCGGGGTAAATGCATATCAAATGACCGCAACCCCGTAGGGGTTGAATATTCAAACGGCCTTCGGACCGATAAATTTGTGCATTTCATTTATTCATCGTAATATTGCAATAAATAGATGAAGCAATGGGAGCGACGAAGACCGATCTGTTCACAAAAAAGCAGAACGACCTGGCCAATATGGCAAAGGCTATAGGGCATCCCGCACGTATAGCTATCCTCCAGCACCTGCTCAAAACAAATGCTTGCGTTTGCGGCAGCCTTGTAGATACGCTCGGCCTCGCCCAGCCCACCATTTCACAGCATTTAAGAGAACTGAAAAATATAGGCCTTATACAGGGTACGGTTGAGGGCACCAGCGTTTGCTATTGCATCAACCCCAAAGTATGGGCCGGGTTCAGGCAACTGTTCGCGGGCTTCTTTACTGAGTTGTCTTTTAAAGCCGACTGTTGTTAATAGCACTTAGCGATGAGAACGGTATTATTCGTTTGCATACACAATTCCGCACGCAGCCAAATGGCCGAAGCCTTTCTTAATGAGCTGGGCAAAGGCAGCTTCATGGCCGAGAGTGCCGGTATAGAAAAAGGGAACCTAAATGCCCTGGTAGTAAAGTCAATGCAACAGGCAGGTATAGATATAAGCGGCAGTCGAACAAAAGAAGTAGCTGAATTCATAAAGCAAGGCAAAACCTACGATGCCGTGATAACAGTTTGCGATGCAGCCAATGCGGAGCGATGTCCCGTATTTCCGGGCAAAACAAAGAAGATAGCCTGGTTCTTCGAAGACCCATCCGCACTGCAAGGGACCGAAGAAGAAAAATTGCAGAAGATAGCGTTGATAAGGGATGAGATAAAAGCAGCAATATCAAAATTTATAGAGGCTGCCGGCCAGCCCGGTTATTGGAAGTGATTTATTGAACTGAAAAACTAAAAAATATGACTAGTGAGCAAGAACTGAAAGAACTCGTAAGGCAAAAGTACAGTGAGATAGCCTTGCAGGACAAAGACACCAATGCCGCCTCGTGTTGCGGCTCGGGCTGTTGCAGTACCGAGGTCTACAATATCATGAACGACGACTACTCACAAATGGAAGGTTACAACCCTGATGCCGATCTTGGCCTTGGCTGTGGCCTGCCAACACAGTACGCGCAGATAAAACCCGGCGATGTGGTAATTGATCTCGGTAGCGGCGCGGGCAATGATTGCTTTGTGGCGCGCTCACAAACTGGCCCAACGGGTAAAGTAATAGGAATAGACTTTACCGAGGCAATGATAGAAAAGGCCCGGGCCAATGCCGAAAAGCTGGGTTACAACAACGTGGAGTTCCGCATGGGCGATATTGAGAAGATGCCCGTGACGGCTAATGTGGCCGATGTCATCGTCAGCAATTGCGTGCTCAATCTCGTGCCCAATAAAAGGAATGTGATAAAGGAAATATTCCGTGTGCTCAAAGCCAATGGGCATTTCAGTATTTCCGATATTGTGCTCGTAGGCAACTTGCCCGACAACCTCCAAAAGGCTGCCGAAATGTATGCCGGCTGCGTAAGCGGTGCGATACAAAAAGACGAATACCTGGGCCTGATAAAGGATGCCGGTTTTGAATCCATCACCTTGCAGAAAGAAAAAGAGATCATTATACCAAACGATATTCTTTCGGCCTATTTAAGCGCGGAGGAAATAGATGCATTTAAGAACAGCGGCACAGGCATATATAGTGTCACTGTATTTGCACGCAAGCCTGCCTGTTGCACGCCGGGCTCAGGTTGTTGCTAACCATTGCTTATGAGAAAGTATGTTGCTGAACTTATAGGAACATTTGCACTCGTTTTTTGCGGAACGGGTGCAATTGTTATAGATCATGCCTCAGGCGGTGCTGTCACCCATGTGGGCATCGCCATCACCTTCGGGCTTATAGTTATGAGCATGATCTACGCCTTAGGTAGTATTTCCGGCGCACATCTCAATCCGGCAGTAAGTATAGCATTTACAGTCGCCGGGCGGTTCCCGCTTAAGCAATTGGGGCCCTACATCATCAGTCAGTTAGCCGGCGCATTGTTCGCCAGCTTTACGCTAAGATTTCTATTCCCGGCCGATAAACTTCTCGGCGCTACACTTCCGGCAGGGTCCGATATGCAGTCCTTTATGCTGGAGTTCCTTTTAACATTTTTCCTCATGCTGGTCATCGTCAATGTAGCCAGCGGCAGCAAGGAGCAAGGTATGTTTGCTGGCCTTGCCATAGGCTCGGTTGTAGCGCTCGAGGCCATGTTTGCCGGGCCCATATGCGGAGCATCCATGAACCCCGCCCGCTCATTTGCTCCGGCTATAGTTTCAGGCCATATGGAGCATCTGTGGCTCTATATTGCTGCTCCGGTTGCCGGTTCGGTACTGGCTGTTCCGGTCTGGAAATATCTCACTGCCAAATAACCGCTGTCATCCTGAGGCACGAAGGACTAACTGGCGCGAGTCTGTAGCCAAGGCGATTGCTTAGCCGACTCGTGTCGAAACAATCTAGCCGGTTTGCAACCGGACTTCACAGATTCTCGCGCTCAATTTTTTGTCTGTGCTCTTCACTCACAAGACCTGTTGGCGCAAGAATGCCGCAAAGCCCTGGAGCGTGGCGTTCTTGTGCCTCTCGCCCGGAAAAATGTGGATATCTCCATTTGCATCGCATTATATCACGGTTGTACCTTTGTGACGGATTTGACATTTTTATTGTCCGGTCCCATACTGCTTGAAACAGCATGAATTGACAAACTTGTAAAAACCTTCAACTATGTACCCGCCTAAAAAAGAGCAGGAGCAGCAGGCCCGTGAACTGTTCCTTACTTCCGAAAAATCAAGATCAGAAATTGCCGCCGAGGTAGGCGTCAGCGAAAAAACTATTTCCAATTGGTCGGTCAAAGGTCATTGGCACGAGCTCAAAAAGGCATCAGTCCAGGCGCCGGCAGTGCTCATTCAGCAGATGTACGACGAGATAACGCAGATCAATAATATTGTTCTTTCCCGCCCAGAGGGCCAGCGCCATCCCACGGCTGCTGAAGCCGAGCTGCGGCGCAAGATCATCACCTCCATCCGTGCCGTCAAGCGGCAACTGTCAACACCTGAGCTATACCAGGCTATAAAAAGTTTTGTGCAATATGTCACCCGCCGCAATCCGCGCCACCGCGGTCTCGACTTTTATATAGAAGAATTTATTTCCGGCGATCGCGATGCAGGTAAGCACAGCATCCGTCCATCGGAAATGGAATATAAGGCCTACGAAGAGGAAAAAAAACCGGGCGCTTACAAGGAGGAACCGGAAGATGACCTGATGGATGAAGAAACGGACAACCCTGAGTTTGACCTGAAAGCCTTTATCGGCGAAACGGTGCAGCAGGAAAATCAGCGTTATATCGAAGAATACAAAAAGGCCAACGATGGCATGCTGCCCTTCACCGAAGGCTGCGATGAACTGGCTGTCTTCCGCCACAACACGAAGATCATTCTCGAAAAAGCTAAGCGTCAATAAGAAAAGGAATAACAGTGGAGGCAAATGACCAATTCCCAACTCGTAACTAATCATTTGCATATTTTCACATTTGCACATTTAACGGGAAGCTTCAGAGAACCTTGAGGAACCTTGAGAGAAGCTTCAGAGAAGCTTGAAGGAACTTTGAGGAAGCTTCAGGGAAGTTTGAAAGAACCTTACCCTTGTGGAAAATTCGATCATTACGCATCTTTTTAACAGCAGCAAATCCCCTCTTTTCACTAATTTACAGCCATTAGCATGGTATCGAATATGACAGCAGCGCAGCAACCGGTAAACATGAAGGCCGCCGCCTGGACGGTGGGCGTGCACATTGCACTCCTCCTGCTTTTTTTACTCTTCAGGTACAGCCTGCCGGCACGCGAGCCGGTGCAGGAGCTGGGCATGGAGGTGAACCTGGGCACCAGCGCCAACGGCAGCGGCGACGACCAGCCCATGAGCACTGAGCAGCCGGCACCCGATGCGGCTTCTGTGGCGTTTAAAAGTTCGGCACAGCAAAGCACTGCAGCAAAGGAAATGGAAGAAAGCAATGAACCCGATGCCCCCGAGGTGAACCAGCCTAACAAAGTGAAAAAAACTACGGCTGCCAATACCATGACCGAGACCCGCACCCGCAGTAACAACAACCACCCCACCACGGAAAATACCAGCCATCAGCAGCAGCGCCCGCGCTATGTATATGCCGGCGCCACAGGCCGCGGCGGCAATGGCGCCATGCAGGATCATCCCGGCACCAACGAGGGCAATACCAATGGTCCCGGCGACCGCGGCGTGCCCAACGGAACCCCAGGCGCGGCCAACTACGAAGGCAGCCCCGGCAATGGCAATGGCGGCATCAATCACAATCTCACCGGCCGTAGCATAGTGGCCTTCCCACCACGCGAGGCCGACTTTAAAGAAGGCGGCAGGGTGGTGATCAAGGTAACGGTAAACAGGGCAGGCGTTATCACCGACAAACGCATTATATCCAGCAGCAATGCGGGCCTCCGCGACCTGGCACTCAGGAAAGTGGAAAAAATCCGTTTCAATAAAAGCGATTCAGCGCCCGAAGAACAGTTCGGTAATATTACATTTGTATTCAAAACGCGTTCGTAATACCCCGCCGAGCTTCTATGGATATTTCCCAGGTGTATAAACAAACAGTAGATTACCTGTACGCACAGCTGCCCCTGTTTGCAAAACAGGGCAAGGATGCCATTAAACACGACCTTACCAACACACGCAAGCTTTGTAAGATACTGGGCGAGCCGCAGGAGCAGTTCAAAAGTATCCACATAGCGGGCACTAATGGCAAGGGCAGCACCAGCCATATGCTGGCAGCCATGCTACAGGAAGCTGGCTACAAAACCGGGCTCTACACATCGCCGCACCTTGTTGACTTCCGTGAACGCATACGTATCGATGGCAAACCGGTAAGCAGGGAGTGGGTGGTAAACTTCGTAGAGAAGCTGAGGCCGGTAACACTCGAAAGTATTCAGCCATCTTTCTTTGAATTGACGGTAGCGATGGCCTTTGCCGCTTTTGCCGAAGAGAAGGTGGACATCGCCATCATAGAAACAGGTCTTGGAGGGCGTCTTGATAGCACTAATGTCATCACACCTGTTTTGTCGGTCATCACCAACATCAGCTACGACCATATGGATATCCTGGGCAAGACCCTGCCCGAGATAGCTGCAGAAAAAGCCGGCATCATAAAGCCGCAGGTACCTGTAATAGTGGGCCTGCAGCAGGCCGAAACAGAGCGCGTGTTCTTTGAGCATGCACTGCGCAACCAAACCGTCGTGTACTACGCCGAAGCTATGTGGGATATGGTGCGTGTGGGCCAGAATGCCCGGTATCAATACTTTAAAGCCGTACACCGTGCAAAGCGCGAGATGTACGACCTGAGCACAGACCTCCTTGGCAGCTACCAGCAATACAACCTGCGCACAGCGCTTGCCGCAGCAGAACTGCTGATGAGCAGATCAGAGTTCAGCAGCCTTTCGGTCGATAAGGCAATGAATGCCTGCGCTAAAATAAAAAGGCTCACCGGCCTGCGTGGCCGATGGGAAACATTGCAGCAGCAACCGCTCATCATAGCCGACGTGGCCCACAATCCGGCAGGCATACAGGAGGTAATGAAGCAATGGGCACAGGTGGATGCAGGCCAAAAGCACATCGTTGTTGGTTTCGTGCGGGATAAAGATGTGGCGCAGGCACTCTCTTACTTCCCCAGGGATGCACAGTACTATTTTACCAATGCCAACACGCCTCGTGCCCTGCCGTCGGATGAATTGCAGGCGCTTGCTATGGCGCAGGGTCTGCAGGGCGATAGCCACCCTTCTGTAACAGAAGCACTAAATGCTGCAAAAGAAAAAATGACCGACGAAGATGCCCTGCTGATAACAGGTAGTTTCTTTATTGTGGGCGAAGCGATCGAGTGTATGATGCCGGAGGCCGTCCAATCTACTTTCCCCTTCCCTGGAATATAACTTTGAAGGTATAGAGCATGATCTTGATATCGAGGGCCAGCGAGCAGTTCTCAATATACAGCAGGTCGTACTTCATGCGTTCTATCATCTGGTTCACGTTCTCTGCATACCCGTACTGTACCATGCCCCATGAGGTAAGCCCCGGCTTCACTTTGTGCAAGTACTTGTAGTGCGGCTGTGATTGGCTTATGATGTCAATGAAGTGCTGGCGTTCAGGGCGTGGACCTACAAGAGACATGTCGCCCTTCAGGATGTTAAAGAACTGGGGAGTCTCGTCGATGCGCCACTTGCGCATCACTTTGCCCCATGGTGTTATGCGCGGGTCTTCTTTGCTGCTGAGCGCAGGCCCTTTAGCCTCCGCATCCACGTACATCGACCTGAATTTGTAGATGTAAAACGGCCTGCCAAATAAGCCAATACGTTGCTGTTTGTAAAACACGGGGCCTGGTGAGGACAGCTTTACTTTCAGCGCTGCAAAAAAGTAAAGAGGCGACAGCAAGAACAGCGCGATGGCCGAGCAAATGATGTCGATGGTGCGCTTGCATACACGCTGCCAGTCGGGCATCAGCTCAGGATGTATGTGTATCAATACCGCGTCATACACATTGCTGGTTTTCACGGAGCCCGAAATGATGTCATATATGTCAGGCAGCACTTTTACTACCACCGGCCTGTAGCTAAGTCGGGTCAAAATGTTTTCGAGCAGATGGTGTTCTGAAGAGTCGACCGCAACTATCACCTCCTCGACCTCGTAGTTATCAATGATGCTCTCGAGGTTGGCCAGATGGCCCAGTTGCGGCAGGTATTTACTCATACCATTACTCGATTCAGTATTAGAATAAATAAAGCCCTTGAATACATTGCCCAACACCTGCTTGCTCTCAGATACGCGCTTGTAAATATCAATCGCTTTATCGTTACCGCCGATGATGAGCGTGTTGAAACCCACCCGGCCCCTGATGAGGTTGTTCTTGATATGATTGAGCACCAACAATCGGAACACCAGTGTGCATGCTGTATGGATAAGCAGGTAGCGGCCTGTCATCTTAATGATATAGGAACTCTCCGAACTATCGTTGGCAAATACGCAAAGAGCTACGCCTATGCTACCAATAATGCAGGAGATAAGGGTGCGGTTGATCTCGTTGAGGCGTGACTTGCGGTACAGATCGAAATAGGTGCCTGAAAGCAAATAGAGAAACAACCAGCCTGCCGGAATAATAATGAAGATGGAAAGGTAGTCGAAGGGGCGTAAAAGGTTTAAGGTTTGAAAAAAGCTGCCACTACCTATGCCGAGCAACTCATGCCTGTATGCCCAAAAGAGCCCCCATGCCAGTGCTGCCGACAGGTAGTCGATAACAGCTAAGAGGCGTATGGCTTTCCTTTTTACAGGGGCAAGTTGCATCAGATCTCTAATTAATAAGAAACTACTTTAAGGTTGTCAAGATACACATAACCATCGGCTTGTCCGTTAAGTGAAGCTTTTACAATAATAAAAAGGGTATAAGCCGAATATTGACTGTTAACAGCCTGAAGGCTTACATACAGGTGGTTCCATGTGCTCCGGGGGTTTACTCCTGCCTGGTATACCTTTGTAGCACCTCCCAGAGGATCAACCGCCACAACACCCACCTGGAACGGCACCTCGTTCTTATAGTCCAGCTCCAGGAAAGACTGTCCTTGCGGCATAGATACCGAAACGTTAGCTACAGACTCTGATATGGAATCTGAACCACTGAGGTGAATAAACCCTGAGCCATAACCATCTAACACCTTGTCAGGGTCGTTAGTTACATGAATGATGTTGGTAGTAACATTTGCATCGTAGGCCTTGAAATTAGAGCCACTTTCGAAATCCTCTTTCCACGGAAAGTGGGCAGCCGTAATATATTTGCTATGCGGCGTGTAACGGATCGTCTGGCCGGGAGCAGGTGTAAGGTTGGAAGTGTCAAACAAATAAAACGGATAAAGTATCTGCTCGTCCGTCAAACCATCGTAGGAGATGCCGGGGCCTATTGTCAAGGTGCCGGGCTTGTCGGCCAGTACCGGCACTTTTGCCGGCAGCCAGAAGACCCCAATGGGTGAGTTATTGTAGTAAACCCACGCACTTGTGATCTTATGCGATCCTCCCGCAAAAGCCACCGAGTCAATTTGAATATAAGTAGGTATCTGCTCCTTCGGATTGATGATGTTGCAGCCAGCCATCACCGCAAAAGCCAATACCAGTAAAAGAATATTTCTCACTTCATTACCAAAATAAAACTTTACAATATCGTTTCTATAACGCTGATACCCTCTAAACATTGTGCATCTCGTTATGTAAACTCATTTTTTTCAGTATTTGTTCTGCGACATCCATGGTATAAAAGCCGTCGTAAACTGAAACTCTTACCGGCTTATCAGCTAATATAGCGTCGGCAAAATCCTGCAGTTGCATGTATAGCGCATCTTTCAGTTCAATATCCGCCACCTCTACCGCTATCGCTTTTCTATCGCCATTGGGCATCTGTAGCGGCATATTTAGCGGACCAGTAGCCTCTCCAGCATTTTTCAGGCTGATCAGTTCGGTCTTATTATTCAGAAAATCGATACTAATGTACGCGTCGCGCTGAAAGAGCCTTATTTTTTCCATACCTTTTAGCGACACGCGACTGGCGGTAAGATTGGCCACACAGCCGTTATCAAATTCCATCCGCACGCTTGCGATGTCGGCACTATCACTTACAATTGCGACCCCGCTGGCTGAAATGCGTTTTACCGGTGACTTTACCAGATGCAGGACTATGTCTATATCATGTGCCATTATATCCATTACCACCGAGCTCAAAGTTGCATCGGGATCGAACGTGAACAACCGATGGGCCTCTATGAACATGGGCTGCAGGTTTTTGCCAGCCAATGACATAAAGGCGGGGTTATAACGTCCCAACTGGCTTACCTGGCATTTCAGGTTAGCCTCATGCACTAATTTAACCAATCGGGATGCCTCTTCAGCTGAAGAAGCAAAAGGCTGCCCGATAAGGACATGCTTTTGGTTCAGGATGCATTTTTCCGCTATTTCAAAATGGTTACACCCGGGGGATACAATATCGACGGCATCAGAAGCGGCAATAAGTTCGTCAGCATCACCGAAATGTTGGAGGCCGTATTGTTCAGTTAAAGCAGCGACATTTTTGTTGTGGGGTGCATAAAATCCAATGAGGAGCGTACCCGGTATTTTTTTCCAATGCTCTATATGTTCTTTAGCTAAATGGCCCGCCCCGAAAACTCCTACTTTAAGCATGATCGCTTATGCTACTATTTTAATATATACGTCTGATATACTGCTGCAAGATAGCAATAAAGAGTGGATTAGATGAGGCCCTGATCGGAAAAACTGAGGTAGCCCGCCGATGAAATAATGAGATGATCGATGAGCTTGATATCCATCAGTTCGGCGGCTTGCCTTAGTTTCCGGGTCAGTTCTTTATCCGCTCCGCTGGGTTGCAGGTTGCCCGAAGGATGGTTATGTGCTACTATCACCTGGTTTGCATTTTGCAATAAGGCATTTTTCAGGATGATACGTATATCTGCAATGGTACCCGTCAAACCTCCGCTACTAATGATCTCGTGCCGTATAAGCCGACTGCCCTGGTTGAGATACATGACGCAAAATGCTTCATGGTTCAGGTCTTGCAGTAGCGGTATGGCGATCTCGGCGGCCTCCTTGCTGGAAGATATAGTGGTGCGCTGAAGCCCTTCAGCCAGTTGCCTGCGCCTGCCCAGTTCGAGCGCCGCTGAGATAGTGATGGCCCTTGCCTCCCCTATTCCCTTGGTCTTCTTTAATTCCATGATACCCAGCCTGCTGAGCTCGTGCAGATGGTTGTGAGCCTGTGCCAGTATTTCGCGCGCCAGGTCGAGCGCCGATTTCTCCCGGGTGCCGCTTGATATGAGTATTGCAAGCAGTTCAGCATCGCTAAGTGCCGCAGCGCCCTTTTGTAACATCTTTTCGCGGGGACGCTCATCTTCAGCCCAGTTTTTAATACTATTCGACAGGTTGATCATTACGGGCAAAGTACGCAATAAAAACGATGACGACTCAATACAAAGCAATAAAAATTATATATGAAAATCTGCCGACAAATCTAATAATGTCTTAAATAATGCATTATATTTATGTTGTAATTTTCTAAACAGATGAAACGCATTATCCCCTTATTATGTCTTTTTCTGTGTACAAAGTTTATCGCCTCTGCGCAAAACCTAATACACAATTCAAGTTTTGAGCAGTACTTTATATGTCCTAATATGTACAGCCAGATGACGCTCACTTATGTATCGGAGTGGCAAATGGCAACAGGAGGCACTTCTGATTATTTTAATGAATGCGATGGGCCTAACGCTACGGTAGGAGTTCCTACCAACTATTTCGGGAGCCAGGCTGCGGCGGACGGGGTAGCCTATGGCGGCTTTTATAACTACGGGGCCGGGAGTTACAGAGAGTATATACAGGGCAATATGGATGCGATGGTGCCGGGACAGACCTATACAATCAACATTTGGGTTTCCCGGGCTGATAACTTTCCCAATGCTACCGACGGGTTCGGTATTTATTTCTATGTTAATAACATAGCCGCTAACGTGGCTACATACAATGTATTGAACGTTACTCCGCAGATCGACTTCGGCCCGACCTACGGTATCATTAATGACGCGACCAACTGGGTGCAGCTTTCAGCAACCTATACCGCGGACTCTGCCTATAAGCACCTTGTGCTTGGCAATTTCAGGAATGATGCAAACACGGCTCATACCGGCAACGATTACGCTTATTATTATGTTGATATTATACAAGTGATCCCGAGCGGTTTGAATGCTGTGCCGTCGCACACTAACGTCAAGTGCCACGGGGGCAATGATGGTACCGCTTCAGTGTCTCCGTCGATGGGTACGCCACCATACTCTTACTTGTGGTCGCCCGGCAACCAGACTACGCAGAGCGTGTCAGGACTTACCGCAGGCTCTTATACTGTTAGGGTTACGGATGCCGCTCAAGATACTGTACGTGATACAATTGTGATCGCAGAGCCACCCGCTTTGGCCGCGACTACTTCTCAAACAAACGTAACCTGCAACGGCAATAATAACGGCAGCGCGACCGTGAATGTAAGTGGAGGTGTTACGCCCTACACCTACTCATGGACGCCAACGGGAGGCAATAACGCCACAGCTACCGGACTAGCGCCGGGTACTTATACCTGTACCATCACTGACTCCAACAACTGTACACTACAGAAAGTGTTTACAATAACACAGCCCGGAGGACTAACAGCCAGCACCAGCCAGACAAATGTGCTGTGCCACGGAGCAAGCACAGGCTCAGCTAGTGTAAACGTCTCGGGCGGCACACTGCCTTATGGCTATGCGTGGACGCCTACCGGCGGCAATAATGCAACTGCCAATAACCTGGCAGCAGGCAGCTATACCTGCACCGTCACCGATGGCAATAATTGTACCTTGCAAAAGACATTTACGCTAACGGAACCGCCCGCGATAACTGCAACTACTACGCAAACCAACGTGAGCTGCAATGGCGCAGGCGATGGTATAGCATCGGTGACCGTATCGGGTGGTGTAACGCCGTATACCTACTCCTGGTCGCCAAGCGGCGGCACTGCCGCAAGTGCCACAGGCCTGGCTCCCGCCACATATACATGCACCATTACAGACGCCAACAACTGCACGCTGCAAAAAACATTTACGATCACACAGCCCGCTGT
>JAFDXN010000002.1 GCA_018267915.1 Bacteroidota bacterium | reverse complement strand
TCAGATATTGCCCCTGTGAATTCTTTACCAGAAACAGGAGGTTGGTATGAATTTATAGAGTATCCGAGATTTTATTACGATTATGTTTCAAAAATACCTCCAGGGCAATTGTCTCTTGCGAGTGACGTGACAAATAATTTAAATAATGCACGTCTGCGTTTCTCAATAAATACCCTTACACAAATGTTTTGGATGCCGGACACTGGTGGTTACTTTGAAAGAAATGTAGATCCAGATGGCAATGTAGATGTTGATCGTACATTAAAGTTTACAGGGAGTTTTCAGGGTGCAAATGTTGGTAAGCACCGCCATGATTATTTCGATAAACATGGTGAGGGTTATGTAGGTGCTCCAGTCGTTGAAGTTGCTGGGAGTGGACAAAATAATCAAATCAATTACCCGAAAGAAACAGAAGATACAGGTGATGGCATTGGTGTAAATTCTGATAACAGGCCACTCAATGTTGCTATTAATACTTGGCGAATAATTTAAAATTAAATATGAAAAAAATAATTCTTTCTTTTGTTCTATTTGTTTCCTTAAGCTGTTACTCACAACACTGGGTTGATATACATAACAATCAAAAAATTGATAGAATTTGGGGAACAAAAGTATTAACGACTCCGAATGACACAATTAATAATAAACTCCCTGGAAGCATTGCTTATTTGAACGGCGTATTATACTCGAAAGGTCCTACGAGTTGGAATGAAATTCAAAGTTCAGTTGTAAATACTTTAAACACAATTGCAGATTTAAATTTAGCTGTTACAAATCTATTAGATCCGCACCCTGAAATTTACCACATTAAAGGATATTATAGTCCGGGTGATGGTGCCGGCGGCGATTTTATTTTAATTGATACAACAGGCGCAGCAGCAGTTCCCGGCATGGTGATTCCGGTCGGCAGTACAAAGGCTTATGTGCGTGATGTGAGTGGCTCAAAATCTTATAATCTTAAATGGTTTGGTGCAAAAGGCGGCGGATTGGGAACATTTGTACAGGATAGTACTGCGATAAGGAATGCATTTGCTTTTTTGAAAAATATAAAAGGCACAAAGTCTTTATACGTACCAAATGTGCAAGATGCTAACGGCAATCGCTCTTTCTACGGATTTGCAGGGACGGGGTTAGTGGACTTGGATAACGTTGAAGTTTATGGAGATGGAAAAGGGAAAAGTGAAATTAGGAATGTGCAACCCTTGCTTGGTGATTTTAAACCCGGCACTATTTTTCTTGGTTCAAATTATGAAACGGATTCTTCAAAAAGCCCATTCAGCGGCTACGTAAAGAAGTATCACATGGATACTGCATACGCAGGTGACACGATATTGAAATTCAGGGATGCGTGGGTTGGGTTAGGACACGACCTATATGTGGGTGAAATCGTTGCGTATGGCTGCTATTTATTTAATAAGGAGAACAGAGCATCAAAGCCTCTCTATTCATTCATGGAGAGCAATAGGGTCAAATCTTTAACAGACACAACTATAACATTTGAAAATCCAATAACATTTAATTTGAAAAGAGATACATCGGGGGAATACCCTATGCTTTTTAATCTAAATGATAAAAATGGTTACATACGTGCGGGCAAGTATTTATACACTACACAGAATTTTTCATTGCACGATATGACGATAACGCAAGCGGGTACGGATGAATTAGCAGATTCAACAATTTCTGCAAGGTTAGCAGGTGTATGGGGAGTTGGTGGTTTTTATCAAAGCAATTTTTACAATCTTCAGATAGATGCATATTCAGGACTTGGTGGGAACTTATGGACGTACACAACGTGGGATAATATTGATATAAACAGCGAAAAAAAATTAATGGACTTTGGATATGGTAGCGGGCCGGGCAATGTAATGAGAAATATTAATTACACATTTAAAGAAAGCCCTGCGAGCAACTATGCGAGCAGCTTCTTTATTAGCAATAACGGAAATCATGGCTTTAAGGCATACAATATTTATGCGAGCGGTAATTTCAGAGGTTCAAACTTCTTCACACTCACAGGCGCAAGAGATGCGGAACTGAGTAATATCAATATCAATTTCCCGGACTACAATTACGATCAGGTGGCGATTTTAATAGGCAATTCAGATACATTTAATACATGCACAAACCTTACGCTTAATAATATAAATATAACCTACAATGCGATTGGAAAAGGAATACAGATTTTGGGTGGTGGTGAAGGTGCAAGTATTCGCAATGTAAATCTTTCAAATATTTCTTTGAATGGGAATATGATGTATTATACAGGTGCATTATTGTATCAATTTAATAGTACTGGTGTAAGTGTTAAACCAAAGCGGCAGGATCAATATTCAACGAACGGAAGTGTATATCAATGTTCATCATCAACATTGCAGGAAGGCGGTTCGGCTGTAACAAAATGGATAAGAATATCGGGAACAACCGACCCATTACCAACTGGAACACTTACTAAAATAAATGGTAATGGAGATGCAACAATTACTTATAACTCAACATCAACGTCTTTTGCATCAAACCCTGACGCGGTTTCAATTGCCGATATAAAAGGTGGTTTGACACTTAGGAATATTAGCGCAACGAGAGGCAGATTATATTTAGATTCTGTAATGAACTCGAACATAATTGATGTAAATGTAAATGATTCGATTTTCGCAGCAGTAAGCGGACAAGTGTTCACAGGAAGCAGATTCAGGGTTACTGCGCCGTACACAAATTACTTGAACTTTCCCGGTGGTGAAATTAATGTTATAGGTGGAGTAAGTTATTTGAACGGTTTGCCTCTTGGAGTAGCATTGCCAAAGGGTGTTAACCTGACTTACACACAAACGGAAACGTGGGATGGAACAGCACCCACAGGAGAAACAAATTCATATTCTTGGTCGCAAGATGCAAATGGAAAAATTGACTTGTGGATGCAATTTAATTATTCAACTGCTGGTGCTTCCAACACTACACTAACGCTTGATTGGCCTACAGGCGTACCATTGCCCTTAGAGCCGAGTGCATTATCGGGTGTATTATATGCAGAAGCAGGAAAAATAGTAACCGGCGGTTTGGTAACAAATCAAATAGCTTCTTTCGCACACATTAAGAGAGTCAGTCCGGGCGTATATAATATTGTCGTATCAACAGGGTCTGTCGCTGCGAAGGTGGTTTATTTTCATCTAACTTTTATGAAACAATAATAGCTGAATTGATAAAACGAAAATTAAAAATGATACAATGAAAAAACTATTATTACTCTCTTTAATATTTACAAGTTGCAGCGTAATAAACTTCATGCCGGCATACGATTCAAGGGTTGTTTTAGAAATTAAATCTACACAGGAATATGCAGATAGTT
>JAFDXN010000029.1 GCA_018267915.1 Bacteroidota bacterium | reverse complement strand
GATTTTTTGCACGGATTGACAGATTCCTTTTTTGATGATATTGATGATTTGGACGGAAGTTTTTCATAAAAACCATTTATTATGCTCCGATTTTGTAAGTGTAACGAACATCATCGTCTCGAAAATCTCTTTGTTTTTGGGGTGTCTGCACGATATTCCCTGTCTGTATCGGAAGTGACATCCAGAAGATTGCGTCTCTTAGAAAGAGACTCAAAAGACTTCAACGAATCGTGAACATTATCCACCGCCATACAGATGTATTTGATGGGGGCACCGCTGCAGCGGACCGCGATCGTGAGGCTGAGGCCTACTTGTTTGGTTTCGTTGGGCAGAAGTTTGTCGTACAACATATGATACTTGGAATTCGGATATCCGATGGATCTTTCCATCGATATGGACGCTATTTTTGTCGGAGCGCTATTGCATAATGCATGCATATACAGTGACGTAAAACAGTTCATGCCGTCGATTGTAAGCGCCAAGGCAGAATCCGATATCTTCTTAACCGAGTACAGGCAATTGGGGCAATCCATCATCCTGATGCGCAATGTTCGTACAATTTTCTTGATCGTAGAGTAGTCGTCCTGGGTTAGAATATCCTCTCCTTCAATATAAGCATCATCCTGCACGGCAAGGAAATCCAGTATCTGTGTTGGGATATCGTCTTGATGTTTCAGGAGCGTGATGTCTAAAATCATACGGTATTCAGATCCGAACAACTTGTCATTGGGATAGATATTAACGTGTCTAACCACAGTGTAGGACTCGTCCACTATGCACTGTATGTCTCTCTGCTTCACCAAAGACTCCTTAACCACTAATCGTAGCACAAAAAGCTCGTCTCTGTCCGCGCCGACTCTGGTATGTAGGAAATCAGGAAAAGTCACTCCCGCAAACGCGATAATGTTTTTCATCACCACGATCACAGCAGGCGATAGATCTTTTGTATGAGATTCAGAATCGGCGATGCTGTTCTCCACCTGCACTATTTTCTTTCGATGTCTCGCTTCCGTATCGAAAAATTCATCACTGTGTAGCTCTTCAACCACAGCAAGATTCAGGCCGTTTTCGTGTTTGTCGTTATTCATTTTATTGTACAAATAACAACTCACTTCCAAATTACATAGAAATCAAACAACATCCAAATAACAGCGAATATCGCTAAAATTAGCAGTGTTTTGAAGACGCGAAGCACCAGCGCAGAGCTTTTTCTTGGTGTTGTGTTCGGGAGGACACGCTCTGATGGAGTCACTTCATTCTTCGGACAAACATCAACAGCTCCATCATGACGATCGATATCGACAATCTTTGATTTCGCGCTATCATACTTACGGATTACCGTAATACGTTTTACTGGGTCGGTATAACGATCCACAAGTGTTACTTCAAATTGAGAAGAATCACCTACGGAAGATATACAGTCTTGGATAGAAATTCGATTATTCCATTTCTGAACATTCAGGATAGTAAATTCAACACTAACTCCGTTCTGCAGCGTCGATACACGAGCAGCTTTCCCGCCACTATACGAGATCCATTCAGTAATTGCACTCAGGAGAGAGTTGAGATACTCTCTAGAACTCATAAATGGGTATGAATCCTCTAGAAATCACAGAAAATGTCATAGCATAGCCCCCGTACTAATATAGAAAATTTTACCGTATTAATTAATAAATGTCGTGTAAAATTCCATGATACCTTCCATGAATAGAAAATTTTCTGGTTTTTCCATTTCTGTTTTCCTATAGTTATAAAAGTGTTGTTCATTACGGTGTTTTGATATTTTTACAAAAGATGTCCAGATTGTGCATGACGTGTGCTATAACACCGTTGGTGTGTCCAGATGCCGTAGTACCTCTTCTGAACGACAAAGAACAGCGGACAATAGTGCATACATTCAACAACTTTCTGAATTCCCCACCATCATTGGAAAAGGCAGACAACAACCTCGCGCTCCAACTTCTGTTTGGAATATCCAGTCTTGTGCATAGTTCTATTCATCAGCCTGCTGTAGATGCCATACTGGTTTCTGATTTGGCGGTCAGATTCTCTGTGTGGCTCAAATATCAAGCGAATATTTCGTGTGCTTCTTGACGCTTTTTGTATTCACTTCTGATTTTATTTGTACTCCATTAAATCACCGAAACCCTGGTGGATTTCTAGCGTTAATTTTCGTCGTGCAAGAACGCTTCCCACAGCAGTATATTGTTCTGATGGCCTGTGACAGTGTCTTTTGGCACGTAGTGGTCTTCCCACTTCAACTCGCGCGTCATTAGTTCGCTCACAAAGGTGCCGGCGCGCCTGAAATCAGCGATGGCTTCTTCGAGGCTGTCTTTCAGTGTAATCGCGCCATATATGTGCCTGGTATCCAAATACTGTGCTATTCCATGATTCCGCAGCACATGAGAGAAAATAACATACTCGTAGCGGCCGCTCTGATCGTCGTAGCTGACGTACGGCAACACATCAACCGATACGAAATACGTGCAGTGAACAACGGGCACATCAACCAAACCTCTGATAGTGCCTCTGAGAAGCCAGTAGTAGCGATCGCATTCGCGATAGTATCCTGTATCTGTGATGCACGCATGATAGTTGGAGTAATACGTGGGAGACGCCAGCAACGGGGATACTACAGGAAGATTGGCGGATACCATTTTTTCCAAAGTTTCAGGCAAAATAAAATTGTCGCAATCCGCAACGAAATAGTGACTTTTCAACTTCATTGCATAATCCACGGAAGCTTGCCTGATTTTAGCCAGAACTTTAAAACGCATCACATTCCACTCATGCTGTCCGAACTGCTGTACAGGTTCTTCAACATTATCGTAATTCTCGACCACAGAAGCGTACTTTTCTCTATGTTGAGAAACCCAATCACGCAGAACTTCCTCTGTGTCGTCATTGTTGTTGTTGCTTCGTATCCACAGGTGGATTCTGTCCTTGGGATACGTTTGACCGAAGATACAATCAAGATAATGCGGCAGAAAACTGCTCTTGTCCTTGGCTAGAATAGCGACAACGACATAAGGTCGGTGCTGTTCTGTCTGATTCGATGTATGGATGTGTTCGGAACATCCGAGTGCAACTACAAAAACAACGCTCAATAAAATTGAAAACATCAGACACAGATCCTGCAACTTGTTAGCGTGGTATATCGTAAAAAAGGATAGTAAAACTGAAGTTCATTTAATAATACAAAATCAATAAACTCTCCAAACCATTGAAACAAAACAAAAAATCAGCCTTGCTGACCCAACGCGTTCTGGACATGAAACTCAATATCATTGAGTCTCTGATGTAGCGTGCCGATGCTATCCTGCAGCGACCGCAGAACCTGTCTGAGATCCACTGGAACAGCGGCATTGTTCCAAAACATCGGAGGAACGCAATTGAAGTTCGCCAGAACATTGTCGTAAGTTCCAGGCATGATCATCTGGCTGTCGGTCATAACCTGCAATCCATGAACGGTGTTGTTCATCATCTGCTGCGGCGCAGTGATCGTGGGCGTTACGGGAATCGGGGGCGGTGTGTACTGCAGCACAGGGACTTCTCCACTGGCCGACAGTGCCGCGTGTTGCATGGACATATTCAACGGGTCGGTGTACGACGAACAAGTGGACGACGATAGCAAGTTGGTCAGCGCAGACGTATCCATCAAATCATGTCCGTAAATATCGCCTTCGGGGACGTTGCTGTAACCCATCAGAGGCGCAGAGTATTGCATCGTAGACATGTCCTCCATGCCAGACATTGGCGTAAGCACACTGCCGCTATTCATCGTAAAGTCGGTGGTGATGTGTTGGTCAGACGCTTTTCCCATGGAACAAGTAGAAGAAGAAGAAGCAGTGTCCTTGGGAGATGCAGAGGCGCTGTGTCTCGCATCGTTGCGCAACGCAATCTGATCGAGCGGTCGACCAGGAGACGCCACCACGTTCCGTCGAACCATATCGGGAGTGATGAGTGTAACCTCGTTCTTCCTGCGTCTCTTGGACTCCGATGCAGGTGTCTTTTCAGTGGAAGATGAAGCGGCCTTCTTGCTCGCAGTCGATGTCTTGGCAGAAGACTTGGGTTTTTCCACGGCCTGACGTTTGCTTGCTGCGGCGGCGGACTCGCCAACCGGCGATGCAGTAGGAGAGTCTCCCTTGCGCTTGCCGAGGCTGTTGTAGATCTTGTTGGTAGTGCTCGTCTTGGGGTTGACCAGCAAGGCCAGCTCATTCAAGTCGCTCTCCTTCAGAACAAACGAACTGCAGTCGGCGATGGATTTCAGAGTCTCGTTAGTGGAAGAGAGCGCCAAAGCCCTGAAATAACTCTGACAGTCCATCATGCTGTCTACCTCCGATCGATCGAACGAAAAGCAGCGGCGCAGGTGGTAGCTGAACGGATGCTCGTTGCGGGTGTCGACCTTCAGGTTGGTGATCAAACGACTGATTCGATCATGCAGCTTGAAACCGTAGGGGATGGATGTGTACGTCTCTGGCTTCTGATGCAGGTTCATGTTGAAGATGTGCCAGATGATGGGGCTCTGGAAGAAGACGTATTGCCCGCGATAGGACTGTAAGATGGCGTAGTGAAATTGGTCTCCAACCAGATATCTCACGACGTGGCCAGAAAGATCTCCAGGCGGACGATAATCATCAGGAACATCCTCCTTGCTGGGCTCCACGCGACAGGTCATTCTAGACCCGAGCCCCATGATTCTGGAGTTGAACAGCGCTCGCATGAACAGCGTGAAGCCCATCACGTCCTGCTTGTAAATCGGCGGATCCACCGGAGAAATGATGATGGTATCTGGCGTAACAGCGCTCTGTTCGCGTAGATCCTCGAAAAGATAACAATCAGAACCCATCCGCCTGTGCAGATTCAGCAAGTACTCGATCGGCGTAGCATTCTCGTCTTTGTTGATTCCACACGACGTGAGCAGGCGCGTGTCGTTGACCGAAGTAAATAGCGGCGCATTAATGTAGCCGCTGATAGTTGTGGATTCAGAAATCATCGGAAACACTCGCTCGTACTTCATATCGACAGTACAATCTAAAGAATCCGAAACTGCGACGTCAACCGCTCTCTTGCCGCAGTTGACCAGCATTCTGCTGATTCTGGTCATCATATACACAGCCTTGGTTGCACGCTCAATCATATCGAGATCCATCTTCTGAATCAAGACACTGTAGGATATCCAATCCTTGTCAGAGTCGCAACGTAAACGACTACGCAGCGACACATCGCTGGTGGTGGACAAGTGATCAGAGAAATCAATCGCAATGCTATCGGCATCGAAAACAACGCCTTTGTTGGAAGCTTTCGGTGTCATCGTCTCACGAAACAGCACTGATGTAGATGCAGTGTCTTTGGTTTCTATCAAGTAATCCACTGTACCACGCTGTGAAGATCCAGCAGTCTTGACGAGACCAGCCTGGTGCCGGTCGGTCCACATACTCCATGCTCTCTGTGGAAAGTCCATCTCCAAATAATCACAGCCGCTTTTGCTCGGATTCTCGCTCTCTAGCAAGACCGTCCAGCAGGCCCTCGTCGTGTTGAAGCGAATCAATGCAATATCATCGTCGGTCTTCCCATTCCCAATGAATCGGAGAACAAATCCAATCAACTTGCTGGGCTTCTCGCCCACAATATCCGAGACGTAGTTCATCACGGCATTGAAATCAGAGGCCAACAAACCGTAGTTTCTGAAACAGCCGCTGGTATTGCATGTATCGTCGTCCAATACATCTAACCACAAATATTTTCCAGTTGCTTCGGACATCGTCAAAATAACAAAAAAATAGAACCTCTCGCTCTTTTTTATACAACAAAAAATACTTTCCTAAAAAGAAACATGCGGACAAAATTCTAAGAATATGTTTTCTAAAAAGGAAATATGTTTACTTTTGCATATAACCATGTACATGATGGAATGCTATTTTACATTACGTTTTTGTTGAAGCTCGAACACGAACGATCCTCTGAATCAGAGTCTTCTATAACGTACGTACAATCGTCTGGTTCAGACTGTACTACTTCAGAGTACTCCTGTTTTTGTTCAGTTGCTGTCTGTTCATCCGTATCGATGAATTCCACGAGACCCTGACGCACAGCTATTTTGTACGCGCGTCTCTGCCTTATTTCGTTGATTTTTTCTTCGGAAAAGGCCAGAGCTCTGTATTGCGGCATCCATATACGGTCCAGCAGAAATTCGCAAAATTTCATGATGTTAGCATAGGGGTTGGTTCTGTTCTTGGTCCGTCGGTGATACTCATTATCGTGAATGTACAAAGTGCTGAGGTCGTCCATTGGAATAAGCAACACATGATCTGATGTTTTGTAAGTATTATGTGTGAGTTTAGGACTTTCCGGTTGCATATTTTCCATGTTCTGCAATCGGGATCCGAACTGATAATTGACATCAGTTTCTTCTAACGAGAAGAATTTTTTCAATATCGTAATAAAACTCATATCCAGGTTGATCATTTCGCTATTTGGATCTCGCAAATTACTATCGTACTTCAAACACTCTACATAGAATTCCATTAACTGCTCCGACGATACAATATGCGTCATATCGAGATACGATGGATGTATATCTGACATATGGCACATACTGGGTTCGTCTTTGTTTTCTATTGTCTGCATGAATTGCAGATCTCCAGGATCGGCCATTTTTCCCATGGCAACATCAAACGACCGTCTATCCACATAGTAATTCGTTCTGTTTTCGTTCATAAACTTTATGAACGCCTCGAAAAATGCAGAATCATCCTTTACGTCACTGAAAGATATATCAGACGTTCCCTCGTAACAGAAGAAAAGGCTAGCCTGTAAATCTTGTTCTTCGGCGTTGGACCAGTCGGAAAACGCCGGATGAATCAGCACAAAAAACGACACCAGATACATGATCATCAACAAATTGATATCTATGAAACGGCCCCACCAACTGACGGAAATACCAGAGATGTTGATGAGTATTAGTACGATGAGAATGTTCAATCCAACAACTAGAGAGAGCTTCCTTTCTTCGTATGCCATGTAATGCATTTTCAAAGTGGGGTGTTTGCGTATGATTTTACGCGTTATTGCTAGCAGTGTGATTAGAATAATGATGGTACCAGAAATCCAGCACAACAACAGGATTTTTGCTGCTAGCACAGTCTCACACCATCCAGTATGTTCATCGTATTCTGTAGCATCAGCGAAAGACACTATGCAACAAATAACGAAAATAGGAGCGCCAGTGAGAATAAGGAACAACGCGTTTTCTCCGTTCATTTTGGTGTTGCGTTTTTCTATTTCATCTCCGAGATAATCATCTTCTGGAGTCTCGATCCCAAGGTCGGGTCTGTCCTTGCAGACCGACCTGTGCATGATCTGAGCATTGCCAATGCTCTGCTGAGTTTTCATGTACGTGTACCACATGTACATCGGCTGTGTGTGCGACAAGACCCAAGAATTGTATCCGAATGCAAACGACATCCAGAAATCCCACAGCGGACACCACACTGTTCTCAGAAAATCGAAAAACCAGAAGCTATTGAAATAGCCATTGCTAATGAACACCGATACGATGTGAATGGACCCTCCCAGAATCATGAAACACAGCGACCACGGTCGGGCAAAGCGAATGCGATAATTCTTCCTGTAAACCAGCACACATACAATGGCTGTGAAATTGATGATGAGAAACAGACACACCTCTGCCGCCACGATTATATCGCTCTCGACAGTTGGGTCTGGAGGGTGGTCGGTGTCCCAGCTGATGAACCCTACAGAAGTATTGAAATCTCCCTTCATTCTGCTGATATACACAGGATGTTGGTGTTCAATGCAATGAAGTCGAACGCTACAAAACCACACAACCGGGCTGTAAAAAATATACCATGTACAAAAATAAACTTACACTTACCATCTCCGATATGTCGTTACAAAAATTAATCATTAAGTAGCACGAGTTTTTGCTGTACAACAAGATTAATCAGAAAATCATCAACGCTGATGTCGATCAAAACCCACCGGGCAACGTCGGTGGGTACGATACCTGGAGCAGCTGTTGATGATGCCTACAGCCGCAGAAATCGCGTCATTATTTTCTGTTTCGCGACCAACACCGAACCCGATTTTTTGAATTACATGTCCAGAATGTATGCCGGCGAGCGCATTCACGTGGAACTACTTACGGATGAAAACAGGACTTTCCGGACCGACATCAAACTGAAAAAATCGGTGGAGGATACAGCACCGTATCCAGACAACGACAACACTCAATGGGAGTTTAGATGTGTGAATGTTTCTGAAGAAGTTTTCACCAAACTGACAACCTCTGGTAGATTGTTAATTGACAAAGATTACGATTTGACTGGATTTGTTTCCATGCCAGTGCGGAGATTGTGTAGCTCCACTACTACCTGGTTATGCTGTTCTTCGCGAGACAAAAGACCTACGGTCGATTTTTCTCGATGCAATCGCAACATCGACGGAACGTGGGTGTCTGGAATCCACAAACTCACCTGCACATCGATGATATTGCGGATGTTATTGGCTGTCGGAATTGCCAAGAACATCCCAAATCCAGACGTATATACGGTGCAAGATGTGTACAATTTATTATGTCCTGCAACATCATCGATCACCAAAGTCGAAATCAGGGATCTCAACGACCACATGTCGCACTTCGGGGATGATGATCTATTTGAGGACGATATGGAGATCCCGGCCTATCCCGACATTTCGTAGCGACGATTGATTAGTGTATAGTAGTTTTTGGTGTATTAAATCCACAAAAAGCGTCATTGTAAACTTTTTATTTCAAATACAATGAGAAGCACATACGCATTCTATTGAATGTGAAATCCACAAACATGCCTCACAACAAGAGCAGCAGCATGCTGCTGGTCATCAGAACCATCGAGACTGCCAAAGCCGTTCCGCTGGAGGTTCCGTTCGACGTCGAGCTGCTGCTACTGCCACCGGAACTGGGGATGGACATAAGAGTCAGCATGGTCGGTGTTCCGATAGCCTTCGGATGAAGCGGGTCCCAAGACGACGAAGATGAGGAAGATCCGGAACTGACGTGAATAGTGCCGGGAGAATAAACAGAGCCATCATCGTCAGAGTCCGATGAAGATGAAGCCTGAATACCCAATGCGAACAGAAGCAAGAGCCCGCAGACGATCAAACTTGAAACCCGAATTTTCATAGCGTGGTGTGAATCGGAAATTACCGTCAAAAACAAAAGGAGAAGTTACGATACCACCAACCTTTCGCCTAACAATAACAACAGCATCAGATCTACCGAGATAATATGCTGTTATTTTTATGAATACTCCAGAAAATCCACACTATATTACCTGGTGCTCAGTGTCTCTGTACATTGCTGATGTTAACATATTTTATAAAAAGAACGGGCAATTATCAGATGAAAATGTACTCATCCATTGTATGCAAGAGAGTCCCACTGATGTGATGAAACGATTTAGGGGACGTAAGGGCGGTGGGTTGGACGAACCCGTTGCTCCAGTTGTGGAGTACAGTAAAAAAGTTGTAGTGGATGATATAGCTACCCTGAAAATCGAAATGATCAGGAACACGACAGAACTGTGCATGTTGTTCAAACATACGATTGAGAAAAGTGGCTTGTTTGTGGAGTGTTGGTTGTACAATAGAGATTCTTCCACTCTTGGAAATGACAGAATATACGTGGAGCTTCAGTGCTGTGAGGATGAATCTCCCAACAGTATCGCACTGAAACCATTGGCATCGCATTACCTGCCTGTTCTACCTGCGTCCAAATTGACCAATGTCGAATTGCGAAACATTACGATACCTTTTGATTTCAAACTGTTTTACAGTCCAGGTGGCGACGTCGTGGAATCCAGCGATCTGTTGTTGCAGGACATCGTTCTGGCATCGCTATCGGTACCGCCAGAATCCGAACACTGCTACAGAGACAGCGTTTATGGGGAGCTCAACGGCGTCAAGATCTACATGAAAAACGAAGGAGTCGGGTACACTCACAGAGACCATGGCGAAGAAACTGCCATGCCGCTTCTGGTGCTGACCCGCATTGTACTGGACACGGAATGCATGTTCACCAACAAAATTCCTCCTGTATGGCCAATGTTATTGAGCGAAAAAATGGCCGAATTCGACGCTTCCATGAACATACAGAACATCGCTGTGGCGATCAAAAGCACGCACCTGAAAATCGGAGTTTCATGCAGAGAATCGCATGATATAGCAGCAATCGGGTCTACAAAACCGTATTCCCGGATAGCACTGGCTAGCAGAAGGAAGGCGCCTGTTGTACCTGCTGTCGATATTTCGGAGTCTTTCGAGGACAGTGAATCTACGTCTCAGGGTAGATGTACTATAGCATGATACTGAACAAAAATAAAAATTCAACGTAAAAGAAAAGCCACTTTTATGCGGGTTAAATAATTTACAGAGTTTTCTGTCATGGATCTACAGACGCAACTGAAAGAAGTGACTGATGGTTTGGATGAGGTCGAGTATGTACAACAACAATTATCCGATCTTCTCTCGGACAAAAGTCAGGAGATTCCAAGTGATGCGGCTTACATCACGTTCGCGGATCCCAAAGCCAACTTTTGCGACGAAGATATCGAGACTCCACTTATTCTGCATCACGGTAAGCATATGCAGGTGAGCCTGTCCGTGCTGCATGCAGGACAAGTCATTCATCGCGAACATCACTCGCAAGACCAGATCATCATCCCAGTGACAGGCAATATCGCCGTCAGTGATTTCGTCAATACACACGAAGTGTACCAGAACGAGGTTGTGGTGATTCCAGGAGATACCGGTCACAAGGTCATTCACCGAGGAACGAAGCCTGCAAAACTGCTGACTATCTACAGTCCCAAGGCCCACGAAGGATCTCGCTATGAATGGCCCGAGGAAGACGAGCCTTTTTCTGCGGATGACAAAAAAGGGCGCGTTGATTTGGTGTACAGCATCAGCCCCCTAGAGGCACTGGCATCCAGCAAAACCGCCTACCAGACAGACATTGCCTGCACGAAGCATACGACTGTTGGTATTGCAAGTATTGTTGCAAAAACCAACACGGCCGACCGCAGAAAACTGGAGCATATCTCGTGGAACAGAGAAGGTTACTTCATTGTACTGTCAGGCAATGGTATCATTTCCGTAGGTCAGGTGGAAGCCTCTGTATCCAACGGAGATTTGATTTACTGTGCTGGTATGGAATCGGAAACGGATTCCAACTACAAAATCATACCGCAGGACAGCTCGACGCTCTTTGTGCTTTACGTTACCAGCAATGCCCATGCGGCTGAGTGCAAGCCACCGCTGGCCTGCGGAAAATCCGGCATTCCCCTGGTACTGGAAATGGCCGCAGAAGAACTTCAATTGCCGCCAATTCTACACGCAGGCACTGTCCCCACGCCCATGATTCTCGACACTTACGTAGCAGAGGAGATTCCGGAAACGGAGGCTGTCGAAGTGCGCAACAAGCTGCTCGAGGATATCAGAGGAGGCGTTCAGTTGCGGAAGACTCCAGAACGAAAAGCCGTGGAAAACACGAACACTCTGAAAGACCAGCTGATGACCGCCCTTGCCAAACGAAGAGAACAATTAGAAAAGGAGTGAACGGTACTCAGAATCTGTATGTCATGCGTTCTTGCAATACATAAAAGAATGAAAACTCTGTATTTATTGGTAGTCATAAAATCCCCAAACAAAACGAACTACAGAGGTTCGCTTTCAAACGATTTTTGGTAATTGCCCTGAACCAGCTCCACCATCACATATCTCCCGTAGACGTTCAGCTTGTACACCGAACCCAGAATGTATGCGACAGGAGAAGGTCCCGTGCATGCAAGAATCATGCCGTTGAAGGTGGTCTTGTGTTCGTAGAATATCATAGCAAGAGAATTTTCTATATCATTTGCAATGATATGGTAATTGTACGATTCGCATGAAGGATCGCCCTGAAGCTCTATGACACCACGAACAAGCTCTGGATCAGGGCCTATACGGAAGCACGGACCAATACATTCTTTTTCAGGAATCAGATCCTGGATGGCATTTCGCTGTTCTTCTGATACAGAATAAGTACCATTCAGAGTTACAAACACAAGCGCGTATGTATTCATGCGATCGACCCTGTCCTTCTGCAGTCTCGGAGGCTCCATGGTCAGCTTCAGGAGCCCCACATCTCTGTTGATATCTTCATGAATGTACAACTTCCACTCATTCCGAAATTCATTGGCCATGGGTATCGATCGGTGAATGTACATTCCGAGAAGCGTGAAAACCGACAAAGGAGTCTTTCCGGTTACCAACGCAACACCATCCTTGCTGCACTGATTCACCAGATTGGACACATACAGCACAACCTGCTCCCACTCCTTCCATTCTCGCAAAGTGGACGTGAACATAACCTGCGTCGGTTTTTTCATATCGGTATCATCACCGTTCAGATCCACAAACTTCACTCCAGAAAATTTGCGGTCTTGCGACATTCTATCCAACAACGGAGTGATGTCATACACTCCCGTGAACAGGTCAAATTTGATTACAGTCAGCGGTCCAGGCTCTCTTGGCCTGTACGGACGTCCCACGGACATCGTCGACGATGAACTACTACGGCAAGATTGATCTGGTACTGTCGTAAGTATTTATAATATTAACCACACATGAATAATACATTTATTTAGGTAATTCCTTATTAGGAAATTTATTACCCAAAACATACAAAATAATTAACTACTTACCAACTGAAATTGAGGACGCAAAAATTTCTGTCATTACGCTCATTGTGTATGAGAGTGTAAGTTTATTGTATTTTATAAAGTACATCAAGTTAGACTATGTCCGATGTATACGAAAAACACACGCCAGGGGGCGATCCTCTTCGACTTGGGGATTGGATTCACGACAATATAGTTTTGGTGAACAATGGGTATGAGGTCGAAAGATCTCAGAGGATTGGCATTGTACAGAATTACGAGATCCAAAGTCCAGAGGAGTTGAACCATCTGCTGCACCTGAACGAAACAAGAAAAGCACTTTCTAGAGCACAGAAAATCACGGAAACGATCTATGATTTGGCCGAGTATGCTCCATTGCTTACCATGGGATGTATTCTGAAACGAATCACTGGGCGGTGTCAGAGGCCTGCTTGGCGTTTTACGTTTCCTGACGCAAAACATAGCGAAACCGATTGGATACACTACGGGGAGCTGACAGAATCTGAGGGTATCTATCGCAAAATCCATGAGCTGCTCGGCACCACTCCGGCGTTCGACGGTACTTTGGAACGCATGAAACTGTCAGAGATCATTGTTATCAAATGCGCTGTGCTACAGATCAACGAGGAGCTGTCATTGGATGTGGCATCGTGGATCTTGCCCAGTACGAAGAAACAGCGGTGCCGTTGTGTGCTGCATTGGAGAGGGAATCACTATGAAAAACTACATGCCATACAGTACTTGCCCAACTTTATGGTCGTCCCCGCGATGAGCAACACCAACGCGGCGCTTCTGGACACGCACATGGATCTAGTCATCGATTTGGAGGACACGACGAAATCGCTCATAAACAGCAACGGCGAGGTGCACATCGATGTGAAAATGCACGATAGTATGTACAGATCCTTCTCGTATTTATTGAGTTGACTAGACAATTTGATACAAAGGATCTTGTCTGAGCACGTGTAGATCGATGTAAAATAAATATTTCGTATGATTATTGAATCGCTTTGCGTCCTCAACCTCCATGCGATACAATCCTCGTGTGCGGTCAATGGAAAACGGGGGCAGTGTTGGGTTGATCAGATAGTAATCGCCAGGTCTGATATTCCAGTTCTGCTGGGCATGCAAGTAGCCTCCGAGAATCAGAGTGGATGCTCCAGAGTTGGCTATGTTTTTCAACGCAGTCAATCCATCTGCCAGAGGCATGTGCTGTATCGTATCTCTACAGAGAACCACTCCAGCATTGACATGGAGTCTATCTACAACCATGTTGAACTGGTCTATGAAGATGTTCGGAAAGTCCTTTGCACGCTCCATCGCCCTGCTAAGTATCACCGGAGATACATCCAACGCAACGAACGGGAAGTGGGATAGCCTGCCCTGTGCCACGCGACCGGCCTTTTCGCGTGCAGCGGCTATTGCAGGCAATTGCCACGGCAGATCACCTGCTGATACGTCAATTACTACAGGATAATAGCCTTCCATCTGAATGTTACTCAACACGTTGGAAATGTAGTCCGTGTACGCGGCCGAAGAAGCAGGACCGCAGTAAGTGCCATACTGCGCTGAATCCCACTTGTCTAACGTGGCAACGTCATCAAATACTTCTGAATAGTTCTCTGTGGTCTGTGGAAAAAAGTTGCGCGTTATCGTGTACGGTTTTTCCGACACAGGGAATGTGAACGGGCTGACTCGATAGACTAACAGCAAGAACAATACAGCCACTAGCAGCTGCATTTTCATGTGAAATGGTAGCAGATGTATGCGGTTGTATAGAGAGTCTGAATTTGTTATAAAATAAAATGTTTGTATGGACGATGGTATCGAAAATTGAAAGTCATTTACTACGATGGATCTGCGGCTAATATAATTGGGTTATGACATAGGCCGTGGCAGTAACAGAAGCCCCGTCCGCGATATAATTACTGGCAGCCAGAACGTCCCACAATCCAATCCTACTGGCCTTTTCTGGATGGTCATCATCGAACAGCCCACACCGAGAACGTCCGAGATCATCCAAACTTGGCGCAGTATACCACGCGCCAGTGCGTCGATGTACCGGAGGAGGTAGTTTCTTCCTGTCGATGGGATGTGTCGCGCCAGGGTGGCGTTCCATGGTAGCGTGTGTCTGTATCAAATAAACGACTAAAAATATACCTGCACAAATTTAAAGTAAGTAATAAATACTTAAAAGTCATTTCCTTTTTTGGAATGTTTTCCCCTAATTTATTACAAAAATGGATATCTGTAGACAATTTTAGCAGAACATATAAACATCGGCATACTTTATATATTTTTCGCTGGTGCCAATACTTATCCATCTAAATCGTTCGAATGGCTCACATGGTCGATGAAATGATATACTCGATTACTGTTAGAAACAACCTCACCAAAGAATCTGTTTCGTGGGGTTATATTCACAAATCTCTCCACGACCGCTACCAGTCCCTGATCCACGATCCTATCGACTTGAAAACACGCATCTTGAGTACTTTCGTTCAAGGAGAATACCCCAAGGAGTTGGAGCTGCTATTCGAACGGTGGCTTATGGACCCCGCCATATGGATTCACACAGAAGTTGTTTGGTCCCGATCAGATATGACCTGTGTCTGGACAGATAAAATCGCGGTGGATTGTATCGATTGTATGTAAATGTGTTTTATGTTTGTAACTTATAATACAAACCATACCGTCTTCAATTATATAATATGTGTACTATATATCAGATCTTTCATCCACATACACATGTATGACACCGACGAACTTTTTGACCGATTTTTTCTGTCCTATCAAGTCCTCTTTCCAAAAAAGGAAATTTTTCAGGTTCTTAGCCTCTGGTTTCCTAATTAGGATAGTTTCCTTTTTTAGAAATATTGATGACGTCATCATAATTTCCTAATTAGGAAAACTTGATGACGTCATCAAAAAATTTCCTTTTTTGGAAGTCAGGATGACGTCAGCATGACATTTCCTTTTTTGGAAGTCCAAATTAGGAAACTATCCTAATTAGGAAACCAGAGACCAAGTACTGAAAAAATTTCCTTTTTTGGAAAGAGGACTTGATAGGGCAGAAAAAATCGGTCAAAAAGTTCGTCGGTGTCGTACATGTGTACCCCTATACATTTCCTCGCCAATAGTGACAGATAGGTTTTTGCCTGTTTGCAGTCTAGTGTGAACATCAAAGAAAATCAAAAATCCCATAAATCCTGATCTTCATGTGATGTTTCTTATTGGTTTAGTTTTACTTTGTATGATTGTATTGACTAAATATCAAAAGCCAC
The DNA here is from genome assembly GCA_018267915.1 of Bacteroidota bacterium. Classification (GTDB taxonomy): domain Bacteria; phylum Bacteroidota; class Bacteroidia; order Chitinophagales; family Chitinophagaceae; genus MKUN01. The sequence goes on along the minus strand of JAFDXN010000029.1, from coordinate 10,043 downwards.
AAAACATTTCAGGCGTCAGTAAGATTCTAATGGTCCAAATTCCACCAATTCATAAGAGAGAAGCTGATCATTCCATTTCAAATCGATGTACATATCACTGAAAGAATCGTAACCTTCGGTAACATAATTGAATTCCATCGTAAAACGTACATCAGAATCAGGGATTCCTCGCGATGGATGATCCGAATTGTCTGATGCATTGCAAGGATTATCGACGTATATACTATCTCCATGTAACACAATATCATCCGCATCATCAATGATATCTTCGACATCTTCTTCATCAACATCACCGTCATCCTCAGTGTATTCGTCGTCGTTGACTATGATCGAAACTTCCTGCGCGAAAATCCTGATCCATTTCATCGAGTGCCCTTGCTCCCTCAGTGCTTTTTTCAGTCGATGTCGGAATTTGGGTTTGGTGAATTTCACAAAACTAGCCTCCGGTTCCCCACGACACTCATGTTCTATCTTGGAGGGGTTTTCGTCCGTTCGAATCAGTTTGCTACGAACAAATTCCAGTACAGCATTCCACGTGGCTCTGTCCGGATGGGATTCGTCAAGATATCGGGCAGGGGTTCTGTTCCTGCGTTTCATAGATTGTTTACTTTTCATTTTTGTTGTAGGTTCTTTTTTACTGTGATATTCCCCAACACCTCAACAATCAACCGGAACCGTTTTTCGCTTTTGTATTATGTTTAAAATAAACTATCATACTAGGAGAGCGAATCCGCAGCGATTTGATAGAAACGTCGAATTTAATACAAGTTGTATGATTTGTCCCATACAATACCATCAGGATGACTGAATCTACTGTAGATATTCGCCGACATGGAACTTGTGTGATGCAACAAGAAACAGGCATCGCAATAGAAGCGCGAGGTACGAGAAACGTTGTACGACCAAAGCAATGCAGTCCTGTTGCAGCATAAAGCACACTGAAGCATCTGGAGAGGAACGTGATCTTGTACGATATGATCCGCCGTCACTCCGATATTAGGAATGAGCGTTGTCTTGCACTGGTAGGACATTGCAGGCTGCTTCTGCAAAGTCAGACACAAAATCGCAACGCGCGAGAACTCTAGTTGCAAGGAAAGATGCATTGCTTCGAGCACTATGATAATAAAATTTCCGTCCAGTGACATATATACCATATGGCACGGTACTCCTGATTTGACCGTCCACATCGGTTTTTTGGTAACCACCTGCTTCAAGCAGCAGTCCACCAACACATTGCCCAATTTTCTGGCCGCCAATACCGATTCTGGAATTTTCTTGAAACATTCATCGGCTATCATCTCGCACCACGCAACTCGTGCAGTTGATATGTTGGCTAAATCAACGATATCCATTTTTTGCAGCTGAATTTTCATCCCTGTGGGAGGCGGAAGTATCTTTGGAACGAGATGTTCGGGACAGTCTGTGTATGCAGGATATTCGTCGTCGCTTAGCGACACTATCCCCGTATTCTCCGGACATGGATAATTGAACCAACGATCATGATTTTCATCCACAGGAAACAACCGAAACGAAAACTTGTAACCGTTGAACATGGCCGTTACTGGCCCTTCCCCAACGGTTTTTCCGTAGCTGATGAGTTCGGAGTATCTGGGGGCAATACACAGCGCACATGCCTTAAGCGCACCATCGTCGTAAAGCAGGGAATTCATCAAAAAACAACGGTTACAAAACTGCCCGCTTTTTGGATAAAACTCGCTTTTCAGTACTGTATCGACCGTGCCTGTTTGTCTGAGATCCCTCACTTCAGGCACTAGCGTGCTTGAGTACCAGATGTATTTCACGCTCTCCGAGCTTCTTCTGATGAGATTCAAGTCATCAAAGCCCATGCGGACCAACAGGTAATTGTCTGCCTTGGACAGTCGAACGCCCTGAAGATTGATGCGTTTGTTGATGAAGTACAAACGACCCAGATTGACAGCGAATGGAACGGAAAGCGCATACTTGCACTGCCCCTGCTCATAGCGAATAAAGTCGGTGTACGTCACCATGTATCCGCGATAGTCCACTGCTAAAAACATACGATTGTAACGCTCGATCAACTCCGCTATCTCATCACTCGTAGTTGTATTTTCCTCCTCAGGCACTTCCATATCGGAAAGACACTGTCCGAAAAAGCTGCTGTCATGCAACTTTTTGTGCGTAAAAACTTAAGTTTTATTTCTTGTTACAAAAAAGGAAATACATCGTCTAAGTATATTAAAAATCACCTAACGATATATAATACAGACCAGCTGTTATCGTTTAAAAAGTTCGTTTGTTTGTTTGGTTCGTCAATAATGTCGATTGTTGGCCCTTTTCTGGGACTGGCGATTTTAGTCCTTTCCATTTTTTTGTTCTTTGAATTGTATCCCAACGATCAGGCTTGTCTTGCTATCGCAAAATCGATCTCCAAAGATTGTAGTGCAATGGCCGGTTATAGTCGCATGGAGTGTGTAGAAATAGCCATGTCATACTATAGATCGATGTTCTACTGTCGACCGCTGTATCTGTCTTACATCAGAGCGGGACTTGGCAATGCTATAGAAGAAAATATGAAGAGTCCGACTCGGCTGCAGTGCATTTTCATGTTCTTAAGACACGGTCAGTGGTGCAACTGATGTTTGTTTGTATCAAACAGAAAGGAATTACGATGTTCGTGTTTCCTAATGTGGTAATAAATTTCAAACGACTATTAAATTAATTTAGCAGCTACATAAAAACAAAATGATAAAGTTCCGAAATATTCAACATTCAGCGGCAGAATGGCTGACCAGGGTATATCGTCGGAGAAATCTACATCAACCGTCGTTAAAACGTCAAACTGTACGTTCAGCGCGGACGATGTTATTCACTTTCACACCGACCAAGATCCAGAAAAACTATTCACTGTACTTGGGAAACGTCCCATCAGTGTCATTTACGATCCAGTGAAACGGGTTGCGGTTTCGGAAGATGGTTTAGAATTCCAGCCGCTACTGAGCAAAAAATCAGTGTATGCTTTAGTGCGCATAATAGCCAATGGGGACGATGTGGAACAATTGAAATCCCTTCTTGAATCTCAGAATCTGTATCATGGCCAGCGCTACGAGGTGCGACTGAAAATAGTAAAAGTGGTTTCGAACCAGAAGGCGCTGCTGTGTCTACATGAAGTCCTGAGGACGTTTTGTCAGTGCGATAAGGAGGGCTGTCGACTGAAATGCACCAGAATGCGAACGCGAATCATTCGTAAACTGAAACAGTCTATCATAAATTCTTTGTACGAAAAAAACATAGACTATATCAGATGGTTGCTGGAGCGTATTAAAATTGTAATATGGAATTTGAAGGGCTTGTTTGATTGTACTGTCCTCTTTTGGTGTGGATTATCGGAATTCTTCCAACTCACTGTACCTCCTTTACAATCATTGTACTACTTTGAACCTTCGGAAACCATCAGACAACATATTGTCCATTGTACCTGGAAAGTAGTGCAGAAATACCCCCGCTCGTACATAGATTTATTGACCAATACAATTGGAGCGCCTATCGCATACATGCTTTCGGTTAAAAAGGATGGGGAAGACGCGATAGAATTACAGAGTCAAGGGTTTCATTCCTCTGTATTTTTACAAGCTTTTTTGAAAAACCACCTCGTTCCTGGAGGTAATATCCCTTACAATTCGCACGTTTTCGTATGGTTCTTACCGGTGTTCGATTTTTTAGTGTATTTTTCGAAGCACGCTACTGAATTTGTTCTGGGAAACCTTGCCGACGGCTGGAATTTAATGCAAACTTTTTTCGATGAACACGACTATCAGAAACGTGGCTTGTGCTCTCGTTTCAGTTCGCTCATGAAAAGTCTGACAGACACTTCCTCATCGATAGATGAATCGTACAGACAATACATCTATTGGATTCTTGTGGCTGCGTTGTATTTTGGAGAACTGAAATTCGTCTTTGCCGTGCATAAGATCAATCTCATTCCTTTTTATTTGCTAAGAGAACATCGATTTTACGAGATATTCATTAAGTACCATTATACATACTGCATTATACCTTCGATGTTTTCTCATGAGAATTCATTTGGTAGCAGTAATAAAACGTTGTGGCGACGATATTCTCAGGCAATTTTCTACTCTTGGATCCTATGCAGAAAAACTGGACCTAGTTCGCGTTATGGTCTTAGCCGCCGGAAAGAGTCCAACAATATGACATTCTCGGACGATGCTGACTACAAAGAATGGATGGATGTGCTAAACGATTTAAATGCGTTCAGATCCATAGACCAAAACGAGTACCTGAAATGGAAAGCGTCTATCAGTTCCACGTATTTTGACACGCCGCAGTTTTTGCTACCGTTGTGGATGGACGAACCACGGCTGCTGTTTCATTGGCATTCTGGGCAAGAGGCGCAAAAGTGTATGGACACGCTACAAGCTATATTCTCGCCTGTAATCACGGACTCGTGTATCAAGTCAGTCGTGCCGTATGAATTGCGGCTGTATATACTTACTTCGTTGTGGATTGAATTGTTTTCCAGTTGCAGCTGCTGCTGTGTTGATTTCATCCAATAATTTCCATTTTTGTATTAAATAAATAAACCAGAACACATAAATCTAACGTGCGCTGTACTCGTAATGTATGGATCGGAAGTAGTGTATGTCATGACGGAGGAAAAGAGCAGTGATACCGAAAAACTACCCGGCATTTCTTTATGCAATAGATCGAATTCCACTCATACCAGCATTACGCAGGTCGATGTGAACTGGGAAAAGAATTTCGTATGCGTCTCCGATAAGGATTCGCATATCGTAAAAAGCGTTCTTGGAAAGCATAAGATCGATGTACAATACGATCCAGTCGAAAAAGTGATAGTAACAGAAGAAGGGGTGATTTTTCGCCCTCGTCTGAGTAAAGATGCAATCGGTGATCTGGTGACTCTCATTGCATATAAGGACGACGAAAATGAGCTGCAAGATTTGTTGATATCGGAGAACTTAGAAGAACCTAAAAAAATACACAAAGCTGTGAAACTTGGAATCGTAAAAATCATTATACAAAAGACAGCCTGGCGCTGTTTTTTGAAAATACTAAAGACATTTTGTGTATGTAACAAAAACAACTGCAAGCTTCTATGCACAAAATTCAGGGTTAAAATCGTTAGAAAACTTGGTTATGTCATATTCGAATGCGTTAAGCGGAGAGATTATGAGTCCGTATATCGCTTAGCGAATATAATCCATATTTCCTTATGGGATTTTAGTCCTTCGAAAGCAGCAGCAATCCTGACGGAATGCGATTCTTCTGAATTTCTCAGAACCTTCATACCACAATTACAATCCGTACAGAATCTCTTTTTTTTTGGCACAGGGTCTGGGGCTGCCCCACTGGATTTGATAGAAAATCTTCAAGAAAAGTACATCGAAGATGCTTTGTACACTTTCGGAATACCTTTAGGAGAGCGTATCAGTCTGAAAGGTGTGAAGAAACCCGGATATGTATCCTCTCTCACTGAACAGAAAAGGCGTGTCGTACTGTTGTCATATTTTGATTATGATGTTATGAGGAGTGATTTGGAATTATTTCAGGATGTTTTTGGATCATACACGACAATTCTGGATTTTTTTATCGTTTTCATCAATCATCATGCCGATAAAGTGATCTCAAATGAACTTACTGCGGTTGCATACGTAGAAAAATTACGGGAATCTGCAAATCACATCAACGGAGGACGTATAATGACCACTACACATAACTTAGAACGTTACATTAGACGGCATGTCGATGCACAGTTCGCGCTACGTACGTTTGTGACGTGCTTTTTGTGGTACATGTTACATAACGGTACCACAAGATCTCTTTTTTTCGTGCATAAAATGGGTTTGATGCCTTTGTACGTGCAAGTGAATGCGATAGACCAATTTCCTTTTTTGACATATCATAACAAGAAATGTCGCGTACATGAAGCGTTTAATTCTGGTTCGGCAATTGGAACAACAGCATGGACCAGATATTCGTATACTATTTTTTACTCGTGGATCCTATGCAGACAACCTTTTTGTGCTTCCCATACACCGAACGAAAAACTAGAACCGCATTCCATTGACGTACAGAAATCATTTGAGGAAACGAACGCTGTCAGGTCTATGAATGTCGCGGAATACAAATCCTGGAAGGATTTTTTGAGTTCAAAGTACTTCGGCACACCTCAGTTTCTGACCCCCCTATGGTTGTCGGAGCCGGACGTTTTGTTTGATAGTGCTCATTATCCTTCGTCAGATCAGGTAGATACTCTACGAATGCTTTGTTCTGGTTTAAAACCTTCTAGCGCGGCGTATTGTTTGCCATCCGAACTACAAATGTATTTATTTACATCGTTATGGATCGAATTCCTTGCTTCTTGCAGTTGTTGCGGATTCAATAGACCGGGTGTATATTTACAATGATTTATTTCCATTTATGGATTTTATTGTTATATAAAATAAGTACATCCGCCTACAATACTAGTCGAATGTAATCGAAACCATCGAAAATTGTCGAACCTTAAAATGAACTTGCAAGTTGGAGTTAAGAGACTGGCCGAGTCGAAACTTGATCAGGCAAATGTGAAACTAAGAAGACTTTTCAATGATTCAAACTTCCCATACATGGACAACGCTACAAGTATTTTCGACTATGTAGAAAATATTGTCTCGAAAAACGACCTATCATCGTTTATAATCCTCACAGAATCTGGTATTTTGCGGGATCTGTACGGCGATCATATAATGACGATTATCCATACCATAACAAAACAGAAGGCTGTGGATTTTTTGGAGAAGTTGATGCCTGTGATTTGTACTTGCAATAGACGATACGATTTTATCTGCGGTCCATACAAATCAAAAATCGTGGGCGCGATAGCTGCTCTGGTGAATACAACAATAACAGAAAACGATCTTTCAGGCCTACAGAGACTGAAAAAAATCATTGACTTTGATTTGGAAGATTTGCACGTCTGGATATCTTGCACAGATCTGTTGACCAGACCATCGGCCGAATGGCTTTCGTGTGTGACGCCTGAATTACAATGTCCGTATTTTTCGGACTCGTACTTTGACTTGCAATTCTTCATATTTACGCCAAACGATCGTATTGTTTTATTGCGTGATAGATATGGTATCGATTTCTGTTCGGCTTTTGATAAAACTTTTGGTCATATCAAACCTAGAGCAAGTCAATTTTCTGGCGCAATGAAACAGTTTGTTATGATCAATGCCATGAATACTCGTTCATACAACAGCTTAGACCAACAAAATTTTTTAGATTCTTTGAAATGGTATGCGCCAGAAGAAGGCCTAGACAGTGAAGGGTTGCCGTATACGAGATTACAAGTAGTTATGGATTGTATCAAGCAAGATACACAACAGAAAAAAGTGGATCCGCATGCATTCATTTACTACATGATGTTTTGTGGCGATATTCGATGTTTGTTTTGGACACATCAAATGGGATTCGACAACAAATGCAGCTGGATATTACTTCGTCTCTCCGATTACGCTTCGCAACGTGCCGCTGTTTGCCATTTTCATCAGTCATTACAGCCATATTTGTTGGATGACACTGTCAAGAGATTCCGTATGACTATCTATAAATCGTGGGTGATAGCAAGATCATCTCATATGTTGTCGCGTACTTTAACGATTCATCAAAGTACAAAAGATTTGTCCAATACGAACATGGATCAATATCAACGATGGAAAAATGAGCTGAGTAGTGTCTGTCTGGATACACCAATATGTATGACCAAGTTGTGGATGACCGTACCAGAATTGCTGTTCAACCCTGAAATACGTGGCCAGGCCAATGATTGTTCGATCGCATTTGTACTGCTACTACGATATCCAGTCGAAGGTTCTTGGTTGCATAAACAAGTATCCATAGAAATTGTCTACTACATTCTTACTTCACTATGGATAGAGAGTATTTCTAATTGTACATGTTGTAGTATTTTCAATGTTATGAACTTCCAGAGGTTTTTGTCTCGTTGACGCGTGTCATGAGTAAAATGTAATCCTCGAGACTTTTTATTATGTGGAATTTTTGTGGAAGTTAAAAGTGTTCATCGTTTTTGATGTTCATGCTTGTCTGTAAAAAAGGTTGAATAATATTTATCGTTAAACGTCAGGAATTGTATAGGACTACACGTGTATGACACCGACGAACTTTTTGACCGTTTTTTTCTGCCCTATCAAGTCCTCTTTCCCAAAAAGGAAATTTTTCAGGTTGTTGGTCTCTACCTTCCTAATTAGGAAGGTTTCCTAATTAGGAAATGTTGATGACGTCATCGACATTTCCTAATATGGTAATATGGATGACGTCATCAACATTTCCTTTTTGGAAGTCTAAATTAGGAAACCTTCCTAATTAGGAAGGTAGAGACCAACAACCTGAAAAATTTCCTTTTTGGGAAAGAGGACTTGATAGGGCAGAAAAAAACGGTCAAAAAGTTCGTCGGTGTCATACACACATACCCCTGTTAAAAATCTCCAATCTGACGACAGATAAAAACATAATATATATTTGCGGTGAAGTGTGAACATAGAAATCTCTCCAAAATCCAAAGCTGAAGTTCATGGTAAATTGTTCATAAATATATCTTTATACAAAAAATATCAAGTACAGTAGCTATTCACAATCAGAACTAGATTCACAATCAGAACCGGACTCTTCGTCAGACTCGTAGTAATCCGCCTCATACTCGTTGACGGACTTCAACTCAGTCACGATCTGTCGGAAGCAATTGTCATGTCGACATCCTTTGCACGACACCATACGTTCCTTGGTGTCGAACAAAACAATTCCACGTTGGTCCTCATTGTCGGCAGTCTCTTCCAGACATTCATCGCACTGATCCTCGTCTCCAGGGGGCACGGCGACCACCTGCATCATGCTGTTGCACATAACTACCCAGCGCTTCTCGTTCTTCAGCATGTCGGCTTTTTCCTGAAGATCATTGATGGTGGTATTCAGGACGGCCATCAACTTTTGTCGCGCCGATCGCTTCAGTTTCTTGTTGCTGTGCAAGAACGACTCGGAAGTCTTGACCTTCATGCTGGCCTTGCGATACACACTGCTAATGGGGTTGGCGCTGCTGCTCTTTCCGGACATTGTATGTTATTGAGTTAATTCACGTCGATAACGAAGATAAATGTATTTATACAATACATTCTATCCTTTTATAGGGTTTATGCGTTTTTTCGCAGAATACTGTAGACAAAAATACAATTTTGGTAATATGCGGACAATTTTACAAGAATACTAGTATTCTAAATTTGGTAACTCGTTCCTAGAATGGTTTACATGAATTTTATAGAAGACACCTATCAGTGGAAACAACAACCGTCATCTTAACATCTACCTTTGTCGTAAAAACATCCATGGACACCGGTTTGCGTCGAATGATCGAATCGCCAACACACGATGGTGTTGAAACCCACCAGCCTTGCGTTCTGTTTGTCGGAGGTGTAGACGCAAAACGACTTGCTGGTGCTAAAAACATCGAATGGGAATCGATATCGGGCAAGATTCGTTTTTGGATGTATCAGGAGGAAGACACATCGCCTCTGTATGTGGGCACTACTGTCAAAAACAAGGATCCCTCCACAAAACGATACATTGCAACTGTGGATCTTCTGTTCAATGTCAGTGATATACAGAAATTCATGTGTGCGTGTGACTGCATTCCGATCGATCTGTGTATTGTATGCGTCCGATATATTCGTAGAATTCGCAATCCTCGATTCGGATTTCAGGAAGATGTTCAGTGTTCGTTGATGTATGGATATGATTTTATGAGCATTGTGTTATGGCTCAAGTCGCAGAATATTCTTTTTTGATTGTAAATCATTGTAATTTGTATGAATTAAATGTTCCTTTGATTGTCTCATGTATTTGACGTTCACACTTCATTGCAAAAAAGTACAAAAAAGATTTGTCATCAGATGCGAGGATTATGTACTGGGTATTCATGTAGAACACGGACGAACTTTTTGACCGATTTTTTCTGCCCTATCAAGTCCTCT
>JAFDXN010000028.1 GCA_018267915.1 Bacteroidota bacterium | reverse complement strand
TGTTCCGCACCCGTTTGCCGGTCGCCGCCAGGTATTGCTACCCGCGCTGCCCCTCGACTTGCATGTGTTAAGCCTGCCGCTAGCGTTCATCCTGAGCCAGGATCAAACTCTCCATTGTAAATGAGATTTGACACACTGACTAATTTTGTTCTCTAACGTTCTTAAATAAATTAATTGCGTTTTCGGAAATTAGACGTGTAACTTAATTTGTTACGCTATGTTTTCGGAAACTGTCTTACGACTGTTCCCTCTTTTACCTGTGGTAGCGAACTTCATCGCTACCGCTGTTTGTTTCCCAATCTTTCAAAGAACTTCGCCACTCTCGTGACTTTCGCCGCACCGCCGGACTTGAACCGTTCCGCGGGCCTCTAACCCATGGCACTGTTTTTATTACCTTTCTAAGAACTTTCTGTTACCCTTTCGTTACCCTCATCCCCTAAGGGAGCGCAAAGGTACGAGGCTTTTTTCTTACAACAAAATCAATTTTGAAAATAATTTTTTCTCATTGATCTACCCTCTAAATGCTTGTAAAGAACTACTTGTTTTCGTTTTGGGAGCGCAAAGATAGCGAACTTAAACTCTCCGGCAAATCTTTCTCTGAATATTATTATTCCGCATTTGAACTACAATCACAGAACAGGATTTTTTTAAGCCGGACTGTAAAGGTACAACGGCACTTATTTTCAGCAAAAAATTTTTGCAAAAAAAACGCTAATAGTTTTCCACAAGCGCCAGTGAAATAATGCGCCATTGCAACACCATCAATCGCGCGCCTAAATCGAACATACAGCAAGCAATTGATAACCAGTAGGTTATCCAAATCACATTAAAGTGAGCGGAAAATCCGCTGCTTGCAATTTTTATTATCTTTACAACCTGGCCGGTTTATCAAAAAGGTTTCGGTTAAAAAAAGCCTCAGCAACTGCGCATCAAACCATGGAGGGAATATTTATACTTATTGCGGAAGACGATGCAGACGATCGCTTCTTATTGCAGGCAGCTTTTGACGAAAACGCCTTCAAGGATAAGTTGCATTTTGTAGACAACGGTGTGGAGGTAATGGAATACCTGCAAGCGCTAATCGATAGCGGCAACAAGGCCGAGCTCCCTAAGTTCATGCTGCTGGACTTAAATATGCCGAAGAAGGACGGACGTGAAGTGCTGAAAGAACTGAAACAACATCCCGAACTGAAAAAAATACCGGTGATCATCTTCAGCACCACCAACAACGAGCAGGAAATGAGACGTTGCTACGAGCTGGGCGCCAACTCATACATCACCAAGCCCAACAGCTTCGAAAATCTTTTAAAAACTGTTGCTGCCCTGCGTAGCTATTGGATGCAACCATCCGGAATTTCGCTATAGTATTCATTCTCAAAAGCTTCTTACAATCCAGTATTCGAAGGCATTGTTTTTGTGTCGCCATAGGGCGAATGTCCTTTACATCCTGTTGAAAAATTTGCTTAGGATTTTAGTAAAAAGGTTGTTTAATTTGTCCATTACCTATTACAAAGGCCCCCCGTGGTTTTAGATGGCAAAGTAAAAAACTCGATAGTATGGCTGGTAAAAAGGTGTTGATAATAGATGATGAAATAGACTTGAGTTTGCTCTTGAAAGGTTACTTTCTCCGCAAGAACTATGAAGTGTATCTATCGCATAGTTTTAGCGAAGGACGCGATGCGCTAAAAAGTTTAAAACCAGATATACTCTTTATAGACAATAATCTGCCTGATGGGTCGGGATGGGAAGCGGCACCCGGGCTTGCAAAAGACTATCCCGATATGTTTATCTGCCTGGTAAGTGCCTTTCATCCCAATGTGCCGCAAATGCCGGCTGACAACCGCTATATAGTGATCGAAAAGCCCATCAGTCTTAACGACCTCGATAAGCAATTCGAATCACTATAAAGTTCTGAAAAGTCTCTTAGTCCACGTTGCCGCGCCTGATAAGGCCAAGCAAAACAGAAACGATAGCCAATACAAGCAGGATGTGAATCAGGCTTCCTAAGTTCCAGACGAAGGCGCCCAGCAACCAGCCTATTACGAGGATAACAGCAATGAGATACAATATAGATCGCATAATAAAAGTTTTATACCCTGTAACGCCTTAAAAAGACCATGCCATACACTTTAAGTTACAAACTCATTTATGGTGAATTGGTATTTTGCGCTAGATTTGCAACCGCATTTTTACATACCCGAGCGCAATACAAACACAGGTTACAATGGAAGATTTTTCGTACGTAATGGCTTCTGATCCCGCTTACATCGACTCTTTATACGGCAGCTTCATAAAAGACCCGAACACTATCGACCCTGAATGGAGGAAGTTTTTTGAAGGTTTTGACTTTGCTATTGCCCAGCCCGCAGCAAATGGCAGCAATGGCAAAATCTCGCTGAGTACCGACCAGATCATGAAGGAGCTCAACGTGTATAAGCTGATACGCGCTTATCGTAAGCGCGGCCACCTTGTAGCCACTACCAACCCCATCCGTAAGCGCAAGGACCGCAACGCACAATTAGAACTATCTCATTTTGATCTGAATGATACAGACCTTGACGCTGAGTTTTACGCAGGGAGTGCAATAGGGCTTGGGAAGGCTAAACTGCGCGATATAGTAGGCAAACTGAAAAAACTTTACGCAGGCAATGTTGGTATTGAGTACACTTACATCAACGACAACGACGTGTGTAAATGGGTGGGGACTGCGTATGAGGACATCATGCAGCGGCAATTCAGCATCACGGAGCGCCGCCGTATACTGGAGAAACTAAACGAAGGCGTGATCTTTGAAAAATTCCTCCACACAAAGTACATAGGACAAAAACGCTTTGGGCTTGATGGTGGCGAGACTACCATACCGGCGCTGGACGCCATCATAAACGAAGCTGCCGATGCAGGCGTGCAGGAGGTGGTGATAGGTATGGCCCACCGTGGAAGGCTGAATGTGCTGGCTAATACCCTTGGCAAAACATACGAACAGATATTCTCAGAGTTTGAAGGCAATATGCCTGCGGATATGACCATGGGCAGCGGCGACGTGAAATATCACCTTGGCTTCAACTCGAACATTACAACACCGAAAGGAAAGACTGTAAATCTTCAACTAGCGCCCAATCCCTCGCACCTGGAGGCGGTGGATCCCGTGGTTGCGGGCTTCGCAAGGGCGAAAGCCGACGTACTGTATGAAAATGAGTACGACAGAATATTGCCGATTTTGATACATGGCGATGCGGCCGTCGCGGGGCAGGGCGTGATTTATGAACTGCTGCAAATGAGTAAGCTGGCTGGTTACGAAACAGGCGGCAGCATACACCTCGTTATCAACAACCAGATAGGTTTTACTACCGACTTTGACGATGCGCGCTCAGCCGACTATTGCACCAGCATCGCTTCGATGGTGCAGGCGCCTGTGCTGCACGTGAATGGCGATGACCCTGAAGCAGCAGTGAAAGCCTGCATGCTGGCAGTGGCCTACCGGCAGAAATACAACCAGGATATCTTCATCGATATCGTGTGTTACCGTCGCTACGGGCATAATGAAGGTGATGAGCCGAAGTTCACACAGCCACAGCTGTATGCCATAATCGATAAGCACCCTAACCCGCGTGAGGTGTACACACAATACCTGCTGGATAATGGCGAGGCCGATGCGAAAGACCTGGCCAAACAGATGGAGAAACACTTCTGGGATAACCTGCAGGCCAGGCTCGACGAAGTGAAACAAAATCCCTTGCCATATTCGTATCAAAAACCGGAACAGTGGTGGAATGCCCTCCGCAAGGCGACAGCCGCTGATTTTGAGGAGTCTCCCGTTACCGCTATAAAAGAAAACGACGTAAAAACGCTGGTAGAGAAACTGATGCAGTGGCCGGAAGGCTTCAAGCCCCTGCGCAAGGTGGAAAAGCTGCTGCAGGATAAAATAAAGCTCTTTGAAAGCGAAGGCAAAGTGGATTGGGCTACCGGCGAACTCCTGGCTTACGCAAGCCTGCTTACCGAGCAGCATGATGTGCGCCTGAGTGGTGAAGACGTGAAGCGGGGCACCTTCTCGCACCGTCATGCTGTTATTTACGACGAGACGAATAATGCATCCTATAATCGTTTAAGCAAGCTTAGCGATAAGCAGGGTGACTTCCATATTTACAACTCACTGCTAAGTGAGTTTGCAGTGCTGGGCTTCGAATATGGCTACGCCATGGCCAACCCGAACAACCTGGTGCTTTGGGAAGCGCAGTACGGCGACTTTGCCAACGGCGCACAAACCATCATAGACCAGTACATAACCGGAGGCGAACAGAAATGGGCAACCATGAACGGGCTGGTGATGCTGCTGCCACATGGCTATGAGGGCGGCGGGCCCGAGCACTCGAGCGCCCGCATGGAACGCTTCCTGCAAATGAGCGCCGAGTACAACATGATCATCACCAACATTACTACTGCGGCCAACTTCTTCCACGCCCTGCGCAGGCAACTGGCATGGCCTTTCAGGAAGCCAATGATCAACTTTTCACCTAAAGCCAACCTGCGCCACGTGCGCTCCTACTCTGCCATTGGCGAGTTCACAGAAGGCGGTTTCAAAGAAGTGATCGACGATCCGAATATTAAAGCTGCAGGCAAGGTGAAACGCGTATTGCTCTGCAGCGGCAAGATGTACTTCGACCTTAGTGAAAAGCAGTTGGCCGACAACATAACCGACGTAGCCATTGTGCGCCTGGAGCAGATATACCCCACGCCACTGAAGCAACTAAAGGCCTTGCAGAAACGTTATAAGAACGCTGAATGGTACTGGGTGCAGGAAGAGCCACGCAATATGGGCGCCCTCCCCTACATTATCCAGAACCTGCAGGAAGAGTTCCCGATGAAATACATCAGCCGCCCGGCCAGCGCTTCAACGGCCACCGGCTTCTCAAAGATGCACGCGAAAGAACAGGCTGCACTGGTGGAAAAGGCGTTTAGCCGGTAGATAACGACGGGAAGCTCATTGTACGAGTCGGCCATTAAAGGCTAAAGGATGCCCGTGTGCAGGGCAAACTTTGCCAGTTGCAGGCGGGTGCGGGCTCCTGTTTTGGCGAAGAGCGAATCGCGCGTATGTTCGATCGCCCTTTTGCTTGCGCCCGTGATATCGGCTATCTCATCGTACGTCTTATCGTCGGCTATGAGCTTGGTCACCTGCCGCTCTTTCGGCTTCAGCTCAATATAGGCCCTATGGCTGTGGCTCAACATCTGCACCATGGCCGGCGTCATATCGCGTGTGTACCCATATTCTTCTTGAACAAGTTGCTGCAGTACCCGCAGCAACCCGGGGAAATGCAGATCGGATACGATAGCATTGACTCGCTGCTTTATCAGGCGGGGGGATACGGTGCTTTCACGGACATTTTATTTGAAATTAAATTTATTCGTTTTAGCTTTATGTTATCCTATGATTTTTCATTATGATAAAAATGCCGCCATGAAAATAATTCTTCCCACCGTTACCGCACTGCTGCTCCTCAGTAGCACCTGCCTGCAAGCAAGACAGAGCAATACCCGCAATCAAAGCAATGTGGCCCACCGCAACCATTACCAGCGGTTAAACTGCGCTACTCAAATGGGCTTTGAACTAAGAAACGGCCGGATATATGGCTGGGGAAATAACGTGGTAGGCCAGATAGGAGTAGGCAACAATATACAGCAAAACAGCCCCGTTCAGGTGGGCACGGACAGCAACTGGGTGAGCATAGCCACCGGTTTCATCGGTGGCGGTGGCATAAAGGCCGATGGCACGCTTTGGACTTGGGGATACAACCACTATGGTGAACTGGGCATAGGCAGCACTACGGACCAATGGAGCCCCGTGCAGGTGGGCAGTGACCATGACTGGGTGGCCATCAGCGAAGGCAACTACTTTGCCATGGCGCTGAAAGCCAATGGCACGCTATGGACCTGGGGATGGAACCACCACGGCGAGCTGGGCCAGGGCGACCTGGTGCAAAGGAACGTCCTCACACAAGTCGGCACGGACAATGATTGGGTGAGCCTACTGGGCGGGTATTTCATCGCGTGCGCAATAAAGGCCGATGGCACATTGTGGGCATGGGGCCTTAATACCTATGGGGACCTTGGAATCGGCGATACGTTGGACCGACTAAGCCCGGTGCAGGTGGGCAACAACGATAAATGGATAGGCATCAGCAATTGGGGCCAGGGTCTGATGGGGCTACAATCGGACGGAACCATCTGGGGTTGGGGGCAAAACACCAATTTTGAGCTGGGGCTGGGCGATACCACAAAACGCTTAGCACCGGTGCAAATAGGTACCGACCGTGACTGGGTGAGAACGGGGCAAGGTGTATCGACAGCTATCAAAGCTAACGGCCAGCTATGGGGTTGGGGTATCAATACAGGGGGGCAACTTGGCATGGGTAACCTCAATGAGCCGCCAACGCCCATGCTGCTGAACAATGGGCAATACTGGGCCGATGTGGAAGCAGGCGGCAACACCAACAGCATGTACCTGAAAACAGATGGCAGCATATGGGTGGCCGGGGGCAATGCCTTCGGGCAACTGGGCCTGGGCTATGCTAATGCACAACTGGTAGACACCCTGACAGCGACCAGCACACCCGCCGCAGAATGGGTGAGCGGAACGACGGGCGGCCTGCACAGCGCTGCCATATACAGCGATGGCAGCCTGTGGACATGGGGGGCCAATACCAACGGGCAACTGGGACTGGGCAACACGACAGACCAGCACTCGGCCACCCAGGTGGGCGGCACCAACTGGGTGGCCGCAGCAGCAGGCAGCAGCTATACGCTGGCCCTGAAGGGCGATGGCAGCCTGTGGGCCACCGGCAAGAACAGCGACGGACAACTGGGCCTGGGCAGCAATACCGAGCAGCATAGCTTTGTGCAGGTGAGCGGCACCTGGGCGGCCATGGCCGCAGGCGATGTGCATGCACTGGCCCTGAAGGCCGACGGCACGCTGTGGGCATGGGGCAACAACAGCGAAGGACAACTGGGACTGGGCAACTACACGGCGCACAATGCGCCCGTGCAGGTGGGGCAGGACAGCATATGGATAGCCATAGCCACGGGCGAAGGCCACAGCCTGGCCCTGAAGAGCGACGGCACGCTGTGGGCATGGGGCCTGAATATATACGGCCAGCTGGGCATAGGCAACAACACGATACAGAATGCACCGGTGCAGGTGGGCACCGATAACAACTGGACGGCCATCGGCGCAGGCGCCAACCACAGCATGGCCCTGAAGGCCGACGGCACCCTCTGGACATGGGGGCAGAACAGCAGCGGTCAGCTGGGGCTGGGCAACAACAGTAACCAGAGCAGCCCGGTGCAGGTGGGCGGCAGTAACTGGATAGCCATGAACGGGGGCGCCAACCACACCATAGCCTACAAGGCCGACGGCACCGTATGGAGCTGGGGGGCCAATGGCTACGGGCAACTGGGGCTGGGCAACAATACCAACTACAACACACCGCAGCCGGTGACGGAGCCGGCCATAGTGCACATCTTCACGGGGCCGGAGGCCAACCACAGCGGCCTGCTGCGCGACACGCGCAGCCTGATATGCCTGGCGGGCAATAACAGTCACGGGCAACTGGGCGACGGCACTATACTGGACAAGAACACTTTTAACTGCATCAACGAGTGCGTGACGCCGGGCATCACCATCGCGGTGAGCCCTAACGACAGCGTGTGCAGCGGCGACACGGTGAAGTTCACCGCCACCATTACCAATGGCGGCCCTACGCCGGGCTACCAATGGTTCAAGAACAATGTGCCGGTGGGACAGAACAACGACCTGTACACTGCCAACCCCAACACGCTCAGCACGGGCGACGTGATAAAATGCGTGCTGACGGGCAGTGCGGCCTGCAACCTGGTGCCTACCGATACCAGCAACGTGATCACCATGCATGTAACGCAGTCGGTGGTGCCGACTATTACGATCACCCCGGACATTGGCGATACGATCTGCGCAGAGCACATCGTGACCTATACGGCTACCATCACCAATGGCGGGCCTACGCCTGTGTACCGGTGGTATGAGAACAACGTAGCGGTGGGCACGAATACCAATACACACCAGCCTGCACTGGTGAACGGCAACGTGATAAAATGCCGGCTGGTGAGCAGCGCGGTATGCGCCACACCGGACACGGTGATGAGCAGCCCGCACACGCTGATGATAGCGCCGGTGACCATACCTGTGGTGACGGTAAGTGCCAACCCGTCGACGGTGATAGCCCAGAACCAGAGCGTGACCTTTACTGCCAATGTGACCAATGCGGTGAACCCGCAGTACCAGTGGCGCAAGAACGCGGTGAACATACCGGGGGCCACGCAGCAGACCTACACATCCAACACTTTACAGAATGGGGATGTGATAGCCTGCAGGGTGCGGGGCCTGAGCATCTGTGACACGGCGGCTAACAGCGTGACGATGACGGTATGGCCTTTGTCAGTGAACGGTGCAACAGGGAACAGCGAACAGATCGCGGTCTATCCGAACCCGGTGAAGGATATTTTGCTGATAGACTACAGCAACATCACAAACGGCCGGCTGGAGATCTGCGACATGGCGGGCAAGGTGCTGATAAAGCAACCGCTAAGCCATAGCGTGGACATGAAGGGGCTGGCGAGCGGCGCCTACCTGCTTCGCATACAAACCATTACTGCGACAAAATTCACCAAACTCATAACCAAAGAATAAAAAAGCACCCCTCTTTTTTCAAAGAGGCCTGCCTGCCGGTTGGCAGGGGTGGCCATTCTAACAAATCATTTTCCTTAAAAAGAATGGCCGGGTGATTTCTTTGCGCAGTTGTTCCTGATGTTCTTAAAAGCATCAGCAGCTGCAAATAAAAGCCGTTCTCTGAACGGCCTTCGTCCTGACACAGCTAGGAAAATCGTTAGGGCGCTCTGTGCCCCTGGTGCGCACCTTAATGCACCCTGTGGTTGTCCGACCGCGCACCCTACCTACTAATTACGAATTTCGATCTTTCAAAACTTATCCCCATTTTTTGACGCTCATTAACGCCATTCGTACCTTTACGCTGCATCTAACGGCCTGTAAACCCCTGGCAGGATTATCTAACTAAACTGTCAACCAAAATCAGGACGAGACACAATGCCCGACGATCGGGCACAAATCGGGCACAATCGGGCATGATTTCGGGCACGTCAAAAAGACAAACAACTGACAATGAGCACCTTATCAAAAAACAATGTCCGAAAATGTTTTTTTACCGGGATCGGGCAAACCCGGAAGCTACCCCGAAATTCACCCTTTACTAAAACGTAATATTTTCTGCATTACACCGAATAAACCTATTTTTAAAGCGCTGATCTTAACATCATTAAAGAATATGAACAAACAGTTCACCGCCGCGGCCTTAGCCGCCATATTATTTGCATCCTGCAACAATAGCAGCCAACAGGCAAAGGAAACAAAAGCATCGAAACCCGATGTACTCGCTGCCAATATCGACAGCACTGTCAACCCTGCCGATGATTTCTTCGAGTATGCCAACGGCGGCTGGATAAAGAAAAACCCCATTCCCGGCGACGAGACCAACTGGGGTATTGCCAAGCTGGTGCAGGAAGACCTCTATACCCGCCTGAAGCAGATCAACGAAGATGCGCAGAAGAAAGGCGAAAAGACTGGTACCTCACAGCAGATAGGCGACTTCTGGTTCAGTGCCATGGACACGGCAAGCATTGAGCAGAAAGGCCTGGAGCCACTGCGCGATGAACTGAACAAAATAGCTGCATTGCAAACGCCTAAGGACGTGATGGCGCAGGTAGCGCACATGCATACCTACGGTGCAGGGGTTTTCTTCGGCGAAGGTGTATCGCAGGATGAAAAGAACAGCGAAGTGAATGCCTACCACATGTCGCAGGGCGGGCTTGGGCTGCCTAGCAGGGACTACTACTTCAATACCGATGAGCGCACCGTGAAGATACGCAATGCTTATCCCGGCTACGTAACTACCATACTAAAGCTGACGGGTATCGACAGTACAACGGCAAAGATGAAGGCTGCAGCGATCATTGCACTGGAGGCAAAGCTGGCCAAAGCATCCCGCAAACTGGAAGACCTGCGCGATCCGTATAAGAACTACAATAAAATGGCCATTACCGGCCTCAATAAGTTATCTGCTCATATCGACTGGCCTGCTACGCTGCAACAAATAGGCGTGCAGCACGTGGACAGCGTGATAATAGGCCAGCCGGAATTCTATAAGGCACTGGACGAGGTGATCGCCAAAGAGAATATCCAGACGCTGAAGGACTACCTGAGCTATCACCTGGTATCTGAATTTGCACCTTACCTCAGCAAACCATTTGCTGATGCCAGCTTCGATTTTTATGGAAAGACTATCCGTGGCGCGCAGGCACAAAGGCCACGCTGGAAGCGAATGCTCGATGCCGAGGAAGGCGCTATTGGCGAGGCACTGGGCCAGCTTTTCGTGAAAGAATATTTCAACGAAATGGCCAAGAAGCGCTACGAGCAGATCGTGGAAAATGTACGCACTGCCTACAAAAACCGCATGGAAAAGCTGGACTGGATGACGGACAGCACAAAGCAAAAAGCCCTGCATAAACTGGCCAGCATCACCAAAAAGGTAGGTTATCCCGATAAATGGAAGGACTTCTCTGCATTGAAGATAGATCGCGGACCGATAGCCGGAAATATGATGCGCGCTAACGAATGGTGGAACAACTATTCGCTGAACAAGCTGGGTAAGCCGGTGGACCGCACCGAATGGGACATGACACCACAGACTTATAATGCCTACTACAACCCGTCGAACAACGAGATAGTGCTGCCAGCCGGCATATTCACAGTGCCTGGCTACCGTGATGAAGAGCTGGACGATGCGCTGGTGTATGGCTATGCAGCAGCCTCAACAGTGGGCCACGAGATCACTCACGGATTCGATGACGAAGGCCGCCAGTATGACGAAAAAGGCAACCTTTTCAACTGGTGGAGCAAAACAGATGAAGAGCAATTCAAAAAACGTTCTGACGTGCTCGTAAAACAATTCAATGCCTTTAATCCTGTTGATACGCTTCACATTAACGGCCGGCAAACACTTGGGGAAAACCTGGCCGACCTCGGCGGTATTTTGATCGGCCTTGATGCCTTCAAGATGACAGACACTTACAAGAAAAACGAAAAGATCGCAGGCTTCACACCGCTGCAACGCTTCTTCCTTGGTTATGCTTTAGGCTGGCTGTATTCGCAACGTAGCGAAGAACTGGCCACACGCCTCCTTACTGACGTACATGCGCCGGCGAAGTACCGCGTAAACGGCCCCTTCCCGAATGTAGCAGAGTTCTATGAGGCGTTCAATGTTAAGCCGGGCAACAAAATGTATATACCAGATAGCGCCAGAGTGAAATTATGGTAATTGAAAAGCAACTCATTGCCATACGTTTGAACAGGAGAGAGATAAAAATGTGAAAAGCAAATTGACTGAAACGCTGTGACAGCATGGCTTTCAGTACCTTTGCGCCTCATTGATCAATATTAAAAAAAAAGAAAATGAGGAAAATTGGTACAGTAGTGATGGTGACCCTGATAGGAACCCTGGCTTTCACCTCTTGCAAGAAGAACCATACTTGCGCATGCAACATTCACATTGATGCCGACACAACCGGCAGCATGACAATTGAAGCAAGCGACACAACAGTATTGTTTGATCTCGGTAAAACAACGAAAGGTAAAGCAAAGAGCGCGTGCGATGCCGATCAAACTTCGCAGGCAGCAACATGGGCGGATTTCGGTGCTAAAGTGAAATGCGATCTTCAATAAGATTATCAAACACTATTTCATAAAAACGGGGCATTTAACGCCTCGTTTTTTTATTTAATCTGCTGCGCCTACGCCCCACGTGTCCAATGCCATTTGCAGTTGCACCGTGTTGCCAGTCAGTTCCGCCAGCCTTTCAATAACACGCTCCACCAGTGCGTCCGGGCACGAAGCACCTGAAGTGATCATGATCTTTAATGGCTGATGTACAGGCAGGTAGTTTTGAGTTTCCTTTTCAATATGCGCATGCAGATCAAAATGCCTGATAGCTGTACCTGACAAAAGACAATGCTCGTCTTTTATGAAGTAGGTTGGCAATCGTTGTTCGCATAGTTCCACCAGGTGCGAGGTATTGGAACTATTATACCCCCCAATAACGATCGCCAGGTCAGCGTCAGCCTCAAGCATGCCCTGTACCGCGCTTTGGTTATCGTTGGTAGCGTAGCATAGCGTATCCCGCGTGTCGGCAAAGCGCGACGCAGTATCTGCGTCCTGCAGTCGGTAATGTTTTATTATCGCCTGCTTGAGGTAGTCGGAGATGGCCTGGGTTTCACTTGCCAGCATTGTGGTCTGGTTCACTACGCCAATACGTTGCAGGTCGCGGGCCACATCGAAGCCTTCCGAATATTGATCTTTAAAGTCTTCGTAAAACCGGTCAGCACCCAATTCGCCGGTAATGAATTTCGCCAGGTGCTGTGCCTGCTCCATATCTTTCACCACAACTGTGGCTGTGTTGGCTTTGCTGTGTGAAAAGGTGGCCCTCGTTTCTTCATGTTTTGGCTTACCGTGCACTATGATCGTGTAGCCCTCGTTGCCTATCTTCTCAGCTCGGTTCCACACCTTCTCTACAAAGGGGCAAGTGGTCTCGTAGCGTGTCGGTTCAATTCCCTTTTCCCGCAGGCGCTGCTCCATCTCAAGGGTAGTGCCGAAGGCTGGGATTATTACGATATCTTCACTGCCAAGCTCATCCCAGTCCATTAACAACTTACCCCCCGTATCCATAATGAAATGTACGCCCAGGGCCTGTAGGTCGGCATTCACACCGGGATTGTGGATCATCTCACTCAGCAGGTATACCCTTTTCCCTGGATTTTCAGCCACCGCCCTAAATGCGATCTCAATGGCATTCTCCACCCCGTAGCAAAAGCCAAAGTGGCGCGCCAGGATGATCTGCAAAGAACCCAGCTCCAATACGGTTGGCGCAAAGTCTTTCTTCATCTTATCGGCAGCCTTCCTTCTCTGCTTGATAGCTGTTATCAGCGGACTGCGATAATGAACCGGTACATCAAAGGATTTCATAAAATCTCCGCAAAGGTACAACAATGCAGGCGCTTGGCTGTTATAGCGAACCCGTTAAAATTACAGGCACAACAGCGTCATATCCCTGTAATAGCTAAATTACAGGACAGAGATGCGGGAAAGAACACAGATACCAGGTAGTAGCAGGCCACCTTATAAAGGATGGTTGATTTTCCTTGTAACTATAGTAGCCATACTGCTTATTATTCTTTGCATTTTGCCGCTCTACCCTGCCGGATTCAGTACTTATGTATTCCGGCCTTTTCAGCACCTGCGGAACATTATTTTCAACAATATTCCCTTCAGCCTTGGCGACATTTTGTATGCGGCAGGCGGCATTGCTATCGTGGCGATCGCGATCAAGTGGCTTTATTTTTTGTTTTGGATAAAACGATATAAAGAGGTCCTCACTATCTCAATATTGCGAACGCTGAGTGCAGCAAGTGTCATTTACATGGTATTCCTCCTGGGCTGGGGCAGCAATTATTACAAACCATCCCTAAGCGAATCGTGGGGGCTTGCGGACACCTCAGCGCAGAGCGATTCCGCCTACTATAGCTTCGATACGTTACTGATCAATCGCCTGAACCGGTACGCGGCACACTACCACCCAGCCTCGTTTGGCGAAACCGGAACTAAAGCAGCACAATACTATTTAAGATACAGCAGGCACCCGGAACAAATAAAAGGGCTTAAGATCAAGGTTTCTCTGTTTGGTGAATTTCTGCAGTATATGGGGGTGCAAGGGTATTTCAACCCCTTCACCGGCGAGGCACAAGGCGACAGCTACCTGCCCGAGTTTATGCAACCCTTTGTAATATGCCACGAGCTGGCACACCAGGCGGGGGTAGCGGCTGAAGATGATGCCAATCTGATGGCTTATGCAATAGGTACACAGGCCGCTGACAGCAGCTTTAACTACTCATGCTATTTCAACTTATGGCTTTATACGCACAGCAGGGTCCGGATGATAGACTCTACTGTAGCAAAAGGTCTTTACAGAACGCTCAACCCCATTACGGTTGCGCACATCGACACGTTGCGGGCATTAAATAAGCGATACAGAAGCAAGCTCAGCCACCTGAGCCATGGATGGTACGATAAATACCTGCGCATGCAACATGTAAAAAACGGCATAGAGAGCTATGATGATGTGGTAGGAAGCGCCTACATGTGGGAACGCCGGAGATCTGTCCGTAAAGATTCGCTTATAATGATCCCTTAGCCCCGGTACTCACCCCACACGGAACGCAAAGTATCCGATATCTCGCCCAGCGTACACAGATGCTCTACCGCGTCTATCACAGCGGGCATCAGGTTTTCGCTTGTGCTCGCCTGTTGGCGGATCAACTCGAGACATGCCGTGGCCTTTGCGTTGTCGCGATTCTCGCGCAGTGCTTTAAGCTTTTGCGATTGCAGTTGGCGAATGGAATCGTCTATCTTCAGAACGGGTGTATCACTGGTTTCCTTCGACGTAAATTTGTTGACGCCTACGATGACCTTCTCACCCCTTTCTATAGCCTGGTTATAAGCATATGCCGAACGGGCGATCTCTTCCTGTATAAAACCGGCCTCGATAGCCTTAACCGACCCGCCCATCACGTCGATCTTTTCGATCAGCTTCCACGCGGCAGCTTCTATTTCATTGGTCAGGGTCTCCACGTAGAATGAGCCTGCCAAGGGGTCGACCGTCTGCGTTGCGCCACTTTCGTAGGCTATCACCTGCTGTGTACGGAGCGCTATCGTAGCTGCTTCTTCAGTTGGCAGGGACAAAGCCTCGTCGTAACCATTGGTGTGTAAAGACTGTGTGCCGCCTAGTACTGCGCTCAATGCCTGCACCGCTACGCGCACTATGTTATTCTTCGGCTGTTGCGCCGTAAGCGTGCTGCCGCCTGTTTGTGTATGAAAACGGAGCATCTGCGCCTTAGGATCAGTGGCGCCAAGCGTTTTTGTAATATTGGCCCACATCCTGCGTGCAGCGCGAAACTTGGCCACCTCCTCGAACAGGTTATTATGGGCATTGAAGAAGAAGGAGAGCCTTTGGGCGAAAATATTGATGTCAAGGCCTTTTTGTATGGCTGCCTGCAAATAAGCCTTACCGTTGGCCAGCGTAAATGCCAGCTCCTGTACGGCATCAGAACCCGCTTCACGAATATGGTAGCCGGAAATAGAGATGGTGTTCCACTTAGGTACTTCCCGGCTGCAGTATTCAAAAATGTCCGTGATCAGGCGCATTGACGGCGCCGGCGGATATATATAGGTACCTCGCGCAGCATATTCCTTAAGGATGTCGTTCTGGATAGTGCCGGATATTTTCTTAATGTCCGCGCCTTGTTTCTTAGCGAGTGCGATATATAGCGCCAGCAGTATGAACGCCGTAGCATTGATGGTCATAGACGTGGAGATATCTTCCAGTTTAATGCCTTTGAAGAGCACCTCCATATCCTCGAGCGAATCGATGGCCACCCCAACTTTACCCACTTCGCCCTCAGCCATAGCATGATCGGAATCATAACCTATCTGTGTGGGCAGGTCAAAAGCCACCGACAGGCCCATAACACCCTGGCTTAGCAGGTAATGGTAACGCTTGTTCGACTCCTCGGCAGTACTGAAACCCGCATATTGCCGCATTGTCCATAGCCGGTCGCGGTACATAGCCGCATGCACACCCCTCGTGAAGGGAAACTCGCCGGGCATTTCCGTCATCGGTACCGGCTGACAATACAATTGCTTTATCTCTATACCTGAATCGGTAAATATTTTTTTGCTATCCACTGGATTAAGTTATGTTAAGCTTGCGCGCCGTATGACAGTACGCGTTTTGCCTCGTCGTTGATCACCTGCAAAGCAATGTCGGTGGGAAGCGCACTTTCGGTGGTAAGCACATAGTCCACGATACGCATATGCAATTCCTTCGCCGGAGCATCGGGCTGCAACTGCCTCGCTATATGGCCTATCATATTCAGTTCCTGCTCTTTAACCGTCTTTACAGTGCTCCAGACCTCCTTAGACACGTATATCTGCTGGGAAAGGTTGTGCTCAAACTCTGTTTTGATGTTGAAGAGCAACGCCTGCTGCAGGTCGTTCACAGTCATTCCGGCCTCGACAACCCTGGGAACCAATTGGCGCGGATGCATGCGCTCTACCAACATGGCGAGGCGCTCATAGGCCTGCAAACGCAGCGGGATCGTTACATTTTGAGTGTCCCGTAACAGCGCTATCTGCTTGCGTTTCAGTTCGCTGACCAGAAAACGCTTTACAATGAGGTAACTGCTCAATAGTACCACCAGCGCCGGAATGGTGTACTTCAATATCTCCAGTAAGGTTTGCGTGAAATTCATATCGAAGACAAAATAAAGGATTTCTCCTAATAATCGCCGGACGAAACGCCACAACAAAGGGCAGTTTGCCCCCTTTTGCAACAATTATTTAATGTGTAATAAGCCGAAGTTATGGGCATATGGCACAGTTTTTACACGAGATGAGCTAAACTATTATATGGAAACCACAGAACAGGTATGCGAACTGCTGAATGATCTGCTTAAGATCAACAATGACCGTATTGCCGGCTACCAACGAGCCATTGGCGAAACCAAGAACCTTGATATCGACCTGAAAGCGCTGTTCGAAGGTATGATAAAGGAGAGTGAACAATACAAAACGGAGCTTGCCCAGCTAATCGGAAAGTACGGCGGCACGATAGAGGACGACACCACCACATCGGGCAAGATATACAGGGCCTGGATGGACGTAAAAGCCACCTTTACCGGCAGCGACCGCAAAGCAATTCTAGCATCGTGCGAGTTTGGGGAAGATGCTGCGCAACGCGCCTACGAGTCAGCTCTCGCCACGGACCTGCCGTTGGACGAAGAATGCAGGACACTGATCGTTGAACAACAGCAGGCCTTGAAAAACTCACATGACGTTATCAAAAAAACGTTGGAGGCACACACCGCTCTTTAAAAATAAATTCATCATTAACCATAAAACAAACAATTATGCATTCACTCAAAATTCTGGGCATTGCCCTGGTGGCAGGCCTCGCGCTCAGCACTTCATGCAACAGTTCGAACAGTAGCCAAACCACAAGCGACACCACTGCGACCGTGGGCGAAAAGATGACGGCTGCAGCTGACAGTGTAAAGGCGGCAGTAACGCCAGATCCTAACAAAAGTTTCGTAAACGATGCGGTTACCGATAACACAAAGGAACTGGCCTGGCTGCAAGCAGGAGTAGACCACGGCACATCAAAAGAATTAAAAGCGCATGCAAAAATGATGATTGCCGACCACCAGAAGCTGGGGGACGAAGTTAAAGCTTATGCAACCAGGAAGGGGATCAGTTTGCCAAACGTGGATACTACGGGAGTAGCAAGCCTTTCGGAAAAGCCGGGCAAAGACTGGGATAAAGCGTGGGTGAACAAAATGGTAGACGCTCACCAGAATGCAATTGATATGTTTACGTCTGCACAAGGAAAAGTAACCGACCCCGAGCTTAAAGCAACAATAGATAAAGCACTGCCTGTACTGCATAGCCACTACGACATGGTGAAGAAAATGCAGGACAGCATGAAATAGTTATCCTTTCACCATAAAAACCAAATGCCGGGCATTGATTGCCCGGCATTCTTTATTGTAGTGATGTAGAAGCAATTCTACATTTCACATTTTTACAGATAATCTTTTGAAGAATTCACGACCCCTATTTTATTTCCTCAGCTGTAATCGATTGTATATCAATGCGGAATTTGTTAGTATGAATTAACACACGCAAATTGAAATCTGGCAGCAAATTTTCTATACAGTTAGTAAACGAACAAATTATGTGGACCCAGGAATATAGGAACCCGAATGATAAACCAGCATTTATGAACACGCTGACCTCTTGCGTGAATAAGGTAACAAAAGACGGGTATACGGACAATTTTAAAGTAACCAAAGAGGGACTGTACTCATCAAGTATGGAAAAACACTTCAAACCGGAAGAGGTGCAGGTGATCAATTTCTATCGCTTCGAAGGCCAGTCGGACCCGGCAGATAATGCGATCATGTATGTGATAGAGACTAACGACGGACAGAAAGGTATATTGATCGATGCCTATGGCCCTTACTCGGATGAAAAAGTCAACGCTTTCATGACCGCCGTGGAAGATATTAACAAGAAAGTAGACAAGGCAGATAAAAGCGGCGGACAGTATACTGCGTAATGCCGGCATTATATCATGGCTGAAGGCAAGCAAACACAGATAAACGACAGCGCAAAGAAACAATTCCAATCGCAACTGGATGTTCCCGCGATCCTGCCTACTTACGTTGGGACAGGCAAGCTTAAGGGCAAGGTGGCACTGATAACCGGCGGCGATAGCGGCATTGGTCGCGCCGTGGCGGTGCACTTCGCCCGAGAAGGTGCTGATGTGGGGATCGCATACCTGGAAAGTGACGGGGATGCAAAAACCACAAAGCAGATGGTGCAACACGAAGGGGTGCACTGCCTGTTGCTGAAAGGTGATGTAAGCAAGGAAAGAACTTGCAAGAGCATGGTGAATAAGATGATAAAACAGTTCGGCGGGATCGATATTCTTGTCAACAATGCCGGAACTCATGAAGAAGACGAAAACGTGCAGGGTATTAGCCCGGCACAGCTAAGCCGGACTTTCGAGGTCAACATTTTTTCAATGTTTTATCTTACCCAGGCGGCATTAGAACACATGAAAGCAAAAGGAGCCATAATAAATACGGCCTCTGTTACCGCGTATAGGGGCAGCGAGCACCTGGTCGATTATTCGGCTACAAAAGGCGCGATCGTTACTTTTACCCGCTCACTGGCCAAAAACCTTGCGGCCAGGCAAATAAGGGTCAATGCAGTAGCTCCGGGACCAGTATGGACTCCCCTGGTAGTGTATAGCTTCGACAAGAAAAAACTCCGGGACTTCGGGAAGGATACGCCCTTGGGCCGCGCCGGTTATCCCCACGAATTCGGTCCTGCTTACGTATACCTGGCAAGCGCAGATAGCAGCTACATGACGGGACAGGTGATGCACATCAACGGCGGAGATTTCGTTAACAGCTGATCCCTATTCTTCGACAGGAAAAAACAGTTTGAAAGTGGCGCCTATATCCGAATGGCCGTGGGCGATGATATGCCCTTCATGATTGGCCATAATGCGTTGCGAAATAGCCAGGCCAATACCCTTCCCATCATATTGCGACTGCTGGTTATGCAGGCGCTGAAAAATACGGAACAACTTGTAGGCAAATTTATTATCGAAACCGATACCGTTATCGGATATGGTAACCCGGTAAAAGCGCCGCTTTACCAGGTTTTTATTGATCTCGGCAAGTTCGTCGCCAGCCACCACAGCGCCGGATACTGAGATCTCCGGAGGTATGTTTTCTTTTGAGAACTTAACGGCGTTATCCAGTAATGCTTTGAACAAAATCGTGAGCTGCTCCATACTGCCCCTCACTTTAGGCAATTCGTTTACCTCAATTTTAGCCTGTTTCTCATCTATTTTGTCGTCGAGATCGTTCATTACATTGCGGAGTACGATATTGAGGTCAATAGTCTCCTTTTTTATATCGTCCCGGGTAAGGCTTGTAAGGTTCACAAGGTCTTCGATCAGTTCCTGCATACGTCCCGCTGCATCGTTCACCTTTTCCATCGTGTTACGGCTCTCTTCGTCTATACCGTCCTTTTTGAGCCACACGAGGCGATTACTGAATACCTGTATCTTCCTCAATGGTTCCTGCAAGTCGTGTGAGGCTGCATAGGCAATCTGCTCGAGCTCGGTGTGTGACCTGCGCAGATCCATGACCTTAGCCTGCAATTGCTGCTGAAAGCTGGTGCGTCGCCTGAACTCCCTGATCATCACTACAAACAAACCGACCGTGATTATACTAAATATCACCAACAGGTATTTTAGCGTATTGGCCGTTGTTCGCTGGTATACCAGGCGGCTTTCGGCGCGCCGGCGCAGCAAGGTATCCTCTTCGGAGTGCATATTCTTCAGCAGGTTCAGGCTGGCGATCATTGATTTTCTGCCTTCAAAATACCACGGCGACGGGTCTCTGCTCTTGGTCGTGTCGATATAGGCAAGATTACTTCTTACCGAAGCCTTCCGGTCGCTCAGGTAAGACTTAACCATTATAATATTCTCCCGCTGCTTATTATTATCCTTAACCAGTTCTTTTATCCTGTCGGCCACGGGGTATAGGCTATCCATATGCCTGAAAAGACCGTTGGAGTAAAGAGTATCGTGCGTCAGCATAAAACCTCTTTCCGCTTTATCTACGTCCTTCACTTCGCTTTCCAGCCGGTATAGCTGCATGATAACTTTGTGGGAATGATCAACCTCGTCGGAATACCGAATAAAAGAATCGAATTGCTGAAAGGAGAACAGCGAAAGGGACGCCATGACGGCAAATGATACAGAGAATGCAATAATGATAGACCGCAACCGCTTTTTCATCTACGATATCAAAAATTCAATTTTTTGTAGAATAAATTCCTCAAGCTTAACAAGATAACACTTAAAATCAAAAAAACACCATATCGAATAAAACCGATTAATAAACATAAAATATTGAAAACCAAACAATTGAATTTTTCATGAAAATATTTATGGCGGACAGGGAAATTTGGCTTTAAGGTTGTTTTACTGAGTGCACACCACGAAACCAATTTTGTTATGATTTCACAGCAGCAGACACAGAAGCAACAGTTAAAAATACTGCCACAGCAAATACAATTACTCAATTTGTATTTCCTCAACACTATGGAACTGGAGCAGCGGATAAAGAACGAACTCGACGAAAACCCGTTCCTGGACACAAAGGCAGAAGAACCGCAAGACGAATTAAACGAAAAGCCCTCGAAGGACAAGGTGAAAGATTTTGAAGATTGGGATGAGCATGGCTTTGACGATGTGCCTGACTACAAGACAGAGTACAGTAATTACTTCGCCACCGAAGAGTGCCCTGACAGGCCGATGGCGAACTATGTGGACTTCAAAGAAGAGGCCAAGCAGCAATTGAGAATGCTGGACCTCGCGGAAGAAGATGTAACACTATGCGAGTATATTATCGACATATTGAACAATAAAGGGCTGATGGACCGCCCACTGGAAGAAATAGCCGATGACTATGCCTTTCATACCAAATCACTGGTGGACGTAAGTACCATCAAAAGAGGGCTTTCAATAGTTCAGACGCTCGACCCTACCGGACTTGGTGCATGCAGTATACAGGAATGCCTGCTGCTGCAGCTGAAAAACATGGATGCAACGCACCATGGCGTGAAAAATGCCATCAAACTCGTAGAGCATCACTACCAGGACCTGATGCACAGGCAGTTTGAGAAAATACACCATGCGCTGAATGTAAATGAAGAGGAGCTGAAAAAAATACTTAGCCTGGTAGGCGCCCTGAATTTTCACCCTGTGGTGGAAAACGCAAGCGGGGTGGAACCCAAGAACACCATTATCCCTGACTTTGTGATCAGCCGCCAGGGCGATAAGATAGCTATTGATCTTTACTCAGGCAGGTCAGGAAATGTGTTTATCAACCAAAGCCTTTATGACCAGTTGGCAAGCCAGGTTAGCAACAAAGACAAACAAGCCAACCAGTATATAAAGAGCAAACTTCAATCTGCACAATGGTTTGTAAACGCTGTAAAACAGCGCGAGGACACCATGATGCGTATTATGAGGTGTATTGTGCAGGTGCAGCATGAATACTTTATGGACGGCGACATCCATCTGTTGAGGCCAATGGTGCTCCGCAACATCTCGGACCTGACCGGGCTGGATATCTCCACTATATCACGTATCACCAGCAATAAATACGCTGATACCCATTTTGGTGTAATATACCTGAAGGACCTGTTCAGTGAGGGTATAGCCGATAAGAAGGGTGTAGTTATCAGCAATAAAGTGATACAGTCGGTGATAGAAGAGTCTATTTCGAAGGAGGACAGGAAGCATCCTTATACCGACCAGCAACTGGTTAACATACTTTCTTCGCAAGGGTATAATATTGCACGCCGTACCGTAGCTAAATACAGGGAGCAAATGCAGATACCCATCGCGCAGATACGTGCCGTTTGGGCTTAAAATGTAGTATATTACAAATCCGGTAACAAACACACAACTGAAACATATGAGTAAAATCCTGGTAATAGACGACGATAATGACATGTGCCTGTTACTCAACAGGTTCCTTACCCGAAACAACTATGAAGTGGCTACCGTAAATAGCGGTAAGGCGGCAATAGAATGGATGAAAAAATACGCTCCCGACCTGGTGCTATGCGACTTCAGGCTGGAGGACATGACGGGCATCGAATTGCTGGCAAAGATCAAAGAAGCGCACCCGGAAGCGCCGGTGATCATCATTACGGGCTATAGCGACGTTAAAGACGCTGTCGAAGTAATGAAACTGGGCGCCTATGACTACGTGACCAAGCCGCTCTTCCCGGATGAGATCTTGCTAACTATCCGCAAAGCGCTTTCGCAGGAGGCTGCCGAAAAAGCTGCGCCAAGGAAAGTAACAAACGGCGTATCTGCAGTAACATCGTCGAAGGCTAAATCAATGGAAGGCGGCCAGGGCTATATAATCGGTGATACTCCGGAATTTCTTAGCATCATGAAGCAGATAGAGCTTGTGGCGCCTACTAATTTCAGTGTCATCATTTATGGTGAAAGTGGTAGCGGCAAGGAGGTGATAGCTCAACAGATACACCAGAAAAGCAAAAGGGCCGGCAAACCGTTTGTGGCAATAGACTGCGGTGCGCTTTCCAAAGAGCTGGCAGGCAGTGAGCTCTTCGGCCACGAGAAAGGCGCTTTCACAGGCGCACTGAATCAAAAAATAGGCAGCATGGAGATAGCCAATGAAGGCACTATCTTCCTCGACGAGATCGCTAACCTTTCCTATGACATACAGGTATCGCTTTTGCGTACCGTACAGGAACGGAAGATAAGGCGCGTGGGCGGCACAAAGGATATAGAGCTTGACGTGCGCATCATAGTAGCCAGTAATGAAAGATTATGGGACGCCGCGCGAAACGGAAAGTTCCGCGAAGATCTCTACCATAGGTTCAACGAATTCAGCATAGAGGTGCCACCGCTACGGGAGCGTAAACGGGACATCATGCTGTTCGCCAATCACTTCCTCGCCGTTACGAATGCTGAATTAGGGAAGAATGTAAAGGGCTTCTCAAAAGAAGTGGAGGACATTTTCAACAACTACGTTTGGTATGGCAACCTGCGCGAGCTGAAGAACGTAGTGAAAAGGGCTACCCTGCTTACCGATGGCGACTATGTAGAAAGCAAATCACTGCCTTTCGAGATCACGAACTTCCACAAGCTTCAATTTGACGCACCTGCACCCGCAAGGAAGTCGGCAGATCCGGAACAGGCTGCCGCGAGCATACCTTACGAAAACAAATTGAAGAGCGCCAACCTGGATGCTGAATATGAGGTGATACTCGACGCGCTGAAGCAGGCTAATTTCAACAAAAGCAAGGCCGCTAAACTGCTGAACATCGACCGTAAGACACTTTACAACAAAATGAAGCAGTTTAAGGCTTTCAATATCGACGGCTAGGCAGGCATGGCATATCTATCAGTAGACAAATCAATCCACGAAGACTTTGTCCGTAACATTCTTGCGTCGGGTCCTGCCTCTATTGCTGTTATCAGTCATAAGGAGCTTACCATTCATTACTACAACCACAAGTTTGAAAGTACTTTTTGTCCACAGGCATCAGACGGCGAGCATATCTCCTTAAGGCAGTTTATCGATGAACCGCAGCAATTGAGGTTAAAAGCAAACCTCCAGCTTGTGTACGAGTATCCCGAGGCGCGGGATAAGTACACTGTGTACTACATGAAGACACGCGACCATGCTTACAAGTCGTTTTATGTATACATAGCTCCCGTGACTGCCGGCAAACAAATTGAAGACACGTTCTTTCAATTGCTCATCTTGCCTGATCTTTCTAAATGGCCGGTGCCCTTTACCTCGTTCGATACGCGTGAATTGTTCCTTGAACAGTTTAACAACATTAATTTCGGAACATTTGAATGGATCATACCGGTCGACAAAATATTCTGGTCGGACAGGGTGTACGAGATATATGATATCGATGATAGAACTGTTGATTTAACCCGCGAGATGTTATCGCGTTATACGGACCCTGCTGATAAGGCTAACGCCGAGCAATTGATACAGCAGGCCATGACAAGTGGCAAGGCCTGCTCGATGAAAATGCACCTGGTAACTGCAAAGAATAATCATAAGGTGGTTGATGTGATCGTTGAAACTCTGAACGACGAGAACGGACAGCCATTGAAGTTACTGGGTAGCATACGCGAGATCACCGAGGAATACAAAACGGAAGAAGACCTGAAACGTAATGTCATCGACCTCAACAGATCAAACAAAGAACTGGAAGAGTTCGCGTATGTGGCAAGCCACGACCTGCAGGAGCCACTGCGCAAGATCAGTACCTTTAGCGACAGACTTTCAGAAAGATATAAAGAGCAGCTCGAGGGAGAAGGCAAGATGTACCTGGAACGCATCATCGCTTCGGCCGACAGTATGCGAATGCTGATAGATAATCTGCTCGATTTCTCCCGGCTTTCCCGTTCAACACAACCCTTTACCGAAGTGAATCTTGGCTTCGTACTCCGCGAAGTACTGACAGAGCTGGAACTGGTCATCGAAGAGACCGGCACCACCATTAAGAGCTCAGGTTTGCCGGAGATAGCTGCGGTTCACAGCCAGATGAAGCAGCTTTTTATGAATATCCTGAATAATGCCATTAAATTCAGGAAGCCCGGCGTACCACCCGAGATCAGCATAGATGCAGCCGTCCTAAGCGAACCCGAAGCGCAGCAACTACGCCTCTCCCCAAAAGAAAGCTTTTACAAAATTCAGATCATAGATAACGGCATCGGCTTTGAGCCGGAATATGCCGAAAAAATATTCCAGATTTTTCAGCGCCTTCATGCCAAGTCTGAATATCCCGGCACAGGCATCGGCCTGGCCATCTGCAAGAAGATCGCAGACAATCATCGCGGCCTTATATATGCGGAGAACCTGCCGGGACAGGGCGCCAATTTCACAGTAATACTTCCAGCAAAACAGCAGACCCGATAACTTTATACGATGCACAATACCCCGGTGAAAATATTGATAGTAGATGATGATGAGGACGATTTTCTCATCACGAGCGACTACATAAAGCACATCCCCAATACCCGGTACGAGATCGAATGGTGCCCGAGGTACAAAGACGCCCTGGAGCATATGACGCAAGGACACTACAGCCTGTATTTTGTGGACTACCGACTTGGCGCCAAATCGGGTGTTGACCTGCTGAAGGAAGCCCTGGATGGTGGCTGCGAAGAACCGATCATATTGCTTACAGGTAAGGGCAATTACCAGGTGGATATTGAAGCCATGCAACTGGGAGCCATTGACTACCTGGTAAAAACGGACCTGAGCATCGAAAAGATGGAGCGCTGTATCCGCTACGCGCTCGACCGGTCAACTACGCTGAAAGCACTGAAAGCCAATGAGCGCAAATACCGCAGCATCTTTGAGAAATCGAAGGACATCGTTTTCATCGCCGATATACAATTCAACTTCAGGGACGTGAACGATGCAGTGCAACTGCTGGGTTATGAAAAGCAGGAGATGCTTGAGATGAACCTTAACGACCTCGTGGAACAGCAGCAACACAAAAACTACCTCGTGCAAACACTGCAGGCGGGCAGGGAAATAAATGACTGGGAGGTAACACTCGTAACCAAGGGCAACGAACGAAAGACTTGTGTGCTATCGGCAACGGTAGAGGAAAATCCGGGACGCGAAAGTTACATACAGGGTATCATACACGATATAACCAACCTGAAGAAGATGGAGAAGGCTACGCTGCAGGCTGAGAAGCTGGCGGCGGCTGGCAGGCTGGTGCGCACCCTGGCACATGAGGTGCGCAACCCGTTAAACAACATCACGCTTTCGGTGGAGCAGATGCAGCAGGATACAGAAGATGAAACGGCCCTGCTTTATATGAATATCATCCAACGCAACAGCAAACGCATCAGCGATCTGATCAGCGAACTGCTCAATACATCGCGTCCGTCTGAAATACAGTTGCGCCATGAGGGTCTGCAAACTATTCTGGATAATGTTATCTCTTCGGCCATCGATCGCCTGACGCTGAAGCGCATCAAACTCAAAGTTAGTTATCCTGACGATGAAGTATTTATCTATGCCGACAAAGAAAAACTGGAACTGGCGCTTTTGAATATCGTCACCAATGCTATCGAGGCGATGGAAGAGCAACAAGGCCTCTTGTCGATTATTTTCCATGCCAGCCCCCACTATGCTACCGTGCAGATAACGGACAACGGATGCGGCATAAGCGAAGAAAACATTTCGCGGCTTTTTGAGCCTTACTATACGCAAAAGAGAAATGGCATGGGGCTGGGCCTGGCCTTTACGCTTAATATTTTACAGGCGCATAAGGCTAACGTGGACGTCAACTCAAAGCCGGGGGAAGGCACTTCTTTCATCCTTACATTCCCCACCGCCGATTCGCCCATGGGGGAAATCATAGGACGAGGTATTGAAAACGCTGACCAGCAGCAATAGTGGCTAATTGATCAATATCCAGGTAAAGCCGAAGCGAAGCATGAAATTCTGTGCGGCATATCCCGGCGCAACTATGGTATTGGTGGTGTAGAGCTGCTGCACCTGGTCGGCCATTATGAATGCGCGAAATTGCTTTACTTTAAAATTAAAGAAGACTGATCCTTCAGGGGAATTCGACACTTTGTAGCTGTCCTGGTAGTAAAAGCGGTTGAAGAAAGGGTCGTAGCCTGCCGGAGCGTAAGTACTTTGGTAGCGAACCTCAATACCTGCAGCAATTTTCAAAGCACGTCTGAACATAAAGCGTTCTATGCTTAGCTGGTGCCGTCCCATCAATGCCGGAACGTTTACCGGGGCGTTGGCCGTCTTTTGCTGGTAGGCCAGTTCATTATCCAGTACGAAGCTGCCGAGGGTAAACATCTTCCGCAGCCATACCTGGGTTATGTTAAAGGCTGGACTGTACTGCGAGAAAGTTTGCGGAGCGCTGAGATAAATATAGTTGGCAATGAGATAGTTCCTGAAGCCTGCCCATAGCTGCAGCTTTGGGCTCGCGAAGGAAGCGTATAGTTGTGTAACGCTTTCTTTGCTATAGCCGGCAAACATAGAGTCAAACTGGTTGCGATAGATGGTATAGTTGTATGGCGCACTGTTCACCTGCTGTATAAAGCCCGCGCTAACGCCGCCCCAGTTACCACCCAGGTCTTTACCTATGTGCGCATGCATTGTCAAATCACCGGCATATTTACCGCTTATATAGAATTGGCCATTTGCGCCATAAAACCATTGCCCTGCACGCAGAGCCTCTTTTTTGATCTCTCCGGTTACATAATTGCTCACCACTTTCTGTTCATCATTACCCGCCAGGTACGCGGTGCTAAACCGGTCGTAGCGATTACCGATACCGGCATCAAAGCTGAGCTGTTTTTCGGGTTTGCCCACAAAGCCATTCAGCAAAAAGCGGTTGTCCACCCAAAACCATTTCTGTGCCGAATAC
Organism: Bacteroidota bacterium; assembly: GCA_018267915.1. GTDB lineage: Bacteria > Bacteroidota > Bacteroidia > Chitinophagales > Chitinophagaceae > MKUN01. Next base: position 46,523 of record JAFDXN010000028.1, on the reverse strand, counting down.
ACGGAATCTCCCCCACTGGCGCTGAAGTATTGCTCAAAGAAACCCGTGTAACGAAGCGAATCGGGAAATTTGTCTTTGTACTGGTGCTTCTCCGTACTCATCTCAAACTTATGGGTCAAACGAAACCTGGGAATGAGGTTATAAGTGTACTTCGTCGAGTCTTCATTGTAGGTAGTGTCTGCCTTACCAAAAGTATAGCTATGCTGTAGCATGATGCCAAAATCGCGCTGTTGGTTGCTTATCGGCGACCTGGTGGTACTAAAGGCATCGTTCTGAAAATTCACATCCAGTAGCTGGCGGTCATTGAATTGCGCACTGTCAAGCAAACCGGGATTGGTGATCCCTCCATTTTCATCGTGTTGCTCCTTGTTATACACAATGGCTCCATACAGCTCATAATGCTTTTTCCTGCTTGAATAGCGAGTCGACAGGTTAGCATTGTCGTGGTTATTGCGCTGTATCTTATAATAGCCCGGCGACGAGGTTTTGCGATACTCGGCCGAAACGTTCCAGTAAGGCCTTATGTTTTGTGTGTGGTGTATATATGCAACTTGTTCAAGCTTGCTGCCCAGCTGGTAGGTAAAATTGCTGTAGGGCTTGGTAGTATTATAGTATTTGAGGCTGTCCATGTCGAAACGGTACACGTCGTTTACATGATAGCCAAGGCTTGGACCACTGCGTGGTTCCGGGGTAAATAAAAGGTTTTGCGTCGGGCTGCCAAGGTTGCCGAGATCCCTATACCAGGGCTGCGAAAATGGCCGTCTGTGAAAAGTGTGCAACGAAGTATCGGGCGTATGGTCGACGTTTGAGTTCAGGTATTGGTAGCTGATGCGCGTGGTTTCATTGTGCCATGTGGTCGTGTTGCTCTTATTGGCATTTGTGTCTCTCGGTGTGCTGCCAAATCCCGTAGTGAGTGGAGGTGGCGATTGTTGGCCAAAACTCTGCCCGGAACATAAAACCAGGCACACAACAATGAACAGTGACAAGAACAGCCGGTATCTGCTCTTTATAGATTTCAACGATTTTGAAAATATATCCCTGTCCAAATAATTCCCTTAGCGTGTAAAGTTAAATCAATATAGCGATTAGCGTTCTTTTACATTGCTGCAACCATCTCCGCCACCAGCGCCGCGAGCTTTGGGGCAGCGGCATTGGCAGCAGCCAACACCTCCTCGTGCGATATAGTGTTCAGTTCGTCTCGAATACCCATATCGGTTATCACGCTGGCTGCAAATACTTTCATTCCGCTATGACGGGCCACTATTACCTCGGGCACCGTACTCATCCCTACCACATCGCCGCCTATCACATGCAGCATATGATACTCCGCACGTGTCTCGAAGGTCGGCCCTTGCAAGCCTACATATACACCTTTTCTTAAGGCCAGATCTTGCTTTTTAGCAATACTCTCGGCAATCGCTATCAATTGCGGGTCGTAAGGCTCGCTCATATCCTGGAAGCGTACACCCAGCCTTTCATCGTTCGCTCCCCGTAATGGGTGCTCAGGGAACAGGTTGATATGATCTTGTATCAGTAATATGTCGCCCACTTTGTAGTTCACATTCATGCAGCCTGCCGCATTCGATACGATTAGGGTTTCCGCACCCAGCGCTTTCATTACCCTTATGGGGAAGGTTACCTCCTGCATGGTATAACCTTCGTAATAGTGAAAGCGGCCTGCCATCATCACCACCCGCTTACCGCCCATGTTGCCGAATATCAGTTTGCCCGCATGGCCTTTCACTGTCGAGATGGGGAAATGGGGGATGTCCTTATATGCTATTTCCGCCTCTACTTCCACTTTCTCTACAAGCCCGCCAAGGCCGCTGCCAAGTACTATCCCAACGACGGGCTTATTCTTTATCCCTTCGGTTATAAACGCCGCAGTCTCCTGTATATTATCGTATAAACTCATTATTAATTTTTTACGCCGCCAAAAATACATAATTGATCTGCAACTCAACCATTAGCTAATTGTTCTATTTTGCGGGGGCAAACGCAATAGTGCATGGCCTGGCTTCAACTGATAAGGTGGCGTAACCTGGTTATTATTTTTCTCACCCAGTTGTTGGCCTGGGCTTGCGTCATCATCCCTTCACGTCATTTCGAAGCTGTTCCGTACCTGCTGGGGCCGGTATACTTCCTGCTGCTCGCGCTATCAACCGTACTGATCGCTGCCGCAGGCTACATTATTAATGATTACTTCGACATCAAGATCGACGCGATCAACCGCCCGGGCAAAGTGGTACTCGAAAAACAGATACCTCGTCGAAAAGCAATAATAGCCCATACGCTTATCAATATCATTGCGCTTGTTCTTGCCGGTATTGTTGCCCGGCGTGCCGGGCATTACGAGTGGCTGGCATTGCAACTGTGCTGCACATTGCTGCTCTGGTTCTACTCTACCGATTTCAAGCGGCAGTTTATGAGCGGCAATGTTATCGTCGCCATTCTTACAGCCCTTACTATTATAACATTGATACTGTACGAACCCGCCATGCACCATTATATCGGCAGGTTCTACTTCCTGTTTGGAAATGGCAAAAAGTTTGTGAACCCGGTGTGGGTTTTGGGCGTCTATGCCTATTTCGCCTTTACGCTCACCTGGATGCGCGAGATAGTGAAAGATATGGAAGACTATAAGGGGGATGCCGAGCAGGGCTGCGTCACCATGCCCATCAAATGGGGGCTTAAGCGCTCAGCACAGCTTACACAATTGCTGGGCGTCGCTGCGGTCATACCATTACTTGTCGCCTCCTACAAGCTATGTATGGCGAAGTGGTGGTTTATGGGCCTATATACGTTCATTGCGCTTGCCATCCCTATTATTATCTGGATATTGTTTTTACAACGCAGGGCTACAACGCAGCACTACCATGCGGCCAGCCGCTGGCTCAAGATCATCATGGTATCGGGCGTGGGCTCGCTCATCATTTATTACTTCCAATCACATGCATAAGATCATACTTGCCTCACAATCGCCCCGCCGCAAACAGCTGATGGAAGCTGCCGAACTGGATTTTGAAATCGTGATAGCCGACGTGGATGAGACCAATCCACCAGGCATGCCGGGTGAACAGGTGCCTGAATTCCTGGCGAAAAAGAAAGCTGCCGCCATTGAACATCTGCATCCTGACGCACTCATTATTGCAGCCGATACCGTGGTACTGCTCGACCATCTTATTCTCGGAAAACCCGTAAATGAGGATGATGCCATACAAATGCTGACACAACTGGCAGGCCGCATGCACCAGGTGGTAACAGGGGTGTGTATGCAGAAGGGCAACAAGCAAGTTTCTTTTTCCATCACTACCGAAGTGCACTTCCGTCCTCTAAGCAGCGAACAGGTAAAACACTACGTGAGCCACTACAAACCCTTCGACAAAGCGGGCTCCTATGCCATACAGGAGTGGATCGGCATGATCGGCATCGAAAAAATAAACGGCGATTACTACAATGTCATGGGGTTGCCAATAGGAGAAGTGGTTAAGAGACTAGGGGATTTTGCTGACTAGCTCCATAGCGATATGCGAACCTAGCGCAACGCCCATGCCTCCCATCCTGAACGCGCCAAACACACGATCTGAAAAGCTGCGTACAATAGGCAGTTTACTGGCTCCAAAGGCCATTATACCCGACCATCTTTGTGCTACCTGAAATGATGTACCGGGCAAAATGATTTCACGGAGCTTCCTCTCAAGTTCTTGCTGTATGCGCTCGTTCAGGTCGAGGCGTTCACTGGTTTCACCCTCGAAATCCAGGTTTCTTCCGCCGCCTAACAATACCCGCCCATCGATCTCGCGGAAATAATAGAAACCTTTGTCGAAGTGATAGATGCCCTTGAACTTCAGTCCTTCTATAGGTTCAGTGAGCAGCACTTGGCCCCGCCCAGGCTTTACGTCCGCATCGGGTAAAAGTTGCTTTGTAAAAGCGTTGGTACATAAGCACAGGACATTGGCTCGTAATACTAACTCTTCATTCCTAAAGAGATCCTGAAGTACCACGTTTATATGAGCTTTTTCTTCCTCAAATCGCAACACCTCAGCACCCGTTTTTATCTCTATGCCATGTTGTAAAGTCAATTCGGTCAGGGCCTTCAGCATCATGCCCGTATGCAGCTCGCCCTCACATATATTTTCTATCAAAGCCTTTGTATGCCTTGCTGAAAAACCAAATACCGCGATTTGTTCATTGGCCAGCCTGAAGGCCGGCTGACCGGTTACCGGCAGCAACAGCTCGTTCAGGTATTCGATGCGCTCCACCGCCGGCAGCTCCGTTTCACTTATCAGTTCATAGCTACCCCTTGCCGCATAGCCGATCCTGCTATCCCCCAGCCTTTTTCTAAGCCGTTCCAAGCCTAGTTTACGGGTTTCGAACAGTTGCAGCACTTCACTTTCTGTCATATACTCCAGGTCATCCAGCAGTTCGGTTACGCTGCCCATGCAGGCAAAACCTGCGTTACGCGTACTGGCACCAGTTGGCAGCAAGCCTCTCTCCACCACCAGTATCCTGGCCCCGGGAAAACGCTCGCGCAGCTCAATAGCGGTACTGAGGCCCACTATGCCTGCACCTATTATTATATGGTCATACTCCGTAAAGCTTTGTTGTTCCCAGTAGCTTAACATAGCGTGAAAATAAGTAAACATGCTTCATCATAAAAGACAATTGGGCGGTCCCGGCGCTCTAGTCGCTACTTCGTCCCAATACACGATTACCTTATTGTTAAGTACGGCTCAATAGGCATGGTTTTTTTACCTTACCTATCCCACTCATTCAAAAACCGGATAAAAATTTTCGATATGCCTGTGATGAAGACAAATGACGCGAACAACACTTACGCAAACAGGAACCGCATCGACGCCGCACGTCGCGTAACTTCCGATCTGAGAGCACATTACGGTCTCCGCAGGCTCATCCCTGAATCTAAAGCTACAGCGCCTAAAGCTCAGAACGAGCAAATGGCTATTCCCACTTGCTAACCGACATTGTAGAATAATTTACACAAGCAAGGCTGCGCCCTGCTGCATTCCATTATGCCGGATTAGTATACAAATTAAGTACTTAGTAAATTAGAGGTCTTATAGATTGTTGCGCCACCCTCTTTTCTCCATTGTTCGCACATTCTCGGTATCTTTTAATGATATGAGATATTTCATCAGTAAGCTCAGTTCAAGATCTTCAGCCTGTCCGGTATACTCCGCAATATGTATGGCATTACCATAATTCGACCGTGATTTCTCCCGTGTATCGTCAACTATCAGGATATGCTCCATACGGTAGCCCTGCTTCTTTACCTTGTCGAGGCGCTTTTCAAAATAATATTCGTCCAGTTCATTGCGCTTCATGCTGCATCTGCTGCGGCCCCAGACAAATTTCAGCGAAATAGTATCCGGTATGATCTCCTTTACAATCTCCTGTACATAGGCATCGTCAGCTGAAGACCAGATCGCGATATCAAAATGTTCATTTATACCCTGCAAAAAATCCTGTAAGCCGGGACGTCCGTAAACGTAATAAGGGTCCACATAGGCCAGCTCGTTTATGGCCAATTTCGACTTGGTTGCATAGATCAGAGTTTCATCCAGGTCAAGTATCAGCAGAATATCAGATTTAGGTGCTGCCATGCTGTTTCTAAAGATAATCTTTGTCGGTATTTAAATTTGGATTTGCCTTGTTAATCATCGTATCTTGCTTAAAACCTTGAACTCTTACAAAATGAAACGTTGCAACAAATATGAAAATTACTTATTTCGTGTTTTGGATAAACCTGGCAGGAAATAAAGAGAAATAACTCCCAAATGCATAAGTAGCCACCAGCAAGGTTTTCCGCCCAGGAGAGCACCGGCAACAGGAAATAACTCTTAACATGGAGGACAGGAAATAATGCCCTTGGACTGCCGGCCTTTGTGGTTAAATCACTACTAAAATTTATTTTTGGCACTCACTTACGCAGGGCACTGTATATAGTCATGGAATACAATTTCAATAAAATAGAGCAAGACTGGAAAAAATACTGGAAAGACAATAACGTCTATAAGGTCAGCAACGACAGTGATAAACCTAAATATTACATCCTCGATATGTTCCCCTACCCCAGCGGGGCTGGGTTGCACGTGGGGCATCCGCTCGGCTATATAGCCAGCGATATATATGCGCGCTACAAACGCCTTAGCGGTTATAACGTGCTGCATCCCATGGGTTACGACGCATTTGGCCTGCCCGCGGAGCAATACGCTCTTGAAACAGGTCAGCACCCTGCAGTGACCACGGAGAACAATATCAAACGTTACAGGGAGCAACTGGACAATATCGGTTTCTGCTACGACTGGAGCCGTGAAGTGCGCACCAGCGATCCCCAGTACTATAAATGGACACAGTGGATATTTCTGCAACTCTTCCATAGCTGGTACGACAGGAAAGAGAACAAAACCCGACCGATCGCTACCCTTATTGAGCTATTCGAACAAGAAGGAAATATCAATATCCCGTCGCCCGGCAATGATGAATTGCAGTTTGACGCAACTGCCTGGAAGAACTTTAGTGAAAAAGAAAAACGCGAAGCGTTGATGAGCTACCGTATAGCCTACCAGGGCTATGCTGAAGTGTGGTGGTGCGAGGCCTTAGGCACTGTATTGGCCAACGATGAAGTGGTAAATGGCGTGTCCGAACGCGGTGGTCACCCGGTGGAACGCAAACAGATGCGCCAATGGTTCCTGCGTATAACAGAATATGCTGAACGCCTGCTGAGCAGCCTCGACACACTCGACTGGAGCGAAGCGATGAAAGAAATGCAGCGCAACTGGATAGGCAAAAGCAAAGGAGCTGAAATAGCGTTTAGCCTCACCCCGACCCTCTCCAAAGGAGAGGGAGATGGTACGCAAGAAAAATTTAGCGGCAAGGAAGGTTGGCAGACTGCTGATGTAGCAGCATACAGCTCAATAGCTCCACATCAAAAAGAGCTTAAAAATAGCCTGACCGAAGCCGAAAATATCCTATGGCAACGTCTAAGGAACAACCAACTTGGAACAAAATTCAGGAGGCAACATATAGTCGGCAAATTCATTGCAGACTTTATTAGTCTGTCTAAGCAACTTGTTATAGAAGTTGATGGCAAAATACATGAACAGCAGAAGGAAGAGGACCACCAACGGACATTGTTCTTCCAGGAAAAAGGCTTCAAGGTAATTCGATTCACGAACGAAGAAGTAATTCAAGATACAGATCATGTAATTGAAAAAATAAAGACAGAACTTACGGGGCATTCTGGTGAAAAAGGATCAGATGACGAAAACGAGAACCAAGGTAAAGCCCTCTCCTTTGGAGAGGGTTTGGGTGAGGCAGTTACTGTGTTCACTACCCGCCCCGACACCATTTTTGGTGTGGATTTTATAGTGCTGGCGCCGGAGCATGAGTTGGTTGATCTTATAACAACCGATGCGCAAAAACAAGCCGTTGCCGACTACAAACAATATGTGAAAAGCCGCAGCGAACGCGAGCGCATGAGCGAGGTAAAGCAGGTAACGGGTTGCTTCACGGGCGCATATGCCATTCACCCATTTACCAAAAAGGAAATACCCGTATGGATAGCTGAGTACGTACTGGCCGGCTATGGCACCGGTGCCATCATGGCCGTGCCCAGCGGCGATGATCGCGACCATGCCTTCGCAAAGCACTTCAACATACCCATCACCAATATCTTCGGCAAACTGTACAGTGGCGAAGAAGCCATGTCCGACAAGTCGGCGATAATTGAGAACAGCGATTTCCTGACAGGTATGGATGTGCAGCAGGCCACCGATGCAGCTATCAGTGCGCTGGTAAAACTTGGCACAGGCAAAAGAAGGATCAACTACAAGCTCCGTGATGCAGGCTTCAGCCGCCAGCGCTATTGGGGCGAGCCATTCCCGATAATTTATGTTGATGACGTGCCCTACGGAACGGACGAAGATATATTTAAAGCTCATCCCGAATTGCAAAAATTACCCGTAGAGTTACCGCATGTAGATAGCTACAAACCGGGTCCGGAAGGACAAGGGCCACTGGCCAATATACCTGATTGGGTGAATACCCCTGTGGGACAGCGCGAAACCAACACTATGCCGGGCTATGCAGGGAGTAGCTGGTATTTCCTCCGCTATATGGACCCTCAAAACGACGAAACGTTCGCCGACAGGAAAGCTACCAATTACTGGCGCGAAGTGGACCTGTATATAGGCGGCACCGAGCATGCCGTAGGCCACCTGCTCTACAGCCGCATGTGGACCAAGGCGCTCTGTGATCTCGGCTACATTTCTTTTGACGAACCTTTTAAGAAACTGGTGAACCAGGGAATGATACAAGGGAGTTCAAGATTCACTTATAAACTTCTGCAAGGCGGACTTTTCCCTGTCGATTTCGATCCCACTACGCTCCCAGAAATTTATATTTCTGCAGATATCGTAGAGAGAAGAAACAATGGAGACGAAGCTGCTAACAACGAGATAATTGACTTCATAAAGCAAAACAAAGGCGTTACTGCGATTCCTCTAGATAAGAAATACGGATATGATCTGTCTGAAATTCATGTCGATGTTGCCTTGGTTGATGGATACGAATTAAACATCGAAGGATTCAAAGTTTGGAGACGGGAGAATGTTAATGCTAAACTTCTTCTAAATGCAGACGGAAAGTTTATCTGCTCTGCTGAAGTAGAAAAAATGAGCAAACGGTATTATAACGTTGTCAACCCCGATGACATTGTTAACCAATACGGTGCAGACACCTTCCGTATGTACGAGATGTTCCTCGGCCCTATAGAAATGAGTAAGCCATGGGACACCAAAGGCATAGAAGGTGTGCATCGTTTCCTGAAGAAGATGTGGCGCTTGTATTTCGATGAGCAGAAAGGATGGATAGTGACCGACGAAACTGCTACTGAAGCTGAACTGCGGGTGCTGCACAAAACCATCAAGAAGATCACCGACGATATCGAGCGCTTTTCATTCAATACCTGCGTCAGCCAGTTCATGATCTGTGTTAACGAACTGTCGGCACTCAATTGTCACAAACGCGAGATACTCGAGAAATTAGCTGTGCTTATATGCCCCTTCGCGCCACATATGGCTGAAGAACTTTGGCATCAATTCGGTCACAACACCAGCGTCGTAGGTGCCGAATTCCCGAAGTATGAAGAGCAATACGTGAGGGAAAACAGTAAAAAATATCCCGTGGCGGTGAACGGCAAAACAAGGGTTGAGCTGGAGTTCCCATTGGATATGGAACAATCGCTGATCGAGAAAGAAGTGCTTGCCGATCCGACAATTGTTAAATGGCTCGAAGGCAAGGCACCTAAGAAAGTGATATACGTGAAGGGCAAGATGATCAATGTGGTTGTCTAAAAATAGCACCAATAAAGCCCGTTTAGGGTTTTTGGGGCTATCTTTGCGGCGAAATTTAAATTTATGACGGGGAAAAAAACAGGGATAATCTTACTGGTTTTCTTTATTCTGCTGGCTGCCGTGTTCATGGCTTATTACTACAAGACCACGCGCGAACAGCCTAAGAGCCTGCCAATCTATGGCAACCCCGGCCATAAAGTAGGTTCGTTTTCTTTTATCGACCAAAATGGGGATAGCGTAACAGACAAAACAGTAGCGGGCAAAATAAGGGTAGCAGAATATTTTTACACCACCTGTAAGAGCATTTGCCCGAAGCTGAACGAGAATCTAAGCCGCGTGTATGCCGCATATAAGGGCAACGACGAAGTAGTATTTCTTTCACATACCGTGGACCCCGAGCACGATAGCGTGAATGCATTAAAAGAGTACAGCCGGCGCTTTGATGCCGATGCCAAGCAATGGCACTTCCTGACAGGTAAAAAACAGGACCTTTATGATATGTCGCGCCTGGGCTACCTTATCGGTGCAGAGGACACCGTAGACAAAGTACCCATCACGCAGGACTTCATTCACGACCAGCACTACTCACTCGTCGACCGCGATGGCAATGTCCGCGGCCTTTACGACGGGCTCAGCAAAGACGAAGTGGATAAACTGATAAAAGATATTGGAGAACTGCTCAAAGAGAAATAAACCGATGCGGCCGATTTTTGTATCTTCAATGGACGTTTAAAATTCCTTGTCATGCACCTGAAGCGCAACCTTTTCTTAGCCTTTTTTACAGCGCTTGCCAGCTCAATTGCCGTTTACCTGAGCGACAGCGCGGGGCATAAATTCAGCTTACCCTCCTTTACTCTTGAGATACTGGTGAAAACAGCTATTATCTTTATTTGCCTTTGGGCCATTGAGCCGCTATTCGCGCGGTTAATGAGAAGGAGGAAAGCAAACTAATACACTAAACACTCATTGCCCAGCCCATTACCAGCCAGCCAAGCACGATTAGTGGCGCGGGTATCTTAGTGAAATAAAGCAGGCAAAATGTGATCACCACTACCACGAGGTTGGCCCACTCAAAAGGTTTCATCGTCTCGAACAGGATAAACCCTGAGGCCCAGATGATACCCACTATGGCAGCATTGATACCCTCCAGTGCCCTGAAGATGACCACGTGATGTTTCAGATTCTGGTAGATGGGGAAGAAAAAGAAGAGCATTAGGGTACTCGGCAGAAACACTGCTACCGATGCAACAATAGCACCCAGCAACTGCCAGCCCGGCCCGAAGCTGCTCATCGCCATACCGCCCACGTAAGAGCACACGGAAAACACTGGTCCCGGCACCGCCTGTACCATGCCGAAGCCTGTAAGCAATTCCGGGGGGCTCAGGAATGGTTGATGGCCTAATTTCAAGGGGTGCTGTATGAACTGGTTGTACATCATTGGCAGCAGCGCCTGACCGCCACCGAATACAATACTACCAAAGCGGTAGAAGTTCTCAAAGAGGTTGAAAACCCGCCTGTGTTCCCAATTGCCCGTACGCGCAGCCTCACTGAAAATAATAGCTACCAGGTAGATGGCCACGAACAACCAGAGGTTAAGCCAGTTGATCTTTTTGGGTTTCTCATGTACGTCGGGGATACGCTTGTTACTGAAATTGCTGATGGTGCCGGATATCAACAGCAAAGCAGGGAACACCCACGGTGACTGAATGATCCACGTAGCCAGCAGGCTGCCGATCATGATGCCCCAGGTAGCTGCGTGTTTCACCCCTTGACGCATTAGCCGAACGGCGGCAAAAGCCACAAAGCCCACCGACATCGGCTGCACAAATACGAAGAGGTTTTGCTGTATGTCCTTTGTATTAAAGTTGTAGACCAGGAACGACACGCCCGTCATGATAATGATCGCGGGAAACATCCATAGCAGGAGGGTAACAACTGCCAGGGGTACTCCACCACGTTTTAGCGCTATCAAAGTCACGGTTTGGGTGGACGAGGGGCCGGGCAGCATCTGGCAGAACGAGTTATATTCCAATAATTCTTCCTCTGTTACATCATGGCGCTTTTGGGCGAAGGTCTTTACCATCATACCCATATGCCCCTGCGGTCCGCCGAAAGCGGTAAAAGCATATAAAAAAACAGCTTTCAGGAACGGTGTGTGCCGGTGTAACATAAGCCGCGGTGTAGTGAAAGTAAAGACAAAAAACGGTAAAAAACAGTACAATGATATTTCGGAGCTAGTTTGTATCTTGCGCTCATAAAACAAGGCAGGTAATGAACCATTTATTATTAAGCGCTTTCTACGATACTGTAAATAATAGTGTGGGCCCTACATTGGCATGGGTATTCATATTCCTCATGACCATCGAGCTGATCTATGTGATGGCCAAGTACCTGGGTTCCTCCGATAAAAAATAATCTCTCTTGTCCGGGCAGGGTAAACATATTGCGGATATCCGCAGCGATTACCGTATGGCCGCCCTCGATGAAGCCAGGGCCGGCGACGATCCTTTAGCCCTGTTCATGACATGGTTCTCCGAAGCCGAAGCCGCCGAAATCACTGAAGTAAATGCGATGGTGTTGGCCACCTGCGATTCTGCAGGAAAGCCGCATGCACGCATAGTACTCCTTAAGGGCCTCGATGCCACCGGCTTTGTATTCTATACCAATTATAATAGCGCCAAGGGGCGGCAGATAGCTGCCAATCCCAACGCCTCGCTCGTCTTTTTCTGGAAGGAACTGGAAAGACAAGTGCGCATCGAAGGAATTATAGAGAAGGTGAGCGATGCGGATAGCGACGCTTATTTCCAATCCCGGCCGGCGGACAGCCGTCTTGGGGCCTGGGCCTCTAATCAGAGTAGCCAAATAGCCGACCGCCAGGTGCTGGATGACAACTATGCAAAGTTCAAAGAGCAGTTTGGCGAAAATATCCCGAGGCCGGAACATTGGGGCGGCTACCGGCTAGTACCGCAGCATGTAGAGTTCTGGCAGGGCCGCAGCAACCGCATGCACGACCGTATCTGCTTCCAGCTCAGCGATGGCAAATGGGCCAAAAGCCGCTTGGCCCCATAGCTAAAAGCTGAATATTATCAGCCGGCTGCAGGCTCAAATGTTCGGAAAAAAGCCATTAACGCGTAAATAACATCAAAATTGTTCTCCATTAAATATTTCCGCCTTATCTTCGTAGCCGATCGCTACCCCGGGAAAAAGAGATTTTATCCCAAAAAATCATCTTATCGGCTGGTACCGATCTCTATTGCACATAGTTTTAATGGCGTTCTAGCCATGGGAAACAAACAAGATTTGTTTTTCGCCAATCCCAAAAACTAGATCCATATAGCAGAGCGAGAGAGGCTATCATAGCTGATAGTAATTGTTTATAAGGGGAAGGATCACAAACAGGAATCAAAAAACATTGCATTGCCATTGTAATGCTTTAACATGCAACGATTAATAAATATTATCGCTATAGCAGGCGTTTTGCTCTTCACAGCATGCGCTGCGCCGCAGAAGACGATCTATTTCGCTGAGAACACGCCGAACGATGTGTCGGTACAGGTGCAGCGTATGGAACGTTTAAAAGATATCACCATCCAGCCTGAAGACATCCTGGCCATTCATGTTACTACTATAAGCAGCCTGGCTGAAAAGACACCCGTGAGCATATTTAATGATGGCGGTACCACCTTTAGTATCTCCGGCTCTGCAGGCGCGGGCGGCGGTGGCGGCGCTCAGAACACCGGCTACCTGGTGGATGTGAACGGATTTATCGATTTCCCCGTAGTGGGTAAGATCAAGGTGGACGGCCTGACACTAAGGGCAGTTAAAGACCTGATAGCGCAGAAATTAAAAGATTATGTAAAAGATCCTGTGATCGAAGCCAGGATCATCAATTATAAGGTAACTGTACTTGGAGAGGTAAACCACCCCGGCACGGTGCTGGCACCGAATCATAAGATGAGCGTCATCGACGCCATCGCTGCTGCGGGCGATATCCCCATCAGCGGGCGCAAGGACAATATAATGGTGATCAGGGAAAATGAAGGCACGCGTGAATTCGCGAGGTTGAACCTGAACAGCCGGAATGTTTTTACAAGCCCTTATTATTATCTAAAACAAAACGACATAGTGTATGTAGAACCGGCACGTATACGCCGCCAGCAAGGCAACGAATTCTTCCAGTTCTACCTGCCGACCATAACGGCGCTGATATCAACCATATTGGCAGTATACGGCATCATACAACTTAGTAAATAAGAAACAGAAATAAAACGGCAGTAGCACTGCAACCATGGAAAACAACCAACAACAATTTTCAGACAGGATATTAAAGCAATTTAATTCCTCGTTCGACGTCAAGCGACTGCTGGGCGCCGTGCTGAGCAATTGGTACTGGTTCGTGCTGTCTATAACCATTACTCTTACGGTTGGCTTCCTTTACCTGCGCTATACCACACCTAAATATGCCGTAAAAAGCTCGCTGCTGATAGAGGAAAACCCTGATAACGGAGCCAAGAGCGTATTGAGCAAACTGGAGACCGAAAAGACAGACAATACATCTACAACGCTCTTCAACGAAATGTTCATCCTGCACTCGCAGGACTTGATCGCCAAAGTTGTTGATTCACTCGACCTGAACATCCGCTATTGGGCAGTGGGTCGTGTAAAAGAAACCGAGGTATATAACGAATGCCCTATCAAGATCGTTTTCGACACGGCAGGCTTTAAAGGAATTACAACGGAATTCACCATCAAACAGGTGGTCGAAGGGCAGTTCGAAATAAAGCACAACAAAATTTCCGAACGTGTGCTTTATGACAGCTGGACCAAGCGTTCTTTCGGACGCTTTAAGGTGCTTTATCGAACAGGTCCGCAGGTGAACCGCGGTTACCTGTTCGGCACGGAGTTCAAAGTAAAGATGGAACCTACGGTTACAACGATCCAACGCATTCTTACCATCTTTAACGTATACCCGAGCGACGGCCGTACCAGCTTGCTGGACCTGGCCTATACCGACAATATACCCCAGCGCGGTGTGGACTTCATGAACGTGTTGATCTACTTCTACCAGAAGAAAGAACTGGAGAATATCAACTATACGGCCCAGAAGACACGCGAATTCATCAATAAGAGTAAAACCACAATGGCCGAGGACATCAAGTCGATGGACTCGATCGAGGCCTCTATCAAGGTAAACAGCGACGTAGTAGAACCAACAGAACAAACAAGTGCATATCTCAGCGAACGCAATACATCGGAACAAAAGCTGAACGAGCTCTATACACAGAAACAAGCCCTGGCCAGCCTGAAGCACAGCATACTGGCCAACCAGAACCAGGTAGTAGCAGGCATAGGGGTAACCGATCCCTTCTTATCTGAACTGATAGGCAAATACAACGGACAGGTGCAGCAGCTTGAAATACAGCAGAAGAACCTGGGCCCCAGTAATCCTTACCTGCTGCAGACACAAAGCGAACTGGCCTCGCTGCGCAAACGCATAGCCGACGCTGCGGATAAGATCGCCAGCTCGTTGAATATTACTATTGAGAATACCGCACGCAATGCTGCCGAATATACCAGCCGCATAAGGGAAGTGCCTAATGTTGACAGGAGCATCAAAGATGTGAAACGCGGCTACAACGTATTGCAGAGCATGTACCTGCTGCTGTACCAAAAGGGCCTTGAGAATGAAATTTCGGTGTATGCGGCCACTAACAAATCGAAAGTCGTTGTTGTGCCTTTCTCGAATGGTGTACCCATTAGTCCGGTTAAAAAGAGCGTATACGCTATTGCTTTCCTTATCGGTCTGCTTGTTCCATCCAGCATACTGATAGCGCGCGAACTGCTAAATAATAAGGTAATCAATGAAAATGATATTGAGACCCTGACGAATATTCCTATCGTAGGTACTGTCAGCAGAGTGGAAGGCACTGAGAACAGGGAAAATACAATTGTTGTTGGTCCGCACGTGCGCACCGGTGTTGCAGAGCAGTTCAGGCTGATACGCGCCAACCTTGAGTTTATGTCGGCGGCACAGAACAACAGGATATTCATGATCACATCGAGCCAAAGCGGTGAGGGTAAATCATTTATATCCATCAACCTTGGTATTACCATGACGCTGGCTAAAAAGCGGGTTATCATCATGGAGTTCGACCTTCGTAAGCCTAAGATCTCGCAATACCTGGGCCTTAGCAATGAGGGCGGCATAAGCGGCTATCTTGCCGGAATGGTGGAACTCGATGGTGTTATCAAATCATCAGGCGTTCATGAGAATCTTTATATAGCTAATTGCGGCCCGATACCTCCCAACCCTGGCGAGTTATTGGTGCTGCCGACAGCACGCAAGCTATTAACTGAGCTGCAGGAAATGTTTGACGTGGTGATCATCGATACCGCACCGATCGGCATGGTATCGGATGCGCTCATCCTTTCGCAATATGCAGGCATCAACCTGTTCATCGTGCGCCAGGGATATACCATTAAGGACCAGGTGCGTATGTTTGACGTGCTACACAAAGACGGCAAGATCCAAAACCCTGCTATTATCTTCAACGGTGTTGAATACCTGAAGAAATACGGCTACGGTTACGGCACCGGTTACGGTTATGGATATAGCTACGGACAAGGGTATGGCAATAACGGTGGAGGATACTACGACGAACCGGGGAAGAACAAAAAGAAAAAGAAGAACTCACTGAGTGACTTCTTTATGAAATGACCTTACTTGTAAGGCATTTCGGCATGTTACATTTGCAAATCAATAACAGGGGATATTTCCATTTTTATAGAGGAAATGGATAGTTTTACAATTAAATTATAATTGCTTTGAAACTTAGGGGGACTTCCGCACTATCTACCATAAACAAACTCTACAAAATATTCAACCGGAGGCAAATAAAGGCTTTTGGCTGGCTTGCTTTCCTTACCTTTTTAAGTTCAATAGCCGACCTTGCGGGTCTTATGTCCGTGATACCTGTGGTAAGCCTTGTACTCTCTGAAAAATCGTATCAAACCATTACAAAAGCGGTACCCGCTCTCTCGGCCTACAATAAGGAACAGTTGCTACTCATCACCGTAGGCATCTTCTTTGCATTGATAGTAGCCAAGAACCTTTTCGGTCTTTACATTAACCGGTTACAGGTGCGTTTTGTGCAAAACTTATACGTAAGCTCATCGATGAATGTGCTTAACAAGGTGTATGACCGCTCCCTGCTCGACCTGCTTAAAAATACCTCGAACGAACTGGTCAATAAGCTGACAGGTATGCAGGTGAGCCTCTGCAGCAATGCGACAATCTCCACCATCATCCTGATCAATGAGTCGATGGTCTTTACCCTGACAGCGATAATCGTATGTCTATGGAACTGGCAATTGTTTGTGCTACTCATCGGTGTGCTCCTGCCTACGATGGGTTACTTCTATTACAGAGTAAAAGGCATGATCAAAACAGCCGGCACGGAGAAGAATAATAACGGCATTCAACTCTACGCCAGCGCGCAGGAAATGATCTTCGGCTATACCGATATCAAGATCGCAGGCACAGAGAATATGTTCAAGAAGCGCTTTAAGGAACTGGCACGCAAGTTCAGCATCCACCAGGGCCGTATGGACTTTATGCTGTTCATTCCAACGCGCATCCTGGAGATAGCAACATTCCTGGGCATTATATTGATACTGCTTTATGGCGTGTATGTGATCAAGGATACAGAAAAGATCATTGGCACCATCAGTCTCTTTGCTGTGATAGCTTACCGCTGTATACCGTCGGTGAACAGGTTTGTGATCGCGGTCAATAACCTTAACTCTAATGAATTTATATTCCAGGATGACGATTTCCTGAACGAGGAACGGACGCCCAACACAGGTCGTGACCATGCTGAACTGGTTTTCAACGACAAGATCGTTTTTGATAAAGTTTCTTACCAATATCCCGGCGCTACGAAGCGTGTTATCGAGAATTGCGAGCTAGAGATCAAAAAAGGCGATAAGATCGGGGTTATCGGTAAATCCGGCGCAGGCAAATCCACACTCATCAATAACATACTTGGCTTCCTGCAGCCTACAAGCGGCAGGATAACAATAGACGGCACAGAACTTAGCCGTAATAATGTAACAGACTGGTGGAAGATAACCGGCTATGTGCGGCAGGAGGTATTCATTATGAACACTACATTGCTCGAAAATATTGCTATCGGCGAGGTGAAAGACGGGATCGATATAAACAAGGTGCGCAGGGCGGTGCAATTGGCTAGCCTCGACTCATTAGTAAATGAACTACCCGATGGACTGAATACTATACTGAACGAAAGAGGTAATAATCTTTCGGGCGGCCAGAAGCAACGTATAGCCATTGCGCGTGCGATCTATAAAGGGGCCGAAGTGCTGATCTTTGACGAGGCGACCTCGGCACTCGATTCGAAAACTGAAGAAGAAATAACTAATGCTATTCAGCAATTAGGACATGAGCAATTGACCATCGTGATCATTGCACACCGGTACACATCTTTAAGGTACTGCGATAAAATTTACGAGCTCGACAATGGGCATATAAGCGCATGCCTTACATATGAAGACCTTGTAGCACAAACCAATCATTAAACACCGCCGTGACCCAGCCCGGAAACAACCATATGAAAGTGAGCATTATGATGTGTGCCTACAACGCAGGGCCATACATTGCGGAGGCAATTGAAAGCATCCTGCTCCAGACATATGTCAACTGGGAACTGATCATAGGCAACGACTGCTCTACTGATGATACACTGCAGATCATATCGCGCTACCTGGGCGATAGCCGCATCAAACTGGTTAACCAAAAGGCAAATCTTGGGTATATAAAGAACAAGAATAGCATTTTTGCGCTGGCAACGGGCGACCTGCTCACTCAGCTCGATGCAGATGATACCTGCCCACCTGAAAGAATCGCCAGGCAAGTAAAAGTTTTTGAACAATACCCGCCTGTCAAAATATGCGGAACGAACTTCAGCACCATAGACGTTAAAGGAAACGTCCTTGAAACCACGCCCCACAAGGCGGACTTTGTGATACATGAGATATCGCGCCCCTACCCCTTCTGGTATCCCGGGCTCATGTTCAGGAAAGAAGTGATACAGGAATTTGGCCCTTTCTCCGAGTATTTTAACGGCATATATGGAGATGATAATTACTACACCTATCGCGTCAATAGCAAGTACCCCATTTATTTTATAAAAGACTCCCTTTATAACTACCGCATTCACCCTGCATCGATGACCAACTTGCATGATAATCCACGCAAACTGATCGCAGATGATATACTAAAAGAGCTTTTCACCCAACGTAAGGCAACAGGCAGCGACTGGCTGGAGCAAAATAAGGAAGAAGAAATGAGGACTTTTGAGGCACAGTTGTTTAGGGATAAAAGGATCATGGCTGAAAAATACCGGATCGTAGCAGCCAAGGCTATAGACAACAATAATTGGGATGAAGCCCGCTCAGCACTCAAACGGTCCATAAAGCTGAGTATCATCAATAGCAGAACATACGCCACCCTATCCTACTATATAAGGAACAGGTTTTTAAGAAAATCGCAGCATAAGTAACAACAGCAAGGGAAATGAACATAGTACTGGCCATAGAAGTAATAGCGCCCGGAGGAGCAGAGACATTTGTACTGAGGCTCGCCAAAGCCCTTGAAGACAAGGGCAACAGAGTTATCGTGTTTGCATTCTACAAAAACAAATTTAACCAGGCACTGCATAGCGCACTGGCACCGAACGTGCAGCTGATATGGCCGCATATGCGCCTGCCATGGCTGGCCCGCAAAATAGACGGCCTCTTCTTCCGGCTGAAAATAGACCGGAACATACAGAAAAAATACATTAAGGGTGCGCTAAAGCGATTGATGCAGGTGACAAAAACGGATATCATTCACAGTAACCTTTTGAAAGTGGACCGCATCTCTGCAATGATAGGGAATGAACTGAATGTGCCTGTTGTAACTACTATTCACGGCGACTACCTGCAGTTTTACGAAAAGGAACGTAAAGGAGAATATATGCCTTTGCTAAACTATTTTCAGAAAGCAAAATGGAACCTCACCAACCTGAAAAAAATAGTTTGCATATCCGACAAGCAGATAGACTTCTTCAAAAAGAACTTCCCGGCTGAAACAGAAGGTAAGATCAATAAGATATACAATGGCTATGCCGGCCAGATACCTGCCGATCGTGGATTGAAACAACAATTAGGCATCGGTGCGAATGAATTTGTTTACGGCATGGTGTCGCGTGGTATTGCCGAGAAGGGCTGGGAACCTGCTATTGAGGCATTCAACAAATTGGGAAGACCAAATACAAGGTTAATACTCGTTGGGGGCGGTAAATATCTTGAAAGCCTGAAAGCAAAGTATGCCGCAAAAAAGTATATCCATTTCGTAGACCATAGCAATGAGCCGCTGGAGTGGATCAATATCTTCGACGTGGGCCTGCTGCCAAGCACCTATGCATCGGAAAGCCTGCCCACGGCAGTGATAGAATACCTATTCTGCAACAAGCCCACTATTGCCAGTGATGCAGGTGAGATCATCAACATGCTATCGCAGGATGGGCGAAAGGCGGGCATTACCATACCTATACAGAACGATAAAATAGACACGGAGCAAATGGCCCAAGCCATGCAACAGTACCTGGAAGACAAAGCACTGTATGAGCTACATAAAAGCAATACGACAGCTTGCTTCAGCAAATTTGATATGGACCTTTGTGCCGACCGATATCTTGACCTTTATATAAAAGCCATCGCGGGCATCGCCAACTGAAGCCTATGAGAGTATACGTCATAAATATGGAGCGCAGCAAAAGCCGGCGGATCGCCATAAAAAGGCAACTGAACCGCCTGGGGCTGGACTATGAAATAATATCCGCAGTGGATGGAAGGCAGATGAGCGATGAGGAACTGAATGAGAAAATACTTCAGCAAGGCGAGTTCACGAAATCACAAGCCGGCTGCATGCTTTCGCATTGTAAGGTATATGAGGCTATGCAAAAACACAATGACGCGTATGCGCTGGTGCTGGAAGACGATGTACTGATACTGGAAAATCGCCTGAAAGAAGTGCTGGACAAACTACAACCACAATTAAGCAAGGATAATATAACCCTGCTAACCTACTACTGGTGCAGGGAGAACTCTATGTTGCTGAACAGAAAACAGGGGCAGCAAAGCATACAAGGCGCTAAGGAAAAATATTTCTTATGCAGTCCTGACGAGATACATGGTGTAGGCCGCGCCGCGGCTTACATTCTTTCGAAAGAGACAGCCCAAAAGATACTGGACTTCCACAGCCCCAAGCTTATCTGCCAGGCCGACTCGTGGATCGTGTACTATAAAGAACAGGTTATAAAAGGTGTAGACTGTGTGTACCCAATGCCGATATCCGAAAACCCGCAGTTTGGCTCGGAAATAGGATACACAAGAAACAAAGCAGAAGCCATAGGCAAGAAACTGGTAGAAGTGGCGGTGAACATGAACTTGCCGCTGATAAGCACATTGATCAAGAAGAAACGGATCAACTTCGCCCAGACTTATAAGAACATAAAACTAGCGGACTAGAAGTAAATTA
Source organism: Bacteroidota bacterium (assembly GCA_018267915.1). Lineage (GTDB taxonomy): Bacteria > Bacteroidota > Bacteroidia > Chitinophagales > Chitinophagaceae > MKUN01. The sequence continues at coordinate 25,544 of JAFDXN010000028.1, read as the reverse complement.
CATTAATTTGTAACTAATTTATGAATAAGGGTATATGCGCTTTGCCATAAGAGACGACGATACTAATTTTTTTACTACTCCGACCGAGTTGGAGGCCTGCTATAGCGATATATGGGATGATACTCCTGTGACGCTATGCCTGATCTCTAAAGTAAAGGGAGCGTGGAAAAAATGGGTACACCAGATCTATAAGGACAAGCAAGATACTGATTGGGATGCGTGGACTAAAGACAATACTGCACACCCCATTGAAGACAATACCGAATTAGTCAGCTTCCTGCGCGAAAAAATAAAAGAAGGCAAGGTAGATATAGGCTTTCATGCCATTTATCACCGCAACGAGGACGAGGTGCTGCCAAGCGAAATGGGCAACAACTATGTGCGTGGCGCAGAGTTTTATACAAACAGGAACCTGACGGATGCGATAAGGCGGGAGGTAGCTCACCTTAGCAATGTATTTCAGTACCCCATCAGCGTGTTCACCCCACCTCAGAATCTGCTATCTATGAAGGGCTATAAGGCTGTGCTGGACGCCGGACTGAATATCTGCGGGGGCGGCCTTAGCTTCCTGAAAAAGGAAAAAGACCTGACGGGTCTCGTAAATATCGGGCGGCAGGTTTCTTTCAAATTGCTGCACCGCGAGAGCGACTACCCACACGTGATAAAATACAGTAAGCATACGGAAGCGCCTTATCATTACCCGCTACAGCCCGGCACGCTGCTGAGAACACTTACCGATGCTTTCGATATGGTACGCCGCTACGATGGTGATTTCATACTATCCACGCACTATGTTGAATTCGACTATCCCATGGTATACGATGAAACAAAGACCATGAAAAACATTATGATGGATTTCCTGGATTATGTTTCCAAATTCGAGGTTGAGAGAGTTACATTATCGCAACTCTTAAAACAATAGCATGCAAACAAGCGCTACACCGCAACACAAAGTAAATTTCAAGATCATAGACTGGATGCGCGGTCTCGCATCCTTATATGTGGTATTTAATCACTCGCGGGGCTTCCTCTTCACTACCGCCAACGAGTTCGCCGCAAAGGTGGAACCAAAATCGTCCTGGCACTGGTGGGAAAAGCTTGACTTCCTGATCATGCAGCACTCCAACCTGAGTGTTGAGTTCGTTACATTATTCTTCCTGTTGTCGGGCTTTTCTATCGCACACAGCCTATCGAATGAGAATAGCAAGGTAACAGCATTCTATGGTCGCCGCATGCTTAGACTCTACCCTACCTATATCTTAGGTATCATCTGGGCGCTTGCGGTTTTCATCATCATTAAGGATGCCGCTACAGATGTATTTGCCCGTTCCATTGAGGGGCATCTCCCCCTGGATTATGCCTATCGAAAATTCGGCACCTTTCACAACCTGGTATTCAACCTACTTTATATGCCGGTAGGCAACTACCTGACGCCTCAATACTGGTCGCTTCCATATGAAGTCATTTTTTATCTTACAATCCCCTGGTTCATTAAGCGCTTCAGGTTATACACTATCGGTACAGTAGCCATGTTCATCATTGGCTGTATTATGTTCGGCGCCCTTGTGCTCGACACAGATGACGCGCTGACAGTTACTATTTTCAATCATCAGATCCTTACATTCTACCTTCCGCAGTATTTTATTGACTTCAACCTGTTCTTCCTTATTGGCGTTCTGTTTTACAGGTACAAGGACGTTATCATCGAAAAATACAGGCTTAGCAAATGGGTATCTGTTGCTTTGCTGTTAGTACTTTTCGAAGCCATGGTTGGCATAAAAGCCTATAAGTTTCAAAACGAGCCCAATAAAGTGACGGACCTCATTATGGTCGCGTTTACTTTTGTGCTCATTTTCGCATCCCTGAAATATAGTGTGCGCATCAAGTGGCTCGAAAAGATCGGTAGCTTCAGCTATACACTTTACGTAACTCATGTAGCTTCCATATTTTTGGTGAAGCTGATCCTCTACAAAATGGGCTTCCACTTCTATGATATTTACAACCTATACGGATGGTTTTTCGGGCCTGTTGCGGCGGTGCCAATAGCCTGGCTGCTGTATTATGTTGCAGAATACCCATCTATGTACTATCTTAAAAAAATAAGGGCGAACAGTAAACAGCGAAGGGAAGTGATTGAACCGGTTACTGTTCCGGCATTGGGAGAGACTGCAACGGCCGGCATGAAAAAAACTGGGAATCTGTAAATGGATAAGATTCAGAGAAGTTCTACCTCGGGCATTAATTTCAGGATCACAGACTGGATGCGGGGTTTGGCTGCTCTATATGTGGTCATACAACACTCCCGCGGTTACCTCTTTGTCGACAATCCGCGCTACGAAAAATACGTTGCGCCAAAGGAGCAGTGGCACTGGTGGGAATGGCTTAACACGATTTTCATACAGCATACCAACCTGGGCAAGGAGTTCGTGATCGTTTTCTTTGTGTTGTCGGGCTTCAGCATTATGCATAGTGTTACTGCCGAGGGAGGAGGGGTGAAAAACTTTTACATTCGTCGCCTTGTCAGAGTGTATCCGACCTATATCCTTGGCATTATCTGGGCTATTGCTGTTTTCCTGGCTTTAAGGTGGGGTGTGGCGTGGGTCTTCAATAATACTGTTGAGCGTAATCCACCGCTGAAGGAAGCTTTTGACTCTTTCATAAACCTGAAAACGTTACTTCTAAACCTCGTGTACATCGTCAAGGACAACTACCTGACGCCCCAGTACTGGTCCCTGCCTTTCGAAATCTTGTTTTACCTATGCATACCCTTTTTCGCCCGCCACTTTAGAGCTTATACCATTTTCACTATCCTCGCCTTTGCCGCTGGTCTATTCTGGACAGGCATCGACTATCTTGATGAAAATAAATATGACTCACTGCTTGTTACCGTTCGCTTCATCTGCGACTACAATGTGTACTTTTATATCGGTTGTATATTTTATAAGTATCGTGACTTCTTCCTTGCCGTCTTCAAAATGGACCGCATGCGCAGCCTGGTGGCCCTGCTACTTATCTTCCTGCTTTCGGTATTTGTAAAGTCATATCTCTTCGAGCAGTATAGCAATAAAATAACGGGGCTGATGATGGTGCTATTTACCTACATCATGCTGATAAGCGGACTGAAGCACCAGATAAGGATAGGATGGCTGGAGTGGATAGGCGCGTTTAGTTATACATTGTATGTATCCCACATCGCCACACTCTTCCTTATAAAGCTGGTATTGTACAGAATGGGACATAATTTTTACGATATTTTCGTCATTTATGCGTGGTATGTCGGTATTGTCGTTTCGGTACTGGCAGCCTGGGTGCTGTACTACTTTGCCGAATACCCGAGCAAAAAATACCTGCAACAACTAAGACAAAAACCCCTGAATTAACCCATGCCCGGTAAGAAAAAAATATTAGTGGTGTCATTCCAATCGTTAACTGCACGCAGCGGTGCCGGCATGGCGAGGCTGGGGTATTACCTGTCTGAAGAACTTGACAAACGGGGCCTTCTGAAAAACTTTATTGTGTACTCCAAAGGTAAATTCACAACATCTTTCCCATCATCAGCTGTCTCCAAATTCTCCCGCTACTACCTGTACGCGCTCAATAAGCTGAATAAGTTCATGCCTATGCAACCCCACAAGTTCAGGTTTCTGCAGGAGAAACTTTTTGACTGGTGCTGTGTCAGGCGTATTACCAGCGACATCGATATACTCTTTGTAACACAACCTTACCTGCGGCACACTTTTAAAAAAGCAAAAAAGCTAGGTATTAAAGTCATATTCATTCCTGCAAACCCTGAAGAGAATTATATCAACAATATTGTCAGCCAGGAAAAGAAAAAGCTGCATATTGACGAGGACGATGCTTACACCTACGAGAAACGCATCAACTATTATAATGAGTCGATGAAGTATGTAGATATCGTCGTAGGCTCCTACCCTACGGTATACGACTCTTACGCCCGCTCAGCCTACCAGGGACAGGTGGTAAAACTTATAGGCCACCTAAAACCCGACTTCAGTCCGGCAGCACCTATCGACCGGCCGATAAAGCCGGAATTTAAGGTGGGTTACCTCGCACATACAGTTATCCTGAAGGGGCTTCAGTATCTCTTTGATGCCTGGGAAATGGTGATGAAAGAAACCAATTACGACGAGAACCTGAAGTTGTATGTAGCCGGTGGCATCGATGAATCGATGCATGAGCACATCGTAAAAAACCACCTGAACATAAAGAATGTGCAGCTCATAGGGCGCATAGCCGATGTGCCGGAGTTTATGAAAGACAAGGACCTTTTCATAGTGCCAAGCCTGGTTGACGGAGGTCCTTATACCGCCCTTGAAGCTGCCCACTACTGCCTGCCGGTCATCATAACATCGAATGCGGGTTCGGGAGAGCTACTGGGCAGGAACAACCCCGGCTGCCACATTATTCCCATACGCGATGCGAAGGCTATTAAAAACGAAATACTCTGGGCATACACACATCGCGAGGACGCAAAACAAATGGGCCTAAACGCGAAGCACAATCTCGACAATTATAAGATGGAGGTATTCATTTCAGAACTTGCCGACTACCTTGAAAATTTATAAAGCATCATGAAACGGGTATTGCTGATCGGTTCGGAACTGGGTAAGGGAGGAGCGGAGCGCTCCATCTCGCTGCTCAGCTATTACCTGCAGCAGACGGGTTACGATGTCACGCTAGCTATCTTATCGGGTAAGGACAGGGAAAAATTTTATAAGACCTGCGACAAGGTGGTCTTTATCGACCCACCCGAACACAACGGCATATGGGGGAAGATACAGGCCTGGCGGTACAGGTTGAGTAAGGTAAAAGCACTAAAAAAAGAAACTAAGGCCGATGTGTCGATCAGCTTTCTCGAGGGCCCGGACTATGTGAACGCCATGACAAAAGGTAGCGAAAAAGTAGTCCTCAGTATTCGGGGTTCTAAAATGCATGACAAAGTGATATCCGGTAGCAAGGGTCAGTTACGAAAAAAGGTATTGATCCCGGTGTTCTACAGGAAGGCCGACGAGATCGTATGTGTAACGAATGCGCTTGCAGACGAAATGCAGCGACACTTCGGTATCTCAGCCAATAAGCTGCGTACCATCTATAACTTTTACGAGAGGGAAGACATCATTGCAAGAAGCAACGACGCCTTAACGGCAGATGAAGCAAAGATCTTCTCGAAGCCGGTCATAATCACTTCCGGCAGGTTGCACGTGGCTAAGGAGCATGATAAACTTATACGCATCCTGCAAAAATTGAAACACAGCACCGATGCGCGACTGATGATTTTAGGTGATGGTGAATTGAGGGAACCGTTGATAAAGTTATGTGAACAATTGGGGCTGAAGCCTTATGGTTGGAACGGCCATTACGAACATGCGGATGTTTACTTCATGGGCTTTCAGCAGAATGCATTTAAATTTTACAGGCACAGCCGTTTATTCGCACTGGCATCCTCCTGGGAAGGCTTCCCGAATGTATTGGCTGAAGCTTTGATATGCCACATACCCGTCGTTAGCACCGACTGTTACACCGGTCCCCGCGAAATACTGGATGTAAAAGACCTAACGCCGGTGCAAGTAACAGCCCCGGTACGGGGCGAAGTTGGCAGCCTTATGCCTATGCTGGATACCATAAACGAAGAGAAGACAAAACTGTGGGCAAAGGAAATAGAGTATTGGCTCAATGCATCGCAACCGGACGAGGCTGCGTTTGAAAAACTTTTACAGCGCTTTACACTCGATGCGATGTTGCAGCAATGGAAAGCAGTGATCGAAAACTGATACTTGTGAACATACTGATAATAGACAATTCCATAGCATTCACCGGCGCTTTCAAATGCGCCCTTAACGAGGCTGTGCTATTGTCTCATTCACACAAGTTTGTCTTCGTAATACCGGACAACAGTACCCTAGGCCCCATGATCGAAGAAAAAGGCTTTGCCGTTTATACACTGCCTATGCTTGAGATCCGGAAATCGGTAGCGGTACTGCTGCAATACTTACCAAGGCTTCAATCTAATGCTACGCGACTCAAAAAAATATTGGCCAAAGAAAGTATCGACGTCATACAGGCAAATGATTTCTACAATCAATTGGGTGCGATGGTGAAAGGCCGGGGGTTCAATGGGCGGCTCATCACATACGTGCGCTTTCTGCCATCGGTTATGCCTTCGGTACTTAGAAACTGGTGGCTGCGCGCGGCTAACAAGCACTCCGATGGAGTCGTAGCAGTATCTGACGCGGTAATGCAGCAACTGCCCGAGGGTAAGACCGTACGAATATATGATCCGGTGCAGCTCGTCGAGAATTTGCCACCGAAAGAAGAGAAAATCAAAGACACGATCGACATCCTGTACCTTTCCAATTATATCCGTGGCAAGGGCCAGGACCATGCACTTGAGGCCTTTGCCCTTGCCTATAAACAAAACAATGCGCTTCGCCTCAAATTCACTGGCGGCGATATGGGCCTTGAAAAGAACAAGGCTTTTAAACAGGAGCTTGAAGCAAAAGCCCGGCAGCAAAACCTGCCTGTTACTTTCGCACCCTTCAACCCGAATGTAGAGGAAGAAATTAAAGCCGCAGATATCGTGCTCAACTGTTCCGAAGCCGAATCATTCTCTATGACCTGCCTTGAGACCGCCTTTTATGGCACCGCACTCATAGCCACGCGCTGCGGGGGACCGGAAGAGATCATCGAAGACGGAGAGACAGGTTTACTGTTACCCGTTGGCGACATAACAGGTATTTGCGATGCGATACTGACCTTAGCCAACAATCCCGCCGAACGTACGAAACTAGCCGAAGCCGGTCGCGCATACGTACGCACTAAGTTTGCCCCCGCTAACTTTATCCGTCAATTCGAAACGCTATTAACTGCAACTGCCTGATGTCTGCCGATACAAAAATATTATTCCTCGTGCCGTACCCTTTAGGCCGCGCCCCATCGCAGCGTTTTAGGGTAGAGCTGTACGAGCCCTACCTGCAGCGGGCGAATATACCATATACCATTGTGCCCTTCATGGACGAGCACACGTGGAAAATACTCTACCAGAATGGCGGCACTATTCAAAAAGCATGGGGCATCACCAAGGGCTATCTGAAACGCCTCAAGACTGTGCTTTGGGATGTACACGGCTACAGCCATGTCTTTGTGCATCGCGAAGCCGCTCCGCTGGGCCCGCCGTTGTTCGAATGGATCGTGGCCAAATTGTGGCGCAAGAAAATGATCTACGATTTCGATGATGCCATATGGATACCCAACACAAGCAGCGCTAACAAGCTGGCAGGTTGGCTAAAGGCATTCTGGAAAGTGAAGCGCATCTGCAAATGGGCTTACAGCGTATGTCCGGGTAACCAATACCTTTGTAACTACGCAGCCCAATACAATAATAATGTTGTCCTGCTCCCTACCTGTGTCGACATGGAGCGTGGCCATAATAAAGTGAAGGAACATGGAGACCACAAAGTCGTCGTTGGCTGGACAGGCAGTCACTCTACCCTGCCCTATTTGAATCCTGTTATGCCTGTTCTCGAGGAACTGCAACGGGAACTTGACTTCAAGTTCGCCGTCATTGCTGACAAGAAGCCGAAACTACCCCTAAAAAACTGGACGTATATTCCGTGGAATGCTGCAAGCGAGATCGATGACCTCCTGACAATGGACATCGGCATCATGCCCCTGCAAAATGACCCCTGGAGCGAAGGCAAGTGTGGTTTCAAATTGATACAATATTTATCCGCCGGCATTCCGGCACTAGCCAGCCCTGTGGGTGTCAATAAGACTATTATTGAAGAAGGCACAAATGGCTACCTCTGCGATAGTGCGGAAGACTGGAAAAAGCACCTTCGCGCACTAATTGCCGATGCACAACTGCGTGCAAGGTTAGGAAAGGCCGGGCACGAAAAAATGCTTCGCGAATACAGCATCCGGTCACAGGTGGATAAATTCCTGCATTTATTCACATAATGGGAATTTAAATTGCGTTGCGATCATTTTGACTTTTGAATTTTGAATTTTGGCTTACTTTTGCCTTGTATGAAACGTACTAATATTCTGCTCGCAATAGCACTGATACTCCTGGCAACTGTTATCCGCATCACCAACCAGCAAATGCAGTGGTACCATCTTGCACCGCTGGCGTCATTGGGCCTGTTCAGCGGGGCAATTATTAAGGATAAGCGTCTTGCTTTTTCTATCACTTTGGTAGCACAGTTCATATCCGACATGTATATCGCGCTGTTCACCACTACACAAGGTTTTTATGGTGTCGATCAGTTCTTTGTATATGGCGGCATGCTGCTGGTTACACTGCTTGGCACAACACTCGGCCAGCCAAAGGCGCTCAAAGTGCTGGGCTACTCCATTGCGGGGTCTGCCGTTTTCTTCCTGGTGAGCAACTTCGGCGTATGGGTAAAGATCGAAATAACCGGCGACATATTTGGTTATGGCACAGGCCTCAAAGGGTTGGGCAATACCTTCCTGATGGCATTGCCTTTCTATACCGATATGGGCACTAAGCTCTTCATCAACTCATTCCTGGGCGATATCATTGGCAGCGGCGTGTTGTTTGGCGCATATGCTTTAATGAAGCAGCCTGCACCTGCAAAGCTGCAGCAAGCATAAAACTTTGTAAGACTTTCTACCAGCCCCGTCCTGCGATACGCCGGACGGGGCTGGTCTTTTAAAGCTATTGTTTATTGCGGCTGTAGGAATAAAGTTTGCTGTAGCGCAGAAACATATAGTAGGCGGAATTTTTCGAGACAATATAGCCATAAGCCCCATCCATAAAGCCACGTCTCAGTACATACTGCACAAAGAAAAACCAGCAAGGCGCAAAGATCACTTTCAGCATACTGCATTTCTTGCCCCTTGCGGCATCGGCCTTTGCGCTTATTTCGCTATAGTGGTTGATCTTATAGATGTGATCGGCAATTGTATAATAGCTGTAGTGTAGCAGATCACCCTTCAGCCGTCCGAACCGGGCATTAGCGTCATTCAGGGTCCATTTCTCATGCACATTATCTGTGCTCATGCTCCCCTTTTTCCTGTTCACCAGCCGCGTCTTAGGGTTGGGGTACCAGCCACCGTGCCTTATCCATTTGCCACAGTAATTGGTCAGTATGTCAAACTTATAGGCGCCCATAGCATTTGTTTCGTCTATCGCGAGTATGCTTTGTTCCAGTTCCGGGGATAGCGATTCATCGGCGTCCAGCTGCATTACCCAGTCGTTTTTTGCCTGTTCTGTCGCGAACCTTTTCTGCTTGCCGTAACCCTCAAAATGATGCTCTATTACAGTAGCCCCGAGCGACCGGGCGATCTCCGCCGTCTTGTCCGTCGAATAGCTGTCAACGATAAGTATTTCGTCTGCCACATTGCGGACAGATCGGATACATCGCTCAATATTTTTTTCTTCGTTATGGGTGATAACAACTACACTAATGCGCATCCGGGAGGACTTATTTTAGCGGGAAGCATTGAATGTTTGTTCAAATGCATTTAGGGTAAAGATATAGAAAATTGACACGCAATTACTACATCCGTTAGCCGAAAATTCGCACCTTTGCAGCACATGAGCAAACTCCTGCATCACTTATTGCCCCGGGTGATTGGCATACCTGTGCTGATGTACCACCATGTTTTACCTGGCTCCAACCACAAGTTGAGCATCAGCCCTGAAAAAGTAAGGGAACAATGGCAGTACCTCCGCGACGAAGGCTATAAATGCTTGCCGCTGAACGAATTCCTCGACATCGCCTCCGGCAAAGTTAAAAACTACCCCAAAAAGTCTTTCCTTCTCACCTTCGACGACGGCTATACGGATAACCTTAGCCATGCCTGTACTTTGCTCAAAGAGTTCGGCTGGACAGCTACGTTTTTTATCGTGGCGGGTACCCTTGACGGTTCCGTACCTACTGAGGGCGACCCGCTGGGCGATAAAATGACCCTTAAAGACCTTCGCAGCCTCGACCCTTCGGTAGCTTCGCTTGCCATTCATGGTTACCTGCACGAACATTTCGACACACTGAATGCTGAAGAGTTAAAACAGACCCTGGAAAAAAGCATCAAGGCATTTGAAACCGCCGGTCTACCGTTTCACAAAGTCCTGGCTTATCCATATGGCGAGCGGCCTTCAGGCATCGATAAGGAAACATTATTACAGATCGTGCAGACCACGGGCATCAAGGCAGCCTTTCGCATCGGTAACCGCATCAATAAAATACCCGTTCAGGACATATATGGCATTAACCGCATCGATATCTGGGGTACACATAGCATAGAAGATTTTAAAATAAAACTCAAAAAAGGCAAGCTGAAGCCTTTTTAAATAACTTGTAAATCCCACCGCCTATTTCTATATTTGCGCCAATAAATAGCCATTCATGCCAAATAAGATAAAACCTACAGGAGCACAGAAAAGCAAGTTTTTTATACACCTGGTGATCTACCTGGCAGCATCTGCTGCTATGATATTGCTGTATGATAAAGGAGCTACTGAATGGACTTACCCATGGCCGGCATGGATAGTGGCTGCGTGGGGCCTGGGCGTTATAGGCCACGGCTGCGCCGTTTATACCAGCTACGAAGACAAAGGCATGGAGGAATTTACCCGCCAGGCTAACAATTAATATCCGGTAACTATATTTATACAACCCCTTGCTTAACGGCAGGGGGGTTTTAATTTTATGAGAATTAGATAAGATATGGATACTCCCAGGTATAAAGAGTTGCAACAGCAATACGAAAGCACTACCGATGAGCGCCTGCGTATTGACCTGTATGTGGAGATGGCGGTGGAAGAACGCAACGTCGACATCGAACGTGCCTCAGAAATGGCCGATGAGATCATAGACCGTGCTGTTAAGATAGGCTACACTTTAGGCCAGGGACGCGGAATGAATTTGAAAGGTTGGTGCTACTGGTCGCTGGGCAACTATGATGCAGGCCTTGATATTCTGCAGAAGGCGCAGGCCATAGCAGTAAGCGTAAAGAACAGGCCACTGGAAGCGCGTATCTACAATAACTTCGGATACATATACCGCGACAGGGGCGAGCTGGCCAACGCGCTTAACTACTTTGAAAAAGCCCTGGCCATAAACGAAAAGCTGGGCGATGAGGTGGCGCAGTCAGTTAACCTTTCTAGCATCGCCTACATCAATTACGACCTTGGCGATTATGAGAACGCACTAGAGTTCGCACTGCGCTGTCTGCCCATCTTCGAGAAAGCAAAGGACACTCACAGGCTTGCAGCTTTGCACCATATACTCGGCAATGTCTACTTCAAGCAGGAGCAGTATGAAGAGGCGCTGCGCTACTTCCGTAAAAATCTGCAGGAGACGGAATACGATACTGTGATCAATATCATGGCCATCAATGGCGTGGGTAAAGTTTACTATAAAACCCACCAGTTCGATGAAGCTTACAAGTATTTATCGGAAGCATTGACACAGTCGCTCAACATTAATAATGTGGAGGTACAGATAAGCTGCCACTACTACCTGGGCCGCCTCTATATGGACGATGGCAATTATCGCAAAGCGCAGGCGTCACTCACACAATCGCTCGAAATGGCCGAACAGTACATGCGCCGCCACGACGTAATGAGCGTACACGAAACACTCTCCGTCCTCTACGACCAGATGGGCAATATCCCTAAGGCATTCCATCACCTTAAAGCCTATGAGCAGCTTAAGGAAGAGATATTCAAGCAAACGACCTTCAATAAACTGCGTAACCTGCAAACACGCCAGCAAATAGAACTGGCCCAGAAGGAAAAAGAAGTGGCCGAGCAGACCGCACACCTCAAGCAGCAGTTCATGGCCAACATGAGCCATGAGATACGCACACCTATGAATGCCATAGTGGGCATGACCCGTCTGCTGGTAACGAAAGAGCCCCGACAGGACCAGATGCGGTATCTCGACGCCATTCAAAAATCGGCGGACAACCTGCTTATTATTATCAATGACATTCTCGATCTTTCGAAAATAGAAGCGGGTAAGATCATCATAGAGCAGACAGACTTCTCGCTGCGCGAAGTGATACAAAGCATGATCGACATGCTGATGTTCAAGGCGGAAGACAAGCGGATCGCACTGAAGGCAGAAATCGAAGAAGGTATTCCGAACCGTTTGGTAGGCGATCCTACACGTATCAACCAGGTGCTCATCAACCTGGCAGGCAACGCTATTAAGTTCACAGAGAAAGGACATGTAGCCGTTAAAGCCACCATACAAAAGAAAGAGGACAAGACTTATTGGATACAACTTGACGTTGAAGACACCGGTATCGGTATTTCGTCAGAGTATGTCGACAAAATATTTGAAAGCTTTACCCAGGCAGGTACCGATACCGCCCGCAAATATGGCGGCACCGGCCTGGGCCTTACGATATCCAAGCAGTTGGTTACATTAATGCATGGTGAGGTATCGGTGAAAAGCGAACTGGGCAAAGGAACAACCTTCACTGTGCTGCTTCCCCTTGAAGAGTCAGCTGTACAGGTAGCGGAAGTGAAGAGCACCGTAGTAGACGCTGCTACCATGCAGCGCCTCAATAAAGTGAGCCTGCTGCTAGTAGAGGACAATGAGTTCAATCGCATGGTGGCTGAGGACACTCTGAAAGATGTGATACCGGGCATCATCATCGATATTGCTGTTAACGGTAAAGAAGCCGTAGAACGTGTGCAACGCGAGAACTACGATGTAGTGCTTATGGACATACAAATGCCCGTGATGGATGGCGTAACTGCAACGAAGACCATTCGCAACACATTGCCGAAACCCGCTTGCGATGTAAAGATCATAGCCATGACGGCCAATGTGCTGCAGGAAGACGTGCAGCAATATCTTGACGCAGGCATGAATGCCTACGTGTCTAAGCCTTTCCAGACCGAGGAACTATTGCTCAAGATGGCAACAATGATAGAGCACAAGGTACTTGAGAGCGAGCAGAAGAAAACCGGTTCGAATACTCAGACGGCAGCACCGGCCGCTCCCGCACCTGACCTGCCTCCTTTGCCTGATGCGGTAACGGATATGGCATTTCTTAAACAATTTACCGGAGGCAATATCGATAAGATGAACAAATACATCAACATGTTCCTTGAGAATGCACCACGCCTTCTCGCGAACATTGAAGACTCTCTTAAGGTGAAAGATTATCCCTCGCTGAAGATCGCGGCCCACTCATTGAAACCCCAGTTGTCATACATGGGCGTAAAAGAAGATGTGAGCCATATCTTCCTGATCGAGCAGACTGCGGGTGAGTCCGCGCATTACGAGCGCTTACCCGAGTTAGTACCTCCTTTGCGGCGCGTATGTGATAAGGCATTTGAGGAGTTGAGGGCGGCGGTGACTGCATGATACCTATCATCAGGCTTTGGTTTTATAGTATTTTTATCTATTTTTCTACGAAATTGAACACATAATTATGGCAACAGATAAGCGTTACATTTTCCTGGTGGACGATGAACCGATACAGAACGAAATGCTGAAAGATTACCTCTCCGAGCGTTTTGTGTATGATATTAAGACTTATGAAAATGGTGAAGACGCCCTGAAAGACATGGGCCTAAACCCCGAGATTGTTGTTCTTGACTTTCACCTGAACAGCCATACCCCAGGCGCCAAAAACGGTGTTGAAATACTTAAAACGCTCAAAGAAAACTATCCCAATACCCAGGTGATCATGCTCTCCGGCCAGGACAAGATAGACGTGGCCATCGACAGCATGAAATATGGTGCATACGACTATGTCGTTAAAGGCGAAACGGCTTTCTCGCGCATGGAGAATACCATGAACAACATCAGTGAACTGCACCGGGTAAGAACCATCAACGGCGCTTATAAAAGGACCATTACTTTCCTGTCGGTGGTCATTGTACTCATTATCTTAATGTCCATCTACCTTTCGTACCGTTATATTTTTTAGACTAAACGGCCTACAATAACATAAGTTTAGCTAGGGATAGCTATTACTTCTTTATTTTTGCTACTTATTCAACAGCCGGCGCATGGAACTTGCCAACAGACTGGACCTTATTACCGAGCCACAGACCATTAAAATGGCTAAGCTCAGCAGGGAGCTTAAAGCACAGGGCATCAACATAATAGACCTGAGCCTGGGAGAGCCTGACTTCAGTACGCCCACGCATATCTGCGACGCTGCAAAAAAGGCCATTGACGATGGCTACACCAAATACCCGCCTGTGGCCGGCTACCCTGAACTTCGGGATGCTATATGCGCCAAGCTGAAACGCGATAATGGCCTCGACTATGTGCGCGAGGAAATATTGGTATCTACGGGTGCTAAACATTCGCTGGCAAATGCCATACTTGCACTGGTGAATCCAGGCGACGAGGTGATCATACCCACGCCATACTGGGTGACCTATAGTTCGCAGGTGCAGTTTGCAGAAGGCACTGTTAAGTTCATAGACTGCGGTATCGACAGCGACTTTAAACTGACGGCCGAGCGACTGGAAGCAGCCATAAACGACAAGACCAAACTATTCATATTCTCTTCGCCCTGCAACCCTACGGGGAGCGTGTACTCGAAAGAGGAACTTGCTGCACTTGCCAGGGTCTTTAAACGCCACCCGCGTGTGTGCATAATCAGCGACGAGATATACGAATACATCAACTATAAAGGAGAACACCAGAGTATTGCACAATTTTCTGAGCTCCGCGACCGTGTGATCATCGTCAATGGCATGTCCAAAGGCTTTGCGATGACCGGCTGGAGGCTGGGCTATATGGCCGCACCAAAAGAACTGATACAGGCTTGTGAGAAGCTGCAGGCCCAGTTCACGTCAGGCACGAATTCTATAGCACAGCGCGCGGCCATTACAGCACTCACGGGTAGCCTCGACGAGACCCACAAAATGACGGAGGCCTTCCGCGAGCGCCGCGACTATGTGATAGCAGCCCTGCGTGATATGCCGGGCGTTAAGATCAATATGCCGGAAGGTGCTTTCTATGCCTTCCCCAACATAAGTTCCTTCTTCGGTAAGAGCGACGGGTCAACAACCATCAACAATGATGAGGACTTTAGCATGTACCTGCTGCATAAGGCCAATGTAGCCACAGTGTATGGCAGCGCTTTTGGCAATCCGAACTGTATCCGCATTTCCTTTGCAACCTCTATGGAGCAGCTGAAAGACGCAATGGGACGGATATGCGCTGCGCTCAAGCAATTGCACTAGCCTACTTCAACACGATGACATTATAGCCCTCTTTCTTTAATGTCTCTAGTGTATCTGCCGGCGGCGTATGTTCGTAGGCAGTCATCTTGGTGCTGAACATGGTTTCTACCGGATGTTGTGTGTTGAATAACACAGTCTTTTCATTGTCCAGGGAAGTGCCCTTCAGCTTCTGTATGTCGGTAGCCCAGTCGGGCTGGCGCTCCACGTCTTGAAACAGCTTAACCCGTTCGATAGAATAGCGCACAGGCAGCAGGATAAACAGCCAGGCAATCACCATTGCAAGCCACCTGTACTTACCTAAGTCCGACGCTCTGTCTTTGAGCACGACAAAGCCATTGGCTGTTATGAGGAAAATGGCGGGGGCTGCGAATAATGTGTAGCCATTCATTTTAGTAGCTGCTATTGAAAAGAACAAGTAGGGTACCCAAAACCAGATAGAGACGGCCATATCATTCCATTCGCGCGTACGGATGGTTATATAAGTGAACCATACCACAGGCAGGTATATCAATTCCCCGTAGTCGATACGCAGCCGATCGAAGAAGAACCAGAATGGCGCCCCGTTACCATCGAGTGGCTCGGTGATATGGCGGGCATTGAATGCATATTCCCAGGCAGCCTGCTCGTGAAAGTTGTGAATTATGTATAACTGCCATGGCAAGGAAACGGCAGCAGCTACTATGAGTACCATGAACCCCTGTAGCAATATTCTGCGTAGTGAGCGGTCACGCTGATATGCGAGCAAAGCCCATAGCGGTAAGACGATGAGTGCGGGCAGCCATTTACAAAGAATAGCCAGACCTATCGCAACGCCGGTTAGTATGGTATAAAGAAGTTTGCCTGTTTGTGCATGGCGGACGCTGTACCACACACCTAATAAAATGAAGAAAGCAAAAGCCACTTCAGGATGGTCTGTAGCAATACGGCCTGCGCTCATCTCGATCAGTATGCCACTTATAGAATACAGGAAGGCAGACACAAAGGCGACGCGGCTATTATACAGATGCTTACCGATATCGAACATAAGCTTAATGCCGATAGTGGTCATAATGATGGATGGTATTCGCACTGCAATCGCGTTTACCCCAAATACTTTAAGGCTGATGGCTATGAGCCAGAGCGGTACCGGCTGCTTGTGCAGCCATACGTGCCCAAGGGTCCAGTAATGGTAGTCGGTAGCGAGAACGGAGTTATCGTAGAGTGTGGGCAGGAAAAAATGCTTCAGCATGTTCTTTGCTACAAGGGCATGGTAGCGCTCATCCCAGGCGTGGAGATAGAGATCTGACGCGGTATAGATGCGCAGGGCCAGGCCACAGGCCATGAGCAGCATGATGGCCATAGCCTCCTTATTGCGCGCCATGCTGCGGAAGGCGTAACCGTATCCCGCTATGCAAAAAGCAGCCAATAATATTCCCTGGAAGATATAGTTCATTGATAGGATAAATGTAGCTATTTAGTGTTTGGCCGCCGCAGTGGGCTCTTTCGCGAGGTCGACGATCATTTTGTTATATATGCTATCGAGCCTTGCGGGGTGGCTTTTGTACCAGAGCATGCTCTTATCGAACTGCGCCTGTGTGACGTTGTAGTGCGCCAGTATCTCGTTATAATAGTGGGCTAGTGAATCGGAATTCTTGCCCCTGTTCAGGCTGATGGCCTGCTCCTTCTGCACCAGGGTACTGTAAACCTCTGCAGCATTCATATCGTAGAGAATGCGCTGCATTTTGTCAGGCGGTATACCATCTCCTTCAGCGCCTGTGCAGGCCTGCAGAGAGCTCATAGCGAACAATACGCAAAAGCATTTCCACCTCATTTGCTACCTAAGACTGTTATATTTTGCGGCATTCAGGACGTCTATCTGAGCCAGCAAGTTAAGATAGGGCCCTCTTTCAGGTTTGGGCAACATGGATACCACCCTGATGAATTCATCGCTTTTAGCGCTGAATACGAACTGCATGAGCACCGAAGAGGGATTCTCTTTCTGCACCTGTTGCAACGCTGTAAGCGTGCTCAATACCTTTTGCCTTGCCTCGGCGGGTTTAGAATACAAGTTATCAAGTCCTTCGCGATGAATTGAGTACCACGCGCTACGCAAAGATTCAAACCGGGGGCTCAACATTTGATCTATGAGCCAGTAACGGTTGCGATTGCCTTCCACCGCCTTCCAGCCCGTGATCGTCTTACCCTGCTCAGGCGCATTATTCACAACGTTCTGCGCTTTTTTCAGATAAACGGTGCCTCCGTCTTTTGAAAAGCTATCATAATCAAGGGCGAGAATAATGTAGACATAATAGGCCAGTACCGCCGTAAGGTTGGATGCCAATGGATCATTGCCCGAAACACGATTGTCATCAAAGTCCATGGTGGTATACTGGGAATAGTGAAAAAGCAAATCGCGATCGACCCAGTTTATGGTAGGAGACGTATAGCTGGAATTATATACGGGCCTACCTGCGCTAATATTCATCGTGGCATTAAAGCCATCGTTGTCGCCGGTCATGCGGCCTGTGATGTTCAGCAGAATATTACACTCTATCTTTTCGTTGGTACCAAACTCATCGGTTGTCCATTTGCGAGAGTTGATGAAACTGTTGATATTGCGCTCCATAGAGTTGAAGACCTCGTTATCCACACCCGTTATCTTTTCGTGCATTACCTTTACCTTGCAGGATATCTCCTGCGCGGCAGCGCATGTACACAGCGCATGGATGGCGATGATTATATTAAGCAGTTTTTTCAGCATGCCTGAGTTCCAATATATGTTTTACAATCGCTTCCGCCGAATCGCGCTTGCTCATAAGCGGCAATTGTTCGTTATAGCCCCTGGTATCGAGTAGGGTGAGCTTGTTCGTATCGTGGCCAAAGCCCGCACCTTCATCACGCAGGGAATTGAGGGCCATCATATCGGCATTCTTACTCTTCATTTTTTCCATGGCGTTCTGGAGCTCGTTGGTGGTCTCGAGCGCGAAACCCGCCAGCAACTGCCCGCCTTTCTTTATTTTGCCCAGCGACGCCAAAATATCGTTGGTCTTAGTAAGGCTTAATTCTAACGTTTCCGCCTTCTTTTTTATTTTCTCAGCAGCCCGTTCTTTAGGCTTGTAATCGGCCACGGCTGCAGCCATCACGGCAATCTCGGACTGGGGAAATGTCTTCATACAGGCATCATACATCTCAGCGGCACTTTCCACCCTCACCAATTTGATGTCCCTATGGTAGGTATTGAGATGCGTGGGGCCAAGCACCAGGGTCACCTTCGCGCCCCTGTCGGCCAGCGCCTCGGCAATGGCGATACCCATTTTACCGGTGGAAAAATTGCCTACAAAACGCACGGGATCTATACGCTCGAAGGTGGGGCCGGCGGTAACCAGAGCACTGATGCCTTTGAGGGGTTTATTATCTTCGGAGAGGACCTCGGCAAGGTAAGATACTATTGCCGCGGGCTCGGCCATCCGGCCCTCGCCTACCAGGCCGCTAGCCAGCTCGCCATGGGCAACAGGTATGATGCGATTGCCATAGGTGCGCAGGGTTTGCACATTGTTACGGGTGCTTTGGTGCAACCACATATCTTCATCCATAGCCGGAGCTATGAATATGGGACAGCGTGCAGAAAGATAAACTGCCGTCAACAGGTTGTCGCAAAGGCCGTGGGCTATCTTAGCCAGTGTATTGGCACTACAGGGCGCGATGAGCATGGCATCGGCCCAGAGGCCCAGCTCAACGTGGTTGTTCCATGAGGAGCCATCGCTGATGCTGTTCAGCACGGGGTGCCTGGACACAGTGGCGAGGGCCAGTGGACTTACGAAACCCTCGGCCATGGCAGTAGTGATGACCCGCACTTCGGCGCCAGCTTTGATGAGTTGGCGTACCAATTCCGGGGTTTTGTAAGCGGCTATGCTGCCTGTCACGCCCAATATTATCTTTTTACCTGCTAAGTGCATAGATGTGTCTGCAAGATAACCATTTAATTGCTCAAAGGCTCAATGAGGTAATAGCACAATGAGCGTGATGTACGGTTTTTGCAAAAATTTATTATTTCCTGCTTTCAAAGAACTCAACTGGCCGGAGGCTGCCGCAGGAATGAGTCGGACGACCCCAGCAAAAAGTACAGCTGGGGTCAGAATTTGTAATTCCGGCTTTTTTAAGGAATTTGCAAAGATTCGTCTGCCCGATGTCCAGAAATATTGTCTTGCTATTTAGCTCAGTGCTTTTGTTGTGTAGCTACCTCGATGCCGGTGCCGGCAATAAAAATGCCTCAAAAAGACCCAAACACACCATTAAAGACAAGGCACGGATAAAGCGAGTTACCAGCTTTCTCGGCGACCTGGACACGGCCGGACTAAAGGCAGGCGACAAAGCGCCGGATGTTGCCGTCTATACTCACGACGGGAAACCTGTAATGATAAGTGACCTGCTGAAGGATGGCGTGCCTATTTTGATTGTCGACGGTAGTTACTCTTGTCCACGCTTCAGGGACCACAGCCCTGATGTGGATGAGATCAAACGTTTTTATGGAGATAAGCTAAATGTGTACCTTATCTACACATTAGAAGCCCACCCTATTGACGCCATAGGCCCCTGCTCAGACACCGTGGATATTTCCTTGCGAAATGAGGTGGAAGATGTACAGGTAAAGCAGGCGGCCACCTTTGGGCAGCGAAAAGCGATGGCTGACACAGCTATAATACATGGAAAGCTGGAGGCAAAGGTGTTACTGGACGGGCCAAAGAATGAATTCTGGAGGGCATACGGGCCAGGTATTAATAACGCATTTTTGATAGATACTAACATGGTTGTTCGGGCCAAAAACACATGGCTAAATGAAGACGGGGCAAACATCTGGTGCGATTTAGACTACCTCCTGAAAAGGGTATCAAGAAAATGCCGGTAACCGGACCCCATACCGGTAAATGGAAAATTTTTGCCCTTTGGCATTTTTATGGGAATTTGCAGCATAACGTTAGCTGATGTTGAAAAAATCTTTTTTGTTGCTTGCCGCAACCGTAGCTGTTTACATTTGTTTTTCCTACGATAAGAAAGTGCCTGAGAAGCGAAAACTCAGCGATAACACGCCGATCGCAAAAGTAAAGGGATTCACCGGAGATATTGACAGCTCGGGCTTCCGGAAGGGCCGAGAAGCGGTAGACATAACACTGTACAGCAAAGACGGGAAGCCTGTAACGATAAAGGAATTGCTTGCGGACAAAAAGCCGGTGCTTTTGGTTGGAGGCAGTTATACCTGCCCTTTTTTCAGGCATCATGTTCCCGACCTGGAACAGATAGCAGCGGTCTACAAGGACAAGTTGAATATCTATATAGTGTATCAGATAGAAGCCCATCCTACAGATGTGGCCGGGCCACTATCGGACAAAATTGACCTTGCGATGGAAAATGTCATCCAGGAGCTGGAATACAAGCAACCAAAAACCTTTGGACAGAGGAAGGCGATGACTGATACCCTTGTAGCAAAAATGGGGGTGAAGACCACAATATTAATTGACGGGCCGAATAACGACTTCTGGAAACTGTACGGGCCTGCACCTAATGATGCCTACCTGATAGACACAAATCTAGTGATAAGAGGCAAGAATGTCTGGCTGAACGAGGCGCCTGAAAATATATGGTGTGACGTAGACCGGTTGCTCAATATGTCGTCGGGGCGATGCAGGTAAGCGCTAACAGTGTAAATACTACTTCACCACCAACTTAATATCCTTCAGTTTACGGCTATTGCACTCCGGACAGACAGCTATGATATCGCTAAAAACGATGGCTGTTCCGGGAGCTAAGTCTTTGATGACTTTCTGCACATCGAGAGATATAAATGCACCTTCTACTTGTTTGGTAACGCTTACGGGGTTGCGATAGGCCTTGAATGAATAACTAAGTATTTTATATGGATAACAGTAACTGGAACCGGGATAGGTAACTCTAAGCAGGGACTGGGCGAGCAGATCTTTTTTGGCCACGGAATTGCCCTGCAGAAAGCCAACGACTGCTACCGGTTCGGGCAAGGGGCGGCTGACACACCATATTTCTTTTACTAAACGACCGGAGCGCTTTTCCACCACCCCTATTTTGAATTTTTTGCCTGATTCAAAAGGCATTGCCAGAGCCGCAAGCGTATCTTTTTTCACGTCTGCGGTACCTATTTTCAGGTCACCATCATAGCTTCGAAATTTCACTCCGCCCGGCACGACGTCTCCGCCATAGACCTGAAGCAAGTTCCATCCATCCTTATAAAGTTCTATCGTGTCGGTGCGGGTACACCATTTGTTTCTGACAACTACTGTATCGGCATGACACCATGCACGGGTGAAGGATAAGAGACCAAGCCCTAACAAAAACCATTTTCTCATTGCACTATTTAAGAATCAAGCGAATGACAAAATACGCCAAAATAATGAAGAGCATTGTTAAAGCTACGGCGAGCAGGGCCCAGGGGTTATCTTTGATTTGCCTGCGGCGCCCCCTGCGATGATGCACGTGTTTCCTCAAATCGTGATTGAGGCGCGCGACGGAACGTTTCGCATCTTCGGGTTGCATATTTTTCAACCCTTCAATCGCCTCAGCCTCAAAGCTTTCCTGAGCAAGGAATTGCTCTACTTCATGCTGTTCTTCCACCGAAAGCGTCCCCTCCAGATAAGCCATCAATTTTTCCTCAGACAAATTGCCCGGTGAACCATTACCGAATATATAGTTCAATTCCTCACCCATTTGTTTGGCCTGTTTTCTTCAGCAGTAATATTTTAAGATTCCTTTTGCCATTCTGTATATAGCTTTTTACTTGTGCAAAGGTAAAGCCGGTAGCTGCCATTATTTCATTATAACTCCGCTTTTGTAAGTAAAACATGGTCACGCAAATGCGCTGTTCATCATTCAACTCCTGCAGGGTCTCCTGCAACTGTTCCAAGGTCTGCTCCTGCAGGAGCAAGGCTTCCTTATCGCTTTCCGAGGCAGACACATGGACGAGTGCCTCCTCGCCTGCCTTATAACTCTTGTCGCGGAGCAATTGCAGGCAATGATTGCGCATCAGCACATATAGCCAGCCTTTAAAGTTCTGTATCTCACCTTTGGGCAAATGCATGATAGCCTTCAGAAACACCTGTTGCACAGCATCCTCCGCGTCAGTTCGGTTTTTCATATATTTCATTGCTACACCCAACAACAACATCGTGTAGCGCTGCAGGAGCAGGCCCAGCAAACGATCGTCGCCGGCCGAACGATAGGCTGCCAGCAGCTCTTCGTCGCTTAACTTGCTATGTGCGGATGTTTGCTCCAAAGTCCCGGTTTACACATTAAAGATGAAGAAAATCCAGGATTCCACATTCGATTTGCGATCGGGGATTTGCATTCGACAGAATAGATTGTTTTTAAAATAACATGTTTATTCCAGACGAATTAAAATACCCTGATAAAAAAAAAATCGCCGTATTTTGCGGCCATGAATTTTCAACTTACCGAGGAGCAATTGGCAGTGCAAATGGCTGCCAGGGATTTCGCCCGTAATGAATTATTACCAGGGGTCATAGAACGTGACGAACACCAGAAAGTGCCCCTGGAACAAATCAAAAAGCTCGGAGAACTGGGCTTCCTGGGGATGATGGTAGACCCAAAGTACGGCGGCTCAGGTATGGATACAGTATCGTATGTGCTGGCCATGGAAGAGATCTCGAAGATAGATGCTTCGACCTCGGTATGCATGAGCGTGAATAATTCGCTGGTTTGCTGGGGCCTTGAAACCTACGGTAACGAAGAACAAAAACAGAAATACCTTACCGAACTGGCGAGCGGCCAAAAGATAGGCGCCTTTTTGTTGAGTGAACCTGAGGCAGGATCGGACGCAACATCGCAACGCACTACTGCCGAAGACAAGGGTGACCATTATCTGCTGAACGGTACTAAAAACTGGATCACCAATGGCAGCACAGCATCTTACTACCTGGTAATAGCACAGACCTATCCTGAAAAAGGGCATAAAGGCATCAATGCGCTAATTGTGCATAAAGACTGGCCTGGAGTAACTGTAGGTGCTAAGGAAAATAAACTTGGCATACGCGGCAGTGATACGCACAGCATTATGTTCCAGGATGTGAAAGTACCAAAGGAGAATAGAATAGGAGAGGATGGATTCGGTTTCACATTTGCAATGAAGGTGCTCGCCGGTGGCCGTATCGGTATCGCTTCACAGGCACTAGGCATTGCCAGCGGAGCATATGAATTGGCGGTAAAATATTCGAAAGAGCGCAAGGCTTTCGGGACCGAGATATCCAATCACCAGGCAATTGCCTTTAAGCTGGCGGATATGGCTACTGCTATAGAAGGGGCCAGGCTGCTGTGCCTGAAGGCCGCATG
Organism: Bacteroidota bacterium; assembly: GCA_018267915.1. GTDB lineage: Bacteria > Bacteroidota > Bacteroidia > Chitinophagales > Chitinophagaceae > MKUN01. The sequence goes on along the minus strand of JAFDXN010000028.1, from coordinate 1,984 downwards.
GACCAAAGATGAGGGCAAAGATTATACATTACCCGCGTCGATAGCCAAATTATATGCTTCGGATATTGCGCAATGGGTGACCAACGAAGCTGTGCAGATACACGGCGGGTACGGCTACGTAAAAGAATTCCACGTAGAGCGCCTGATGCGCGATGCCAAGATAACACAGATATATGAGGGTACCAGCGAGGTGCAACGGATCGTGATCAGCCGTAGCGTATTGAAGGATTAAACTGTCGCCAATATTATCCGGAAGAGGTTTAGCTGTAGCTAAACCTCTTTTTTATTGTGCGTTCTTATATGAATTTCCAATGAAATAAATTTAATTTTATCCAACCCTTTCGACGATAATTTTCGTCTTCTTAAATACCTCTTACAATAATTTTTAATTTACCTGTTTCATGAAGCCAATACTTACGCTTTTTTTCATTTTATTGATAGCACACTTTTACGCATCTGCCCAGAATATGGTGCAGAATGGTGGTTTTGAGCAGTACAGTCCTTGCCCTAACACGCTCAGCCAGATAAGCCATGCGGTGAACTGGGACCAACCAAGTAATGGCACCTCGGATTACTTCAACACGTGCGCTAACCCCAACGCAACAATTGGTATACCGCAGAATTTCGCCGGCTACCAATATCCGTTCGAAGGCAATGCGTATATAGGCTTTTACAACTATGGTGGTGGGGGTTACCGTGAATATGGCCGCGGGGTTGTGACCCCGCTTGTCGTAGGACAAACCTACCAGGTTACTGTTTGGGTCGTAAAATGTAATACACAGACCACCTCTTCGGACGGATTTAGTGTTTTCTTTTATCAAAATGGCATCGGCGCGCCTACAAATGTAACGACGGCAATTGCCGTAACGCCGCAGATAGACTATGGCCCCACCTATGGCGTAATAACGGACACGCTAAACTGGACCATGCTAACCGATACTTTCACAGCAGACTCCGCCTATTCACATGTTATCATTGGCAACTTTAGGGACGACGCACATACTAACTATAGCGGTCAGCAAGGGAATTATGCTTATTATTACCTGGACTCGATTGACGTAGTGCCGATATCCTTCATTGCAACGCCATCACACACAGACGTCAACTGCAACGGGGGCAATGACGGCACAGCATCGGTGACACCGGTGAACGGCACACCTCCATATAGTTACCTATGGCTTCCCGGCAATCAAACCACTCAAAGTGTGTCAGGCCTCACGGCCGGTTCGTATACCGTAAGGGTTGTGGATGCTACGCAGGACACCGTCCGCGACACTATTGTGATCGCAGAGCCACCTGCTTTGGCCGCGACTACTTCTCAAACAAACGTAAACTGCAACGGTGGCAATGACGGCACCGCCACGGTAAACGTATCAGGCGGCTCGCCGGGCTACACCTATTCCTGGACTCCTACCGGGGGCAACAATTCAACAGCGACAAATCTGCCGGCAGGCAACTACACCTGTACAATAACAGATGCGCACAACTGCACCTTGCAAAAAACCTTCACGCTGACGCAGGCCGGCGCCATGACCGCCACCACATCACAAGTCAATATTTTATGTAACGGAGCAAGCACAGGCTCAGCTAGTGTAAATGTCTCGGGCGGCACAGTACCTTATAGCTATGCCTGGACGCCCACCGGCGGCAATAATGCGACTGCCAATAACCTGGCAGCAGGCAGCTATACCTGTACCATAACTGATGCACACAACTGCAATCTCCAAAAGACCTTCACGCTGACTGCGCCGACTCCGATAACAGCAACTACCACACAAACCAACGTGAGTTGTAATGGGGCAGGCGATGGTACAGCATCTGTGACTGCGTCTGGTGGTGTAGCCCCGTATACTTACTCGTGGTCGCCAAGCGGCGGCACTGCCGCAAGTGCCACAGGCCTGGCTCCCGCCACATATACATGCACCATTACAGACGCCAACAACTGCACGCTGCAAAAAACATTTACGATCACACAGCCCGCTGT
>JAFDXN010000027.1 GCA_018267915.1 Bacteroidota bacterium | reverse complement strand
GTGTTCCGCACCCGTTTGCCGGTCGCCGCCAGGTATTGCTACCCGCGCTGCCCCTCGACTTGCATGTGTTAAGCCTGCCGCTAGCGTTCATCCTGAGCCAGGATCAAACTCTCCATTGTAAATGATGTTTGACACACTGACTAATTTTGTTCTCTAACGTTCTTAAATAAATTAATTGCGTTTTCGGAAATTAGACGTGTAACTTAATTTGTTACGCTATGTTTTCGGAAACTGTCTTACGACTGTTCCCTTTTTTACCTGTGGTAGCGAACTTCATCGCTACCGCTGTTTGTTTCCCAATCTTTCAAAGAACTTCGCCACTCTCGTGACTCTCGCCGTACCGCCGGACTTGAACCGTTCACCGGGCCTCTAACCCTGGCACTGTTTTTATTACTTTTCTAAGAACTTTCTGTTACCCTTTCGTTACCCTCATCCCCTAAGGGAGCGCAAAGGTACGTTTCTTTTCTTTCCTACCAAAACTTTTTTCAGAAAAGAACCAGGTAGTTTTCCACATCAAATACCAGGTAAAAATCGCTTAAAGAACTACCGTTTTTTCGTAACGGGCTGCAAAGATAAGCAGTGTTTCATCAATAGCAAAATGTTTTTGCAAAATAATTCTAAAAATTGCACCGCTCTGCAAATTCAATATATTTATAGTCTAATATTCTAAGCATGAAAAAGCTATTGCTCCTCATCCCTGTTATCACACTTTCAACCCTTAGCTGCAAAGAGGCAGCCGACAATACACTGAACATGAAACAGATGGAGGAAGAGCTCTACAAGCGCTACCCTTCCGTTAACCGTGTAAGTGTCGAAGTTGTAGAGAATAGCAACGTCAATATCACACTGGGCGATAAGACGCTCTTCGCTGCGCCCGACGAAAAAAAACGACAGATCGTGAACGATCTGGGCCCCCGCATTATCGAGGTATTTGACAAAGGCAACTGGCTCGATAAAGGCCGCATTGTTTTCGTAAAGGAAGAGACGACCCTACAGGCTACAGATAGCATCGTCTATACCATCAATCTCGACAGCCTGAAAAAGACAATGAAAAAGTAAGTCTTTCTCACAGGTACGGTTTTTGCAATAATCTTCCCGATGCCATCGGCAGGTTTAAACTTTTGAAAGGATATTTTATCTAACAAAAAATCAGCCCGGAATGATCATTAAAGCAAACCTGCTCTCCTTTATTATTTTACTCTTTGCATTTCCCGCTTATTCTCAAACGTTTTCAATAACCGGTCGCCTTGTCGATCAAACCGATACCTCGGCACTCATCGGCGTCGGCGTTGCTGTAGCGCCCGAAACTGACAGCACGCAAAAGAACGGCACTGCCAGTGATGATAACGGCAATTTCAGGATCGGTAATGTTGCGCCTGGCACTTACATTCTTACAGCTAATTATGTCGGCTTCAAAAAACTGGAACGGCGTATCACCGTCACTGGACAAGATGTAAATCTTGGCACGATCAAAATGCAAACACTCGCCACTCAACTCAAAAATGTAGTGGTTGAAGACAAGCAGATACGTGCTCAACAAAACGGCGACACTACGCAATTCAACGCAAATGCCTATAAGGTAAACCCGGATGCGAATGCTGAAGATCTCGTAAACAAAATGCCCGGCATCACATCAGACGCCAACGGTGTAAAAGCCAATGGCGAAGACGTGAAACAGGTATATGTGGACGGCAAGCCCTTCTTCGGCGACGATCCTACTGCAACACTGAAAAACCTGCCTGCGGAGGTGATCGACAAGATCCAGGTCTTCGACAAAATGAGCGACCAGGCACAGTTCACAGGTTTCGACGATGGTAATACCTCCAAGGCCATCAACATCATAACACGCCGGGGGAAAAACAATGGTCAGTTCGGCAAAGTGTATGCTGGCTACGGCACCGATGATCGCTACACAGCAGGTGGCAATATCAACTTCTTCAATGGCGACAGGCGCATATCAGTCATTGGCATGTCGAACAACATCAATCAGCAAAACTTCAGCTCCGAGGATATACTCGGCGTAACCGGAAACCAGGGCGGACAGAACCGCGGCGGCGCAGGCAGGGGAAGCTTCGGCGGTCGTAGCGGCAGTCGGGGCTCCTTTGGTGGCGGTGGTGGCGACGGCAGCAACTTCCTTGTTGGCCAGCAGGCCGGCATCACAACTACTAATTCCATTGGTCTCAACTACAGTGACAACTGGGGAAAGAAAATAAAAATTTCCGGCAGCTATTTTTTTAACTCAACCAACAACAGCAACAACACGGAACTCACCCGCAATTATTTCACCAACTCCGACAGCGCCCTTGTCTATAACGAGAATAACACCACTACAAGCAAAAACATGAACCATCGCGCTAACCTGCGCCTGGAATATAATATCGACTCATCCAATTCATTATTGCTCACACCCCGCCTTAGTGTTCAAAACAACAAATACACCACCGGCCTCACCGCAAGCAGCACAATGAACAGCAGCAGCGATGCTTTCCCTACGTTCCCGGTTAGCAGCACTATCAACAATAACAGCAGCAACAATACTGGCTATAGCTTTTCAAACGACCTGCTCTATCGCCATAAATTCCGCAAACAAGGCAGAACATTATCCCTCGATTTCGGCACGCAGCTCAATGAAAAAGATGGTACAGGGGAGCTTCACTCCACCAATATTTACTCCTTTCCTTCAGACTCCAGCTTCTTCGATCAGCAATACACGCTTTACAACAATGGCTACACCCTATCGGGTAATGTCAGCTATACCGAACCATTAGGAAAAGGCGGACAACTTATGATCAACTATAGCCCCTCCTACAATAACAACCGATCCGATAAAGAAACAGATAGCCTGAATTCCGTTACGGGCCTCTATGACATACATGTAGATAGCCTCTCGAATAAATTCGACAACACATACATGACGCGTCGCGGCGGTGTCAGCTACCGCTTGCGTGGACAGAAGCTGAATTTTATGGCAGGTGTTAATGGCCAATACGCAACGCTCGAGGGCGTGCAAACATACCCTTACGCCTTTAACCTCAGCAAGAATTTCACGAGTATACTGCCGCAAGCGATGTTCAACTATCGCTTCAGCAAAGAGAAAAACCTACGCATCTTCTACCGCACGTCGACCAATCCACCCTCTGTTACACAACTGCAAAATGTGGTCGATGTAAGCAATCCTTTGCTACTCAAAACAGGTAACCCCGACCTGAAACAGGACTACACACACACGCTCATCGTGCGTTATGGTGGCACCAATGCTAAAACCGCACGCAGCCTTTTCGCTTTCTTATATGGCAGTTACGTGCAGAACTATATAGCCAATGCCACCTACATCCCCACCGAGGGCGCCATACACGTTGACGGGATTACTGTGCCTGCAGGCAGTCAACTGACCCGCCCGGTGAACCTCAACGGTTACTACACCGGAAGAGGCTTTTTAACCCTAGGCCTGCCCGTGGAGCCGATAAAAAGCAACCTTAACCTCAACGCCGGCCTAAGCTATGCACACAGCCCCGGCCTTATTAACGACCAAACAAACTACAGCAATAACTATACGGTGAACGGTGGACTGGTACTCGGCAGTAACATCAGCCAGAATGTTGACTTTACTTTGAGTTATAGTGGTAACTATAACCTGGTGAAGAATACCCTTCAAACCCAGTCCGACAATACTTATTACAGCCATACCGCTGCCTTCAAGATCAACTGGATGCCTTATAAGGGGCTAGTGGTTAATACCGACATTACCAACTACCTCTACAGCGGTCTTACCAGCAGCGCCTACAACCAAAGCTTCTTCCTGTGGAACGCTTACGTAGGTTACAAGTTCCTTAAGAACCGCGCACTGGAGCTGCGCGCCAGCGTCTTCGATATCCTGAACCAGAACAAGAGCATAGCGCGCACCACCACAGAAACGTACATAGAGGACAGCCGCACGCAAGTACTCACGCAATACTTTATGTTTACGGCAACCTACACTTTACGCAACTTTAAAGCGATGGCGTCCCCAGGCGGCAGGCCGGGCGGCGACAATCCCGACAATGGTGATCGGGGCCGCTACCGCCCCGATGGCATGGAAGGTCAACCACGTGGCGGAGGTCATTGGCACGACGGCCAGTAAGTTATCTTGGATCTATCCTACCCGTCACGTTTATCAACCGGCTACTGATCAATCCCTGTAGCGTGTTATTAAGTTCTTCAGGCCTTTGCGTGCCTATCAGTGTTTGTTTGCCGTTCTTGAACACCAGCTGCAAACCTTTATTCCCGGCAATATTGTAGGCTTTTCCCCTTTTAAAACTCAGCCGTATACCCCAGCCACCATATTCGCCGATAGGTGAATACTGCCTCACATAAGCCTCGGCAACTTCCTCCCAGTCTATTTTTTTGAACCCAAGGTGCACCGGGAAAAATTTATAATACACTCCCGTAGCATCCACCTTCGTCTCGAGTCTTATAAACAACATCAATGCGATTACGAGCACAAGTATCAACAGCTTTACTATCCAAAAGCCGTGGTGGTCCGTATTCACCCGGCTCACGAACAGATAGACTTCTATCCCCACAGCCAGTGCCAGTATAGCCCATATCCACCACTGTCTGAACCTTTGCGTCTCTTCAAATGAATACATAATATCCCAAAATTAAGAAAAGCTCCTTTGGAGCTTTTCTTAATTATTTACTTATCAACCGATCAACTCAGTCAACCAGTCAACCTATTTCTTCGACATCATGTTCTTAGCCTCGATGCTGAGGGTAGCATGCGGCACGGCGCGCAGGCGGGCCTTGTCTATCAGCTTGCCTGTTACACGACATATACCATATGTCTTATTCTCGATACGCATCAGGGCTTTTTCCAGGTGGTTGATGAACTGGATCTGGCGGCTGGCCAGTTGCGCCAGTTGCTCGCGCTCCATGGCGCCGCTGCCGTCTTCCATATTCATGTAGCGGTTCTCTGTATCCTCGGTGCCGGCCTCGTCCTTGCGGGTAATGAGGCCCTGCAGGTATACCAATTCCTTGCGTGCTGCGTCCAGCCTGTTGGTTATCAGTTCTTTAAACTCTGCCAGTTCTTCATCGCTGTAGCGATATACAGGGCCCGATTGTTCTTCGGGCTGGTCCAGTATAGAGCGAACTTGGTCTGCATCAAATGTCTTCTTCATCTTGTTATCGTCCTGTGCGTGCTTTGATTTGTTTTCCAGTTTGCGGTGCGCTATGATCACCCCGGGCTTGTTTGGGTCGCGGGGCGGAGTACGTGTTGGTGTCGGTGTTGGTGTTGGCTTGGCCGATGTCGAAGGCATGCCCTTGAGCGGCATTCCCGCCCTGGTGGTGATCGTTTTAGTGATCGTTCCCTTCTTCGCCGGTTTTGCCGCCTTTGGTTTCGCTGCTACGGGTGCTGTCGCCACAGGCGTTGCGGCTTTGGGTGCCGGTGCTGCCTTGGGTGCTGTTTTCGCTGGTGCGGGTGCTGCCTGCCTGCCGGTAGGCATGGCTTTTTTGGCAACTACTGCTTTCTTCTCAGGTGCTTTTTTTACTGCTACTGCCTTTTTCGCTACAGGCGCTGCCTGCCTGCCGGTAGGCATGGCCTTTTTAGCAGGCGCCGCCTTCTTGGCCGGTGCTGATTTTTTCGCTGGTGCTGACTTACTATTTCCTGCTTTTTTCACTTTGCTGTTAGTTTTTGAGTCCGTTTTTTTAACGGTCGCTGCTTTCTTAGCCTGTATGGCCTTCTTCACAGTAGCTGCTTTCTTCACAGGCTTTTTGGGCGCTGCCTTCTTTGCAGGTGCTGCTTTCTTCGCCGGGGCGGCCTGCCTGCCGGTAGGCAGGGCTTTCTTAGCAGGAGCCGCTTTTTTCTTATTATCCTTCTTAGGGCTGGGTTTACTTGCTTTCTTCGCGCTTTTGGCCACGACTTTTTTCGCCGGTGCGGCTTTCTTTATACTTTTGGGTGCAGCAGCTTTTTTGTTTTTTGCGGGCTTGGCAGCCGGTTTCTTTTTTGTGGCCATAGCTTTTGTTATGAAGTTTTGGAAATTAACACTTTAATATTCGCTTCATTTATTTCAATCTCTGTACCATTCACCTTTGCAAGTACCCTTATATCATCTGCCAGAATTTCGGCGCAAATATAATCATTGAAATGAATAATAGCGGACTTTAATGGTTCATACTCCTCAATTTCAACTGTTATTCTGTCGGTCAGCTCCAGGCCGGCGTCTTTCCGCAGCTTCTGTATGCGGTTCACCAGCTCGCGGGCATTACCCTCGTCCTGCAGTTCGGGAGTAACGGTAATATCCAGGGCCACGGTCAGGTTGTCCTTATTGGCTACCGACCAGCCGGGGATGTCTTCCGCAATGATCTCTACGTCTCCTGTTTCTATGGTGATAGGAGTACCCTCTACGTTCAACGTATAGCTCTTTTCCTTTTCAAGTGTTGCTATTTCCTGTCCACTCATATTGCCGATAGCTGCTGCAACGGCTTTCATCTTAGCACCCATACGGGCGCCAAGCGACTTAAAGTTGGGCTTTAGTTTCTTCTTTATAAATCCATCATCGTCAGTTATATATTCTAGTTGTTTTACGTTCACTTCGTTTTTGATCAGCTCCTCTATGGCCTGTATCTGGTTCTTCATATGAGTGTCCAGCACGGGTATCAAAACCTTCTGCAGGGGCTGCCTCACCTTTATGTTTACCTTCTTCCGCAGCGACAGCACCAGCGACGATACGTCCTGGGCCAGGCGCATGCGTTCTTCCAGTTCCTTGTCCACCACGTCCATATCCGCATCGGGGAAGTCGTGCAGGTGCACCGACTTACAGTTGTGCCGCTTGGCCACACACTCCAGGTTGCCGAAGAGCCAGTCGGCAAAGAAGGGCGCTATCGGGGCCATCAGCCGCGACAAGGTCTCCAGGCATTCATATAGTGTTTGGTACGCACATATCTTGTCGTGCTCATACTCCCCTTTCCAGAACCGGCGACGGCAAAGGCGCACGTACCAGTTGCTCAGCTGCTCGTCCAGGAAGTATTCCATTGCGCGACCGGCCTGTGTAGGCTCATAGTCGTCCAGCGCTTTGGTTACATCCTGAACCAATGTATTCAATGTAGAGAGTATCCAACGGTCTATCTCCGGGCGTTTCTCTACAGGTACATATTTCTCCTTAAATGTAAACCCGTCCACATTGGCATAGAGCGCGAAGAACTGGTAAGTATTATACAGGGTACCGAAGAACTTCCGCTGCACTTCCTTAATTCCTTCAATATCAAACTTTAAGCTGTCCCATGGTGAAGCGTTGGTGATCAGGTACCAGCGCGTTGCATCGGCACTGTACTTTTCCAGCGTCTCAAACGGGTCCACCACGTTGCCGAGGCGCTTACTCATCTTATTACCGTTCTTATCCAGCACCAAACCGTTGGAAACCACTGTTTTATAAGCCACATTGTCGAACAGCATCACACCCAGGGCATGCAAGGTGTAAAACCAGCCCCTGGTCTGGTCCACCCCCTCGGCTATGAAGTCGGCCGGGAAGTTGTGCTTCAGGGTGTGCTCATGGTGCGGTTCAAATGGGTAGTGCAACTGCGCGTAAGGCATAGCCCCGCTGTCGAACCATACGTCTATCAGGTCGGGCTCGCGGTACATGGGCTTGCCCGTGCTCGATACCAGTACTATCTGGTCAACGAACGGTTTATGCAGGTCCAGGTCTTTTTTATGCGTCAGTTGGTTCACCGTGTCGGTAGCCCAAACGTGCTTTTTATCCTCAAGTGGTGCTACAATATCGTCCAGCAACTGGTTGAGCCCTAATGCTTTATTTGCCTTGTGGGCTTCGCTCACCAGCTCGTCAATACTGCCTATGCATTTCATCTCGGCGCCGTCCTCGCTCACCCATACCGGCAGCGGTGTGCCCCAGTAGCGGCTGCGGCTCAGGTTCCAGTCCACCATGTTCTCCAGCCAGTTGCCAAACCTGCCCTCGCCTGTCGCCTTGGGCTTCCAGTTGATGGTCTTGTTCAGCTCTATCATCCGGTCCTTTACCGCTGTGGTGCGTATGAACCAGGCATCGAGGGGGTAATAGATCACCGGCTTGTCTGTCCGCCAGCAGTGGGGATAGGTGTGTTCATATTTCTCTACCTTGAATGCCTTGCCTTCCAGCTTCAGCTTCACGGCTATATCCACATCCACGTCCTTATAATCCGAATCGTCTTTATAATTTTTCACATACCTGCCGCTGAACTCCCCGGTATAGTCCACGAACTTACCTTCCTTGTCCACCATCACCAGTATGCCTATATCATGCTTTTTGCCTACGCGGTAGTCATCGGCGCCGAAGGCCGGGGCCGTATGCACAATGCCCGTACCGTCCTCGGTTGTCACGAAGTCGCCGGTTATCACGCGCCATGGGTCACCGCCTGCCACTTCGCGGGTATTGCCCTCAAATGGCAACAGTTGCTCATACCTCAGGCCTTCCAGTTCGCTACCCTTGTACTCCCCTATTATCTTCCAGGGCAGCAGCTTACTGTCAGCGGTATATAGCAGAAAATCAGACTCTTGCGCTTCCTGCTTAAAGTATTTTCCAAGCAGCGCCTTGGCCAGTATCACGTTGGCCGGCTTGTGCGTATAGGGGTTAAAGGTCTGCACCAGCACATAGTCTATGTTAGGCCCTACGGTCAGGCCGCAGTTGCTGGGTAGGGTCCATGGCGTGGTGGTCCAGGCCATAAAGTGTACTTGTCCCGCCTGCTCTATTTCCACCGTTCCGCCACCCACCGGCGACTTCACGAAAGGCGCCCAGGCCCCCCTCGCTGTAGCAAATATCTCGTCCTGCTTTCCGTTCACAGGCTCGCTCCCGCTCGCCGCTCTCGCTCTGAACATAGCTACCACCGTCGTATCCTTCACATCCTTGTAGGTGCCCGGCTGGTTCAGTTCGTGGCTGCTCAGGCCCGTGCCCGCTGCCGGGCTATAGGGCTGTATGCTAACGCTCTTATACAATAAATTTTTGTCGTATAGCTGCTTCAGCGCCCACCATAGGGTTTCTATATATTTATTGTCGAAGGTGATGTAGGGGTCGCTCATGTCCACCCAGTAGCCCATCTTCTCAGTTATCTCCTCCCATTTGTGCTTGTAGCGCATCACCGCTTCGCGGCACTTCCGGTTATACTCCTCTACCGTTATCTTTTTGCCTATATCCTCTTTGGTGATGCCCAGTTCCTTCTCCACACCCAGCTCCACAGGCAGGCCATGGGTATCCCAGCCGGCCTTGCGGCGCACCTGGTAGCCCTGCATGGTCTTGTACCTGCACACGAGGTCTTTCAGGGTACGCGATATTACGTGGTGAATGCCCGGCATGCCATTGGCGCTGGGCGGACCCTCATAAAATACAAATGGTTCACTACCCTCCCTATTATTCACGCTCGCCTCAAACACCCTTCCCTCCTTCCACATAGCCATGATCTCCTGCTCTATGGAAGGCATATTCAAACCCTTAAATTCCTTGTATTTAGCCATTGGTTAGTCGAAAGTCAAAAGTCGTAAGTCGAAAGTCAAATAGATTTCCTCTCAAATCCGACCGGATATAGTATGTCGCAATCTAAAAATAAGGCGCAAAGGTAGGGAATAACCATGATATAATATTTGAAATGTTACTGCACGGTATGGGACAAGTCTTACCAAATTTTTACTTTTGTAGAATGTCTGAAGATGTAATAAAGCTGTTGCTTAACAATATTCAAAATCTGAAGAGTATTGGTATTGCCTTATGTGTTTTGATGGTCATCAACATTATATCCCCCCAACTGGTTTAAGTTTGTTTAACTTAAATCTAATAACGAAACGAAGGGCTGCGCCCGGCAGCACATGCACCAAAGCCAGATCAAAGCAACAAGAATGTGGATATCCTTATTTGCATCGCATTTTATCACCATCGTACCTTTGTCCCGAATTTGATATTTTAAACTATAACCTATGTCACCTTAAACTAAATGAAACTAAACAAAGCGCTCTTTCGCGCTCCGCTCTCGCACTCGTCTTGGTTGTCACCCTGAGCCAAAGTTCCCCTCTTTTTTCCAAAGAGGGGTGGATCGCTCAAACAGATGAGTTTCCAATAAAAAGAGCGAGACGGGGTGATTAGTGCCCTGCG
>JAFDXN010000026.1 GCA_018267915.1 Bacteroidota bacterium | reverse complement strand
GAAACAGGTGACCAAGTACCAAAAAAATTTCCTTTTTTGGAAAGAGGACTTGATAGGGCGGAAAAAATCGGTCAAAAAGTTCGTCGGTGTCATACACGAGTACCCCTATACAATTCCTCGCCAATGGTGACAGATAGATTTTGTATATAAATATTTGTTCTAATACACCCGTTTATTGCTGTTACCCACCATACACAGGCTCTACAGTCTCTAGATAGTTGCGCAACTTCTGAGCTGCAAGAAACTGTGCTTCTTCTAAACTACTTCCAGTTGCAATGAATGCTTTGAATTTCAATATACGAGCGCTACACGACCAACACTGCTCTCTAGACACGCGGATATTAAATGCGCTGATGTACACAGGAACAGAACAGAACTTGGTCCTGCACATGCGGTGGAAATCCATAACGTTGAATTGTATATGCGACAGCATCAGAGTGTCTGCGTATCTGGATGGTCTAAAGGACGACAGGTCAAAATCACCTGTGCGTCCTTCTGTCATCAGGATCGTTCTGTACTTGGGGAATTCCAGCGCCTTTCCGCCCATGTATGTCGTTATGGCAGAACGTACTATATGCGGAAAGCAACTGCATTCGCAAGTCAGCCATGCCCGCAGAGCCTCTGTAGAGAAATGCTCTCCGCCAGATGCAGCAGCAGACGAAAAAACAGCGCCACAAAGTCGATAAAAAACGCAAATTTTCTCACACTCTTGCAGTTCTCTAACATACTGCAAGTGGATCAGATACTCCGAAATGCGACTAGAATCAAACCACAGGGCGATCGCCGACGGTGATTGTGCAATTTCCGACAAACGCACGATGGCCTGGTCCGTCATTTCTGGGTTGGACGCCCGCATAATAGAATGGATCACGGATGAAAAACAGACCATTCCCAGTTGTTCCAGCGCAGTTGTATCGTCGTGACATACAATGGTGTACTCCATCTGCAATCTCTTGGTCATCAAACTGTAGACGATCAAATCGTCCCTGGCAACGAATTGATACACCAGCCGTAGAATGCCGCACTTGCTCATTACATCCATCATTCTGTTGATTACGTAGTCGAATCCATCACCTTTATGCAGTATGCAAAACGCAGGCCCTTCCGGGTTGAGTTTGTTGCTGGACGAAAAATGAATGTTGGTGTATACTGCCTGCTGTAATACGGTTTTTCCAGTATCCATCACGGATTGTATGTAGCAAAATACCGTAAAACAAAATGTTTAAGTATGATGCGTTATTCCAAAATAGGAAAAATTTCTACAAAAGGAAATACACGAAACTGGAATGATTATTTATAGCGGTGTAGTATTTTGATACAATGGTGTTTCCGTAACGTAAGAAAGTTTTAGCATCATCCTAAAATACCTAAAAAATGGCGGACCGTGAAGTTTGGAATCCATTACTGTTTCCATACAGACAGGTCAGAACCATGTTGGATTTCGACACTAACTACACCATGGCGACGAGCAGTTACCATACGACCAGGTCGGCTAGTAACATTTTTCAGACGAGATTCACCTTTTCTGGGCGTATGTTTGGATTCAATTGCCAGAAGGATTTTCCCATGGATTTTACGGCTCGTCGTTTTGTACGAGTGCAGCTTTTGGACGAACGTGGGCGCATTGTACCAGGTTATTACGTGAAAATCACTGTGACAACTACGGAGAAATCAGTACCTGTCGCACGAATGATCGTGTGTCTGTGCAATACGAAAGACTCGCCAGATCTTCAACGGTTCGAATCGGACGTTCTGTACGACGCGTCTGTATTGCTCATCGGGGCGTTGGGTGTTACCAAGATGATTGTGGGTAATGTCAGACACATAGCGTTCCATAATTACATGTTCCCGCTGACCATCTTGGATTGGATGGAAATGTCCAACGGAACAAGATGCAAGCCATGGTATCAGAATTTTCCGGTGGTGGAGGCCGTAACAGAAGAAGGAGCATTGATCGTTCCTGATTCGGTTCCGGAATTCGGATACAACAACTACTCGACAATCGTTGGAGGCAGCAACGAACTCAGTCATGTGAAGGGTGTTTTATTCACAGATAGTGCTATGCGATTTTTTACGAAGAAGGAATGGCACTACAACAAGGCTGATGTGGAAGGTCGGACGCTGATTCAGTATCTGGAGTTGGTCATGACAATGCATCCAACTGCGTTTTGTAATTGTTATAGCATAGTGGATACAGTGCTGTGTGTGGAAAGTACATTGAAATCCACGAATTTTGAATTGGTGCTGAGGAACGATCCTGTGGATGATGGCGGACTTTTGTATTGATCATCAGCGTTGGTCGCGTATGACGTTTTACGTGAAAAATAAAAACAAAATTCTATAATTTTTATCCAGCCCATTGTTCGGTTTTTATTGGAAATCAAAAGATCGTACAACCCTTCCCGATTTCAAATGATGAACACTATGATTCTGGTGTGCCTTTTGCTGGTGGTCGTGGTTTCCATGGCAGACCCTCGCTGTCCTGATCCGTCGGAACCGAATCCGCCGATTGAGACACGAGAAGAGATGGCCACGATTCTGATCAAGTTCTCGTCTTCTGGCGCCAGTTCCACAAAGTCCTACCAGGCCGACTTCCTGACGCAGTACATGCTGTACATGCCATCACAGTGGCAGCAAAACTACGACGGCGGAAAGGATCTCATCAAGCCGTGTATCGGACCTGGAACTCAGCTGACCAGGAACAATGTCATCGGTTCTTGCAATTGTTTCCCCACGTCCGCTGAGATGGGTGTGTTGCAAATGCTCTACCAGAACCAGTTGAATGGTATGTTGGCCAAGTAGAGACCGCGACCGTTTTTACTCGACATGTAAATTTTACTGGTGTTTTTGTTGTGTTGGATAGAGAATACATAAAATTTCTTTATTACTAAAAATCAAAAATGCAAACAAAAGAAAACAAACAATCTGTACGGCTTTTCTTTTTGGTTGATTTGAAGCACCAGAAAACAATGGGTGTAATTCACATCTTTCTTTTTTTGACAATGATGGGCGTTGTGTATACGGCCTGTCCTGAACCAAAAATACAATTTGCGTCCTATCCTACACGTGCCAGTATTATCAGTCTTTTCATGCATGTATGCTCCGATGGAACTAGCGAAACGGAGTGTACGCTAGAGCAATGGAATCGTGTTTTTCAATTGTACGGATCTGACGCTGACGTGCTGAAATACGGCAACAATGCAGAAAAAATCGTGAAATATTGTACAGATGATGGTACGACGTTCAACATTCCGTACATGCTAAATCGCTGCAGCTGTTTTGCAAGTTCGATGCACTTGGAAGTATTAACAGCGATGAATGGCAAGAAGTTGTCTCTTGAGCAGACAATGCCCTAACATCTGTGGCAAACGAGACGATTGATTAGGATCTTTACAACCATGAAATAAAAAGAATTATCGCTATGATTTGTTTGTATGTCATTATCAAAAAGAGACACAGAGGTTCTGTGTGACGATGGATACGAGTATGAGGGTCAGTAGCAACACCCGCAGAAAGCTGTTTCAGTCCATTCTGTCCATTCTTGTCGTTATATTGCTTTTCTGCCTTTCTGGATACATTCTTGCAAGTGGATCCACCTACTTCTACGAACAGTTCAATTACAATGGAATCGAACCGTCACAGAATCGTGCATTGGATGCACTGCAGGTGAGAGAGGAGCAATTGACAGAAGCAATACTGATGCTTCTGGCCAGGTTGGCAAACATAACCACTCCGACATGTGTCAATTGTACGGACAACAACAGGACGCTCACTGCGGATGATATGTATGTTAACGTAACCGTAACAAGTACATACACTGAATCAGAAACTATCATTGTAACTGCGGTGGATCCCAATGAGGATCTCGTGGAGGTGATCGAGGGTCTGGAGTTGCAAGTGCAGAATTTAACTGCACAAGCAGAAGGAAAGAACTGTACTCCTGTATCAAGTTACACATACCTTGGAATTTGGTCCAATTCCACCGTGTACGTCCCTGGAGATATTGTACAAGACGGCGGTCTGTACTATGTTTCGTTGTATAACAACAGCAACAGCGTGCCTGGATCGTCCCCCAACAACTGGATGCTGCTTTCTGGTGTTGGTGCTGTAGGAAATACGGGCAATCAAGGACAAACTGGCAATACAGGCAGTACTGGCGCGATTGGTGCTGGTGCGTGGAATAACGTTACGACGTACGTCAAGTACGATTTAGTTAGCCATGCCAACGGAACTTGGTTATCAGAAATGGATAACGTGGACCAGCAACCCGGAGTTAATGCGACTGCATGGACGAAAGTGAGTGCCGACTGTGGAAATACAGGTCAAAGCGGCCCCGTAGGACCGACGGGAGCGACAGGAACAAGTGATGGTTTGTGGCAGGGGAATTGGAGTGACGTACAAACGTATGACGATGGTAGTATTGTAGCGTACGGCAATGTTATATGGCTCTCTCTTACAGGTCCACAGAACAACGTCACTCCT
This sequence comes from Bacteroidota bacterium, assembly GCA_018267915.1. Classification (GTDB taxonomy): domain Bacteria; phylum Bacteroidota; class Bacteroidia; order Chitinophagales; family Chitinophagaceae; genus MKUN01. The sequence goes on along the minus strand of JAFDXN010000026.1, from coordinate 13,436 downwards.
GGCACAAATAATACTGTATGGCAAGCTCAACCACCAGAATGCGGCGCTACAGGCGCTACGGGGGCGTCTGGCGCTGATGGGAACACCGGAAACCCCGGTCTATACGGAGCCGGAGCCTGGAGCTCGTCCGTATCCTATCTGGACACCGCACTACTGACGTACAACAATTCAGTATGGAAGGCTCTGTTACCCAATCTCAACATCGCACCTGGTTCCAACAACAGCGTTTGGTTCATGGAGACTTACACCGGCGGTCCAGCGGGCAATCAGGGCGCCGGTGGTGGGACTGGCAACACAGGCAACACGGGAGCAACTGGCGCTAACGCAAGTATACCGATGGGAGTGTGGAGCAGTGCCGTACCTTACCCACTTTATTCCGTCGTCAATTACCTGAACGTCAGCTATATTGCTCAACTGGCAAATACCAACCAAACGCCCAGCGTAAACACATCGGCGTGGTATCGTATGAATGGTGTTGGCCCACAGGGTGGAACTGGCAATACGGGCTCGACGGGCAATACAGGCAATACAGGTAATACCGGCGATTCTATACTGCTGAATGCAACATGGTCTTCTGCTGGCGTGTATGCTCAATATTCTGTAGTTACCTATCTTGGATCTATGTATCTGAGTTCGATCAACGGCAACACGAACCAAACACCTGGAGTTTCCAGTAATTGGACTTTGTATGCACAAGTGGGTGCAAATGGTATAACCGGCGCACAGGGTAATACGGGCGCGACGGGAGGAACTCCCACATTCAATGGTGTTTGGTCCAACAGTACTTTTTACGATCAATTTAATCTCGTATCGTTCAACAATACCATATGGTCTGCTGTGTCGGCGAATTTCAACCAACAGCCTGGAACCAACGTTTCTGCATGGACAGAACTCAGCGGATCTGGGATACCTGGCGCAACTGGAGCAACGGGCGCAACGGGCGATAGTGGAATCGAGTATACAACAACAAATTATACTCAGCCTTCTGTCGGAAGCCCGTTTACGGTGAATGTTACAGATGTTAACGTCATTGTGGGACAGCTGGCACTGGTTGTCTCCGGAGGAATTTACAGAGTACAGGCTGTTTCTGGTCTTCAGCTCACGTTAGTTGCGGTGAACTCTACGGATCTCGTGGCTTCTATAGGCAGTAATGTTTTGGCTGGAAAAATCGTGTTTCCTGTTGGATTGTCTCAAAATGCAACCGATGGAACTGCCGGTGCAGTGGGTGCAGCGGGTGCGGTAGGAAACACAGGAAATACGGGCAACACGGGCAACACGGGCAACACGGGCAACACAGGAACAATCATCAATGGCACATCTGGCGCGGTCGGAAATACGGGCAACACGGGCAATACCGGCAATACGGGCAATACGGGCAATAGTGGCAGCACTGGCGCGAGCATAACCGGCGCAGCAGGCGCAGTAGGAAATACGGGCAACACGGGCAATACGGGCAACACGGGCAACACGGGCAATACAGGTGTGGGTAGTACTGGCAGTACGGGCAACACAGGACCTACAGGGCCCGGAGCAACGCTGAACGTCACTAATGGATTGGTAATCGGTACTATTTGTCAGCAATGCAGAGATGTTTCGTGCAATAACGTGATTGGAGGATCAGTGAAATCCATTGTTTACGTTGTTACCGTGTTTAATACCACTACTGGTTTTTGCGGTAATGCATCTGGAGTTTCTGGTATTTGTCCGCGATATGATCAACAAACTGTTCCTGATACAGACATTTACACTGTAGTTGGATCTCCAAACGTTCTTAGATTTTTAAATGCTGTAGGCAATGTCTTCTATTACTACAAGTCATGTGCAGCCGCGGCCGTCAATCTTCAGGGCGCTTTTAATGTACAAACTTCTCCAGACTACGGCAACCGAGGACTGTACATTTATCCGGGAATATGGACTTTTTCGGCCACTCTGCAAATCACTCTCTGCAGAACTGGATCCACTTCCTCATCTCAAGCATTGTTCTACCTTCAGCTGAACTACACAGGGTCTGGAAATAATCAGTTCATACCGACCTATGAAAATATCATGAGGACAAGTACCGTAGGCGCGGTTCCCAACGATGGAACTGTTTCTACGTTTAAAATATCTACCATGCCTGGTAATATTCCAGCCGCATCATTAGTCACTCTGAACTTGGTGATCGTTGATGATGGTTTCTACTGTCCTACTGTCGGACCCAGTAATTCGTTACGTTCGTATGTGACTGGAGGAAGTTTCAATGCTTTCAGACTCATGTAGAGTAAGAAAATTAATAAAATATTTGAACTGTTCTTATCGATTTATTATTTTAGTACACTTTTTTTACAGAACATCAACTGCATTTAGACGGGGTTGTACGTTTTAAAACCGTCTGATCTCCAACTGGGAAACATACCCTCCTGTGGGATATAAAGCAGCATTTCCAGGCAATGCAAGAGGCACACCTTGCACATTCTGTAAGATAAAGGTCCAGTACATAAGGTTTGTCGGTGGTCCTGATGGTCCTTCTGCGACGGTCTTGAACTTGTAAGTGGCCCAATCGAAGGTATCCGTGTAACGCTTGCTCCATTGTATAACATCGGCCATTCTGAATGTCTTGATTCCGTTGTAAGGCCCAATTAAAGCACTGTATTGTATAGCCATGTAACTAGGAGGATTAGTATTGCTCTGAAATCCTCCAGGACCAAAAGCGACTCTCAGAATTCTTCCAGCAGACGTTGCTGTGTTGTTGTTGAATATAAAGTAGGATATACTGAAAGAAGATATGGTCCACGTTTTCGTGAACGCAGACCCTTCAAAATCTGGCTGAGCAATGTAATTCAGGGCGTTGGGGCTGTTGTGATACGGAACATTTCCAAATTGGTTCAACACTCCATTGTATACTCCAGTACAGCAGCTTCCATTAATTACCGTCAACACTTGCGTAGAACTATTGCCCGAAGCTGGATAAGCTGTGTTGTTTAAACAGAACGATAACGTCGGTACCGAGTTATTAAATGTCGCTGTTGTGACATTGTATATCGTAGCACCTCTGTTACTGAAATCCATACTGTAACCATAGGGACTTCCAATTGGAGTCGGAGTATTGACATTCTGTTGTATGAACCATATACGAGTTCCAGCTCCCCCGAATGTGGGTATGGTTTCCGATGCAAATGCGTTTGTAACAGCATCTGTAGCAAAAGAAGCACATATGGTGAAACGGCCTCCGTAATATGTAATCGTTCCTGCATTACCAGTATTTCCGGTCATTCCTTTCGTGCCGGTATTACCCACACCCGTATTGCCTGTGTTGCCCGAGTTGCCCGTATTGCCCGTATTGCCAGTGTTGCCCTGCGCGCCAGTGAAACCCGTGATGTTCGCTCCGGGGTTGCCTGTATTACCAGTATTACCCGTTCCACCCGTATTGCCTGAATTTCCTACTGCGCCCGTCGCGCCCGTAGCGCCTACGACACTCACACCATCGCTACCTGTATTTCCTGTGTTGCCTGTATTGCCAGACTGCCCCGTCGCGCCCGTCGCGCCCGTATTACCCACCGAGCCGTCTGTTCCGTCAATAGGAGCATCGGTAGGATATAAAACGGATCCTGCAGGTACGGTGGATCCAGGTAGCGTAAAAATGTCATTGGAGCTGTCGTATGCTAGATCGAACTGACATGATGATGTGCAAGACAAACTGCCTATAACCACGGTGTAGTATCCGTACCCAACGACCAATACCTGTTGATTTTCCACGGCCCAGAAACAATTAGACGTCACTGTTACAGCAATATTGACATTCGGTTGAGTGAATGGCGCGCTCGTAACACAGAACGATGTGTCACCAGACGGTCCTGTTGCACCAGTATTTCCAGTGCTTCCCACAGAACTTAGAGCTGCCCATGTGTTGGGATCGCTATCTGGTACGACCCCCGTATTATTCAATATAGCCACGTATATCTGACCGTTGTACTGAACAACATCACCCTCGACGTATGGAACAGTAACGTTCCAATTTGTAGCCAGATTGAAAAAGCTTCCAGTAGCGCCAGTGAGACCCGTATTTCCTGTGTTACCATCCGCTCCCAAACTGACGTATTTAATCCAGTATGCAGGGCTAATGTCTGGTTCTTGGTTAGAGTTAGGTTGGATGCTAATGTAATCCTCTCCGCTGTATCTCACGATCGTATTGTTGGCGTATGAAACAGAAAAGATCCATCCGGTTTGCGGAATCAAGTTAATGTTGACAGCTCCAGTGGGTCCGCTGTTTCCTGTGTTACCCGTTTGACCATTGACCACGGCTCCGGCCTGAGACATGGGAAACCAAAATGTGCTTCCAACAGCAGGAGTGTTATTCGTGTTGGATGATTGAGTGGAATACCACTGAAGCTGACCAGAAGTAACTACATCCGTAGCAGAGTAGGTTATAGCAGGCGACCATACGGTGGTAGTAAAATCCCACAGGGCACCCGTATTGCCTGTGTTGCCCGTATTGCCCGTGTTGCCCGTATTGCCCGTATTACCATCGGCACCAGAGATCTGCAACGGACCCCAATACGAATAATCGCTTCCAGGGACTACGTTGGTATTAGATTGAACAGCCAACCATAGAATGAAGTTGTGCGATGTACAATCTAATTCATTGTATGCAGTTACGTTATCCCAAGATCCCACACACGAGATCTGAAATGTTCCCGTTGGTCCACTGGCCCCCGTATTACCAGTCGCTCCATCAACACCGATAGCGCTGATGAGATACCACGTTGGAGGTCCAGAAGAAGGGTCTATTCCGGTAACATTCCCTCCGGCCATATAGTAAGATCCTTGGAAAAATACCACATTCGGAAACACATAGCTGCTGCTGTTGGACCAATTGCCGCTGGACGTAAGATTCAACGTTCCAGCAGGGCCCGTTTGTCCTGTATTACCAGTCGCGCCAGTCCCACCTTCATACGCATAAACGGCCCAGGCGCTTACATTGACAGAAGGGTCTTGATTCAAGCTCGTAAAGACAGAAATGTACAACTGGTTCTGAAAAGATACAATCTTCTTAGGGTCGTACGTAGTGACGTTGGACCACGGCCCTAGAAACTGAAAGAAAAAACTTCCTGCAACACCGTCAGGTCCAGTTGGGCCGTCGGGCCCGGTAAGGCCTTTTTTCGCGTAATCCACCCAGGCACTGCTATTTGTGCCTGGTGTATTGTTATACGTGGTTTCGGAAGACACGTATACAGATCCGTCGAACATTACAAAACTAAAATTGGAATAGACCGTCGAATCGTTCCAAACTTGAACGGAAGGGAGAGGATTGATGCTGCAGGAACATGTTATAGAGTCCAACTGATTTTGTATGGCCAGTAACAGGTTCCGATCGTTCTGTATAGTTGCATTAACGTCTACATAATGACTTCCGTTGTATATAAACACGTTTTGAACCACTATCGTGTTGGTAACTGTGTTGTTTTCTACTGTTACATTCAGCACATAAGCCGTGTTATCGACGCAAACAATACACGGAAGGCTCGGAGGTAGTGTTTCATTCTCGAGTTTTTTCACTTCATTCTCCAACACCGTAGTGAGATTACGTAAGTCATCGATATCGTGGTCCTGTTGTGCAGTGATACCTCCCGACGAAAAGTAAGCATACCACAAAAATCCCGATGTTGTAACTCCAAAAACTACTAGAAGCAACAACAACAACCACAACAATCTCCTGATTCCGACCAAAGAACGATGCATAACGTGTCAATACGATCGAACATCTAATATATAACTATAAATACAATATGTTTAGAGTTTTGTCTGTTGTTTTACAAAAAGCAGACATATTTTGTCTGTGAGCTAAACTCCGACGTTCAGTCTATTGAACTGTGGCGATAATCTCGGAAAATGTGGTTTTTGTTCGTGATTTTAGTCGTTTGCGTTTCATGTACAGTACGCACATGTGACGCCTATTGTAAGAATTTTGATCCTGGAACCACATGTTTCAGTTCCCGCGATCAGATGGCAGATAGAATGTTGAAAAACATAGCTCCAGGAAAAACCAGCATTTCCAAGGACGCATGGAATGCTGCTTGGATGAAATACACCGATCCAGAAGATCGCTTCCTGTATGGAGACTTTGGAATCTACTTGACATTCAACTGCTACGTCAAAGGCGATGTTATTATGACGCGTAGCAGCATCTCCAATCGCTGTTCATGTTTTGGAATGGAATCTACAGCAAACATCCTCTGTACTATGTTGAACAATATGGAAAACGGTATTGATCTGAGTTGAGAGTTCGATTGCAAAATAAATAACATGATTTCTATTCATTTCATTGAAAGTTTTAATACAAATCATTCTCAAGCCAATTGCACAGCAGCCAGAGTGCCCGAAAGAACGCCAGTGGTTCCTGTTCCGACACAATAGAATCCATCACTCACAGCCGATATGGTCGGAGTGAATTGTGTTGGCGATGAGATATAGTAAAACTCTCCGCCTGCAAAGGCAGTGTAGATGTCTCCACTGCCTATATAGACAGCTTCCGTAGCATAGATGGTATTGATAGTAGCGCTGGAGATGTTACTGGTCAGCGATATCAAAATTGACGCTGCCATTGTAGGCGCCGTCCTGCAAATCAACAGCTGAATCGAATATGCAATGAACCAATAGCCTTGTGTAAGTATTATGGCTCTACCTCCAAAAGATGGTGTAGCTGCTGTTTGTAGCGTATTGGTACCATCATTACTGCAGGTCTGATTCAGAACTGTCCATGGACTACCGCCGGCTTGGTATCCATTTATCAAACCAAATGATCCATTGGTCACCACAAAAGAGCTAGATGATGTAAAGAAATCATATGCCGAGCAAGGAATTGTGTTTTCCTGGGCGCCTGTTGTGGTGTAATTACCGCACCGAGCTCGCGCTCCACCAATGCCAACCACCTGTGTATAGGTAAATGCAGTAATCAGCGTGCCGCCACCCACCAAAAATGTACATCCATTTCCAACCGTGGTGCATGCAGGACATATGCTGACGTGGAAACCGTTTGGTTGAACGGTGAAGTTTCCAGAATTTCCTGTACTACCCGTGCTGCCCGTATTGCCAGTCGGGCCCGTCACACCCACTCCTACTGCTCCTACATTGCCCGTGTTGCCCGTATTCCCCTGCGCGCCGGTACTGCCCGTCGTTCCATTGATAACGCTTCCTGAAGCACCCGTATTGCCCGTGTTGCCTGTATTGCCTAACGCGCCTGTTCCGCCTGTGTTGCCCGTCGCGCCCGTCGCGCCCGTGAATCCCACACCGGTATTACCCGTATTGCCCGTGTTGCCCAAACTGCCTACTGCGCCCGTCGCGCCAGTCGAGCCAGTATTGCCCGTGCTGCCATTGGCCGCATTCTGACCCACATTTGCAATATACAGAGGGGCCACAGCTCTGTTGCTTGTAATGGAACTACCAGGACTCAAGGATATTTGCGAGGATGATGTGTACTGCACTGTAAGTTGGAGACCATTGATGTCCATTACAGAGTAGTATCCCGCACCTCCTATGGCAATTTTTCGGCCAATCTGCACTGAAACAAAAGTAACGTTCACGGTAACATTTGTGTTTACAGCCGGTTGTGTGAAGCTGGTAGTTGTGTAACTAATTCCAGAATCGCCCGTATTGCCTGTCGCGCCAGTGCTGCCCGTCGTCCCTGGCGCCCCCAATTGCTCCCAGTATGTATCATTTCCAAAAGGAACTATACCAGTGTTGTTTTGCAGAGCAATGTACACTGCTCCAGAATATCCTACGAAGGCGCCTTCAACATACGGCTCGCTCACATTCCAAGCACCACTGAAAGTGTAACTTGCTCCAGTTACGCCAGTGTTGCCTGTATTGCCCGTATTACCGGTACTGCCTTTTGCAACGTATTTCGTCCAATTAGTAGACACTCCAGGTGTCTCGTTGGTGTTTCCATCTTTGGTGCTTATGAACAGTTCTCCCAAATATGTGACAACGTAATAGGTGTCATAAACCAAACTACCGTTCCATACACCGGCAGCAACGAAACCAAAACCCGTATTACCAGTTGCGCCTGTACTGCCTGTTCCACCTCCTGTGCCAGTCACGCCCGTGTTCCCTACGGATGTAAGAGGACTCCAATATCCAGAGGTACTGGACGGGTCTTGATTGCTATTGGATTGCATAGCAAAGTATGTGAAATTAGTTGGGGCATAAAACACGACGGCTCTTTCCGGGTAGGTGGCGCTGGAATTCCATGTTCCATAAGGTGTGGATGCATCCTCCCCAGTGAGACCAAAAGCACCTGCTGTACCAGTGTTGCCCGTGGGGCCCGTCGGTCCTGTGCCATCTCCAGAACTGGTAAGAATTCCCCAAAAATTCACGTCGCTATCTGGAGCAACACCCGTGCTGGAGTTAACGGCTATGTAGGTTTTGTTGAGGTACGTTACTACATCACCGGCAACGTAACTGGCTATCCCAGAGTATGCGCTTCGTCCATCAGCGCCCGATATGCCCGTATTTCCAGTATTGCCAACACTTCCTGTCCCTCCAGTTGCGCCGCAAAAACGGGTAAAATCGAGCCATGTGTTATTGTCTGTACCGGGGGTGACGTTGGTATTGGGAACGACCGATATGAACGTCATATTCAGGTACGACACTATGGTCAGATTCTGATAAGGAGTAGTATCATCCCATATGCCTCCTGCTACCAATACCGAGTCGCCAGTTGCGCCAGTTGCGCCAGTCAGGCCCGTATTGCCTGTATTACCGCATTGGCTAGTAAGCAAACTCCACACATTAAAATCTGATCCAGGAGTGACGCCGGTGTTTGCGGCTACAGCAACCCATGCATATCCTCCGTACTGGACGATTGCCGTGTCGTTGTAATCCACTAGAGACGACCAATTAGACGCGCCGTAACCTCCATCAGCACCAGTCACTCCTTGTGCTCCGGGGTCACCCTGCGGGCCGTCCGGACCCTGGTTTGTCAACGAGACCCAATCGCTGCTGGAATTGCTCGGTGCGCTGCCAGTGTTGTTTTGCACAGCCAGCCACAACGTGTTGTTGTCTGTGACCATGTCTCCTGTGTAATAGTCTTGTGAAACGTTCCATGCTCCGAAGAATCCAACACTCACATTCGATCCACAAGATATGTTATCGACCAACGCCTGTAAGTCCGTGATGTTCACTCCAAGACTCTGCAGCAATGCGAGAATGTCCACGGAAGAACCATTGACTATTTCTGTCAGGTTGTTTGTAACGAGTGTGAGTGCCGTCAATTGATACCTCACCCGCAAATTAGTCACAACAAGCCCATTTTCAGTACAGTTCGCACAGGTGATGTTGTTCTCCTGTTTCGAAAGATTTTTGTAAAGCGCGATCAGTGCTTCGTCCTCCGCCAACAATAACCGCAGCGCGTCTATTCTGTCGTTTTGAGTAGACTGGATTCCACTAGAATCATATAAACTGTACATGAACATCCCACCAGCAACTGCCGCTGGGATAACAATCAAAAACAGAGCTAGCAATACCGCGGTGTTTCCGCTGAAGACCGTGGCCCATGCCGACGGCTGTTCGCTTTCTCGCGGATCTTTTTCGCTCAACAACGAAGCCGCCTCGACGGCCGCAACGTCAGGCGCATCGAGAAGAGGGTTTGAAGGTCCCTCGTATGCCGTGAATATCGCACCGCGGTTGTCCGCTGATCCAGGAGTCCGACGGATAACAGGACGTCTAGACACTTTCTTAGATGGCGAATTGCTCATACCACCCCAAAAACAGGTTGTTGTTGAATAGTATCATGATGATGATAGAGTTCGGATTTTTAGTGAGTATTTTACGTTTTCTAGATTTCAATTCTACAGCGTTTTCTCTTTCGTTGTTTTATCCATTACATTTACCAAAATTCATTCATCACGCTCGACAATCTTGTACTCCACCAACATCGAGGTGTCTTCGCTTTGTGTACTTCGATAGCCGTTCTTGAACTTGCTGAACTTCATGAGGATTTCGTCTATGGGATTCTTTCCGTCGGCGGCTGTTGCGTTAGCATCCTTCCTGACACACAGATTCTTGTCGCCGTTAAAGAACAACTTGTCTTTGTGTTCGTCCAGCTTGGCTTGCACACCCATCAGCATGGCGATGTCCTGCGTCAAGGCGTCGCTGATTTTCTTGTGCTGAGCAGGAGTTAATCGGCGGGCCTTGCCTTTGCAGCTGAAATTGCGATGCATCATCCAAAACGCCTTGTCGTACATGACAAATTCAATGTCCTGCTTCTTCTTTCCCATGACGGGTTCGATATTGCAGCGGAAGGTGCGGTTTTTATATTGCGATGTGTTCTGTGAAACATTTCCATATAAGGCAATGTATAATTTTCGTTAAAAGAATGTCTATGTTTTCGCGGTTTTACAAGTATTTCCTTTTTAGGAAGTTACAAAAAAGGAAATATACCTTTTTAGGACGCTTTCTTTTTATGTTATATGAAAATAAAACACAGCCAGAAACATTGTATGTAGCTTGATGAATTCGTGAGATATTTTTCGATGGATAAGTTATTGAAGAAGCAATGGCCTGTAGTTTCGATGGAAGAGGCCTATACAGCCATCAAAATGCTTGATATCAACGAGTTTGACCCTGAATACATGACTAGTACTGTTCAGGATTTTGCCGTCTATTACGTGGTGTTTTCGGTTCATGCGATTCTGAAGGGCGATAAAGCGCCGTTCCCACCCAGAGGACTGGAGCCTCATTGGTCCGCGCCGTTTGCGACGCATGGCCGCTTTGGGTGTCGTGCCACGAGCGTACGACGACTGGCAGCCACATCGGAAACCGATTTTTTCCTCAACCCCGATTTGATCTCTCAGGGCAAGAGTCATGTTGTGTACATGAATGTGGATAAGAAAACCGTCACTTCTGCGCATCAGACGCTTCCTTTTTTTCTGCCGTATGTGGAGTACGGGGCGTGGTGTTTTGCTGTCGGAATCAAAGAGCAGCTTCCAGTGGAGGTTGATATGACCATGATACGCTGGGATTCTTTCAGATATACATGCAGTCCTTCGGAGCACTCGATCAACAAGAAGGCTTTCGTATCGTCAATACTCAATATGATTCTGATGAAGAACGCTGGAAATGAAAGCATCCGCGCAAAACTGAATATCAATGGGTGTAGAGAGTTTTACAAAAAGTATTGTCGGGCGATCGAGGTCTCCGAAAAGTCGTATGCAACAGTCAGGACTGTAGCGGATCTGAGCAAAGCACTGAAGACCGCTGGATTGATGGAACTGGTGCCTAATTTGGAGTATCAGTTGGATAGAGCGGTCAACTCCAGTTGGGCCAATCTGCTCATGCCTTTTGCATCTATCAACAACACTTTTAAGCTGACACACGAGATCAGTGGTGGCGCATTGCGGTTGGAAGGACGCGCATTTTCTATCGCCGCCGCGTTGAATTATCACATATCTACATCAGAGCCGCTGTTGCCTGTTAGCAAGATACCAAAGATGATGCTATTCAACTTGCTGCTGTTTGTTCCAGAAGTGTTTCTGGACTCTGCCTTGTGGATGTTGATGCTCCATCAGCTGTCTCCGAATGTGCAGCGGAAATTGCACACGATACCAGCAGTGGACAGGTCTGTACTGAAAACAGATCCAGTGCGACTATCTTACGATATTTGCGCTGTCTCTGATGAGCTGAAACAGTATCGTTCTGATTTCAGAAACTCTTTCTTTGGATTTGTGGGTCATTGGGAGACCAGCATAGTTCTTAATTTGGGGCGATATCTTTCGCATAGTCAGTACAGCGCAGAATACAGAAAAACCACTTGTGCTGCTACCAGAAATTCTATTGCATACATGGTACCGAACATATCCAAGACCAGCTGGCCTGCTTTGGCCGAACAGACATGCATTGAATTCGAAGAACCGGACAAGCTCATGATAGCAAGGGTTCTGACACAAGAATTTATCAGCAGTGCAGACGATTTCCAGCCTGTTTCTGGCAAGCAGACTACCATGACGAACAGAGAAGGCATGCAATACAGCAATTATGACCTGAAGAAATGCATTTCAGTGTCTCGCTGTTTTTTAGTGGAGGAGTTCATTGATGCATTGTTAGAGTACGAGACCTCTGTTGTTGAATGTGCTACAACCCACACTTTACTCGATCCGGCAAATCTGAGCTTTCTTGGCAACAACGACTGTGTTTTTGTGTGTCCGACTGTATCACATCAAATGCTGCTATCAGCGGCGTGGCATCCAATTGCGGTGTATACCATGGAGCAGGTTCTTGAGGATGACCGCATAAGGACAATCGATGCGCGTTCCCCGCTGGTATTTTTATATGCACATCTTTTCAGTCTCCAGCAGTGTTTTAGCGTTCTGAAATCCATGATGCCCAAGCCCTCTGTTTTGAGCAAACGAGATGCCGATGGTATGGAAATTACACAGACGCGTCGCTGCGTGTTTTATGGGTTGCGGACGTTTTCGTTCTACTCTGATGGAACATTCATCAACGTTATGAACCAATTGCCGAGTTTGGCTGCATGCGGTGTACTGCAAAACGTTCAGTGGCACGGTAGTTTTTCGTCTGCAATAGACATGGCACTCGTGATGATGCAATTGAACACGGAACCACACACAAACGACGCTTATTCTATGGCGAGTTTATTGGATAATCAATCGAGTACAACTATATCTGTCATCAATTCACCAGACGAAGATATTTCATTCGATTCCCTTCTGAACTTTGATGCGATTTTTCCATCATTTCTGACGGTCGCAGAAAGTGCGTCGGTCAAGCGAATTTTCGATTCGTTCAATGACATTTACGTAGTCTCTACGAAGTACGGAACGGTCATGCGGCTGTCCTCTGTACCAGGAGAATGTTCGGGAGGAAAAACCCCAATCTGCTTTTGTAACTGCAAGACATCAGGCATTTTTGGGCCTGCTTTGTCTATGATGAAGTCATCCAAGCTGTATTGCAGTCAGTTCGTTCCAGACAATCTGTCTTCCAGGATGAAGAAGATCAAATGCAACAAATGTTCTGTGGGAAGTTCTTCGAGCCATACAGGCTCTGATATGGTGGTGGACAACATGGTTTATGATGCGGAAGACATGCAGTTGCAATTGCAGTTCCATCCAAAATACCCAAGTCGCTACATACCTCAAGAGTATCGAGGCGTGCCTGTACCGCGCTCGCTGATCATCACCGGAAAATTCCTACCGTTCGATCAATTGATTGCTGCATTGGACATGTCCATTTCCAACGTCACCGTTCTCTCCCTGGCGAAGGCAGTGAAGGTTACTCGCATTCCGGCCAAAAACCAGTCAGAAAAGTGGCTGGCCGACATAGCTTCTGAGTACATCAAGCGTAAAGACGAGAAAAGCGGTTTTTCTTCCAGTTGCGACCGTGATGTAAAATTTCCTAAAATGGAATAAATATTTCTATTTTGACTCTTTTAATATATACGCCTG
>JAFDXN010000025.1 GCA_018267915.1 Bacteroidota bacterium | reverse complement strand
GACTACATCAGCAAGCTTAATAAAGGACAGATAGCTATCAGCATGACCGAAAAAGGAGACCCTTATGAAAACGCATTGGCAGAGAGAGTGAACGGGATACTGAAAACTGAATTGGGCCTTAATAGTAAGTTCGACAATTATCAACTGGCATTGACCGCAGTCAACCATGCGATAAGGGTTTACAATACCATCAGGCCACATACAAGTATCAACTACATGACACCTGAGCAGGCGCACCGGCAGCAGGGTCCGGTACCCGCAAGATGGAAGTCGAGGAAGCAAAGAGTAAGAGCCTATGCATGTCCGGATCAAAGCGAGCAAGGTTATAGTTTTCAGTGATAGGGATTTTGATTAATTTTAAACTGTCAACTTCAGACAGGATTATCTAACCTAAACTGTCAACCAAAATCAGGACGAGACAGGACGAGACAAATGCCCGACAATAGGGCATAAATCGGGCACGATTCGGGCATGCCTGAAAATCACAAATACATGACTATCAACAAACTGATAAAAAAAATGCCCGATTTTATTTTTTTCATCCGCCGAAGCTTTTTCAGCGAAGGAGGATATGCCCGAATCGGGCATCGGGCACACAAGACTAACTAATATCACAATAAACCCTGATGCAAGTCATTTCCGCCGCTCCGGCATTGAGATAGCTTCACCATCCTAAACCTGATTTGTATGTCAACAATAACACTTCCCGGTTTTAAGCAGCGGCTGAAGGGCTGCGCCCTTCAGCCGCTGTGGCAGCGTGTGGTGCTGCTCATCGTTTTAGGATACGAGGCCGCGGGCTGCCTGGCAGGCGGCGGCATGCTGGTAGCGAAGCCCGACGGCAGCCTAATGCAGATGCCTGTGAGCCTGGTGCAGGGCGCCTTTGCCGATTTTCTGATACCGGGCACTATCCTCTTCGCTATGGGCATACTTACAGGCATCGCCTTCGTCGCCGTGCTGCGGCGTTGGACCCATGCATGGCTCTGGGCCTGGCTGTCCATCGGCGGACTGGCCATATGGTTTTGGGTGGAGATCGCTATCATACAGGAGGTGGTGTGGCTGCATGCCATGTGGGGCCTGCCTGTGTTGCCGGGCGGCATTGCCGGCGCTTCGCTGATACCAAAGAAGCTGGTAAATAATATCCTGATGATCTGCGGCATCGCCTCATCGCTGCTCTACATAGCTATCAACATCATAGTACCTACTCAGTGGCCGGAGTACAACTCCATGTCGCAAACGGTGAGCGAGCTATCGGCCGTGAATGCACCTACGCGCATGCTATGGATCGTACTGTGCACGCCTTTCACCTTGCTTACTTTACTCTTTTCGGCGGGTATCTATAAATATGCGGGCGGCAACCGCAGGCTGAAGATCGCGGGCGCACTGCTGGTGGCCTATAGTGTCCTCGGTATCTTCTGGCCTTTCGCACCCATGCACCTGCGCGAGGCGCTGGCAGCAGGCGGCGGCACTTTTTCGGATACCATGCACCTGGCGCTGGGCGCCGTTACGGAGGTCATCTACTTCGCCGCGCTCATCGTCGTGGCGCTGGCATTGGGCAGGGGCTTCCGTATCTATTCGTTCCTTACACTGGCGGTGCTGCTCGTTTTCGGCACGCTCACTTTTATCGATGCACCGAAGGTATCGGTGAACGGGCCCACGCCTTATATCGGCTTGTATGAGCGCATCAATATCGGGGTGTTTCTGTTATGGATGATCGTGCTGTCGGTGGTGCGGATGCGGGATGTAAATAAAAGCGGGCTGATACACAAATAATATAAGCCTAGCCGGCGCAAGTATGTAGGGCGGCCTCTGTGCAGGGCATACTTGTGCCAGACGCGCGGGGCTGAAGTTGAGCTATGGAATCAGTGCCGGGCTTTTTGGCCACGCTCCGGGCACAAGTAGGCTATACCCAAGGGCTAGGCGACATACTTGCGCCGGCTTTGGGGTAAATAAAAGCGGGTTGACGCATAAATAATATAAGCATAGCCGGCGCAAGTATGTAGGGCGAGCTCTGTGCAGGGCATACTTGTGCCAGACGCGCGGAGCGAGAGTTGAGCTATGGAAGCAGTGCCGGGCTTTTGGCCATGCTTCAGGCACAAGTAGGCTATACCCAAGGGCTAGGCGACATACTTGCGCCGGCTTGGGTGGTGCGGATGCGGGACGTAAATAAAACGAGCTGACGCACAAATAATATAAGCATAGCCGGCGCAAGTATGTAGGGCGGCCTCTGAGCAGGGCATACTTGTGCCAGACGCGCGGGGCTGAAGTTGGGCTATGGAAGCAGTGCCGGGCTTTTGGCCACGCTCCAGGCACAAGTAGGCTATACCCAAGGGCTAGGCGACATACTTGCGCCGGCTTTGGGTGGTGCGGATGCGGGACGTAAATAAAGCGAGCTGACACACAAGGAATATAAACATAGCCAGCGCAAGTATGTAGGGCGGACACTGTGCAGGGCATACTTGTGCCAGACGCGCGGGCTGAAGTTGAGCTATGGAATCTCCGCTGGGCTTTTGGCCACGCTCCAGGCACAAGTAGGCTATACCCAAGGGCTAGGCGACATACTTGCGCCGGCTATGTTGGTATGTAGGGCGGCGCCTGCGAAGAACATACCTGTGCTATGCGCGCGGGGCCGTTTAATAAACGCTATAAAACCTAATTTTAAACCATGAGCAGAAAATACAAATTCCACGACCAGGAAAAACTTTACTTCGTCACCTATACCGTCGTGAACTGGATAGACCTGTTCACTAAAACTGCTTACAAGGATGTGCTAATAAAAAGCCTCGAACATTGCATCGAGCAGAAGGGATTGGAAATATATGCATGGTGCCTGATGACAAATCATGTGCACCTTATTATCGGCACACACGGCGATAGCATGGAAGATATTCTGCGTGACCACAAAAAGCATACTTCAAAGGAATTACTGCGCACTATTCAAAACAGCACATCGGAAAGCCGGAGAGACTGGATACTCGCACAATTCTTAAAAGCCGGACGAGCAAACAGTAATAATACCAACTATCAGCTTTGGCAGCAACACAATAAGCCGATGGAATTGTATAGTGCCGAGGTGATGTACCAGAAGCTGGATTATATACACAACAATCCCGTTAAGGCCGGTTTTGTGGACAGGCCGGAACACTGGCTATATAGCAGCGCCAACGACTACTGCGGGCAACCGGGTTTGTTGGGGGGGGGCTGTCGTTCATTGAGGTGGGGCTGCGGAACTAGCCCTGGCTATGCTTCAGGCACAAGTAGGCGGCGCACAAGGCTACCCGACATACTTGCGCCGGCCATGAGTAGGCGATGCACAGGACCACCCCTACATATTGCGCCGGCTATGGATCCGTGATTTGTTGATGGGCTATCCTTCATTAAAGTTGGACTGCGGAATGGAGGCCGCGCTTTAGGCTATGCTTCTGGCACAAGTAGTCGGGTTAAACTCTAGTCCATTAAATTTTTCTAATATCAAATTCTCTGTGTAATTTTAAGCTAATATCTTCATAACCTTATAAGACATATTTTATGCACACCGCACGCATACATTATTTGGCCATCATCCTTTGCATGCTGCTATCGGCATCATGCAGCAGTCAAAAAACGACAACCGCCAAAGTCTTTGACGAAACTTATCCATTACCCTCGGGCTGGTACCGCGCAGGCGCAAGCCCCTACCGCTTCGCCATGGGCACAGATAAAGGTGCGGGCATGGACGGCGGCAACGCAGCCACCATCAAGCTGGTGAAAAAACCGAATGGCTTCGGCACACTGATGCAAAGCTGCAAACCGGACAACTATATTGGTAAACGCATCAGGCTGACCGGCTATATGAGGTCGAAAGACGTGCATAGCTGGGCCGGCTTCTGGCTACGTGTTGACGACTCGAGCAAGCACAGGTCTGTAGCCTTCGACAATATGTATAACAGGCCTATACGCGGCACTACCGACTGGACCAAATACGAGCTGGTGCTCGATGTACCCGAGGGTGCCACCAACATCGCCTTCGGCGCACTGCTGGACAACAGCGGTCAAATCTGGTTCGACAAGCTGAACCTGGAGGCCGTAGGTAATGATGTGCCAATCACAGGCAGAAGCTTAGGTCGCGGAACGGAGCCGCAGAACATGGGCTTTGATAATTAGGCCCTTCCGGACGGTATGGAAAACCGCCACTCCTGGCATCTTTAACGATATTATATCACCTCGCCCGCAACATGCAGGGCGGGAGATCCGTTGATATTACTATTATGCAAATCCCGCAGCGAGGGTAATGCAGGAAATTCTAATCTTCGGGCTTTTAATGTAGGTTTGCCGTAGAGAGTGTCATTATCATGCTATTGAAACGTTTATTAATATTCCTGTTCCTATTTTGCTTCGGTTTTATCTCCTTTCAGCCTGTCAAAGCGCAGGTGGGCGAGGGTATGAAGCAACCCCGCCTGCTGGTGATGCTGGATGAATCGTCGAGCATGATAGAGCCCTGGCTGAAGGGTAAAGAACGTTACAAGGCCGCTACCGATATCATCATGGCGCTGTACGACAGTGTGTATGCAGTGAACCCCGCGATAGAGTTTGCCCTGCGTGCATTCGGCGAGCAGTATAATATCAAAGACCATAACTGCTACGATACCAAACAGGAGGTGGGCTACAGCCGGCACAACCGCACCCAGTTGCAACTGCGCCTGGAAGATCTGCACCCCCTTGGCACTACGCCGATCGCCTACTCGCTGGGCCGGGCCGCTGACGAGGACCTGCAAGAGGACTATAAATACTTCTACAGCCTGGTGCTGATAACCGACGGTGGCGAGAGTTGCGGCGGCGATATCTGCGAGATAGCAAGGAAGCTGCGCGAAAGGAAGATACAATTCAAGCCATATATCATAAGCCTGGTGAACGATGCCAAGCTGCCTGCGGAGTATGACTGCCTGGGCAACTACCTGCAAGTGACCACCGAGGCGGATATACCGAAGGCGGTGGGCACAATAGTGGAATCGTACCGGCCGATGCTGAACATGATCAAGAGCGACTTCAAGAAGTTGCAGAGCAGCATGGTGGCGACACCGAGCATACTGAAGGTGGAGGTGCCCAATGTGAAGATCACGAAAGAGGTACCGGACACCATCATCGTGAAAGCACCTAAGGAGGAACCGAAACCAGTAGTGAAAGCCGAGCCGAAACCGGAACCCAAACCCGAGCCCAAGCCGGAACCTAAGCCGGAAGCCAAACCTGAGCCGAAGCCGGAACCTAAGCTTGTAAGGGTAAAAGAGGACATAGCCCTGCTGCCAGTAAAAAAAATATATTCGCCGAAACGGCTGACTGCCTATATAGCTCCTGCAATGCGGGATATTAAAATACCGCACATACCCATGCCTCCGCCCAACGCACCAAAGGAGGACATAACCATACTGCCGAAGAAGCCCAAAGTGGAAACACCACCCAAGCCGAAGGAGCCCAGCGAAAAGCTGGTGAGCTATGTGCTGCAAACGGCAGAGTCGGCGGACACGAAGCTGGAGGTTTACTTTACAGACGGCAAGGGCAAATTTTATAAAACCACACCCGAGATCATACTGACCGAACCGAATACCGATAAGGAAGTAAAGCGCTTCATCCGCGCGATAGATAATAACGGCCTGCCGATAGCACAGAAAGTGCAGGACGGCACATTTAACCTGCGCATAGGCGGCGGCAAGATACCGCTGATGGCACGCAGCGTACCAATAGCCCCGCATAAAACCACCAAGCTGACAGTAGTGGTATCGAGCGGATCGCTGCACTTTGCTTATGAGGGCAAACCTGATAAGCCGGTATCGGATTTCAGCGCATGGGTAACGGAGCGTGTGATAGGCGGCAACGGGCCGCAGGTGACACAGAAGTGTGACGTGGACCTGGAGTATGAAACAGGCACCTACCACATTTCTATCAACACCACACCCAAGACAGAGCGCTATGTGGACATCGAATTCGGGAACGTGACGGTGATCACCATAGATGAGCCGGGCTTCCTGCAGATAACCAATAAGTCGCCTTTGGGCCACGTGGAGCTCTTCATGCCGAAAAATGATAACTATGTGAAATTCCTGGACGTGCAGGTGAACGGCGACCAGGTAGGGCAGCGCATCCGCCTGCAGCCGAATCTTTATGAAATACGCTATAAAGGCGCAGGCCCCGGGGACGTAAAGCGGGTGAAGTTTAATGTTAAGAGCAACCAGGACACTGAACTGGAACTGGAAAAATAAACACCATGAGCACCACAGTAAAGGAGATCTTCATTACCGATCCGGAATATGGGCAGGTATATGAACTGCGGGAAGAACTGCTGCGCAAGCCATTGGGCCTGTCGCTGGAGAATGAAGACCTGAGCGCCGACCGAACCGATCACATACTGGCAGCGATCAACGACGGCAAGGTGACAGGCTGCGTAATGATGCAACCCAGGGAAGGCAGCACGATAAAACTAAGGCAGATGGCAGTGGCCACGGGATGGCAAAACAAAGGAATTGGCAGGCTGCTGGTAAATGCCGCAGAGGATCTTGCAAGGAGCAAAAACTATACACACATCATACTGCATGCCCGCGATATAGCCGAGGGCTTTTATAAAAAGCTGGGCTACAAAACCACCAGCGATACTTTCACCGAAGTGGGTATACCGCATGTGGTGATGGAGAAGATCCTAAATCCCTAAAGGGACTTTAATGTTAACCTCTATCCCTGATATAGGTAGGGCAGGAAACCAAGTACTGCGTCTTCAATCATCCTCTTCGAGTCATCAAATGCGGGACTTTTTTCCGGATGTAGTTCCAAGTCTTCCCACCTTGATTTAACAGCAAGGATATCACCTTTCGAAAACTCAAAAATCTGCTTACCTATAATTTCTGATGCCATTAGCTTCGCTTCATAGCCATGATAAAACAACACCTCAAAGAGTTCGGGAAGCTTCCGCGAACAATCCAGATATGAGAGCGCATAAACCAAAGTGCCATTGTAATTTATATTCTCCGGCTTGAGAATAGCATTTAACAGCGGATCTACCGCACGATTGTCGCCGATCTCGCCTAACCTTAGCGCCGCAATATTTCGCGTCCAGCTTCGGTCGTTGTTGAGATTTAGAAGTTCGATAAAGAAGTAAAATATCTCTTCGCTTCCAATATCGCGAAGGGTTTCCGAAGACCCTTTCATCAGGTCCCAGTTATCAGAAAAGAGATCTTGCTTTAATTGCTCAATTTCGTA
Organism: Bacteroidota bacterium; assembly: GCA_018267915.1. GTDB lineage: Bacteria > Bacteroidota > Bacteroidia > Chitinophagales > Chitinophagaceae > MKUN01. Next base: position 621,764 of record JAFDXN010000025.1, on the reverse strand, counting down.
TTCGCTTAACATCTCAAATTAATGTGCCTCCAGCCAGTTGTTGCCCGCGCCGGTTTCTGCATTGATGGGTATGTCGTTGGGTAGCTGCATAGCGCTTTCCATGTTTTCCTTAATGAGTTGCTGGATGTCGCTGAGTTCGTCTTTAGGCACGTCAAAGACCAATTCGTCATGCACCTGAAGGACCATTTTCGATCGCATATTTTGCCTTTTGATCTCGCGCTGCACTTTTATCATGGCGAGCTTTATCATATCGGCGGCGGTGCCCTGTATGGGGGTGTTGATGGCGTTGCGCTCGGCATAGCCACGCACGGTCTGGTTGGCAGAATGTATATCGCGCAGGTAGCGGCGGCGGCCCATGAGGGTTTGCACGTAACCGAATTCCTTAGCGAAGTTGATAGAGCCGTCCATGTATTTCTTGATGGAAGGATACTCTTTGAAGTAGTTATCAATGATGCCTTTCGCTTCGGTGCGGCTGATGCTCAAATTCTCTGCAAGGCCAAATGCCGACTGCCCGTAGATGATGCCGAAGTTAACGGCCTTCGCGGCGCGGCGCATCTGCGAGGTCACCTCGCTCTCTTCCACGCCGTATACTTTAGCTGCGGTCGCAGTGTGGATGTCTTTGTTTTCACGGAAGGCCTTGATCATGCCTTCGTCGCCGCTGATGGCTGCAACGATGCGCAGCTCTATCTGTGAATAGTCGGCAGAGACTAGCATGTGGTCTTCATTCCGGGGGATGAAGGCTTTGCGTATCTCGCGGCCACGATCGGTGCGGATGGGTATGTTTTGCAGGTTGGGACTGGTGCTGCTGAGCCTGCCGGTCACGGCCACCGTCTGGTTATAGCAAGTATGCACGCGACCTGTGCGCGGATTGATCAGTTGCGGCAGCGCATCAACGTAGGTGCTCTTCAGCTTTGTCAGCTCGCGGTAAACGAGGATATCTTCAACGATCTGGTGCTTGTTGCGCAGTTTCTGCAGTACATCTTCGCTGGTGGCGTACTGACCTGTTTTAGTCTTCTTAGCACCGGGGTCGAGCTTCATGATCTCGAAGAGCACTTCGCCGAGTTGCTTGGGGGAGCCGAGGTTGAAGTTGACACCTGCGTGGGTATATACATTCTTCTCTGCTTCGCGTATGTCGCGATCGAGCTCTTTGGAATAGTCTTGCAGAAAGTTGATGTCGATGCGAACACCCTCGGTCTCTATATCTACCAGTATGGGAACAAGGGGATTTTCCACTTCGTCGAGCACACGACGCACTTCCATATTGGTCACCATCGGTTCGAAGACCTGTTTGAGCTGCAACGTGACGTCGGCATCTTCAGCGGCATATTCCTTGATCTCCTCAAGTGGCACGTCGCGCATATTGAGCTGGCCTTTGCCTTTCTTGCCGATGAGCGTCTCGATAGAGATGGGTTCGTATCCGAGATATTTGGTACTGAGCATGTCCATGCTGCGCTTGCCATCGGGTTCTATTACGTAGTGGGCCACCATGGTATCGTAGGTCTTACCTTTCAGTTCGTGCCCATACCATTTGAGGATAGTCATGTCGTACTTGATGTTCTGGCCCACCCACAGGATGTCTTCTTTGTCGAAGAGCGGTTTGAACTTTGCCAATAAGGCCAGTGCATTATCTCGTTCCGCGGGTACATTCACGTAGTAAGCTTCACCTTTTTGCCAGCAGAAGCTCATACCTACTATATCGGCCAGGTGGGCATCGATATTGGTCGTTTCGGTGTCGAAGGCTATCTCCTTTTGCTGTAAGAGGTCTGCCAGCAATTTACTTATGCTTTCGTCGTCGTTGACCAGATGATATTGATGGGGTATGTCGAAGGCGCGTTTCACATTGAGGGGTAGCTCTTCCACTACCGCTACTTCCACCTCGGCAGTGACTGCAGCCGTTGCGATCGTCCCGCCTCTTTGCTGAATGGGATTACCAAAGAGATCGGTAGAGACGGGACCTGCATTTTTATCGTTCACACTGAAGCCTTCGCCGAGGATACGTTTGCCGAGGGCCTTGAACTCTAGCTCCGCGAATATTTCGGTGAGCACTTCCTTGTTCATTTCCTTGACGCGGAAATCTTCTTCGTGAAAAGCGACGGGCACGTTTGTAATGATCGTCGCCAGCTTTTTGGACATGATGGCGGCTTCCCTGCCGTTGCGCACTTTTTCGCCAAGCGCGCCTTTTATCTTGTCTGCGTTCTCAAGGATGTTCTCAATATTGTCGTACTCGGCGAGGAGCTTGGCGGCCGTCTTTTCACCGATGCCGGCGATGCCGGGGATGTTATCGACAGAATCGCCCATGAGGCCGAGGATGTCTATGACCTGCTCCACACGTTTGATGCCCCATTTGGCACATACCTGATCCGGGCCCATGATCTCGGGCTCGCTGCCCTGATATGGCGGTTTGTAGATGAATATCTTATCGCGCACCACCTGGCCATAATCCTTGTCCGGTGTTACCATGTAAACATCGTAATCGAGACCAGCGGCTTCGATGGCGAGTGTTGCAATGATATCGTCTGCCTCGTAGCCGTCGAGCTCCATGCAGGGCAGGTTAAAGCCCTTGACGATACGCTTGATATCAGGAAGGGCGGAAATTAAATCTTCGGGGGCTTCCTGGCGATTGGCTTTGTAGGCCTCGAAATCGGTGTGGCGCTCGGTGGGTGCCTCGGTGTCGAAGACCACTGCGAGGTGGGTAGGCTTTTCTTTATTGATCAGGTCGAGCAATGTGGTGGTGAAACCAAACTGTGCATTTGTATTGCGGCCGGTGCTGGTGATGCGGGGCGCACGAATGAGTGCATAGTATGCCCGGTAGATGAGCGCCATGGCATCGAGCAAGAAAAGTTTCTTTTGAGACATAAGAGGGCTAAGTTAAAGAATTGGGTTGATCAGTTGATTAAGTTGATCAGGTTGACAAGCGATTTGAAAGCCATATGTTTAACGCAATTTGAGGCTAAGAACGATCCACTACCGCAGCATTTTTTATTGAGGGAGTTTATTGACAATCAATATGTTAGCTTGAAAAAATGCCCCAAAAATGCCCCCTTTGTGCCCCATCAACTTTGAGATAATGCCCTGGAGGCGGTTTTGGAAAGGCTGGCCTGCCGACAGAACCGTTGGGGCCAAAACGTGGGTATTGTTTTTCATAGTGAACTTCCCTGTCCCGCAGGGTGCATCATGTATTAAGGTTTATAAACCTACCCGTATTCTGCGGGCAGTCTTTGCCGGGACGAAGTTACGATGAAGGAGCGGTGCGCAGAAAAAATGTGGATAAGATGGCATTGTTTCGAAATTGTTGCCTTTTGGGAGCGGTAATAAGACCTTTCATTGCCTAGGCTGGCTGTGCTCCAGGCACAAGTATGCTGTGCACAGAGCCGCCCGACATACTTGCGCCGGCAAAGATTTGGCATTAAGGGGCTACATCGCGTGACCTGCCCATGCTCCAGGCACAAGTAGGCCGCACACAGGGGCCACCCGACATACTTGCGCCGGCAAGGCTCACATTGCGTGGTAGCCGTGCTCCAGGCACAAGTAGGCGGCGCACAAAGGCAGCCCGACATACTTGCGCCGGCAAAGATTTGGCATTAAGGGGCTACATCGCGTGACCTGCCCATGCTCCAGGCACAAGTAGGCTGCGCAAAGGGCCAGCCGACATACTTGCGCTGGCGAGAGATTTGGCATTAAGGGGCTACATCGCGTGACCTGCCCATGCTCCAGGCACAAGTAGGCGGCACACAGGGGCCACCCGACATACTTGCGCCGGCAAAGCTCACATTGCGTGATAGCCTGCTCCAGGCACAAGTAGGCTGCGCACAAAGGCCGCCCGACATACTTGCGCCGGCAAAGAGCTCATATTGCGAGGTAGCCGTGCTCCAGGCTCAAGTATGCTGTGCACAGAGCCGCCCGACATACTTGCGCCGGCAAAGCGACCTTACATCGCGTGGGCTAGCCGTGCTCCTGGCACAAGTAGGCTGCGCACAGAGGCAGCCCGAGATACTTGCGCCGGCCGGAGCATATTTAGGCTTGCCGGGAGAGTTTTCGATGTTTACTTTGAGATGCTCTATCAAATAGCTATTTTTCGATGGTTTAGCGTCATGAAGGAGTTCCTCTACAAACTATTCTTAGGCAAGAAGGAGTATAACCGGCCGGTGCGAGTATCGGCGTACGAGAACCTTTTTAAAAACCTAAGACAGATATGGAACAATGAAAAGCACAATGACGTAGGCTTCGAGAAGATACTCAGGTTGTTCCTTGTCTCGGTACAGGTATTGTTCCCCGGTATCCATGTGCGGAATGTATTCGGACGGTTCGGTACCATAGGGCGCAATGTGGCTGTTGAGTTTTATGTTGCTTTTAAGACCATATTACCTTTTATTTTCTTATCAACAGGGCTATACCGGCATCAATGGGCCGTATTCATCTCAGCATACCTGCTGCTGGAGACCATGTTCTACGTGACCTCGCTGATATTCGTGTCGGACATGTTCGTGAAGCCAAGGTCGTACAGGAGAAATATACTGATGCTGTCGTTCAACTATCTCGAGATCTCATTGTCGTTCGCCGTGATCTACGGGGGCCTGCACCTGCTGGGTGACCAGCCGCAATCGTTCGTCGATTATATTTATTTCAGCATTGTTACTTCCACAACAATTGGCTATGGCGATTTTCACCCACATAGCGACCTGGCCAAAGTAATGGTGTGTGTGCAGGGAGTACTAGTAGTATCATTCATAGTGCTATTCCTCAACTTCTTCAGCTCGAAGGTAGAAACGCTACATCACGAGGATGAAGGCTGAGTGCATAAGGCGAACCGGGAATCAGGGCAGCGTTGGAGCAATAAACCATATCTTTATCGGTAAGAAACAGCAAATGATCCACAAGTATTTTATCCTGGCCGTATTGATATTGACGGGCTTTGGTACCGGCGCGCAAACAATAGATAAACTGGACAAGGCCAATGGCTTTAAAGAATTCAAACTGGGCACGACACTGAGCGTGCTGGACAAGGACCTGGTGAAAACAAAAAGCGGTGTGTACAGGTATACGGGCAAGAACCATACTACCGCCTTCGGGTCGAGCGTACACAGGATATACCTCCGATTTGACAGCACGGACAAGCTAAGCGGCGTGTACATCAGCATCAGAGGCCTGGTGGGCAAAAGCGGAGTAAACAGCTATAAAAACATAATAAGCCTGAACTACGGTAAGGAGCACAGTAAGGAAAACAGTGACACAAGTGTGAGCTATCGATGGACCAGCGAAAAGGTAAACATGTCGCTTTACGGATGGGAGGCGGGCGACACCTGGGATGCGGAGCTTGTTTTCAGGACGCCGGAACAATATGCAGCGGACAACGATGCCGAAAAGAAAGCCGCCAGGCAGCCCTGAGACCGCAATATTTGGAGGGGCTGACACGTTAATTTCAGTACATTTGAGGTTTGTAATATTTTTATGAAAATACGAGGCTTACTCTTACTATTCTTTGCCTGCCTTGCTGCCCACCAAAGCCTTAGAGCACAGGACAAGCCCATAGGCTATTGGCGGTCACATCTTCCTTACAATAATGCATTAAGTGTTGCTACAGATAACGTAACAGTATATGCCGCGACCGATCTATCCTTTTTCACTTACAATACTGCCAGTGAAGAATTGAGTTCCTATAGCAAGGCCGAGGGCATGAGCGATATAGACATGAAGTATGTGGCCTATGATGCAACCACCGCTACGGCGGTGCTTGCCTATAAGAACTGCAACCTGGACCTTTTTAAAAACAATACGTTTTATAACGTCCCAGACCTGAAGCTGAAATCGGTAGCGGGGAATAAGTCGGTTAACAGCATATTCTGCGAAAATGGCTATGCCTATGTAAGCACAACGATAGGTATCGTTGTGCTCAACCTTGGCAAACGGGAGATAAAAGAAACGTACGAATTCAGCAAAAACAACCAGACAATCAATATCTACGGGCTGTGCTCGGTGGGCAATTACTTCTATGCAGCCACAGACGAGGGCCTTTTTAAAGCAAATAAGAATGCACCTAACCTGCAAGCCTTCAGTGCGTGGGCACAGCTAGATACCAGCAAGCTAACCAATATCGTGAGCTACCAGGGTAAAGTAATTACCAGCAGCGACTCGCTGGTGTATGCCGTAGAAAACGATACACTAAGACAAGTGTATAATGCAAGGGCAGGGAATAGGATCAACCATTTGGACCTCGCTAACGGGGGCGTGTACCTTAGCATCTTCAAGGGCGCCACGTTTAACGGCATTTGTGTGAAAATGAACGACCAGTACCAGGTCGTTGACTCGTTCCACACCGCGGGTGAGCCCCGGCAGACAGCAGACATGGCGGGGGGGCCGACCTGGGTGGCAGATATCTATAATGGCCTGAGGCGCCGTGTGAGCGGGGATGTACTGGATTTTGACCCACCAAACGGACCGGGCGGACCACTATCGAGCGATATATACGCCTATAACAAAGACGTCGTAGTGACCCACGGGGGGATCAATGATCTATTTGTGCCCTCGGGCAACGGGATGCGACAGGGATATTCGGAATTCAAAGATGATAAATGGACCAATTATACGGGCTATAACACGCCGGCATTACACAACCTGGCGAGTGCCGTAAGTATCTGCAAGGATAACAATACCGGCACATTGTACATTGGCTCGGCTACCGAAGGCTTATTTATCATAAATACCGATGGTAGCGTTCAACAGCTTAAAGAGGGCAGTCCGCTGGAGCACAGCGGACCCAACTCGGACTGGTGGCAAGCGACCGGCGAGACCCTGGACAGCAAGGGCGACCTATGGGTAACAATGCTAGGATCTACGCATGAGCTAAACGTAAAAACCCCGGAGGGCAACTGGTATAACTACATTGTGCCTGTGAGCCGTCCGTATCCCAGCGCTGCCGCCCGCATTATTACCGACGACAATGACCAGCTATGGTATATTTGCCCAGGGGGTAGCGGCGTAATGGTGTATAACTTCGGCGGTACGCCCGAGAGCCAGGCTGATGACCAGTTCCGCAACCTCGGCGTGGGCGCGGGGTATGGCAACCTGCCCAGCGCCACGACTTACAGCATTGTGAAAGATAAAAGCGGCTCGATATGGATAGGCACAGCAGACGGGATAGGTATTGTAAACTGCCCGGGGGATGTGATAGCGCATAACTGCGAGGCAGAGCGACGCATAGTGCAATATGACCAGTTTGCAGGCTACCTCTTCCAGGGCGAAAGCGTGAAAGCGCTGGCTGTGGACGGTGCCGATAGAAAATGGGTGGGCACGGCAAACGGCGTATGGCTGTTATCGCCGGATGCATCGAAGATCATATACCGGTTCACCGCGGACAACAGTCCGCTGCCATCGAACAACATCAGCAAGATCGCAATAGACCCCGTGACCGGCGATGTGTATATCGGTACGGACAAGGGACTGGTGAGCTACAGGAGCACAGCCGTGGATGGGGGTGAAAAGAACGAAAATGTGCTGGTGTTCCCGAACCCGGTGCCGGCCAGCTATACTGGAACTATAGCCGTGAAAGGCGTAGCTGACAACTCGGACGTGCGGATCACCGACATCTCGGGCCAGCTCATATATCGCAGCACAGCACTGGGAGGGCAGGCCGTATGGAACGGGCTGGACTACACCGGACGTAAACCGCAATCGGGCGTTTACCTCATTTTCATTGCCAACAAAGACGGTTCGCAGAAACACGTAGGCAAAGTGGTATTCTTAAACTAAGTTATGCTGGATACTACCCGCGGTATCGTGTTGCGTTCCGTAAGGTATGGAGAGACCAGCCTCATCAGCACCATATTTACCGAGCTACATGGTGTGCAAAGCTACATGGTGCAGGGCGTACGGAGCAGCAAGGCAAAAGGCCAGAAGGCAGGCCTGCTACAGGTGGCCACGCTACTGGACATGGTAGTGTACCACAATCCCCAGAAAAACCTGCAGCGCATCCGCGAGTTCAGGCCGGCCCATATTTACAGTTCTGTACAGGAAGAGATCGCGAAGAACAGCATCGCACTGTTTTCGGCTGAGCTGCTATTGAAGCTATTGCCGGAGCATGCAATCATGCCGGAATTATTCGAATTTGCATTCGATTATTTCGTGCAGCTGGACACAACGCCGGTGAACGAAGTGGCCAATTTCCCGCTATGGTTCATAATACAGTGCAGCCGCATATTGGGTTACCCTGTGCATGGCTGCTATAGCGTCGCTACACCTTACTTAAACCTAAAGGAGGGCGCCTTCACGAGCCAGGCGCCGACGAATGCGTCGCAACTATACGAAGCTGATGCAAAAGCTATGAGCGCGCTACTCGAGGTTAACGCTTACACCGAGATCAAAAATGTGAGCATGAATGCTGCAATGCGGTACCGGCTGCTGGATTGGTACATTGAATTTTTACAAGAGCATACACAGCACCTGGGCAATATCAAATCGCTGGCGGTGCTGCAGGCTATACTGCACTAAATAATTAACCTGCAGGAAGCCTTTTGTTCTTGCGCGTGAGAAAGGAGCGCAGCAGGTGGTATACCTTTTTAAAAAGCCCGCGTTCAGATTTGACCGGCGCTTCATCTCCAAAAGCTTCTTTGCAGCACTCTTTCATATAGACAAAATTAAAGCTTCTCTTCTTAAAGTATTGTTGTGGAGGAGTGTTACTTTTATTGGGAAATTAGTAACAGAGGACGATGAAAAAAATAGTTTTGCTATGCAGCATGTGGCCTATGATGGCTTACAGTCAAAAAACTGCCAAACCCGCCTACCCGCAAAACTATTTCCGCAATCCGCTTGACATACCTATACTGCTGGCAGGAAACTTCGGGGAGTGCAGGCCGGGGCACTTTCACAGCGGTACCGATATTAAAACAAACGGGAGGGAAAACCTGCCGGTGCATGCGGCTGCAGAAGGATATATCTCGAGGATAAAGACGGAGCCGGGAGGATTTGGCCATGCACTGTATGTAACACATCCTAACGGCTACACCACACTTTATGCGCACCTGAACCATTTCGTGGCACCCGTACAGGCTTACCTGCGGAAGAAACAATACGAAAAGCAACAGTGGAACCTGGATATTGAACTAACACCTGATCAATTCCCCGTGAAGAAAGGAGAACAGATCGCATGGTCGGGGAACACGGGGGCATCAACAGCGCCGCACCTGCATTTTGAGATACGGAACACGAACAGTGAACATCCACTGAACCCCGAGCTATTCGGCTTGCCGATACAGGACAACATAGCTCCTGTGCCGACAACTGTGGCCATATATGATATGAACCACAGTATTTATTTTCAGTCGCCAAGGGAATACCAACTACGCAAAAAAGGAAGCAATTATGTTCCGATGAGGGATACCTTGCTTACGGATTATAATAGCGCAGGAATCGGCATACAAGCGACAGACAGGATGAACGGAAGTGCCAATGCATTGACATTTTACACCGCATCGGTGTATATGGATGGGGAGCTGTGCAGCACCGTGACGCTGGACGATATAGGCTATGATGAAACAAGGTATGTGAATGCTTATGCAGACTACAGCCGGCACAAGCAGAGCGGGAAATGGATACAATGCCTCTTCGAACTGCCGGGCAACCAGCTTGACCGGATCTATACGCTCAACAATATGCGCGGCGGGCTGAACCTGAAGGATGGCGCGGTACATAAAGTACGGATAGAGCTGACAGACGACAGGCAAAATAAAAGCAATGTGGCCTTTTACCTGCGGTATAATGGTGCGCCGCAAAGAGATACGACCTGCAATATATTTCATTGGGCAGAACAGAACGTGTTTGAACATCCGAACGTGAAGTTCAAGATGGACAAGGATGTGCTGTATGACAACTTCTGCTTTAAGTTCAGCAGCCAGCCTTATGGTTTCGGGTATTCGGACAAGTACGCCATCGGCAGCGCGAACATACCGCTGCACAAAAGCTTTGACCTTTACATAAAACCCAGAAAGCCGATACCCTTCGATATGAGCAGCAAGGTGGTTTTTGTGTACGTGGACGGTGAACATGAAGAGGGTACTGCGGCAATTGACGCCGGAGAGGGGTGGTATAAGGCGGCAGTACGCAACCTTGGCACCTGGTACCTGGCCGAGGATAATCAAGGTCCGGTTATAACGCCGCAGCAGAAAAACGGTGATAACTTTGCAAAGGCGGCAAGGCTGGGCTTTACGATAAAAGATGAAATAACATCAGTGAAGAAATTTAAGGCTGAGATAGATGGCAATTGGGTGTGCCTGGAGCAACATGGCAGTAATTTTTTCTATGAATTTGACGAGCATTGCGGCCCCGGCAAACACGAAATGACGATAACTGCGAGTGATGAGAACGATAATCAACAAACTTTACAGTTCACTTTCAATAAGTAGGCTGCTTATGAGCAAGAGTACAAGAGACCAAAAACTAAAGAAAGGGGTGAAAGCGCCGGAATTTACGGTGCAGGACCAGGATGGGAACGCCGTATCGCTGAGCGACTACAAAGGGAAAAAAGTGGCGCTCTATTTCTATCCAAAGGACAATACTCTAACCTGCACGGAGCAAGCCTGCAACCTGCGGGATAACTTCGCCAAGCTGAAGAAGAAGGGTATCGTGATACTGGGCGTGAGCGGGGATAGTGTGAAGAAGCACAAGAACTTTGAAAAAAAATATTCACTTCCTTTTCCCTTGCTGGCGGATACCGAGCATAAGATCATTAATGATTATGGCGTTTGGGGACCGAAGAAGCTATTCGGGCGTGACTATCTAGGCATTTACCGGACCACCTTTTTGATAGATGAGGATGGAAAGATAGCAGGCATCATAGATAATGTGGACGCTAAAGACCATGCGCAGCAGATCTTAGATGCCTGGGGCCTGTAGACTAGAAGCGGAACTTGACGCTACCGAATATGCCGAAGTACTGCGCCTGGTTCTCGCCGGGTTGCGGTTTGGGTGTGACACGCCAGACGAAATCGACACGGAATATGCGCAGTATATTTTCTATGCCTGTACCTAACTCGAGGTAGGGATTGCCAGCAAGTGTGCGGAATGGGAAGCCTTTGTTGAGGTTAAGTGCTTTATTCTCATCGCTCAGCGAACCAATGATGCCTTTGGCCGTCCAGAACTGACGAAGCTTTAACTTGTTGACCAAGGGGATATAGTTGAAGATCCCACCACCTATAGAGTGTTCGAGCATAATGCCTGCATATTGATCGCTGATGAACTCGTACCGGTTCATCATTGAAAAGGCGTAGGGATTGTAATAGTAGAACTCGTTGCCCGGGTGAATCTCAAGAAGCGGATAAGGGAGCTTGCCGAAATATTTGCCACCAAATACACTTAATGTCAGCAGGCCGAACGGTGCAATTTTTAAATCGCCTGAGATAGTGAGGCGCAGCTTGTCGTAGTCGTAGCTGCTGCCACCAATATTCTTTAGGCCTTTATCGTATTCAAAGTTTACAATTGGATATTTGCTGCCAACGCTGAACCGCCAATAGTTGCCCTCCAGGAATTTTTCTTTCCACGCATAGCGGAGCTTCAGGCCGATCTCAGCACTGGTGACATTGTCGGAAGCTTCGCCATGCACGCCTGTGAAGATACCGGCGGAGGGAAGGGGTGCATAGGGTGTGTACTCGCGGTGTGTAAAATTTATCTCGTGGCTGAAGCCGCTGAAATACTGTTTATAAAATTCAAAATGCGCTTCTTTCCGGAAAGCCAGTTTCCATGGGACATTAGGCTTGCGTGCAATACTGCTGAAGGGGTTATCTCCCGCGACCTGGTTGTTGTCAAGGTAATAGTTGCCCGCGATATCGAGATCCTGCGTGTAGGAACCGAAGAGATACATGCGAGGGCTTCTATCCAATAGCCAAAGGCCGGAAAGGTTATATTTGAACCTCTGATCTTTTGTGCCGTAGGCGAGGTAGCCATTGAGGTAAATGTCTTTGAAGAGCTTTGGCGTAGTGCCCATAGAGAACCTGACGCGCGCGCCTTCGACAGGATTACTACTATAGAGGTAGTACCATGGGCCTAGTTCTACCGGTCCGATCTTTTCGGTGCCGGATATAACGAAGTACATGAAGTGCTTAAAATGGCGGAAGGACTTCATGCTATCGAGGGTGTCGACCATATGGTAGATGGCGCGCTCGTTCTTATTGAGCGTGTCATGACGAGCTATAGCCCAGTAAGCATCGCCACGCTCGCGTGCCGAGTCGCTCACGATAACGTCTTCTTTGTAGCGGGGATCATCCAATACTTTTTTATTCAGTTCATCGTCGGGAACGATGTTCTTGTACATGGTAGTTTTGCGACCGATAGCCATGGGCAGCTTGATGCCATAGGGCGCGGTAAATTCTGTAACGAACTGGTCTTTAACGCAAAACCAAAGCTCGTCGTTGACAGGTGCATATTCCTGCGAGATGGTCATTTGTTTGACCCAGTTGATATTTGCATCCTTCGGTATGTCCATTGTCACTGCCTGGAGATCGTAGACTGAATCGACTATTGATATCTCTCCGGTAAAACAGCTCTCGCCCGGACGTAGGGGCCTATAGGACATGCGGATCACATTGTGGCCGTAGCGCTGCTGGGTATCGATGATGGTGTATTTGTAATAGATAAGGCCCTGGTCGTTGATGGGGCTCACGAAACGCCTATCGAAGACAGGAATAAAATTGTGGTAAGGGTTGATGCTCTGGTAGGCCGTACCCAGATATTTGGTAACGCTCTTGTTCTCAACACCCTTTACCTGTGCGGCTTTAATGAATTCGCGTTGCTTTTTAGGACTGCGCTGGAAATAGTAGTCGGACAAAGACTCCGTGAGGTACAGCGGCAGAAATGGCCGTTCGCCCGAGGTAGAATCGACATTCCTATAAATGAAGCTGAACTTGCGGATCATGGGAATAGGCAGCCGCCTGAATTGTTTTTCATTGAACTGCTCAATATCGACTTCCAGCTTGTTGTAGGCCTCGCAACGGTAGTTGGCAGTGTGGTCGGGGTTGTTGTAAGGTTTGGCTTTTACGACCTTTTTGAAAAGCAGGACAGCGGGGTCTTCGCCGGCATGTACTATTACCTCGTTAAGCGATGAGGTAGAAAGCGACAGGTTGACCTGCAGCTCATAGCTGTGCATAGAGGGGTCAAGACGTTTGTTGAATTTGGTATAACCCATTGCCTCAATACGCAGTGTGTCGCTAGCGGGCATTTTATCGAACTCGAGAGTAAAATTTCCGTCTGCGTCAGCCGTGGTACCGATAGGTGTGCCGGGAAAAAATACGGTGGCATAGGCTACTGCTTCGAAGGTGCTTTTATCGATGACGGTTCCCTTGATGGTATATTGTTTGTGGCTGCCCTGCTGAGCGATAATCTTGTCCGCAACGGTATCATTTTTTTGCAGTGTATTACCCGCGGATGTGTCGGGGATATGTGCTGCGGTATCGGCCTGCTGAGCATAGGCACCGGTGATGCCCAAAAGGGTCGAAAAGAAAAGCGATATGAATGCCAGAAGCCTAATGCACATAGATCATAATCGGCCCATACCGGGCCCGTTTCAAAGGGGGTACACCGTGCCAAAACAAAAACCTTGCCTGTTTTAAATTACGAACATTTATTTATTCGGCGGGAGGCCAAAAATATTGGTTATACTTTTGTTAAAGCGATATATTTACCACATGAACTTGAAAAAATTCAGAGAAGAGGCCGCAAAGAAGAAAAGACCGTTAAAAGCGTTTTTGACCAAGCTTGATGAGATAGTACCCCACGATATGCCCAAAGTAGTGGCGGAAGTGGATGCAACAGTGTGGAGAGACATCGACTGCATGAAATGCGCGAACTGCTGCAAGACAATGACACCTACTTTTACGCCTAAAGATATTACCCGCATATCCGCACACCTGGGAATGACCAAACAGGCATTTAAAGACAAGTGGCTGTTGAAGGAAGAAGACACCGGCGACTGGGTAAACAAAAAACAGCCCTGCCAATTTTTAAAGAACAACATGTGCAGCATATACGAAGTTCGCCCGGCGGACTGTGCAGAATTTCCGCACCACAACAAGAAGCCCTTCGACCTGTATAATGATACGTTCATTAACAACCTCGTGCACTGCCCTGCTACGCTGACACTAGTGGACCGGCTAAAGAAGCGTGTGGAAGAGGAATACGAATGGTAGAAAAAATTATTGTGGCATATCGATGCGCACCTGCTTCTGGAATGACTTGCCGTGGGCGTCCTTACCTTCTATTTTCCAGGTAACACTTGCAAGTGAGACAACAATGGGCTTTTGACGGACGCTGTGTACATTACGTAAAGCGTTCTGCCAGTCCTGTTGTTTTTTCCTGTTGAGCTTCGATGCTTTTATCGACCTTGCTATTGCATTGCGTACCGCCGCAGGGCTCGCACTTTTAGTGGCAAGCTGTGAAGGATCGAGGCCCGTAATTGTGTAAACATTGCTGCCGCCCTTCAATGCTTGCCAGGGTGTAGATCCTGCAAGATCATCAAGCCACAGCGTACCGAGATTATTCTTTGCAGCTACATCTGTTTCGTATTTCTGCGCGACCGAGGTAATTGTTGCACCATTCATTTTTATTTGTGCACCATTCAGGTTGCCGGTTTGCAACCTGTAAGTTGCGCCATTTGCTTTTTGCAAATCCTGCCGGCTGGTAACCTTAGCGGATACACCGGGGATAAATATTGTTACCTCCTTAAATGCTATTGTAAGACCTGCACCTGTGTTTTGTGCAGCAGCGGGCTGCGGAGCGGCGGCAGGTGCCGGTTGGGCCGCCGGCTGTGCAGTTGGCTGTTGAGTAGGTGCGGTGGTGTCCTTTTTTACTTCTTCTTCAGCCTTTGGTTCAGGAGGATTAATATCCGTAACGAAGTCGCGCAGGTACTGGGAATCGCGTTCGGTGACGATCGTATTGCTGTCGCCCATTACAATCGGACCCCGGCTTTTGCCGTCGTTGTTGCTACATGAATACAACAATGCACAAATGGCGATGCCCGAAATTGTAGCGTAAATACCCTTCATGTTGCCTGCTTTTCCTTACGAAAATAATAAAAACAAAAACACTTACTAATTCAAACGTCAAAATTCAAAAGCCAAAAGGGTTGCATGCCTAGAATTTCATTAATCGTTCAATACTCTCACCGAGGCGGCTTTTGGCCAGAAAATTTTGCTCCAACTCTATTGCAAAAGGCACCGGTGTATCGAGGCTGGCACAACGAATAATTGGCGCGTCCAGGTACTCGAAACAGTTCTCGCTTATCCATGCTGACAATTCGCCTCCAATACCACCGATAAGGGTGTCTTCGTGAAGGAGCAATACCTTGCCTGTTCGCTGCACGGCTTCCTTTATCGCTGCGTAGTCGAGCGGGAGGAGGGTGCGCAGGTCTAGGATGTCCAAGGACACGCCAGGGTGCTGTGCGGCATATTCCAAAGCCCAGTGTACGCCGCTGCCGTAGGTAATGACGCTTATGTCTTCACCGGCTTGCACATGGCGGGCCTTACCTATTTCTATAGTATAATAGTCGTCGGGGACCTCACCTGAGATGGCACGATAAAGTGCCTTATGTTCAAAGAACATTACGGGGTTTGG
Source organism: Bacteroidota bacterium (assembly GCA_018267915.1). Taxonomy (GTDB): domain Bacteria; phylum Bacteroidota; class Bacteroidia; order Chitinophagales; family Chitinophagaceae; genus MKUN01. The sequence goes on along the minus strand of JAFDXN010000025.1, from coordinate 606,173 downwards.
ATCGGCGATGGCGGCATTCAGCAGACCTTTAGCATCCTCAGGGGTAGATGGATATAATACTTTCAGACCCGGTGTATGGGTGAACCATGCCTCATTGCTCTGTGAATGAAAGGGACCTGCGCCCACTCCACCGCCTGTCGGCATGCGCACTACTACGTCGGCATTTTGCCCCCACCGGTAATGCACTTTGGCGAGATTGTTTATGATCTGGTTGAAGCCCACGGTAACGAAATCAGCAAACTGCATTTCCATCATGGCTTTATATCCCTTTATAGAAAGGCCAAGGGCTGCACCCACGATGGCACTTTCACAAAGGGGTGTATTGCGGACACGCTCTTTGCCAAATTGCTGCACGAATCCTTCGGTTACCTTGAATGCCCCACCATATTCTGCAATGTCCTGGCCCATCAATACGAGATTGGGATAGCGCTCCATACTCTCACGCAAGGCGTCGCTGATGGCGTTGATGAATTTCCTTTCTGTTTTGCTGCGCGATGTGGAATGAATCACAGACGGCGCAGGTGCATACACATCGGCTATCTCTTCGGCAGTATCGGGTTTCATGGGCTGAGCTGCAAAACCTGTCGCCAGGCCGTCTTCTATCTCCTTCTGTATCTCTGCGCGTATCTTATCGATAGCCGACTGGTCGAGTACCTTTTGATTGATGAGGTATTGCTCGAAGTTAGCGACCGGATCTTTCTTTGCCCATTCCTCGAAAAGCTCTTTAGGTACATATTTCACGCCACTGGCCTCCTCGTGGCCGCGCATACGGAAGGTCATGCACTCGATAAGTATGGGTTTCTGCTCGCGGATGCAATATTGCCGGGCTTCATTGATGGCACGGTGCACCTCGAGGATATTATTACCATCGATAGTGATACCCACCATGCCATATCCCTGGGCGCGGTCGGCGAGCTGCTTGCATACAAATTGCTCATTGACCGGTGTGCTGAGACCATAACCGTTATTCTCGATCAGGAATATGACGGGTAAACCCCAGACTGCAGCAACGTTGAGTGCTTCATGAAAATCGCCTTCACTAGTGCCACCATCGCCGCTAAAGGCTAGTGATATTTTCTTTTCCTTCTTAAGCTTATGTGCCAGTGCCACCCCGTCGGCTATAGCGAGCTGCGGGCCGAGATGGGAGATCATACCACAGATGTGATACTCGTTAGCGCCAAAGTGAAAGGAGCGCTCGCGCCCTTTGCTAAAACCTTCCTTACGCCCCTGCCACTGCATGAACAGCTTATCAAAAGGCATTTTGCGTGCCGTAAAGACGCCGAGATTACGGTGGAGGGGCATGATATACTCATCGCTATCGAGCGCCAGGGTGGCGCCTACGGCAATAGCCTCCTGCCCGATGCCGCTGAACCACTTGCTAATGCGACCCTGGCGCAATAGCACCAGCATCTTCTCCTCGATCATCCGGGGGCGCAACAGCTCGGTGTAAAGCGTTACCAGCTTCTCGTTTGAAAAACCACTCCTGTCAAATTGCATAGATGGGGATTGTAGCGCAAATGTAAATAATCTGGGGCGGGGATGCTGCCGGATTAAAATTGAATATTAGCTATATTTGTTTTTACTAAATCGTCAGGTCATGAGTACATCCCGCAGCCCATATATATTCGTTCCGGGTTCCTTCCATGGGGCGTGGTGTTTTTATAAGGTACTTCCTTTGCTGCGCGCCAATGGACTACAAGCTATGGCTATAGACTTGCCCGCGCATGGGAAAGACAAGACTCCGGTAAATGCTGTGACCTTAGATTCTTATGTAAATGCCGTTTGCAGTGAGGTAGAGAAGTACGATGAACCTGTAATATTGGTAGGCCATAGCAGGGCGGGTATTGTGATCAGCCAGGTAGCGGAGAGAATACCAGAGAAAATAAAGCACCTTGTTTATCTCACAGCCTACCTGATACCGAATGGCGAGCCAATGGTAGCCACAGCGATGAGCGATGCGGACTCAGTACTGGCTACAAACCTGATATTCAACGAGGCTGAAGGCTGGCATATGCCGAGGCAGGATAAGCTTAGAGAAGCTTTTTATCATGATTGCAGCGAAGAGGATGTAGCGCTTGCTGAGAGCCTGGTATCGCATGAGCCTAACCTGCCGGTGGTAACACCTTTACAGCTTAGCGAAGAGCGCTACGGAAAGGTCAACAAAGTGTATATCGAGGCACTCCAGGATAAAGCTATTACCCACCAATTGCAAAAGCGCATGCTTGAAAGAACTGCGGTTGATAAAACCTTTGTGATGGAAACGAGCCACTCACCGTTCCTGTCGAAGCCAAAGGAGCTGGTGGAGATATTGCTGAGCATTCGTTAAAGCATTGCCTCAAAGGAAGCGTTACAGATCCATAAATTCCCAGGCGCTATAGTAAGCGTTGTGGGTCTCGGCATAGGCTATAAAATCAGCATAAAACGGCAGGCGCGATAAGGTGCTGCTATCGCCGACGATCACTAGCTTTTTACGCGCGCGGGTCATTGCGACATTCATACGGCGGATATCGGATAGAAAACCGATGACTGCATCGGGATTGCTACGTGTCATGCTGATATAAACAATATCGCGCTCCTGTCCCTGAAAACTATCAATGGTGTTTACCGATATTTTGCTGCCATATGCAAGCAATTCCGGGTTATGCTCCAGTTGTTCTTTCAACTCGGCCACCTGCTGGCGGTAAGGTGATATGACAGCTATGGTCGGGAAGTTCTCTTTTGAATAATGCTGCGCCAGGTCAGCGGCGAGTGCAATGAGGTGTTTGTATAACAGCGCAGCTTCCTCGGGGTTTGAAATGCTGGCCGCTTCATTTTTTTCTTCGAAACCGCAGCCCGCAGTGTCGATAAAGACCAGCGGTGAGTCGCCATCGTGCAACAGGTGTGTTGCAACGGAGTGGTGCGCTTTTAACCTATCCTCGTAAAACACTGTGGCAGAGTAGGCCATGATAGTATTGTGCATACGGTACTGCTCGTCCAGCATCACAACCGACTCCGGGTGCAGGAGAATGCATTTCTCGAGCAAAGTATCCTTCAAGCCTTTCCGGGCTGCCTCGTCGGACTTAATGGTTGGCGGCAACTGCTGATGATCACCCGCCAGAACAAGTTTTTTTCCTTTCAATATGGGTATCCAGCAGGCAGGTTCTATAGCCTGTCCTGCCTCGTCAATAACGACCGTATCGTAACGCATATCGCGCACGGTATAGTGATTGCTACCAACCGGGGTGGCAGCCACTACCTGCGCTTTGGCCAGCAGATCATCAACAATGTATTGCTCCAGCTTGTCGACCTCTTTCATGATCTTATGTGCCTCGTCGAAGAGGGCTTTGCGCTGCTCACGTTCGGCCTTACCAAAATTGCGCTTGTACTTGTACGCCATATTTTTGAATTCGGCGGCCTGCTTCTTCAAACGTTTGATGTCTTTATTAGAACTATGCTCTGACATTTTACTATCGAGGGTCAAAGACATCAGTTTTTCAGAAACACGCGCCGGGTTGCCCACACGCAGGACATTGAGTCCTTCTTCGGTCAGCTTTTCGCTTAAAAGATCGACTGCTGTGTTGCTGGGTGCTACTACCAGTATCTTCTTGTCGCCTTTCTTCACCAGTTCTTTTATCGCTTGCACCAGGGTTGTGGTTTTACCGGTGCCGGGAGGGCCGTGTACTACCGCCAGTTCATTGGCCTGCAATATTTTATTTACCGCGGCCTGTTGGGAGCTGTTTAGGCGTGGGCTAGTGTATTGGGGCAGACTTGTATCAAATGTCGGTACTGCATTACCTGTGAGAACCTGGATCAGCCGGCCTTCTTCCCGTTTTTCAGCAAGGCCCATTGCCAATTTCAATGCTGCCTGCATTTCGTCGTAACTGTTATCGTCGAAGAGGAGGTCTATGCCCAGCTTACCGTTTCGCGACCATTCGGGAAGTTCGTCGGTACGCAGGCTTATTTTCAGTCGATTGCCACCCACAAATGTCAAGGTCCCTTCTACATGATCATTTTCAGGATCGTGATTGGAAAACAACATGGCTGATGCGCCGAAGCGAAGCTGATGGGGAATATCGGTGTGGGTCGTACGCTCTACTTCGACCGTGAGATAATCCCCACGACCTAACTCTGTGTCTCGTATAGCTATGGGATACCACGCCAGCCCATTCGCACGGCGGTCATTTATGGATGAAGCGCGTGTTTGCTCGAGGTAAGAACGCTTGTCCTCATCCCTTTCGATCTTCAGTAACTCAAGAAGGTTTTTGAAATAATCCATGCTTACACCAGTACCATTTGCTCATAAAGCTTGTCCAACATTTCGGCGGGATCATCGCAAAGGCCAGGATGTACTTTCGAGCTTTGCACAATGGTGCTTCGTGTGGCAGTGAGCCAGCGAAAGCGCTCGGCAATGGCCAGCTTTGCGATCGGGCCACCCGCCTCTGCACCGTTACATATTTGCTCGAATGCACAAAGGTATTCGTGAACTTCCCTGATATCGAGTTTTTCGGAGAAAGCAGTAAGCCGTTGCTTATCCAGGTTGAACTTTACCCGCAGGAACTTTGCCCCCGAACAATAGAGTACTACCCCTACGTTCAGAAATTCCTCCCGTTCCACACGGGGCACGATGCGTATCACCGCATACTCAAATAATTGCTGTGCGGGCATCCTGTGCTGCTTTTACGAATGTTTGAGAATTGGCCAGCCGTGAAGTTAAGAATTCTACATAAGCCTGCCTGTGTTCAGACGGTACATCGAAAGGCGAATCTTCAACCAGCCAATCATCGGGCAAGAGGCCTACTATGGCGCTAATGATATCTTCAGTCAGTATCACACGAAATGTCTTATCGACCTGCTCCAGTTCGGAGGCTTGCGGTAACAGCACATGGTCTTTGACCTGGAGGAAAGGCAAAAGTGCCTTTTCACGCCAATCACTCCAGGAGTGGTGGAAATATAAAGCAGCGCCATGATCGATAAGCCAGAGCTCCCTGTTCCAGATGAGCATGTTGGTATTGCGGCAGGTGCGGTCCACATTCATCAGCAGGCTATCGAGCCAGACGATCTTTGATGCCAGAAGGGGGTCGATCTTCGTAACTGCAGGATCGTAGGTAATGGAACCCGACAGGTAATGCAAACCGAGATTTAAGCCAACGCTGGCCTTGAGCAGGTCTTGTATCTCCTCGTCGGGCTCGGTGCGACCGAAAGCAGTGTCGAGGTTGGCGAAGACGATCTCGGGAATTTTCAGGCCGAGCGCGCGAGCAATTTCACCACCGATAAGCTCAGCGATCAAAGCGCGCTTACCCTGTCCTGCTCCACGGAACTTGAGCACATACAGGAAACCATCGTCGGCACCGGCGATAGCCGGTAATGAGCCGCCTTCACGCAGTGGCGTAACGTAGCGGGTGACATTAACTGTGCGGATATCGGGCATTGAGCAGCAAGGTAAAACAAAAAATCGCCCGAAGGCGATTTAAACAGCTTAATGGCGTTCAACTAACGTTTAAGTAAACGTATGATCATTACAATAATGCCGACAAGGAAAATAAATAGTGATAGCCGGTTCATCCCATGCATTAGAAAAATATTTGTATTCTTCGGTGCATCCGCATCTCTTTTTCTCAGGTAGAAATAGGTTAATATCTGGTTCCAAATTCCTTCCTTCTTCATGGCAATTGCATTTTATTAAAGTTAAGCTTTTTTGTGGAAATGGTCTATATTTGCTGCCCCATGGGGAATTAGCTCAGCTGGCTAGAGCGCTTGCATGGCATGCAAGAGGTCATCGGTTCGACTCCGTTATTCTCCACAAGCTTTAAGTCGCCTTCGGGCGACTTTTTGTTTTATTAAATCTTAGTTTAAAAGGCCCATGATCGCACCTGCCGCCTCGGTGGAGGCATTACGGCTGCCGAGCTTTGTCCACAATTCTGCATAGTCTTTCTTCATGCTCTGTAGTCCGGGGCCATCGGTGAGCAATTTTTCAAGCTCGTTTTTTAGGTTCTGCTCGTTGAGATCACCTTGTATTAGTTCCGTCACGACCGGCTTGTCCATGATCAGGTTGACCAGGGAAATGTATTTCACCCTAACTATTCTTTTTGCTATCCAGAATGATATTGGCTCAGCCTTGTAGCAGACCACCTGCGGCACGCCGAAAAGGGCAGTTTCCAGGGTAGCAGTGCCGCTGGTTACGAGTGCTGCTTCTGCCTGTTTGAGCACATTATATGTTTGATTCTTTACCAGCAGTACATCTTTATCGCCTATGATGCTTGTGTACAACTCATCAGGCAATGATGGAGCTTTTGCGACTACAAAGGTGTATTGGGGAAAGTGTTGCACCATTTGCATCATCACAGGCAACTTGGTAAGTATCTCCTGTTTGCGGCTGCCGGGCAACACGGCAATGACGGGCTTGCTTGTGTTTAGCGAAACCGGGGGAACCTCTTTTTCACGCTCTATCACTTCTATCAGCGGATGGCCTACATACACCACATCGTGCTGCCAGCGGCTTTTATAAAAGTCGACCTCGAAAGGCAGTATCACCATCATGAGGTCCACATCACGCTTTATCTTTTTTACCCGGTTTTCTTTCCAGGCCCATACTGTTGGAGAGATGTAGTAAACAGTTTTGAAACCCTGCTTCCTGGCCCATTCGGCAATGCGCATATTGAAGCCCGGGTAGTCGATGAAGATGATGACATCAGGCTTGTATTGCAGGATATCTGTTTTGCAAAAGGAAATGTTATCGAGTATGGTGCCGAGGTGCTTTAAGACTTCGACAAAACCCATAAATGCCAGATCGCGGATATGCTTAACAAGTGTAGCGCCTGCAGCTTCCATTTTATCACCGCCCCAGGCCTTTATCTCCGCATCGGGGTCTTTTGCCCTCAATGCTTTTATGAGGTTGCTACCATGCAGGTCTCCGCTAGCTTCGCCGGCTATTATATAATAGCGCATGAGGCTACCATACGTATTTGATCAGAAGGATAAACACAGCATACAGCACCGTTGCAACGAGAACGCCTCTTGCTGTATAGTCCAGGCGCTTGCGCGTGTATAAGCTGAAAGGGATGAGATTGATCAGCAACGCCAGGCTGAGGACTTTTGACGCCATATCATGATCGTTCATCAATTGCCTGCAAAAAGCACTGAATGGGTTAGCACGACCCCATATGAAATACATAATAACAAAGCCAACAACCGGTGCCAACAAACCAATCACAAGACCCAAAACAGGAACATTACGCTTCATAAACCGAAAAATATAGCGCTAATATACAAAGTGTTAGTACATTTTTGCTCATCCTGAGCGAAACACTACCTTTGTTTTACTAAAGAAACATACGCAATGAATTTCCCCTTAAGTCAACTGCCCCTGAGAACTGCCAAGCCACGCTCGTACGGACTGACCATGGTAATGGACAAAGGCATGGGTATAGAAGGCGTTAAAGACTTTCTTTCTGTAGCGGCTCCCTATGTTGACATTGTAAAGCTGGGCTTCGGTACGCCATTGGTTACCGATCATCTGCGTGAAAAAATAGAAATATATACCCAATCCGGCATACCGGTTTATTTTGGCGGAACACTGTTCGAGGCCTTCCTGATCCGTAACCAGTTTGACGATTATGTGTCGTTCATAAAAGATTACGGCCTTAGCTATGTGGAAGTTTCCGATGGTTCTATCACGATACCACATTCTGAAAAATGCGGTTATATCGAGAAGCTGGCAAAGCATGTGACTGTCTTTTCCGAAGTGGGCTCTAAGGATGCTACGCATATCATGCCGCCCTATAAATGGATAGAACTGATGGCTGCCGAGCTGGAAGCGGGGGCCAGCTATGTGATAGCTGAAGCACGCGAAGCGGGCAATGTGGGCATCTACCGCGGTTCGGGAGAAGTACGTGAGGGACTGGTGCAGGAGATCCTTACCAAGATACCATCTGAAAAGATCATGTGGGAAGCACCACAAAAGGCGCAGCAGGTTTACTTCCTTGAACTGCTGGGCGCTAATGTGAACCTGGGCAATATTGCTCCCGCGGAAGTGATACCGCTGGAAGCAACGCGCGTGGGACTGCGTGGCGATACATTTCATCTTTTCCTGGATAAGATGGAAAAGGTGCGCTCCAACGGACTTGAATCTTGATAGACTATGCCGGCTGAATACGGACTGATCGGTTATCCACTGGGCCATTCGTTTTCGCCTGAATATTTTGCAAAAAAATTTGCTGACCTGCATATTGACGCGCGGTATGAACTTTACCCGCTTGCATCTATTTCCGAACTCGAATCTCTTTTACACAGCCAACCTTTGAAGGGATTGAATGTTACGATTCCGTATAAGAAGCAAGTGATACCTTACCTTGACAAACTTGATGAAGTGGCGGAAAGAGTGGGTGCAGTAAATACGATCTCGTTCCGGGATGGGATCAAAACAGGATACAATACCGATGTCATCGGTTTTGCACAGAGCCTGGTGCCTTTGCTGAAACAGCAACATAGGGAAGCACTGGTGCTAGGCACCGGTGGTGCATCAAAAGCAGTGGCATATGTGTTGGAAAATCTTGGCATCAGCTATACAAAAGTGTCGAGAAGCAAAACCGAAAGTGTGCTGCAATACGAAGAACTTGATGAAGGAACCATTGCCGCAAATAAGCTGATCATTAATTGTACCCCTTTAGGGAAATACCCAAACGCGGAACAGGCACCGAAAATACCCTACGACGGGATTGGGGAAAGCCATTTATTGTACGACCTCATTTACAACCCGTCCGAAACGAAATTCCTTCAATTGGGCAAAGAGCGGGGAGCTGTTATAAAAAACGGCCTTGAAATGTTGCAACTGCAGGCGGACGCAGCATGGGAGATATGGAATAGGTAACTACTATTTTTCGATCTCCTTATTCATGGCCTGCAATATCTCCAACTGTTTGCGAATGCTTTCTTCGTGTATTCTTTCATAAAGTGCCATGATAAATTCTTCGGATAGCATTTTGATGCCGGCCTGGGCACTGCGGCTGGCCAGCATTTCGCGCCAGCGGTCGGGCTGGTAGGCGGTCATGTTGCTGATCTTTTTTACAGCACCCATACGCTCACTCAGTTCCATGCGCCGGGCCAGCAGGTCTATTATTTCCGCATCTACACCATCCATGAGCTGACGCAGATACTCAAGCTCCATAGCCTTGCTCATGTCGCCCGTGTATTGACGTCGCAACACCAGTGAAGACAACAACTGCTGCAAAGCATCGGGAGTTAACTGCTGTGCAGCGTCACTCAATGCCTCATCCGGCCGTGGATGTGTTTCTATTATCAGCCCGCTGAAGCCCAGGTCTATAGCTCTTTGTGCTACTTCGGCCACTTTATCGCGATTGCCGGTTATGTGACTGGGATCGCAGATCATGAATAATTCAGGCTTGCGCCTTTTCAATTCGATCGGTATCGGCCAGTTAGGCTGATTGCGATAGGCCGATACTGTGTCGTATGAGGAAAACCCACGGTGGATAGCTGCTATGTCCGTAACACCAATCCGCTCGAAACGCTCTATGGCTCCCTGCCAGAGGTCCACATCAGGGTTCACGGGGTTTTTGACCATCAGCGGGATGTTGACACCTTTTAATGCGTCGGCCAGCCGCTGCACCTGGAAGGGATTCACTGTTGTACGGGCACCTACCCACAAAACATCAATACCATATTTTAAGGCCTGCTCAATGTGTGCCGGCTCGGCTACCTCTATTGTGGTGGGAAGCCCATAAGTTTCTTTAACGTCCTTCAGCCATTCCAATGCCTCTATCCCTTTCCCTTCGAAAGAGCCCGGCCTGGTACGGGGCTTCCAAACACCTGAGCGGAATAATTTTACCTGCATTTTCGATAATGCTTCCGCTGTCTCCAAAACCTGTTCGCGGGTTTCAGCACTGCAGGGGCCGGCAATAATAAAAGGGGCATCTTCCGCTGTAAAAAACGACATAGTATGCAAAGGTAGCGTGTAGGTTGATACGTTGGCAGGTTGACAAGTTGATATGTCTAATCCCATCTTTCGTTTTGCTATATAACGGGCGTTGTCAACATATGCACCTGTCAACCTATTACCCTACTTTTGCGACGATGAAGCACTTGCCCACTATACCTGAGCTGAGAGAAGGCGGGGTGATATTGATAGATAAGCCCTATAAATGGACCTCTTTCGATGCTGTGAATAAGATCAAAAGACTGACAAAAGCCAAGATAGGGCACTGCGGAACGCTGGATCCCTTGGCTACCGGCCTGCTAATATGCTGCACGGGAAAATTCACGAAGAAGATATCTGAATACCAGCGATTGCCAAAGGAATACACGGGTATTTTCCACTTCGGCGCTACGACCCCTACTTATGATCTTGAGAGCGAGCCGGAGAATTTTAAACCGTTTGAGCACATCAGCGAGGCAGCTATCGTGGATGCAGCAAAGAAATTTACCGGTGACATTATGCAGGTGCCCCCTATCCACTCTGCCGTTAAAAAAGATGGTAAACGTGCTTATGAACTAGCACGTAAGGGAAAGGATATTACCCTGGAGGCGCGACCAGTTACAATCGGGGCGTTTGAGATAACTGCCGTAAAATTGCCGGAAGTGCATTTCAGAGTAGCCTGTAGCACAGGTACATATATACGATCGCTGGCCAACGATGTAGGCGAAGAATTAGGGTGCGGCGCCTACCTGCAGGAGCTACGCCGTACCAGAATAGGCAATTTCAGTGCTGAAGAAGCACTCACCCCCGACCAATGGCGCGACTTCTGGCATCCCAAGCCACCTGTTCAAGAACCGGAAGTATAATGCCCGGATAATTGCTATTTTGCTTTAGCGATGCTTTTCAGCAAAAACATATCTTCAGCATTAAGTGGTTTTGTCCATCTCTTCTACCCACGCTTGTGTGAAGGTTGTTCACGTCCGCTTGTTGCGGGAGAAGAAGTCCTATGTCTGTCATGTAGCCTGGAGCTGCCGAAAACAGATTACCATCATGTAAACGATAATGACACAGCGATGCGCTTTGCAGGGCGCATACCCTATTCACATGCCACCTCATTTGCTTATTTTACTAACGCGGGTCTGTTGCAACATCTATTACACGGGCTGAAGTATAAGAATAAAAAGGAGACGGGCCGGTGGCTGGGTAAACAATTTGGGTTGGACCTTGCACGGACGGGGTGGATAGCCGAAATAGATGGCCTTATCCCAGTGCCCCTGCACCGCAAAAAAGAAGCACAACGTGGCTATAACCAAAGCTTATTAATCGCGGAAGGGTTGGCGGAGGTATTGCATACCCCGATACTTGACAAGGCACTTACCCGCGGACGCCATACCGAAAGCCAAACCAAAAAAAGCCGTGCTGAGCGTATGCAGAACATGCAGGATGCCTTTGTAATAACGCAGGCTGAAGCATTGGAGGGCAAACACTTGCTGCTGATAGATGATGTATTGACCACGGGCGCTACGCTCGAGTCATGCGCACTGACGTTACTGAAAATACCAGGTGTGAAAGTCAGCTTTGCTACAATAGGCATTGCGATGGATTAAAATAAATTGCGCCCTGGATCACGCCAGGACGCATTTAAATTCGCAACCCGTTAATTAATACCCATTTCGTTAAGCGCGCCCTTAACAAACGAGCCTAACTCTTGTATATAGGCAGGAGAAAAATCAAATTGGATACCGGCTGTCGCGTACAGTTCCTTCAGCGTCTTCGTGTAGCCGAGAGCTAAGGCCTTTTTATAGTTTTCGAGCGCCTGCTGCTTGTTGCCACGATACTGACGCCACATGGCTATCGCCCCCAACTGTGCAATACCGTATTCTATATAATAGAAAGGTACTTCGTAAAGGTGCAGTTGCTTTTGCCAGAAGTTCTTACGGTATTCTTCAAAGCCTGTCCAATCGGTGATCCCTGTTGAAAATTCGTTTAGTATCTTCATCCACTCTTCCTCACGCTGCGCAACCGTGTGGCCGGGATTAGTATAGAGCCAGTGCTGGAATTTATCTATAGTGGCTATCCAGGGCAAAACACTGATGATGCGCTCCATTTCTTCTATTTTGGCACGCTTCAGTTGGCCGTCGTCGTCAAAGAAGACATCCCAATGCTCCATTGAGAAAAGCTCCATGCTCATGCTGGCCAGCTCGGCTATCTCCATCGGGTATTCTTTAAAAGCATTCAATGCCAGGTCGTGCGAAAGGAAGGAGTGTACTGCGTGACCGCCTTCGTGCATCATTGTGATCACATCACCAATGGTGCCGGCGGCATTCATAAATATGAAAGGAACGCCTGTTTCGGCCAATGGACAGTTATAACCACCCGGGGCTTTGCCCTTGCGGCTTTCAAGATCGAGCCTATGCATGTCCTGCATAATTTCGAGGCATCCTCCGAAGTAGCTACCAAGATCTTTAAATACGGTTATTGCCTTCTCTGTCAGTTCTTTGCCGGTCTCAAAAGGATGTAAGGGCTCGGTACCCAAAGGCTCCGCATCCGTATCCCAAGGGCGCATTACGTCCAAACCTAATCTCTTCCTGCGATGCTCTACCAGCATCCTTTGCAGCGGTATGATATGCTCGCGGACAGCCTCGTGGAATTTGAAGCAGTCATCGGGCGTATAATCGAACCTGCCCAGCTCCTTGAATTTATAATCCCTGTAATTGTCAAAGCCTGCATTCTTTGCCACTTGCTGCCTGCGCTCCAGCAGGTTATCGAAAAGTTTGTTCAGTTCGTCCTTATCCTGCAGCCTGCGTGCGGCTACAGCCCTGAACACTTTTTCACGCAGCTCCCTGTCGGGCTTCTGTAAAAACTTTGCGGCCTGTTGTAAAGTGTATTCCTTTCCGTCCAGTTCAATGGACATCTTGCCGGATATCACACCATATTGCTGTGCCAGTACGCTCAGTTCTGCCTGGACGGGTATATTTTCCTCACGGTATAGCTTTATTGAATTGTCGACCGACCTGAGGTAGGGGAAATACGTGCTTTTGTCAAGTTCAGCAGTATGCGTATTATCAAGGAGCTTTTTATTTAATTCGAAAAAGTAGGGTTTCATTTTCGGCTCTATCTCCAGGCAGAAGTAGTTGAATGCTTCTTCGAAATCCTTATTCGCAGTGTCGCAGGTCATGTTTATCTGCCTCCAGGAAGCATCCTCACTAATCACTGCCTCTAGTTCGCTCATGTCCTTTAGCCAATCTTCGAGTTGTTGTTTCGTGTCAAGACTGCGATTTTGCAGATCTTCAAAGTAGGGTTGCAAAGTTTCCCAGGTTGTTATTTTAAAGTCGGCAGGTAAGTAATGCCTTACCGGTTTAGAGATTGTTGCTGTATCGTTCATTTTACGTTCCTAATAAGAGCCTGCAAAATACGTCTAGTCAGGTTAAGACTCTGATAATTTCACGGGATACCAGGCATATAAAATAGATGCCGACAAATGCGGGAAACTAAAATGTGGATATTTAATGCACCCAATCAAATAATACAATACCAAATGTGATTGACCCAGTATTTTTTTAGAAATGCTTTTAGTTTTGATAACAAGCCATTTAATTTTTTAATCGAATATGATACCAATATTATATCTATAAAAAGCATAGCGCCACTGCCTAAAACCATTTTTTTTGGAGCCAGCTGTTTGCTACATTTGTATCAAGTTGTGAATTTAATGGGTTAGTAAGTAAGAGCCGCCGGATTCCTCCAGTGGCTCTTTTCTTTTTTTTCCACTTTCCTCACCAACTGACACGCTATTTTTTACCATCCCGGCATCACAAGATATCCACAATCTTCCGGCTACAAATCTCAAATCGCGAATCCCCAATTACCTTTAATGCATGGCTAAAGTAAAGTCAGCTTTTTTCTGTCAACAGTGTGGATATGAGAGCCCAAAGTGGGCGGGTAAATGTCCGTCATGCGGCACCTGGAATTCGTTCGTGGAAGAGGTAGTGCAGCGCGAAAGCAAGACAAAAGCTGAAGATATATGGGAAGACGATAATAAGGAAAAACGAAAGGCGCATAAGCTTGACGAAGTGGTGCAACAGGATGAGGTGCGCATGCAGCTGCCCGATGGCGAGCTGAACCGTGTGCTTGGGGGCGGCATGGTACCGGGGTCGGTAATATTGATCGCGGGTGAGCCCGGGATCGGTAAGTCCACTTTGTTCCTACAGTCGGCCCTGCTCTGGAAAAACGTGACAACACTTTATGTATCAGGTGAAGAAAGCGCACAACAGATCAAGTTGCGTGCTGAGCGTATCGGAGCCCGCAATGATAAATTATACCTGTTAACGGCAACCGATACCCACACCATTTTCCAGGAAGTGAAGAAGGTTCGCCCTCAACTGCTGATCATCGATTCAATACAAACGCTGGAGTCACCTTATGTAGAATCCGCAGCGGGCAGCGTATCGCAGGTGCGCGAATGCGCGGCAGAGCTGCAACGTTTTGCTAAATCAAGCAATATACCTGTTTGTATTATCGGCCACATCACTAAAGAAGGCTCTATCGCGGGACCGAAAATACTGGAGCACATGGTGGATACCGTACTGCAGTTTGAGGGTGACCGGCACTATGCATACCGGATATTAAGAACACTAAAGAACCGCTTCGGGTCGACCTCGGAACTGGGCATTTATGAGATGGTGACCAAGGGTATGCGGCCCGTTAGTAACCCATCCGAAATTTTACTGTCACAGCACGAGGAACCTCTGAGCGGTATAGCTATAGCGGCTACCATGGAGGGCCTGAGACCACTAATGATAGAAGTGCAGGCGCTCGTAACGCAAGCGGTGTATGGCACACCGCAACGCACCGTTAGCGGACTGGACCTGAGGCGCCTGCAACTGCTGCTGGCGGTGCTGGAAAAACGTGGCGGCTTTCATTTTGGCGCGAAGGATGTGTTTGTGAATATCGCGGGTGGGCTTAAGATAGAAGACCCAGCAATAGAGTTGGCCGTTGTTTGCTCACTACTATCGTCCTACGAGGACAAAGCTATTCCGTCGAACATATGCCTGGTGGGTGAGATCGGCCTGTCGGGTGAGATACGAGCGGTGAACCGGATCGATCAACGTATTGCGGAAGCCGACAAGTTGGGGCTTGATGCCATCTTTATCCCAAAAGCGAATGCAAAAGGACTGGACAAAAAGAACTACAATATAAAAGTGAACACCGTGAATAAGGTAGAGGATGTGTACAGGTTACTGTTCTAATTCTTAGATATGCGCCATTTAAATGAACGCGAAAAGAGATTGATCACCTGTCTCCTGAGCCAGGTAGCAGATATAGCGCTCAAAAACAAACTCTGCACGAATTTAGAGAATCCTGTGGTGGAAGACATGAATGACGGGGAATGGGCAGTATACATTTTGTATGAGAGAGAGATAATGAAAGAAAAATGGGCCGGTGTGTTGTAGAAAAAGTCTTCCAGGATGTAGACAATGTACCAATTATGGTTTACGTGGACCTTGATGAGCAAGACAATCTATTTGAGCTTGACATATGGAAAGGTGATTCCAGCCCCGTCATTCGTTATCCTGAATGTAAATAGAAAAATCCCGCCGTTCGGCGGGATTTAAATTCGTTCTCTCTTCTTTTTAATACTCATCTTCATTAAAAAAGAAGTCTTCCTGCGTTGGGTAATCGGGCCAGATGTCTTCAATGCCTTCATAGATCTCGCCTTCGTCGTCAAGCTCCTGCAGGTTCTCTACAACTTCAAGCGGTGCACCTGAACGAATAGCATAGTCTATAAGCTCATCCTTTGTTGCAGGCCATGGTGCGTCTTCCAAGTGTGATGCTAATTCAAGTGTCCAAAACATATTATCAATCTTTTATTCTGTTCCTGATTTTGGCAAATGTAAGGTTTCACGGAACAATTACAAATTTTCTATTGTAACCATTTTTCCACCTATGTTGCATTTACATATTTTCATTGACGATTTGGTAAGGAAGACAAATTGCAGCACTTTTACAACATGCTCCTTGCCTCACAACTGGTCAAAAACTATTCCAATCTAACGGTTGTAAACAATGTTTCATTGCGTATAGAAAAGGGAGAGATCGTATCGATTGTGGGGCCTTCGGGCGCAGGCAAGAGCACCCTGTTGCATTTGCTTGGCGCATTGGATAAGCCGGATAGTGGTACTGTGACGATAGACGGTGTAGATGTGTTCAAATTGCCGTCAAAGAAACAAGCTGCCTTCCGCAACAAGCATATAGGCTTTGTATTCCAATTTCATCACTTGCTGCCGGAGTTCAGCGCTGTTGAAAATGTAGCTGTCCCGCTGTGGATCAGTGGTATCAATAAAAAGCAAGGCCTTGAAACTGCGGCCGAGATGCTAAAGACAGTAGGCTTGGGCAACAGGCTGGACAATAAGCCCTCAGAATTATCGGGCGGTGAGCAACAGCGCGTTGCTATAGCCCGTGCCTTGGTCAATAAGCCATCGATCGTAATGGCCGACGAGCCGACAGGCAACCTGGATAGTGCCAATGCCCATGCCATTCATGAGCTTTTCCTGCAACTTAGAGACCGGTTCGGGCATACTTTTGTTATGATAACGCACAACGAAGCACTGGCGGAAATGACAGACAGGGTATTAATGATGCGCGACGGAAAATTAGAAAGTGAGCGTATATTAAGGACTAACATTAAACAATAACAACATATCAGGCGGGCAAATACAAGTATTTGAAAGAAAATAGCCCTAAACTTCTCCGTTATCCTAAAAAGTATATTTTTGCAGCATAAAATTAAATTGCATTAACCATGTCTGAAATTGCAAATCGCGTAAAGAAAATCATTGTGGACAAACTGGGTGTAGACGAGTCTGAAGTTACTCCTGAAGCTAGTTTTACAAACGACTTGGGTGCCGACTCTCTGGACACGGTAGAATTGATCATGGAATTCGAAAAAGAATTCAACATATCAATCCCCGATGAGCAGGCTGAAACCATCACGACAGTAGGCCAGGCTATCTCTTATCTGGAAGAACACGTAAAGTAATTTTTAGAACTACACAGAACCGAATTGTTTGATGAATTTACCGTATAAACGCGTTGTCGTTACGGGTCTCGGCGCCCTGACGCCAATAGGCAATACTGTACCAGAATATTGGGAAGGATTGGTTAATGGTGTTTCGGGTGCCGACTTCATTAAACAGTTTGACGTTACCAAGTTTAAGACCAAATTCGCCTGCGAAGTAAAAGGTTATAACCCCGAGGACCATTTTGAACGCAAAGAGGCACGCAAGCTGGACCGGTTCTCGCAACTGGCGGTTGTTGCAGCTACAGAAGGTGTTAAAAATGCGGGCCTTGATGGCGATAACATCAATAAGGACCGTGTAGGCGTTATCTGGGCATCAGGTATAGGTGGCATGATCACCTTTATCGAAGAGATGACAGCCTTTAATAAAGGCGATGGCACTCCAAGGTTCAATCCTTTCTTCATCCCCAAACTCATATTAGATATTGCTGCCGGTCATATTTCTATGAAATATGGCTTTCGCGGGCCCAACTTTGCGACAGTGAGCGCGTGTGCGTCCTCAACCAATGCACTGATAGACGCGCTTATGTACATACGCACAGGCAAAGCGGACGCTATCGTTACCGGCGGTTCTGAGGCGGTGATCACAGAATCGGGCATCGGCGGTTTCAATGCGATGAAAGCACTGTCTGAGCGCAATGATGATCCTAAAACCGCCAGTCGTCCCTTCGACCTGGACCGCGATGGATTTGTACTTGGCGAAGGAGCTGCCTGCGTGATACTGGAAGAGTACGAGCATGCAAAAAAGCGTGGGGCAACCATCTATGCCGAACTGGTGGGCGGTGGCATGAGCGCTGATGCGTATCACCTTACAGCACCTCATCCCGAAGGGCTTGGCGTTATCAATGTGATGAACAACGCACTGGAAGACGCAGGGATGAAGCCTGAAGATATCGATTACATTAATGTACACGGCACTTCTACACCGCTCGGCGACGTAGCTGAGCTGGTGGCCATACAGAAAGTATTCGGGGAACACGCTTATAAGCTCAATATCAGCTCATCGAAGTCTATGACAGGTCACCTGTTGGGAGGCGCCGGTGCTATAGAGGCAGTAGCAAGCATCCTGGCTGTTATGAACCAGACAGTTCCACCGACTATCAACCATTTCACGGACGATCCTGCAATAGACCCTAAGCTGAATCTCACTTTTCATAAGGCTCAAAAGCGTGAAATACGCGCTGCCCTAAGTAACACTTTCGGCTTCGGCGGGCATAACGCTTCAGTAATATTCAAAAAATTTGAGGACTAGTTTTGCGTCGTTTCACGTCACGCATCTTACATTTTTTTTCTCCTAACAAGCAGCTATTATCGCAGCTCGAGCATCTTTTGGGCTTTACTCCCAAACATTTGCCTTTCTATCAGCTCGCCTTAATGCACCGTTCCAAGATCGAAGAGCTGGATCAAAATAATGAGCGGCTTGAATTTCTGGGCGATGCTGTACTTGGCGCCATTGTGGCCGAATACCTTTTTAAAAAATACCCTTACCAAACCGAAGGGTACCTGACAGAAATGCGATCGCGCATCGTGCGCCGGGAAACGATGAACAATGTGGCGCTCCGAATGGGCCTGCAGAAAATGGTGCAATACAACCAGAACGATCGTGGACTGAGCCGCAGCCACATATTCGGCAATGCGCTGGAAGCATTAATAGGTGCGGTGTACCTGGACCAGGGATTTGTGCGTACGCGTCAATTTATCGTCAAGCAGATCATTCGCCCTTACATTGATATCGAGACGATGGAGAGCACCGATACGAACTATAAAAACAAACTGCTGAGCTGGGCGCAGCGGAACAACCGTATTCTCACCTTCGATACACTGGAAGAAAAGGTGGAGGGCTCCCGTAAATTGTTCACGATGGGCGTGGCATTGGAAGGCGAGCTAATAGCGAGCGGTACGGGATACAGTAAAAAGGAAGCCGGACAGGTAGCGGCACAAAAGGCTATCGAAACCCTGGCGATCTCTTAATTTTCTTCCTCCACATGAAGGCGGTGATATAAACGATGCGCCATCGGCGCCAGTACGATGCCGATGTTCGTAATGAATGCTATCCCGCTGAACAGTGCATAAAAAGAGGAAAACACCTTGCCCCCTACAGATTTTATTTCGACCACAGGCCCCATGCCACTCAATATCATCGAAGCATTATGCAGGGAATCTATCCACGGAATATCACCTGTAAAATGATAGCCCAAAATACCGATACTAAGACAAAACGTTAATAACAAGCATGCAATGAAGAGGTTCCACAGCATGCGGCGTATGAAAACGGAGCGCGGCGCTAACGCCTGATGTTTACTCTCGTACATAATTTAAAGATAAAGCCTTTCTAATGGCATTTGAAATGTTCGAATGGTTCGTGGCAGGCGTTGCATTTATATAGGGCCTTACAAGAGGTTGGGCCGAACTGACTGACCAAAGTTGTATCGGCAGCGCCACAGCGAGGACAACCGACAATATCACTTTCAAATAACCCCAACTTATCCACTGCCTTTCTTACCGGTGGAGCGATGCCGTATTCCTTCAATTTTCTCTTGCCCTCCTCGCTCATCCAGTCACTCGTCCATGCAGGGCTGAGTTGATTTTTTATTTCAATATGCTTTATCCCATGGCTAAGTAAAGCCATCCGGATGTTGATAGCGATCACATCCATTGCCGGGCAGCCGCTGTAAGTGGGTGTAATGTTGATCGATGCAGTATTGGTCTCTTGTTCAAACTTTACTTCGCGCACAATACCAAGGTCTAGTATATTCAATACCGGAACTTCGGGATCGGTTACTGAGGCCAACCACTCGTATATTTCTGCCGCACCCGTTTGCATACCGCATTTTACATTTACCACTCCATGTTCGGATAGGCCCGTTGCATGAATTGCATTTCTGCAAGTATATAACCAAGATATTCGCTGTGCCTGCCTTCTTTGCCACCTTGTTGCATCCAGCTTTCTTCCGGAGCTGTAACAGTAGCTTCGGCAAACACTGCATTAATGCGCTGCGTCCACAAGGCTTTGAGCATGCCCAGGTCGGTACCAATCCCCATAGCCAACATATCGGTATCAGCAGGAGTGGCAATAAAAAATTCCCCGGTATACTGCCAAAGGTTATCGACTGCATCCTGCATCCTCTTATGGCTTTCTTCAGTGCCATCTCCAAGCCTTATTACCCACTCGCTGCTCCATCGCAGATGATAGGTTACTTCCTTGAGTGCCTTTTCCGCAATGGCGGCTATTGTTTCATCTTTGCTATTTTGCAAAGCACTGAATAAAAAGTAATTGAAAGCATCGACGAACAACGAACGCGCCACGGTAAAGGCCCAGTCGTTGTTCGGTTGCTCAACAAGCAGCAAATTCCTGAAATCCCATCCGTCCCGCAAATAAGCCATGTCGTCTTCATCTATCGCCTTACCTGCCGCTGTTATACTCTGCAGTGAAGGAGAGGAGAAAAAATTATCCTTCTCCCCGGCAGCCAAAGTGTTAAATTGCTCTGCGGCATATTGATAAAGACTTCTTGCAGTGCCCAGGTGGTCGAGCGCTGTGTTGGTAAGCGCAATATCCTGTTCCAGGATCGGCCCATGGCCACACCATTCACTTAACCTGTGACCAAGGATCAGTGCATTGTCGGCGATCTGTAATGTGTATTTTAATTTGTCAGTGCCCATTTCTCTGCTACATGTGTTTCAATTCGTCAGGCAGATTGTAAAAAGTCGGGTGCCGGTAAATTTTATCGTTGGCCGGCTCGTACATACTGGCCGATTCATCAGGATCGGATGTATGAAGGTATTTGCTTTCTACAACCCATATGCTTACGCCTTCCATCCTGCGGGTATATACATCCCGTGCATTCTCAATCGCCATTTGTGCATCTGCGGCATGTAAGCTGCCGACGTGCTTGTGATCGAGCCCAGCCTTGCTACGGATAAATACCTCCCATAGGGGCCACTCGTTTTTCTGTTCTGTTTGTTGCGGCATTATGATCTATTAGCTTTCTTCAATTAATGGCTACAAGTTCTGTAGCCAATGTGTTTGCTAGGCGGCCTGTTGCTGTAACCTCTTTTTTCTTTTTTCTGCATAAGCATTGGCTGCATCCCTTACCCAGGCGCCGTTTTCCCATGCTTTTTTGCGCGCTTCAAGACGCTCTTTATTGCAAGGGCCGTTGCCCTTTACCACGTTCCAAAACTCCTCCCAATTGATAGCTCCGTAATCGTAATGTCCGCGCTCTTCGTTCCATTTCAGATCCGCATCGGGAATAGTAAGTCCTAATATTTTGGCCTGCTCAACTGTAACGTCAATGAATTTCTGGCGCAGCTCGTCGTTAGTAAAACGTTTTATCTTCCAGCGCATGCTCATTTCAGTATTCGGGCTGTTATCATCCGGGGGACCGAACATCATTATCGATGGCCACCACCAGCGGTTCAATGCATCCTGCGCCATCTTTTTCTGAACTTCAGTACCTTTTGACAGGGTGAGCATTATCTCGAATCCCTGCCGCTGATGAAAGCTTTCCTCTTTGCATACACGCACCATAGCGCGGGCATACGGTCCGTATGAGGTACGGCAAAGTGGCACCTGGTTCATTATGGCTGCGCCATCTACCAGCCAGCCTATGGCACCCATATCGGCCCAGGTAAGCGTGGGGTAGTTGAATATCGATGAGTATTTGGCTTTGCCCGTGTGAAGTTGATCGTACAGTTCATCCCTGCTTATACCCAGCGTTTCAGCTGCGCTGTACAGGTACAAACCATGTCCGGCCTCATCCTGTACCTTAGCCAATAACACGGCTTTGCGGCGGAGACTGGGTGCGCGAGTGATCCAGTTGCCTTCAGGCAACATACCCACTATCTCGCTGTGCGCATGCTGGGATATCTGGCGGATGAGGGTCTTGCGGTAGGTATCAGGCATCCAATCCCTGGGCTCTATCGCAATATCCTTATCCAGCTTTTGCTCAAAATGCTCTTCAAACGAATGAACAGTCATTGAAATATATTGTTTAGGAAATACAAATATAACACTATACCTGCAAAGATTTTGCTGCGTCGCGTGCCCCTTATTGAGCGAAGGTAAATCTTAACATTATACCTGCCCTGGTAGTGGTGATGGGGTAAGAACTTGACACATAAGGTATGCTCTGGCGGCGGTCGTAGAATAAGCGTAGCGTAAGCTTATCATTAACAATGTAATCAATTGTAGGAGATATGGTAATGACTTTCTGGCCACGCGTTGTGATGCCAAGGTTTTGCGAGAGGTAATTATTGGATGTGCGATCGTCGCGCAAACCAATGTCCACTTTGAATGTCAGGTCGTTTTTGAGCCGACGTACACCGAGCACGCTGAAGGGCAGCCGGAGTCCCTTTACCCTGTACCCACCACCAATTACATACTCAGTACTCTTTACCTCGCTCACCTGGTAGTCAAGCATATTAAGACTGATGGTCCTGGACTTATTGAACTTAATGCTCGCCGTTATATTATTGCGAAGGGACACATCAACACCCAGCAGCGGACTGAATTGTTCAGATATAGTGAGGTTAGGTACCTGGTAGAAAGGGACATAATTGCCCGAAGCCGAATCGATAAACGATGGAGCACTGAGCCCGTAAATATCCTGGTACAGCAGGGATGTATTGAAGCTATTCATCGACATAGTGCCGGTGTAGGAGTGCGTGATGTTGATGCTGTTCGCGATATCCCTGAATACAGGCAACTTGCCCAGACCTGTGTAGTTCACGCGCCAGTTGGGCATTGGCTTATAATTCCTGAACGGGTTGAAGCGTATGCCCTGCCCGCTGTAATCTATCAAGGCTACATCGTTTGCACTCTTGCCGGTGTATGCAGCAATAAAGGCGGGTACGAGTACATCCTGCGAATATTGCGTATAGCCCTTCTTGTAATTGGGGTTGTTCGGGTCGTTTACTCCATTCGTATATGGGTTGGCGTTGCCGAGGCGCTGCGATATGATCTCCCTGTTAGCAAGGAATTGATTATAGACAGCCGAATTTGCCCCTGAGGCTTTAAACAAAGTTTTTATTCCGATATAAGAAATATTAAAGCTGCCTGTCTCGTAAGGATTCAGATGTTCGAAATCCGTACCGTTATGTGCCAGGCTGGTGTCTTTATACAGTTCATTGTGTGCCTTACTGAAGGTCTTTGTCAGACTAACCTCGATCCTGAAATCCTGGAAGGGCTCGAGCGTGGTCTGAACGTTCAGATTCTGGGAATAAGTCTGCTGCAGCTGCGCATTGAATAGCGAGTCTGTGCTTAATCGCCTGCTCGCTGCCTGCGATTCTATCCACCGCTGGTCAGGCTGATAACCGTATACAAAATCGATACCCGGAGCTCCCGAACTCGTGTTAATACCCATCACCCTGGTGCTGTCGAGATAGCCCGGCAATATAGTACCGGAATTTTCCGTATAACTAACGGTTGTTCTCTTCAGCATGGTCAGCAAACGGCCAACAAAACGTACACCGGGATTTATCTCCGGATTTACATTTCTGCGGGCTTTACGGGCAGCTTTGCGGGCAGCCTTTTTCTTTGCCTTTTCGGCTTTCAATCTGTCGGCTTCCTTTTGCTCCAGCACGCTTCTCAGCGAATCGAGCTGATGATCGGTCATATTAGCAGCCTTGGCGGCTAGTATGGCTGCTTCTATCCTGTTTTGCGCTTCTTCTTTAGGATTGGCTTTTTTATTTTTATCACCGGCCGGGTTGCCTGCGTTATTATCCTTAACGGGTGGCCGCATATTATCATCGTCGTCCCTGCCTGTTACCTGGTCGCGTTTCTTATCACCGGTTCGCAGATCTTTCACATTTTTATCCGCATTAGTTTTCGGCTTCGACTCCTTTTTGTTATTCGGCCTCACCGGTTGATTAATGGCCCTGAGCCAGCGGTTTTTGTTATACAGGCTGCTGAAGTTCAGTTCCCCCGTTAGTTGCTTGGTCTGGGTGTTGCTGATCGTATTGCCCAGGTCGTGTGCTAATTGCGATGCCGCAGTCCAGGTATAGTTTGCGCTATACGATGCCCGCAGGTTAGTCCAGTCGGTTATGGGCAGCTTGGACAATGGAACGTTGTAGCTCGAATTAAAGGCCTGGGTATAATTAGTATTCCTGCCCAGGCGCTCAATGTTATGCCACAAAGTGTCACGTTTTGCCTTTGTATCAGCGCGCCCGTAGGGTTCATCGATGCGCGCATTGTTTGTAGCGCTGTAATCGAATGACAACGAACGCGTTAATTCCCAGCGCAATGTGTAAAGCCTGTTCCACGTAAAGTTCTTATAGTAGGTGGGGTCGATCTCATAAGGCCCGTCGCTAACATTCCGAACCTGTGTCTCATCCATTATCTTATTCAAATCGGTGCGGAAGGTGAAGTTGGACGGCAATGGATTAAAATTGAAGTCGCGGATCAGGGACAGCCATTTGGACTTGGACTTAAAGGCTCTCTTGAATGGCTCTACCGATTTAGCCTTTATGCTATAGGTATAACCGAGACCTAGCTTATTGTTTACCAGGTTGTCGCTGGCTATTGTCGGGTTTCTTTTGAACTGCCGGTTATACGCATAGCTTATATCAAAGTTTTTTAGAGTCCAGGGTTTCACCTTAGCATTTTGCTTGTCAGGATCGCCCAGTATGCGGACATTCGTCAGGTTAACACTGGTGATAGAGGTATAATCCTGCGCTGCTTTTTTAAAGGAATCTCTTTGCCTTGCGCTCGTTGCAGCGTTCAGTTGATCCTTGTACTTAACGTCCAGGTCGTAAGGATTGAACTCGGGGTTGCTGACGTTTTGCGAGTAGCCCAGGAACAGCGGCAGTTGCACGCCCCATTTCCTAGGCAGCATTTTACCCATGTTCAGATTAGTAGATGCATTGTATTGATAGAAGTTGTCCTTAAAGCGCTGGTCCACTTTCTGGTCTATGTTGCCGTAACCATTAGTGTGCATACTGCCCGAAAGATTTACATTACCCAAGTCTGCGAGCTGAAGATTCACTTTGCCCGCCGCCGCGTATCCTGCTTTTTCATTAAGGCCGATCATGCGCAGCTCGTTGAACCATACTTCCGCACACTTTGGCAAGCCATCATCGTTAACTGACTGGTTAGTTTTCTTTGGGTTCATGATACCCAGCATAATAGTTTTGGCATCCCCGATATTCGGGTTACCCACCACTACTATTGTAAAACCTTTGCTATCCGTGGTTGAATAAGGCACATAAGCCGGCAAGCCTTTACCGTTCCTCTCTGTCTTTGCATTCACCAGGTCGTTCAGAACCAGGTCCATCCTGTTAGCTTCCGGCCATACCAGGTCAGGGTCGCTTACATTGGGATTGGTAATATGAAGCGGTATCTGGTATTCATAATAGTTGTTGGTAAAGTCGCTACCGATACGAACAAACGCTTTTACATCCCCGTCTTTCAGCTGTGCTGAGCCCACCTGTGACTCTGCGTGTATGAACATACGCAAACCGCTGAACTGGCGCATGTCAACGCCTACTTCTTTATATACACCACGCGCATCTCCATCTTTAAGTGCGCAGGTTTGCAGCGACAAAGCTTGCTCATTTTGCTGAACGTTCTGGCCATTCGCTACTGCGACTTGCTGGCGGTTTACACCCGGCGGTATCACATATGGTACAGGCTGGCGCGCACTGTTTTCCTCCACGCTTACAGTGGTCACTGAGAAGTTATTAGATTTCAGGTCCGGTTCCGGAATATTTTCACCGGGCGCCTGCAGAGAGAACTGGTATGTGCGCCATTGGTTACGGCCCAGCTGCAACTGTGCAAAACGAAGAATGGCGCTATCCTGGAAGCCCGTCAAATACATTCTTATAAACCGTATTGCCCTGAAATCGCCGATATCGCCTACGCGCTGAGAATATTCATTGATCGGTATCTTGAACTGGTACCATGTTTCATCTTCATAATTGCCGTTCGGCAGTTTAGGATGTGTTACCACCTTATTCACAATGTTATTGGTACCCACCTGCATATTCGGTGTCATGTCGAGACGGTACTCGTAATAGGACTCGCTTTCGTTCAGCGTATTGTCCTTATTTATGTCTTCCGATTCGGGAATCGTAGTTGCCGAAGTAGCGAAGGATGAGTTCGGGTCTGTCACCGGCGAGTTACCTTGCGGGTTATTATAAAACTTATAGCGGCCCAGTACACCTACATTATTATTATCGTAGCTGGCATCGCGATAGTATTTATAGTTATCGTTGGCCGGATCTGCCTGTGCGGCGGCCAAGGCCACGCCATTGACGTGCGCAGAAAGCCTTGATAAATAGTCGCCGAAAAAGACATTGCGTTCGTCATCGTCGTTGGCACCATCATATCCCACATCCTGCACCGAGCGGGCAGCAGGATCATTATCGAATGCACGCGTGATCTGCTGTTGGAATTTTGGCACATAGCCCCAGGCTGTCTTGTCCAACTGAGACGCATCAAATGGGTACGGGATACCATTTTCAAAAAATTTCCTTGAATCCTTCAAAACATCTTCCGACACATTGCCCAGGTTGACATACAGGGATCCCCCTTGCGCATTTGGATTATTGATAAAGGGGTCCATTACCCAAAACTCAACATACTGAACATTCGACGCTTCGAAATCGCTATACTCGATAGGCCGCATCATACCACCCCAGCGCCGTTGTGGGTTCAGCAGCCTGTTATCTGCATCCACGTTAGTGTAGTCGAAGTTGTATGGGCCTTTATCCTTTGGATAATAGGCCATGTCCAGTGTACTGGTGGCATTCTGAAGAGTAGTTACCGACTTCTGCGGGAAGATATCCTGTGTTTGCACCATCCTGATGTAGTGCTGCATCGGGTCGTTCTTCACATAATCGGGAACTCCTCCACCAGGATCCACCAGGGTGGGTTCTATAAAATACCAGGCTAAGCGGGCCCTGTTGTATCCATAAGATAGTTTACCGTCGTCGGCAGCCTCGGGGAAAAGTATGTTGCCATTTTTGTCCCTGGCACCAAAGGGTGTGGAAGCAAGTGTCCAGGCGTTCGCCGGAAACTTAAGGTCGTAGGCACTGCTTGTTCCTTCAAAGTCGTCTATATACACGGAGCCCTCAGGATCCAGCGTGTTTATCTGCTTGGCATGACCCGGCAGCAAGCTGGCCACCTCACCGCTGGCGGTAATGAATGAGGGCGACGTTGTGGAATATAGCGGCAATTTGTCAAGCGCACGTGTCAGACCTGGAAACTCTGACTGGTAGTTCGCATCTACGCCAAGTACGGTGTTCTTGATCGGGTCTTCGCCAAAAGTCGTCTTTTGAGTGAAAGGCCGCTCGGACAAGCGCATGAATGTACCACCAAGGGTCAGATGCTTATTGGCGTAGTAGTCGAAACGCGTGCCCATGAAGTTCTGCTGCTGGAAGCCAAAAGTAGCGTTGTCCTCATACTGTATATTGATCGGGATACCGGAATTGAGGATGCCCTGGTTCAGTATTTTTATTTTACCCAACCCATAATCTATCTGGTAATCCTGGTTCTCAAGCAATTTTTGACCACCTGCGGATACTGATACCGACCCCTGCGGTATGTTAAAGCCACCCAGGAATATCTCGGAAGAGGACGCAGACTTGTATGATCCTTTGATAACATAACGGTTGGTCTGCTGAAACTGCCTGGCTATTGTTTTGGTCGAATCATACAGGATCTGGTACAGGTATTTGCGCTCCAGTTGTGCATTGTTGCCAAGCGCAGGCCTTAAGTCCTCACCGAAGGGTTCCAGCACAGGGAAGATTATCTTGCCCTGCTGCGTATTGATAGTTATTCCGTCAACAAAGTCAAATATACCATCGGGTGAAGGATCGTTTTGAAAGTTAAGCCTGTCAAGATTCAGCAAAGTGAGAAGCGGTGTGCCTGCGCTTGGACCCTCCGGCAAGTATCGCTTTTCACCGCCTCCGGGGTCCTGGTAAAGTACATTTAACCTGAAATCCTCCTTTGATACGCCGAGACCACCCAGTGTATAAATATTTTTCATCATCAGGTGCCATATCGGGAAGTTGGGACGAGCAGAGGTACCCTTAAGCAGTTTGAGATACAGGACTTTTTGATTAGTAGCATCCGGTGGAATATCTTCGGCAAATTCACCCACCTGGTACACTTTGCCGTTGGTTGTGGTGTAGCGGTAAGCCACAGCAAGGATATCGTCGGGATTTAGTTGGGTGTTCAGCGATATGTAACCTAGTTGCGGGTTGAATGTAAACTCTGATGCATTCAGCTTGCGGGCAGTAGTACGCTCAAAGTCCTGCTGCTGTGTGAGACCTAAAGATACTGCCGAGGCAGTAGCAGAGCCTTGCAGGCGGCCATTTGGATTCTGCAGCAACTCATCGTAAAGCAGGTTGGTCCTGTTGTCGGGGAATGCAGGTTTTGCCGCATTGGTCAATTGCACGAGGTAAGGCTTGCTTTCGCCAAGATCAGTAAAGGCCAATACATCGCGTACATTGTCCACTGCACCCGTACGGTTTGTCACCCACACCTCGATCTTGTTGATATTAACCTGGGAATTGATAATAGGGAATTGCTTCAAAGCATTATTATAGTTGCCGTAGAAATATTGCGCCAGCAGGAAGTGCTTGTTCTCTTCATACTCATCAGCTTTCAGTGCAAATTGTTGTGTTTGCGATCCTCCCTGCACAGTAAGGCTCTGCCTCTTGGACTTTTGCTGAGACACTACCCCTGTTACCCAAAGCCTGCCGAACTGCAGTTGCGTCTTCAGACCAAATAACGACTGCACGCCACTGATCAGGTTACTCTTCAGCGGGAAACTTACATTACCTGCCTCAATTTTTTTAATGATCTCGTCCTCTTTGCCCGTATACTCCAGCTTCTGCACGTTCTGATAATCGAATGTCGCTTTTGTATTGTTGCTGATGTTAAGTTTCAGTTTATCACCCACGGTAGCCAGCAGGTTGATGTTCATTTGCATGTCGAAGTCGAACACACCATATTTCTGTGCACGTTGCACCAGCGTAGGGTTCTTGATGTTTTGCCAGTTGCCGCCGAAGGTGATATCAATATTACCCTGGGGCCGCACCTGGATCGTATTACCGCCAAAAATGCGGTCGAACAGCCCTTCGCGATACATCTGCGGCAGTTCGGGCTTTTTGTTGAAGATGGTCAATGCGTCGAGCCTGCGTTTCCAGTATGCCTGCTCATCCTGCTGCGCCTTATACTTCAAATATTCGTCCATGGTCATATAGCCCGGGTTACGAATGAAATCGTTGCCCAGCTTCTGGTCGAAGTAGTAGTTGCTGTCGGAAGGATTGTAATCAACGTTATTGCTTATGTTAGGCGGGTCCTGCAGGTCCATTGCACGATAGCTATTATCCTGCATCGGGTCACCCGTTTTATCGTGTATCGGGAATACCAGCTTACGGGCCGAGTCTGCATTTTTTACTTTGCCTGTATCTGCAGGATCAGGACTAAAGAAGGGGTCTCTTTTGAAACCACGGGCAGCAGCATGTGCTATAGCGAAAACGAGCGCTATAAACACCAGAAACTTATACCCGAAATTACTTTGTCCCTTCAAAATTTGTTTACTTGATTATAAAGCCCGCAAAGCCTGTTTTATCAGTTCTTCTACAGTAAGCGATGAGGCATCATTTATTTTCTTAATGGCATTCTCGGCCATCGTTTTGCCAATGCCCAGATTCACTAAAGCAATTAACGCGTCTTCCTCCTTTGTATTGTGTACTGACAGTGGTTTTGAGCCTGTTTTTTCAGTGCGCAGTAGCTTTCCTTTTAACTCAAGAATAATACGTTGTGCGGTCTTGGCGCCAATGCCCTTCACCTTTTCCAGTGTTCGGGTATCCTCGTGCGCTACTGCCCGTTCCAGCTCGTCCGGCGTCAGCGAAGAGAGGATAATGCGGGCAGTTGCTGCACCTACGCCATTAATGCCCAAAAGTTGCCTGAAAGTGCTGCGCTCGTCCTGGTCAGCAAAACCATAAAGCACCCAGGCATCCTCACGCACTTGTAGATGCGTATATAGCCTGCAGTGCTGCAATGCCTGCACTTTGCTGTAGGTTTGCAGCGTGATATTTATTTCATAGCCCACGCCACCAACAGACATGTATAGTAAAGACGGCGATTTGTAGTCCAGCTCGCCCTCCAGGTATGCAAACATAATGTCTTAGGGGTCTTGATCGTTTCAGGCCTGAAAATAGTGCATTTATCCGAATTACCCCTAAAAATACAAGAGCAAATATTACTAAAGACAACTAAACATTAAATAAAAAAGCAGCGTGTTACCGCGCTGCTTTTTGTAAAGAAATATCTTAATTATTAGCGGTTTTCGTCGTCATACCACCACCATGGATTTCTCCTCGATTTTACTTTGTAGAAGAACGTAATGTTGATAACCGAATACGCGTCGTTGACCGATTTATTACCCCTTATATCGCCTATATGACGGTCGGCATTGTTCGTGATCTGCCAGCTTTTGTCATACATTTCCCTGGCCATTTGTGCCTTATCGGGAGCAAGGTGCTTATCGAATTCGTTAGGATCGATATAGGTGCCGCTAACATTATCCAGGTAATCTGTAAAGCAGTAGTGATAAACATACTCAAGGCCCAGGTCAAGATATTGTCCAAGATCCCAGCGGACACCGACCCCAAAAGGTACTTCCATTTGCCAATACTTGATCTCGGCAGGATAACCAGCACCAAATCCATCGCCTTCAAGGTGCAGATCTTTCAGGTTTATCCATTTTGACGCAACATTTCCGTTACGATCGGGGAAAATACCTTGAGGATTATAGTGGAAATAACCGAAACCAGCCAACAGGTAGGGGTTGAACCTTCCCCTGGCACTTCTCGGCCCGATATTCAGCCTGCGGGGATTAAACTCGAACATCAGGTTGCCTTCCCAGATGTTGGAACGCACTTCCAGGTTGCGCACATAGCGCTGGTAATAGTCGTTCGAAGTATAATCCGAACTGACCGCCTTATTTTCATTCCAGCTATCACTTGCATACAGTGTGCCATAACTCGCCGCCAGCCTTACCGCTAATGCCGGATGAATGGTATAGCGTCCGAAAAGCCCCCCCATAAAACAGGGACGGTTGAGGTACTTACCGTTATTGTAATGGTCCAGTATTTTCTTAGTTCCCACGTCGGCCCATAGGTCGGTCATGCCGAAGTTAATGCCGAGCGCCCAACCTGACCGTTCAGAGTAGTCTTTACGATATATTTGTTGAGCATCAGCTGTTGTAACCGTCAAGGCTGCAAAACCGATGGCTAAAATGCTACGGATAAATTTCTTCCGCATGTCGTGTTATTTTAGCGTTGAAGATAACAAAATTATTTTCCTTTAAAAACTGCTTTCCTTTTTTCTACAAAAGCACCGGTTCCTTCACGCATGTCTTCGGTCGCAAAGCACTCGCCGAATCTCTTTATTTCATTAGCAAAACCATCGGCGTCGCCGCGGGCTGCTTCGTTCGCACAATATATAACTTTTGTAATAGCAATGGGAGCTTTGCCCTGTATTTTTTGACATATTTCTCTGGCTTTCACCATTAGATCAGCCAGCGGCCAAACGTGGTTCACCAGCCCCAGTTCTTTAGCTTCAGCTGCATTTACCATGTCGGCGGTCATCAGCAATTCCATTGCCTTGCCCTTACCGATCAGCTGCGTAAGTCGTTGAGTACCACCATATCCCGGTATCAGGCCGAGGTTTACTTCAGGTTGACCGAATTTCGCATTTTCGCTGGCTACCCGGAAATGGCAGGCCATAGCCAGTTCGCAACCGCCACCCAGTGCAAAGCCGTTAACGGCTGCGATAACCGGTTTTGGACAATTCTCGATCTTATCAAACACATGTTCCTGTCCTTTCTTTGCCAGGCTTTCTCCACCCGATGCATCGAGGCTCGTAAATTCAGAAATATCAGCGCCCGCAACAAATGCCTTTTCGCCGGCACCGGTTATTATCGCCGTTTTGATCTCTGAATTATTATATACTTCATCTATTGCGTTGCCCAGCTCCTGTATTACGTCTTTATTAAGAGCATTCAGCTTATCAGGCCGGTTAATGGTTATCACCAGGTTGCCGTCCTGCAGCTCAGTTAGTAGTGTTTGATACATCTTTTATTTGTGATTTATTTTATGTGCGATTGCGGAGAAATATGGTTCAATGCCGGTGAGCGGCTGCCCAATCTGTTATGTAATCTGCTATAGCCTTTGTCGGCGCACCCGGCGCGAATAGCTGTCCAACGCCTATATCATTTAGTTTTTTCATATCCTCTTCAGGAATGATACCGCCGCCTGTAAGCAGCACATCCGTCATACCTTTTTCCTTCATCAGTGCCTGTACACGTGGGAACACTGTCATGTGCGCACCGCTCAGGATGCTGATGCCGATCGCATCCACGTCCTCCTGCAGTGCTGTATTCACCACCATCTCCGGCGTTTGCCTGAGGCCGGTATAGATCACTTCCATGCCGGCATCACGCAGGGCGGTGGCTATTACCTTGGCCCCTCGGTCGTGCCCGTCAAGGCCCACTTTAGCCACCAGTACACGTATGGGTCTGTTCAACTTATTTATCATGCCCCTCAAAAAATGCGGGTAAAAGTAATGATTTATTGCTGCCGTGCATAATGCATGACAGATAATGCCTATAAAAAAGAATGAGCTCCGCGGGAGCTCATTAGAACGATTATTTTATTCGGTCAACTTTCCACATCATTTTGATCTTCGCCTGTCGGACTGTCTTCTTCTACTGAGATTTCGGTTGCTGCATTCTCTTTTTTCTGCGACTGGTTCGATTCTTTTTGCAGCTCCTCCAGCTTTTTGCGCTTCCTTTCTATTTTTGCGCTCACTTCCGCTACCAGGTTTTCGAGATGCTGTTTCAATTCGGCAGCTTTTTTACCGGGTGTTATGTTTTCAAGACCGTTTTTAAAATCAGCCAGTTCCTCCTCGTGTTCCCTTATTTCACGCTCCAGCTGGTGCACAAAATTCTGCGCCTTAACTACGCGTTCAATCTTGTGTTTTTCAAATTGCTGTTTGCGCTTTTCGCGGGATGCGTCCTTGCGGTCAAAAAAGCTTTTCCTTGCCGCAATGAATCGTTCCCATATGTCCTGGCTATGTTCTCGCGGCACCGGCCCTATTGCCTTCCACTCGGTCATTAGCTCATTCAGCTCCCCGGTGGTTTCACTCCACTGTGTCGAATTCTGCAAGGCCTCGGCACGTTTCAGTATAGCCATTTTACGGGTCATGTTATCCTCCAGTTCAGCCTTCACCGCACCGAAATGGGAGCGCTTGGCCTTAAAGAATACATCTTTTGCTTCCAAAAAACGCTTCCAAAGTTCTTCGCCTTTTGCTCCTGTTACCCGGCCCACTTTCTTCCACTCTTCCATCAGCTTTTCGTAAGCATTGCTGGTGGCGTTCCACTCCGTGCTCTGCGACAGGGCTTCGGCCTGTTCCACAAGGTTTTGTTTCAATGCAGCATTATTCTCCTGCTCCTTGTGTATATTTTCCGAGTGCGCCTTTTTCCGGTCGAAAAAAACATTTTTGGCGGCGATGAACTTCTGCCACAGCTCTTCATTTTTTTCGTGCATAGTGGCGCCGATCTTCTTCCACTCGTCCATCAGGTTGCGGAAGGCCTCGGTTGTTTCCTTCCACTGTTCCGAGGCGGCAAGCGCTTCAGCCTTTGCCACCAGTTCCAGCTTCAGGTCCAGGTTTTGCAGCATTTCCTTGCCATGATCTTCCTGGTATTGACGCTTGCGCTCGAAGAATTTGTCCTTGGCTGCTTCAATGCGCGCCCAAAGTTTGTCGCCACGTTCCTTATCTACATAGCCCACCTGCTTCCATAGTTCCATGAGGTCTTTAAACCCTTGCGATCCTTCCTTAAAATTATCGCTGCCCGAAAGTTCTTCCGCCTGTTGTGCCAGCCTTAGCTTTGAATTGTAATTTTCACCGATCAGTTGCTGCAGCGTCTTTTCCCACTCATTGATCTCACTGTACAGTTGCTGAACTGGCCCTGTAGCCGCAGCATGCTGCAGATAGTCTTTCATGCGCTCCACCTTGCCCAACAATTTCAATTTGTCCTCGGTGCTCACCCATTCCTGCTGCAGTTCTTTCATGCGCGCCGCCGCCTCGTTATATTTCTCTATGAGTGTCTTCAGTACAGCTTCTGCTGTATCTGTCGTGAGCGTCGTAATTACACGTTCTGCATTGCCTAAGCCTCTTGTTAACACCAGTCCTCCGTTCTCCTCAAGGCGGTAGAGGTCTTTCCCTTCAAAAGCAACTTCACTCCACCAGTTTTGCAGTGCATTCTGTGCTGTATCCTGCTGATCCATTATCGTATTCTTTTATTAAGTAGCGTCCGTATATTTTAGGTATCACAAGATACTGAAACCTGCAATACCCAATGTAAACCTAGTGTTATGAGTGTGCCCCGAAAACCTTCTTAAGCAGGTCAGTAACCCTCGCTGCGGGATTCAGGCGTATTTTGTTCTCCTCGTCTGCTATGGTTACGAACAGGCCGTTAAGGGCGCGTTCGGTAACATAGGATGTCAGATCGGGGTTTACGTGTTTTACCAATGGCACTTTATTGTAAGTAGTAAAGATGTCCTTCCAGTACCTTGTCGCATTCACTTTATCCAGCGAATTCTGGATCACCGGCCTGAAGGCTGAAGTAAGTGCGGTGGTCGTCCTTTGCTTCAGGTAAGCTGTAGCAGCACCATTGCCGCCCTTTAATATCGACAATCCATCCTGTATACTCATACCCTTTATAGCATCGATAAATATCGGCACAGCCTTTATCGCGGCGTCCTCTGCAGCGCGGTTCATCGAAAGGATCGCTTTATCCACCTGGTCGCCAAGCCCCATACTGCGAAGGGTGCTCTCCACTTGTTTAGCCTCGGGTGGCATTAATATTTTTATCAGTTGATTGCCAAAATAACCGTTAACCGACGACAATTTCTGACCTGAATTCTTCGCTCCTATCTGCAATGCCTCGCGCAACGCCGAAACTATATCCGTATTGCTTAGGTTATTGATACTTCCACTGCCCTGGTTACCTTTGCTGCTACGGCCATTTATAGCCTGGTCTGCCTTATTAACATAATCTCTAAGGTTCTGGGCGCCTACCGGCAAGCCCATGATGAGCATTGCTGATGCAGCAAAACCTACTTTCAGGAATTTGTTCATAAATCGTTTTTGGATTGTTATTCCCAAATATATTCAAAAATGAAGCCAATTTTTCTAGCGCCCCCCATTATTACCTGGTGGGGCCGAACCACCGCCATTGCCACCACCCCCGCCATTATCATCATCGCCTTGCTTCAGGTTGTTCTCCCGATCTTTTTCAACAGGTGCATTGTCTTTGGCGGGTTTTGCCTTGCGCTTTTGCGCTTCAGGGCCCTTACTGCCCGAATCACCGCTCTTTCCGAAACGGTAAGTGAAGGAAATATTACCGATCCTTGTTTCTTTGATACGATTTATCTCCTGGCTGTAAGCGGCCAAGTCATACTCGTTGATGAACCTGCGGGTCTTGAAAATATCCGAACAATTCACCGTCACGCTGGCCTTGCCTTTCCAGAAACTCTTCTTTAATGCAGCATCTACCCAATAAGACTCTTTTACATTCCCCTGCGCCACTACCTTGGGCGACTCATAGTTACCGTTGAGCTGCAGCGAAAATCCGGCAGGCAGCCTAAGGTTGGTGTTCAGTTTACCGAACCAGCTGAAACCCTTAATGTCTGAGAGGTACCTCGTGAGGCTGGTGTCAGAACTGCCTACTTTGATCATGTTTTGAAAAGCATTGATGTTTAGGGTCGCATCCCATATCGGCAGGAGCTGGAAGCGCCCTGTAAGATCAAGACCATAGGTAGTGCCGCTGGCTATATTCAATGGTTGGCTGTACAATCTGCCCGCAAACTCGCCTGTGTTGTAAGTGCGTATCACGCGCTCTATCAGGTTACGTGTATTTTGATAATATACACTGGCAATGAAATTATCCCCTTTCTTCGTTTGCTTGTTATAGCTCAGTTCTACGTTATGGATAAACTCCGGTACCAGGTCAGGATTGCCCACACTCACCGTACTCGGGTTTGAGAGGTCCTTGTAAGGCATCATCTGGAAAAAATTGGGCCTGTTGGTACGTCTGCTGTAATTGAGGTATACGCTCTGCTGGGCAGGCAATTGGTAAGAAATAAATGCCGAAGGGAACAAGCCAAGGAAACTATTACTAAAGTTTGTGTCAACAGGCACTTTGTTTTTGCCATCGTATATCGCATCCTCAAGGCGCAGCCCTAGCTGATAGGAAAATTTGCCCAGCTGATCGTTCCAGTTCACGTAGGCTGCATGCACTTGCTGAGTGTAATTATAGGCAGCCCAGAGTGTAGTGTCTGTCCTGCGGGTGTTTTCGCGATCGGCAGTATCTATTACCGGCACATTTGTGCTATTGAACGAATTTATCTGTGTCTTTAAACCTGCACTAAACTTACCATTAGGTGTGAACAAGGGATTTACATAATCGAGCGAGGCAGTAAAAGTATTATTGTGGCCACTACCCGGGGCATGTTCATTTATTGTGTCCGCATAGGCAGGGTAGTAGTTATTGGTCACATAATCAGAAGTCCGGTTTGCGTAGAAGTTCGAATAATTAGCGTCCAGTGTTAGCTCCTCGTCTTTTTTACTGAACTTGTGCTTGTAATTCAGGGATGCTGAAGCACCCCTTAAATGGGCAGCTGAGTTGCTGTAACGATACTGGCGGGCGTCGTGGTAGGCAGTGTCGAAAACGAATGGCCTGACTGTCGGATCTACGGGCGACATGGTATAGTAATCTGAATAATCTTCGAAAGCATGCCGCATCAGGTTGAAATTACCGGTCAGGGTAATCGAATTATGCTTATTCCAATCCCAGCTGCCACCAAGCGTATTAAACCACCCGCTGAAATTGCGTGGAACATGCTCATAAGTATAATACGCAGTGGAGTCCGGTATTTTGTCATACCTATTAGTTATCACATCGTTCCATGTTTTATTGATGCGTAGATTACTGTTCAGGAAGATATTCCAGTTTTTTTTGTGAGCGTTGAGTCCCAGGCCGGCATTATACTTATCGTGCGTGCCCGCCCCGGCATTTATATTGCCATTGATACCAAATGCCCTGTCTTTTTTGGTGATGATATTCACGATACCGGTCATCCCCTGCGCATCATATTTGGCTGATGGATTAGTGATCACTTCCACGCTTTCAATGCTCGAGGCAGAAAGGCTTTGCAACGCAGATGGCACATCGCTGCCCAGCAGGGTAGCAGGTTTACCGTCTATAAGCACGGTTACATCGCTTTTACCTCGCAGGCTCAGGTTGCCATCCGCATCCACCGATACCGAGGGTACGTTCTGCAACACGTCCGCTGCACTTCCCCCCGCCGTCGTTATATTCTTATCCACATTAAAAACCTTCTTATCTACTTTCATTTCCATCATCGCCTTTTCACCCACGACTTGCACTTCCTTCAGGGCTTCCTCCGTTTGCGACAGCGTGATATTACCCATAGCCTTGTTTGGTTCATCCTGCGAAATAACGACATCACTTATTGTTCGCTCTTTATAGCCAATAGCCGTAATGCGCAACATGAACTTGCCTGCTCCTGTAGGTGCAATGGTGAAAGAACCATTATCCTGCGAAAGGTCGCCACCTGCTACTGAGGAATCGGCGCGCAGCAAGGTGACAGTCGCATAAGAGACCGGACTTTTTTTTGCACCCACCAGCCGGCCGGTCACTTTGCCAAAGCCAGCATTTTGTTGTGCATTAACTGAAATGGAGAAAAAAGAAACTAATACCGCTAGTAAAATTCCTGGTGCCGATCGCATGTTGGTTAAATGAAGGCACAAAGTTGCCTGAAATATGTGAAAAAAAGCCAACAGGCTGGCAATAAAGTAATGTTAAAGAGTAGGATATGACAAAAAACTAATCTTTGGGCATTTCCCAGCCAGTGCGCTGCTCCACAAGGTAATGGTTCCTGTCCGGGGCATTGCGGGTCACCAACTCGGATACAAAGCCGGTGAGGAAGAATTGCGTGCCCATTATCATGGTAGCAATGGCAAGGTAGAAACCAACTTTGCCGGTGAGGCCATAATCGGCCCCATAATATAATCTTGCACCTACAAGGTACAGCGTAATTATGAACCCGAGGAGGAACATAATAGTGCCCCATACCCCGAAAAAGTGCATGGGCTTCTTGCCGAAGCGGCTGGTGAACTGCACGGTCAGCAGATCGAGAAATCCATTAATGAAACGCTCCCAACCGAATTTTGACACGCCATACTTCCGCGGGCGGTGAACCACTACTTTTTCGCCGATTTTTTTAAATCCCGCCCACTTAGCCAGCACAGGTATGAAGCGGTGCATTTCGCCATACACTTCTATGCTCTTTACCACTTTGCGCTTATACGATTTTAGTCCGCAATTGAAGTCGTGCAACTGTATACCTGAGAGGCTGCGGTTAACCGCATTATACAACTTAGACGGGAGGTTTTTCGTGACTACATTATCGTAACGCACCTTTTTCCAACCACTCACCAGGTCGAAACCATCCACGATTATCATCCGGTACAACTCCGGGATCTCGTCAGGACTATCCTGCAGGTCGGCATCCATGGTGATAACCACCTCGCCTGCAGCAGCTTTGAAACCCTCGTTCAGTGCAGCGCTTTTACCATAATTGCGTTGGAAACGAATGCCCCGAACGGTATCGTACTGGCTGACCAGCTTCTCCACCACCTCCCAACTGTTGTCCGTACTGCCGTCATCGATCATAATGACCTCGTACACATAGGCATTTTCTTTGCATACCTTATCTATCCAGCTCATCAACTCAGGCAGAGATTCTTCCTCGTTAAACAGGGGTACTACTATCGAGATATCGGTATGCATGCGGCGCTAAAATACAGGATTTTGTGTTATGGCGTACGTGATCGGTTTAAAGCCTTGTTAAAACACCAATTCTCCTAACGCAAAGACTTTCCATCCTGAAAAAATTTACCTTTGCTCACTTCAATTTCTTCCGATATGGCTTCTCAGAAACATAAGCTCGCTACCCGTCTAATACATGCAGGTGTTCAACCGGACCCCAGCACAGGTGCTATCATGACGCCCATCTACCAGACATCTACCTATGTGCAGGAGTCGCCGGGCAAGCATAAAGGCTATGAGTATGCCCGCACCCAAAACCCTACACGCGATGCCCTGCAGGCTTCGCTGGCCAATATAGAGAACGGTCAATATGCTCTTTGCTTTGGCAGCGGCATGGCGGCCACCGATGCGGTAGCAAAATTACTGATGCCCGGCGACGAGGTGATCGTATCCAACGATCTTTACGGCGGCACTTACAGGATATTTACAAAGGTGTTCGCTAACTATGGTATCAACTTTCACTTTATCGACATGCATGATGCGGCCAATGTCCGCAATTATGTAAATGATAAAACAAAAATGGTTTGGGTAGAAACACCTACTAACCCACTGCTGAATATTATAGACATTGAGGCCAGCGCAGCGATCTGCAAAGAACATAATTTGTTACTCGTTGTCGACAATACTTTTGCCTCGCCCTACCTGCAAAATCCGCTCGACTGGGGTGCAGATATTGTACTACACTCAGCCACCAAATATCTTGGCGGACACTCCGACGTGGTGCATGGTGCATTAATTATGAAGGATGCGGGTCTCGAAGAGCGCCTGCGTTTCATACAGAACAGCTGCGGCGCTGTGCCCGGCCCACACGATTGCTGGCTGGTGCTGCGTGGCATTAAAACGCTGCACGTGCGCATGCAGCGCCACTGCGAAAATGGAGAGGCAATAGCCAAATACCTGCGTTCTCACCCTAGAGTGGACAAGGTACGCTGGGTAGGCTTTGAAGATCATCCCAATCACGCCATAGCGAAAAAGCAAATGCGTGGCTTCGGTGGCATGATATCCTTTACGCTGAAAGACGACAGCATCGACGCAGCTGTTAAAGTGCTGGAAAAGACCGAGTTATTCTCCCTTGCTGAATCACTGGGAGGTGTGGAATCGCTTATAGGTCATCCGGCCACGATGACACATGCTTCTATCCCTCGCGAAGACCGCGTAAAGAATGGCCTTGTTGATTCCCTTATTCGCCTGAGCGTAGGCATAGAGGATGCGGACGACCTGATCGCCGACCTTGCACGGGCTATTGGCTAATTACTAAATAATCGCTTTTTTTTGGCATATGCTTTGTGGTAAGTAAAGCAAACACCCCTGTATGAATATACTCAAACTCACCTTCAGCCTTTTCCTTATCGGAGCCGTAACATTTCTTGCCTGCCGGAAAACTTCCAATGCGACTGGCGTTCCCGGCAATGCCGATTATTTCATTTTCGGTAAAGATGGCGGTTTCTGCGGCAGTCCGTGCGCACAATATTTTAAGATTACCGGCGGTAAAGTCTACAAGAGCTATTACGACAGCACAGGACAGATGCACTACCTCGAAACACCAATGTCGAACGATCAATACAATATTGCGCTTCCTGCTATGACAAATTTCCCTTCTTATCTCACTCAACATCCCAACAGCAATATCCGTTGCACCAATTGTGCAGACATGAGCTACATTCACCTTGAGTACAGAAGCGGAGGAAAGGTTTATGAATGGTTCATCGACTACCCCTACGAGGGCATACCTTCATCCATCCAGCCGTATATGGACCAGGTGAACAACATCATCAGCACGCTGGAGTAATCTAGAATTGTAATTTTTTGCAAAAAAGACCGTTCTAAGTCTATGGCTCATGCATTATAAGTAATTTGCCATTGCGATGTTTTTTTTACAGTACCTGAGGCTCGGGGTCCTTTGTTTGCTATGCCTTTTTATCACCGGCAACGCATATGCAACCAGGCTATTTATTCCGATGGATGCCGATGGACAGGTCAATCACCTCAAAGCCTATGGTATTGCCTTTGCAGCGGTGCAAAAAGGACTTCCCGCCAGCTGGCTGCTCAATTACAAAGGCGGCAGCTTTGTGATCGACGACAACGGAGCAATCGAAAAGCTGTGCAACGAACGCCGTGTAAGCTTCATTGCTATCGATAAGCGCGAGTATGCCCGCATCGAAAAAGAAATAAAAAATGGCGGTACGCTTTACAATATCGTTCAGCTTGAAAAAGTACCGCGAATAGCTGTCTACACTCCACCAGAAAAAAAACCATGGGACGATGCAGTGACGTTGGCCCTTACGTATGCTGATATCCCTTTCGACAAGATTTACGCCGATGACGTGCTAAATGGGGCCTTAGTTAAATACGACTGGCTGCACCTTCACCACGAGGATTTTACCGGGCAACAAGGCAGAATGATACAGTACCGTGGCGAATCCTGGTATATATCTGAAAAGCAAACAATGGAGTCCATTGCTGCAAGACACGGATTCAATAAAGTATCGAAATTGCAAACAGAGGTCGTAAAAAAAATCCGCGACTTTGTGGAGAACGGGGGCAACCTTTTTGCCATGTGTAACGCTACTGAGACCTTTGATATTGCGCTTGCAGCCGAAAATACAGATATTTCAGATCCGATTTTTGATGGTGATCCTATCGATGAAGACTATCGGAGCAAACTTGACTTTACGAAGTGCCTTGCTTTCAAGGATTTCATGATTAACACCAGTGTTGTTGGTCAGCGCTCTACTATCGACAATTTCGCGTCGAACCTGGTGCCTGAGTACCAGGACACTTTCAACATCAATGTATTCCCCGCCCAGCCAGATCCTGTCCCGGCGATGCTCACGCAAAACCATACTATACATATTAAAGGCTTTTTAGGCCAGACTTCGGTATTTCGTAATGCTGTCATTAAACCGGGGGTTTTGGTTTTAGGAGGATACATGCCTACAAGGGAACAGTTTGATGAAGCGGAAGCAAGTGGCTCGCTGGTGTACAAGATACACGGGAATGATTCGCGCTATCTGCACGGCAACCTTGGCAAAGGGACATGGACATTCTATTCGGGCCACGATCCTGAGGACTTTCAGCACAACATTGGCGATCTTCCGACGGACCTGGGAATTCATCCCACATCGCCGGGCTATCGCCTGATACTGAATAATGTGCTGCTGCATACGGTAAAAAGGATCCTTCCCCCCGATGTCACTCATCCCGATGCCAGCCTTACCACCGTAACCCCGCTGAACAAACAGACAATAAAACAGCCTCGCGCAACCACCGTGGAAAGCTTCAGCCTTTACCCCACGGGCGATAAGCTAACAGTAGGTGTTAACCCCGCCGAAGACGGAACCAGGAAAGGAAAGATAGAAAAGGTGGTCGTCACTAATGTAGATGGCAAAGAGTTCATTAGCGAGATCTTCAACTCAGAAACGGCCACCGTCGATGTAAAATCACTCTCACCCGGCATGTACCAGGTAATGGTGAATGGCAGCTTTGCCGGGCGATTTATGAAGGAATAGGCCTA
Organism: Bacteroidota bacterium; assembly: GCA_018267915.1. Taxonomy (GTDB): domain Bacteria; phylum Bacteroidota; class Bacteroidia; order Chitinophagales; family Chitinophagaceae; genus MKUN01. Next base: position 563,748 of record JAFDXN010000025.1, on the reverse strand, counting down.
GTCTGTCAATATCTCACCACTCATTTCCTGTGGTATCGTAATGCCCATATACCTTAAGATGGTAGGCGCTATATCACCCAATTTCCCTGGCTTCAGTTTGCCCTTGTAATCGTTTGATATAAGGAACAAGGGCACCGGGTTCAATGTATGCGCCGTGTTAGGCGTACCGTCCTCGTTGATCAGATAGTCCGAATTGCCATGATCGGCCGTAAGGAATATAGCATAGCCGTGTTCCAGTGCCAGTGGCACTATTTTCGACACACAGCTATCTACAGTTTCCACTGCCTTGATAGCAGCTTCCCACACACCTGTATGGCCAACCATATCCGCATTGGCAAAATTCAGGCAAATAAAATCCGCGCTCTCTTTTTCTATCTCCGGCAGTATTGCGTCTGTTACTTCGTAGGCGCTCATCTCCGGCTTCTGGTCATAGGTAGTAACTGTTTTGGGCGATGGTATCATGATACGGCGCTCACCTTCAAAAGGTAGTTCGCGTCCTCCAGAGAAGAAGAAGGTGACATGGGGGTATTTTTCGGTCTCGGCGATTCTTATCTGGGTTTTGCCATTCGCTTCTAACACTTCACCCAGCGTTTGGGTCAGGTCTTTATTGTCGAATATAACGCCTACGCTTTTGTAGGTCTTATCATATTCCGTCATGGTCACATAATGCAGGTTCAGGGGGTGCATGTTCTGCTCAGGATAGGCTTCCTGGGTCAGCGCCATCGTTATTTCGCGACACCTGTCGGTCCTGAAGTTGAAGCATATCACCACATCACCATCCTTAATAGTAGCCAGCGGCTGTCCATTGGCATCAGAAGCAATGATCGGTTTGATAAATTCATCTGTTACGCCTTCACCATATGAAGCCTGAATCGACGCAAGCACATCCTGGCTATGCAGGCCGGCACCATGCGTTATTGCATCATAGGCCACCTTCACCCTGTCCCAGCGTTTATCCCTGTCCATGGCATAAAACCTTCCGGTTACAGATGCCAGCTTACCGCCGGTCTTCGCCAGGCACTCCTGCAGCTCAGTAATAAATCCGTAACCGCTTTTCGGGTCTGTATCCCGGCCATCAGTAAAGGCATGTACAGCAAAATCAGGTACATGGTTCTTCTGAGCCAGTTCACATAGTGCCTCAAGGTGTTTTATGTGCGAATGCACGCCACCGTCGCTCACAAGGCCTATGAAATGTAATTTCTTACCTGTTTTAGCTGCAGTGAAGGCAGCATTCAAAACCTCATTGCGCTCCAGTTCGCCGTCGCGAACTGCCACATTCACACGCTGCAACTCCTGGTACACGATCCGGCCGGCACCTATGTTCAGGTGCCCTACTTCGGAGTTACCCATTTGCCCGTCCGGCAATCCAACAGCTTCGCCACAGGTTACCAGCTCGGTATTGGGATACTTATTATAAAGCGACTTTACAAAAGGAGCATTCGCATTGGCTATGGCATCGGCTTTTGGCACTTTTCCGTGGCCCCAGCCGTCCATTATGATAAGCATTACTTTTTTCGACATCGGCGCAAAAGTACGATATAGCAGGTTTTTCCTTGTTGCCGGTGGTCATTGTTTATTAGGTATTTTAACATTTAATATTAGAAATGCAGGCTTTTCTATTATATTTGTAGTCCCCCGGAAAAATGTGCAGCCAAAACACGAATTAATGTAAGCTGCATTCTGAAGCGGGTGAAAACGAGTAATTTGGCTTGATTTTTGAGGTATTTACTCGTTGGATCTGTGAGGAGCATTGAAATTATGAGCAATTTTTACAAAAAGACACTTTTAACCTTAGCCTGTTCCGTACTGTTTATCGCCGCCAGGGCGCAATCGGTACTTGAGGACATGGTGAATGCTATTCGCAATAGCAATGTTACTGCTATTGAAAAGTACTACGATAATATCGTACCCATCACCATGAACAATACGCAATCAGCCTACAGCCGCACGCAAGCTTCACTGGTGCTCAAAGACTTCTTTACCAAAAATGTCCCTAAAGACGTTTTGATATTGAATAGCGGCTCTGCTACGTCTAATTCTCAGTTCGCTATCGGCACGTACACCACTACCAGCGGCGTAACCTTCAACCTTTATATCCTGCTCAAAGCAAAGGATAATGTCTTCCTGCTGCAGGAGCTCAGGTTCAATAAATAGTTTATCTGTACACATTATATATCAAAGCGGGCGGTATTATTACCGCCCGCTTGCTTTAGACTATTACCTGCTGCACCCTTTGCTTATATGACGTATTGAGATTGACAAAACCCCGATAACTTTTCTAAATTTTTTGCCTATCTCATCACTATTGTTTTGTCTTTGGGATACTTTACTGTGTAGCCAAGCTTCAATTGTTTCGTCTCGTTCGGTTTCACATTCAGCAGCCATTTTATCTCACCCTTCTCTTCTTCCAATGTCCCGCCTTTATACGCCAGGTCCTCTACGCTGATCTCTTTGTCGTTACTCACGGGCACCTGGTCAAGCAAAGTAAGTGTTATAGGTTCTTTGCGTGTGTTACGAACATTGATATTAAACGCATATTCCTCCCGCACATTCGTCCCGATGGTTTTGGTGCTGCGTTTTGTTTTGTCAATTTCCCTGCTGATAATAATCCTCTTATCTCTGCCCAGCGAAAAGTTCATAGTATCCTTAATATTCCTGGCATCAGTTACGCCCTGACCTACGAAAGCGCCTTCATAGTAAATATTGGTAGTGGCAGGTATCAGGTCCAGGTCTTCCCAGTTGGTTACCTGCGCCTGTAAGTACACATCGTTGTCCTTCTTAGGTACAGCATAATAGCGATAAGTAGCCGGCAGCTCGTAGTTCTTAATTGCCACCATATGCTCCTCTCCGTCGCTGGGTACGGTATAAGGCAGGTCTATATCGTAAGTAGTATTCACGCCACTGTAATCCACCTGCACATAATCAGCCACGCCATTTGTTACCACACCATCTACAATGAACTGCGTAGCGCTTCCACGTGCGCCGAATGAATTCAACTCGTCACCACTTCTACTGGGATGGATGCCCGGACTTGCTATTGCCACAAGATCAGCGGTATTTTCAACGCTGCCACTTTTAATATCGCGACCAATCAGCGGTTTTTTGTACTGGGCCACTACGGGTACAGTATAGATACTCAGGTAAACGGGTAATAAACCAGGTGCCAGCACCACTTCGTGTGTATTCCCGGTAGATAGCACCAATCTTATGTTATCCCAGTTCACGCCGCAGTTCTGGTACACGTTTGCCTTTTGATAAAGTTTTACCGGGGCGTTAAGTTTATCCACTCTCAGGTCATACATTGGCACCCAACCGGCATGTTGCACCACATAGCTAAAGCGTATTTCAGCAGAAGTGGCCGCAGGTGCATAAAACTTAACCCGTAATTGTCCTCCCGGCGCTCGCTTCGATTGCTCTTCTGCTACTTGTTGACCCAGCCGCGCAATTTTTTGGTCTATCCTGGCCACTCTTTTATCCATCACCCGCTTTTCGTCTAACAATTTTGAAAGTCTGATATCCACAAGGTTGAGCATTTTTTCCAGCTCGACGGTTGATAAGTGGTTATCGGTATTTGCATTGTTACTCTGGATCAGGCCGATCTGTTCTGTGATGACGCTTAATTTGCTTTCAAGAGGTTCCTTTTCTTCGGCCAATATGGATATACTGTCCTGCCACATCTGCACTTTTAAGGAATTACCTTCTTCTGGTCCTGCATTGGCTCCGAATATCGTCCCTTCCACCACCACTCCGTTATTTGCACCCACACTGATACTTTGAGGCTTCACATCACTGGCTACATTAGTAAAGACAACTTCACTTTCTCCTTTCGGCAGGTTTACTTTCGCCGTGCTGATCAATTCCGCTCCGCTGAGGAATACGGTGGCCCGTTCAATATCAACTTTTTGCTTTTGCTCTGCACCGGCAGAATAGGGTGCAATGAGAATGAGAACTGCTATGAAAAAATAATTCTGACTACACATAAAAAAAGGCTTTATGGTCAACAAATATTTTTCAGAACGTTCCTTGCTTATATGACGTAGGAAATGATGAGGAACACTAACAGCAAAGAAGATTTTTCTAAAAAAGAAAAAGGCGGGTAGATACCCGCCTCTCTGCATTTTGCTTATCAATAATGATCCGTCAAAAATTTCACTATCCCATTTTCGACCCATCAACCTATCAACCTAACCTACCTCATCGCTATTACCTTTCCCTTTGGATATTTGATCGTATACCCCACCTGGCGCTTTTGCGTTTCATTAGGCTTCACGGTCATCGTCCATTTCACCTCACCCGTTGTCTCGTCCAGTGTGGCATCCTTATATTGCCTGTCTTCTATTTCTATATCCTTGTCATTGCTCACCGGCATCTGGTCCAGTACCGTGATGTTGATTGGCTCCTTCCTGGTATTGCGTACGCTTATTGTGTATGCAAAGGTTTCGCGTACGTTAGTACCTATGGTTTTAACACTGCGCAGTGTCTTATCTACTTCCCTGCGAACCACTATCTTTTTATCGCGTCCCAGAGAGAAGGTCATGGTGTCTTTAATATTGCGCACATCCGTGTACCCTTGCCCTACATACGATCCTTCATAGAAGATGTTGGTCTTCGCAGGCAGCAGGTCCAGGTCTTCCCAGTTAGTAACCTGCGCCTGCAGGAAGGCATCGCGGTCTTTCTTAGGCACAGCGAAATAGCGGTAAGTCGCAGGCAACTCATAGCTCTTTATTGCTACCAGGTGCTCCTGCCCATCGCTGGGGATGGTGTAGGGCAGGTCTATGTCGAAGGCCGTGCTGATGCCGGAATTATCCACTTGCACATAGTCGTTCAGTGTTATCTGGGCCTCAGGCGCCGCTACGCTTTTCGATTCTGTTACCATCATGCGGTCAGCTTCTTCCTTTTGCATAATGGGCGCCTGCGACATATTCGCATAACCCGTTGCGTAAGTCGGAGTATTAAAAGCTAAATACCAGGGGTTCAGCACAGGCGCCTGTGCACCTTCGCTCGGGTTGCCGGTCGATAGCACCAGTTTTACATTGTTCCATTTCACACCGCTGTTCTGGTACACATTCGCTTTATAAAACAGGTTCACCGGTGCGTTGATCTTGTCCACCCGCAGGTCATAGGTGGGCGTCCAGCCTGCATGAGGTACTACATAGGTCAGCCTTATATCTGTATTTGTTGCAGCCGGAGCATAAAACTTGATCCTTAGCTGGCCACCCGGTTGAAAATCCTTTTTCTGCTCTTCGTCCAGCTGCCTGTTGAGGTTGGCTATATGTTCGTCAATCTTAGCCAGCTTTTTCTCAGTACGCTGCTTTTCATCCAGCAGTTTACCCATTTTAGCATTGATCAGTGTCAGCATCTTGTCCAGCTCAGTCACTGACAGGCCTGTATTCTGCCCGCTTATCTTGCGGTTTTCCTGTATCACGGCCAGTTGCTCCTTAGTTACCGTCAATTGGTTATCGGTAATACTGCGATCGAGGTTGATCAGCTCAATGCTGTCCTTTATCGCCTTCGCCCGAGGTGAGAGGTTGTCCGTATTCAGGTAGTTATTCTGAAAGGTGCTGCTCTCCACCACGACATTATTACTAGTACCTATGCTAAGGCTCTGCTGGTTCACATCACCTGCGATGTTGGTGAAGATTATTTCGCTCTCGCCCTGGGGCAGCGCCACTTTGGCCGTGCTGAGCAATTCCGCCCCATTGAGGAAAACGGTAGCCTGTTCAATATTTACTTTCTGCTGTGTATCGGCATAGAGCCTGCTGCTGAATAGCAAAAGCGTAGCGAATACAAAAGATGATTTGCGGATCATAAAACTGGTTTTACTAGTAGGGTGCAGAAACCTCCGCGATTCCATAAAAGCAAAACCACATTTTCTTTTCCTTAACTTATTTGAGCAATTAGTAGATAGTAATTAGCTTTCGATCAGATCACCAGCAATTTGCACAGTGATTATTTACTATCTACTCTCTACTAAAGACTATTTCACGATCCGCAGCTTGGCATAGTTCAGCATGATCTTCTTCGTGCCATGCCCGCCCTCAAAAACTATGGATGCGATACGGTTATTCATGCCGCCCTCCAATGTCTGTATCGTACCAAAACCGAATTTCTGGTGCTCCACCTTCATCCCCACTTCCATTCCGGCGGGGTCATCTGCACGAAAGTCAGCGCTTGGTTTGTGTTCCTTCACCGTGGGCTGCGCCAGCTTATCAGCCAGCTTTTTGAGCGAGGGCACTTTGTCGAACGACTGGTTCAGCATGTTGCCAAACGCTCCAACACTGCCCCGAGCTGTGTTGCTCATGCCGGTAAACGAACGGTCCACGTACTTATCCGGTATCTCTTCTATAAAGCGACTCGGATCGTTTTGCACCAGGCTGCCGAAACGGTAACGGCTATTGGCATAGGTCACCCACAGCCTTTCCTTAGCCCTGGTAATGGCCACGTAAAACAGGCGGCGCTCCTCCTCCAGGTCGTTACGGTCATACAGGCTCATCTGGCTGGGGAAGAGATTCTCTTCAAGCCCTACAACAAACACACAAGGGAATTCCAGGCCCTTTGCTGCATGTATGGTCATGAGCTTCACCGCATCTGCATCTTCATCATTATCCTGGTCGGCATCGGTGAGCAGGGTTATTTGTTGCAGGTAGCTACCCAGGCTTTTATCCCTCAGCTCGCCCTCCTCGTCCGGCGTTTCTGTAAACTCTTTGATCGAGTTCAGCAGTTCCTGTATGTTCTCATAACGCGCCAGGCCTTCAATGCTCTTATCATTGTACAGTTCTGCAACCAACCCGGTGTGTTTACCCACAGCAAAAGCCACTTCATAGGCATTCTGCTTTTCCAACATGCTGCGGAAGCTCTTGATCATCGTCACGAAATTGGCTATCGACGTACCTCCTGCTCCCCGTATACCATGCAGCTCAGGGTTTTCGATCACTTCCCAAAATGTCTTATCCTGGGTATTAGCTACCAATATGATCTTCTCGATACTGGTCTTCCCGATGCCCCGTGCGGGATAGTTGATAACACGTTTGATATTTTCTTCGTCCTGGCTGTTCACGATCACACGTAGGTAGGCGAGCAGGTCTTTAATTTCCTTACGCTGGTAGAACGATATGCCACCGTACAGCTTGTAGGGTATATTCATCCTGCGCAGGCTTTCTTCGAATGAACGGCTCTGCGCATTGGTGCGGTACAGAATGGCAAAATCATTATTGCGGTAATGGTTGCGCATCTGTTGCTCCTTGATAGCATCGGCTATAAACCGGCCCTCATCGTTGTCGGTCATCGTGCGCACCAGCGTTATCTTCTCACCCTCCAGGTTCTCCGTCCAGAGATTTTTTGGTATCTGGTTCTTATTGTTGCCTATTATCTGGTTGGCTACATTTAGTATGCTTTGGGTGCTGCGGTAGTTCTGCTCCAGCTTCACGATCTTCACATCTTCATAGTCGTCCTGGAACTGCAATATATTTTGCACCGTTGCTCCGCGGAAGGAGTAGATGCTCTGCGCATCATCGCCTACTACGCATATGTTCTCATGCACAGCACCCAACATTTTGATGATAGCATACTGTGCCAGGTTGGTATCCTGGTACTCATCTATCAGCACATACTGGAAACGGTGCTGGTACTTAGCCAGCACATCCGGGAATGTCACAAGCAACACATACATTTTGAACAGCAGGTCGTCAAAATCCATTGCACCATTCTTAAAGCAGCGCTTGGTGTATGCATCGTAAATATCGCCCATCAGCGGACGGTTGCTGCGTGCATCCTCCTGCTGTATATTATAGTCGTTCTTGTACGATATCGGGTCCACCAGGCTGTTCTTCGCAGCGCTGATACGATTGTAGATATACGATGGCTTGTAATGCTTGTCATCAAGGTTCATGTCATTCACTATGCTCTTGATGATAGCCTTGGCATCGTCAGTATCATATATGGTGAAGTTATTAGGGTATCCCAGCTTGTTAGCTTCAGCCCTCAATATTCTCGCAAATACAGAGTGGAACGTGCCTATATATAAGTTTCTTGCTTCCGTGCTGCCCAGTATCTTCTCTACACGCTCTTTCATTTCCGCCGCTGCCTTGTTGGTAAAGGTGAGCGCCAGTATATTAAACGCATCCACACCCTTATGCATCAGGTGGGCTATGCGTGTTGTAAGCACCTTCGTTTTACCGCTGCCCGCACCGGCCACTATCATCAGCGGACCATCCACATGTAGCACCGCCTCCCGTTGCGGTTCGTTCAAACCCTCTAAATAATTCTGCATCCGGCAAAAGTAATTAATTGGTCAATAGCTAAAATGGCTAATAATCACCATTCTGCCTGGGCTGCTCACATAATATTGCTAAAATAACATTGCTCCGTCAAAGTCGGAGCAATGTTATTTACGCGAAGAGAATATAAATTAGTAGCCTCCGCCTTGCTGCTGATAATACCCATTATTATAGCTGTCCTGCTGTTGGTAGTAGCCATTGTTGTAGCCACTATTGCCCTGGTTGTAGTTGTTGTAATCTTCGCTGTAGCCATTATTGTATCGTCTGCGGTTGCGCTCCCGGTTGTTGTAGTAACCATTACCATCTCGGCAGTTAGCGTCCTGGCGGCGATAGCGATTTTCACAACTTTCCCTGCGGTAACGCATGTCCCTATCATATCCGCGTCGGCCATATGTGTAACCGGCCTGTTGGTACACCACCGGCTGGCTTGAGCCGGCAACATAACCAACACCTGCGCCTATTAGCCCACCCACTGCCGCACCTGCAAGAGGATTGTTACGGCTCATGATCGCACCGGCGATCGAGCCTAAAGTGGCGCCTACTGCTGCGCCTGTTGCGCCATTGTTCCAGCCCTGGGCCTTGGTTACTGTTACTGTGCTTGTCATTAACAATGCACTCATTCCTAACACACAAAATATCTTTTTCATTGTTTGTTGCTTTTATAATTATCTGAATTGTTTGCTTACTCGCGCGTTCAGGGTATGTATTGCGAAGGGCGTGCCAAACTTTACGACACAGGTGTTAAAATGGTCTTAATGAAATTTCCCGTTCGTCCGATGAACTGGTCAGTTTATCAAATAAAAGCCAACGGCTGTTTAATGCGGTTTCCGAATTGAATGAGGGCTGGCTAAATTTACTACAGCATACAACCTATAGATTGCGTTATCGAACAACAGGTAAGTTATTATAACCTATATACCTTACCAACCAAAAGGAGGATGGCTTTTACCATCCTTTTTTTGGTTTTATGTCTTGCCTCTGTTATCCAGATCGGGAGAAGAAAATATCCTGTTGACGTAGTTAGAGCAACCTACTGTCTTCCTGACTCTTTCAGCCCATAAAATGCCTGATATTATTCCAGTTATCGCAAACGCGACAAGGCATACCATACCAGGGAATTCGCCGATATAGTAGTAGCCTGCATAACCCAATAATGTCAATAGACAAGTTGGAACGATAAAGATGTTCAGCCAATACAGGCACTCTACAATGAATGTTATTGCTTTCAAGTTTTACAGCCGAATTATTGCCACCTTTTCACCACCAGCGATGAATTAGTGCCACCGAAACCAAATGAGTTGGACAAGAAGAGATCAAAATCCTGCTTCAGGGTTTGTGGTATAATGTTGATCTTGGCAGAGTGCTCATCCGGGTTTTCAAAATTTATATTCGGGGCGATAAAGCCATTCTGCATCATTAGCATCGAGTACACTATCTCACTTGCACCCGCCATCCAGCACTCATGCCCGGTCATCGACTTGGTAGAACTCACCGGCACCTTGCCGCCAAATACTTCAAATATCGCTTCTGCTTCAGTTCCATCGCCTGCGGGTGTTGATGTAGCGTGTGCGTTTATGTATTGTATCTGGTCAGCGTTCACTCCGGCTTCTTTCAATGCACGCCCTATGGAACGTGTTTGCCCCTCGACACTTGGATTGGAAATATGCTGACCATTAGATGAAAAGCCGTAACCTAATACCTCTGCAAGTATGGTAGCTCCACGTGCCTGTGCCGACTCAAGACTTTCCAATATTACCGTTGCAGCGCCGCCGCCCGGCACCAGGCCATCACGGTCGCGGTCGAAGGGGCGGGACGCTCTTGCGGGCTCGTCTTCACGGGTTGAAAACGTACCCAGTGCATCGAAGTTCGGCATCGAGTAGATATTTACCTCCTGTGCACCACCGCAGATCACCCTGTCCTGCAGGCCTTGCTTGATGAACATGTATCCCAGCCCGATGCTATGCGAGCCGCTCGCGCATGCCGCGCTGATCGTAAAGTTGACACCCCGCAGCTTAAAGATCGTTGCCAGATTCATGGTCACCGTAGAGTTCAGCACCTGGAATACCGACCCTGAACCAACCATCATAGTATCTTTTTTTTCGCGTATCAGGTCTATCGCTTCTATCACCGGCTGCGCGCAGCTGTCGTTTCCGTATATGATACCTGTCTCGTTCTGCTCGAAAAACTCTGTATTCATGCCCGCCTGTGCCAGCGCCTCGATGGTGGCCATATAGGCAAATTCTGCATGCTCCGGCATCATGATGCGTGCGCGGCGGTCGAGCAGGCCCTTGAGCTGCGGGCGCTCCACATAGCCCGTAAGGCCCGAGCGATAGCCCATTTCCTTACGCTTCATATCCAATATGATACCAGACTTACCCTCGAAAAGAGACCTGGCAACTTCTTCTTTGTTCTTGCCCAATGAAGAATAAATGCCCAAACCTGTAATGACCACTCTGCTCATGAAAAATACCTTAATTATTAGGGGATTGATTAGCGCAAAATACACAAAATTGCACACAGGAAATGCCGTTAGGAGCTTTGGCTGGCCCGTTATGTGACTTTCTTAAGCAGCCTTAACTTGGATGGCTGTCGCGATTTATGTATCACGCCAAGTATGATTATATCCAATTCGGAGACTTTGTACACGATTACCCATGACAGGCAAACAGCTCTACGGTATATCTTTGTTTTTGTTTTAAGCTCCTCACACTCTATAAGCAAATGGGATATTGGCAATGCGACCAATCGTTTCAAAAATAGCGTCACCGACTTTTACGGCATTTAATGGTTGTTGCTTTACAAAAGCAATATAGCCTGTTATTTCATCAATGTTATGTAGTGCGTTGGAAGTGAGCTTTACTTCAAAAGTTGCTTTCTTTTCCCTTGCCATTGTGATTTCGCGTCTTTCAATGATATGCCGGGCGAACGCTCTGAATCATGTATCCATGCCTTAAACTGAGCAATACTTAATGGCTTTCCCGGCAAAGAAGGGGAATCGCTTTCCATTCTTTCAACAATGCGAATGGAGCGTTTTTTAGCCATATTTTGCAAGGCTTTTAACGCTGCCATATCATTTATTTCCACAGTTACCGTCTGCATATTATAAAGGTACGATTCCAGCACCGAACATCAAATTATGATTAAGTATACAGACCTCCATTAATGGATATCACCTGCCCGGTGATATAGGAAGCATTCTTCGAGGCGAAGAAACCCACAAGATCGGCCACCTCTTCTGCTGTTCCGAAGCGCTTCATGGGTATCATGTTCGCAAGCTCCTTTTCGTTGAGCTCTTCGGTCATGTCGGTTTTGATGAAGCCGGGGGCAATGGCGTTCACTGTAACATTACGCTTGGCTATCTCCTGCGCGAGTGCTTTGGTAGCCCCTATCATGCCTGCTTTGGCAGCAGAGTAATTAACCTGGCCGGGCATACCTTTGATACCACTGAGCGACACCATATTGATGATGCGGCCATAGCGGTTCATCAGCATATTGTTGAGCACCAGCTTGGTAACATAGTACATTCCCTGCAGGCTGGTATCCAGCACGCTGTCCCACTGCTCATCGCTCATGCTCATCATCAGGATATCCTGGCGGATACCGGCGTTGTTCACAAGCACTTCAATTATTTTATCGGTATTGCCTTCTATCCAGCCACCTAATACCTTTCGAATATCTTCTTTATTGGCCACGTCGAACATCATCGTTTCCGCAGCGACTCCCTTTCCTTGCACCAGCTTCGCTGTTTCTTCGGCAGCGGCCTGGTTGCCTTTATAGTTGATAAGGATATTGTATCCCATATCGGCCAGTTTCAGGCATACAGCACGACCAATGCCGCGCGAACCTCCTGTTACCAGTGCGTATTTGTTCTGCATTTCGGGAGCTTATATTTTTTTCTTGAAGTGGCTTACGATATCTGTCTCCATCAGCCAGCCTTTCAATTGCTGCAGGTTGGGCGATGCAGAAAAATCTTCCTTAAAGAAAGGGAATATCTCGCGCACACCTTTATACATCCATTTGGTCGAAGGGGCCAGTTTGTTAGCCAGTCCGCGTATGTCAACGGCCTGCGTTAATGCGGCGGCTTCAACGGCCAGCACTTCGTAAGCATTTTCTATCACGCGGTTGCACATCAGTGCGGCGTTGCAGCCCATGCTCACGATATCCTGGTTGTCGTTATTATTCGGGATGCTATGGATATACATCGGTGTACTTAGCGCCTGGTTCTCCGCTACCGTTGATGTAGCGGGGTACTGCATGCCTTGTATGCCGAAGTTGAGACCCAGCTTGCCTGCATTGGCAAATGGCGGCAGTTTTTGGTTAAGGTGCGGGTTGAGCAGGAAGTTGAGCTGGCGTTCCGCAAGCATAGAAAGCTTCGTTACTGCTATCTTCAGCTTATCCATCTCCAGGGCCACATAGTCGCCGTGGAAGTTACCGCCGTGGAAGATATTTTTCGCCTTGCGGTCCACCACAGGGTTGTCGTTCACAGAGTTCAGCTCATCAACGATCACCGACTCGGTATTCATCACTGTATCTATCACCGGACCCAACACCTGTGGTACGCAGCGCAGCGAATAGTATTCCTGCACTTTATCTTCAAGTACGTCTTCTGTAACTTTTTTGTCGTAGAGATGTTCGTGGCGCTTGCGCAGCAGGCGGCTATCTGCGCCAAGTATGCGCATCCATTCCGCCACAAGGCGTTGACCTTTGTGCTGCTTCACATTATTCAGCTCAGCAGAGAAGTGGTCGTCATAAGCTTCCATCATCTCATTCACCATGAGCGAAAGAAGCATGCTCCATACCACCAGCCTGTGCGCCATTATCACGTTCACACCGCCGATGCCCGTCATGGCTGATGTACCGTTGAGTATCGCAAGGCCTTCGCGTATGTGTATCTTAAGCGGCTGCAGTTTCAGTTTTTTATATACCTCTTTGGCAGGCACTACCTGGCCTTTGAACCAGAAGTTACCTTCGCCTATCAGACCCAGCGCAAGGTGCGCCAGCTGCACAAGATCGCCACTGGCGCCGACGCCGCCGTGTGCGTACACACAGGGATAAGCCTCATTGTTCAGCAGGTCGGCCATGAGCTGCACAGTATCCGGGTGGATGCCCGAATAGCCCAGCAGCAAAGTGTGCATGCGTGCCAGCAGCATAGCCCTGGTGTGCAGTGGCGATAAAAGCTGTCCCATGCCGGAGCTATGGCTGCGGATAAGGTTATACTGCAACTGCGTGCGGTCGGCATCATTGATGCGGTATTGGGCCATTGGGCCGAAACCGGTATTGATGCCGTATATGAGCTTGTCTTTCGAAAACTTTTGTAAAAAATCAAAGCTGCCTTTCACATCTTTCATCGCCGCACCAGATATACCTACAGCTTTTTGCTGCAGCATTATCTGTTCAAATGTCACTAAATCCAGAGCTTTGCCTCCGAGGGAAATCATAATCTGCTAAGTAAAGTTTTAATCAGGGGTGTGCAAAGATAGAAAAGTAAGGGGAAAGGAGGGAAATATATTAGTTATATAAACCATTCAATAGCTTTATAGCGGTCTTTTACTCTTTCTTTTTTATATAATATACAGCTTCGCCAATAGAGAACTTTTGAATGCTGTCATCGGGTTTGTACTCTATGGTCTTAATACCGTTAGGGTCTATGTCTTGTTTTTGCCCCAGGTAGCCGACTTCAACGGTTTTGTTCCTATTGTCGTGGGATTGGCCGCCTACCGGACGGACAGGCCTCGTCGCACTACCCTCGAAGGCCGGGCTTGCTTCTCGCCCGCCCGCAGAACGGGCAGGCAATGATCCAAGAGGATTACTTCCTGTTTCCTGCGGGGGAGTAATTTTCTCGCTGTCTTGATTATTTCCTATTTGCGGCTCAAAAGTTATTTCCTTTTTTTCAGCTGCTTCGTCGCCTAAGTTATTGGTTTTGAGGTCATATGATTGGTTGGAGTTATTTCCTGTTATTTCCTGTTCGTCTGCTGAAGACAACGAGGAGAGAATTCCTGTGGTTTCCTGTTTGCCGCTTTGGTCAGGCTGGGTTGCCGGACTCAACTCGACACCCCTGTTCTGAATCGACATTCGTCTCTTCAGAACTGTCCCCTCTCTGAGAGGGAAAGTTCTCTTCTGTGCCATATTCTATGTCGTAGGGGTGGAAGCCCCGGATGGCGGATTGAGTGAGGAAAGCGTTAGCGTAGTCGGTAAATAGTTTCAGGTGCTGCTCGTTTTGAGGGAGGAGCCATTGCATGAACTTCTGGAACATCTCGGAGTATTCACCTCTTGTTTGCTTCTTCTTAATGCGTTCAGCAGTGAGGACGAGCTTGCGGAAGACCTCGGCTTCCTGTACGGTTGGAAATCTTTGCCCCGGCTCACGGTTGCGGATGTTGTCGTTGAGCTCCTGTATCTGTGAATAAAAGTGCTCGACGATCAGGGACGGCATGAGGCGGCTTGCTGATTTGAGCTTGCGCCAGTCTCCGGCTTTTGTCCATAAATAAATTGTCTTTTCACTGACACCGACTTGCGCTGCGATCTCAGTTCGATTAAGGTCGGTTTGGAAGAAAAGTTCTCTTGCTTTTTCCTGCTGCTGCTCTTTTACAGGTCGCATTGGATAAGGAATTAGGATGAAAAATCAGTTTTTGTTGCAAAGCTCGCCTGCAAGAATGGAACTGAAAAACTGAAGTTTTATGATACCCTTAATATTGGGGTATGATACCCTTTATTTTGGGGTATGGTACTCGCGATATTTTGATAAATGATTGATTAGCAAGAGTGGGTGAAAAACATGTTTGCGGGTAATTTTTTTTCGCGGGAGGGGCACAAGTTTGCTATTCAAAGGCATGGCGACATACTTGCGCCGAACGGGGGTCTATGGCATTACTTGATCAAAAGATGCAGTTAAGAGATGATATTGTGAGATCGGCATGGAAATATTATTTTGATGCGACCTTTACAAATTCGCTCTGCGGCGGTTACACAATAACAAATTTTTGAACAATGGTCGGTTATGGAATATTAAAAAAGTTCGAAGCAATTTTACATGCTTATCATGAAAAAGATGCTGACGGTTTTATTAAAACCGTTAATCTATTAAATGAATTGGAACTGCATACTTGTGCGGGGAAATACACCATAGACGAAATCATTGACAAAAAGAATCAAGATATTATAAATCGGCTAGATCGTTTTTTCGAATTTCAAAATGAAAACGCCGAAGTATTTTCATTAGAATACTTGTCAATGTCATTTATTCACTTTTTGGATGGCTATTTTAATAGCCAGATAGAGCTCCACGGTCAACATTGTATTGCCGCTACTGAAGTACTAGCTGATCCCACGATATATCCTGCTTCAAGCCAGGGCTTATTCAACTCGGCAACTCCCGAGCAAATACTTTCAAAGGAGTATTACTTTAATCTTTTAAAATGTAGATGTCGCTGGGAAAGTTTGACGTCCGATCTTAGAAGAGAACTTTACCAAGCGTGTTATCCAGGGCCATTTGAATTGCACGAATGATCTCATATACTCTTCTGTCGCTTCCGAACGAACAACACTGACGAATTTGTGGAGAAGTGGGGAAAAAATGTTTACGGTTTTTTTCAGCGGGAGTGGCGCAAGTTTGCCATTCGCGAGGTATGGCGTTGCAAACGCTTATCCGTGGCATCCTCGTTGCAAACGAGAACCATGGCGGGGGTAAATCTCTAATTTAATTAACTTGATCATGCTATGTATGATGAACACTATGTAATAATGGAAATGCACGACTGCCTTAGTATGATAAAGCCAGTTGTCGCGAGCAAAGTGAATATGTGGGTAAAAGCGAACCCATTCATATACCCTCCATTTTTCAGATTCTCTTTCAGGGATACTCATAAAACCGATGAAGTTTATACACGGCTCAAACGAATTATTGAAGATTTCAATGGTGGTGTGCATTGGACAATGACCACGATTCCAGAATTAAGAAACTACGTGATACAGCCTAAATTTAGTACAGTACTTAAAAAGGACGAGCCTTACGAAATGAAGTCCTTCCTTAACTATTATTCAGAAGAGATTTATAAAAAAAATGTTGAATCAGCAATATTAGACATCAAAGCGCTGACGGAATGGATAAAACAAAATATTAGCGTGCTACAATAGTATCTAATAGTCGCCATATTTACTTCTTCTTTACCAAAGAGCTCATCGGGTTCCGCAAACTCGAGGCCTGCATCATATCGACGGTAATATTCCCCACCAGTATCGGGCTCTCCACCCGCACAGGGATGTGATTGGCATCATCGCTTACCCATACTACCATTTTTTCGCCGCCGCTGAAGATCGTTCCTTCTATGAGCAGGGGGGCGATCTTGATGGTATTGAAGGTGCCATAATGGGTAGTAATGCGCTCTTTGCCCAGGTAGCGGATATAGAGATTATAGACCTGGTCGTCGAGGAACATGCTAAAGGGGATCTTGTCGCCCTTTTTGTATTTGCCGTAGTCGATATTACGGGCATAATATATAGTTGATAGCACATCCTGCACGCAAGCAGGCACTTTGTATGTGCCGTGAGTTGATGTTGCCTGGTTGGTCTTTCGGTTGAATGTAACGTGGTTCTCGAATTTCGTACTACCCTCGCTTACCCTTCGGTCGAATTTCAGGGGCAATAAGGTCTCCTGGTCGATATAGGTTTCATAGAAATCACGCACTTTGAAGAACCATTCGTAAGAGCTGAGCGTGCGGCCGTCGCCCGATACATGATACACCCTGCGCCCGTTGAGCATTTCATCCTTAATGCTGAATATAGCATCACCTGCAGGCACCCACACGCGCCACATGTTGTAATAAACACGGAAGGTAAGCTTCTCCGTTTCACTGAAACTGGTATTCTTAATGCCGCAAAAATCATTCTGTGCCTTTGCACTTAACGACAGTCCGGCTAACAGCAAAAAAATTACACTAACTTTTAACAGCTTCATGGTCCTTACTTCTTTCCGCATCATTTCCAAAGCCGCAGCCTGATCAGCAATATGCTGCCTACAACGGCAGGCAGCACCAGGTTAATAAGCCAGAGCCCTGCCGTGGCGCCCACTATGCCCATCGTGTTGGCAGAGAATTTACCAAAAAGGAAAACACCCACCTGGCTGCGTATGCCCAGCTCTGCGAGCGCTATAGAGGGTATCACCGTAATGGCCCAGAAAAAAAGACAGGCGATGAAAAAACCTTCGCGCAGCGGAAATGATACATTCATCCAGCGTAATAAAATCAAATACTGTGCCGTAAAGACGACGAAGCGCAACATAGAGATGGCGAGGATAATGAACTGCTCATCGTTCTTAAAGCGAATTAACAATTGCCTGTACACGTGCATACGTTTTACCCACTTGAAGCGCCGCAACGCCGGCAGCCATTTTTCAAAACGCAGGTAAATGATACCCAGCAAGAGGATGAAAGCTATGCAACAGAGCAGCGCAATAAGTGCAGGCGTATCGGGGAAGGCTAGATTGTAATAAATAAGTCCGCCCATCCCGAAGATGAAAACGGTGATAAGCTGCGCAAAAGCGCCTAGTATGGAAACACTGATGAGCCGGAAAGTGCGTTCGCGCCGCAGGTACAGGATACGGCCGGGATACTCGCCCAACCTGTTAGGCGTTACTACCGAGAATGCAATGCCTGCAAGATAGCTGGTGAATGCCTGCCGGTAGGTGGTGCGCTGGGCCGAGCCGGCAAGTATGTGCCACTTTTTCGCCTCAAGCGCCGCATTAATGGGGTAGAGCAAAATGGCGAGCCACAACAGCCATGCAGGACCCGTCTGCTGCCATATGTTGCCGTCTACACTATGCAGTTGCTTTTTTGCCTGCAGGTAGATACCCCATAAAAGCAACACAGATATGGCCGCGCCAAGCAGGTAGTTGAGCCATATTTTGGTATTTTTGTTCAAACTGATTCTTCTTTGCAGCAGGAGCCCCGCATTATTCTCGGCATAGACCCCGGCACGCTTGTAATGGGCTATGGGCTTATCTCTGTTCACAAAAGTAACATTTCACTTGTGGAAATGGGGGTTTTGCAATTGGCCAGGCGGCAAGACCATGCGGAGCGGCTGGAACTGATATTCCGCAAAATGGAGAGCCTGATCAAAATGCATGTGCCTGTGGCGGTGGCCATCGAGGCGCCTTTCTTTGGCAAGAACGTACAGAGTATGCTGAAGCTGGGCCGTGCGCAGGGTGTGGCCATTGCAGCGGCTATGATGCATGGTTTACAGGCCACCGAATACTCGCCGAGAAAAATCAAACAATCGGTAACGGGGCGGGGTAATGCCACTAAGGAACAGGTATGGGAGATGTTGCAGCATACCCTTAAGTTCGACGAAGACCCACGCTTCATGGATGCTACCGATGCGGTGGCTGTGGCGCTCTGCCATCATTATCAAAGCAGGGTACCCAAGGCAGATGCGGGCGTGAAGGTCAAAATACCGGCATCGAAAAAGGCAAGCAGCTGGGAGGCTTTTATTGCTATGAACCCCGACAGAGTTTCGAAAAAAGGCTGATAACGGGTGAATTTTAATATTTTATTAAATGTTTTAGTGTGCCCGTTTTTGCAAAAGCAAGCGAATGATTCCTTATCTTGCAGAAACATTCATGCGGATGGAATAGTGCGCCGGGCTTGTGCCGCATAAAAAAGAGTACTCTGGTTAAGAGCACAGACATATATCGAAAAAGATCTACCGGCATTTATTCTTCGCCAACTCCACAGCCGGCCAATGCTAATGTTAATAGCGTTCACTTCGGTGTCACCTCTTTGCAATACAGAGGCAATAAAATTATTCACACGCTGATAAAAACTTACGAATATGCCCGCATATAAAGCGAAACTATTGCTGGTAGAGGATGATCCCACCCTTAGCTACGTTATGAAAGACAGCCTGGCCAACAACGGCTTTGAAGTAGTGCACTGCCCCGACAGCGAAAGCGGCTGGCAGCAGTTCATGAAGCATAACTTCGACGTTTGCCTGCTTGACGTGGTACTGCCTAAAAAGGACGGCATGCACCTGGCCAAACAAATACGCGAAAAGAACGAGACGATTCCTATCCTGATGCTGACCTCAAAGAGCATGGATGATGATAAACTGGCTGGCTTTAAGAGCGGCGCCGACGATTACATCACCAAGCCTTTCAATATGCAGGAACTGATCCTTCGTTTGGAAGTGTTCCTGAGGCGCACCAAGAAGAAGGAGGACAACACACCGGTGGAATTCAGACTCGGCAATCTTGACTTCGACTACAACAACCTGATACTGCGTGGCGATAAAGTAGAACACCAGTTGACGCAGCGCGAGGCCGACCTGATACGCTACCTGTGTCTGAATGCCAACCGCGTGCTGAAGCGCGATGAGATACTAATGAACGTGTGGGGCAAAGAAGATTACTTCCTGGGCCGCAGCATGGATGTGTTCATCACTAAGGTGCGGAAGTACCTGAAGGAGCAGCCCGGCGTGGAACTGCAAACGATACACGGCATCGGCTTCAAGTTTGTGTACAACAATTAAAGAGGACTGTACAATTTAATAAATGAAAGGGCCCCGCCGATGGCGGGGCCTCTTCTATATGCATTTTTCTCTTCTCTCTTATTGTAACACTAAATTAAAACCTTAACTCCGCAATATCAATACCCTGTTATTCGTCCCTTAGTACATTATTCACATCTTCAAAGGCCGGGCACTTCTGGTTGTTGGGCTTGTCCTTTTTCAGGATACCGCGGGCAAACAACGAAACTTCGTAGCCACCCATGCCGCTGGTCGCGGGCCTGAGCGAAGAGCTGTTAATGTCATAAGACACTGTTACCGAATAAGTGCGATAATCCAGTTTCAGGGTTGGAATGAACGCATCGTTGAGCCTGTAGAACAAACCAAGGTTGAGAGAGAAGTTCGGCGCATTTTCGCCTATGGCCCTCCAGCCCAGCATACCGCCACCTATCCATTCCTGGTAGGGTTTCTGGTTCGAATAATTGACATGCATAGTGAATGAATAATGTCTTGTGATGTTAGCTTTGAAGCCGAGGTTGCCTTGCAGCTTCATTGAGTTGCGCGCGAAGGCATTGATGTCCTGGAAAGCTTGCTTGGGCTGCAGTACATGGAAGGCTGAAACACCGAGGTAGTAATTGATCGCGTTGTTCGCACCCATAGAGCTGTTGAGGGCAATACCTGCGCCGAGATCGTAATTCTTAAGCGAAGTATTGCTTACGTTTTCGCCCGAAGGGTTTTCGGCACTGTAGCTGCCATTTACATACTGGCTGGTAAAGGTCATTTTGCTTACGTCGACAGAGCGCTGTATGTAGCCTGCTGCAAAACCCACGGAGAGATAAGTGTTATGATCGTCTTCCATTGATTTATTATAGGCAACTGCAGGATACACCTGGAAGCTGTTGAACGAAATGCTGCCGGCTTTGTCGTAAGAGGCAGCCAGGCCGATGCTCACATAGTCGCCAACATCGTTCATAGCGATCCTTGTCTCGGCAGTACCGTACACGGTATTGAAGGGCACTGATATATTGCCCCACTGCGTGCGGTAGTTAATACCGGCTTTATAATCGCCGCTGAATATGCCCGTAAGGCCGGGATTGCGCAGTATGGTATTTTCATAAAACTGCGAAAAGTGTATGTCCTGCGCATTGCCCGCATAGGCAAACAGCAGAGATACGATCACTGGTAAAATTTTTCTCATCATCTTCTTTTACTTTTTCTCAACAAATATTTTTAGCGGACTATCGAAATGTCGCCTTTGAATTCCATTAATTCACCCGTGGTAGCGCATGTGGCGTTAATGATGTACACATACACATCAGGTTTCAGTTGTGTGCCTTTGTAGGTACCGTCCCATCCGTAAGTGGCATCGTCGATAGGCACGTCATGCCGTTCGAACAGGAGCTCGCCCCACCGGTCATACACGCTGATGCGCTTCACAATGCTGATACCTTTACCGCTCGGGTAGAACTTATCGTTCAGCCCATCACCATTCGGAGTAAATGTATTGGGTATAAATACCTGGCTTTTTTCGCACTTAACGCCTACTGTTATACTATCGGTAGCGGCACAGCCCTTAGGATTGCTGGCTGTTACTACGAAAGTGGTGGTATTGGTCACTGCCACCTGCGGCGCAGGGCAATCCTGGCAGCTAAGGCCGTCCGAAGGCGTCCATGCAAAGTGCGTGGCATTTTGAGCATTTGAGTTCAGCGTAACAAGTGTACCCGCTGTCGTAATGATATCCGGACCAAGGTCCACTGTCGGCAGAGCAAAAACATTTACGGTAGCATAAGCAGTATCCGGGTGGCATTGTCCCTGGCCTATGATGACCATGTATGTAGTAGTGGTATCCGGGTTCGCCGTTGGTGTAGCCGAAGTGTTATCACTCAGGCCGGTGGCAGGCAACCATAGGTAGCTGGTACCACCGCTCGCACTCAGGTGCGCCACTGTTCCCTTACATACACTGTCACCTGCGCCTACGGCAGTATTAAGTCTCGGGATGACGGTCACATTGATCGTGGTCGTATCCACGCAGCCATGGCTGTCGATCCCCGTTATGGTATACATCAGGTTAGTGCCCGGCGTATAGTAAGGATCCGGACAGTTGCTGCAAGACAGGAAATCGGTAGGTACCCAGGTATAAGTATTGGCACCCGTCACATGCAGCTGCGTAGATTCGCCGGCACAAACAGCCTGTGCCGATCCTGCGTCGATCACAGGAAGAGGGTTAACTGTTACCGTGGCTGTGCTGGTATCCTTACAGCCACTGGTATCGGTGCCGATGATAGTGTATACTGTAGTTATAGTTGGCGATGCGGTGGTTGTATCGCAGCTTATACAGCTCAGCCCGGTTGCCGGCGACCATATATAAGTCTGCGCTCCGTTTGCGGTCAGCTTAACGGACTTGCCGTAGCAAACCTCCTTGTCCGGGCCTGCTGCAACATTTGGCTTCGGCAGCAGGTTCACGATTACACTCGCTGTATCACTACAGCCTGTCTGCGACAAGGTACCTGTTACCAGGTAGGTCGAAGTCGTTGTTGGTGTAGCCGCCGGATTGCTACATGCTGTACAGCTTAAGCCATTGGCCGGCGACCATACGTAGCTTTGAGCGCCGCTGGCCTGTAGCTGGGCTGTAGTACCGGGACATATCGATTGATCCGGTCCGGCATCGATCACCGGCAACGGATTGATCGTTATTGCGACTGTGTCGGATTTGGAACAGCCGTTAGCGTCAGTACCGGTTACAATGTAAATTGCGTTGGCTGTGGTATTAGCAGTAGGTGTGTCGCAGTTCAGGCAGGACAATGTTGGGTCTGTGTTCCACACGTAAGTGGAAGCGCCGCTGGCATGCAGTTGCGTGGTTTGGCCGAGACATATCGCCTGGTCAGGCCCTGCACTCACCGGCGGCGGCGGATTAACCGTTATCGTGTTGGTCACCGTATCAGTACAGCCAAAGAGCGTAGTAGCAATGAATCTTGCCGTGTACACTCCGGGTGCTGTATAAATGTGTGACGGGTTATTACCTGTGCTAAAGGTGTTATCTCCAAAACTCCAGTCGATCGAACTTATACCGGATATACTGCCCCATACGCTATCTGTAAACTGAACCGTTCCTGACAGGCAGAGCACCGTCGGTGAGGCGTTTGCAATGGCATTTACACCGTCGACCTTAACAGTATCATGCCCTTGTATGGCCACGTTACAGTTGCCGCCATCACTGAGTATGATGACGGGAACATACATACCTGGCTGAGTGTAGGTGTACGTAATGGAAGTATTCGAATCAGTATGAGTATAGCCGTTATTCATATCCCAGGTCACCTGTGCGGTATTCTGGTTATTGGTGGTGAGTGTAATTGTAAGCGGCTGGCAACCTTGCATCGGCGGGTAGGTGAGTGTCCCCGTCGGCCCTTGTATCACCACCGGCTTGGTCGTCGAGTCCATGCAGCCGCTCGGGCTGGTTACCACCAGTTTCACCGTATAGTTGCCAGGGTAGGTGTATACGGTGCTCGGGTTTTGCAATACCGAGGTAACGTTGTTACCAAAGCTCCACAGATAGCTGGTAGCGCCTGCTGAGGTGCTTGTGAAGTTATCTATCAGCGGCGGGCACGATGCAAAGGAGTCGCTCATCGTGAAGCTTGCGTGAAAATTGTAAACGTTGATATAGTTGGTGCGCGTCAGCGTATCCTTACAGCCGCTGCCATCCGTCACGATCAGGCGAACAGTATACAAACCACCATTGGTATAACTGTGGTCGGGATTTGTTGCAACAGATGTTGTATTATCTCCGAAATCCCACTGGTAAGTAAGCGTAGCCGCCCCGGTCGAAGAGTTAGTGAAATGCACGTTCTGACCGGGACATACAGATGTATCTGTACTTGTAAAGCCGGCGTGCGGCTTGGTAACTGTTATATAGTTTGTCTTCTTGAAGGAGTCGGTACAGCCATTTTGGTCGGTAACCAGCTCTGTAACGCTGTAAGTTCCCGCACTATAATAAGTATGCGAAGGATTAGTTGCCGTAGAGGTAGTGTTATCGCCAAAGCGCCATAGGTGCCCTGTTATCGGGAACATAGACGAGCTTTGATCGGTAAAGTTTACGGTCAGCGCAGCACAGCCACTGGTGGGTGTGCCCATAAAGTCCACTATCGCCCCGCTCACGGTTATGTAATTATTTTTTGTTATCGAGTCCTTACAACCACGGCTGTCTGTAACAACCAGTTTCACGGTATATAGACCAGGGCCGGTATATGTGTGATTGGGATTGGTCGCTGTAGATGTTGTATTGTCGCCAAAATACCATTTGTAGCTGCTGCCACCGACGGTATTGTTTGTAAATGAGGTGCTGCCCCCCGCACAGATCGTAGTCGGGTTAGCGGTAAAGTCCGGCGTAAGCGGGAATAATACGATCTGGTAGGTCTGGTAATCCGTACAACCGGTGGCTGTGTTCGTTACTGTGAGTGTTACGTTATAGGTGCCGTAGGTAGCATAGGTGTGCGTAGGGCTCACTGTATTCACCAGCGGTGTAGCATCACCAAAGTCCCATGAGTTCACATCGTTACCTACGGAGGTGTTAGTGAATGTAACTGTCAGCCTGTTAGCACAGCTATATGCAAAGGTGAAATCAGCCTTCGGCAGGTTCACCGTAATATAGGTGTACTTCATTGTGTCGGTACAGCCCCCGTTATAGGCTATCAGCGTTACGGTATACTGCCCGGGGTCACCATAAGTATGTGTCGGGTTGGTGGCAGTGCTTTGTCCGCCATCGCCGAAGAGCCATAGATAGCTCGTGGCATTAGTGGAAGTATTGGTAAAAGTTACTGCCTGGTTCGGGCATATCACTATAGGGTTAGGCGTGAAGGCGGCGGTCGGGTGCGGGCTTGCCGTAACAGTAGTAGTAGCGGTGCCGGTACACCCTGTTGTCGTAACGAAAGTAAATGTGATCGTATAAGTTCCGGCTGTCGTATAGGTATGTGTCGGATTCTGCGTAGTTGTGTTCAACGGGCTGCCATCACCATAATCCCAGGAGAAGGTGCTGATCACATTCGGATTATTCAGCGTAGCAGTGAATGCCACAGTCAGCGGCGTGCAGCCTGTGCTCGGCGTTCTTGTCAATGTGGCTGTCGCCGGTGTTATATTCACATAGTTGGTACGTGTAAGACTGTCTTTACAACCTGCAGCACTTGTTGCAACGAGCTTCACCGTAAAGCTGCCATATGATGTGTACGTGTGGATATGGGTGGGGTTTGCATTAGTGCTGGTCGATGCATCGCCATAGCTCCACGCATAACTGGTTGCACCGGTCGTCGTATTGGTAAATGTTACATCCAGCGGAGGCATACAGGCCGTAAGCGGGCTGCCTGTGAAGTTGACCACCGGCTTAGGATTTACCGTAATGGTCTGGTAGCTAGTGTCGGCACAGGTACCGTTCTTGGCTATCAGCCTTACGGTGTACGTGCCTGCCGTGCCATATGAATGGCTTGGGCTGGTTGCGGTCGAAGTAGTGTTATCACCGAAGTTCCAGTTATATGATGTAGCCCCGGTAGAATTATTCGTGAAGCTCACCGATACACCCACACATACCGAAGTTGTGCTTGGCGTGAAAGCCGAATGAACATCCACTATCGTCACATACAGTGGCCTTACGAGCGTATCGGTACAGCCTGCGGCATTGGTTGCAATAAGTTTTA
Organism: Bacteroidota bacterium; assembly: GCA_018267915.1. Classification (GTDB taxonomy): domain Bacteria; phylum Bacteroidota; class Bacteroidia; order Chitinophagales; family Chitinophagaceae; genus MKUN01. Next base: position 538,295 of record JAFDXN010000025.1, on the reverse strand, counting down.
CGGTATAAGTACCCGGCGCAGTATATGTATGGTTCGGGCTGGTTTGGTTAGAGGTTGTGTTGTCTCCAAAATCCCAGAGATAGCTGGTTGCATTCGTGGAGGAATTTGTAAATGATATCGTTGCAGGTGCTCCGCACGCTGTCGGGTTCGGACTGGTAAAATTTGCTACCGGGGGATCAACCAGTGTTATGTAATTCACCTTCGTAAGCGACTTCTGGCAACCCGATGCATTGGTTACCACCAGCGTCACATTGTAGGAGCCAACCAATGTATAAGTATGGCTCGGGTTTTGTGCGGTCGATGTGTTACCATCGCCAAAATCCCAGTAGTAAGTCACGTTGCCGGGTATGTTCGGGTTGGATAGGTTAGTGAATTGAACGGTCTTGGGCGGACAGGAAACGCTGCTGTCATTTGCAGCAAAATTCACGGTCGGGCTGGGCAGCACATTGATATAATTCACTACCGTCTTGGTATTCGATCCGTCAGCGTTGGTTACAGTAAGCGAGATGGTGTAAGTTCCCGGGGTGATGTACGTGGTCGACGGGTTTTGCAGCGTCGACGTGGTGTTGTTACCCAGGTCCCATTGCCAGCTGGTGGGATTGCCCGTGCTCTGGTCGGTGAATTGCACTACTATTGGCGCACATCCCGATAAAGGCGAGGCGATAAAATTGGCTACCGGGGCAGCAGCGAATGCCTTTGGCGAAAGGCATAGACTAATAGCAATAAATAAAAGACAGTAAAGATTCCTCATACGCAATATTTTCAGTAGCCTTTGGCCACGCTAAAAAGCAAATCAAATTCGCTTCAGCTCCACTCTTTTTGCAGCGCAAAACTGGGAAAAGCCTCAACGAAAAGAAAGTGTTTTAATGTGTTTAACCAGCGCTTTACAATGGTTAAGACATTTTAACAGTTTTTATGGTAATAGAAAATAGTTTCGACAAGGCTCCTTCAGGTGCTTTAACCCAGTTCCTGTCTCTTGTTTATAAATATTGCGTGAATAGGATGCAAAGCTAAAAAAACTATATCCGCTTACATGTTAAAGTATTGTAAAAACAAAACATTAATTTTTAATGCATTGTCTATATGGTCTCTTCCTCCCGAACCTAATTTACGGCTAATATTAGCAAAAAGCAATAGCTATACGGAAATATCGCATTTATTTAAGCGCAACAGGCTTTAAGACTTTATTTAATTCCCCCCTTGCTGTAATATTGTCGCAATGATGGGCTTCATCAAAAGGTTTATTAAAGACCATTTTCTTATTTTCTTTATCCGGGATAAGTTCAGCCCGGCTTTGCAGGTAGAGCAGCGCCGGCTTTTCCATTATTACGCCGATTGTGCCGCAAAAAAAGCGCTGCCTGCATTAAAGGATACGGGCTTTAAGGTCTTTTCCCAGTTCGAAGAGGATGGAAAACTCTTATTCATCTTCTCGGTCATAGGCATGGATAATAAAACTTTCGTGGAAATAGGTGCCGCCGATGGCCTTAACAGCAATTGTGCTAATCTTATCTTCAACTTTGGCTGGCATGGCGTGTTTATCGACTACAATAAGCCGGGGATCGAACGTGGCAAAAGATTCTATAGCCGTTACCCCAGCCCTTTCCATTACGCACCCAAATTCGTGTATTCAAAAGTAAACCGCGAGAATATAAACGGGCTTATCACATCACAGGGCTATACAGGTGAGATCGGCCTTCTGTCCATCGACATAGATGGTAATGACTATTGGGTATGGGACGCGATAACCTCAGTTGACCCGAAAGTGGTGATCATCGAGACGCACAATGAGTTTGGCTACGAAAATATCGTTGTCCCCTACGATCCTGACTACATGTACCCCGGCAAGCATCCAGTGTACCACGGCGCTTCTCCCGTTGCAATGGTCAATCTTGCACGCAGGAAGGGGTATCGCCTCGTTGGCGCCAATGAACTGGGCTTCAATTTCATTTTCGTTAAGAATGACCTGGCCGCCGACCTGCTGCCTGAAGTGACCGTGGCGTCGGTCCTGCAACACCCTTCTGTTATAGAGGGCTTTAAACTGTTTGAACCTATAAAGGACTGGGAGTACGTAAAAGGATAGCCGTAGGCGCTGCTTCCATCGACTTTATCAAACAGTCAAAATAGCATTTTACACCTTCAGTTTGCCTTTATACATCTGTATCGTATTTTCCAGCCCATAGTAGAGTGCATCACTTATCAATGCATGACCTATCGATACTTCCAGCAAACCGGGAATGTTTTGCGCGAAATATTTGAGGTTATGCAGGTCCAGGTCATGGCCCGCATTGAGCCCCAGCCCCTTCTCATTAGCCACTTTCGCGGCCTTCACATAATCAGCTATGGTAGCCTCCTTATCATTGTTGTAACCTTTGGCATATGCTTCGGTATAGAGCTCCACCCTGTCCGTACCGGTGTCAGCAGCGCCCGCCACCATTTCTTCCACCGGGTCAACGAATATCGAAACACGTATACCCTCCTTTTTAAACACCGCGATGATCTCCTTCAGGTAGTCCTTCTTTTTAATAGTGTCCCAACCATGATTCGATGTCAGTTGCCCCGGATCATCAGGCACCAGGGTCACCTGCGTGGGCAAGGTCTCCAGCACCAGTGCCACGAACTTATCTTCCAGCGGATTGCCTTCGATATTGAACTCTGTAGTGATGATAGGCTTTATTTCCCGCACATCGCTATACCGTATGTGCCGCTCATCCGGCCTTGGATGCACCGTGATGCCGTCGGCGCCAAACAACTGGCAATCGACAGCCGCCTTCACTACACTCGGGTTATTACCGCCGCGGCTATTGCGCAGGGTAGCTATCTTGTTAATGTTTACGGAGAGTTTCGTTGCCATATTCTCTGCAAATGTAGTGAAGCACCTGTTTCTGTATTCTTAAATTGTAAGTTCCTTAGCTTATTTTGCAATACATGCCGGTCTTGTGTCGTAAATATGCTTTTATCATCACAGCTCTCTTCGCGGTGGCTTTATACTCCTGCAATGCACCTGAAAAACAAGCTGATCAAAAACGCATCTTCCGTCTCAATTATTCCAGTGGCACAGTGGAGTCCATCGACCCCGCCTTCGCCAAGAACCTCTACAATATGTGGACCGACCACATGGTTTACAACACTTTGCTTGAAACAAATGGGGCATTGCAATTGGTCCCGTCCCTGGCTACAAAATGCGAAGTAAGCAATGATGGTCTTGTTTATACTTTCTACATCCGCGCCAATGTCTACTTCCAGGATGCACCCGAATTTCCCGGCGGCAAGGGCCGAAGGATGACAGCGGCCGATGTGGTTTACAGTTTCAACAGGCTCATAGACCCGGCAACGGCATCTACAGGAGCATGGATATTCAATGGCCGTGTAGCGCAGAAAGAGCCTTTCACGGCTCTGAACGACTCTGTTATTCAAATAAAACTTAAAGCGCCGTTTCGTCCCTTACCCGAGATACTTACCATGCCCTATTGTAGTGTGGTACCCAGAGAGGTTGCGGAACATTGGGGCAAAGATTTCGCGCGCCATCCCTGTGGTACAGGACCGTTTCAGTTACACCATTGGGACGAGAATAATGTCCTGATTCTGCACAAAAATCCGCACTACTGGGAGCGCGATAGCAGTGGCGCGCAGTTGCCTTACATGGACGCGGTACAGATCACCTTCACCGACAGCAAAGCCACCGAATTTTTCCTCTTCCTCCAGCACCGCCTCGATTTTGTCAACGGTCTCGATGGGTCCTTCAAAGACCTCGTCTTCAATAAAGACGGCAGCCTGAAAAAGGAATACGCTAAAAAACTGCAACTCGAAAAAGGCACTTATCTCAATACAGAGTACATCGGCTTCCTCATCGATACTAACAACGTCGTCATGGCCGGCATGCCTACGCGCAGTAAACTGGTTCGCCAGGCGATCAACTATGCCATCGACCGCAAAAAGATCGTAATGTACTTTCGTAATGGGATAGTGCAACCCGCACTCTCAGGCTTCATACCGGCAGGCATGCCGGGCTACGACAGCACACATTCATTCGGCTATAACTACGATCCGCAACGATCGCTTGACTTGCTCGCCAGGGCAGGCTATCCGAACGGTACAGGCCTTGGCACCCTTACCATTCTCACACCCGACAACTGGTCGGACGTGGTGAATTTTATTGTTACCGAATTGCAGGAAGTCGGGATCAAAGCACGGGTAGAGATCATCCAGCGCAATATCGAATTGCAGCAAATGGCCCGTTCTCAAGCCGTGGCCTTTCGCTCGCAATGGATAGCCGACTACCCCGATGCAGAAACCTTCCTTGCCTTCTTCAATGGCCGCCTGCCGGCCCCTCCCAACTACACCCGCTTCAACGATGCGTTATACAACAAATGGTACGATGAAAGCATGAACGCACCTGATTCCGTCCGCTGGCAACTCTACAGAAGGATGGACAGCCTTGTTACCAGCTACGCGCCGGTCATCCCGCTTTTCTACGACGAAAAGCTGCACTTCTTCCAGCGCGGTGTCAGCGGATTCCAAAGCAATCCCATGAACCTCATCGACCTCAAAAGGGTAAAAAAGAATTAGGGCAAGACCATTGGTCTCGCCCTTTGTATGTCTGAAATTGTAGCAAAATTATTTCTTCTTATACTTGGAAACCAGCTCGGCTACAGCGGTTCTGCGCAGGAATTCCGGATTTAGCTCCGTAAATAGTTTCACTTTGCCTGGTCCCAGGCGCAGTGCCTTCTCCAGTTGCAGCAGGCCTTCCTTAGCCTTTCCCTGCTCAAACATAATAGCAGCCTGGTAATACCTGAAGTCTGCCTTGTCGCCGCAGTGCTCGCGGGCCACATCCAGTTGCGTCAGCGCCTCGTCGTAATAGCCTGTGAGATACAAACCTTTTATCAATGCCAGCCAGGTGGTTTTGCTGCCCGGCTTCAGGTGCACAGCGTTCAGGTAGCACACCAGCGCCTCGCTCTTCACGTCCAGCTCCATCAGGCAGTTGCCTATCGCCATGCAGTAAGATGCATTGTTCTTATCCAGGTGCAGCGCAACCGAATAAGACTTCATGGCCTTTTCCCATTGCTGCTCACGGGCGTAGGTCTCGCCTATTTTATAGAATATGCCGTCATCCTGCGGGCTCAACTGAGATGCCTGCCTGTAGTAGTCGCGCGCTCTTGAAAAGTCTTTCTGCTTCTCCCAGCAATAGCCCATCGCTTCAAATATCACATCCTCAGGTTTCGCTATTTCCAGGTGTTTTTCCAGCACTTCTATTGCCTTTCCATACCATTTAAGGCGCATATAGGCATCGGCCATATTGCGGTAGGCAAATTCAAACTTCTCGTCTATTGCCACGCAAAATTCATATGCATCTATGGCTTTCTCATACAGTTTCAGCCCCTGGTAAGCAGCGCCAAGGTTGAACCAGGCCAGCGCATTGTAAGGATCTTCCTCGGTGAGGTTGGTGTGCAGGGCGACACTTTCCTCAAGCCTTTCAGTAAATTCGGCCCAGAAGCATATTTTTTGCAGGGCTTCCTCGTTGCGCCTGTCCACCTTTATCACGCGCTTCAGCGTATCGAACACCGCGTCAAACTCCTCGCATTCGTCATAAACATCCGATAGTTCCAGCAGTATCTCTATCTTTTCCTTCTTTTCAAATTCGCCTGATTTTTGCTCCAGCCACAGCGCCGCCTGGTCGTATTTGAACTGGCCCAGTAAAATATCTGAGCGCAGCAGCACCGCATCAAGGTTATTGCTGTCATACTGCTCCATCTCATCGAGCGCTTTCAGTGCCTGCCCGTATTTCTGGGCCTGGGTCAGTATTTCGGCTTTTAGCAGTAAAACGTTGGCTGAGAACGGGTAATAGGTCCGGGCAATTTCACAGGCCAGGAGCGCCTGTTCTTCATTGCTATTTTGAAAATAGTATTCAATAACACGCTCAAACTCCTCTTCTTCCATTATACTCACGCTTTCGCCCTTCTTCACCATTTCATATTTTTCCAGCAGTTCTTCAAGCGGGCTCCTCTCCTCATCATGGAAATCATCTTCAAACATAAGCTAGGCTTTTGGTTATCTAAAAATAGTACAAATATCCGGCCAGTCCAGTAGCCTGACGTTAAGGCAGTATTAAAATCCACAGGATATCAACAGCAAAAAGATGGGCCATCATGCACGAAAGCAAAACGGCCCCTATAAATAAACAAAAACTGTATTGTGAATGTACCTCGCCAGGCTAGTAAGGTATGGTCATATATTGCGTAGTATATTATCGCAAATTACAGATAGGGAAACGGGGATATAAAGTTATATAAAAAATTTGAAATGCAGCTTAAAATTTTATTCGTTAGCTGCACTCACTCTATTACTTGCCTTGCTCTCATTCCATAGCCGGTCCATAGCGGTTACCACATAGGTATATTTCTTGTGGCTGTCTTCATCCTGGAACTCTGTCTTCGATTGGATGCTTACAATGCGGTCAGGCCGGTTGATATTCACATCTTCATCGGGGCCAAACTTGTATACCACATATCTTAGTTTCTCATTACTATTGCTCTGCCATTCCAGTTTCACACCCCTGTTGCTGCTCTTGATGCTAACTGTTGGTGCCGCGGGCGCCTCCTTGTCCAGCCAAGGCATAGTAGGCGGAAAGGCGGGGTAGCGGTCTATGCGGTTCTCAAGGCTGTCCTTCAGGCTATGCGATATCTTATCGAAGGTCGACGCGCTATAAAATACAAAGCCTTGCGCTTTGGAATCGCGAATATCATGTATCTGCCACAGTATCTCATGCGGACTGCTATACGCGCCGCCTTTTGTTTCAGCCATACGGTACAGACCCAGGCCCAGGTACACATGGCGGCCATATGCATGCTCCTGCCACCATGGCAGTAGCACATCGAAGGGGGCAGCACGATGTCCGTGTTCCCAATATAGTTGTGGCAATAAATAGTCTATCCAGCCTTTGCGCATCCACAGCGTCACATCCGCATACAGGTCGTCATAACAGGTTTGTCCGGCCCGGGTTGGCGAACCTTCAGGGTCCTTATTGCTATTCCGCCACACCCCGAACGGGCTGATGCCCAGCTTCACGTAAGGCTTCGCCTCTTTTATTTCGTCATTCAGGTTTTTGATAAAAGTGTTTACATTCTGCCTGCGCCAGTTGTCTTTGCTCTCGCCATTTCCATAACGGATATAACACTGCCCGTCGCCAAACTCTTTACCGGCAACACGGTAGGGATAAAAATAGTCGTCAATGTGCACAGCGTCTATATCATATCGCTTCACTACATCCATGATCACTTTTGTCACGTATTCGCGCACTGCAGGTTCACCGGGGTTCAGGTACGACTTGCCGTCGTACGACACAACCCATTCCGGGTGGCGCTTCGTGATATGATCGGCTGGATTCAAATTTTTCTTGCTGTCCATCAGCGCACGGTAAGGATTGAACCATGCATGAAATTCCATGTTGCGCTTATGCGTTTCTTCCACCATAAAGGTCAGCGGGTCATAATACGGACTCGGCGCTACACCTTGTTTACCGGTCAGGTAGTGACACCAGGGTTCGTATTTCGAGTCATATAGCGCATCACTCACCGGCCGCACCTGCACTATCACAGCATTACAGCCCATATCCCGCAGCTGGTCCAGCCGGTGTATGAACTCAGCCTTCTGTACATCCGATGGCAAACCGGGTTTACTCGGCCAGTCTATATTTGCCACGGTCGCTATCCATGCCGCACGGAACTCCCGCTTTGGCGATTGCGCCATCACCGCTACACTCATCAACAGCAAACAAATACTCAAACACTTCCTCATACGCGCAAAATAAACCGAAAATTGAAAAAGCAAACGCTAAAATTTTAAGGATTCGCAACAAACGGCTGATACTAAGGATCAACTCAATGTTGAATAGGAGATCGCAGTTCAGCCTATGATGGCGCCTTAGGTTGTGGAGTTTTGCAGCGGTGTATCGGGAGACAAGCAAAAGAAAAGTAAGGATGACGGAAGATAGGGAGCTCAAACAGAGCTAAGACCACGTTAACAAGGCAACAATTCGTTCAAGATAGCCGGCATCAACTTCATCAAAAGCAGCCGGCTCCACACTGTCCACATCCAGCACACCGACAATCTCACCATTACGCACAATAGGCACTACGATCTCCGATCGCGATGCGCTGCTACAGGCAATATGACCCGGGAATTTTTCTACGTCAGGGACTATCAGTGTTTCTGCCTGAGCCCATGCTGTGCCGCACACACCTTTGCCCTTATGTATACGCGTGCACGCCACCGGGCCCTGGAAAGGACCTAAAACAAGCTCATCGCCTCGCACCATGTAAAAGCCTACCCAAAGCCATCCAAATTGCTCCTTAAGCGCCGCAGCCACATTAGCGAGGTTAGCAACCAAATCAGTTTCATACGTCGTCAACGCATCTATCTGTGGCAGCAGGTTTTCGTACTGCTCACGTTTGGTCCCGCTTACTATATTCAGATCCTCAGCCATTGGTCAAAGTTAAGTCGAAAACATATGGTAACTATCGCTGAAATGGGACAAGAATTAAATGGAATATGAGCTATTGAAATGTACCAAAGGGCTAATCAATGACCGTGGTAGCGTGTGCCATAGCAAGGGTTAACCATGTCCAAAAAGCCACTACAAGAAGAATGAGACCGGAGAATATGAATATCAACATGCGTCTTATTTCCCACGAGGCTATTTTGAATAAACAAATAATGATTCCAATTATGAGTATAATGGTAAAAAATAGGCAAGCCATTGTGAATAGCCCATAGCCTATCATGGCTTGCAGAAATATCATGGGTTACGCTTCGCGCTTTTTATCCACCGTCACTGGCACGTGAGGTAAATTCTCCTCTACCTTCTTATTAGCGTCCTTAGCAAGTGCCTTTAAAGCCTCATCCATAGATATGTTTAGCTTCACCTTTTCGGCGTACTTATCAGGTCTTTGCTTGGCTTTTTTCTTGTCGGCCATGTAGTAAAGTTACGGATTATTTACCCGACTTCCTGCGGTTATCATCTATACAAAGCATTTGGCAATTATCGGCACTTGTTTTACCTCCTTCGTGCCACGGCTTAATGTGGTCGGCCTCCATGCCGGAGAGTTCAAAATGATTACCGCATTTCACGCAAATGCCCTTTTGTCTTTCGTAGGCTTCTCTTTTTTGATTGTCACTAAATGCACGGATATTTAGATGCTTTTCATTGCCAGTTAAAAGATATTCGTATATGCCTTTCTTATTGGTAACATCTTCATCCTGCATCAATTCGGAGATTTGTTTTTCCAGCTTTTTCGTATCGTACTTGCCGTCCTTAAACTGGTTGTATAAAGTTCCCCATTGGATGCCCTTCATCTCTTTGCGATAGGTAGGGAATACAACCTTAACCCAATTTATCACACTTTGAAAATACAACCATAATTCATTGGCGGTTGGCTCATGTTGATGCTCCGCCATGTACTGCTCAATTTTATTATCACTTATCCATTTGATTGTAGTTTCCAGGTATTCCTGTCGAATAGGAGTGCCTGTTAAATAATCACCGCCCAAACCATGCGCAGCGCAATTATTTTTACTGAAATATCGCTTTGCATCCGAGACCCACAAACCCGAGTACACTGCGTTTCTCAACTCCTGTTCATATAGCTTTTCGCCAGCTATATTAATCGTCTTAAACCATTCCAATTTCTCACTGTCGGTGCCGCTACACAAATAGACCATAATTTTGTAGTTCAAAATTTGTTCTTTCTCGTCTGCGTGAAGATTATCGAAGTATCTATTCTTAAAAGAAAAATCGCCTGCTACATACTGACATATCGAAATTGTTCGTTGCTGTCCGTCAATCAGTTCATACCCTCCACCATCACGCACCGCCCAATACATTACATTCAATGGGAAACCTTTAGTGAGGGTATCTATTACCGCATCCCTTTGTTTGTCCTTGTAGATAAATTCCCTTTGGTAAGGCGGCCTAATGTCTAACATCCCATCAAATCCTACAACCCCATTTTCTTCGTTATCCTGATAGTCCTTTACAAGTTCCTTTACTGTTATCTCTTGCAGGTCAATGTTCATGCAGTAGTTATTAGGCACTTATTTGCGTTTCCTGATTATTACCCTTACATAAGTGGGCTTACCGTTAATCGAACCTTCTTTGTCCTTCACTAGTCCGTGTTCCTTAAATGGCACATCTTCTGTTTTCCTGATGTCGTTTGAGCTTATAATTTCAAACTGGTCAGGATTGTATTTTTCCATAAAAGTAATAGGCACTCCCATCGCTCCATCATAGTCAATCGGGATAGAAGATGTCTTATCAACGTTAATTGCATTGTAGTTATCGTACTCTGGGTATTCATCCTCGTTCCCGTAGTATGTTTTGTAAAGAATAATATCCTCGTGGCGTTTTGCTATGTCTAAATTCGTGTACCAATATGTTCTTGCCGTCTCAAACATGGAGCCGTCAGGTTGCTGAAAATGCCTGATGCAGTTATACCCTAACCACATCTTGTTTTCTTTTATGAATTTGAAACATTCCTTGTAAGAGATAGCATTTACATTACCGATGATAAGAAACTTTTTATCATACTCCATCAGTTGTGCCACGTATTCCCTGAACAGGGAGAACGGTGGATTTGTTACAACTATATCCGCTTGCTTCAACAACTCAATGCTTTCCTTGCTTCTAAAATCCCCATCGCTTTTAAGATTAACGATACCTATTTCTTCAATATCCGGCACATTGTTTCCGTTCTTATCGCCATCATACTCCAAGTAAATAGCTCTTTCGGAATCATGGCGACTAAACAACTCTGGATTAATGCTTTTGTAACAGGTAGTAATCAGCTTTTTAAGCCCTAACTTTTTAAAGTTATATGAAAAGTAGTGGAAGAAATTACTGATGCGTGGGTCATCGCAATTACAATAAACAACCTTTCCCTTAAAATGATGCTTATAATACTTTAGCTCTCTTTCGATATCTGCCAATTGAGTATAATACTCATCATTTTTTGACTTTTTAGCAGAGGAAAGATTTCTGTTTAATACGGCTTTCTCCATTGTGTGAAGGAGTATTTTGGCGGTTCAAAGATAGTTAAATGACAGTTATTTTGCAATCAATTTGTCATACTTTAATCTCACCCCGCTACACTTCACAACCACTTCTTCAAAACATGCTGTGATGTTGCCTTTGCGGGTACCCCCTGTGGATGCCAGATAAGGAATGAGAATAAAGATTTATTTTTTCCCGGTGATCTGATGTGGATAAACTTAAGGGCTTTTTGCCCCGGCGGAGCGGTTGATGTGAAGATCGACAGGACAGGCAACCGGGATGACGCCAAGGCAACGGGAATTACGATCACTGGTGATGCGGCAGTTCTTTCAAAAGTATTTTTGGGCTTTTGGGAAAATACAGCGATCCCCGAAAGCAAGCTTAAAAAAGGAGCTCTTTTATCACAAAACTTTATGACCGATCACATCACCTTCAACTGGAAAGGGGCAAAACCTTTTATTAAGATCAGCGCAGTGGCCGAAAGCAATACGGATGCTGCCGGGAAAAAATAACTGCAAAAACACTCATTAACAATTTTAATTTTATCACTTCTTATCCCCATAATTTGGGCGTCCCCATCTCGGCTTCGTAACTTGCAATGTCACCTAACGCTTCATCTGCGAAGCATGGCGAAACAAATAAACCTGTCAACAAATGCTGCAGATCATCGGAGCCGGACCGGCAATTTTCAGAAGCAAACAGGAAGTGGATCAGAAGTTGGTTCAACCGGTTATTTCCTGCCAACAGGTAAAAACAGGAAATAACTACAAACCATCATATGGATTGACAATCAACACTTTCAGCTGGTTTGCACCCCAAAAAGAGGAAATAACTTTTCTCCGGAAAATCGGAAATTACATTCCCCTACATTTGCAGCAGCATATGCGCTACCTCTGTTGTCTCTTCATATTGTTATCATTTGCAGTACTTGCCAGCGCTCAAAAGACCTCCGAAGAAAAAAAGGAGACGCGTTGGATCAGGCACGAGATCACTACGCTCAGCAGTCCTAACATGAAGGGCAGGGGTTATACCGGCAAGGGACATGCGAAAGCTGCGGAATACATCGAACGCCGCTTTCGCGAAATGGGCCTCAAAGCCCTGCCCACCGGCTACACACAGACTTACGGATTTCCCGTGAATACCTTTCCCGATGAAATGCTGCTGAAGATCGGCAAAAAAGAACTGGTACCCGGCGCCGACTATATCATAGATGTGGCCAGCAGTTCATTTAAAGCCGAGCGGAAGAAGATGCACCGCGTCGATCTGGACAAGGTCAAAGACAGCGCCGGCTGGGCAAAGAAAAAGGGACAACTTTATGCCGATGATATTTACTTTCTCAAAGGTGTTGACAGCTTTTGCAAGCGCATGAATATCCGAAGCCGCTATTTTGCAAAGTCGTTGCCTAAAGCCTGCTACATTATTCCACAACACGGCAAGCTCACCTGGGATGTGGCGACAACTACAATGCCTGCCACAGCATTTTACGTGGAAGACACCGTGTTGCCGCGTTTCCATCGTAAGGCTGATGTCAACGTCCACAGTGTACTGCTGCCTGAAACTAAAAACATCAATGAGAACGTGATGGCCTATGTGCCCGGCACGGTAGCCGATAGCTATATAGTTTTCACGGCACACTACGATCATCTGGGCACCATGGGCAGGCAGGCAGTATTCCCTGGCGCCAGCGACAATGCCAGTGGCACCGCTATGCTGCTGTACCTGGCGCAATATTTCGCTGCGCATCCGCAACGTTACAGTATGCTCTTTATTGCCTTCAGCGGCGAAGAGGCCGGCCTGCTGGGCTCCGATTATTTCGTAAAACACCCACCTGTGTCGCTGGAGAAAATGCGCTTTCTCACCAACCTCGACATCATGGGCGATGCAACCAATGGTGTGACCGTAGTGAACGCTACCGAGTACCCCAATGAGTTTAAACTCCTGCAAAACCTGAATGCAGAAGGCAAGTACATACCCGAAATAAAAAGCCGGGGAAAGGCCGCTAATAGCGATCATTATCACTTTACGGAAGCAGGTGTCTCCTCTTTCTTTATCTACACGAACGGCGGCAAAGGCTACTACCACGATATATTCGATAAAGCCAATACGCTGAGCCTCAGCAATATCGCGGCACTGAGTGAATTGCTGCGTGATTTTGCGATACGCCTGAATAGCGGCGGATAAATTGCTTATTTTTAAACCAAAATTTTCCGGAATGAAAAATATCCTTTCTTTCTCCGTTATCGCGGCTGTAATGCTGGCCTCCTGCAACGGTGGCGGCGGCACTCAAAAAGAGGCGCAGGACTTCATTGACAAATACACCAAAGAGTATGTGAAGCTCTATACCAACGAGCAGGAAGCGCAGTGGAAATCGAATACGGAAATAAAGAAGGATGATTCTTCGAATACACTGGCCGCTCAAAAGGCCGATGAGGAAATGGCTGCATTCACCGGTAGCAAGGAAAATATTGAGAATGCGAAAAGATACCTGGAGAAGAAGAGTGAGCTGACCCCCATACAGGTACGGGAGCTCAACTATATACTTTACAACGCAGCCAACAACCCGCAAACCGTTGCCGACCTGGTGAAGCAACGCATCAAGGCCGAGAACGAGCAGACACAGAAGCTCTATGGGTTTCAGTATATGCTCGAGGATAAAAAAGTAAGCACCAATGATCTCGACGATGTGCTGAAGAAAGAAACCAATGTGAACAAGCGCCTGGCTGCATGGGAGGCGAGTAAAGAAGTTGGTAAGACCCTGAAGGGCGGACTGGTGAACCTGCGCGAACTGCGCAATAAAACAGTACAGGCTTTAGGTTACCATGATTTCTTTACCTACCAGGTGTCGGACTATGGCATGACCACCGATGAGATGATGCAGACCATGGACAGGCTGATGAAAGAGTTGTATCCCCTGTACCGCGAGCTGCATACATGGATGCGCTACGAAATGGCCCATAAATACGGCACTATGGACGTGCCTGATTACCTGCCGGCACACTGGCTGCCCAACCGCTGGGGACAAGACTGGAGCGCTGCAGTAACCGTTGAAGGCGTGAACCTGGACAGTGTATTAAAAGCAAAAAGTGCCGAGTGGATCGTGAAGGATGGTGAAGACATGTATGTGAGCCTGGGCTTCCCCAAACTGCCGAAAACTTTCTGGGATAAATCAAGCCTCTATCCTTACCCTGCCGATTCTGCAGTGAAGAAAAATAACCACGCATCGGCCTGGCATATGGACCTCAACCACGATGTGCGCAGCCTAATGAGCGTAGAGCCAAATGCAGAATGGTTTGAGACCGCGCACCACGAGCTGGGGCACATCTACTACTATCTTACCTACACCAACGACCAGGTGCCGCCACTGCTGAGGCAAGGTGCTAACCGCGCTTACCACGAAGCACTGGGCACCATGATGGGACTGGCGGCCATGCAAAAGCCTTTCCTCGCCGGCCGTGGCTTGATAGATGGCAATGCCAAGACCGACAGCATACAAGCGCTTTTAAAGGAAGCACTGAACTCAGTGGTGTTCATATTCTTCTCATCCGGCACCATGAGCAATTTCGAAAAGGCCATGTATGTCGACAATCTGTCTCCCGACCAGTTCAATGCCAAATGGTGGGAGCTGGCCAAAAAATATCAGGGCATCGTGCCTCCCTCACCGCGCGGCGAGGAGTATTGCGATGCAGCTACCAAAACACATATCAACGACGATCCTGCGCAGTATTACGACTATGCGTTGTCATACGTGCTGCTCTACCAGTTGCACAACCATATAGCTAAAGACATACTGCACCAGGACCCCCGCGCCACTAATTATTACGGACATAAGGAAGTGGGCGATTTCATCCGCAAGATCATGCAGCCCGGTGCATCTAAAGATTGGAGAGAGGTGCTCAAAGAATCGACAGGCGATGAGCTGAATGCCAAGGCCATGCTCGATTACTTCCAGCCACTTGTAAACTGGCTGAAAGAGCAGAACAAAGGCAGGAAATACACCCTGCCCGAGACTCTCTGATATTAACGAATGCTTGGGAACTCGTTTCGGTATTAGCTGTTATATTTGCGCCTGCTACCGACCCCGTGCGACAGGTTTAATTAAAGAAATAATTGTAAACCATGCTTCTTAGCATGGTTTTACTGTCCGACGAAAGCTTAATGGGCAAAAAGATAACCATTATATGTATCTCCTACCCGCCCGAAAAGGGGGCGGCGCCCAGCCGTATTTACAACCTCGCCACCATGCTGCGCGACCATGGCCATCAAGTGAATGTGATCACGGCAATGCCCAATTACCCCTTAGGCCGCATATTCCCTAACTTCCGCGGCAAGCTGGTGCAGAAGGAGCGCAGCAACGGCATCAACATCACCCGCCTCTGGATCTATCCGTCTAACTCGAAGAAGCCGTTTGTGCGTATAGCCAGTATGTTATCATACACAATTTCGCTCTACATACTAGGTCTTCCCACACTTTTTACAAAGCGCCCCGAGATCGTGATTGTCAGCTCCCCGCCGCTACTGTCGGGCTACGCAGGCATCATCATATCAAGGATATCAGGCGCGAAGGCCATACTGAACGTCAGTGACCTGTGGCCACTCTCGGCGCTGGAACTTCAGGCAATTCAAAAGGGACCGTTCTACAGTTTCCTGGAGTGGATAGAAAAGCGCATGTACCGACTGGCGGATGCCTACATCGGCCAATCGATGGAGATACTGGACCACATCAAGAAGCTGCAGCCAAAGCCTAAAAAGGAGTTCCTCTACCGCAACCTGCAGGAAACGTCACGCTATATACACAAGCCCCGCCCGGAAGGGAGGAAGAAGATCGTATATGCAGGCTTGTTGGGCATCGCTCAAGGGCTGTATGATGTCTGCACCAATATCGACTTTGGAGCCTTAGGCGTCGAGTTCCACATCTATGGCGATGGCTATGAGAAAGACAAGATACAGCAGCTGATAGCAGCGCATCCCGAGCGCAATATTCATTACCACGAGTCGATACCGGCGGCAGAGGTGCCGCGCATGCTAAGCGACTACCATGCCACTATGGTGCCGCTGCGCACGCATATCCATGGCGCTGTGCCGTCGAAGATATTCATGGCCATGTCTAATGCCATACCCGTGTTCTTCAGTGGCAATGGTGAGGGTGCAAAGATCGTGCGCGAGGGCCGGATAGGCTGGGTAAGCAATCCCGCAGACTATAGGGCCCTGGAGGATAATATCAAACAGTTCGTCGCCATGACCGATGCCGAGTACGATATTATGCGAGTTAATTGCAAGCAACTGCGTAAAGCGCAATACAATAAGCAATCGCAAGACGCCGCGTTCGACGACTTTATTAGCAGCTTCTAAACCTCCTTGACCTCCTTCAAAGAGACAAAAAAGAAAGGGATGCAGACGCATCCCTTGATGAAAAATAGGGGTATTCTTCTTATTTCCGATAGTTACTAAGCTTAAATTCTGTGCGCCTGTTCTGCGCGCGGCCGGTAGCCGTTTTGTTATCAGCTATCGGCTGTGTCTCACCGTAGCCCTTGGCAGTAATGCGGTCGGCACTGATGCCCTGGCTGATGAGGTAGTCGCGGCACACGTTAGCGCGGGCGTCGGAAAGCGTCATATTCCGATCATCAGAACCCACATTGTCCGTATGTCCACCGATGTCAACATACAAGCTCGGATCATCTTTCATCACCTGTGCTATTGTGTTCAGGCTCTTGTAAGATACCTTTTTCAGTGCAGATTTCCCGGTTTCGAAGTAAACGGAGCGCGCAGCTTTCTCTACTTTTTCGATCACTTCTTTCCTTATTTCAGGGCAGCCATGATTTTCCACTGTGCCCGGCACGTTAGGGCATTGGTCTTCGCTATCGTTCACACCATCATGGTCAGCATCCGGGGGTGGGCAGCCATTGTATTGCGCCAGGCCCGCCTGGTAAGGGCATTTGTCGGTATTGTCGGGTATTCCATCACCATCGGTATCGGGGCAACCGTTGAAGCCTGCATTGCCCGCCACCAGCGGACATGCGTCAAGATTGTCGGGTACACCATCGCCATCGCTATCGGGACATCCATTGAATGCCGCAAGACCGGGCACTGTCGGGCACTTATCGGCGCTGTCGGGAACACCGTCGTGGTCTACATCTGAAGGCGGAGCTACTTCTACAACAGGCGCCGGAACGGCCTCGTGATAATGCGGTTTAAACCAGTAAGTGAAGCCGATGGCATGCTGCAGATGGTTTTGGTCAGTGCCGGTTATTGCCACTTTGTAAGCAGACTCCAGGTTGAGATAAAAGTCCTTTTCTTTTGACAACATAATATTGAAGCCCAAACCTACCGGCACATCTGCGCCATAGTAGATGCTATGCATGGAAGCCGTTAAACCAGCAAACAAGTAAGGGCTAACGATGTACTTCCTACGATCAAGGATGTTAAAGTTGATACGCGCGTCCAGTTCTCCAAGGTATTTCTCTTTACGGGCACCCTCGTTGTACAATACTCGCTTTATGTATTCCGAGTCGGGTTTTCCATTGGGATATTGGAGATTAGCCAGCGACAACCCGATATTGAAGTCAAAATGGCTACTTATCTGCCACCAATAAGTTACTTTGATCATGGGGTGCCATAGTAACCTTGTTTGTGTTGTGGTATCGTTCTTGGCATTGTCTGAGGCGTAGTTGATGTAGTTCTTCTGCGTAAAGAAGTAAGAGCCTGTTTGCGGTCCGTAAAAATCGTAGGCGCCAAAGTGTATGCCCAAGCCATGATTCTGCGCCAGGGCTGCACTTGCCAGGAACAACAGCGGTATGAATCTGAATAATTTTCTTTTCATAAATCGTGAGTTTAGCGCCTTAATTAATGTTGTTTTACGAATGTTCTTACTTGTGTGCCGAAGGCGGCGTTCACTACCTTATAACTGAACGAAGTATCAGTGGGGGTAATGGTAAGTGTCTCATCTGTTGCATCCATATCCCCGACACCATATTCGGGGGGTGTTGGTTGCAGAGGCACATCGATAGTGCTCTCGCTGGTCTGAGCAAAATAGCCGGGGACAACTAGCGAGGAACCCGCAAGATTGTCATTTAAGTAAAGCCCTCGCGCTACTTTGGTAACATTGGACGTAAATCCTGACCTGTCGTAAACGCCCGAGAGATCCCAGTTATCCGATATGTCGGTGACGGCTATATATACAACTGCAGTACCGGGATAACCGTTTTTATTCTTTGCGGTAGCTTTTATTATATATAATCCGGGAGTTGTATTGTCGAGTGTCGACTTGTCGACCGTTGCGGGATAGGACTCATGCAAAACAGAATCGTAAGCAGTCGCCGAAACGTCCGGAAATGCACCGCCCACATGAATACTATAGAACTGGGACCCGGTTATGGTTACTGTAGGGATTGACGCCGTCACAACCTGCGAAACGTCTTTGCTTCTTTTGTGGCAGCCTGCAAAAATCGCTGCCGTGCCTATGAGTATGATAGATAATTTTTTCATTGCATTTTCCTTTTTAGTTATGATTAATGTATATCCCACCATACTCTATCAGTCACTGCTTTTAAGCCGGGGAAGTTTGCGTTCCGTGTCACCTCTGTATTGGGATAAATAAACCTTCGCGGGAATGTCTGACCAATAAGGCTGTTGGCTGACACCACAAAGAAATTAGGATAGCCGGTTCTTCTCCACTCGGTCCATGCTTCAAAACCCTGGTTGCCACACATGCTAAACCACTTTTGTGTAATAATGTGGCGTACTTGTTGCTGAACAGTGCCACCGACCGGATATTGACCCCAATATGCAGGTCCTGCGCCAAACAACGTGTCCCCATTCAGGTAAGAGTAGTATGCATAATCCGCTGTGAGGTATACCGGCGCAGGGACGTCGGGCGTGTCCGCCAGAAGAAGGTTTTCGGAGTTAAATGCAGCGGCATAATCGAAAATACTTGCGTGGATACCTTGCTCAAAAAGTGTCTTCGCGTCGCCGGATGCCCAACCACGGGCTACTGCCTCAGCCTGCAGGAACAAACTTTCATATCCCGTAATTAGTTTTACCGGCGCCAATGCTGATCTGTCGTCCTGTGCATCGCCTGCCACATAATAGCTGGGTATGGAGTATGAGCCCGGGGTAACGACTGCATCAAAATTGCCCTGCTTAATACCAACCAACGCGCCTGTAGCTACAGGCTCATAAAAGATGTATCCACGGTAATCATTGTTACTGTTCATCGAGTCAACACAAGTGGAGCTGGCTACCAGATTTTGTGTTTGCTGCAGGCCAACCTGTTCAGCAAAAAGCGGATTTTTCTTTCCGGCTGCACTGCTGTAGTTGATCTGAGCATCCTGACCTTCGCCGAGGAATTCCGGTCCAGAAGCATAAAGGCTTGCAATACCCGACTGCGCGCTTGATGGATCCCTTTCACTAAGGCGCAATAGAATGCGCAACTTTAAAGTATTCGCAAAACGGTGCCATGCATTCATGTCTCCGTTAAATATCAGGTCGTCGGCTCCTGGTTGCACAGGGTCTGCCGGATCGATCAACTCAACCGCCTGATCAAGCCAGGTAAGCAATCCCTTATATATAGTTGCCTGCGCATCATAGTGCGGGGAAACGATGTGGCCATCATCCCGACCGCCTTTAAGCGCTTCCGAATAAGGCACGTCGCCCCAGGCATCAGTAGCCAACTGAAATACATAGGTTTTCAGGATTATGGCAATAGCCTGGTATTGCTTCTGGTTTTTCTGAATCGCTAATTTTTCGAGCTGAAACAGATCCTCACCAGCATCGGAATATAAAAGCTGCCAGGATGAGTTGAAGTCGTCGGAAGTTGGCTGGTATTGCTCTAACTGACGAAACTGGCTGGAATTAGGGTTTTGTGTCCAGTACTGCGCCCATATAGAACCGTAGGTTTCGAAATCAACACCCACAGCCGATCCGATAGCTATCTGTGCCGAAGGTAGCAGGAGCTTTGGCTCCACAGCACTGGCGACGTT
Organism: Bacteroidota bacterium; assembly: GCA_018267915.1. Taxonomy (GTDB): domain Bacteria; phylum Bacteroidota; class Bacteroidia; order Chitinophagales; family Chitinophagaceae; genus MKUN01. Next base: position 518,279 of record JAFDXN010000025.1, on the reverse strand, counting down.
GGGATTTTTATTTACGTCAAGGAATTTTTTACAAGAACTAGCTCCTAAAACCGAGACCAGAAGCGCAGATATGATAATTTTATTTTTCAGCGTCATAATTTTTTGTTTAGGGGTTAGCAATTAAAATGTGAGCTTCAGGGTTACACCATAGTTACGCAACGAAGGCCTGGCCGAATACTGGAAGCCCTGCTCATTGCTTGCACCGCCGGAGTTTTGTTCCGGGTCGTCATATACATTTTCCTTTGCTGTCCACAGGAACAGGTTGTTGCCGTATACGCCAAGCGATACTGTACCGAAGGGACTCCTGTGCAGTGATTTAGCAGGCAGTGTATAGTATAGGCTGGCTTCCTGCAGCTTCACATAGCTGGCATCGAGCACATGCACGCTATATATGTTCTGTGTTACGTTGGTATAATACTCGTAAGGCGAGAACTTGTATTGCGTATTGGTCACATAGTTGCCGTTTGCATCCTGGTAAACCGAGTTGGGGAAGATGTAAGGGTCACGTCCATTCTGTGCGGTTTCGGGGGCTGTGCCCACAAAGTCCATCAGGTCCTTGGTACGGCTCCAGTACTTACCACCCTGCTTGGTTACAAACAGTACATTCAAGCTAAAGCCCCTGTAGGTGAGTGTAGTACCCCATGAAGCAATAAACTTAGGAAGTGCAGAACCCTGGTATACAAGATCAGCAGTTCTTTGAGGTAACCCGCTGGACGGATCGATAATCACGTGCCCATCAGGGTCCTTCATGAAATCAACGCTGTAGATCGCATCATAAGGTTTGCCTACAGCAGCCGATATATTCATGCCCCCGAAGCCACCCAATACAACCTGGCTTAAGCCGTCACTGAGGCTGAGCACTTTATTCTCCGTTTTGGTATAGGTGCCAAAGAGATCCCAGCGGAAGCCTGTGTGTGTTTGTATTGGCGTCAACCGCAGTGACAGCTCAATACCTTTGTTTTGAATTTCACCAGTGTTCAATACCTGTGCCGTATAACCACTGGATGGCGCGGTGGGAAGTGCGGTATTGATCTGATCGACAGAATGACTATTGAAATAAGTGAATTCTATATTTACCCTGTCTCTGAAAAAAGAAAGATCAGTACCGATCTCAGCATTGTTGGTACGCTCAGGCAAGAGGTTACTGTTACCTATGAAATCCTGATAAGTATAACCGGGCTGGCCACTGAATGGAAACACTACCGATCCGAAGCCGGTTTGAGCGGTGGTCTTTATATAGCCGGCATTGTTATTAGCATAAGCCGGTGCACCATTACCAACAGAGGCATAACCGCCGCGTATCTTACCATAGGTAAGGATATTTTCGAAGAACTTACCTTTCAGACCATCGGTGAATACCCATGAAAGGTTAGCGCTTGGATAGAAATAAGAATTATTCCCGGTTATCAGTGTTGAGGTCCAGTCGTTACGCGCTGTAAGATCGAAGAAGATACGCTTGCGATAGTCGACCCGGAAATCCCCATAGACACCAAACTGGCGTGTACGCGTAAGGGCGTTGGTGGTTTGTACATCACCCTGGGCATTTTGCAAATTGTAGTAGTCGGGTATCACGAGCCCATTGGTCTTGGGATCAATTAATGCGTCGTTCGAATTGATGGCGTAAAGCTGCGTATTGTTACCTACCAATACATCAAGCCCTATATTTTGGCTGAGACTCTTTTTATAACTAATAATGAAATCGTTGTACATAGAGGTCAGGTTTGAAGTAGCTTCTTCATAGCCACCCTGCGATATTTTGGGGTTGTCGGCCCAGAAATCATCAAACGGCACCAGGTTATACTTAGGTGATTTGTAATAAGAGCGGTCAGACACCACATCTCCACCAAAACGATCGTAAATGTCCCAATGCTCATTGGGTTTTACACCGAGTGTAAAGCCACCCAAAACACGGTCGGTCTTATTACGGTTATCATAGTTTTGCGCTACCCAGAAGGGATTCTGTGTATAGGCGCCGTAATAGCCATAGTGTTGCACACCAGCCGCGTCGGCAATTCCGTAGCCGCTAAAAGGATCATTGAGGTTTCTAAGTTCCTGCATCGGTATATCGCGAGGGGTCTGTACCAAAGCGTCCATAACTGAACCTTCAGCCTGGCCTCCGGACTCCACACGTGAATTAATATTTATATAGTCGAAGTTGATGCTTGAATAGAATTTGTTAGAAAGCTGCGTAGAACCATTGAAGCGAATATTATACTTATTGTAAAAGGTATTCGGGATAACCCCGGTATTGTTTACCGCATTCAAAGACATAAAGTATGTTGACCTATCGGTTCCACCCGCCAATGATAAATAATTGTCCCAGGTTTTACCGGTGTTGAAAAAGTCGCGAATGTTATTGGGCTGATCTGAGTACGGCTTTACTTTTTGCTGACCGTCTATTATCTGACCCCATGGGCGAAGCTGACCGTCGAAGGGTAAACCCCAACTGAAGTTCTCACGACGATCATCGGCTATACCTTGATAAATATTACCCTCGCCAAACTGGTGCTGTGTTTTCGGGATACGTAAGACATCAGACAAGGTATACGAAGTTTTGAACTGAACCTCCATCTTGCCGGGGCCTTTTTTATTCCTGCCCGACTTAGTAGTAATAATAATAGCCCCATTTGCTGCACGAGACCCGTAGAGAGCTGCTGCGGAAGGACCCTTAAGCACGGATATCGACTCGATATCGTCAGGATTAATGTCGTTTCCACTATTACCAAAGTCAACCTGCTCGCGGCTATCATCCGGAGTACGCAACCTGCCCGAGTTATTGATGGGTATACCATCAACTACTATCAGTGCATTATTGTTACCTGTAATAGATTTTTCACCACGTAGCACCACACGGGTAGATCCGCCCGGGCCACCGGTGGTGCTGGTAATATTTACACCTGAAGTTTTACCTTGTATGGCTGATAAAGCACTTATATTATTGCCGGACGTCAATTCCTCGTTTGACAGGGTACTGGCCGAGTAGCCTAGCTCCCTTTTTTCCCGCTTTACAGCAAGGGCAGTAACCACCGTCTGTTTCAACTGGGTAGCTGAACTGGCCATCCTGACAGTAACCGTGTTACCCGTTACCGTAACCTCCTGGCGTTGATAGCTAACCGCCTGGACTACCAATACATTATTATCAGCCGGCAAACTGATGGTGAAATTCCCATCCACATCAGTGACGGTACCCACATTTGTACCCCGTACATTGATGCCGGCACCGGGGAGCCCCTGCCCTGTTTCATCCAGGACCTTGCCGGTGACCTGCCGCGCCTGCGCCATGGCCACCCCGATACCTACCACCAATAAGAGAATGAGTAGTAACAATGTTCTTTTCATACGCTAAGTTTTTTCTTTTGATAAATGCCTTGGTTCATTATGTAATTGTTAAGGATTAGGTCTTTCGAAGCAAAAAGGGGTAGAAAACGGGGGATTTTCACCCTGAATTTATCCAAAATAATTGTCAGGAACAAAGATTTTGAGGGCATTTTTTTAATGCTTTTTAAGTTTTTACTGATAATTGACTGAAATATTTGGTCCGGTAAGGCGCGTTATTCGCGTTTTCCGCATCACCCCATTTGGGTGAAAGAACTGTTAAAAAATCATGCCTTTACCCATATGGGGAAACCTTTATTAAAGGACAGGTAGAATAATACCGAAGAATTTTTTTGTTGATAATCAATGATTTATAGCAATGCGCTAAAAATTTTTAATGAATTTCTTGTCCATTTCGGAGGGCGGATGTACCTTTGCCATCCCAAAATTGAAACCCGCAGCTATTTTGTTGAAAACGTGGCGGGTATAATAAAGAGAAAACAAGAACAGTAATGAGACACCTTAGTTTTAAAACACAATCGGCCAACGAAAAGATCGTAAAGCGCGACTGGTATGTGGTAGACGCTACCAACCAAACGCTGGGCCGTATGAGCTCGAAGATCGCCCATATACTGCGCGGCAAGAACAAAGCTTATTTTACTCCCCACTTCGACTGCGGCGACTATGTGATCGTGGTAAACTCGGGCAAAGTGGTGCTGACCGGCAACAAAATGGAGGACAAAGACTACCAGACCTTCTCGGGATATCCCGGTGGCCAGAAAATAGAAATGGCTAAGGAACTGATAGCCCGCCGCCCCAACCTGATGATAGAGCGTGCCGTAAAAGGTATGCTGCCGAAGAACCGCCTGGGACGCGCAATGGCGAAGAAACTGTTCGTGTACGAAACAGCTGAGCATCCGCACAAAGCACAGCAACCAAAAGATCTGAAATTTTAACCCCCAACCCCCCGAAGGGGGCTAAAAGAAAATAAAGTAATATTAAATGGAAAAGCAAAAAAATGCCGTTGGTCGCCGTAAAGAAGCCGTAGCTCGTGTATATATGAGCAAGGGTACCGGCAATATCACGGTTAATGACAAAGAGTACAAAGCGTATTTTCCTATTATGTACCTGCAAAACCAGGTAGAGCTTCCTTTGAAAACCATCGAAGCAACAAGCTCTTTCGACATAGTAGTGAATGTGCAGGGTGGCGGCCCTAAAGGCCAGGCTGAAGCTATCAAGATGGCTATAGCCCGTGCACTGTGCGAGGTGAATGCAGAATATCGCCCGGCACTGAAGAAGCAAGGCCTGATGACGCGCGACCCACGCTCTGTAGAACGTAAGAAATTCGGTAAACGCAAGGCACGCCGTAGCTTCCAGTTCTCTAAACGTTAATCGCCTGTCTGCCGACAGGCAGGCTGGTATTCTTATTTTTTAACCGACAAGAAATTACTCAAATGGAAGATAATAAAAGCCTGCACCAGCAATTACTTGAAGCTGGTGTGCATTTTGGCCACCTTAAGAAGAAGTGGAACCCCAAAATGCTGCCGTACATCTTTGCTGAAAAGAACGGCATCCATATCATAGACCTCAATAAAACTATCGAGGGCCTGGATGAAGCTGCAGCAGCACTGAAATCTATCGCTAAGAGCGGTAAGAAGATCATGTTCGTAGCTACCAAAAAGCAAGCTAAGGAAATAGTGGCTGAAGCCGCTGCTAAAGTGAATATGCCTTTCGTTACCGAGCGCTGGCTGGGTGGCATGCTTACCAACTTCTCTACCATCCGCAAGAGTGTGAAGAAGATGCAGAGCATAGAAAAAATGCTGGCCGACGGCACTATGGACAGCGTTACTAAGAAAGAACGCCTGACGCTGACACGCAGCAAGGAAAAAATGGAGAAAGTGCTGGGCGGTATTTCGCAGATGGCACGCACTCCCGCAGCGCTGTTCATCGTTGACATCAGCCATGAGCACATCGCGCTGGCCGAAGCAAAGCGCCTGGGTATCATGACCTTTGCAATGGTGGATACTAACAGCGATCCTACTAAGGTTGACTTCTCTATACCTGCTAACGATGACGCTACCAAATCGATAGCTATCATCACGCAATACCTGACAGCCGCCATTATGGAAGGTCTGCAGGAACGCAGCCAGGTGAAAGAAGAAGATGAAACCAATGTGGAAGAGAACACCGAAAGGATGCGCGGACTGGATATAGAAGAAGAAGACGGTAAAGGCGGTGGTCGCGGTCGTGGCCGCAGTGCTTCAGGTGCAGGCACCGGAGCAGGTGCAGGTGCAGGCCGTGGTGGTAACCGCGGTGGCGCAGGTGGCGGCAATCGCGGCGGTGGCGGTGGTAACCGTGGCGGCGGCGCAGGTCGCACTGGCGGCGGTGCGGGCAGGCCAGCCGTAAAGCGTTAAAATTATAACGAATATTAATATAGCCTTAAAGCCCCTCTTTTGGGGCTTTAATGATAAAATGCGAATTTTGCCCGCCTTTGGGCAACCAAGCGAAAAAATAAATTTTAAAACTTTCAAAAAAGGATATACAATGAGTACTGTAACAATATCTGCAGCAGAAGTGAACAAGCTGCGCCAGCAAACAGGTGCAGGCATGATGGATTGCCGCAAGGCGCTTACTGAAAGCGAAGGCGATTTTGAAAAAGCGATCGACTACCTGCGCAAAAAGGGCCAGAAGGTAGCTGCCAACCGCAGCGACCGCGAGGCTAAAGAAGGTGTGGCCATCGCAAAAGCATCTGCTGACAATACTTATGGTGTTATTGTGAACCTGAGCTCTGAAACGGATTTCGTTGCCAAGAACCAGGAGTTCATCGATTTTGCACAGGAAATAGCTGACATCGCACTGAACTCCAAAGTTACCTCTGCTGAAGAGCTGAAAGCTCAGCCGATGCAGGGCGCTACAGTAGCTGAGAAGCTGCTTGAGAATGTTGCCAAAATAGGTGAGAAGATCGATATCATCCGTTTCGAAACTATCACTGCTCCTGCAGTGGTGCCTTACATCCATGCAGGTTACCGCATAGGTGTACTGGTGGGCCTTAACAAGCCTGCTAACGACAACGTGATAGCAGCAGGCAAGGACGTGGCTATGCAGATAGCTGCGATGAACCCGCTGGCTGTAGACGCTGACAACATTGCCCCTGAAACACTGGAGCGCGAAAGGGCGATAGCTATTGAGCAGGTAATGGCTGAAGGCAAGACAGGCGATATGGTTGAAAAGATCGCCCAGGGTAAGCTGAACAAATTCTTTAAAGAAAATACACTGTTGCCACAGGCTTTCGTAAAAGACAATGGCAAGACAGTTGCCGACTACCTGAAATCGGTAGAGGCCGACCTGACTGTTACAAGCTTTAAACGTATAGCTGTAGGATAATCGACATACTGAATATTTACCGAAGGGCTAAGCGGTTGCTTAGCCCTTTTTGCTTTAGCGCCATCCGTGCTACCCCTTAATAAAAATACCATGAATGTAGTATGGCATAAGTGGCACATTGGCGCTATTTTTGTTATGGGTTGCAATATTCATCGCGGCAGCCTAAACCCTGCCTTTACCCATTAGAAAACGTAAAACAAAACCACAGCTTATGAGAAAACAGTTACTAACCTTTCTTCTGATCCTGCTATGTACGGCCGGCGCTAATGCGCAACGATACATAGGCATAGCAACCAGCAACTACAGCGGCACCAACGGGCTATACCTGAACCCGGCCAACATTGCCGACTCAAGGCACAAGTTCACTATCGACCTCTTTTCGCTCAACTTCGGCATGGACAACAACTATGGCACTATCCGGTCGAGCAATTTCTCAAATGCCGTCGGTAGCGACAACTTTAAGATCAGTGACTTTGTGGACGTAAAAAATTCAGGTAAGGCGAGCTTCGTGCTGCCCTATGCTGAGATACGGGGTCCGGGAGCGTTGGTGAGCCTGGGCAGAAAGCACGCTATAGCGCTCACCACGCGCGTACGCCTGATGAACCAGGTACACAATATAGACGACAGCATATTCCAGACCGTGACGCACAGCAATGACCAGACAGACTATTCATCGAACGGCAATAAATTCAACTTTACCCTGCACGGCTGGTCCGAGATCGGCCTTAGCTATGGTGGCGTGCTGTTCGACAATGGCAAGAATATGATAAAAGGCGGCCTCACGGCACGCTACCTGATGGGCATTGGCTATTTAAGCGTCATTAGCAAAAACATGGATGTTTCTTACACCGCTGCAACCGACCTCTGGCGTGTTAGTAATTCAGACATAGCGGCACGGAGCGGGGGCATCAATTTCGACAATACGGGCGACGTGACAAGCAACCTGTTCAAAGGCGCAGGCAAGGGGTTTGGCGGCGATATCGGTTTCGTGTATGAGTTCAGACCAAATATTGCGAAATACAAATACGATATGGACGGCCAGACGGGGCTGACGGATCCGGGAGCTAACGCATATATGCTGCGTTTCTCTGCTGCAGTTACGGATATTGGCGCCATCACTTATAAAAACAATGTAAGGACGGTAGCGATAAGCAACAGCGGTAATACGGTAGCGCTGCAGGGTAATGACATTAACAAACATACAGGCAGTGCCGACTCTCTTAAAGCGTATGCTACGCAACACGGGTTTAGCGTTGCCGACGATAGCACTACCGCAACGAAAGTGCACCTGCCAACGGCCCTGGTGATCAGTGCCGACTATCATGCTGCAAAGGGTGTTTTCGTGAACCTGATGTATATGGGCAACCTTGCGAACAGGGATAATGTAGGAAATAGCTACTACAGCCAGATAACGGTGACGCCACGTTACGATGTGCGCATTTTTAGCGCAGGCTTGCCCATTACTTATAGCTTCCTGAGCAAGAGCCTGAAGGTGGGCCTGGGCCTGCGCGTGTCGGGCTTCTTCATTGGCAGCGACGACATATTGGGTGTGATATCGAACAATGCATATGGCGCTAACTTCTATTTCGGCGCTTATGTCCCTTTCGGAAAAAGGAAACCTAAGGACAGCGATGGGGATTTGGTTTCCAATAAAAGAGATAAGTGCCCCGGTGAAAAAGGTGTATGGGCTTATATGGGCTGCCCCGACCCGGACCGCGACCACGACGGCATACCTGACAGCGCAGATAAATGTCCCGACCTGGCAGGTTCAAAAACAGCAATGGGTTGCCCCGATGCCGACCTGGATAGCGTAGCCGATGCACAGGACAGGTGCCCGAGCGAAGCGGGCAGTGTGGCAATGGGTGGCTGCCCCGACCGCGACGGAGACGGCATAGCTGATATCGACGACAAATGCCCTGACCAGAAAGGTTTGGCGAAGCTCCAGGGTTGCCCGGATAGCGATGGCGACGGACTGGCTGACAATGAAGATGCCTGCCCCAATGCCGCAGGGCCGATAGCCAACCACGGCTGCCCGGATAGCGATAATGACGGTGTGCCCGATAATGAAGACAAATGTCCGACAGTTAAAGGTACGATCGCTAACCACGGTTGCCCTGAAGTAAGTGTCGAGGTGAAAAAGCGCCTGGCATTTGCTGCCACAGCCATACAGTTCGAGACAGGCAAGGCGGTCATCAAGAAAACTTCTTACCCGATGCTGAATGAGATCGTTAAGATATTGAACGACTATCCTGATTATTATATGACCATCGATGGCCATACGGACAACGTAGGCAAGCCGGATAAGAACATGCAACTGTCAAAAGACAGGGCGGCTTCTGTAAAAAATTATTTCGTTAGCCAGGGCGTAGCGGAAAGCAGGCTTGTGACCGACGGGCATGGCGATACGCAACCGGTAGCCAGCAACAAGACAGCCAAAGGCCGCGCACAAAACCGCCGCGTGGCAATGGACCTGAAACTGAAAGAGTAGTTTTTACTAACAGGATACCTTGGCGAGTTGGTCCTGCAATATTGCAGGACCAACTCTTTTATATACAGGTACTTTAGCTATTTTTTGGCTTTTTACTATTTACTTTTGAGTTCCAGTATCTTTAAGGCCCATGGGCATAGTATTCCGCCAATCAGTCAAGACCACTATCGTAAATTTTACGGGTGCAGCCCTGGGCGCTCTTATTGTCTTTTTGTCCGTAAATATCATTAGCCAGCAGGGCTACGGCTTCATTAAGAATATTACTCTTTCCGGCGGCCTTATCAATTTTTTCGTGCTGCTCGGCACTTCCCAACTTGCTTCCACATTTACGCAGCGCTATGAAGGCAATGACGAACGCAAGCGGGTGTTGGTGACAATTTGCGCTGCGGTGCCCGTTATTACTACGCTGGTACTGACGATACCTTACTTTATTTTCCGGCAGCAGATCGTAAACCTGTACCAGCCGGGCGACCGCCCGCTGGTGAACGAGTATTATGCCTGGCTGCCGGTCCTTGTATTGCTATGGAGCGTCATGACATTCTTCGACCAGTACCTTGTATCGCAGTTGAAAATAGCTATATCTGCCTTCACGCGCGAGGTGGTATTGCGGTTATTCAATGTCTTGTTCATTGTGCTCTTCTACCTGGGGTGGATCAGTTTTCACGCTCTGGTGGTTGGCTCCATTCTTATTTATGCAATACCGCCGGTAATTTTATTATTCGTTGCCATGCGCACCGAGGGCTTTGGCATATCGGTAAGATGGAAGGTATTTACAAAAAGAGAATACGGCGAGATGGTGCACTATGCCTGGTATCACCTGCTTTTTGGCGCGTCGCTGAATGTCATGGGATTTGTTGACTCGCTCATGCTGGCTCCGCTCGACAAATCCGGTATGGGAGCGCTGGCGGTCTACAGCGCTGCAATTTATATTGCCACACTGATGTTATTGCCTTATCGAGCTATGATATCTGCCAGTTACCCCGTACTCAATAAAGCTTACATCCGGAATGATGAAGCGACATTAAAGGATCTGTTCCATCGCTCGGGCATCAATATCCTCATTGTGGCTATCATAATGAGTATATTAATAGGCTGCAATCTCGGCGCCGCAGTCACGATATTGCCCCCGGCCTATAATGCCATCGGGGGGCTGGTGCCTGTGTTAATGATAGGGCGCGTTATAGATATGGCAACCGGGCTCAATAGCGAGGTCATCAGCATTTCCAGGCACTACAAGTTCAATTTTTATATTGCTATTGTTCTTGTGCTGATAGCGATATCGCTTAACAGGTTATTGATACCGCAATATGGCTATTACGGAGCTGCCTGGAGTGCTACATTGTCGCTTGTGATTTTTAATATCGGCAAGATGATCTACCTGTACCGCAAAATGCGTTTGTCGCCATTTACCGGCAAAACCTGGAGAGTGCTGGTAGCCGGTGCCGTGGCTGCGCTGGCAGGCTACTATATGCCCCACTTCTACCAAACAGCTGATATCGCAATGATATTCATTGACGTGGTAGTGCGTTCCGCGCTCATCCTGTTCCTGTATGTCCTGCTGCTCGTAAGTTTAAAACCTTCCACCGATCTGAATAATTACATAAAGGCCATACGTTCGGAAAAAAAGTTGTTTTAAGCTCGTTACCAACACTTTTGCCTTATTATTTGCATACTCCCCTGAATTTGACCTATTCGCGTCAAACTTTTCAAAAATAGAAATGAATTTAAAATATTGCTTATTCATTCCTCATTGCTGCCCAATAAGAAAAAGCCCGGAACCTGAAAACAAATCCCCCGATTAACGGGGATACAAAAAAGAATTTGTTAAATTTTATAGTATCTTTAAAACCCTGTATTTTTGAATTAAAGAAATTTTGGTTGGATTAGGTTTAAGGGTCTTTAGCACGTGAAGCCAGTTTTAATATTTAGAAAACAGTAGTGAAATATCTTACCAAACCATTTTATTGATCTTGTATCTGGTTACCCACGCAATTTGTATAAACATTGTAAACTATTTTTTGTCGAAACAATCTTATGAAAAAAAATGTACTCCGGATGCTGCGCTATTCATTCCTGGTAGCGAGCATCGTGCTTTTTTCAGCAGTTAAGTCCTTTGCCACGCACGTGTTTGGTATTGACATGTATTATACCTGGCAGAGTGGCCAAACCTACAAGATATACGTGATCGTATATGGTGACTGCGCGGGTAACGCTTTCCCTAACCTGCAGAATGCTACCGCCGAGGTGAAGGTCTACAACGACCCAAGCACCACTGTAGTTGCTACACTGCAACTGGCGGAAGAGCCGCCGATAGCAGGTGTTGAAGTGACGCCGGTATGCCCTGCGGATATCAACAATACTACGTGCACCAACGTGAATAACACGATACCGGGTATCAAAAAATTCATTTATTCGGGTACCTACACCGTTCCCTCGCTCTCTACCGGATGGCGTTTCCACTTCGATGGCAACATGGGTGCTACCCAGGCCGGCCGAAGCACTACGATCACTAACGTTAACAACCCCGGCAATACTATCATCACGCTTGATGCAAAGCTGAACAATACTGCAGCTGTGGGCCAGCAAAACAGCTCTTCGGTTTTTGGCACCATCCCTACTCCCTTTTATTGTCTCAACATACCGGCCAACTACGCTCCGGGCTCAGTAGATCCCAACAATGACAGCTTATACTTCGTTCAGATAGCTGGCCGTGACGGTACAGGCAACCCCCCTAACCCACCTAGCGTGAGCTATATACCTCCCTATACTGCTACTGCACCCCTGGCAGCCGCCCCATTCGTGTTCACGCCCACTACCGGGCAGATGAGTTTTACACCCAACCAGGTGCAGCGCTCACTGGCCTGTATGGAGGTGCAGGAGTATCGCAGCGGTGTACTTGTAGGTACCAGCCAGCGCGAAATGACCATAGTGGTTTTGAATACCTGCAGCAACTGGCCACCAACAGGCGTGATCTCCAACCCATCCGCAGGCACACTTATCGATTCCACCACGCTCAGGGTGTGTAAAGATGTAGGCGCATTCACATTTAACATTAACCCGACGGATGCCAATGGCGATACGATCGACTATAATGCAACCGGCTTACCTACAGGCGCAACCTTCACTGTAACTAATAACCATACTACGGCGCCTACGGGCATCTTCGCATGGAATACTACCACTGTGGCGCCGGGCACTTACACTTTCACACTCAACTACCAGGACAATGAATGCCCGCTGTCGGCTAATCAACAGATAACTTACACGATCATTGTTGCACCGCTGCCGGGCAATACTTTCACACTTGTGTCGCCTGCTACCTGCACCAAGAAAGCAGTGTTTACTGTAGCCTCAGGCGTATCACCATGGACTGAGACAGTGCTGCAGGGCGTGACCGTGATACATACCAATACTAACCTCACCGGCACATTGACGGATAGCCTTGTTGCAGGTACATATACGATACGCACCACTAACGATGTAGGATGTAATAAAGACACCGTTATCACGCTGGTGGCCCCGGCCGGCCCCAGCTTCCTGTCACTCACATACACCTTGCCTACCTGTCCCGGCGGATCAGATGGTACAGTGACATTTACAGGAACGGGTGGCCTGGCTCCATATCAATACGCCTACAATGCCGTGCCTTATGGCAACCCCAATACATTTACAGGCCTGGCGGCGGGCACTTATACATTGCATATACGTGATGCAAACCTTTGTATAAAGGACAGCACCTGGACCCTCGCAGATGGCCCGCCGATATACGTGAACGCATCGATCAAACGCCCGCTTTGCAATGGCCTTGCAAATGGACAAGTGACACTGGCCGCTTATAACAATAATGCGCCCCCGTACACCTATGCAATGAACGCCGGACCTTTCACGGGTAGCGGCACATTTACGAATCTTGCAGCGGGCACCTACACATTCCACGTGCACAACTCGACCGGATGTGCCAAGGATACCGTACTGACGCTGACCGACTCAATTGCCGTGCATGCTACACTTGTAATTAGTAATGTGCTTTGTAATGGCGGGAACGACGGCAGTATAACCGCTACCGGCAACAACGCGGTAAGCCCTTATACTTATGCGTTGAATGCAGGTCCGTACTCGGGTGTTAATACCTTTAATGGTCTTACGGCTGCTACCTATACCATTCACGTGCATGATGCCATGGGCTGCTTCCTGGACACATCGGCTGCAGTAACACAGCCTACTCCTGTTGCCGTAACTGCTACGGTTACCAATATACTTTGTAATGGCGCAGCCACCGGCGTTATTGTGATCACCGCCAGCGGCGGCACACCCGGCTACACTTATGCCAACGGTGCAGGCCCATACACAGCATCCAACACATTCAATGGCCTGATAGCGGGGACATACACTATACATACCAAAGATGCCAACAGCTGTATCAAAGACACCGTGATAACGCTTACCCAGCCTACGCTGCTAAGGATAACAGGCGTTACGATGGTGCAGCCCACTTGTAATGGCTCTGCTAACGGAACTATGACCATAGCGGCATCCGGCGGCACTCCGGGTTACACTTACGGCATTAACGCAGCACCGTTCGGCCCTTCAAGTACATTCGTTGGTCTCGTTGCAGCCACCTATACACTGCATGTAAAGGACGCTAACTGTTGTATAAAAGATACAATTGTAACGCTCACACAACCGACGCCGGTCAGCGTTACTGCCTCGGTTAAAAATTCTACTTGTGCCACACTGGGCGATGGCCGCGTGGTGCTGACAGCAGGCGGAGGTACACCCACATATACCTACTCACAGGGTGCAGGTCCTTACGGTCCGTCCAATACCTTCCAGCCACTGGTTGCAGGTACTTATACGTTCCATATCAAGGATTCTCACGGCTGTATAAAAGATACGACGATCGCTATTGTCGACTCGCTCAACCCGGTTGGTATATTCAATATTACCAATGAGCTGTGCTTCGGTCAGAGCATAGGCGTGATCAGCGTGAATGGCAGCGGTGCACAGAGCCCTTATACGTACGCATTAGGCACCAATCCTTATAGCCCGACGAATAACTTCCCGGGTATGCCTGCGGGCACTTACACCGTGCACATTAAAGACGCCAACGGGTGTATCAAGGACACTACTGTGCCGGTAACAGAACCGCCGGTGTTAGGCACCACGATCAGCATCGTTAGGCCTACCTGCTTCGGCTTCAGCAATGGCAGCATCACGGCATTGGGTACGGGCGGTACACCTGCTTATACTTACGCACTGAACAACGGTACATTGAGTGCAACCAACATATTCACCGGGCTGCCAACAAGCGTGGATACCATACATATCAAAGACAATAACGGCTGCACTTACGACACGATCGTCACAGTTACCCAGCCTCCGAAACTCGAGATCGTTGATCTTTTGCTGCAAGAGCCTAAATGCGCGGGCGATCAGAATGGCGTGATACAGGTATTTGCTACAGGCGGCACACCGGCTTATAGTTATGCAGTGGATGGTTTCCCATTCCAGTCGTCCAGCAGCCTCGGCAATCTTTATGCAGGACCACATACCATCCATTTGCGCGACTTCAACTCCTGTAACATTGACACCAACGTAACACTTGAGCAGCCTGATCCACTCACATTTGCAGGTGCGAATATCACGAATCCTACTTGTGAAGGCTTCGCCGACGGCTCGGTGACGCTTATGGCTTCCGGGGGCACACCACCTTACATGTATTCGCAGTCGCAATCGAACTATACATCGGGCGCTACCTTCAGCCAGCTTCCTGAAGGCACTTACAGTTTCTACGTCATCGATAGCAATAGTTGTACGCACGATACGAGCATCACACTCGTAGGCTTCCCGCACATAGTGTTGCCTGAGCCAACTATTACACCGACAACCTGCTTCGGCTCCAGCGACGGTATCATCTTCGTGAATGCATCTGGTGGTGTACCGCCATTCACTTACCAGGTAGATGGCATGCCTGATCCGCCGACCACGAACCCCGAATTTACGGGCGAGGCTGCGGGTTACCACATCATAACTGTATACGATAGCAAGAACTGTAAAAAGTCTGAAAGGGTACCTGTTCCGCAGCCCGACTCTATCCAAACCAAAAT
Organism: Bacteroidota bacterium; assembly: GCA_018267915.1. GTDB lineage: Bacteria > Bacteroidota > Bacteroidia > Chitinophagales > Chitinophagaceae > MKUN01. Next base: position 502,985 of record JAFDXN010000025.1, on the reverse strand, counting down.
GTCGACGAACGGCAACCTTTGCGAGGGCATTGACGACAATGGTGCGGTGATAGCGGATGTGAAAGGCGGTACGCCTCCTTACAGCTACGTATGGAGTACTGACACAACCCGTCCTTCCGGCATTAACAGGATCACGGGCCTGCCAAATGGCTTCTACAGGGTGGTGATACATGATGCGCACGACTGTCTGTCTTCAGGTGAGGCAGAAGTGGAATACGACAACTGCTGTACACCTTACCTCCCGAATGCCTTTACCCCCAATGGCGACGGCAAGAACGACAGGTTCCGCCCGGTATATAAAGGTGATATGACCCTGCTGAAGTTGTCTATCTTTAACCGATTCGGCCAGCTGGTGTTTACCACTACCAACATTACCGATGCATGGGACGGAACCTATAACGGTGTGCCACAAGATATGGGTACTTACTTCTTCTATATGGAGTTCATCTGCGGCAACAAAGGCGATGCCAGCAACAAACAAATGATAAAAGGCGATATAACTCTTATCCGGTAAGGCTTTCAGCCCTCCGGGTAATTGTAAATTGCCAACAAGAATATTCAGGAAAAGGGAGGCAAAAATTAAGTGTAAAAGCTTATTTTTGCCTCCCTTAGTTTTAATATGGAATACAGAGAAATCGTAGCAGTTACCGGCCTGGGAGGCCTTTTCCAACTCCTGACAACAAAGAGTGACGGCGCAATAGTGCGGAACCTTTCGGATAAGAGCACCAAGTTCATATCGGCACGCCTGCACAATGTAACGCCTCTTGAAAGCATCGAGGTTTACACGACAGGAGATAATGTGCGCCTGCACGAAGTTTTTCAGAAAATGAAGGACAACGACGGCAGCGTGGCTATGGCAGATGCCAAGAACGCGGACAACAATACCATAAAGGGATACTTCAAAACAGTATTCCCTGACATCGACGAAGAACGGGTATACGTGAGCGATATGAAGAAGATGCTGAAGTGGTATGACCTGCTGAAAGCAAACGAGCTGCTGAACTTTGAAGCATTGACCAGGGAAGTGCCCGCAGAGGAAGCACCCGCTGAAGCACCTGTAGCGGAAGCGCCTGCACCTGTAGCTGAAGAAGCGCCCGCTGAAAAGCCTGCCAAAAAAGCAGCACCGAAGAAAAAGAAAGCTGCAGAGCCGGCTGAAGCAGGTGGGGAAGAAAAACCAGCTAAAAAAACAGCAGCTAAAAAGAAAAAGACCGAAGAGTAAAAAGGCTTTATATAAAATATGCGAGGCGGGTATGTCACCCGCCTCTTTTTATTTTAGTACACCGGCTGTTTTATCCGTACAGTTCCAGGTGGATGTCTTTTTTATCGTAGCCCATTTTCAGGATGCGCTCTTTTGCCTCGTCGATCATGGCGCGCCAGCCGCAGAGCATAAAGTGTGCCGGGCGATAGCCGTAGTCGCAACATAGTTTTTCATAGATAGCGTGTACGTAACCTTTGTACCCTTCCCAGTCTTCGCGGGAGAGGGTGGGATTGTATTCGAACTTCGGCATCATCTTTTCCAGGTCGCGCATTTCCCCGGCATAGAGCAGATCGCCCTGGGTGCGTGTGCCGTATATCAGATGTATCTGCCCGTGCGGTATGCTGTGTGTATTGATATAATGCAGCATGCTGCGAAAGGGGGCAATGCCTGTGCCTGTGCAGATGAGGAACAGATCTTTCTCCATTTGATCGGGCATGGTAAATACGCCCTGCGGTCCGCGTAAGGTAAATGTGCTGCCTTCTTTGATCTCCTTAAAGATGTAATTCGTCGCCACACCGTCTTCAATGTAAGAGATCACCAATTCCAGCACGTTACTGCCATCGGGCATGGAGGCTATGCTGTAGCTGCGCCAGCGCTTGTTGCGCTGCTCGTGTATCGGCAGATCGAGCGTGACGAACTGACCAGGCTTGAAATCAAAAACGGGTGTATCGGGCAGCTCTATCCAATACCTGCGGGTATTATGAGTAGCCTGCTCGATTTGTTTCACTATTCCCGTTTGCCATGGTGGAATCATACAGCAAGTTAAACAAAATACAGGCGGCAAGCTAAATAATGGTATAGTGAGAAAATATAGCTTACTGCTTCTTGTTCGCTGCGGTGTCTTCGTACACAGCCTTTGCACCGTTCTTCAGCCACTGCTTATAGTTGTAGCGTATCCACATTTTAATTTCCAGCTCGGTGGCGGTGCGGGCATAGTCGTAAGGCATGGGGGTGGCATTCATAAAATTGCCCAGTGAATCGCCTGTGAGGCCGGTGAGCTGGGTTACCAGTTCGGGGCTATAACGGCTATCGATGAACAACTGGCTCTCCCATTTTGCGTAGCTTTTCTGGAAGCGGAAGGTCTGTTTGGTGGTAGGGGCAAAGAGCTGCGCGATGGCCGAAATCGGACTGTTGAAAGGGCTGGCATGTGGTAAAGCAAGCGGGCGCTGGTAAGTGGAGCGCCGCTGCAAAGAATCTATTTGATAGGGCGTGTATCCCGGCCTTACAGTAAATTCATCGAGCTGGTAGTTAACGCCCTGCATCTGCACATTGATCTGCATGTCGCCCAAAACGTATCTGATAATGCGCTGCTGGGGCTTGTAACCTATGTATGTATAGGCTACATGATTGCCCGGGCGAACGGCTATGCTGTAGTTACCTTTTTCATCGCTGTAGGCACTCTCCCTTGTGTCGAGATTAACGACAGTGACCGGGTAGAGCGGCTTATGCGTCGCCGAATCGGTGATGACGCCGCGGAGTACCTGGGCTTTTGCAAAACCTGCAAACAAAAGCAACAATATGGCTATGGTATATCGCAAAAAGAGTGTTATATAAGCTTGTAAATATAATCAGCGCCCAGCCGCAATCTAAGGTTACTAATGTTTTTGGGAATACTTTAAGAAAAATAAACGGTTTGCCTTTATTTTGCCTTAAAATACGTACCAATGGCGGGAAATTCATTTTACCAGCGGCTGCAGAAAGAACTGCAGGAGATAAAAGACACAGGACTGTTCAAGAATGAACGCATCATAGAATCGGAGCAGGGCGCCGAGATAGTGGTGAATGGCAAAAAGGTGCTGAACTTCTGCGCCAATAACTACCTGGGCCTTTCGTCGCACCCGAAGGTGATAGAAGCTGCGCACAAAGCCATCGACCATCGCGGCTACGGCATGAGCTCGGTACGTTTCATCTGCGGCACACAGGATATACACAAAGAACTGGAAGAGAAGATCGCAAATTTTCTCGGCACAGAAGATACCATACTATACGTGGCCTGCTTTGACGCGAATGGCGGCGTGTTTGAACCTCTGCTGAATGAAGCGGACGCCATCATATCGGACGAGCTGAACCATGCATCTATCATAGACGGTGTGCGCCTGTGCAAGGCACAACGCGCGCGCTATAAACATAATGACATGGCCGACCTTGAGGCGCAATTGCAAGCTCTTTCGGGAGCACGTACGCGACTCATCGTTACCGACTCGGTATTCTCGATGGACGGGACTATTGCGCAGCTCGATAAGATCTGCGACCTGGCCGATAAGTATGACGCACTGGTGATGATAGACGAGAGCCACTCGTCGGGCTTTATGGGCAAGACCGGCCGCGGTGTACATGAGCTCTGCAATGTGATGGGCAGGATAGATATCATTACCGGCACACTGGGCAAGGCACTGGGCGGTGCATCGGGTGGCTTCACCAGCGGCCGCAAAGAGATCATCGAGATGCTGCGCCAGCGCAGCAGGCCTTACCTGTTCTCTAATTCGCTGGCGCCGGCCATCGTTGGCGCATCGATAGCAGTGCTGGATATGCTGAGCGAGACGACCGCACTACGCGACAAGCTTGAGGAGAATACTGTTTACTTCCGCAGCAAGATGACCGAGGCGGGCTTCGATATAAAACCGGGCACGCACGCTATTGCACCTATTATGCTTTACGATGCAGTGGTGGCGCAGCAGATGGCGGCCAGGCTTCTGGACGAGGGTATTTATGTGACCGGCTTCTTCTACCCCGTTGTTCCTAAAGGGCAGGCGCGCATACGCGTGCAGATATCGGCAGGGCATGAGCGTGAGCACCTTGACAAGGCGATCACGGCATTCACCAAGATCGGTAAGGAGCTTGGCGTGATCAAGGCGCAAGTGGCATAACCGTCATGTCTTCTCAAAGTCAACTGCTTTTCTCTACTCATCCTTACTTTTCTTTTGTCTTGGCAAAAGAAAAGTAACAAAAGAAAAGCCGCGCCCATCTTCGATCGCTCCGCGGAAATGGGCTTAGCTCTGCTGCGTGTTGCGTGGGGGAAGTCGAGCATGGGTGCGGAGCCAGCAAGTCTCAAGGACATCAAGATGCCGATTATCGTGACTTATTCCCGCGATTTTTTTATCACGGGGTTTGATTGATAATCAATGTGTTGGGTGAAAAAAATTTCCCAAAAATTACCCACTTTTTGCCCACCCGCACCTGAAAAAATGCCCCAGGTTAGTGCCAATTGTTTTCCATATTTCAAAGAACTTTCTACAATGTGCAAATGTGCAAATTGGTCGTTGTACGAAAAATTTTTCCGCAACCGCGCAAGTTACAATCGGGAAGATGTGGCCGCCAAATTTTGGGGGTAAGTAGTGATAAAATTGAAATTGCTAATGGGTGTTTTTATTCGGGCGTTGCAAACGCCAAGCCGATACATCCTCGTTACAAACGAGGACGAGTTAAGGATTGGCAGTACTTGCTGCCAATGGTGAACAAGTGTATTCACAAAAGCAAAGAATGGCACAAGTACCATCGTCATAAATACGAAAGATTGGACTAAAGGCAGCTATCTAGTGCAATGGCAAAGTGCAGATAACAAGGTAACGGCAAAGCTCATCATTAACTAGAAAATTTCTATTTCTCAATGAAAAAGCTGCTATTTGCCGCTTTTGCTTGCCTATTTGAGTTCTAGTCCGATAATCTTCAAAATATTTTCTGTTGTATCGAGCTCGCCCATTCGCGGGAATATGTATTTGATGCTGCGCTCGTGCGATTCGGGGACCATATCGGTCATCGCGTCGGTAGCGAAAGCGATGTTGTAGCCCAGTTCGCTGGCCTGCCTTGCGGTGCCTTCCACGCCTATGCTGGTGGATACACCGCAGATAACGATCTGTGTTACACTTCTCTTCTTCAGCTCCTCATGCAGCGCTGTTTCGAAGAAGGCACCCCATGTGTGCTTGGTGATGCGGATATCACCGGGGCGGACATAAAGTTGAGGAACGATCTCCAACATTTCGGGTGTGAAATTTATTGCCGGCGTTTGTGCCTCTTTGCGTATTTGCTGCCAGTTGGCCTTTGAGGGATCGACATTGACGAAGACAACAGGCAGTGATGCCTGATGAAATGCATCGACCAACTTAGCAGCATTTGCTAAGGTACTTTCAAAAACTTCCGGAGGGCGATTTTGCAGTATCCCCTTTTGCAGATCAATGAGGATGAGCGCGGTGTTTTTGTCGAGTATGGTTACCATGGTATGTTGCGTTAGAGTGTTTTTATCAGATCGTCATGATGCAAGCTTCAACTTTTTTACAACAATTGTGCTTTTACTTTTCTTTTGCCCTGGCAAACTCATGAAGGATAGATTGCCACGTCGGAGAGGCTAAAATCAAATGGCCCTCCTCGCAATGACGGTCTGTTTGATCAATAAAAAAAGGCGCGCGAAAGCGAGCCTTGAGGGTAATGTCTAAAAATAAGTATATACTTAGATAACGCGAACGTTAACTGCGTTTAAACCTTTTTTGCCATTTTGTACTTCATAAGAAACTTTGTCGTTCTCATGGATCTCGTCGATGAGACCAGATACGTGAACAAAGATGTCTTGTCCGCCATCGTTAGGCTTAATGAAACCAAAACCTTTGGTTACATTGAAGAATTTTACTGTACCTTCTTGCATTGTGTAAAAAATAAATAAATTAATAAAGCACGAAGGTAAGGTAAATATCTGGTATTCAGCAATAAGTTTAGATAAATAGCTCAAATAGTTTATGTGAGGCTGCGGAAGAGAGTATAGCGCAATACTAACTCAAGGCCCAGGCAAATGAGCGCGATGCAGGCGAAGGGGAAAAACAGCTCGGCATAGTGCTTGTAAGAGCTGATCTCGATACGGGTCTTTTCCATCTTATCGATCTCGCGGTAGATGGCGGCCATGGAACTGTTGCCAGTGGCGCGGAAGTATTTGCCACCTGTCTGGCCTGCTATCTGCCTCAGCAGCGGCTCATCGATCTGTACCGGCATCATCTGGGTTTGGGTGCCGAAAGGCGTCTGCACGGGATAAGGCGCCTGGCCCTCGGTGCCGATGCCTACTGTGTAGACACGCACTTTATATGCCTTAGCGATCTCGAGGGCTGTATTAGGATCGATGAGACCTGTATTATTGACACCATCGGTGAGCAGGATGATAACCTTGCTTTTTGCTTTTGAATTGCGCAGGCGGTCGACAGCGGTAGCGAGTCCCATACCGATGGAGGTGCCATCTACGAGTACGCCACTCTTTACCTGGCTAACCTGTTCTTTAAGGACATTGTGATCGATGGTTAGGGGGCATTGCGTAAAACTTTCGCCGGCGAAGATCACGAAGCCTATACGGTCGGTAGGTCGCTGATCGATGAAGCTGAGTGCAATGGACTTGGCTGCCTCGATACGGTTGGGCTTGAAGTCCTGTGCCAGCATACTGCCTGATACGTCGAGGCTGATGACGATGTCTATGCCTTCGCTATCGATAGACTCAGTGACGTTGCTGGACTGTGGCCTTGCGAGAGAGATAACGAGCATGATGAGGGCAATGACCCGCAAAACAAATAGCAGCGGGCGCAGGCGCACGCGCGTGGTGGGCTTCACCCGATGCAGGCTGTGGAGGGTGGTAAGGCGAAGCGCGGGGCTATCAGCCTTGCGGTTGCCACGGCGCTGCCACCATATCATGAACGGAATAAGCAACAACAGCCCGAAAAAAAACGGGTGCGCGAAGCTTAAGTGTTTCCAATCCATTAATGCCTTTATCATTGCGCCTGTATCGGTGTTTCGGTTACTACTGGTTTAGTATTGTTCACAAATTGTATGGCCTGCTCCAGTGCATTGGTATGTTCGTGCGGCAGGGGTTGCGCCTTGGCGAACTTCGCCAGGTCGGCTGTTTGCAGGATGTTGGTGAGCAGGGGCAACTGTGCGTGCATTTCTTTATGACCTCTTGCGCTGTAAAGCAACTCATCAGTAGTGAGTTCCATGGCGGGTGTACGGAAACGCTGCTCGATATAGTTCCTTAAAATGTCGGTAAGCTGTGTGTAGTACTCCTTCACCTGTCCCTTCTGCCAGAGACCCTGCTGTTCGAGTTCGCGAAGGACGCGTACTGTTTTCTCCTGCAAGGTCTCAACCGGGCCTTGCGGCACAACCACCGGTGCGGGGGCTTTACGGTTCTTGCGGAAGTATATTATCACAAATATTATCAGTCCGATGAAGAGTATTGCGGCAAGCATGAGCCAGATGTAATCGAGCCATGAACCCTTGACAACCATAATGCCCTTGATGCCACGGAAGCCTTTGGAAGTATCGACGGCGACGGTTTGCACCAACAATGAGAAGGAATCGGTTTGCACCGTGTAACTGGTGCCATTGTTTGGTATGACCGGGAAGACCAATGCCGGCACCATATAAGCACCTGAATCGAAGCCCGTGACAAGCAGCCGCTGTTTATATGTTACGATATTGCCCTGCTTTACGGTATCTATCTTACCTTTCTCCACCACCTCGAGATGGTTGAAGGTGTCGGGTATGTAAGCCCATTGCAGGCGGCTTTGCGAAGGATCGTGCTGCACCTCGAGAAAGAGACGTGCCTGGTCGCCCACGGTTATTTTTGTAGCATCTATGCGCGCGGTGGCTTTTGCGTCGCCCTGGGCCCAAGCGGTGTATCCCGCCAGCATGAGCAGTAAAAAGAAAGCGTGAATTTTAAATGCCGGTCTCATTTTGTTCCTATCGGCCCTTAAAGAAGCCCTGCAATGTTTTTACATAATCCTCGTCGGTGCGCAGCTGCATGAGCGAGGCACCGCTTTTGCGGAACGAAGAGATACAATAAGCTTTGTACTCTTCGAAAGCCGCCGTGTATTTATTACGAATATTCTTATCGTCGGTATCGAGCCATTTGAGTTCTCCTGTTTCTGCATCCATCACCTGCACCAGTCCTGCTGCAGGCAGCTCACGATCGGTGCGATCGTAAACCTGCATGCCTACCAGGTCGTGCTTGCGGGCGGCCAGTTGCAAAGAGGTTTCATATGGGGCACTGATGAAATCGCTTAGCAAGAAAGTAATGGTACGTTTCTTCAGCACATTGTTCAGGTAGTCGAGTGCGACCGCCACATTAGTACCCCCACCTTCGGCAGGCTCTAATGCAATGAGCTCACGAATGATGCGCAGTATATTGCTACGGCCCTTCTTGGGCGGAATGAACTTCTCGATCTTATCGCTGAAGAAGATGACGCCCACCTTATCATTGTTTGTAGATGCCGAGAAGGATAGCACAGCAGCTATCTCGGTGATCAGTTCGCGCTTCAGGCGCTTGTGTGTACCAAAGAGGGAACTGGGACTGATGTCTACCAGAAGCATCAGCGTGAGCTCCCGCTCTTCTTCAAACACTTTTACGAAAGGGTGTGAAAAACGCGCGGTCACGTTCCAATCGATGGATTTTACATCATCGCCGGGCGTGTACTCGCGCACTTCACTGAAGGACATACCACGGCCCTTGAAGGTAGAGTGATACTCACCTGCGAAGATATGGTTGCTAAGGCCCCTGGTCTTTATCTCTATCCGTCTTACCCGTTTAAGTATTTCGGCAGTTGTCAGCATGTTGCGGTCCTACAATGAAAGCCCAAAAATAAGCGTATAAGTGTGTTTTGCAAGCTGCAATATTAATAGCAGAAGTACAAAACAGTTGTTAAAAAAACGTATTAGAAATCTTATTTTTTCAGGCGAGGAGCTTGCTGAGCACTGCGCCCATTTTTGCCCCTATCTCCGCGGCCTCCGCGTCGCTCCAAAGCAGGCTGATACCGATGGAGATACAGCGGCTCATAATGGAATCGCTCATGGGGAAGGCAAGGTTGCTATAGTGCATCACCTGCTTCTTCTGTTGCTCATAGAGCCGGTGCATCCAGCTACCACTCTGCAGGTGCTGCCATCGGCCAATATAATGCCAGTTGTTCCCGTACCAATAGTGTAAGCCGCTGATGCCTGCCGCCTTAAGCTGTTCATAGGCTTCCCGGGCCTGTATCTCGCCGGGCAGGAAGAAGGATAGATAGGCGCCTGTGTAGCCATCGGGGTCGGGCAAGCCGCGGAACGTGAGGCCGGGCATGTCTTTAATGGCATCATGGATGATGTTATGGTTACGCATTTGCAGGGCCAGGAACTCGTTGAGCCGGCGTATCTGCGCGAGGCCGACAGCCGCGTGGAGTTCTGTAATTCGATAGTTGTATCCTAAATGCGTATGCGTATCTGCTGTTCGGTCATTCTCCAGGTGATCGTGCCCGTGGTCGGTATAGGCGCGGGCGCGTTTGTAAACATCCTCGTCGTTGGTAATTACTGCACCACCCTCGCCGCAAGTGATCATCTTTGAAATGTCGAAGGAGTAGACGCCGGCATGCCCCATGGTGCCCAGGCTTTTGCCTTTGTACGAGGCGCCTACAGCCAGGCAGGCATCTTCGAGCAGCAGCAAGTTGTATTTTTCGCGGAGCGCTTTCATTTCGTCCATGCGGGCCATGCCACCACACATATGCACGGGCATGATGGCCTTGGTGTGGTCGGTAATAGCGTTTTCTACAGATTCAGGAGAGAGACTTAAGGTCTCGTCCACATCAGCGAACACGGGTATGGCGCCGACGCCGAGGATGGCCTCGAAATTGGCCACAAAACAAAACGTGGGGATGATGACCTCATCGCCCGCGCCAATGCCCAGTGCTGCCAGTGCCGTAGTGAGCGCTGTTGTGCCGCTGGTGGTGAGCAAGGCGTATTTACAGCCAAAGGTTTTGCATATCTCCTGCTCCAGCTCCGCAGCCTTCCAGACCCCATTACGCGCAGCAGCAAAACCATAACGCGGTATGACGCCGGTCTGCAGCATATCATTCACTTCTTTGCGTTCCGCATCGCCAAATAATTCGTAGCCGGGCATAAGCTTCTTTACTGCAATTTAACTGCAAAGGGGGAAAGGCGCAAAGATTTTCGCGCGAAGATTGTCCTTTCCTTTTTAGGGCGAAGCACGTAGCTTTGAGTAAAATATCCATTCTATGATCACACACAATAAGTTCACCGCAGCCATGCTGTCTGCAGGATTGCTGCTTATGACAGCTTGCCAGAACAGCGGGAGCAATGAAAAAACAGGTAAAGCAGATAGCAGCGCTTCCGCGGCAGCTCCGCAAGCCATCAGCATGACGGCAGGTAGCGCATCGCCGGAGTTTAAGGACGCAAAACTGGGCATTGCTTCCGTAAAAGCTGAAAAGCTGGGCAATGATTCGGCTAAAGTAGTGTTCAACTTTACGGTGCAGAATTACGAACTGAAAAAGCAAACGGACGATGCAGGGGGCAAGTTGTGCAATAACTCTGCGAAGGGACAGCATATACACTTTATACTGGATAATAAACCTTATGTGGCCCTTTACGAGCCAACAGACACCGTGAAGCTGGCCAATAACAGCGAACACTACCTCATGGCGTTTCTTTCCCGCTCCTATCATGAGTCGCTGAAGAATCCGGGCGCTGCACTGGTTTATCACTTTAAGATAGACGAGAAAGGCGGACTGAAAAAACTGGATGATCCTAAGACGCCGATGGTGTTCTATAGCAGGCCAAAGGGTGATTATATAGGAAAGGACACGGCGAATGTGCTACTGGATTTTTATGTATGGAATGCCACGCTGGCTGCCGATGGGAACAAAGTAAAGGCCGATATACATTCGGCGGGCGGTAAGGATACCAGCATAATGATAGGCGACTGGAAGGCGAATATGCTGCATGGTCTTGGCATGGGTAAATCGACGATCAAATTGAGTTTGGTTGATAAAGACGGCAAGGCTATAGACGGTATAAATACCAGCGTTAGCAGAGAGTTCAACCTGGCTGCGCAGGAGCCGATGAAATAAGAACCCTCTCCCGTCCTCTCCTAAAGGAAAGGTGACAATATTTGCGTAAAAAAAGCGGTGCGTGTGATACGCACCGCTTTTTTATTGCGATAAAACTTGTTTTTATTCCGGTACTACCAGACGGAAACCGTTGCCGTGGATGTTTACGATCTCTACGCTGGTGTCGTCCTTCAGGTATTTACGCAGCTTGGCTATATATACGTCCATGCTGCGGCCATTGAAATAGGTATCGCTGCCCCAGATGCGTTTGAGGGCGGCATCGCGTGGAAGAAGATCGTTTTTGTATTCGCAAAGCATCAGCAACAGCTCATTCTCCTTCGGAGACAGGGTGTGCGATTCGCCACCATGCTCCAGTGTGCGGAGCTTACTGTTGAAATGATACGAACCGATATTGAACTCTACCTGTGCATGCTGCTTATCCTGCAACTCCATGTTGCGTTTCAGTATGGCCTTTATCTTATGCAGCAATACTTCACTGTCGAAAGGCTTTGTGATATAGTCGTCCGCGCCCAGCTTGTAGCCTGTGAGGATATCTTCCTTCATGCTCTTGGCGGAAAGGAAGAACAAGGGCACATCGGGGTCCACGTTCCTGATCTCTTCTGCCAGCGTGAATCCGTCCATGTTGGGCATCATCACATCCAGCAAGCAAACATCAAATTTTTCCCGGCGGAAGGCCGCCAAACCCAAAATACCATCACGCGCCAGCTCTACTACGAAGTCATTCAATTCCAGGTAATTCTTTAGCACTTGTCCGAAGTTTGTGTCGTCTTCTACAAGCAGTACTTTATATTTTTCTTTGTCCATGCCTTTTTTTGGTATATGGTGTAATGGTGTCAAAAGTAATGCCGCCGTCGTATAGTCAAAACAAATATTTTGTTAAAACCTCGGACAGTGTATGTTATTGCGTCCACCGCTGCTTCTGTTATACAGGCCCTGGTACACAAGTGAGAATTCTAATGCTCCTTTCCCCTGGTTGTAGGTCTTCAGCGACGAAATGGTGTAATCGTAGTTAGCCATAATTTGTATGCCAACAAACTCAACGCCTACTACTCCTATCACGGCATCGCCGAGGCGATGGTAGCCGCCGAGTATGAGCTGATTGTTGCCCACCCCTTCCTTCTCCGGAGTTATGTTGATACGGAAGAGCGTGCCGTATAGTGCTTCAGAAGCCTTATCCTGGGTAGTGTAATAAACGGAGGGGTTCAGGATGACTGTTTTACTGAGGCGCCACAAAACGTCCAAATTACCGGTGGGGCGCATCGATACTTTGGTATCCTGCCCGTAGAATGTTTGTTTTGGCTGGTTGATGTTGGCAATACCAAAGCCAAGTTTCGCGTATACATTGTCATTGGGCAGGAAGGCAAGATTGATACCTGCGCTCACGTCCATAAGATTCGTTTTAACGATGCCTTTTTGTTCATGGTTAGGCAGCGCATAGTTGAAGCCAAAACCGTCCCACTGTGCATCAAAAGTCAGCTTGTCATAATCGATGCTGCGTTGGATATATGAGGCAGAAGCGCCTGCAGACACCATAAACTGATCGCCCATCATCAGGTGATAAGACAGGAATGCAGCTGCGCTGGTGAGCGATAGGTTGCCATCACCGGCCTTATCACTAAACAGCGCCGCACCAATGCCCATCCAGTTGGTACCACTTTCGCCACGGAAGGCCTCAAGGTCGCCGTAGGCCGAAAAAGTTTTGTAGGGCACGGGCACACTGGCCCACTGAGTGCGATAATTAGCACCAACGCGGTAATCGTTATCGGGCAACAGCGCAGTGTTAGCGGGGTTGAGCAGCATCGGGGCATTGTAATACTGCGAGAAGTGAATGCTTTGTGCATTGACTTGCGGAGTGGCAAAGCAGGCGGTGATCGCGATCGCAGCCAGAAGCTTAGGTAAGGTTGTTCTTTTCATATCGTTGTTTTATCGCAATAAGGTGATGTTACCTTGTTTTTCAAATTTTGTTCCGTCAATAAAAGTAGCCGTAAGCACAAAGGCATAGGCGTCCATTTCCTGGGGCTTGCCATTGTAGGTACCGTCCCAGCCATGGTCGAGTGATTTAGATTCAAATACCAGTTCACCCCAGCGGTTCCATATCTTCAGATCCATGGTGTCGACGGCCGCACCTCTTGCATAGAGTATATCGTTAAAACCATCGCCGTTAGGGCTGAAGGCATTTGGTATATCTATGAGCGGACGTATATCGGCATATATCTTTTTACAGATGGTATCGGGACAATTATCGGGGTTGTTCGCGTCTAAGCAGACGGTATAGTAACCCGTCTTTCTATACATATGAACCGGGTCCGTTTCTTCGGAGCTACCTCCATCACCGAAACCCCACAAGTAGGAAGTAGCGTTTTGCGAATGGTTCAGGAAGGTGATAGGTGAATTGGGAACCGATATCACAGGTGTATAACTGAAGTCGGCAATGGCGTGTGCCTTGACCTTAATATTTTTTGACGCAGTGTCGGAATGGTTACAGGCATTGTCATTAATAGCTATTACCGTTACAGTGTAGATACCGGTACTATCGTAAACGTGGTATGGATTGGGGGTCATTGCCGTGTCGCCATCACCAAAGTTCCAGATGTAGGTAATGCCATTTGTTGAGCCGTTGGCGAACGTTACACCGGCACCGAGGCAAAGAGAGTCGGGCATGTCAATTGCGGCATCAACAAGCAGTTTCTGGAAATGTATGGTTTTCGTGACCGAATCGGGGTTGTTACAAGCCGTTGTATCTACCATTACAAGTGTGATGGTATAAGTGCCGGTGTCGGGGAAATTGTGCGGCGGAGGCGTAGTGCCCGTGAAGTCAAATCCATCGCTATAATGCCAATAGAATTTAGTCCATGATTGTGCGTTGGGTATGGAGTTGTACTGCGATGTATTGGTGACTGTAGCAACAAAAGGATCGCAGGTATCGGTGAGTTGGGTCAGGAAGTCGGCCTTGATGGCACCTGAGTCCACTTTCACGATCATTGTCGTAGAATCAATGGTGCGGTTGCAGGCATTTGCATTTGTAACCGTCAGGTGCACTGTGTAAACTCCGGGCGTGTTATATGTGTGCGGACCGGGGTTGAATAGAGTGCTTGTCGGCGAATTATCGCCAAAATCCCATACGTAAGTAGCGCCGTTGGTAGAAGTGTTGTCGAAAGTTACTGTGAAGGGTGCACAGCCGGAGGTATCGCCATTTATGTGGGCCACTGCGTTCACGGGACCGAAATGGAATGCTATTTTAAGCGCTATTTCATTACAATTCTGGCTACTGTCAGCCAAGCTCCACACATTGGGCGGCTGGGTTGGGAAATTACCATGTCCGCACGCACCACAGATCGCCTGATAAACCACGCCGTTTCTGTCAAAGCGACTGGTGCCGCCATCCACGTGCTCACCAAGGGGTGTATTTACCGATCCCATATAAGTACCGTACATTAGGCTGAGCGCATTTTTGCTCAGCACAATAAAGTAAAAGTCTTTTCCGTCGGTATTACTTTGTGCAGCATCTGGGGTTAAGGGCATGTTAGTACATGGTCCCACGGTGGGCAGCATGCCGTTAATAAGCACACCTCCCCATCCCGAGATGTAGATGTTTTCGCAGGTATCGACCAGGAATGCGACAGGGGAAATGTTGGTGTGTGTCGGGTCACCATTACCATACACCGTCGAAAACACGTCGGTAGAAAGGTTGGAATCAAGCTTCATGACAAACTGGCTTGAGTTGGGATTAGAGTACACCCCCGCGGTAACGGGAAACTGTCCGCCAAGAGATTGGCCTTCAGCGTAAACTCCATTGCCACCATCGATTTGCAGGCCGTATACCTGGTCGTAGTTCGCAGTGCCAACTGCAGTTGCCTTCTGTAACGCATAGTTGCCGCTGTTCAAAAACCGTGCGACAAAGCCATCTGCATTGCCGCCCTGATAGGAACTATGCCATGCTCCCGCAGTAAAAGGAAAGTTGGAACTGTTTGTACCGCCGCCCACATATAAGTGTGTTTGCCCAGTGTCAAGCGTCAGCACGAACCCGGCATCTTCGTTGTTGCCTCCCAAGTAAGTGCTCCAGGTCATCGAGGTGAGCGTGGGGCTTAATTTAAAAACCACTGCATCCTGCGAACCCTTAAGAATAGCCTGAGTGGCATTGGCTGTCACAGGGAAGTCAGTAGACTTGGTAGAGGCAGTAACATAGACATTTGATGCTTTATCGATTATTACTTCGCTCCGTGCATCATCTCCATAGTTGTACTTGAGAAAGCCTACAGTGTCTTCCGCACCGTTGTAATTTACAGCGTCATCGCCGCTGCCGCCAACATAGGTAGAGCCAATCAAAGCAGTGGCTGTATTGTTGAGTTTTACTACAACAATATCGGCGGCACCGTTTTGAGTAACATCATAACAGCCAGCAACTACCGGAAAATCAGTTGAATAAGTACGGCCTGCTATAATCAGATTATTGTTGGCGTCCACTATCATACTATGTGGCTGATCATTGTCAGTACCACCAATATAAGTAGCCCAGATACGATTGGTCCCATCAGCAGAAAACTTCATGATACCCATATCACTCGGATAATGGATGCCAGTGTTAGTATTGCCGCCGCCGAATGTCAATTGAAAGGCGCCCGGAGTAACCGGATATGTTGTATTTGGATAAAAGTTGCTAACGAGGCCTCCCGCATAAAAATTTCCAGCATTATCATAGGTCGCGGTGTATCCAAAATTATCGGCAGTAGATCCGGTAAAGGTGGCAAAAACAACTGTTGGGTCTATAACCACGGCTAACGACTTGTCAAAACCTTCAGGAAAAAGATAGCGCACTTGCGTCCCTTCCAGATCATAAGTACATGGGACCTCCCTCCGTTCACCGTTGAAATACTGATAGGCATAAGGCTTTAACTCTTCAACATCACCCACAGAAGTTTTGATGATCAGGTTACCCTTCCTATTGACTGTCAACCCATCCGCACCTTCATAATGCAATCTTATTTGCCGAACGTCTGCACCCGGAGCAACTGCAAATTCATACTTGACAGATCCGTCTTCTGATGAAACGTGCATACCGATGCCCTTGTAAAGTTCAGGATAGTCTAAGGCGAGGTAAGGATGAATACCTGTCTTCCATTTTGTTGAATCCTTTCCTAAAAAATAATTATAGTATGTAGTTTGCTTTTTACTGCCGACTATAGTCACAGGATTAGCACCTTCAAAAGTCATTCGATATTCATGAAACCGTAAAACTTGTGGCCCGTGAATAATACCATGATGATAATCCTCCATTTTATCCAGATTCGAATATTCACCAACGACGTAAACAAACTGACCCGGTAAAAAGTAAACGTCACCTTTACCCGTCTCTACCTTATATTTAAATGGTCCGTCCCATTGTCCGCGATTCTCGATAAAATGAATAGGCATTGCAGGCGTACCTGTAGCAGCCGAATAGACAAATAGAAAGCTTAATAAATAAACCAGGTGGCGTTTTTCCATTTTGCGTACAAGTGTTACATTTTTGCCGTGCTTTTCGTCGGGCACACCAGCTATATAGACAGCCAGGAGACCCGCAATGGTTGACACAGGGGCGAAAACACCAGTAAGTTAATGGAAATATGTTAAAAATCCTATATCCCCTTAAGAAATTGCCTAAAATATATTAATGCAAGGGGTGAAGAAGGCCTGAAGGATGGTTTTGCCATCCCCGGCAGCGGTAAAAAGGGGCCGGCGTCAGTTGCAGACCTTATCTGCACAGCAACTGCTGGCAAAGGCTTCGGGCTTGGCCTTGAAGGCGAAACCCATGCCCAGGATATAGCCCATCGCCTCACGCAAGGCCTCATTGCTTTTAAAGTGCGGGTTGGTATTGATGTCGGCATGCACTTCCATGTCCACATCATACCTGTTGAAGAGATCGCAAAGCTCATATGCGATCTCGATGCTGCGCGCTACTTCCACCAGCATTCGCTCCTTGATGGTGTAGGGCTGCCTGCTGCGTTCGTTGCAGATGTACATGAAGCCACCGTGTTTCTCCCGAAGAAAAACAATAACGGTGGCGAATTCCGTTTCGCCACCGCGTACCTGTGAGTCAGTACCTATGCATACCTTCAGGTGAAACCCTTTCCCGGTTTCCCGAACGATAGCCTCTTCGACTGCCTCCTTAACAGGCTTCCGCAGTGGTTCGCCGCTGAATGTTCTCCAAAGCATGTGAGTAATATTTTAGTTTTACTAAAGTTACACACAAAATTGTTATGGAAACATTACCTGCTTGTTACTGTTAAGTGAAATGCACAGGATATGCACAGGTTATTCAACGCGTGACTTATTCCCCTGCCAATAGCACTTGCCATGCCTTATCTATCTCATGGCGGTCAAGCAGTTCTTTGGCATAGGTGTGCAGCGCAGTGCGGCGGCCCATATCGTCCGTTTCGTATTCGCGCATTATTTCTGTGAGGCGGTCGTCGTAGAGCATTTCACCTACTACCGGGATATTGGTGCTGTTACCCAGTATACCCAGGTTGTTGCCCGTAAGAACCGAGCTGCTGCGGATGCTTTCCGGGAGTGCATCGATGCCTACACCAAGCTCAAGATTGGGCTTCGGCACGTCAAACACTGCAGCACCCGAAGCACGGCAGTAGTGGTCGCCGCCCATGCGCGCCACCAGGTCTATTTTATGCGGGTCTATTTTGCCATCTTCATTAAGCACACTGTCGTCGAGGTGCATGCACACTATTTCACAGATAATAAGGTTGCCCGCACCTCCATTTTGCCCCGTCTCTATTACCTGCAGCACCTTGCATTCCAGTTGTGCAGGCGATTCTTTCACCCTGAAAGGTTTTACAAACTCTGATGCTACCGGTGTAAACCCCGCCTTTACGAACTCGTTCACGCCTTTAGGGTATTCACAACTCGCAAGGCTGGTTTGCTGCACCATGTTGTAGTTCACCACATTGACAACCACTTCTTTAGTGGCATATATATTTTCAAGGGTATGCTTAACTGTATTATCACGCACGCGACGGGCCGGTGAAAAAACCAATATCGGGGGGTTGCTGCCGAAAACATTGAAAAAGCTAAAGGGCGCCAGGTTGGGCGTTCCGTCAGCATCCAGCGTGCTGGCAAAGCAGATGGGGCGGGGCGCTACGGCGCCTAACAGATAGGAGTGAAGCAGGCCTGTCTTTATCTCACCGGGAATAATTCTCATGCCGCAAAAATAGCACGCCGCGCCGTAAAAGACCTTTATTTGGCTATAAACAAAAAAATTGCGGCGCACTTGTTAAGTGCGCCGCTATCCCTTTTTAACTATTTCGCTTCTTGCCCGAATCTCGTAAGGTGAGAAGCCGATACTAAAGTAGGATAGTATCGCAATACCAAATAAATATATAGGATGAAGCGGGAATATCTACCGACGAAACAGGTTTCAGAACTTCATTGGTACTGAAACGGCGGTCTGTTCCCAGCTCATTTCCAGCGCATTTTTAGTGACGGCGATCACGAACTTCTCCTGCGGCTGCTCCATCTTCTTCACCGGCACCGATGCGTGCAAAATGTCTTTATCTTTCACGGCATCATAACCAAAAGCACCCCACTGCTTCAGTTGAGTATTGAGTATGATGGTCCACTCGTTTTGTGTGGGAATGGTAAACAACGTATAGGTACCCGCCTTCACATGCTTGCCGGCAAAAGTGCAATCTTTCTTAAAGGTGATCTCGGTTGCTTCGTTAGCACCCGTGCGCCATACCTGGCCATAAGGCACCAGCTCGCCAAAGATGACGCGGCCGCGCTTTGAGGGCTGTCCGTACGAGATCTCAACATTCTCGTTCTTTGCGTAGGCCCGCGGGCTAAGCAGTGGTTTACTTTCCTGGCCAAAGGACGCGAACGATGCCAGCAGCACCAGTAATGAAAAATACAGTTGTCTCATAAGGGAGTTTTTTATTATCCTAAATATAACTAAAACCCACTGCTCCCGGAATAGCGGTAGATATTTATTAAGAAAATATCCCGCTTAGTAGCGGGATATTTAAACATTGTTATGTTTTAAAGATGCTAGCGCGCTATCCAGGACTCCGGATCGATCTTAACCGACCCCTTGCCTACCACCTTCCATATTTGGAAATTGATCACATTCTCGCCCTCGTCGTTTGTGCCAACCGAGCCGATAGCCTGCTTGGTGTGCACACTCTGCCCCTCGCGCACATTAACGCTTGAAAGGTGCGCATATAAAGTCATATAACGGCCGTGATTGATCAGCACATTCCAATCGGTGCCGAATATCTTAAATATCTTGGATACAGTGCCCTCAAACACCGCCCTGGCCTCAGCGCCTGCGGCGGTACGGATATCGACGCCTGAGTTCTCGATCATTACGTGCTGCTCCACGGGATGCGGGTGGGTGCCGAAGTGATCGGAAATGTAGCCTTTGGACACCGGCCATGGCAATCGGCCTTTATTGGCTTCGAAGCTGCTGGAGATGGCTTCCACTTCCGGGGTTAGCGAAAGTCCGTAATCGCCACCGCTTTTGTGGCTAGTATATTTTGATGATGGCCTGTTCTCTGTTTCAGTTATTGCTTCAGAATTAGACCTGGGCGCGGGCCTCGCGCCGTTGTTTGTTGTCTTGGGGTTGGTGTTGTTAGCCGCATTATTGTTTGTAACAACCTTCGAAGTTGTTGTCGGATTGTTCCGCGCGATAGCCTCCTGGCGCCTGCGCTCTTCCTCTTCGGCCTTCTTACGCGCGGCCTCTATTTCGCGGCGTATGATGTCGCTGATAGCCTTATCCATCTGCTTCTGCTTCTTGCGGTTCCTTTCTATCTGGGCCAGGATGTCTTTTTCCTTGCTCTTGAGCTGCTGCACCACCTGATCGGTCTCATTGGTCTCTTTCTGTATCACCTGCTTTTCCTTCTCCTGTGCCTGTAGCAGTATATCCTTCTGCGATTTTTCGCTCGCAAGTATGCCTATCTGGTGCTCTATCTGGCCTTGCGTCACTTTGATCTGCTCTACTTGCTGCACGCGGTAATCGCGGTACTTCTTCAGGTATTTTACGCGTCGCATAGCCTCATTAAAGTTCTTAGACGAGAACAGGAATGCCAGCATATCGTATGAGCTGCGGTTCTGGTAGGCATAACGCAGTGACTGGGCATAATGGACCTTTAGGGTCGTAAGGTTGTCGCGCAGCTGTGATACGGTTTGAGTGGAACTTTGTATACTATTATTGATCTGTGCTACTTCCTGGTTGATATTACCGATGAGCTTTTGCCGCTCTGCGAGCTTGCTCCTCAGATCGCGGAGCTGGCTCATGGTCGCATTTTTATTTTGCTTAGTGGCTTCCAGTTCCTGCTCTATCTGCTTGATGGACTCCATGATACTTTGGCGTTGCTTCTCCAGTTCGGCACGATTCAGTGTCTCTTGCGCCTGGGGCTGCGGCTGAGCCCTTTGCTGGGTGAAACCCGCAATGCACAAAAGCATAAGAGCTATAAGTGTTGCTATCCGCATGAGATTTTTTTGGTATGAAACAAAAATAATCAATTCCTGCCGCGCTTTTTGCTTTTGTGGTACATTTAGGACGATTTTAAGGGCTTTTTTCCATAAATAAGCATACCCGGTTTTTTTATTGGAAAAGCTTATTCATTTTTGCTGCAAAGAAATAGATATCATGCTGTATTCAATGACGGGTTTCGGGAGAGCTGAAGCGACCATCCACAACCGGCAAGTAGTTGTAGAGATCAAATCGCTGAACGGCAAGCAGTTCGACGCCATTACGAAGCTGCCTCCCATATTGCGCTCGTACGAACTGGATATGCGCAACATCCTGAACACACTGCTGATGCGCGGCACACTGGATATTACCGTTGCGATCCGCCAGGAGGGCGCATCGAAACCGATGACCGTGAACACAGGGCTGGCCGTATTTTACTACCAGAGCATGAAGCAGATAGCAGAGCAACTGGGACTGCCCGAAGAGAGTATGCTATCTACCCTGATGCGCATGCCCGAAGTAGTGGCGCCGGAGCAAGACCTGCTTTCGGAAGCTGAATGGCTGGAAATAAAAAAAGTGCTGGAGCAGGCTGCCGAAGTGTTGATGCAGCACCGCAAGCATGAGGGCGAGGCTCTATATAAAGATCTTAACAGCCGTATACAGAACATAGAGCGTTTACTGCAAGAGATAATACCGTTGGAGACTCAACGAACTGAGAAAATAAGAACAAGGCTACAACAGAATATGAATGAAATGGTGGGCAAGGAAAACTATGACACGAACCGTTTTGAGCAGGAAATGATCTTCTACCTGGAACGCATCGACTTTACAGAAGAGAAGACGCGCCTTAAGCAACACTGCAGCTATTTTCATGACACCATAGCCAAAGATGGTATATCGAAGGGCAAGGTGCTGGGCTTTATACTGCAGGAGATAGGCCGCGAGATCAACACCCTTGGCTCCAAGGCTAATGACGCCGCTATACAGCAGGTGGTGATACACATGAAAGACGAGCTGGAAAAAGCAAAAGAACAAGTACTGAACATTTTATAAAACAATCACGCGCTGATGATCCGCAATATAGGTTTGGCATTTTGTATGGTCCTGTTTCTTGCAGGTTGCCTGCCATCTCCTTACTACCAGCAAACTTATTCTGTGCCTAATAACAGCTGGCAAAATACATTCAACCCCAGCTTCAAATTTGACATCAGTGACACATCGGCCGGCCATAAAATGTACTTCCTGATCCGTCACACGGATGCATATCCTTTCTCTAACATCTGGCTCATCGTATCGCTGAAACAACCTGGTGACAGCACCTTTCAGAAGATACGGATAGAAGTGCCGCTGAGCGAAACATCGGGTAAATGGCTGGGCCGCGGCATGGGCGAGATCTGGGAACAGATAATGCCCGTAAACTACCAGATGAACGAAGGAGGCATCCCAAAGTTCCTTAAAAAGAAGGGTAAATATGAAATGCGCATAGAGCAGAATATGCGCATGAACCCCCTGCCCGAGGTGCTGCAAGTGGGCATCCGGATAGAGAAAGGCCAACAATAAAAAAACTGTTTGTAATGCGCATTTTCTCCAGCCTGCACATATTGCTTTTTGCCTACGTGATAGCAGCGCTGGTGTTCTGGGGATTAAGCCTTGAGAAGCAGAGCAAAAGCATCTTTGAACAGCAGCGCATGTTGCTGGCCACCGATATAGATAGCACAAAATACCCTGAACTGTACCATCGCCATCTCGACGAACTGATCAATAAGAAAAATATGCGCCGTAAACAATACATCGGCGAGGGCGCCACCTTTATGGTGGTGATACTCATTGGGGCAGCGGTGGTGTACTCTTCGTTCAGACGCAGCATTGCATTGTCACGGCAGCAGAACAATTTCATGATGTCGGTAACGCACGAACTGAAATCGCCATTGGCTGCCATCAAGCTGAACCTGCAAACGCTGGCAAAGTATAAGCTGGATGATGAAAAAAGAGCACAACTGCTGGAGCGTTGTGTGCTGGAAGCGGATCGACTAAATGATCTTACGGGAAACCTGTTGCTGGCATCGCAAATGGAAGGCAAACGCTATGTGCCCACCGTTGAAAAGTTCAATTTTTCGGAAATGATCGAGGACACTATATCCGACTACGCGCACAGGTACCCCAAACGCTTTGAGGAAGATATAGAACCTGGGTACCAGCTGGCGGGCGACAGGATGATGCTGCAAATGGCAGTAAATAACCTGCTGGAGAACGCGATAAAGTATACTCCTTCAGATAAAACCATCCTTATCAGCCTTTCGCGCAAAGAGCAAATGGCCGTATTAAAGGTGGCCGACGAGGGTCCGGGGATACCAGACGAGGAAAAGCGTAAGATATTCAACAAATTTTACCGTGTGGGTAATGAAGAAACCCGGAAAACTAAAGGAACCGGGCTGGGACTTTACCTGACCGGAAAGATAGTACATGAACACAAAGGGCGTATAAGCGTGAAGGACAACAAACCGAGCGGCGCCATTTTTGAAGTTTGCCTGCCGCTGGCTTAGGTTTTACGCTCCGGACGCTTCGGGCTGTAATTCACCCATTTCATTACAGATGCCAAAGGTCTTGCGGTGATACGGTGAAAGGCCGTTGGCTTTTATCTGTTCGCGGTGGAAGGGCGTAGCATAACCTTTGTTTTCGTTCCACCCGTAATGCGGAAAGCTCTCGTGTAACCCGATCATATGATCGTCGCGATAGGTTTTCGCCAGCACACTAGCGGCAGCTATCGAGGCAAATATTGCATCGCCCTCTACCACGCAATGATGTGCAATACCGAAATACGGTGTAAAGCGGTTACCGTCGATAAGCAGCAGTTCGGGCCGGGTACTGAGTTGATCTACCGCCAGGTGCATGGCCTTGAAAGAGGCTTTTAGAATATTGATGCGATCGATCTCTTCATGATCCACCATCGCCACAGCCCAGGCGATGGCCTTGCGCTGTATGATCGGCCGGAGCTTGTAACGCTCTTCTTCGGTAAGCTGCTTGCTGTCATTCAGCAGGGGATGATAAAAAGTTTTAGGAAGTATAACGGCCGCAGCATAGACCGGGCCTGCCAGGCAACCTCTGCCGGCTTCATCGCAACCGGCCTCTATAATATCTTTTTTAAAAAATTTTTTCACCCCAAGGCTTCGTCTCATCAAAAATAAATGAAATAGGCAATGCCGTAACGATTTAGTTATACACATTGCGCGGCAAATTATCTAACTTCGGAAAGGATAGGCATGGCGTTTCCCTTTTTGGCACAATTCTATTAAGCACAATATAATATGGAGAATAAAAATGTACCTGTCTATGCAAAAGTTGCCTTGATACTACTTGCTGTAGTGCTGGGCTTTTTCATATTGTATTATGCAAGCGGTGTCATTATCCCTCTTGTTTTCTCTTTGCTGCTCGCGGCATTGTTGTACCCATTGTGCAAGTTTATGGAAACCCGCTTACGCATTCCCCGCTTTTTGGCCGCACTCATTTGCGTGCTGTTGTTTGTGGGCCTTATCAGCGGCTTTGTTTATTTCATCACGTTCCAGATCGTCAATTTCAGCGAAGACCTGCCGCATCTCCAGGAACGCGTGCAAAAAATATTATCCCAATTCCAGTCGTGGATATCCGTTAAATATCACATAAACAGCAAACAGCAAACTGACTATCTGAACAAATCAGCTTCCGGAATCGTTTCAACCGCTGCTGCCTCGATAAGCACCATCTTTGCCAGTGTAGCTACCGTGGCAATATGGACGGTATTTGTTTTCATATACACTTACTTTATGCTCGTGCACCGGCGGTTGTTACTGCGTTCGGTGCTGCATATGTTTAGCTCCAGGTACCGCGCGCAAGTAAACGATGTGGTAAACGAAACCCGGGGCATGATCAACAATTATGTACTGGGCTTGCTTACCGAAATGGTGATCGTAGGCATCCTAAATTGCATTGCCCTAAGCGTTCTCGGCATCCCTTACGCAATACTCCTGGGTATCATCACGGCGGTACTTAACATCATACCCTATCTTGGCATCTACACCGGCATAGCTATAGGCATGCTGCTCACCTTCGCCAACAGCTCGGGCTTCCAGGCCATTGAACTTGCCATTGCTTTCATCATCATCCACTTCCTTGACGCCAATATACTGATGCCGCGCATCGTTGGCTCAAGGGTCAAAATGAATCCCTTCATTACCATTATTACAGTGCTCCTGGGCCACCTCGTCTGGGGCATACCCGGCATGTTCCTGTTCATCCCGATCATGGGAATCGTAAAGATCATCAGCGAGCGCGTGGAAAGTCTGAAAGCCCTCGCCATCCTCATCGGCGTAGAAGACAAGGGGAAATAAACGGAGCGCAATACGAAAATTTTTTGGATTAAAAAACCGTGTTTTCACGGTTTTTTAGATGGAATACTGCTGGTAAATTGCAGACGTAAAGAAGAGGGTCGTTTTCCCAAATCATCATATATGCACCCATCCTTTCCTGCGGGAGGGGAGCGCTATCACGGCCACTCGGCGGACATTATCGTCCGCCGATGGCTTTTTAAATCATGCTGGTGATCAGAAGCTTGACCTTGAATTGATATCGCCCCGCGCTCTTTTCAAAGGGTTTGCCTCTTTGCGGTCTCTGATTATGCGTTTGCAGTATGACCAATAATAAAGCTACGAATAGAGGGATGGTAATATAAAGCATGCACCGGAGGCGTCTTATTGCTTTTTAATGTTGATAGCCCGCTTCTTCTGGCGGATCTCGAAGTACACGCTCTTAGTCTGGTTGTTGGTAAGGTCCACACGCTGAGAGAGCTGTGAAGGACGGAAATGCTCGTCGAAGGCTGCCTCGCTAAGTGAGACTACGTAGTTGTCAGTAGGCAGGTTGAAGTAAAAGTTACCATCCTCATCTGTCAGGGTGCTGTAGGTAGTGTTATCGCTTGAAGTAACAGTAACCTTGATGCTACCCAGGCTGAATTTAGCGCTTGAGTTTGAATCAACCACCAGTGTCAGTTTGCCTTGTAGCACCTTGCTGGGGCGGAATGGAACAAACTGGATCTTGTCGCTGGCTGCATCAAATGTCTGATTGGCACCTGCGGCAGGCGACCAGCCTTTTATTTTGCTGGCATAACCCAGGTTAGCTTTGAAGCTGGTGGCCTCTACGTTCTTATAGATCACTTCGCCATCTTCGTTCGATACAAACATGTTACCGTTGATCGACATTGCCTGGCCTGCGATAGGAGCTTCATTCGCGTCACGGACACCGTTGCTGTTAGCGTCCTTGAACAGTACCATCTTCACCGTATGGTATTTCTTAACCGCTACACAAGGAGCATTGATACGTACGCGGAACGAAGCGCTCATATAAGGGCTTGGCGTAACACCTTCCTGCTTTACAGGCAGCATGCCATTCACATGGAAGTCATATCCCTTAGATGCATTGGTATAAGAGACATTGAAAAGGATATTCGAAGTTACCGGTGATTCCGGTACTACTTGTGCATAGTTATACTGTGCGCGCAGCACCAGGCTCTTTTTAAACATGCTCACTTCAGCATAAGGGCTTACGAAGAAGCGTTCATAGTTCTGAGGTTGCAGTGCATAATTAACGAAGTCGTTATAAAAGAAAGGTCCTTTGTCATAGCGGAAAGAAACGCCGGCGTTCATGAACTGGATGGAACCCTGGTTGCTCGATACGAATGTTTTTGTGCCAGGCTGACCAATGATCTCATTAAAGCCGGTGGTTGAGTTCAATGAAACATTGAGTTTCTTCGCCAGCCATACAGTTGAGTTCAGGTTGACGTAGTTAAAGTTCGTCTGGATCGCAGGACCGTCTGTTGCCTGCTTTTGCTTTTGGTTACCTGCCGCTACGGTCACGCTGCTCACCTTTGTAGACCAACCGGCGCGCACACCATAATTGCTAGTTTTAAGATCGAACGCGTTGTTTACCACTGTGCTGTCGGCAAAATAGCTTTCCTTCTTCAGATTGTATTCGAAGAAGCCGCCGATGAATACGTTTTTGTTTACCAGGCGGGCTTCATGTGTCTGCAGGCGTTGGCCTTTGTAGATGCCTGTGTAGCTATTGCTGTTTTGCAACACGTTTGACATTACATTGATGTGTTTGCCTGCGTACATGAAATTGTAACCCAAGGAAGTACCCAGCAGCGATTGTTTGTGGCCCGCTGTTTTCATATCGCCGCCCACACCTGCTATCACGCTCAGCTTTGTCCTGTCGGTAATGTTTATCTCAGCGGTTTGTTTAACGATGGCGCTGTTTACTTTCTTAACATTGTCGAAGCTTGCAACGGCATTCTCGAGCAGGTTGATGTTCTTCAGGATACCGAAGTGCGCATTACCGCCAAATGTTTTTGTGTCACCCGTGCGGCTTTTAGCGATACCGTACACTTCAGCAGTTGTACCGTTGTTGTTGTTATAAGCCGCCTTAGCACCGTAGCCGTCCATCAGCATTTCGTTTACGCCAAGAATGTTGCCGAGGCTGGCGCTGAAATTAGTGCCGCGGTAGTCTACACGCATGAGGTCGTTATCTTCAGTTTGTTCTTTTGAGTATGTCTTGCTCCTGTAGGCTACCGATACCTGGTCTTTGTCAGTTATATTCACGCTGCCGTAGATACCGCCATAGTACTGCACGTTAGTACCGGGACCCTGGTAGGTAGCGCCGCCTTCTATCTGAAGCGGCATATCCATGTAAGCACTGCTATGCTCCTTTATCTGGAAGCCTATTTTAGAAACTGCCTGGGCCAGGGTGATCGACTCGCCGCTATTAGTTACAGTTACCTTGACATCTTCTTTAGTAAGCCTCGAGAATTCAGCTTCGCTGATAGCAAGGTTAATATTATAAGTGGTGTCGGCGCCGCCTTTCAATTCTATTGCTGTGTTACCGTCCAGGTGCAGGAAGTCATTTTTGTAGGCGATCACATATTTAGCAGTAGTGTTACCTGCATTCTTTACATACACCGGCAGCGCTATATTTTTCTGGTAGCCTGTCATCACGAAGTTGGCGTGTGGCAGCCTTGAGCTGAATTTTGTGAACTCCTGAACTTTTATGGCGAATGCGCCTTTTTTTGTTTCGGCAGTTGCCGCGTTGCGATATTCGATCTTTACAGCATCCCAGTTAGCGGTGTTGTTGCCAGCAGGCAGCAGGCGCATCGGGATGATGGTGCTTTCGTTTGAAGCCAGTGTCACGGTAACCACATTTTCGGTGATCATCTGCCAGCCGGAAGGTGCGGCAATATTCACCACCATGCTCAGTTTAGCAGATGAGGTGTTTGTGATCGTAAGGCTATTATAAAGGAAATCTTTGTTGTTGCTGGCGGTCAGCGAGTCGGCGAGCAATGATGTGGTGAAAGAAGTGCTGAAGTTCTGTGCTTTAGCAATGCCTGAGAACATAAGGATAGACAGCAGGCATATTGCCAGCCGTGTATTTATCCTCCTATATGTAAACTGCATTTGCATTGCTGTTTTAAATTTTCTCTCTCCGTTGATGACACAAAGATGTAACAGCTATAAGGCGTTACAAAGTTTTCAGCACCTGTTAACCGGCTGTTTAGAACTGGTTAACAAGCCGTTTACAAATAAAGGACATAAAAAATTTCTATGTATAACCGCTTGGCGAATAACAGCATGTTAACAAACAGCCAAAACGGTCATATTTCAGTCTGTTGATATTGATTATCAATCGATTATAACATACACTATGTTTAATACAATTGAAATTAAGAAAGTTCCATAAGGGTGTAAATTGTGGGATTGAAACATAAATTCTATTTTCACATTCCTGTTTCTGTTAAGGAATAGATAGACCCAGTTCACTCGTCGCTCATTTGTTAAGATGGGCGCTCTTACAAGAGGCTAGCGGAGAGAAAGTGAATTACGAAAACTAAAGAAATGTCAACAACAGCCATTGATAATGGTAATACTGCGCAAGCCTCGTTCTGGACAATAAGAAAATGGTTCGCATTCCTTGCCTTGTTTCTTATCTTCTGGGTGGGTTTTTATCTATATACCCATTACATCCGAAACGGATATCAATATTACCGGTTTACCACGCAGCAAATACAGCAATTAAGTACCATATTATACCAGGGTAACAATGCCCCCGGTACTGCAGCACCGGCGACCGATACCACCGTCAGGCAACTGATCTCAGCGAGAGGTGATACATTATATGACACAATAGTGCATACCCGTCCACAGGCCAACACGGCTAGCGGCATCAGCATCTGCAACGATAGCTGCCGGATCAATAAGGCGATGCTTTACATCCGCAGCGAGTTTGACAACAAATTAAAAGACGACCAGCTAAGCATTATACGCGATTATCTCGGTGCGTTCAGCTCGCAGGAGGTTTTGAGTTTCCTTGCGCAATACCGGCTGCATGTAAAATGCTACTTCTGGATGACAGGGGCTACTGTGTATTTCGAGGTGGTGTACTGGGTAGTGATCGGTGTAATATGCAGTTGCATCTTTGCGCTGGGCAATATGAGCAGACAAGGCAAGCGGCGGCTTGATACCAGCGATATTGCTTATGATATTGCCAAGCTTTTCTATGCCCCATGCAGCGCCATCATCCTGCTGCTTTCGTACAACTTCATCAAGCACAGAAACGTAATAGAGGTAAATACCAACGAGGGTGTTATCGTGTTCGCATTCCTCGCGGGCCTGTTCGCGGGGCGCGTTATGGGATTGCTCGAAAGGTTTAAGGACGTATTGATACCCGAGAACTTTAGCCTGCAGCCAGGCGGCGCGGGTGCTGCGGCGCCTCCTACGGTGCCAGAGCCTGCAGAAGCAAGATCGGCGGCTATGCCGGGCAAGCGCATTGTGACCGAAGAAAGGCAACACCACGCCTATGAAGAACCGGAGATCATAAAAGAAGTGAACGTAGACCTGAAGCTGGACGCCAGCGGCCTCTTCGAGGAAGAAAAGGCTGAGATACTGGAGATAGGCTTCACCAACGCCGTGGTGACACTGCACAATGTGAATGGCAAAGACATCATCACCGCCCGCCGTGTGGAGGAAGAAGGTGCATACCTCTTCGTGGCCCACGATGTGAAGCCCGGTATCTATATCACCCGCGCCACACTTACCCAAAAGCTGAGCGATGATTATATCATCAACCTCTTTGGCGAAAAAACGGCGTATATTACAGATGAGAATAATGGTGTAGAGCTCTACATAAAAAAATACGAGGCAATAGACTGAGAGAGATAAGTTAACAAAAACTGTTCGTCAAAAGGCTGCAATTGCAGCCTTTTGATTTTAGCGTACTTTAGACCTGTGTCCGGACCTGCCCAAACAAAAAGATATCAATTCAACACCGCTAGCGGCATTGTTGCTGCAATAGCAACATGCCTCGTTATTATAGACATCCTGCGGATCATCAAGGTGCCTGTAACTCACGACGAAGGCGTTACCTATAAGGATTATATCATTGCCCCCTGGCTTGACATAATTAGCATGCACCCCACCTCGGCCAACGATCATATTCTGAACTCTTTATTATCGAAGTTCTTCAGGCTGCTGTTAGGTGATGGGCATTTCAGTTTAAGGTTAACGTCTTTGCTATCGCTTTTGGCATACCAGTATTTCTCCTATGCCATCCTTAAACGGCTTTTCAAAGATCAGGTGATGATAGTTGCGGGATTTATACTGCTCAATTGTAATCCCTTTTTATTCGAGTTCTTCAGTTTGTGCAGGGGTTACTCTTTGGCCATCGCGCTAATGATGTGCAGCACCTGGTACCTGCTCAGGTATATGGATGAAGGGAAGATCGCGTTACAATGGTATTGCATGGCAGCCGCAATGCTGGCGGTCTATGCCAATTACAGCTTGCTTTATTATTACCTGGCACTAATAGTAGCTGTGCCCTTCATTGTTATCAGGCGAAATACACCCGGCAGGTCAATATTCGGCCAGCTTTTACCCTGCGCATTGAGCGCCCTGCTGCTGTTTGCTACTACTGTGGGCAACCTGAAAGCCCTGCACGACGAGGGGCAACTTTACTATGGTGGCGACACAGGCATTGTGCACGATACCTTTGCCACCCTTTTCCGGGAGAGCCTCTTCCTTGATAAGCAGTCGGCCGGCGGACTGGTGGCCGCATATATAGCCTGCAGCTTTATACTGTGCGCAGCCCTGTGCATATTGGTGCAATTCGCACGCAATAAAAAAACTGCGACAATAAACACAGGCGTCGTTCTGCTGCTCCTGC
The DNA here is from genome assembly GCA_018267915.1 of Bacteroidota bacterium. GTDB lineage: Bacteria > Bacteroidota > Bacteroidia > Chitinophagales > Chitinophagaceae > MKUN01. The sequence goes on along the minus strand of JAFDXN010000025.1, from coordinate 472,183 downwards.
TCTGTATTCCATTGCTTGCCAATACCGCACAGCATTATCTCATGGGCGCCAAATACCTCATTGACAGAACAGCCTTATTTTATTACCCCTTATTGCTGCTGCTGTTCTTTTGTGTCGTTGCCGGGCCAGGGCGTTCCCTGGGCACTGTGCTGGTTGCAGCGCCCGCATTGGCCTGCCTCCTGCTTTTCATAACGCACGTGAACCTCGAAAGGTCGCGCGGGTGGCCTGATGATGCCGTTGCCCTGCTGCTAATGAACAAAATGCTCCGCGAACAAAAATCCGGCAGCGCTAAGATCAAGTTGCGCAGCACCTGGCTATTGCAGCCCTCCTTTCAATACTATATTACGACCAGGTACAGCGACCATTTTGAACCCGTGATCTATACACACGACCCTATAAATGGCGATACAAGTTTCGACTTTTACTACATTCACGAGGGAGAAGCCGAGGCGCAGCGCCTGTCACCCGTATACAGGGTAGATACAGTGGTGAACGCCGGCAGGTTCATACTACTGCGCAAATAACTATTGCTTTTGAAAGCGCAGGTCGTGGTGGCCCTTATCGTCCAGCAGGTTGATATTGGTCTCCGTCATCAGCGATATTATCCAGTCCTCATTCAGTTCCGCCAGGTGCGCATCGGCGGCCGAGCTTATCGTGAGCACCAGCTTTTGACGGCTATCATCATTGGCCATGCTCCAGTTGCCCGTTACCGACACCTGCTTGCGTGTCGCCGTAAAAGTGCCGTCGGTATTGAAAACAAATGTGTATCCACCAAAGTCCGGTGTCTCGTCCACCCCCTGGTCGGTGTACGATATCACGGTCCAGTTGCCCGCAGCTGGTCCCCCGCCGCTGGTTGTAGGGGTAACGGTAGTGGGGAGTACCGCATTCTTATGGGTACAGGCGCTCAAAACAAACAAACAAAATGCAGCAACTATAGCTATATACTTCATGGGACTCTATTTATGGTCTCCGGCAATATTACTATGGCGCAGGCTCTTAAATGGATTAGAGCATACGAGTGCGGAAAACAGACAGCCGAACCGGCTGTTCATTAAAACATTTCGCAAAACAAGATTTTTGTCTATATTTATATTATACACAATGCAATTATGAAAAAGACTCTTGCAATTCTATTCATCATCGGTACGCTGGGCATCAGCTCCTGCGAGCTCCCTTCCAACGCTTCATATTCCGGCAACTTCTACAGTGCTAACACCCGTCAGCAGCATAAGGCAAAGCAACGATTGCTGCAGGGCATTGATAAAGGCAAGCAAAAGGAAGCCTCCGGCTGCGCTAACTAGTACCAGGCCCTTTAGAATTTAACAGGATACTACCCTAAACTTTCCCGACATTTGAGGGAACAAGATATTTTATGTCTAAGCACAAAGCACGTCCCGATGGAATGGTATACAGCACCGACAAGGACTTTTACAACGACTACGAGCCGGAGCACAACGACGCCGAAACCCTGCCTAAGGACAGGCAAAAGCTACGGGTAAAACTGGACAGCAAGCAGCGCGCCGGCAAGATAGTGACGCTGGTGGAGGGTTTTACAGGCAGCAACGACGACCTGGAAGCGCTTGGTAAACAGCTGAAAACCAAATGTGGCACAGGCGGCAGTGTAAAGGACGGGCTTGTAATAATACAGGGTGATTATAAAGAAAAAATTATAAACTGGCTTAAAGATTGGGGTTATGCATTAACCAAATGATAAGCTTATTTTTGCGCAGATGTTACAGGATATACAGGTATTAAACGAAAAAGAGACACGTGCCGGTTTCGGCGAAGGTATTAGTGAGGCTGCACGCCGCAACCCCAACGTAGTGGCCCTCACCGCCGATCTCGCGGGATCGTTAAAACTCAACGAGTTCATCAAACTTTATCCTGAACGTTTTATACAATGCGGCATTGCCGAGGCCAACATGATAGGCGTGGCAGCCGGTTTGACCATCGGCGGCAAGATTCCTTACACCACTACCTTCGCCAACTTCTCCACTTCGCGCGTCTACGACCAGATACGCCAGAGCGTGGCATATAGCGGTAAGAACGTAAAGATATGTGCATCGCACGCAGGTCTCACCCTGGGCGAGGATGGTGCCACACACCAGGTGCTAGAGGACATCGGCATGATGAAAATGCTACCCGGCATGAGCGTGATAGTGCCCTGCGACTTTAACCAGACCAAGGCTGCTACCATAGCCATAGCAGAGCATCAGGGCCCCGTGTACCTGCGTTTCGGCAGGCCCAAATGGCCCAACTTCACAGCTGAAGACCAGAAGTTTGAAATAGGCAAAGCACAGGTGCTGGCCGAAGGTAACGACATCAGCATCTTCGCCTGCGGGCATATGGTGTGGATAGCGGTAGAGGCTGCTAAAGCACTTGCTGAAAAAGGCATATCTGTAGAGCTGATCAATATCCATACAATCAAACCGCTTGATGAAGCCGCCGTTATTAAATCGCTTCAAAAAACAGGCTGTATGGTGACCGCTGAAGAGCACCAGGTAAACGGTGGCCTTGGCGACAGCATAGCTAATGTAGCAGGACGGGAATGCCCTGTGCCCCATGAGTATGTTGCGGTGATGGATACCTTCGGCGAGAGCGGACAACCCAAGCAACTGCTGCAGAAATATGGCCTGACGAAGGAAAACATAATAGCTGCTGCAGAGCGCGCTATAGCCCGTAAAAGTTAGACAATATAAAACACCATGAAATGAGGGAGAGCAGGAAGATCGTGCTGATGATATCGTTATTGCTCGCCTCGTGCGGGGCGCCAAAGAGCCTTGTATTCACTGACGTAAAAAATTTCAGGCTGCATTCATTAAAACTCACCGAACCCGTTTTTGCCGCAGATGTGCGCTTTTACAATCCCAACAATTATCCGCTGGTGCTGAAACATGCCGATGTGGATGTTTATATCAATAATAAATTCACCGGTAAGGTGGTGCTCGACAGCACTTTCACCATCCCCCGCAGAGATACCTTCCTGCTGCCGGTGACGCTGGACGTGACCCTGAAAGGCGCTTTTAACAACGCGCTGCAGCTACTGCTGAAGAAAGAGATCACCGTTAAGGTACAGGGCACCGCAAGAGCGGGACGTGGCGTTGCCCTAGTAAATATCCCCATCAATTTCGAGGGCAAAAGCGAGCTGGCTTTGTATTAGCCGGGTATAAAAAGATAAATGGCTGTCGGGCAAACAGACAGCCATTAAGGTTTATACAAAAACTACTATCATTTTATCCTTAGTAGTCACCCTCTGCAACTATAGACGCGGTAGCGAGGGGTTTCGTTTGCAGGAGGGAAACATATTTTTTAATGAAAAGGGAAGAGGTAAAAACCTCTTCCCGTATTAAAATTGAACCGTAAATATTAGTGCAGGATATTAACCCTGGTAGTCATTTCGGCGCCATCCTTGCTGAGTTTGATCAGGTACATACCTTGCGGAACATTTACTGTATTTATCATCAGATTGTCAACACCTGGCTGGCTTACAACAGGGCGACCGAGCAAATCATAAATATCCAGTTTGAACTTACCACTCATTTCGATCATTAGCTGGTTGTTTGCAGGGTTGGGGTAAACGCTGGCGCTCAGGTTTCCTTTGGTGAGGTGCTCCACACCTACCGGAGATATGGTGTTGAGTGTAGTGTTGGTCCTGACCGCCGGATTAAAGTCGAAGTAAATGCTGGCACTGTTGTGAATTGTGGACAATGGTGTCAGCGAATTCTTTGGTTTCACGCTGTACATCACATAGCCGTGGCTGGCGGCCTGGTTGTGGCCACTATCCGGCAGCATGATATTGTCGAAACGGAATATCAGGACATTACCGGGTTGTGTGCTGATGGTAACCGGATGGCTGGAACTGATGAAATGGATAGAAGCTATGTCCACATTGCTGTCGAGCGTATCCTTAACCGTTACATTGATCGCCGTATCATTACCTGTGTTCTGGAAGTTGACCACGTAAGAGAGCATTGTGTTCAGTTGTATGTATCCCGGCGTACCAACGCCTTTAGGCATCACCTCTTTCTCATTGGGGTCGACTGCATTGGTAACAGGTGCACAAACCGTATAGCCATTGTTAGCCGTATTCGTATCGACATGTGGCGCATTAGGTGTATCGATGACCACCGTGCTGCAGAGCGTGTCTCCAAGAGTGGCTGTGGAATCACAATGCAAATAAAGGTCTGATATAAACGGATGCAACTGATCGATGCCGGTCACTGTCCATGTAAGTACATTACCTACGACGGTAGTAGGCGGCATACCGTACCACGTGGCGATATAACTTAAATGAGGGTCGAGGGTGAGTGTAACGGTTGTATTAACAGGCTCACATGCGTTAGGTGAGGTGCCGTAAACAAACATAGTGCTGTTGAAACCAGGCCTGTAGCTCCATGAGCTGGCGGTGACGGAGAGGTCGATGTTTGTAGCAGGATTGCATACATAAGCGAGACTCTCGAAATAAGTACCTGTTACAACAGTAACAACCTGGTAGCCCAGGGGTGGACAGGATGGCGTATAGCCATAGAGGTTAGCTTTTTCGATACGATACGAGTAGCCGCTGGGCAACTCGACGTGATAGATACCATTACTATCCGTCCAGGCATAAACAACTGCCAACGTGGTTTGGTTGGTGATCTTCACCATTTCAAACTTGAAGGGTATATCACCCGCATTGTAAATACAGTCCGCGTTGTTGTCGCGATATACATAACCATATACATCTGCGCAGGTGTCGCTTATGGTCGCCGGATTGGTGTATAGTGTATCCGCTACCCCGGTAGTAGCCGTGAAAATAATGCGTGTTGTGAAAGTACCGTTGTAGGTATATGCGTGTGCTCCGTAGGCATACATAGAGGCAGCGGCAGCGATCTTATACGTGGTGTCGGTAGCATCGCCAAAGTTGAAGTTGACAGTCACCGAATCGCCGGGTGGAATGGAACCCTGCGCTACAATGTGTACCCAAATATTCCGATTGGACGGTAGCAGGCAGTGCGTGTCGAAGCTGTCTTGAATATAGGGCTGGGTGAAGCCGGTGATCTGGGCGGCAGCCCTCTGCGAAGGAGACAAACAAAAACCTAGAGCAGCTAAGAATGCGAGTGTAAATAATCTTCTCATAAATAAGACATTTTTGAGGTTTAAAAAAGGAATAGGGTGTGTTTTTTAACAGACGTAGTATCAAGGATGTATGTTAGTAACCCGTACTGAAAATAATTGCAGAAAGTTAATATTTTTCCAATATATCGTGTTTTTGCCTGTCTAGAGCTTATTAGTTATTTCGTACTCCGCGGAATGACCGCAAGATAAATGATTGACTATCAATAATATATAATAATTAATTATTTCTCCTTATTTCCTCTGAAGCGGAAATAACTGAGTTTGGTCGGTTTGGTGTGACTGTAGCGTTTTGCGATCTTATTATCATGGTTCGAGGTTTTTTTATGCGCTATTCCGGAGGGGCTTCCGGTTCGTGTAAAGTTACACCGGGCGGCGGCGGCGACAAAAAATGTTAGTAAATTCTGATAAATCGAAATTCGTAATGGTTCGCGAGCGTTGTTGGTGAAGAACACCGGCGGGGTATGTGGTTGTCCGACGCGAGGGGCACAAGTAGGCTATGCACGGGGCTGAGCGACATACTTGCGCCGGCGAGATGTGCGGTTGTTCGGCGCGAAGGGCACAAGTAGGCCCTGCACAGGGCCTGGGCGACATACTTGCGCTGGCGGGTATGTGGTTGTCCGGCGCGAGGGGCACAAGTAGGCTATGCACGGGGGCTGGGCGACATACTTGCGCCGGCGAGGTGTGCGGTTGTCCGGCGCGAAGGGCACAAGTAGGCGATGCGCGGGGCTGGGCGACATACTTGCGCCGGCGGGGTGTGCGATTGTCCGGCGCGAGGGGCACAAGTAGGCGATGCACGGGGGCTGGGCGACATACTTGCGCCGGCAGGGGCTGGGTGGGGACGGCGGGTCGGATGAGACCAAATGAAAAGGGCCCTTGCGGACCCTTTATCAACGATAAAAATCAAAAACAACAATCTTAAAATTCGTTCTTCCACATCATACTCTCGACAGGACGTATGGTGCGGGTATTGTATTTAGCGTTTTGCTTGGTGTTATACTTGTTGATGATCTCACCATCGACCGGGAAGTAGATGAGCTGGCCAATGGGCATGCCGGCGTAGATGCGCACCGGATGCACGCAGGAAATCTCCAATGTCCAGGTATTGCAGAAACCTACATCGCCCTTGCCTGCGGTGGCGTGTATATCGATACCGAGCCGTCCTGTAGAGGACTTGCCTTCGAGGAACGGAACATGTGCGTGTGTCTCGGTGTACTCAAGGGTTACGCCCAAGTATAAAGTACCCGGCTGCAAAACATACCCCTCCTCAGGTATCTCGAAATGCTCTACCTGGTTGTGCTTCTTTGCGTCCAGTTCACGATTCACATAGGTAGCCAGATGTTTGCCCAAATGGACATCGTAGGAATTGGTACCCAAGTATTTACGATCGTAAGGTTCGATAATTATCGTGCCTTTTTCAATCTCCTCAAGAATTCGTGTATCGGAAAGGATCATGGGGGCAAATATAGGGGGTTGGCTGATAGGTTGATAGGTGGGCAACTTGATAGGTTGATAAGTTGGGGATATCGTTGAACTTAATAGGTTGACAAGTATGGGATTCATGACGGCTTCAGGAATTTTTTAGATAGTCAGGAGCTTATCCATTTTTCAAATCTATAATGTTTAAACTTCCGCCTGCTGGCGCCGTCACAGGTCGCAGAAAGAACCTGAAGCCGGGCTTTTTGTTGGTGTAATACCGCAAATGCGACAATGATCAAACTATAATGGCACGGGATTTTAGAAGTAGCAAAACGTATAATATTATCATCCTGAATACTAAATGAGTTTACCCTCATTATCTCTGCGGCGCCCCATACTAGCCATAGTGCTAAACATTATCATTATAGTGTTTGGCTTTATCGGTTTTAAATTCCTTGGCGTGCGCGACTACCCTTCCATCGATCCGCCAATCATAAATGTCAGGACCTCATACTCGGGTGCGAACCCTGACGTGATCGAATCGCAGATCACAGAGCCACTGGAAAAAAACATCAATGGCATATCGGGTATCAAAACGATTTCGTCGACAAGCGCGCAAGGATCGAGCAACATCACCGTAGAGTTTGACCTGGGGGTGGACCTGGAGGCAGCGGCGAATGACGTACGGGACAAAGTATCACAATCGATAAAGAACCTGCCGCTGAATATAGATGCACCGCCCGTGGTAACAAAGGCGGATGCCAATGCGCAGCCGATCATATCGATGACGGTACAGAGCATGACCAGAAACCCACTGCAGCTGACAGATTATGCTGAAAATGTGCTGGTAGAGAAGCTGCAAACCATACCGGGCGTGAGCAGCATACAAGTGTGGGGTGAAAAACTGTACTCGATGCGGCTATGGCTGGACCCGCTAAAAATGGCAGGCTACGGCATTACCTTCCAGGATATACAGACGGCACTCAACAGGCAAAACATAGAGTTACCATCAGGTAAAATAGCCGGCGCGCAGACTGAACTATCGGTGCGGACGCTGGGGAGGCTAACCACTGAGGAGGATTTCAATAAACTTATCATCAAGAACGTTGACAGCACTGACATACACTTGGGCGATATCGGGGAAGCTATATTGGGGCCAGCCAATATAGAAAGCCAGCTTAAAGAAAGCGGGGTGCCTATGGTAGCGTTGGCCATTATTCCGCAACCGGGATCGAACTACGTGGCCATATCGGATGAATTTTACAAACGTTTCGAGCAATTAAAGAAGGACATACCAAAAGATCTTAAAGTTGACATAGCGGTAGATACGACGAGCTTCATCAAAAAGTCGATCACGGAGGTGGAGGAAACATTGGGCATTGCCTTTGCGCTGGTGATACTAATTATCTATCTCTTCTTCAGAGACTGGCTTATCGCCTTCCGCCCGCTGATAGATATCCCTGTGAGCCTCATCGGTGCTTTCTTCATTATGTACATCATGGGCTTTACTATCAATATCCTGAGCTTGCTGGCCATAGTGCTGGCGACAGGCCTGGTTGTGGATGATGGTATAGTAGTGACGGAAAATATCTTCAAGAAGATAGAGCAGGGAATGGAGAAACACCGGGCTGCAAAAGAGGGCAGCGAGGAAATATACTTTGCCGTTATATCGACATCCATTACGCTAGCTGTGGTATTTCTCCCTATCATATTCCTGCAAGGATTCACGGGTCGACTGTTCCGCGAGTTTGGTATAGTGGTGGCGGGGGCTGTATTGCTTTCTGCATTCGTATCGCTAACGCTGACCCCGGTGCTTAACGTGCTGATGACAAGAGACGTGCACAAGCCTTCAAAATTCTATGTGAAGACCGAACCGTTCTTCGAGCGAATGGAAAACTCTTACCGCAGGGCGCTGGAAAAAATAATGCACCGGCGTAGCATAGGCATTATTGGTATCGTTGTCTCGTTTATCCTTATCCTACTCATCGGCAGCACCATCCAGAGTGAGCTGGCGCCGCTCGAAGACCGAAGCCGCTTCAGGCTACAAGTATCGGCGCCTGAAGGCACATCGTACGACGCGATGGACAGGTATATGGATCACATCATCAACCTTGTGGTGGACAGCGTGCCCGAACGCCAGGTGGTGTTATCGCTCACTGCGCCCGGGTCATCAGGCTCTGTGAATTCGGGCTTTGTGAATGTGCGTCTTTCGGAGCCGAAGGACCGTGACAGAAGCCAGGCGGAAATCGTCCAATCGCTAGGGAAATCATTGCAGAAGCTCAACTTCGGCAAAGCCTTCGCCATACAGGAACAAACGATAGCCGTAAAACGTGCGGGTAGCGCGTTTCCGATAGCCTATGTACTGCAGAATATAGACTTTGACAAACTGCAAAAAGCCCTACCTCTATTTCTGAACGCAGCTAATGCGGACCCGACCTTCCAGGGCGTAGACGTGGACCTGAAGTTCAACAAACCCGAACTATCAGTAACCATTGATAGGGCAAAAGCATCTGATATGGGCATAGCCGTAAGCGACGTATCGCAAACGCTGCAGTTTGCACTGAGCAACGGGCCGCTGGGCTACTTCACCATTAGCGGTAAACAATACCAGGTAATAGGACAAGTATTCCGCGGCAACAGGGATGCGCCGGTTGACCTGACGCAGTATTATGTGAGGGCGAAGACCGGGCAACTGGTGTCGATAGATAATATGGTGAAGATATCAGAATCGACAAGTCCATCGCAGATATTCCACTTCAACCGCTATAAATCTGCAACGATATCGGCCAACCTCGCGCCCGGGAAAACCATCGGTGATGGCATTAAAGCCATGCAGGCTATATTCGACAAGCTTAAACAGCAAAAAGTAATTGACGACAGCTTCAATTCGTCATTATCGGGCTCATCACTTGACTATGTGGAAAGTTCCTCGAACGCATCGTTCGCGTTCATCCTGGCATTGGGACTGATCTACCTGATACTGGCTGCTCAATTTGAGAGCTTTATGGATCCGCTCATTATCATGCTGACGGTGCCGCTGGCCCTGGCGGGAGCATTGTTATCGCTATGGGTTTTTGGCCAAACGCTGAATATATTCTCGGAGATAGGGATGATCATGCTGATTGGACTTGTAACCAAGAATGGTATCCTGATAGTAGAATATGCGAACCATATACGCGATAAGGGAAAAGAAAAAGCCGAGGCTGCGATAGAGGCAGCAACCCTACGTTTGCGCCCGATCTTAATGACCAGCCTGGCAATGGCATTCGGCGCATTGCCTATCGCTTTGTCACTTGGCGCTGCATCGACGAGCCGCAAGCCGCTTGGTATCGTTATAGTGGGCGGAATAATGTTTTCGCTCGTGCTGACCCTATTCATAATACCCATTATCTATAGCTTCCTGTCGAGAAGAAAAGTTGCAAATGTATCGGCCATTGAAAAACTGGATGAATAAATATTGTTCGATCTGTTGCATCTTGCTGCTGTGCCTTGGCAGCAAGCAAGGTACTGCGCAGGAGCGCCTGACGCTGGAAGACGCCATAGCCCGAGCAATGAAAAAGAATTACGACATCGGCATTGCAGACCTTTCGGCACAGCAAGCCAGAAGAAATAATACGCTTGGGAATGCCGGCTTTGCGCCGAGCATCACAGCAAACGGCACGCTGTCTGCCAACTGGAACAATGTATACAGCCAGTTAAGTAATGGTAACGTGCAGAGCAATCCCAATGGACAGAATACCAACTTTAACCCGAACATCGGCATAGTATGGACTTTATTTGACGGAGGAAGAATGTTCCTTACGAAAGGCCAGCTGAGTGAACTGGCAGTGATAGGCGAAGTGCAACTGAAGCTGCAAGTGCAGACAATCGTATCGCGCACCATACAGATGTATGCACAGGCCCTGCTGCAGCAGAAACAACTAGTGGCGATAGACACAGCACTGGCCCTCGCAAGTGTACGGATGAAAATAACACAGGTGAAATACGAAACCGGCGCGGGGGCGAAGGTTGACTACCTGCAGGCTATTGTGGACTATAACTCACGCCGATCGGATTCACTGACACAGGTAGCGGCTACTGCAACTGCGTATGATTCGCTAAGCGTACTGATGGGAGAAAGTGAAGGCCAAATGTATCAGCTGGACGATACGATGGTGTTGCACACCGACCTGGAGCCTGTGGACTACAAGCGCCTGGAGGAGCTGAATTTGTGGGTCGAGTATTATAAACGAAATGCCGATGTGTCAAAGATCAATTCGCGGATCGCGAAGACTTACTTTCTACCCGATCTCACCTTCACCGGCGGCTATGGTTATACACGAAGCACCAGTGCAACAGGCTTTGCATTGTACAGCAGGAACTACGGGCCCAATGCTGTGCTGAACCTGTCGGTGCCACTATTTGAAGGTGGCAACATCCGCAGGCAGGCTAAGGTAGCCTCGCTGCAAGCCATGAAGGATGAGCTGCTGTATGAAAAACAGAACACGGTGATAAGACGGCAGTACAGGACAGCCTGGCGCAACTACGAGGTATCGGTAGCGGCATACAACCTGGAGCATGAAAACATAAAATACGCCAAGGAAAACCTGATGGTGCAGCAGGCACGCTTCAGGGTGGGTGTGGCGACGACGTTGGAATCGAGACAAGCCGAGAATGACTATACGAGTGCGCTGATAAGGCTCTACACAGCGGCCTATAACCTTAAAGTAAATGAGACCCAGGTGCTGGAACTGGAGAACCGGCTTGTAAAATAATTAGTGATCAGTAGCCCTCGTGATAGTAACGGGCATTTTATCCTTTAGCTGCATGATACCTGTGGTGATAACCGTATCGCCCTCTTGCAGGCCCTGAATTACCTCCACCTTATCGTTGGTACGCGCGCCGATCACAATGGTTTGCATTTTTACTTTGCCTCCACGGGTTACGGCGACCTCTTTATCCCTATCGGTAGGGATAACCGCCTGCGAAGGGATAAGCAGTGCATTACTTTTGTTTTCGAAGGGCACGGTAACATGTGCAAAGGCTCCGGCGACCAATTTATGCTCAGCATTTTCAATCAACGCGCGCACTTTGAGTGTGCGCGTGGTGACGTCAGCTGTAGGTTCTATGGCGATGACCTTGCCTGAGAATGTATCCAGCGATCCGCTGGTACTGAAAGATATTTGTGTGCCGATGTCTACATTGTGGCGGTATTGGTCGGGCAGCGTGAAATCAAGCTTCAACTGCCGCGTTTGCTGCAAAGTAGCGATGACCGTTTCGGGCGTTATTACGGCACCGACACTGACATTACGAATGCCTACCTTACCTGAAAAGGGAGCGTATATTGAGGTCTTGCGTAATTGCGCTTCTGAATAAGCTATATCAGCGTCGATGGATTTTATCTGTGTAACCGTGGTCTCATAATCCTGCTGGCTGATACCACCTATGCGCAACAACTCGGCCTGGCGCGCTTCAATCTTTAATTGGAGTTGCTTCTGGGCACGGAGTTTCTGCAACTGGGCCTTGACATCATCGTTATATATCTGCAGAAGCATCTGGCCCTTTTCAACATGAAGGCCTTCAGTGAAGGTTATTTTAGTGACCCGCCCCGACACCTCGGGGTGTATCTGTACTTCCTCATTAGGCAATAGTGAGCCTGTAGTGGCGTACGAATTCTGAAAGGATTGCGGCTTTACTATATAACCCTCCGCCCTAAGCATCTTCGGGCCCGACCTTTTGTTTTCGGTTGCTTCCTTTTTATGGTTACCGCAAGCGGCAACCAAAAGTAATAGTAAGAAAGCGGGGGTATGCAGCGCATTGCGATGCTTTGATCTCATGGTATAGTTTTACGCGCCTTGTAAAGGTATTCTTTTGTTTGCCTTGTTAAGACTAGCCGGGGAGTGAAATGTAAAATTCCATGCCAAAAGATAGCAGCCTTTTTTTACCGGTATTCATTACCAGGCATGTAGCTATTCAATAGCATTGTCATTTGCCGGGACTATAAGGGTTCGCTACCTTTGAGTATGCCTTTATACAGGGAATGGAGCATAGAACATCACAGCCTGGCAGCTATCTGGGAAATAGATGAGCCTGAAAGTTTTTTTACAGAGCGGACCGGGCTGGCACCCGACATCAAATTTGAAAAACGCAGGATAGAGCATCTTGTCGGCCGCTTCCTGCTCAAGCACCTGAAGGAGGATTTCCCCCTTTACAACATACAGCCCGACCTGCACGACAAGCCAAGAGTGGATGGGAATGCTTATTACTTTTCTATATCGCACAGCTGGCCTTACGTGGCTGTGGTAGTAAGTCCCAGCCATGAATGCGGTATCGACATACAGACCTGGCATCCGCGGATAGAAAAAATCCAACATAAATTTTTGTCTGCGGAGGAGCAGGGTCTATTTAATAATGACCCCAAACTACTGACCATGGCCTGGTGCGCCAAGGAAGCAGCCTATAAATGGCAAGGTCGCCGCGGAATCGAATTCATTGATCATTTACCCATTATATCAGTTGACAATAAGGTATCGGAGCAACATATTGATATATTATGCAAGTTGGCAGCGGACAGCCCACTATTAGGCTTAAAATATATTATGGAGCCCCACTTTTCTTGTGCCTTCGTAGAGAATTACAAAATTACCAGCAACAGCGACGTCTAATAATGTTATTTTGTAATGTTGATATTTTTATAGTGTTGAGATAAAATTTTCCAATTTTTTCAAAAAAAGATTAGATTTGTGCAAAATCTAATGTTTATGTCATCATTACGTTACCAGGCACTACAGGAGCTAAACAGGGAGGAGAAAAAAGTCTCCGGCTATGGCGGCAAGAAGATCACCGCTATGTTCGCCAGCAATGTATTTAACGGACGCACTATGCGCGAATACCTGAGCGATGAGGCTTACAAGAGCTTGCAAAGCTCTATCAAGTCGGGCTCGAAGATAGAGCGCAGGATGGCAGACCAAGTGGCAGCAGGCATGAAGGCATGGGCAGAGGAGCGTGGGGTGACCCACTTCACGCACTGGTTTCAACCATTGACAGGCACCACCGCTGAAAAGCACGATTCTTTCTTTACCATAAAAAGCGACGGCACCGCGATAGAACTTTTTGACGGCGATGCGCTGATACAGCAGGAACCTGATGCATCGAGCTTTCCGAACGGGGGTATTCGTGCTACTTTTGAAGCCAGGGGCTATACCGCATGGGACCCCTCGTCGCCTGCCTTTATAATGGAAGCAGGATCGGGCAAAACGCTTTGCATACCGACAATATTTATAGCGTACAACGGCGAATCGCTTGACTATAAAGCGCCGCTGCTGAAATCGATAGCTGCACTGGATAAGGCAGCAGTAGAAGTATGCAACTATTTCGACAAGAATGTAACGAAAGTAACCTGCACCCTTGGCTGGGAGCAGGAGTATTTCGTGGTGGACGAAACACTGGCCAATGCACGCCCCGACCTGGTGATGTGCGGCCGGACGCTGATAGGCCACGCACCCGCTAAAGGTCAGCAACTTGAGGACCACTATTTCGGTTCGATACCTGAGCGTGTATATGCCTTTATGCAGGATTTTGAGCAAGAGGCTTATAAGCTGGGTATACCATTGCGCACACGCCACAACGAGGTGGCGCCCGGCCAGTTTGAGTGTGCGCCGATATTTGAAGAATGTAACATAGCAGTGGACCACAACTCGCTGCTGATGGACATAATGAGCAAGGTGGCGAAGCGCCATAAGCTGAAAGCCCTGATGCACGAAAAGCCATTTGCAGGCGTGAATGGTAGTGGTAAGCATAACAACTGGAGCCTTGCCACCGACACGGGTGTGAACCTGCTGAGTCCCGGCAAAACACCGCGTACCAACCTGATGTTCCTCACCTTCTTCGTGAACGCGATCAAAGCGGTGAATGATCATGCGGACCTGCTGCGTGCGGCTATAGCATCGGCAAATAACGACCACCGCCTTGGAGCCAATGAGGCACCGCCGGCGATCATATCGGTATACATCGGCAAATACCTGACAGAAGTGCTGAACGAAGTAGAATCTCGCGTGAAAGAAAAATTCAGCGAGCAAGACGAGGTAATACTGAAGCTGGACATACACAAGCAAATACCTGAGCTGCTGATGGACAATACGGACCGCAACCGCACCAGTCCGTTTGCGTTCACAGGAAATAAGTTCGAGTTCCGCGCTGTTGGTTCATCAGCGAATTGCGGCTCACCAATGACGGTGCTGAACACCATCATGACGCAATCGCTGAAAGAATTTAAGCGCGATGTGGATGCACTGATAGAGAAAGGTGAGAAGCGCGAGATAGCGATCATGCACGTGCTGAGGGATTACATCTCTAAGTCGAAGAACATACTGTTTGAAGGCGATAACTACAGCGAGGCCTGGGCTGAAGAGGCTAAGCGCCGTGGCCTGAATAACTTCAAAACAACACCGGAAGCACTGAATGCCTATGTGAGCAAGGCCGGAAAACAAGTATTCTTCGACAATGGTATCTACACAGAGCGTGAACTGGAAGCGCGCCACGAGATAATGCTGGAAGACTATGTGAAGAAGGTGCAGATAGAAGCCCGCATGATAGGTTACCTATCGACAAACCATGTGCTGCCGGCTGCAGTGGAGTATCAGAATGTGCTAATCAAGAATATACAGGGCCTGAAAGACTGCGGACTGGGTAAAGAAAGCTATAAAGCGCAGCTGAACCTGGTGACGAAAATGAGTGAGCACATACAGAACATCAACGACAACGTGGAAGCAATGCTGGAAGCTCGTAAAAAGGCCAACAACACCGAGGACCTGCATAAACGTGCAGAGATGTATTGCCATGACGTGAAGAGTTATTTTGACAAGATCCGTTACCATGCTGATAAGCTGGAGCTGATAGTGGATGATAAGACATGGCCGCTGCCGAAGTACCGTGAGCTGCTATTCCTACGCTAGGAATGAAATGAACATCGTAAAAAGCCCCGCAGAAATGGCGGGGCTTTTTTATTGAAACTATCGATGTCTACATTTTTGCTGCGTTGGTTTTGGCAACGACGTCTTTGATGATATTGTCGAGGTCGGTGGCTACCTCCCTGATGCCTTCCAGCACCGTGAGGTTGGTAGGGTCATTGGGATCTGATGTATTGATGAGTTGAGCAAGCCCAAGTATAGTGGCCACAGGGCCGCGCACCTGGTGCGATTGAAGACCGGCTATCTCGTTCAGCTTTTCGTTCTGCTGCTTGATCTTTATGAGGTGCTCCGTCTCGGCAGTGATATCGCGGGACATACAGTTGACGCTAACTACCTTGTTGTCTTTGTCGTGAATGGGGGTGAAGTGTATTTCTTCATATCTTTTCCAACCATCAACGACCTCTTCTTCGATGATAGTAAAAGCCTCGTCATTCAATGCTCTCTGATAGTAACCCTGCCAACGGGCGAGACGTCCTGCTTCAAAATCGTCGGACGTGATATCTTCGTATCTTTTATTGTTTGTAAGGACGGCGACACGGTCGTAATAGGCCTGGTTGGCAGATATTGTCTCCATCTGATCATCGATCAGCCAAATGATATCTTTGGTGTTGTTGATGATCGCGCGAAGTTTCTTTTCTTCATTTAGTATTTTGGCATTCAGGCGTGCTTCCTCGGAGATGTCCCTGGCGAAAATGCTGACGCCCATGACCTCTCCACTCTCTGAAAAGATCGGTTTGAAACGCTTTTCGCGGTGGTGTTTCGTGTTTTCTATCGTCTCTTCGTCAATAACAACGAATGTCTGGCCGGAAAGTGCACGTTTAAAATGGCCTTCCCATTTCTGGCGCATTGCAGGCCCGAAATCATCTGACATGATGTTATCGCCGGGGCGGAGCACTTTGCCCGTGAACGAATACACAAAATCGACAAAGGGCTGGTTAATCTGAATGATCCTGAAGTCGCGATTGACCGACCAAATGAAGTCAGCGGTGTTGTTTATAAGGGCGCGGAGATTATACTCATTGTTGCGTAATATCTCGCGAACATTCCTTTGATCAGTAATGTCCCTGAAGTAAACTGCGAGCCCCTTTTGCGTAGGATAGGCATTCACTGAGACCCATTTTTCTACTGAAGGAGAAAATTCTTCAAACTGAACCGGTACCTGTTCATCGAGGGCTTTTTTGAGCTCGGTATAAAACTTCCGCTCCTTACCATGGGGAAACTTTTGCCAAATGTTCTTTCCAAGTAGCTCGTTGCGAGTTACTCCATACAAGTTCAGCGCTACCTGGTTGGCATAAGTGAAATTGAACTCTTTATCCAGGGCAATGAAATTATCCGTGATGCTCTCGAAGACATTTTCGATTTCACTGACCTGGCCAACCAGTTGCTCCTCAATCCTCCGAAGCTCGGTGACATCACGCGATACACCACAAAACATTAACGGTTCTCCATTAGTGCCGCGTATAGCATAACCTTCACCGGATATATGGCGCAATTCATCTTTAGCATTATAAATACGGTACTCGATCCTGCCCCTTCCTTTTCCGATTAACTCTTCGACCGCATTATTCAACTTAATCCTATCGTCGGGATGAATTTTTTCGAAAAGTATACCCGGCGTGCCAATCATCTCGTCAGCCTTTAACCCAAATACTTTTTCACAAGCGTTATTGATGTAAATCAGCTTTAAGTCGCGGGCATCATGAACCCATACCACTTCGCCAATAGATGCTAGTATCTCATCAACGAGGCGTGTCTGCGGATCGCAATAGGAAAGCTGTTCAGATGTTAACTGCGGAAAGGCAAAAACAGGCGCTTCCCGCGCCTCGTCATCAAAATGATCGGCACGTTTGTGTCTCATCTCTTATCTCATGGTGTTTTGGTATCAGCATTTAAATATTTACAAAAATATATTCGTAAATATTTAAATTGCTGCATTATAGCTCGCTGAAAGGCAGCGGAGCAAAAATACCCCTTTATTTCAGATGCAAAGAATCAACAAAGCGTTTGATGCCCGCAAATAGCTAAAGAATAGTTAAAATTATAAGGATAAACGCGCAATTTAGACTACAATTGCCGGCAACGGCTTGCTGCAATATTATTTAGCTGCTGGGCTTCTTTAATTATTTTAGCGTCAAAATTGAACGGAATGAACAAGGTCGTTGCTAATGCGGACGAGGCGATAAAGGATATTAACTCGGGAGCTACCCTTATGCTAGGAGGATTTGGACTGTGCGGGATACCGGAAAACTGTATTGCGGCCTTGGTGAGGAAGGGCGTTAACAACCTTACCTGTATATCGAATAATGCCGGTGTAGATGATTTCGGTATCGGGCTGATGCTGCAGAAAAAGCAGGTGAAGAAAATGATCTCGTCGTATGTGGGAGAAAATGCGGAGTTTGAAAGGCAATTACTGAGCGGTGAACTGGAGGTGGAACTGATACCACAAGGCACGCTGGCGACGCGCTGCATGGCTGCGGGGTACGGGATGCCGGCGGTGTACCTGCTGGCGGGTTTTGGCACTGAGGTGGCAGAAGGAAAAGAAGTGCGGAACTTTAACGGAAAGAATTATATACTGGAACATGCATTCGATTCGGATTTCGCGATAGTGAAAGCCTGGAAGGGAGATACGATGGGCAACCTGGTGTTTAAAGAAACAGCAAGGAACTTCAATCCTATGATGGCGATGGCGGGAAAGATAACGATCGCAGAGGTGGAGCACCTTGTTAAACCAGGCGAGATAGATCCTGACCATATACATGTACCTGGTATTTATGTGCACAGGATATTCGAGGGCGAAAATTATGAGAAACGGATCGAACAACGTACGGTTAGAAAACGTAATTGAATGTGATGGAATGCGACAATGTGATGAAATGTGAATACCATGCATTATAAATGTGATACGACGATACAAAGTCAAAAAAGTATTAACTCCGTTTATGAGAACAGACTTTTCAAATAACCCGATAGTCAAGCATTGTATTGAATTTGCACTGATGGTCATCAGACAAGTCGAACTCCTGGAAAAAGACAAAAAATATGTGATTGCCAAACAACTATTGAGGTGTGGTACTTCTATTGGCGCAAATGTAATGGAAGCCCAGAGTGCAGAAAGCAAGGCTGATTTTCTACACAAGTTGAAGATTGCTGACAAAGAGGCTCATGAGACGTGGTATTGGTTATACTTGTGCAAAAATTCAGAAAATTATTTCATTGATGATTCGTTACTTGAAAAGCTAAACGAAGTCATGCGATTGTTGAACGCAATAATTTTAACAGGTAAGAAAGAAATTCAAAACTAAAGGACAGTCGTTCTGAATGCCCACATTGTCGCATTCCATCGCATTGTCGCATTTTTAGATTATGGCACTTAATAAAGAACAGATAGCACAGCGCATAGCGAAGGAACTGAAGGATGGGTACTATGTAAACCTAGGTATCGGCATACCGACGCTGGTTGCCAATTACATACCTGAAGGTGTGAGCGTGGTGCTGCAGAGCGAGAATGGCCTGCTGGGCATGGGGCCCTTCCCGTTTGAGGGAGATGAAGACCCTGACCTGATCAATGCAGGCAAGCAAACCGTAACGACGCTGCCAGGCTCTGCGATATTCGACAGTGCGATGAGCTTCGGGATGATACGCGCTGGCAAGGTGGACCTCACAGTGCTTGGCGCTATGGAGGTGGCTGATAATGGTGATATAGCCAACTGGAAGATACCCGGCAAGATGGTAAAGGGCATGGGTGGTGCTATGGACCTTGTTGCTGCGGCAAAAAATATCATTGTGGCTATGCAGCATACCAACCCGAAAGGTGAAAGCAAACTCCTGCCAAAGTGCACACTACCCCTGACTGGTGTTGGCTGCATTAAGAAAGTCGTTAGCGACCTTGGCGTATTTGACATTACGCCCGATGGATTCGTGTGCATAGAGTATGCACCAGGGGTGACTATCGAGGAGATAAAAGCTAAAACAGCAGGCAGGCTGAAGATAGCTGATGATGTAAAGGAAATGGTGTTTTAATGTCACACATTGTTATTTACCATAACGGTCAATGCAGCAAATGTAAAGGTGCGTTGGAATTGCTTATTGAAAAGGGCGTGCCGCACGAAGTGCGCTGGTATGCAAGCGATCCGCTTACGAGGAAAGAACTACAAGACCTATTGAGCAAGTTGCACATGCAAGCGCATGAACTGGTGAGAACCGGGGAGGAGCTATACAAGGCTGAATATGAGACCCGAAATATAAGTGAGGATGAATGGATGGATATCCTGATAAACAAACCGGAGCTGATGCAGCGCCCAATAGTGGTAAAAGGGGATATAGCAATAATAGCGCGACCGCCCGAGAAAGTGTTAGAAATACTGTAAAATAATGTCCCGCATTGGCGGGACATTATTATTTAAGGCCTTTTTACTGAAAGCTTTAGTAAATTTAGAATGTCCAAAAATTAAAATGCGGTATTTTTTCATTTGTGTCTGTTGCTTCGCAATGCTGTTAACGAACAGCGTTGAGGCGAAGCGTGACAAAAACAAAGCGAAAAACCCCACGGAGGAGCCCGGACCTGCCCGGAATGAGAAGGAACT
Source organism: Bacteroidota bacterium (assembly GCA_018267915.1). Lineage (GTDB taxonomy): Bacteria > Bacteroidota > Bacteroidia > Chitinophagales > Chitinophagaceae > MKUN01. The sequence goes on along the minus strand of JAFDXN010000025.1, from coordinate 452,118 downwards.
GGTGGTGAAGCTGGTGAATGTGCTTAAATATGAAGACAGCACTACCTATGCCAGCTTGTTCCCGTCATTCGACACCCTTTGGAAATACATAATGCAATACCGCGATACCAATATGGCTGCGATGAATGATGTGGGACACCTGACACGCGGTGCAGGATTTATCAAAAATTATGACCCGAAATTCAATCCAAAGATCATGCAGGAGTTTAAGGAACTGTTGAGGAAAGGGGATGATTCGGAAGTTCACTGGGACCAGGTCAGCCTGGTGCGGTATGAGTTTAAGAAGATGATCCTCACACGCGACATGATCGGCTATGACAGGATAGCGCCGTTGCGGTTTAAGGGCTACATATTTGTCCGCGACATGCTGACCCGGGAAACCTATGGAATTGCAGTGACAGATGTACAGGTGATCAAGGGGATGTGGTACGGTGGACACATGATAGACATACAGAGGGCGTCGACAGAAGACGAATATGTAGCGAAAATGAAGGAGGAAGCAAAATGGGTGCGTGCGATGGCTGAACAGGGTGTGGATCTCGACAGCTTCAGGCGGGCAACCGACAGTATAATCCAAGCGGCAAGGGCAATTAAATTTGACTCATCAGAAGTGGTGTTAAGGCGGGATATTGTGGAACGCCACTTATATACCGGGCTTTTTGACAATGAAATACCCATTGTACTGTACGTACAGTACCTAAAAGGCCACTGCACGGAACCGGTGTGTTCGTATGCAGCCATACTAAAATTCGGCGACGAGGAGGACTATATCAAGCTGGTGGTATCGCGAACTTCCGACGGCAAATGGTCGTTCCTTGAAGAGCCGGACATCAGCAATATGGAGCTAACATTGAAGGACAAAATATATACGGGTACCTGGCTGTCAGCAAGGGACAAGGCGGAATATGAAGTGAAACTAAAGGAAAAGCTGGCAGGAAAAAAGAGAATTCAATTCCTCGATGAGACGCTGGACAAGCTTTATTTCCAGAGGCCGAAGAACGCAGATAAAGACCAGTAGCTTTCCAAGTTTATCGATATACTCTATACTACCATGTAAACAGCATGTCAACAAAACATCCGTATCCTGTATCTTTATAAACGATGATTGAAAAGACCAGCATGCAACCAGCGATAAAAACACTAGGCGAATTGAAACAAAGCGGATACAAGCCGCGCACTATTAAAGAAGAGCTAAGATATAACCTGATAAGGTCCATACAGGAAAAACAGAATCCCTTTACCGGAATTATAGGCTACGAAGACACTGTAATACCGGATGTTGAACGTGCCTTATTGTCAAGACATAATATACTTTTCCTGGGCTTGCGCGGACAGGCAAAGACACGAATGGCGCGCGACATGGTGAACCTGCTCGATGAGTGGATGCCGATAGTAGAAGGCAGCGACATAAACGACGATCCTTTCAAGCCTATTTCACTTTATGCCCGTGAACTTATCGAATCGAAAGGTGATGAAACGCCGATAGCGTGGCTGCACCGTAGCGAGCGTTATGGCGAAAAGCTGGCAACGCCCGATGTTTCGGTGGCCGACCTGATAGGCGACATCGACCCCATAAAGGCTGCAAACATGCGGCTGAGCTTTGCGGACGAACGTGTGATACATTACGGTATCATACCGAGATCCCACAGGGGAATATTTGTGATCAATGAACTGCCCGACCTGCAAGCGAGGATACAGGTATCCCTTTTCAACATTTTACAAGAAGGCGATATCCAAATACGTGGTTTCAAGCTGAGAATGCCGCTGGATATTATGTTCGTATTCACGGCCAATCCGGAGGATTATACCAACAGGGGCAGCATTGTGACACCTCTTAAAGACAGGATAGAAAGCCAGATAACCACACATTATCCAAAATCTGTTGCTATATCGCAGGCCATTACTGAACAGGAAGCCGAAGTATTGCCTGAACAGATGGAACGCGTAGAATTGCCTGATATCTGCAAGCTGCTGATAGAGGAGATTGCTATGGAGGCGCGCAAGAGCGAGTATGTGGACCAAAAGAGCGGTGTGTCGGCAAGGCTTACTATAAGTGCGTTTGAAAACCTGGTAAGCACTGCAGAACGCAGGTCACTAAGACATGAAGGAAAAAAGACGATGGTGCGCATTGCCGATCTTATTGGTGTGATACCCTCCATTACGGGTAAGATAGAGTTGGTCTACGAAGGGGAACAAGAAGGTCCGTTGAACGTTTCTTACCGCTTGATAGGCCAGGCAGTGAGATCTCTCTTCACCCAATATTTCCCCGACCCGCAGTCGTTCAAGAAGACCGGGCGTGAGACACAGAACAGGAAAAGCCAGAATAATCCTTACCAGTCGATCATCGATTGGTTTGGCAAGGGGAACGACCTTGTGCTGCTACAGGACGAAGGTGATGCAGCTTATACGCAACATCTCTACAACGTGGATGGCCTATACGCAGCAGTAAGACAATTCTATCCCAATGCTGATGAAACGCAGTCTGCATTGCTAATGGAGTTTTTGCTGCACGGGCTTTCTGAGTTCTCGCTTATCAGCAAGAAAGGTGTGGAAGCCGGTGGCTATTCGTTCGGCGATATACTGGGCAGTATGATCGATATGAACTTTGGCAGCGAAGGGGATGAAGACCTGTAATATACAGCACGCCCGCGCAGGCATCATTATGCGCGATATAAGATCGATGTTTAAATATGAACAGGCAAAGAATCCCGACGGGTGTCTTATTCATAAGGATACTAGAAAAACCATGTGAGGCTTGAGCGCCTTGTATGAAGAAAGGCGCGGCATGTTATTTATATGCCATTAACAAAACAGGACCATGGAAAAACGGTTTTTAGGCATAATACTGACATTGCTTGGGGCAGCCGGCCTGGTGACCGCGGGTATCAATTTCATGAATAACAATGCGACAACCCATAACATCAAGTCGGTCATTGTGTTCGGTGTCATCGGGGCAGTATTTTTCGCAGCCGGAATAGGGCTCGTTCGCAATACAAAGGACGTGGTGAAGAATAACGAGCGAATAAGCTGAACCTGCTACTTAAACCTGACAAGGTAATAGGCCGTTACCGTTCTGCTGCGCGTAGCCGGATCCAGGAACTCCGGTGTTAATTCAGTAACCTTATATCGTTGAAATTGTCTTACGGTATCAAAACGGTATTTAGCGGCGCTGAGTTGCTCAATGCCACGAGCGGATGCCAATACATAGCTCTTATCTTTTATTGAATTTATATCGTCGCCGCCGGGAATGAGAGCTTGTGCATAGAAGGACATAGACGTCATCGCGTCGTCGACGGCGAAAGTGTAGATCTTTGTAGCGGGAAGGCCATTTTTCTTAATGAATCTTCCGGCCTGAGAGCCAAGCTGATATTGTAGTAAACAGGCGTAAAAATGATTGGTAAAGATCACATTCACCAATATAATCGCAGCCACGCCGGCCCAAAGGAGTTTATGTCTCAAGCGCCTTTGTAATACCAGGTAAACCCAGGTGGCCGCAAGCACCACCCACGTAATGATCCATGCCATGTTGCCAGGGAAAACAAATAAGACCAGTAAAGATGCACCGGCCACCAACAATGCAGCAGTAAGCATATGGAAGGGCTTGGCGACACTGTACAATCTCGGATAGCTGCCAGTAAAGAAGTCGCGCAACAGCTTTGCCACCATGATAGCAGCTAAAGGGAAGGCAACAAATATATAGTGGGGCAATTGGTAACGTGATGAACCTAACGCAATATAAGTAAGGATAAAACCACCTGTTGATATCCATTCCTGCTCCGGCTGAAGGCGAAATTTCTGTTTGAAGAGGCCGATGACATTAAGAATCAGCGCGAGCAGAAACAGGAAAATCCAGGGCAAGAAGGACCAGAACATATTGGATAAGAGAAAATCAAAGCCCGCACCATTGCTCCATGGGCTCTCCCCGGTGATGCGGCCGAAACTCTGTGTCCAGAAGAAGAAGCGAAGCCCCGAGACATGCTGCATGCCGTTAACCGATTTTTCCGGGTGCATATCGAACTGCTGATACAGGCCGATAGACATAGGAATAAGCAAGACAGCAATAATGCAGGCATCGAACAAGTGCCAGGGATTGAAGATATTCTTCCATTTACGTTTCAAAACCCAGTCTGACCCGAAGGAAAATAACGGCACAAGTAAAGCTATTGGTCCCTTGGTCATCATACCACAGGCGATGGAGACAGTACCGAGAATAACAAATTGCCATTTACGAAGTTCCTCGCATTCTTTTATCGCCCAAATAGCTGTAATGACCCAACTCATGAGTATGGTATCGCAGCGTATGTCATTGGTCATCAGGAACATACCCTGGCAGGTGCCCAGCACCAACGCAGCCATACGGCCGGTTTCCTCATCGTATAAGCGTTTAGTGAGACGGTACAAAGCATAAAGTGCCCATAAGGCAAAAAGAATAGAAGGCAATTTGTAGCCGAAATTGTTTACACCGAAAATGCCCATGCTTATGGAGCTAACCCAAAAAAGGAATGGAGGCTTATCGAGGTACTCCATGCCGCGATCATACACGTGCAGGTAGTCGTGGCTTTTCAGCATCTCGCGGCTGATCTCAGCGTATTGCGATGCGTCGACATCCATCGTGTCGATACGCACAGCCGAAAAATATAATGCTGCGAGCAATATGAAAACCCAAAAGGGCACCTTCGGCATAGAAAAATTTTACAGCAACAAAAATAGTTGCAATTTTATCGAATGTTGCAGTTGGAGCATTTTCATTTTGACCTGGATTTTGAATACCCCTTTACGACGCATAAAGGTACTAAGACCTGCCAACCGACTCTCGTGGTATCATTGGGCCTGGGCGCCCTCCGTGGATATGGTGAGGCACCTGCGATTAATTATTACAATGTGACCGTGGAAGGCATGCAGGCTGTGCTGGAGAAGAATAGAAATATGATACAGCGCTATGCGCTGACCGACCCACAGCGATTCTGGCACTTTCTGCACCACCTGATACCGGGCGAAAATTTCCTTATTGCAGCGCTTGATATAGCTGGCTGGGATCTTTTTGCACAGATAAGACGGCAACCGCTGTATCATCTTTTAGGCTTGAAGTGGGAAAATATGCCTCTGACGGACTATACAATTGGCATGGGCAGCGCAGCGGAAATGGTAACTAAAATGAATGCACATCCCTGGCCTGTATACAAAGTGAAAATGGGCAGGCCAGACGATATTGACCTGTTGCGTGCATTAAGAGCTAATACCGATAAGCCCTTTCGCGTTGACGCCAACGAGGGATGGACGTTTGAAGAAGCTAAAGCCTTACTGCCGGAATTACAAAGACTCGGCGTAACCCTGGTAGAGCAACCACTGGACCGTAATGCCGGTGAGGAAATGAAAGCGTTAAAGCGTATATCACCATTACCTCTTTTTGCCGATGAGAGCTGCAGAGAAGAAAAAGATGTGCAGAAGTGCATGGAAGGATTTCATGGTATCAACATTAAGCTCACGAAATGCGGAGGCATAACACCAGCCGTGAGAATGATAAAGGAGGCGAAGCAGCTGGGATTGAAAGTAATGATGGGCAGCATGAACGAAAGCACTATAGGCTCTGCGGCAATAGCTCATTTATCCCCACTGCTGGACGAAATGGATGCTGACGGCCCCTTATTACTGAAAGAAGATGTGGCCGAAGGATTGAAATATGATAATGGGGCAGTGCTTGTGAATAACAGGCCAGGACTAGGCGTAAGGTTTTGGGGCGGGAAACGGCTAAAAACGACGGCTTAATAAAATACCTTTGTCCATAGATGCAGCTTCAAAAAAATATTTCTCTTAAACCGTATAATACATTCGGGATAGATGTACCGGCTGAGTATTTGCTTCCCGTGGACGACACAGATCTGTTAGCGCAGATCAGTGAAGATGCTTCATTACCCCAACGGAGACATGTATTGGGCGGTGGAAGTAACATACTGCTAACAAAACCTGTGGAGGGCCTGGTATTGCAAAACCGGCTGAAGGGTATCAGCGTTGATCGTGAAGACAAGGAGCATGTGTGGGTAAAGGTTAGCTCAGGTGAAATATGGCATAGCTTTGTGCTACATGCCATTGAAAACCACTGGGCGGGTATTGAGAACCTGGCGCTAATTCCTGGCACCGTGGGGGCTGCACCAATGCAAAATATAGGAGCCTATGGCGTGGAGGCGAGAGAAACGATAGACAGTGTAGCAGGATGGCACTGGGAGGAAAAGGAATTTGTCACTTACAGCAGTGCAGCATGCAGATTCGGGTATAGAGACAGTATCTTTAAACATGAGCTAAGGGACAAGCTGTTTATAAGCTCCGTTACCTTTCGGCTGAACAAAAAACCGAATTACAATACCAGTTATGGCGCGATAGAACAAGAGTTACAAAAAATGGGCGTGCAGGAGCTATCGATAAAAGCGATAGCCGATGCGGTGATATCGATAAGAAGCAGTAAGCTGCCGGACCCTAAACAAATTGGTAATGCAGGCAGCTTTTTTAAAAATCCGACGATCACCATCGAGCATTTTGAACTGTTACAGACCAACTACCCGCACATCCCTTCTTATCCCGTAAGTGAAACAATGGTAAAGATACCTGCCGGCTGGCTGATAGAACAATGTGGCTGGAAAGGCTACCGAAGGGACGATACAGGCGTTCATGAAAAGCAGGCGCTGGTGTTGGTGAACTATGGAAAAGCCACAGGGGCTGAAATCTGGAACTTATCAGGTGAAATCTTACGGTCGGTAATGGAGCGCTTTGGTATCGAGCTGGAGCGGGAAGTGCAGGTATGGTAATTAAGCGTTGTTACTGCTATTAGTAATCAAGGGGAGGCGAATGAAGAAGGTCGTTCCTTTTCCATCTTCCGTCTCGAACCATATCTGCCCATGCCAGAATTCTAGGATCTTCTTTGTCATTGCAAGCCCCAGGCCCGTGCCCGACGTCTTTGTAGTAAAATAAGGCTGGAAAATACGCGCGGCAACCTCCTCATTGATGCCATGCCCGGTGTCAGCAAAGGAGATAACAACGTGGCTGTTTTCTTTCTTAAGCTTAACATCTATGCGGCGATTTTCCCGGCCTTGAAGGGCTTGCATGGCATTCTCGAGCAGGTTAGTAAACACACGCAATAGCTGACTTTTATCGGTGAAGACCAGCAGCTTGTCATTGGGCATTTCCAAGGTAGTGGTGATGCCTTCTTTATTCATATAAAGCCCTACGGCAGTCTCAAGAAGGCTGTTGAGTTCCAGTTCCTCCGGCCGCGCCTCTGGCATTTTAGCGAAGTTGGAAAACTCTGAAGCAATATAAGAAAGGTTATCGATCTGCTCTATTAAAGATGCTGAAACCCGCCCGGTAAGCTCTTCCACATTGGCGCTCTTATTGCGCAGTGCCTGCTGCAGGTACTGTATGTTCAGCTTCATGGGTGTAAGCGGATTCTTGATCTCATGGGCTACCTGACGGGCCATTTCGCGCCAGGCACTTTCGCGTTCGCTTTGTGCCAGCTTGGCCGCGTTTTCTTCCACCTTTCGCACCATGTTGTTATATTCCTTAACGAGCCTGCCTATCTCATCATCATAGGGCCATTGGATACGCTCATTGCGGCTTAGATTCAGCCTGTTGAACTGGTTGATGATCACGTTGAATACATTGGTGATCCAACGCGTGATCAGTACAGTGAAGACACTGGAAATCAGAAATATAAACGCGTAGAGGTTAATCAGCGTAACGATGATGTTGGATATCTGGTAGTCGAGATCTCTCTCGGAAGAAAAGAAAGGAATGTTGATGTAGCCGACGGTAGCACCCGATTCATTTCGCAATGGCACGTAAGAGGATAGATAAGGGAGGTCTCCGATCTTCTCACGCTGTACAAGTATCGATTTACCCATAATGAGCATTTGCTGATAAGCATCAGGGCGAATGACATGCGCCAATAGTGACCTGTCGTAAATATCATCCTGCGATGTAACCAGCAGTGAACCTGTGGCATTGAAAATGTTGATATCAACTTTCTGATTGTTGGCCAGGGTGCTGACGAAATACTTGAAAGCAGGAGAACCCGCCTCTGCATCAAATACGGCCGGGGTAGACAGCGCATTGTCCTGCCGCAAATATTCCTGCACGCTTTGCTCTACCACCTCCATCGCACTCTCCAGTTTATTCTTATTAGAGTTGTTGTATTGCGCTTTAAAAAAGTACATGGTCACTAATCCGAGGACAGCGAAAGAGAAAAGCACAATACCGAGCATCGAAAAATGTATCCTCCTGCGTAGTGTCAGTGCTATTATTCTTCCCGAGTTGCGCGGTCTTGTGAAGTAGCTCACATACAGCCTGTAACCCATAAGCAATATAACCACCAGCATCTGGATGCCAAAGACGTAGGAAAACACTGTGATGCCCTCCAGCAAAAGACTGTGGTTGTGCACTACGATCACGGTTTTAGTATCGCTATACTTGAACCATAGTTCGGATGCATTGTCGCGCGTGTTGAAGACAGAAGTGGATGGCTGCATCCCTGCTGACTGAATCAGCACAGGGAACGGGTAGTCGCCTGCCTGGTTGATCAGCCTATCATTGATGTAGATGGCATAGGAATACTCGTCATTATCCTGCGAGGCTTTTAAAGCTGCCGGCTGTAGCAACTCAGGATAAACCGTGCCGGGGGTTGCCTGTTTTAAAGCAAGGTCTATGATTATATGTGCTGTGTCCGCCACCGGGCTGTCAAGCACAATGGGAATATAAGCAAGATAATAATGTTCGTCGGGTGCAAACTCCTTATAATAAAGTGGCCCATCAGGATTAGAAGCTCTTGTAACCTGCTCGGCAAGTGTATTGTAACTGACAGAATCTTTGTTGTAAAGCGGACTGTCGTTTCTGTCAAACAGGTAAATCTTTGCCTGATATTTGCTGAGTTGCCCGCCCAGGTAAACGGCATTTATATGATCGCTGACGATACGGCTTCCTGAAAGCGTCGGATGTTCAAAAAAACTCTTGACAATTCTATCCCGCTCAATATTCAATGCGATGTTCTGAAAAGCATATTCGGTTACGACATCGCGCTGGCTGGCAATGCGCTCGGCTGTTATGCGGCGTGTGTCATGCTCTTTAAGGTGTACGAAATGATAAATAATGGCCGAGCAAAAGACACAGGTAACTATAGCCCATGCCAGCATATGAGTTGCAAAAAGATCGGACACGAAGGTAAAGCGCCTGATATCGAGCACCACAACCATGAACGCCAGCCAGGCCAGCACCGCAACCGTAAAATGCCAGTGATCGTTTTTAACCGATAATACGTATGGGATACCAATAGCCAGCACCAGGATGTACTTAAGCCATTTGTTACGAAACAGGGTGTTGAGCTGGATATTCAGGATAAACACCACAGCACACGAAATACCTGTAATGATCGTAACTGTAAAAAGGCCGACTATCGTGTACCTGTCGATAGAATCGAAATGACCGAGATCGAATGAAATGTTAGAATCAAGCACCAGGCTGCGGATGATGTGCACAAACCAAAAGGTGTAAAAGACAAGCAGGCAAACGCCAAACACACCTAAAACGTACCGCAAAAAGACATTTCGAACAGGTGAGGCTAGCAGTTTATACGGCGTGTGCCGGATGATAAACACAATAATCCAAAGAGCGCATAGCACATTTAAAACGAGATCTCCAAGTGAGTTTAGCCACTGGCTTGACGCGTATTTACTGGGCTGGAAAAAGGGCAGCGACTCTAAGGCGAATGGCAGGCCGAACTTATAAAGAAGCGCGCGCAGCAATACCACGGTCGCCACAGTGAGCAACAAGCCCTTCCAGAAACCTTTCTGCTGCGAAATATAAACTGTGACGAGCTGCAGCCAGGAAACAGAGACGAGCAGTGTTAATACCAGCAACCATAACATGGCGGCATCGGGCGACCAGTGCGGCAGATCCTGCGGGAGAAATTTCAAATAAAATAACGGTTTACCGCTGGTCGAGTTTACAATGTAGCTACCCCGCACCTGCCTGCTCAATACCTGTGTGGATACCGGTATCTGATCAGAGGCCTCGAAATGCGATCTCAGGTAATCGTTCTCGAATGGGTATAGGGTGGTAACGGGCAGCAAAACAAACAGCCGCTCTCCCGACAGCAAATAGGAACGAGGTAAGGATTGGCCGACATAGTATCCCCGATTATACTGCAAGAGCCTTGGTTCCTGTCCGGCATCACTCCACACAGGAAGTATCTTGTTGTTGTTCCAGAAGATGAGGGTGTCATTGTCGTAAGCATATATATAGAAGGGGAGATCTTCCAACTCCTTCACTTCGCTGCTGTTTAATGTCTGATCGAAGGCGCGGCGGATCAGTTCTTTCTTTTCAAGAAATCTTTGCAGTGATCGTTCTTTATATTGCAGGTCTTTTGCCACCTGCCGCGCCATCATTTCGGGTTTTAAAGCATGGTTCCTTGAGTGGTAGTACCATGCCGCAGTGCACCAGAGAAAGATGCTCAACAACAGCCAACCCCAATATGGATAGCGCCTGAACATGAGTTAGCGTTCCTGTTTTTTTACTTCGTTCCACAAAGCGTCCATTTCTGCAAGTGTCATATCGTGAAGCAACTTACTTTGCTGGCCCGCTATTACTTCCATTTGCTGAAACCGCCTTATGAACTTTTTGTTTGTCACCTCGAGCGCATGTTCGGGATCTACGTGTATGAACCTGGCATAGTTGACGAGTGCAAACAACACATCACCAAACTCTTCCTCTATATGTTTTTGATCTCCCTTGTCAACTGCTTCATATAGCTCGGCGATCTCTTCGTCTACCTTTTCTTTTACCTGTCCCAGATGATCCCATTCAAAACCCACCTGTCTTGTCTTTTCCTGCAAGCGCAAGGCCTTGATAATAGCCGGCAGCGATTGGGGGATGCCGCTCAGTACCGATTTTTTGCCCTCTTTTAGTTTTAGCTTCTCCCAGTTCTGTTTCACCTGGTCCTCGTTCTCCACATCCGCATTGGAGTAAATGTGCGGATGCCGTGCAACGAGTTTGTTGCAGACACCTTCTATTACATCATCGAAAGTGAACTGGTTTTGCTCTGCGCCTATTTTACTATAGAAGACGATATGCAAGAGCATGTCACCCAGTTCCTCTTTTAGCCCCTGCCAGTTCTCATCGCTGATGGCGTCGGTGAGTTCATACACTTCTTCAAGTGTTTGCTGACGCAGTGTTTGTATTGTTTGTTTCTTATCCCAGGGACATCGCTCCCTGAGCTCGTCCATGATCGTCCTTAAGCGCTCTATCGAGTTTGAATACATATTCTATGATTCCTGCCATTTGTAGCCATCAACATTTATGCCGCTTAGCTGCAATACGCGATGTATTACGGTATAGGCAGCGTCTTCAATCGTTTTTGGCTGGCTGTAAAATGAAGGAGTGGCCGGGCAGATAATACCACCAGCTTCAGTAACAGCCGTCATGTTGCGGAGATGCACCAGGTTATACGGAGTTTCGCGCACAACGCAAATCAGCTTGCGGCGCTCTTTGAGCATTACATCTGCTGCACGCGTTACCAGGTCATTGCTAATGCCTCCTGCTATCCGGCCAAGAGTACCCATGCTACAGGGGCAAATGATCAATGCGCCGTATGAAGAACTACCCGAGGCGAAGGGCGCCATGAAGTCGTTCTTTTCCCATGAACGAAAGGGATATTTCTCGTAGCTTTTATCACCCAGCTCGTGTTGCCAGACCGTAAAAGCATTGTCACTCCACACCATGCCAACTTCTGTAACCTGATCTTTCAATTCCAACAGCTTATCGAGTAATACACGTGCATAGACCGATCCACTGGCACCCGTCACCGCCACAGCTATTTTCATCTTTTAACGCTTTATTTAAATATATTACAAGATAAATAACAAAGCTACATGGAATTAGTCGTAAATTCGTCTTTTAAAAATATACCTTAAATGAAAAGAATATTGCTGCTGGCAGCGCTTGTTTTGTGTGCTGTTTCCGTATTTGCCGGCGACAAAAATGCCAATGACGGTAAAATACACTGGATGAACCTGGATGAGGTGCAGGCCGCCATGAAAACTGAGCCACGCAAGGTGTTGATAGACGTGTACACAGGCTGGTGTGGCTGGTGCAAGCGCATGGATGCTACGACCTACGAAAGTCCTGACGTGATCAATTATATCAACAAGAATTTTTATGCAGTGAAGCTGGATGCAGAGCGTAAAGATAGCCTGCGTTTTGTAGGCAAGATGTATGGTTATTCACCGGATCAAAAAGCCAATACGGTGGCTATTGACCTGCTGCATGGACAAATGTCTTATCCCAGCACGGTGTTTATGGAAAAGGGCTTCCAGATGATCACGAACGTTCCCGGGTATCACAATGTGCCGGAATGGGAAATGATACTGAAATACCTGGGCGAGGACAAGTACAAAACAGTGAAGTGGGAAGATTATCAAAAAGATTTTAAAGCCAGTTGGGCAGATGTGGCGCCGAAGGCCCCTATGCAGGGAATGCATTAAACACTAACTTTTTCTTCGAGGCGCCTTAACCGGCGCCTTTACTTTTTCTACAATATACTTCATGTCGGTCTGGTAATATTTGCAGGCTGGTCGCAATCCGCAGATCTCACATTTGGGCCGACGGGCTACACATACATAACGCCCGTGAAGGATCAGCCAGTGGTGAGCGATATGAACCAATTCTTCAGGGATGTAACGCAATAGTTGTTGTTCGGTCTGCAATGGTGTTTTTGCATTTGTGGTTAATCCAATGCGCGCCGATACCCTGAATACGTGTGTGTCAACCGCCATGTTGGGTTGCTCATATATTACCGACATGATCACGTTGGCCGTCTTCCGGCCCACACCCGGCAACTCCACCAGGTCTTCCATATTGTCCGGCACTTTGCCTTTATGCTTTTCCATAAGCATTTTAGCCATTCCTATCAGGTGTTTGGTCTTGTTGTTGGCAAAGCTTACCGATCTGATAATCGGGAAGACGTCGTCGGCATCCGCTTTTGAAAGAGACTCCGGTCCGGGGAATGCTTTGAAAAATGCAGGAGTTACTATGTTCACGCGCTTATCAGTGCACTGCGCAGATAAAATAACGGCTACAAGCAATTGGTAAGGATTTTTGTAATGCAGTTCGGTTTTTGCATCAGGATCATTCTTCTTAAACCAATCTATAACATATTCGTAGCGCTCTTTCTTTGTCATAAAACGAAGCCCCTATTTTTTACAAAATAAGGGCTAAAAACAACACACACATAAACCATAATTATTTTGCCGGCTCGAAGTCCAGCACATCCCCATTCATGCAATATCTTTTATGCGTAGGCGCCGGTCCATCGTCGAAGACATGGCCGAGGTGCGAGCCGCAACGTGCGCAGGCTACCTCAGTGCGGCTCATGCCGTAAGACTGGTCGGTGATATACCTAACGCTATTCCCCTTGATGGGTTGGTAAAAACTTGGCCAACCTGTGTGACTGTCGAACTTTGCAGTGGAACTGAAAAGAGGATAACCACAGACACCGCAATAATAGGTGCCCTTTTTGTGATTATCCCAGTAATCGCCGGTGTAGGCTTGCTCCGTTGCTTTTTCGCGGGCAATCTGGTAGACGCCGGGTGACAATATCTTCTTCCATTCAGCATCCGATACGCTAAGCATTTTAGTGTCCGTATGGGAGTAGTATGGATTTTTAGAAGATTGCGCCCCGGCAGCCATCGCAAAAAACAACAGGATTATTGCCGATATTGACTTTAAATAATTCATTGTTGAGCATTTAAAAGTATATACGATCAAATGCCTCAATTGGTTTTGCTATTTCGCATTAGGGTCATCGGGCACAAACTCCAGCACTGCCGAGTTCATACAAAAACGCTTATAAGTGGGCGGAGGACCGTCGTCGAATATGTGGCCCAGATGTGAATCGCAACGGCCGCAGAGCACTTCGGTGCGGTCCATACCGTGTGAGCGGTCTTCTTCGTAACGAACGCTGTTCGGCTTCAGACTTTCAAAGAAACTAGGCCATCCGCAGGAGCTGGCGAACTTGGCGCCGGATTTGAAAAGCGGGTTGCCGCATACGGCGCAATAGTAGATACCATGCGCATCGGTCTTCCAGTATTTGCCGGTGAATGCATATTCTGTTCCCTTTTCCCGGGCGATATTGTAAACATCCTTAGGCAGTATCTTCTTCCATTCGGCATCGCTTACGTTCAGGTGGTTGGTATCAGTGTGCGAGTAGTAAGGATTGTTGCTATGCTGTGAGTCCATATTCCTTTGGTTTTTAGCATTGGAGCACATTGCCAGTAATACTGTGCCGCCAACTAATAACAATAATAATGTAAAACGCATGATGGTCTGTTTGTGATGCTTTAATTAACGGAAATATCAGGCTGCCGGTTTTATTGTGATGCCCTTTTATAAATGGTTTAACAAGGCAGTGCCGAATAATTCACGTTTTTACTTTCATGACCAAACATTATGTTTGTTGTTCAATTAAAGTTATGAAAAAAATACTTGCAGTAGCTTTTTGCTATGCAGCATTTGCCGCATGTAATAATCCGGCTAATAAAAATATGGGAACGCAGGATACACAATTCGATGGTTATAAGGAGCGCTTCATCGAGTCGCTCTGGAAGCTGAACCCAGGCTGGGCCAGCAGTGTGGGCTATCACAAATACGACAGCGTGCTCGTGGTGCCTGATGAAGCAAACCGCTCAGTCGAACTGGCATTTGATAAGGCCAATCTTGATTCGCTTAAGGGATTTGATATCAATGCCTTGTCAGACAATAATAAGACCGACTATAAGATGATCGAGAACCAGCTGCGGTCGTCGGAATGGGCCATCAATGAAGAGAAGGCCTATGAATGGAACCCGGCTTCGTATAACGTGGCCGAGGGTTTTGCAAACATGCTGAGCAATGACTACGACAGTCTTGATACAAGATTACATAACTTCTACTTGCGCATGGCATCAGTTCCCGCCTATTACGAAGCCGCGAAGAAGAATATCAAAAACCCGACTACAGAGCACACGCAACTGGCGATAGATCAGAACGGCGGCGGCACGTCGGTATTTGAGAAAGACCTGCAGGATGCACTGGCAAAATCGCATATAGATGCAAAGGAGAAAGAGGCCATAACTGCAAGGGCCAAAGAAGCTGCGAATGCTATGAAAGGCTATGCAGATTGGCTTAAACAGTTGAAAAATGACAACCCCCGGAGTTTCCGCCTTGGGAAAGAACTTTATGCCAAGAAGTTTGATTTCGAGATACAATCGGGCTACAGCGCGGAACAGATCTTTGACAAGGCGGTACAGCACAAGAAAGAACTGCACGAAAAAATGTTTGCGCTGACTAAACAGCTCTGGCCGAAGTACTGTGGTAATAAGGCTATGCCAGCCGATACCCTCGTGGCGATCAAGCAGATGATCGATACGCTATCCATCAATCATGTGCAACCTGACTCTTTCCAGGCAGCCATCGAAAAGCAAATACCGGAATTGGTGGCATTCATCAAGGCCAAGAATCTTATTTATCTCGACCCTTCAAAACCGCTGGTGGTGAGAAAAGAACCGGCCTATATGGCCGGCGTGGCCGGTGCTTCCATCAATGCGCCCGGCCCTTACGATAAGAACGGCAATACCTATTACAATGTGGGTAGCCTCGCGGGCTGGCCAAAAGAAAAAGCAGAAAGCTACCTGCGCGAGTACAATCACTATATCATGCAGATCTTGAATATTCACGAGGCCATACCAGGACACTACACCCAACTGATCTATTCGAACCAGTCGCCGAGCATTATCAAATCGATATTGGGCAATAATGCCATGATAGAAGGATGGGCCGTATATGCCGAGCGCATGATGCTGGAGAGCGGGTATGGCGGGGGTAATACAGGACAGGCACCGCCCGAGATGTGGCTGATGTATTACAAATGGAACCTGCGCAGTACCTGCAATACCATACTCGACTATAGGGTGCATGTGAAGAACATGAGCAAAGAGGAGGCTATCCACATGCTGGTGAATGAAGCTTTTCAGCAACAGGCCGAGGCCGAAGGCAAATGGAAGCGCGTATCTTTAACACAGGTGCAGCTATGCTGCTATTTTACCGGCTATACTGAGATCTATGATCTGCGCGAAGAGCTGAAAAAGAAACTGGGCGACAAATTCAACCTTAAACAATTCCATGAAAAATTCCTTAGTTATGGCAGCACACCCGTCAAGTATATTAGGGAATTAATGGAAAAAGAGTAACACTGGTACCGAAAAAATCAGAAAAATTCAACATGAGCTAAATTTTGTGTCGACTTATTCGACACGAAAGCAGGTTAATGTCGAAAAAAGATTAAAAATTCGACATGAAATATTCCTGATGTTGAATCATTCGACATGAAACCAGCTTAATGTTGAAAATGAGACAAAAATTCGACACAAGTTTAACTAATGTCGATAAAACGCGTTAATTTCGACATGAAATTATGCCGTTTAATAGGAATAACCCATATAATGATCTACCGCCCCTACCCCCGAAAGCTGACCTGGAAAACGCTGGTATCTTAAAGCTTTTGGCCTCCACCTCGCGAAACCTGGGCGAGTTGAAAGGGCTTTGTCTCTCATTGCCAGACCCCGCACTGCTCATCAATACTATTTACCTCCAGGAAAGCAAGGATAGCTCGGCCATAGAGAACATAGTTACCACGCAAGACGAACTATACCGTGCCGCCACCGAAGACGACAGCATTGGCACTCCCGAAGCTAAAGAAGTGCTTAATTACCGCGAAGCACTATTTCGGGGCTGGAAGCTCATGAATGAAAGGCAAAACCTTTTGCTCACGAGTACCATGACGGAAATAGTGCAGGTGATTAAAGGCAATAATGCAGGAATTCGCAATACACCCGGTACGGCACTGAAAAATGCCATGACCGGAGAAGTAATTTACACTCCGCCTGAGGGCGAAGAAGTAATAAGAGAGAAACTGACCGGCCTTGAGCAGTTTATCAATGATAGCGATCGTTCCAGGCTGGACCCCATCATCAAAATGGCGTTGATACATTACCAGTTTGAGGCAATACATCCCTTTGCCGATGGCAACGGGCGCACCGGAAGGATACTTAACGGCCTGTACCTGGTGCAGCAGTCATTGCTATTACAGCCGGTGTTGTATTTAAGCTCATATATCGCACAGCACAAAAGTATTTATTACCAATTGCTGCGCGAGGTTACTGAAAAAGAGAACTGGCATGACTGGGTAATGTTCATACTTACTGCAGTAAATGAGACAGCACAATTAACAACCGCCAAAATAAAGGCTGTACTGGCGTTAAAAACCGAGCTGGAGATGGAACTCAAGCATACGCTAGGCAGCTCGTATAGTTATGAATTGCTGAAGCTGATGTTTGAGCTACCCTATCTGAAGATAGAACTACTGGCTAACAGGGGCATGGCTCACAGGCAGACAGCTACCACATGGCTAAAGAAGCTGGCCGATGCCGGTATTTTAGTCACGCAAAAAAAAGGACGTAACACCTACTACATCAACCATAAGCTTATGAATATATTAACGAACAACTGGGTTTAGAACTGCACTATACAACTACTACCTCATAAAAGTCATCAACCTTATAATACTTCTGGGCGAGCTTTTGTAGTTCCCCGGCTGTAATAGTTTTATATACCTGGATGTTGTTGTTAAAATGATCGACGGTGAAGCCGTTCAATATCAAAGTTCGCCAACGTTGCATTATCGAGAAGGGGCCATCAAGATCACCTAACAGGTTACCCAGGAGATAATTTTTTACCAGCATCAGTTCATCTTCGGGCGCCACCTCGTTGCATAGCACATCCATTTCATGGTATATCTCTCTCACTGCAGCATCCAGCACATCGCGCCCCGCCTCTGTATGCACAATCAGTGATCCCCCATTTATATACGGGGACAGCGAACTGTATATACCATAAGTAAAACCCTTCTCCTCGCGGATATTGCTCATTAGTCGCGAACCAAAATAACCACCGAATAACGTGTTCAAAACCACCATGGGCGCAAAATCAGGATCGTGGCGATTAGGAAATAGCCTGCCTATGCGAATAGCGCCTTGAACCCCGTTAGGATCATTCAACACCTGGTGCTGTCTTTCAGATGGCGCAGGAGCTGCGAATGTTTCGCTGTTCAATTCTTTCTTTGTTACCGGCACTTTACCAAACACGTTCTCCACATGCTGCACATCCACATCCGTTATCTTGCCTGCCATGAATATTTTCACATTAGCAAGGTCATAGCAACGTTTGTAAAATTCCAAAATGTCTTCCCTTGTCAGCGCTTCGATCTTTTCCTTTTTAGAATACCTACCATAAGGGTGAGCTTCTCCAAACAGCAATGCGTCGATACGCTGGTTCGCTACAAACTCACACTGCCGTAAGTTGACCAGCAATCGCTGGATGGCATTTTGCTTATGTATGGCTACTTCCTGCTCCGGAAAAATGGCATCGGTAAGTATCTCATGAATTACCGGCAACAGTGCCGGTAAGTGTTTGGTGAGCGTGTAGAGCGTGACAGTAGCAAAATCATTGTTGGCTGTCGCCTTTACGCTGGCGCCATAGAACTCAAGCGCCTCATGTATCTCGTGCGATGTCCTTTTCGACGTACCATTTTTTATCAGTCCGGCAGTTGCATTAGCTACAGCCGGCTTTTGCTCATACCACAGCCCGGCAGGAAATATCCAGTCGATCTCTACAACGTCCTGCACGCCTGCATTCAGCCAGTATAGCGGTAAACCGTTGCCAAGCTGCCGAGTATTTAAAGGTGGCAGTATATAATCAAATTCTATGGCATCGTGTATAGCTGGCGGTGTCTTACGGTCGAGCTTCATGGTCCTTTCTTTTTTGTAAATATAGCTGTGTTTAGTCTTTTACGAATAGTGAGCGCAATTCGCCCGCATCTTCGGGTTTCATTTTTCCACCCAATATCAGGCGTACCTGCCTGCGGCGCAACGCACCTTCGTACATCTTTGTTTCTTCTTCAGTTTCGGGCACTATTTCCGGCACTTTACGCGGACGGCCATTGGGATCGAGCGCGACAAAAGTCATATACGCGTGATTTGACAGGTATTTGTATTGGGCGGACAGGTCTTCTCCCCATACGCGCAGGTAAACCTCCATCGAGGTGTTAAAAGCCCGGGTCAGCTTGGCTTCGATCGTGAGCAGGTTGCCCAGCTTGATCGGGTTATTAAATGACACATTATCGACAGAGGCGGTAACTACAGGACAGTTGCAATGTTTCTGCGACGCAATCGCCGCGGCGATATCCATATAGTGCATCAGGCGACCACCCATCAGGTTTCCCAGCGTATTGGTATCATTGGGCAATACCAGCTCGGACATTACAATAAAGGTGTCTTTCGGATTTTTAGACATGAAACGAGGTTTTAAAACAGGGCAAAGGTACGTGATTGCGTCTCTGGTAGCTAAAAGACTAATCTTTAAGCATTTCGATATGGAGAATGTGATCTTCTATGTAGGGTTCTGTGACGGCGACAAACAAAAAACCTTCGTAAAAAGCCTTAAGATATAATTGTGCACTGATACGGATAGAGCCCTGCCCGAAATATTGATGACACGCGTCTATCGAAACTTTCATCAGTTCCTTGCCAATACCGTATCGGCGGTAAGCGGGATCTGTAACCACGCGACCAATTGAGACGTCATCGTAAGAAACCCCTGGCGGCAAAAGACGACTGTATGCAATCAGCTTCCCATCATCATAGCCCATTACATGCACTGCAGTCTGATCTTTATCATCGATATCCTGGTAAACACAGTTTTGTTCTATTGCAAATACTTTAGCACGCAGCTGAAGAAGTGCGTACAGTTCCTTGACCTCCAGCTCTTTGAATAATTTAATGCTCCAGTTAATCGTCATGGCAAGTTGTTTGGCGTGCATCTTATTTACTTAAGTGCATGCTGCGCTCCTTGTATAATTGCCTGAACCAAGGATCGCGCAAGGTGCGAATAAAGCGGATAGCTTCTCCCGTACTCTTCATTTCAGGGCCCAGTTCCTTGTTCACATTCGGGAATTTATTGAAGCTGAACACCGGCTCCTTTACTGCAAAACCTTCCAGCTTTTTATCTATTTTGAAGTCTTTGAGCTTCTTTTCTCCGAGCATCACCTTGGTAGCAATATTCAAATAAGGCACACCGTATGCCTTTGCAATGAACGGTGTGGTACGGCTGGCGCGGGGATTCGCTTCGATAACATACACCTTACCGTCTTTTATCGCGTACTGAATATTGATCAAACCTTTGATATTGAGGCGAAGCGCTATTTTCTTAGCGATGTCTGCCATTTCGTCCAACTCAAGTTGGCCCAGGTTAAAAGAAGGTAGTACTGCATGGCTATCGCCACTGTGAATACCCGCCGGCTCTATATGCTCCATGATTCCCATGATGTGCACTTCCTCACCATCGCATATCGCATCTACCTCAGCTTCCTGGCAGCGGTCGAGGAAATGATCGATCAGTATCTTATTGCCCGGTAAGTGTTTCAACAGGCTCACTACACTTTTCTCCAGTTCTTCGTCATTAATCACGATGCGCATGCGCTGACCGCCCAATACATATGAAGGGCGAACGAGCACGGGATAGCCAACTTCTTTTGCAACTTCTATCGCATCATCGGTACTGTATGCTGTACCGTATTTAGGATATGGAATACCAAGTTCTTTCAGCATATCGCTGAAACGACCACGATCTTCGGCGATATCCATGTTGTCGAAGGAGGTGCCTATAATGTTGATGCCTTTTTCGTGCAGGCGCTTT
Organism: Bacteroidota bacterium; assembly: GCA_018267915.1. Classification (GTDB taxonomy): domain Bacteria; phylum Bacteroidota; class Bacteroidia; order Chitinophagales; family Chitinophagaceae; genus MKUN01. The sequence goes on along the minus strand of JAFDXN010000025.1, from coordinate 431,298 downwards.
GCCAGCTTCAAAGCTGTTTGTCCGCCTAGCTGCACAATAACTCCATCCGGCTTTTCATGCTCGATAATCTCCCAGAGGTGCTCCCAGTACACGGGTTCAAAGTAGAGTTTGTCGGCAATATCAAAATCAGTGGAAACTGTTTCAGGATTGCAATTCACCATTATCGACTCATACCCACAATCGCGAATCGCCATCAGGCCATGCGTGCAGCAATAATCGAACTCGATGCCCTGGCCAATCCTGTTTGGACCGGAACCGAGCACCACTATCTTTTTCCTGTCAGTGTGCTTGCTTTCGTTGTAAACGATCTCACTGTTATCTTGTGTGTTCGCACATGGTTCGAAGGTGCTGTAGTAGTAAGGCGTTTTAGCCTCAAATTCTGCGCTGCAGGTATCCACCATTTTGTATACACGCTTCACACCGAGTTGCTTACGATGCTCGTACACTTCTTCGGCCGAGCAGTCCTTTAGCAGATCCGCTATCTGCTCGTCACTAAAGCCCATTTGTTTTGCATCGCAAAGAAAATCCGCGTCCATTTTGTCAAGGTGTTTGAACTCGCGGATCTTCTTCTCCATGTTCACTATATCCTGTATCTGATATAGGAACCAGCGATCGATCTGCGTTAATTCGCGAATGGTTTTGATTGATACACCGGCGGCTATTGCTTCTTTGATGCGGAATATGCGGTCCCATGTCGGACGCTTGAGTGTATCAATCAACTCCTCAGGGCGCAGGCGTTGTGTGCTGATGAAAGAAAGACCTGTTGCATTGTTCTCCAGGCTCTGACAAGCTTTTTGCAGGGCCTCAGTAAATGTGCGACCAATTGCCATCACCTCGCCTACCGATTTCATTTGCAAACCCAGGGTATCGTCGGCACCCTTAAACTTGTCAAAGTTCCAACGCGGCATTTTGACTATTACATAGTCAAGTGCAGGTTCAAAGTATGCTGATGTGGTTTGTGTGATCTGGTTCTTCAATTCATCGAGTGAATAACCGATTGCCAGCTTGGCTGCTATCTTGGCAATGGGATAGCCCGTCGCTTTGGACGCCAGTGCCGATGAGCGACTCACGCGTGGGTTTATTTCGATCGCAATGATCTCTTCTGTTTCCGGGTTCAACGCGAACTGCACATTGCAACCTCCCGCGAAATTGCCGAGGTCGCGCATCATCATAATGGCCGTGTTACGCATCAACTGAAATGCGGTGTCACTCAGCGTCATTGCCGGTGCTACAGTGATACTATCACCAGTGTGGATACCCATAGGGTCGAAATTTTCGACCGTACAAATGATCACCACATTGTCTTTTTTATCACGCAGCAGCTCTAATTCAAATTCCTTCCAGCCCAGTACCGCTCTTTCAACAAGCACTTCGTGTATCGGTGAGGCAGTCAGGCCGCGGTCGAGCGCAACATCGAGATCCTCTTTGTGCATTACGAAACCTCCACCGGTACCGCCAAGCGTAAACGAAGGTCGGATAACTATCGGCAAGCCAATTTCCTGGGCAAACTCCTTGCCCTCCAATAATGAATTGGCCGTCTTCGCCGGTGCAACAGGTACGCCCAATTCGATCATCCATTGGCGGAACAGTTCGCGGTCTTCTGCCTTATCTATAGCCTTAATATCAACACCGATGAGTTTCACATTGAAACGCTCCCAAACACCCAACTCATCTGCTTCTTTAGCGAGGTTAAGTGCTGTTTGTCCACCCATTGTGGGTAGTACAGCATCAATCTCATTCTCCTCTAGTATCTGCTCAATACTCTCCACCGTAAGGGGTAAGAGGTACACTCTGTCCGCAACTATCGGATCTGTCATGATAGTTGCCGGATTCGAATTGATGAGTATCACTTTGATTCCCTCTTCGCGCAAGCTGCGGGCAGCTTGTGAGCCGGAGTAATCGAATTCGCAGGCCTGACCAATAATAATAGGTCCCGAGCCAATAATTAATACAGATTTAATGGAAGTGTCGCGCGGCATTCAAATGCTAAATAAAAAAGTAAAAGATATTTGGCGCGATGAGCAGATACAAAAATCGGGCTCAACGCCCGAGGTGCAAAAGTAATTGAAAATGGCTTAAATCACCAGCCCAAGTTTGGCTTTTTTCGCCCACTAACGCATTAAGTATTTTCGCCCTATTGGCTACTTATATTTTTCTTTCATATTACTCTTTGGATTGCAATTCCCCTATCTTTACCCGAAATGCGGATTTCGCTAAAAAATGGCCGAAAAGTCGCGATTTTTTACAACTTTTGCCATTATTTGAGATAAAACACCGCTTTTACACAGATTTCTTATGGGTTTGTTTAGCTTTTTGACGCAGGAGATTGCTATTGACTTAGGTACTGCTAATACCTTAATTATACATAATGACCAGGTTGTTGTGGACGAGCCGTCGATCGTTGCCATTGACCGTGCTACCAATAAAATAGTAGCCGTTGGTAAGAAGGCCATGATGATGCACGAGAAGACCCATGAGAATCTTAAGACTATCCGTCCCCTGAAGGATGGCGTGATAGCGGACTTTAACGCAGCCGAAGGTATGCTGCGCGAAATGATCAAGTTGGTATATCCAAAGAAGCCATGGTTCCCCCCGAGCTGGAGAATGGTGATATGCATACCATCAAGCATTACAGAAGTAGAAAAGCGTGCTGTGCGCGACTCTGCCGAGCAAGCTGGTGCTAAGGAAGTGTATATGATACACGAACCAATGGCCGCAGCTCTTGGTATCGGTATAGATGTAGAAGAGCCGACAGGCAATATGATCATCGATATCGGCGGTGGTACCACCGGCATATCGGTGATAGCCCTTGCAGGTATCGTATGCGATCAGTCGATACGTATCGCGGGTGATGAATTCACGGGCGATATTATGGAAGCGATGCGTCGCTATCATAGCTTAATGATAGGCGAGCGCACTGCCGAGCAAATCAAGATACACGTAGGTTCTGCATTGAAAGACCTGGACAATCCACCGGATGATATCGCAGTGAATGGCCGTGATCTTGTGACGGGCATCCCCAAACAAATAATGGTGTCGTACCAGGAAGTAGCAGAAGCGCTTGATAAATCGATCTTCAAAATAGAAGAAGCTATCCTCAAGGCCTTGGAGAGCACTCCGCCCGAACTTGCGGCGGATATCTATCGCCGCGGTCTTTACCTCACAGGTGGTGGTGCCTTGCTGCGCGGGCTCGACAAGCGAATCTCCCACAAGATAAAATTACCCGTACATGTTGCCGACGACCCCCTGCGTGCGGTAGTGCGCGGCACAGGTATGGCGCTGAAGAATATCCCCAAGATGCCTTTCTTAATGAAGTAATTAAGTAGTAATTTGGAATCAGGAATCTGTTCCTTATAGCGTGCGCAATTTCATTCTTTTTGTACGAAGGTTTTTTAATCTCATACTCTTCCTGGGATTGGAAATAGTGTGTATTATTTTAATTGCGCGTACCAATTCTCTGCAAGGCACTGACATTATGAGTTCGGCCAATACGGTATCGGGCCTGATGTACAAAAAACAAAACGATGTAGTTATCTACTTTGGTCTGCGGAGAATGAACGACAGCCTCATAAATGAGAATGCGCGCCTGCGGCAGGCAATGGCTATATACCACAACCTGGATACCCTGAAGGATACCGCAGTACGCAGAATTGTAAAAACTTCCGACTCGACACGTGTGGTGCAGTATAATGAATATATCTACCGCACTGCCAAAGTGGTTAATAATTCAGTAAGCTCAGGCAACAACTATATTACAATCAACCGGGGCAGTGCAGATGGCATCGCGAAAAATATGCCGGTTATTTCTTCTACAGGTGTTGTAGGTCGTGTAGTAAATGTGTCCGCACACTTTGCGAGCGTATTGTCTGTATTGAGTGTTAAACAACAGTTGAGTGCCAAATTGAAGGACGGCACCTTCAGCTATATCACCTGGGATGGCGACAACCCCGATGTGATGGTGATGAAGGATGTGCCGCAACAAATAAAAATACACATGAACGATTCTGTGTTCACTACCAGCTTTTCGTTCTTCCCTTCTGACATATTGATAGGTACGGTGTTCAAGATGAAAGTGAATACGAAGAACAACCTGCGCCAGCTCTACCTGCATCCTTCCACCAACTTCCGTAACATACAATATGTGTATGTTGTTGAAAATAAAATGATGGCAGAGCGGGTAAAACTTGAGGACTCAACCAAAAAGATCAAGTAATGAACACTTACGTAAAGAACTTGTTTAAGTTTTGCCTCATCGTTTTGCTGCAGGTGCTTATCCTGAACAAGATCACTTTGCGCTGGTGGGCGCAGCCAGGCGGCTTCCCGGTGTTCATTCCCTTTGTTTACCCACTCTTCATTTTACTGCTGCCATTTGAGACCTCCGTACCTGCTTTGCTGATACTAGGCTTTGTAACTGGTATCAGTGTTGACATATTTATGAATACAGCAGGCATGCACGCCTGTGCCACAGTGCTTCTTGCATACCTGCGCACCAATGTGCTGAATGCACTGCTACCCAAAAACCTTTCTGAATATCCTAACCAATCGCCGGGGGTGAAGAACATGGGGTGGATGCCATTCCTGGTGTATAGCGGGTTCCTCATATTGCTGCACCATGCTATGTTCTTTACACTCGAGCTCTGGAGCCTGAACAATATTGGCTATCTGTTGCTGAAGATCGTAGCCTCGGCAGTTACTTCTATGCTATTTATAGTTGCCTACCTGCTCTTGTTCACCCGACAGAGCTCTTCCAGGATATAGCATTGGGCGAAATGCCGTATTTTTAATCAACAAAATCTGAGACAATGAAAAAACTATTCACTATTGCCATGATGATGACCGCCGTATTTGCTAAAGCACAGGTAGTGTTGGAACACAGTTACAGTACCAACTGGCCGATGGAAGTTGTAAACATCGAAGGTGATGGGTATAAATATTTAGGCATAGACACTATGACAAAGGCAATGAAACAGGGCATTATATCTTATGAACAAAACGGCCGCGAAGGCGTCTCTTACGGAAACATTCCAAATGTGTGGGTGTTCGGTGCCCCCGATGATCTTGGCCTCTTGCTCAAGTGCGCACCGTATGTCATCTACAAGCGTGGCGACCTGGCCGACTGGTCGCAGTTCATCGAGCTATTCGGTCAGCCTGTGCGGGTGATGAAATACGATTCATACGACGAGCAAGGCAAAATGCAATTGAAAAAAGCGCTGGAGGAAAGCGGCAGTTCGCTTACGCTGCTATTGCCTAAACAGGCAGAGTTTGAAATGATGGATGGGAAAAACAGTTTTGCAGATGGCAAGCTGCACCAGATGTTCGTGGATACACTCAATGCAGAACTTTCTATATTGGTCCTGGGCAATACCGAAACCACAAACAGCAGCAGCTCCAGCGGATACGCGCAGAGCAAGGTACATGCAGAACAGCAACTGGAGATCACGCGCAGCGATATGGTATACACGGCCAACATGCTAAATCACCCAAAGCTGCTTAACATCCTGAAAGGCTACGGCCTGCCGGTTGACAACGGCCGCTTCACATTTGCCAACGACATTGACCTCGACGAGCTCAGCAAACGGCTTGCTATCGACGAAAAGCTGGCGGCGCATGTCGCCATAAGCCAGCAATATTGGTACGACACCTATGGCATCATTAAACCCACAAAAGAATAAATCATTTTTACAAATTTTCTATGAACTCTGCATTCGCTAATTTATTTCTGCTGCTGCAGCAGCGTATTCTCGACCAGGTGCCCGGCATTGTATATATCGACCAGGACCTCGGCCAGCTTAGGCCGAATCCCGACGATACTTTCCCCGTCAGCTTCCCCTGCCTGCTTATCGACCTCGATTATTTTACCTTCAAAGACCTAAGCGAGAATGTACAGACCGCCACAGGTACTATCGTGTTCAAGTTGGGCTTTTCCACTTATAGCAGCAGCAACCAGGCCGCGTCTGAAGAAACAAAAGAAGCGGCCCTTGCTTTTTACAACCTCGAGTGGGAATTGCATAAGGCGCTCCAGGGTTGGGATCCGGGCGATAGCTTCGGTCACCTCAACCGCACTACCACAACCTCCCAGCATCGCAGTGACGCACTTCGCGTCCGGGAGTTGCGCTATACCATTTCATTTGACGATTACAGCACTAAAAACGAAGTATTCACGGCTCCTGCCGAACTGGACGTTGATCCCCAGGTAATAACAATTTAGCTTATTGCCACACTAAGTGCGGCCACTGTGTGCTGAAAAAAGCCTTGCGGGGCTCTTCATTTTTCAGCTCATGCAGGTAGCTCATATTGTCCTGCACCAGGTCCTGTATAGTGACGATGGAAAGAAAAAATTCCAGGCATAGCTGGTCCATAATGGCATCATATCGCATTACGGTGAAATGGCTATAATAGTAGTAGCGGGCCAGCAGGCACTCGTTCCTCTTTTCCAGCAGTTTATTGCTACGTCCCTTGCGTACCTGGGGCCTGTTTACCAACTCTTTCTTAAACGGATCGCTCTTTTTCTTCATAGGATATTGATTAGCCTGTAAAGGTACTTTAGCGCTCTGGTTGGCCCGAAAAAGGATATCAACATTTTGCGCCCTGCAACGTATCTATTAAATTTTTTTATTTAATGAGATGTTAACGGACTACTTTTATAGCATTTTTTTAATATGCCACCTTATCTTTGTTGTCCTTTAAAACAGGTACACATGAATAAACAAAAACTGTTATTAGCCTTTGCGGGCCTGGCTTTGCTTGCTTCCGCCTGCGGCAAAAAAGCTACTAAGGCCTATTACTACACCGTAGATAACAATACCAGCCACAAAATGAATTATAAAATATACCAGTGGCAGGATGACTACAATAGTAATCTGAATCCATATATAAGCTATACGCTTCAGCCCGGCGAACAGGTTCAGATTCCTTCCACGCAATTCCTTGACACCCGCACCTATTACCAGGAATGGTATAGCGACGATTATGAATATACCAACTGGCTCAACAGGCAGCATATAAGGGACGTCTTCTCTGCGGCTTTCGCCCCATCGCCCTCCAACAACACCGGCGTTCACCTCGACATCATGCACGATTATGCTCGCCAGTTATGTCTTAGCGGTAGCGGAACGCAAACCACGTGGGAAGCCGTGAACGGCTGGAATTTTGTGAACGGTAGCCTCGGCGATACGATCTGGTGGGCGCAAATGAATCCATCCCAGAAGTATCACCAGATGGTTTTCAACAAAGATTTCAACTGCCATTTCTTCTATAAGGAGCAGAACACCGGTGTTATGACCAACTACGGCTTCTACCTGCGCACACCTGATGAAGGTACGCCGGTGGGCAGCACGGTAGGCAAGTTGTATATCTACACCGCCAACGACTGGGATTCTTTGGGCAACATCACTTACCATATATGGCCCACAGGCGATGGCGGATATAAAGTAAGTGATACTATGCTGGTGGCCTTCGGCGACAAAGGCACCTGGACAATGGTAAAGACCGACACGAAATAATTTTCATAGGTTGTATAGTGAAAAGTCCCCGTCTTCGGCGGGGCTTTTTTGTTGATCGGTATTATCGTTGCATAAAAAAGAGCCGTTGAACGGCTCTTTGCTTTTGTCTATTTACAGGGGAGAGGGGTACTGTGTAATTATATATTGACAGCGATTACTAAGCAACTTAAAATAGCGGCGAAGAAGAGTATCTTTTGCATGGTGTTTTATTTTGAGTGTTTTTGTTCGTTTGCTTTGATGACACAAAGATGCAACGCGAAACGTCCTTTGCAAAAAAAACAGCCTTGCTTAACGCTTCTTTTAAAAGCGCTTAACCGGCTGTTTACAATACTGTTTCCTGGAATAAAAGCTATAAAGACCTCAGGAACCTGATCACAGCGTTACGATCGGTCTTGTTGAGCTGCATGAATTTATTCTTCGTATTCGTAGCCTCACCACCGTGCCATAGTATAGCCTCCTCAATGCTTCTTGCGCGGCCATCGTGCAGGTAATATGGTGTGCCGTTTGTTTTTTCAAATAAACCGATGCCCCACAATGGTGTTGTGCGCCATTCCCTGCCATTGGCCAGGAAATCCGTATAGCCATCAGCGAGGCCATCACCCATGTCATGCACCAGCAGGTCGGTATAAGGATGTATTCGCTGGTTCGATAAAGCGGGCACATTCACATCCATACCGGTTTGTACGGTTGTTCTATGGCAGCCGCTGCAGTTGATCTGTGTGAACAGCGCCTCACCACGCTTCACTTCCGCATCTTCCACGTCACGCCTTGCAGGCACAGCCAGTGTCTTTACATAAAAAGCCACAGCCCTTAATGTGCTATCGGGCAGGTCGTAGTTATCTCCGCTTATGCCTGCACATTGCGCTTGCCCCCACGATGCCTCCTGCGGACGCACCATGCTGGTAACACCCATATCCTGCTGGTATGCGGTTGCCACCTGCACCATAATGGTCGGCGTGTTGGCCTTTAGCCCAAACCTGCCTATTTCCGTTTGCTTTGTCTGTGGATTATACACGTAGTTGACATGCCCCCTGATGCCATCGCCATCCTTGTCCGCCTCATCGGCAAAAGATGCGATAGTCCCTTCTGGTATATTTTCCAGCAGGCCCAAACCGAATACGGGCGGTGCCAGTCGCGGCGAAATAAAGTAGCCCCCGGATATCGCCTTATATGCGTTCTGCATATTGTAGGTCGGTTTCCTCAGGCTTGCGGTGGATCCGTCAGGATAAGTAACAGGCACCTCGGCATAAACGATATCCCAATGCGCTTCCGGCTGTATGCCAAACAACGCCACATCCTGTACCTGGCCGCCGTAACCATCCACACCCGCAGGGCCGCCATGTTCGTCAGTCAGCCCATTGGTGATACGCAATAATAAGGACGACGTTACGGTTCCCGCCGTTGGTGTACCCTTGCCGTCGTTATGATGACATGATATACACGACACATTGTTGAATACCGGTCCCAATCCGCCAAACACTGGCGCCGGCGCCGACACAAATGTTTGTTCAAAGGCCACATCCCCACGTTCATGCGCATTCAGGTCAGTTCCTACAAGGCCAGCTATCATATGGGTAAAGGCCTTCGAGCTTGCATCAAAAACCGTTGCCTGTCCGCCACTCAGCCTGCTGTCATATCCTGTATCATTAAATGGCTGTGCCTTGCGGCACATACTGAATACAGTAATGAAGCAGGCGATACCAACAGCAAGCAGATTTTTCTTTCTCACCAATTATTGCTCTTTAGTCTGTAATATATTGTTTGGCGAACGTAGTCAGGTCTCCTTCCAGTGTGCCCTTCAGTGCTTCAAGGGCGTCCATTGTGTGTTGCACCTGCGTGCGTTGTGTGTAGATCGCTTGCCCGTAGGGAAGCGTGATGTTATCGAACGCGGCGATAGCGGTATTGATCTGGTTTTGTATCCGATTGTCCAGGTCCTTGTTCTTCGATGCTACCAGGTAACAGAGGCCCTTGCCATCGCCTATACCCATATATACGTTCTTCAGTCCAATAATGTTATTCTTGAAATCCAGTGTCGAGTTTCCGGAATATGGCGATTCTACAATATTGGAATCAGCTGTGGCAACAGATGTACCGAAAGGCTCCTTCATTTTTCCTTCACCTACTTCACCACATATATCCGTCATCGCACCTATCATTGCAAGATACACTTCCTGCTTGTGTGCATATTTGTCGCTGCCGTTACCTGCAGTGGTCACTTTCTGTGCAAAATTTCCTGCACCGGCCCAGCTGTCGTAAAGGGCATGGCAGGTATTCTGAACGTCGGCGGCAAGGCTTATCATGTATTGCTTTTGGCGGGCAGTTATTTCAGCTGCCGTGCGGCTGCCGCCCACGCCAAATATGATATACTCTACAGGGTGAAATCCACGCAGTGATAATGTTGCAGCTTGTATATCACTTTGTGTAAGACCATTACCGCTTGCGAGCAGTGAGTCCATTTGGTGATAGTCTGTAGGCCACGTATCCATATTCGGATCATAGTCATTGTCCTCCACCGGTCCGAACAGGAAGCCTTCGCATTGCTCCCAAGTTGTACGCAGATCTTTCCACGCTGCCCGCGCTGCGTTCAGGTTATCATCTGTCGTGCTCGTGTTCAACGTATTCAGCGTTGTATAAAGGGCATCCGCTTTATTTTTCAGATCGCTGTAACCCGATATTGCAACTTTATTGGTAAAGTCATTGAGAACGGTCTGCTCCATTTCAGTAAACGGCACTTCAGTACCTGGAGTTGTGTCCTTCTTCTTATTGCAGGCAGCAAATAATACCGCCACCGCCATCGTGGTATAGAGTATTCTCTTCATGTTGTTGGTTTAGATGCTTATAACGAGTTTATCGTTTTCTATGGTTACGGGATATTTTTTAAGGGGCTGTTCTGCGGGTCCTTTTCTTACATTTCCGCTGGTATCAAATTCGCTACCATGCAGGCTGCAATGGTAGCCGCTACCTTGCACGTTCAGTTGGTTGTCCATATGTGTGCAGCGCAGCAGCAATGCAGAGTATGTTTTGTCCTCATGCTGTTGTACGGCTATATCATAATACTGTCCTTTAGCGCGCACCAGTTGCAGCTTGCTTGTAGCAAAGAGAGATAGTGGCACCTCCACGCGGTTGCCGTTTGCCTGCGTTTTAAACACCGTTGTTTTCTGCGCAGTTCCGCAGCTTTCCAGCATGGGTAGTAGCATTCCTGCCGCGCCAAGCAGGCAAAACGAACAACCGGATTTGATGAATTTTCTACGCTCCATCTTTAGAATGAATAGCCTATGCCTATGTTCAGGAATGTATTGTTGTTTTTATAGGGCAATGCGTTGGGTGCAGGATTAATATTGAGCGCCGGATTCATATCTCCTGTATGCATCAATCTCACATCCGCTTTTATAACTACGTTCGGGATAGGGAGGTAGCCGAAGCCCGCTATCAAATGCGTTTGTTTCAGTGTCTCGTCTATCAGGGCACTTTCCGCCGGGATCGACGAATTCAGGTCAAATGCTTCGTAACGTGCAAAGATGTTGAGTTGCGCTTTTTTATGCATAGGGTGCAGTACATCATATGCCAGTTCAGCATAGGCGCCATACATATTGCTGGCTATATTGTGGTCGTAAGCTTTGTTCACGCTATTGGCATCGGGATAAGAAATATAGCAGCCCAGCGCCTTGGCCGAAAAGCCACCCAGTGCATATTGCAGGTCGGCCTCACCGAGGTACAACGGCGTACCAAACGCCCCGCTGCTCAGGTTCAGGCTGTCGGCGCCACGATGCCCTAACCCCACGGTACCACCCATATAGCCGGAAAGCTGCACTTTAAAATTTGCAATGCTGTATTGCACCGCTGCAGACAACGCCAAATTATTGGCTGTTGCCATCCCGCCTTCAGCTCTGCCTTCACGTATGCCTGTGCCGTGTTCAAAGCCTTCCGCATTCAGCCCGTTCATCAGCGACACGCAATAAGTAAGAGGTGTGCTGCTTAGGGAACCATAAAAACCAATTCCAAGTTCTCTCCATGTAGCGGGTATTACCATTTGCTCTACCAGCGGACGCTCCACACCATTAAAGTTAACGGGCAGATGGTTTTCGTTCAGTATGCCTATGCGTGGTATGAAAAGACCCGCAACAATATAGTTCCTCGGGTTAAGGTTGAATTTAAGGAAAGCTTGCTCCATGGCTATCTCACCATCCGGTTTATCACCTGCCACAATCGCATTCTCTATTTCAAGCTCGGAGAAGAATGCGATCTTATCGGTGAATTTATGACCCACAAAAAGTACGGCCCGGTCCAGCGTTGCAACTGAGTGTTGCGCGTTAAAGTCGTGCTGGTAAGAAGCACTTCCATAACCGGATATAACGGTTTTTTTAAAGGCAATTCCTCCTGTGCTTAATGAATCTTCATTGGTCAGGATCTGTTGCTGTGCCGCTGTCCTATATTGGGCATTGGCCGCAAAACAGCTCGTGATCGCAACGATCAGAATAAAAATTTTCCTCATAATTCTCTTTTACGCCTGCAAAGAAATTATGAATGGTATAGAATGATTTTCAAAAACAGGAAAAAAGGTTCAGAAAAGGAAAAACAAAGCGCCCTTAGCACTCTTCATCTTCGCAGGGTACCTCAGTCGATTCTATTTCGATTGTGGCATGCATTATATTATTATGCTGCAGCCGATGCTTTATTTCATGCACCACCTTCATCTTCTCATCGAAACTCAGGGCTTCACTGAGTATCACGTGAGTGGTTAACGCATTTTCGGTAGTACTCATCGCCCATATATGCGTATGATGAAGTTGTTCAACTCCCTTCACACCGGCTATCATATTTTCTATCATCTCTATGTCTACATCCCTTGGCACACCGTCCAGCGACATTCGCAAGCTGTCCGTCATCAGCGACCATGTGCTGTAAAGTATTACCGCCAGGATAATAATACTTACTACAGGATCCAGCCAATACCATTTTGTATAGTTCACAATAATACCGGCGACAACCACTCCCAACGAAACCAATGCATCGCTCAGCAGGTGCAGGTAAGCACCCTTAGCATTCAGTTCGCCATCTTTATGCTTAAAAAAGAAAAATGCTGAGGCTGCATTGACCATTATGCCGAGCCCTGCGACAAGCGCAACGGTGAAACCGGGTATGGGTTGAGGTTTGCCTAGCCTTTCTACAGACTCAAAACCCAGTATTCCAATTGCGATCAGCAGGATCACCGCATTCGTCAGGGCCGCGAGCACCGTTGTCTTTTTGTATCCGTAGGTATAGTGTGCCGTTGGCCTCACTTTTGCCAGGCGCAGCGCTACGTACGACAAACCCAACGTTGCTACATCACCCAGGTTATGTACAGCATCTGTCATCAGCGCCACCGAGTGGGTTATTATTCCGGCGCCCAGTTGCACTGCTACATAGAGGCTATTCAACACTATCCCTGCCACAAAGGCTTTCCCGGTCAGTGCAGCGGCACTGTGATGGTGATGATCGTGGCCGTGATGGTGATGCATGCCGTCGCTTTGACTGCTAAATTACTAAAACAGAGGCTGCGGCTCTCCGCAATTATATATCGCAAAGCCCACCTTCATATAAATTTTATCTTAATCGGGACCGAAAATTGACCTGTTTACTACCTACGACAGCAAAAAATACTTAGATTTGGTTCATATTTTCAAAACGAGAATAAATTTATGAAGTTTTCATTACTCGTTACGTGTGCATTGCTCACGTGGGGCTCTTTGTCCGCACAGACTTTTCAGCCCGAACACAGGTTTATTTTGGGTATCGACGGAGGGGTGAGCACGACGTCCATTCCCAGGTGGACCAAATATACCGGCACTAATGCCACATGGGCGCCATACGTCTCTATAAAAGCCGACTATACTCTGAGCGATCGCTTCGAGGTAGGCATTGACGCAGGCGGCACTACCTGGAAAACATACGACAGGAGCTGGCATATTATAGGCCCCGAAACGCAGAGCTATGGCGACCAGAAAGTAACTTACAATTTTGCTGATGCAGCTATTCACATTATGCCGCACGCCAATATTCTATTCCCTATATACAGCCCCTATCGTTATTTTAACAAGGCTGATATCTATGCGGGTGTTTCGTTTGGGGCCGTATTCACTATTAATGACGGCGGCACTATTTACAAGTCGTATAACGGTGTCCCTTACGCTTCGCAGATCAATATGGCGCCAGGCACAGGCTTCATTGCTGGCGTGCAGGTGGGCTATACTCATTACTTCTCTGACCTTTTCGGTCTCAATGCAGAATTCGCTCCTAAATATGCCAATGTGACGACCAATGACCGCCGTTTTGCGGATGCCAACAGGCATTACATGCTGTTCTATTTCCCCTTTACTTTGGGAGTTCGATTCCGCCTTTAGCTATTCAGAAATATGATATTTTTAAAGAGGTGGCCCAAAGCCGCCTCTTTTTGCATGGCATAGTTTTACAAGCTACAGATGGGCAAAAAATTTTTGTGTGGACTTATTGCCTTATCAGGATTTTCTTTTATTATTTTTATAGATAGCCTTTCAGTATTTATGAAGAATGAACCACTTACTTTACAGGAAGCAAAAGCGCTCTGTGTTGATTTCCAACACCTTGTTGGCAAGCCTTATTCGCAGTCCAATTCATGGTCTCCCATTATAAGCGTAGTGGTTGCGCCCTTCGAAGATGTTAACAAATGGATCTTTAGCCGTTACTACGCCGAGGGCAGAAATGCGGCTGGGGCGCTTAGCTTCTACAAGGAGCACAAGTACGATGTGCTTGTCTTCAGCGCGTCAGTTTCTAATCAAAAATGGCTAACCTATACCGACCTCCGCAGCTTCCTTGCTCAGCAGGGTATTCCCTTCGATGTAGCTCAGCTGCAGCATTCTTTCCGGTAGTTTTATTTAATTTTTCACAAAATAAAAAGGCCCCCTCGCCAAAAGGGGCCTTTGGTTTATTAGGATGAAAAAGATCCTATTGTTGAGTTGCGGTGTACACTACGTCTACTGCGTAAGTGCCTGCGGGATATGACCAGCCCGGTGTTGCCTGATACATTACCGAGAAGGTCTGGTTGCCACCATAAGTGCCGTTGCTCAGCAGGTTCTGGTTGCTTGATGTGATAGTTGAGTAGGCTGCTGCACTGAATGGCGATACGATGCTGCCGCCTGTACCATTGGCGCTCACTTCCAGTCCCAGTACGCCGCTCACGGGCATGGTAGGTGCAGGAGTAGTAGTACCGGTGTAGCTGAAGTTGGTAGCGCTCGATTTTACAGTTACGTTGAAGTTCTTGTTAGACCTTACTTTCAGCTGCTGTGCAGATGAAGTAACGCCGCTTGCATAATCATTGGTAGTGTTGAAGGGCATGCTCACCAGCGGACCGGTTGCGTTGCCGTTAGCAGTAAATGTCATGTCGATGGCATTCGTCAGTACCAGGTTAACGGTCTGAGAAGCGGTAGTGCTTGTTTGCGCTTGTGCCGCGAGGCCTGTGAAAAGTGTGGCGGCGATAATGATGATCTTTTTCATTTCTATTGTTTTTTGTTTGTTTTTAATTTGTTTGTGTCTTTGTTCGTTTGACAGTGCAAAGATGCCGCGGCGGCAGACACTAACGAAATTTTTGGCACCTGTTAACCCCACGTTTGTAACCGGCTAACAAGCGATTAACAAACACATGCTGGTATATAAAGCGCGGAAAACCCCGCCTATGGCGGGGTTTAAGATGTATCGCTATTATGCAATACCGTATGTTTAACAGGTTATTTGTTTAATGATACACTACGTTCATGCCAAGCCTGAGAGCAATGTCACGCTCCAGTTGCGCGCCGCGGCTTTCCTGCCAGCAAGGCAGTAAGTGTACTTCATCGCAATTTAGCATGGTCTTTATACTGTTGCGTAGTGTGCCTTCCCAATCGGTTTCCCTATCATCAGCATTTATAGGGCTGAGCACTACATAACCTTGAGCCTCTAATTCGGCAGCTGCACGTTCAAATTTATCACGTACCTGGTTTTCGGGGAGTCCAGATACTTTTCCGGCTACAAAAACTGTCTTGCTCATAAGCTTAATTTATATCGTTCGAAAATCTGCTTACCGGGCGGTAAGCGCATTACACAGTGATTAAAAACCATGCCACAGGGACGATCATGGTAATACTATTACAATAAGTTTTTGTAGCAGGTTTACAAGGGCGGGCTTCCGTCTTTGCTTTTTTGCCGTATGCGAATGCATCATAAAATTGAGCAGCATATCGTGTTTTATTTGTTTCTTGTTCATAGTCTGTCTTCACTTTTATCTCGTCTTAATTGTGGCGGTTTCCTCAATTTTTTAACGGTTCCGCACCTTTTTTAAGGTTTTTGAAAATCGTGCCATTATATTAAGACGTATAGAATAATAGTCGTCGTTTGTTACTTTGTTATTTTTTTACGGGGCTCTGCAATTTTATCTGCATTCATTTCCGTCACTTTTTTCACCAGGCTGCCTACTACTACTTGTGTATACCGGTCCTGGTAGCGCCCGCATATCTCCCATACCTGTTTAAAGGCGAGGGCCTCCGGCGCTGTCAGGTTCAGGGTATATAAGCCCTGGTTGCGCAGCAGCATGGCTTCCATTTTTCTTTTCATCTCCAGCAGGTGTGTGAGCAGCAAATATTCATGCTCCTCTGTCGGAGTAAAATCTTCAGCCATGCTGCTGCAGGCTTTATACATCGCATCCAGTCGTTCATAGTTGAGTCGGAGGCCTACTCTTATTGCTCTTTTAGCCATAGGTTCACAGTGTTTAACGCTTTATTGTATTTGGTGCAAAAAATAATGTCATTGGTCTCAAGCAGGTCATAGGCGCGGCTTATCCCATTTATAACCGAGGTATGGTCTTGCCCTCCAAAGAGCAAGCCGATCTGTTTCAGCGTTACCTGCGGATAAAACCTCCGCAGCAGCAGTGCCCCTATAAAGCGCAGTTCCACTATATCGCGCTTGCGCGTTTTGGCTTTAAACTCTTCAAAGTCGGCGCTCAGTGCATTCGCTATCAGGCGCAGCATATGTTCCGGTTTTTCCCTTTCTGCATCTCGGGGGAAGAGCATGAGGCTAATGCGCATTCCTGTGTTAGTGTTGATCTTCTGTTCGGCTACGCGGCCTATATACCGCGCTGTACTGATCTGTGTTGCTAAGCTCATAATAATTCTTTTTTAGCTGGTTCATTAATTATGCTGTGGGTGTTATTTTTTGTCAGGTATTCGTTGATCATTTTTGTGGCATAGTGCAGGTTGCTGCCGCAGGCATCTGTTATACAGGCAATGCTGCCGTCATTGTGCAGGCCATTGGCCCTGCACACCAGCGCCACATCTTTTTCATTAAGCCTTCCCAGTGTTATAAAGCGGCGGCCTATATTTTTATAAATGTCTTCATAGCCTTCTTTGTTCAGTCGCACGCCTTCCACTATACGCATGCGTAGTTCATCATTGCCCAGCAGCACTATACCGCAACGCCCTGCCAGGTGCCTGTATAGGGTGGCTGCAAACTGTAGCACACGGTCTTTTAACTTTTGCGCATCATCGAGTACCAGCAGCAGCTCGTCATTGCCTTTTAGTGTATTAATAATATCTCCCATCATTTCCTCCACTGTGTGCGCAACAGGTAACTCCAGACTTTTGGCAAGTGCCTGCAGAAATGTCTTCCTATTCATATCTTCAGTGCAGGCCACATGATGTGCATAATCATTCTCACGCGTATAACGCATGGCTGAGAAGGTTTTGCCCATACCGCTGCCCATCGCTACAGCATATGCCATAGCATTATACTGCGCATCATTAAACAAGATGCGCAGCAGCAGGTGTGCGCTGGTGTCCGCCGCCTGCCATTCATTGCCGCTGTAAAAGCCCACCTGCTTTGCCAATTGCTGCCATTGTATATCGCTTATGCTTTGCCAGCGTTTATTTTTTACCAGCGATAGCATTGAAGGGCTGATGCCCTGCAGGCTCCTTGCTGCTGCTCTTTGTGTTGCAAATCCGGCCATATACCTAATTAATGCTTCCCGTACTTGTTCCTTCTGATACTGCTTCATAGCTCTCGGTTTATTTTTTTGTATACTGTTTATATGTTTACGACAATTTTTTTGGCATTATTACTTTTTTGTTGTTACCTTTGATGTCAAAACCATCAATTTCAACACAAATTTATTCCAATTTTTTTGACAAATACAAATTTTGTGGAAAAAATAATTTTAGTCTATGATGATCTATTTTGCCCAAAACTTGAAATTCCTTAGGAAAAAAGCGGGGAAAACCCAAGATGCGCTTAGCTCAGAGGTTAATATCGGAAGAACCACTATTGCTAATTATGAGGCGGGTGTTAGTGAACCCAGCCTGGAAACCTTATCCACATTTGCCAAATACTTTGACATATCGGTGGACCAGATATTGTCAAACAATCTGGAAAAAGATGGCCTGACCCTTGTTAAAAATCAGGGATATGACGCTAAAGTGGTGGCCCTCCATACCCCTAATCTCGGGGTGCCGCAGGTAGTAACAGTAGATAGCAGCGGCGAGGATAATATATTATACGTACCTGTAAAGGCCAGAGCCGGCTATCTGTTAGGTTATGGCGATCCGGAATATATGGAGACTCTGCCCACTTTCCGGCTCCCGGGCTTGAACAATGCTACTTATCGCATGTTCGAGGTAGAAGGTGTATCGATGGCCCCAAATATCCTGCATGGCGATCGCATTATAGGCGAATGGGTCGATACGCTCGACGACATACGCGACAACAGGGTACATGTAGTTGTGCACAGAGGGGGTATCACCGTAAAACGGGTGCTGAACCGTATCAAAGAACGCGGTAAAATATACCTGAAATCGGACACTGTACTTCACCGTCATGATTATCCTACGTTGGAGATAAACCCGGAAGACGTGATCGAAATATGGTACGGCCGCCTGCGCATCAGCAGCGATTTCAGTGAACCGGCTGAGGTCTATCACCGCCTTGCCGACCTGGAACTGGATATTCTGGAAATGAAAAAGAAACTGTCTGACGAGAACGATAACTAAGCCCGTATCACTACGTCATCATACTCATGGTGAGTCTCCAGGTATTTGGCAACAAATGGGCAGTATACAACTGCCCTTAAACCTTTCTGCCGCAGGCTTTCAAAAACTGCCTTAACGATCACGGTCGCATAACCTTTTCCCCTGTCTTCTTTAGGTACGAACGTGTGCATTAACACCATGTTCCCCTTTAGCCACCTGTATTGCAAGTAGGCATATTCACCGCTTTCCAGCGCTATCTCATACCTGAAGTCCTTTTTATTGTTAACCACGTTCATCCCACCAAAAGTAAGAAGGAACATTATATTCCATGGCAAGGTATTTTACCACATATCCAAAACCGGCGAGTTTACGTTATGTAGATAGGACGGTATTGAGATTGTTAATGTTTAAAGAATGGTTTTATGTGCAGGACGATATTTCTTTTGGCTCTTTTCCTTTTGCCGGTTGCGCTTTTCGCCCAGGGCGATGACGATGATTATAAAGTGCCCGATTATGCCTCAATAAATGAGATGACACACGACCCGAATTCAGCCTTTTATTACCCTAAGCTAATGCAGCGCTATCATAATAACGACACCACGCTTAGCCTCAGGGAATATGCCATGTTATATTATGGCTACCCGTTGCAGAAGCAGTACAACCCCTTAACAGGCTTTGAGATCGAGGATGAAAATATCAGGAAGATATTTTCCCAGGATGAGCTACACACGGAAGATCTGCGCAATATCGTGCAAGAAAGCAAAAATTATCTCGAAAAGTTTCCGTTTGACCTCAAAAAACTGAATCTTGTTTACATAGCCAGCAAAGAGCTTGGCGATAGTACTACGCAAAACGTATACCTTGAGAAAATCAGGAAGATCGCACTCACCATACTTTCCACCGGCGATGGCCTCCACAAAGAAACTGCCTTTCACGTTATATCTCTCCCCGATGAATATGCAATGATCAAAATGCTGGGCTACCAATATGAAGGTAGCGCCCAGCTGGCCGGCAATAACTGTAGTTATCTCGGCATCGCAACCAATTCGGACCAGATAGGCGGATTTTATTTTAATGCCAAACCGGTGTTTGAGGGCATACCGCAGGCTATAAGATAGCTCTGGATTGCACCTGCCCATGGAGCTATCGCTCAGTTTACCTTAGAGTAATTGTGGCAGCGGATTTAAAAGCCCTTGGCTTAACCTACTTTAGTGGAAAGACCTACTTTGGTCACCTGTACGGCCTCCTGCGTTGTCTCGTCGTGGTATTTTATGAGTCGGAGGGTTTTGAGCATAGCAAGGTGCTCTTTTACCTCGTCGTAGCTCAGCGACAGCTCATTGGCGATCCTCGTAACCGGCACCTGTGCTTTATCACCGCCAAGTTTGTAATGGAGCTCTTTAGCTTTGTTAAACACTTTTCTTTTGTCGCTCATAAGTCAAACTTTGTGCAAAGGTACGAAAATTACCACTTATGCCGGTTTTATTAATAAAAAGACCCGCGGTCTGCGGGTCTTACGGGTGTCAACTTAACTATTCCTGTTACTGCTGTTTAGCGAATTCGATGTTCAAAATAATGTTCACTTCATCGCCTACCACGGCACCCCCCATCTCGGTCAGCTTATTCCATTTCAGCCCATATTCTTTACGGCTTATTTTGCTGGTGGCCTTGAAACCGGCTTTTATATTGCCGTAGGGGTCCTTCACCGTGCCGCCATATAACACCGCGAACTTTGCCTTTTTTGTTACGTCCCTTATAGTCAGGTTACCTTCAAGGTAATAAATATTCCCTTTTACCTTACGAAACGCTGTACTTGTAAATCGCATAGCCGGAAATTTTTCCGCATTAAAGAAATCGTCGCTTTTCAGATGTTTGTCCCTGTTTTCATCATCGGTATTGATACTATTTACATCTACGCTAAATTCCACTTTTGCATTGTTGAAATCTGCTGTCTGAGCGTCTATTGTTCCGTTAAATACCTTGAATTTGCCTTCTACTTCGGAAACTGTTAAGTGGGTTACCGTGAATTTGACGCTTGAATGGGTTACGTCGGCTTTCCATTTCGTGGCGACACTTTTCGGTGTCTTTTCGGGCGATTTCTTTGCTGCCGCATTTCCGGCGATCATCAACAGTGCAGCTGTAGCTGCCAACATGATTTGTTTCATCTTCTAGTCGTTTTGATTCTTTTCAGCAAATGTATGTACGTACATGTATTTTCCCTATTGGTTTATTTTATGCGCCTATTATCGTTAGCCTGTGTCCATATCCTCTGCCTATTGATGCAGACCTGTGACTTGAAAAGTATTGTGGATGCTTCTCCCAAAATCCTAATGACGTGCGCAGATTATTTATAATATGGGGGCGCACTAAAGGCTTACATTAAGCTAAAAACCTTTACAGTGAGGTCTCTCAGTGAATAACAGGCCTCATTTCACCCTGGTAATCGCCTGAATTTTACCCTGCACTTTTCTTTTTTTCGCTAATTCTATTATTTTTACGAAAGAAGTAGCGGATTTTGTTGCAAGTAAGGAATGAGAATATTATTTTTAACGCCGATAATTATTTAAAAACAACTTTATGAGAAAAGCTTATCTACTATTTGCGCTGCTTTGCGTTGCATTTTCAGCTTGTAGGAAAAGTACTAATAGCAATCCTACAACCTACATTGTTAATGGTCTCCATGATGTAACCATTCAGCAAGGACAGGACGACCAGCTTGCCCTGACAGTACAGTATTCAGGCCCAATACAGGAAATGGTTACTTTATCTATCTGGGGTTTACCTGCAGGGGTAACCGCCGATCTTAACCCTACAAGCGGTACACCTAACTACAACGCTACTGTTGTATTTACTGACCACTACGGCGTTCCGGGTAACTACTCTATCAAACTGATAGCTCATGGCTCTCAGACTGGTGACAGGACTTACACTTTCAACCTGCACATCTTAACTCCTGCTAATTGCGGCGTTCTCGGCTTCTGGAGCCAGGGCACCACAGGTTGCGGTAACAACACTAACTATCAGTACACTGATAATGTGACTACCTCTACTGCTGCTGCTAACAGGATCGTGTTCACAAACTTTGCTGACATGCCTTACCAGGTATATGCTGACATCAACTGCGCTAACAGCACATTGACCATCCCTAACCAACTGCTGCCTAACGGTATCCAGGTTTCCGGTTCAGGCACTTTCACTAACAACGTTATTCACGTTGACTTCAGCCAGACAAGCACTACTAACATTACTACTTATTGCAACTTTAGCCTGATCAGGTAATCTTGCTATTGATATTCTTTTAAGGCCGCTCCGGGAGCGGCCTTTTTTTATTCCACTTAAATGGCTAACTGCCAACACATTGGTACGCCATCCTTCGCACAAAAGGAAATGATGACGAAAATCGTCTCATCAGTTAGCGTTTCTTCATTAATTTTACACTGTGCGCACGGTTATCGCCATACTGATCATGTTCAGCCTTAGCTTCCAGACTATGGTGAAGATGGCCATCATTGGCTGGTATGAACTCAATAAAGAGTACATCGCAAAAAACCTTTGCGAAAATCGCGATAAACCACAAATGAAGTGCTGTGGTAAATGCTACTTACGCAAGCAGCTGAAAAAAGCAGAAGATGGCAATGAGGCCAATAGTAAGCAAGCGCCCTGCAAGCTCACAAAGATCGAGATAGCCGAATTCATCCCCTCGCAAAGCTTTTATTTACCCGAACATTTTGCTTCGATATTAAAGCAGCACAATCCGCGCATGCAACACATGCACGACCGTCTTTTCCCGCTGAGTATTTTCCATCCTCCCTCAGATTTTTGTTAGTGTATAGCCCATAGTGGTATCGATTTCCGCTCTTGCCGACTAATACTTCGTAAGCAATGCTTATGCAATCTCACCTGCATTGCATAAGCCGGACTATTTTAAAACAAAAAACTATATTAAACATGAAGCAACTTTGCATGCTGCTGATCGCGGCAATAATGATATTTAATACCTCGTGCAAAAAACATGATCCCGGTTCTATAACTCCGGTGGACAGCACCAATCTATATTTGCACCTTCACACTAATCTCGATACCAACGAGGTTGAGAGCTATGGTGAGGTTTACGAAACAAGCGTAGGTCGCAAAATTTCAGCCACAGTTACGCAGCTCTATATTTCACACATTCAACTTATCAAAACAGATGGCAATACCTATGATATTCCCGGGCGCGTCATCCTTAAAACGCAGGAAGTAGAGACATACTCATTAGGTAAAGTTCCGGTCGGCACTTATAAATCGGTACGCTTCCACGTAGGACTCGACGATGCGACTAATTCGCTGGACGCCTCTGCAAATACAGACCTCAACCATTCGGAAATGTGGTACAATGCTACCTCCCAACCTGGCGGTTACATCTACCTGCTTTTCAGTGGCACCATTGACACCACCACTAATGCCATGGGAACAGAAGCTCAGATGAAACCATTCTCCTATAAGCTGGGCACCACAACTGCGTACAAAGAAGTGGATCTGCCTGATCATAGTCCGGTATACAGCTTTAAAAAAGACATTGAAGAATACATTCATCTAACAATCGATTACAACAAACTGTTCAACGGCATCCGGCTCAATGATCTGGCGAATTTGTCGATCACCACGGCTGCGGCCAACTCCTCCGCCCCTGCCACAACTATTATCAACAACATACCGTACATGTTTACTTACGAGCAATAATTTCCTGATGAAAAGATCCATTCTCGCACTTTTGCTGCTCACAATCCAAATGCACGCGTCAGCCTGCGACGTTTGCGGCTGCTCTGCAAGCAACCAATATCTTGGTTTGCTTCCGCAGCTTCATTGGAACTTTGCCGGTCTCCAATACGAGTACAGTAGTTTCAGCAGCACACATCCATCACTATTTGAGGGATTACCTGATGAACATGCTGCAGACTATTACAACACCGTACAGGCATGGGGCAGGTATAATATCGGCAAGCGTCTGCAGGCTTTCGCTTTCGTTCCCTATCATTTTAACCGCGATCACTCGGATACCTCACACAGTGCTACTTCAGGGCTTGGCGATATTTCGTTCTTGCTTGATCGCATTATGATCAGCGACAAAGGAATGGGTAACTCCTGGGGCCATCAGCTTATTGCTGGAGCGGGGCTCAAGCTTCCTACTGGCCGCAACATGGGGATCACGGCGCCCGACAGGCTGGGCCTGCCCAACCTGCAGCCGGGCACGGGTTCGTGGGATTTTATCATAAATAGCAACTACACGGTCAGGTACAAAAAGCTCGGCCTTAATCTTGATGCTGCCTATACATTTACCACAGCCAACAAGCACGATTTTAAGTACGGCAACAGGCTCAATGCAGGATTACTGGCTTATTATTCGCCTAAGCCGGCCGCTAATATTACCTTTCTGCCGCAAGCGGGCCTGCGCTATAGTTATACCCTGCACGACTATGATAACTATAGCAAAAAGTGGCTGAATGAGCAGAGTGGAGGCTACCTCCTGTATGCAGACCTGGGTGTGCAGACTTATTACCGGCAGTTTGGCCTAAGGATTAACTACCAGCTGCCGCTCAGCCAATATTATGGTGCGGGATATGTCAATGCAGGGGGGAAGATAAATGTAGGAATATTTATACTTTTTTAAAAAACAAAACAGATGAGATTGATTATAGCGGCCATTGCAACAACTATTGCAATTGCAAGCTGCCAGAAAAAAGACAACAATGCAGCCACACCATCCGATGTGAGCATCACCATCGCATCGCCTACCGGCGCTACGGCATACCACAGTGGCGATACGGTATTCATGAATGCAGACATTAGTTATGCCACAGAGTTACATGGTTATGAAGTGAAAATTACAGATACGGCCAGCGGATTCGTAGTTTATGATGATGCACAGCATGTGCATGACGACCACTTCAGCATTCGCGACAAGTGGGTCAATACGGCCAGCACTGCACTTGTCTACAAACTTGCGATAATTATTGCTATAGACCATGATGGCAAAAAAGCCGAAAAGGACATCTATTTTCAATACCAACCTTAATGAATAAAGCAATGAGAATAAGCATCATTATACTCGCTATTTTTTATCTATCTTCGTGTTCAGGACAGGGAGAGAAGTCTGCACCCGCCACCGGATCGGGGATGCCTGCT
Organism: Bacteroidota bacterium; assembly: GCA_018267915.1. Classification (GTDB taxonomy): domain Bacteria; phylum Bacteroidota; class Bacteroidia; order Chitinophagales; family Chitinophagaceae; genus MKUN01. The sequence continues at coordinate 406,631 of JAFDXN010000025.1, read as the reverse complement.
GTCCGACCCGCCGGCACAGCTGATATCACAGCAGCTGATCCCGTCTGCGGAATGCCAGTTGATAGCAGTTGGACCGATAGCACTGTGTATCAAAACTACACCTTACGCTTTTGCAGCGAAGGCTGTAAAAGGGCCTTCCTCGCCAGGCCGGCTAAATATCTGAAACCCACCAACAACAAACAATAAAAATGTAAATAATGAAAAGCACATTAATCAAAATAAGCTGTCTCGTCCTGATGATGGCTCTTGCATCTTCTTGTAAAAAGAAGCCTTTGCCTGTTTCAGGCAGCACATTGCCGGGTAAGGTGAAGCTCGAGTTTTTCAACAATGTAGGCGCCAGCTCGCTCAATCTGAACAATCAATGGTATATCAATGAGAACGGCGATTCGTTTACGGTGTCTAAATTCAATTATTATATCAGCAATGTAGTACTGACAGGGCCAAACGGTGCTTCTTACACCGAGACTGAGAGCTACCACCTGGTACAGCAAAACGATGAGTCTACCCGCAGCTTCGATATGATCGATATTCCGGCCGCGTCTTACGACACCATCTCTTTTATGATCGGTGTTGACAGGCTCCGCAACACGTCCGGCGCGCAAACCGGCGCACTCGATCCCCTGAATGGCATGTTCTGGGACTGGAACACGGGCTATATCATGCTGAAGCTCGAGGGTCATTCGCCAAAAGCTCCGGGGGGCAACATTGCTTTTCATTGTGGGGGCTTCGACGGACGCAACACCGCCGTAAGGAATATCAAAATTGCCTTACCCCAGGCTATTACTGTCACGCAAAATAACACGCCGCACGTTCACCTCACCGCCGATGTGCTCGCCATGTTTAAGTCGCCTAATAAGATCGACTTTTCAACTTTCTACCTGTTAACCAGTACAGGTGACCAGGTGAAAGTGCTCGCTGACAACTACGCCAATTTATTCACTATTACCTATGCGGGCCTGTAGCTACCGGATATTAAAATAACCTGATGAGAAAGTTATTGATACTGGTATTAACTGTTGGCTTGATAGGCATAATGTCCTTGCCCGGCTGTAAGCCCGATCCTTCGGTAGAGCTAAAAGTGCCCGATACCTCCCGTAACATTTCTTTTTCGATACCTGCTGGTTGGCCGCAGCCTAATTATACATTTTCAGGCAATCCCCTCACGCAAAGTGGCTTCGAGTTAGGCCGTAAACTGTTCTACGATACCCGCCTCTCAAGGGATAACACGATATCGTGTGCCAGTTGCCACCAGCAGTTTGCAGCGTTTGCCCACCTCGATCATCCCGTGAGTCACGGCATTAACAACCTGCTTGGCAGGCGCAACACTCCCGTTATATTCAATGCGGCCTGGCTCACCTCCTTTTTCTGGGACGGGGGCGTAAACAATATTGAGAATCAGCCCATCAATCCCATTCAGAACCCAGTTGAGATGGACATGACGATACCTGAAGTGATCACTAAACTTTCAGCCGACAATACTTATAAATCGATGTTCAACAGCGCCTTCGGAAGCGACACAATTAACTCACAACGTATCTTCAAGGCGCTGGCGCAGTTCATGGCCTCTATGGTATCCGACAACTCCCGGTATGACAAGTATATTCGTGGCGAGAGTGGCGGCACATTGACACAACAGGAACTGCATGGCCTTAGCCTGTTCAGGGAAAAATGTACGGCCTGTCATACGGAACCGCTTTTTACCGACAACTCATTCCGCAACAATGGCCTCGCCCTTGACCCTACCCTTAATGACTCTGGCAGAATACACATCACCAACGACCCCGCAGACAGGTACAAGTTCAAAGTACCATCGCTCCGCAACATTGCATTATCCGAGCCTTATATGCACGATGGTCGCTTCACAACGCTCGACGGTGTGTTAGAACACTACCGTAGCGGCATATACCAATGGCCCAATGTAGATACATTAGTTAAAAATGGCATCAGCATGAGCGACCAGGACAAAGACGATATCATCAGCTTTCTGAAAACGCTTTCGGACGAAACCTTTACACACGATGCACGTTTTAGCGAACCGAAGTAAAAAAAAGCCCCGCCGAATGGCGGGGCTTTTTTACGGCTAAAATATTTTATTAAAGTCCGGTTATGCAAATGCCAAGGGCAAACGGCACAACCTGCGGTCCTTTATTTTCCTTATATAACGACGTAAGATTGTAAGATCCGAATAGTGAAAAATTGCCCCAGCCCAGCCGTGCCGTTCCCTGGAACTCCCAGGTATTCATAAAGCGGCGGGTGCTCACTTTCTCATTCACTTTTGTATTCGTGCCTTGTATTGTGTAGACATACTTGTTATGCGCGCCCAACAAAGTGCCTACCTGCAATCCTATTGCAGCCTTAAAGCCTTTATTGCGGTTTATTTTGTTGCCAAAAAAGCGCAGCTCAAAGGGTGCCTGCAAGTAGGCTGTTGTCAGCTTATCCCTTTTCAGGCCGCTTGTATCCACAAAGCGTATCACTGCGCTGTTACCCGTATCATTGGTGATGTTTGCCTGCTTTTTGAAGTACACCGCGCTGGTGCTGATACCAATACCTGCCGCAAAACTGAAATTCGACTTGGCAATGGGGAAGTCATAGCACACATAGGCATTGAAACTATGACCGAACCCTCCCATCTTCACACTATCAGGCTTGTTTTGCCAGCCCGTATAGCCAAACTGAAGCATTACAAAGTCCCGCGATGGCTTCTGTATTTCGGTTTTCGAGTCGCTGTTCTTATCAACATCCTGGGCAAATACCCACATCCCGTTGCACAATAGCAGGGCCAGCAGGGCTATTCGTTTGATCATAAACGTAAATTAGAGCGCAAATATAATCGCTTTGGCATTCGGAACTTGTTAAAATAAAAGGCCTTTAAAATCTGCTCTTACAAGGGTCATTGCATTATAGTCGATTTCTTGGCCGATTAATTCAAAAAAACTACCTTTGCTTCCCCGAAACGGACACGGAGGCTGTAGCTCAGTTGGTTAGAGCATCAGATTGTGGTTCTGAGGGTCGTGGGTTCGATCCCCATCAGCCTCCCGTAATTTTTTCATAAAAAGTGCCCTTGATGGGCGCTTTTTTTATTACCTTAACTGGATAAACTATCTTTGTAGATCAGACGTTATTTATTTGTTTAATTATTAAATCTTTACCAATGAGTTTCGAAGTAACAGGGAAGCTATTAGCAAAATACGATACCCAAACTGTGAGCGACCGCTTTAAAAAACGCGAATTTGTACTTGAACTGACGGAAGACATCAACGGAAACACCTACACCAACTACGCTAAAATGCAGCTTGTACAAAACAAATGCGAATTGCTCGATCGTTATAAAGAAGGTGATATGGTAAAAGTGAATTTCAATATCAAAGGCAACCGCTGGGAACGCGATGGAAAAGTGAACTATATCACTAATCTTGACGCATGGCGCATAGAGCCTGGCACTGCCGGTTCGCAGGGCCACAGCATGGCTGCAGCACAGGCTATGCCCGCCTACAACGACAATAACAGCCCGACAGCCTTTTACAACCCTTCCCCCGAAAGCTCTGATGATTTGCCTTTCTAAATGGGCTTGTAACTTTCATTCATTTTACGATACAGATATTCAAATTTATCCCACACTTACAAAAAAGTGTGGGATTTTTATTAATACGAACTATCTTTCTGCATCAAAACAATTCCCTTATGCGCAAACGTCTCTTTCCTCTAAGTATTCTCAGCTGTTTTGTGTTGCTGTTGGCGGCTTGTCACCACATACCAGACCACGCCAAATATATTCCCAAAAACGCTACGGCAGTTATGAGTGTCGATCTGGTTTCGATGAGCAAAAAGATCGCGTGGAGCGCCATTACGGGCAGCAAGATATTCGACGAGTGGAAGGCCCGTCCCGAACAAAAAGGTGCTGTTAAGGGTATTGAGGATGCCGGCATCGATTTCACCAATATGCTGTATCTCTACACCCTAAAAAACGAAAAAATAGGCGCAGGCCAAAGTATTACTATGCTCTTGCCGCTGAGCAGCAGCGCAAAATGGGAGGCCTTTATAAAAAAGAACTTCCAGGGCATCAATATAAAGGACGTGGGAAGTAGAAAGGAGGCAGCTATTACAGAGGGTTTTTATGCTGGTTGGGATAGCAAGGTTCTAATAGTTGACTATGCCCCTAAGCAAAACCAGTATGTTGCGATCTCCGACAGCCTTTCCGGTGGTACTGGACAGGCATCTGCGGCTGATGAGGCAAACCTAGCTGCAGATATTGCCCGGGCCTTCGAAGTGCCGGGTATTAAAGACGGAAACCTGACCGGCAATAAACGATTCCTCGCTTTGCAGAAAGATGGGCATGATATCGCATTTTGGGTCAACTATGAGGAAATGATGAATGGCTACATGGGCAAGGAAGGCACCAATTTATCTGCACTGAATTTCTCCAATAGCCTTTGGAAGGACGCCGCCGTGACTGCAGCGCTCGATTTCGATAAGGGCAGCCTGAAAGCAGAAATGAAGAACTACATGTCCCAGGAACTGAAGGAAATTTCTAAGGAGATGGGCTCGGGCGCTGCCGATAAAGAGATGGTAACAAAGCTCGCAACCTCTAATCTCGACATGGTTTTCGCCCTGCATCTTTCTACCAGGGGCCTTAAGGATCTGTTGGAAAAGACCAATACACTGGGTCTCGCCAATGTGGCACTTTCTTCGCAGGGTTTAACTGTTGATGAGATCTTGGGTGCTTATACCGGCGATATTGGCTTTAATGTGAGTAATTTCAGAGTGACATCCAAAGAGGTGCCTGCCGATACTGCATTCGGCATGCCGGTGCCTGCCCATACATCTACAAGCACTACCGCCGACTATGTTGTTGTGGCAAAGATCAATAAGAAAGAAAACCTTGATAAGTTGCTTCAGCTTGCACTCAGCAATAAGGTGCTGGAGGCCCAGGGCGGCGGACTGTATAAGATGGCCAATAGCGGCAATGATGCTCCTGTTTTGCTGATAGACGCTAAATATATGGTGGTCGCAAAAACGCCTGAAGCCGCAAAAGCCTATGTCAATGGCAGTGGTACAGCAAAAATGCCCGCAGCTATACTTGAGTCGCTCACCAGTCATCCTTTCGGCTTTTACATGGACATCCAACAGATGACAGCGACCATTGATCCTGCGACGATGGCCGGCAGTGACATGGATGCCGCCACTATCACAGAAGCCAAAAAGCTGCTTGAAAATTTTTCAGTCAACGGTGGCGAATTTAAAAATGACGCCTTTGAATGGAACATGACGCTGAACTTCACCAATAAAGATGAAAACAGCCTGCTTCAGATATTGAATTTCATCATGCACGCAAGCGATGCTAAGAAAGCGGGAGCCACAGCATATAGATAAATGGCAAAATGTGTGGGGTGAATGAAAAATATGTTTTATCTTTCATGAGCGAAATTCAAACCTTATTAAGGCCGTAACTGTCTTAGTCTGTTACGGCGTGGCTTTGATTTCTTAACTTTTTTTATAAACTTGGTGAAAATTTTTTTCAATGCGCAAATCCTACCTCTTCTATAAAGTAGCTATGGTAGCATTACTGGCTTTGGCTTTCCAAAGCTGTAAGAAAAACCATGGTGTGGATAATCAAATTGAGGTACAGACCCCATACAGTCTGTATTATGCCGATTCGGCGGGCAATCTTTACCACACCAACAGCGGCGATGTGCAGGATACTCTTGTCTTCCCTGCAGATGGCTACCCCTCACGTGCCCTTTACGTGCTCGATTCGAACATCCTTATGATAAAAAAAGGTATGTTTTACAGCAAGAACAATGGCTCTAACTTCAATACCACCTATCTTGAAACAGGACACTTCCCTAATCCGATGTCGTACAATCAGTCTATGCTATTGTATGCAAAAGATCAGAACAGGCTTTACATCTGTACCGATGACGCCAATGGCATTGCTTACAACGACCAGAGTGGCAATCCGGGAAAATGGGTACGCGACGACAATTGGGATGCGAGTATCGTAAACCTCGGCGCTGTGCGTCTTTCTTCTATTACTCAGCTCGATAACGGTAAGATTGTTGGTTACGATCCTGTCAACAATCGCACATTTGTCAAAGACAACGCAGGTGGTGCGTGGCACGAGTCCACTAATGATCCCAACGATCCTTCGCATGATCGCCTGCCCGACACCAGCTCATGGACGCTGTGGCATATGGGAAACACCGTGATCGCCATAGACTCTACCAGGTACAATGGCCTTTATTTCTCCGACAACAACGGCTACACATGGACGCACACTACTACGCCGGGCCTGGATACCACTCGTTGCTTCTTCGTTGCGGTTATCTTCAACCAAGTGCTGCTGGGTACAGAAAATGGTGTTTACAGGCTGGTGGGCAGCAGTTTTGCACCATCTAATACGGGTGTCGACCGCAACGTACGCGTCAGGGGCTTTGCGGGCAAAGAAGTGGTTTACAAAACCGGTGAGGTGAAACAATATGTGTACATGACTTGTAGTGGCGGGCTTTATCGCAGCGAAGACCAGGGACACACGTGGATATTCGTAAGAGGCGGGAACCTGATTAATATCTGGTAAGCCGCTACCCGGTTTCACTACTGTCCAATCCAAAAAATTCATCCAGGCCGCGACGCTGCTTTTTAGTAGGGCGGCCTGTTTTACTTTGCCGCTTGCCGGTATAGAAGCTGCTGCCCATCTGCTTATTAACCTGCTTGTCCTCTTCCGAAGTCAGATCTATGTAATGCTTTATAGCTTCTTCATAACCAACCCGGTTATGGAGCAATCCCGTTACTTCGATGGTCCACTTGCGGGCCGGCGTTTTTATATCGTATTTGTCGCCTAGTGCTACCTGCTTCGCAGGCTTCACATTGGTGCCATTTAGTTTCACCTTCCCCTCGTCGCATGCAATCGTCGCCTGGCTTCGCGTCTTAAAGATGCGGATGGCCCAGAGGTACTTATCCAACCTTAATTTTTCGCCGTCTCCCATATTATACCTATACTTTGCAAAATTAAGCCCGAACCCCGACTTTTGTATTCTGTTATGCACTCAATCGTCATTTTCGCTTCAGGCCGCGGTTCCAACGCCCGGGCTATTATTGATCACTTTAAAACCAACGGCAATGCCCGGGTCGCACTGATTGTGAGCAATAAAGCCGATGCGGGTGTTATCGCGGTCGCTGAGGAAGAGCGCATCCCATTCCTGGTAATAGGTAAAAAAACATTCGGCGAAACTTTGCTCGTTGAGCAACTTATGGAGTACAAGCCTTCACTGCTGGTGCTGGCCGGCTTTCTTTGGAAGGTCCCCGACTCCTTGATAAAGACCTTTCCGGAAAAAATAATAAATATCCATCCGGCACTCCTGCCCCTCTATGGTGGCAAAGGCATGTATGGGCATCACGTACACAATGCAGTGCTAAACGCCAGGGATGCCGAGTCGGGCATTACCATTCACTATGTCAACGAAGTGTACGACAGCGGTAACATCATTTTACAGGCGCGTTGTCCGGTGAATTCCGGCGACACAGCCGATAGCCTTGCAGAGCGTATCCACAAGCTCGAGCATTTTTACTATCCGCGTGTTATCGAGTATTTGCTGGGACAGTAGCGCTTATTTTTCAAGACACTTCATCATGCTGTCCCACAGCCGCTGTGCCGATTTCTCCCAAGTGAATTTTTGTACTTGAACCTGCGCAGCGTCGATCAGCTTTTTGCGTAGAAGTTCGTCCTTAAAGATCAGCTCCATCTTCGCAGCAATATCATCCACATCGGTCGGGTCCACCAATAGCGCGGCATCTCCCGCCACCTCCGGCATCGACGAGGTATTACTAACTATCGCAGGCACATTGCATTGCATGGCTTCCAGTATGGGTATACCAAATCCTTCAAACAGCGATACATACACCAGTGCGTAAGCTCCACCTATCACTTTCGATAGTTCATCCACATTCATATAGCCCACCCATTTCACATCTTCTTTGAAGGGCATGGTTTCTTTCATCTCCTGCACCTCCTCATACTTCCAGGCCATCCGTCCCACTATCACGAGCTTCATATTGCTCCGCTGTTTCTTCTTGAAAGCTATAAAGGCTTTCAGCAGGTTCACAATATTCTTGCGTGGATGTAGTGCGCCGGCAAATACAAAATACTCACTACCGTCTGCGTACTGCTTTTTTACAGCCTCACGCTCATCCCAGTTCAGCGGATGGTATTCGTCATGCGCACCATTATAGATCACGTCTATTCGTTCGGGCGGCACACCATAGTGCTTGCTGATGTCTTCCTTAGAATAGGTGGAAACTGTTCCTATTCGTGTAGCCTTCCGCGCAAACTTCGGTGTATAATATCGCCAGTACAGCCTGTGGCTCAGCTTAAAATGCTCAGGGTAATGCTCAAACGCCAGGTCATGTATCACCAGGCAGGAGGGGGTGTTAGCCCTTAGCGATCCATGCCCGTCTGTCGACAGGAACAGGTCCGCCTTGTATTTGCGCAGCAGGTAGGGTATCCGCCACTCAAACCAAATGTAGAAAAGGATCGGGTGCCGCGCCTGCGGCCCAACCACCACTGGGGTCACATTAGGGGCAAACACGAAATCCGGATCGTAAGGCCTGTCGAAAAAGAAAATGAACTCGTGCTCCGGATGCTTCCGAACTATACGCTCCAGCGTTTGATAGGTGAACCAACCAATACCTTCCAGTTTTCCTTTTAATAACAACCGGGTATTTACTGCAATGCGCATAGCTATTAGGCGGCAAAAATATAATTTTACAGCTTTATACCCTTAAAGGGATGCGCCGTTTTTTCGTAAAAAACATACTGTTTATAATAACCGTTAATATGTTGGTGAAGCCCGCATGGGTCTTCCTGATCGACAGAACGGTGCAAAACAGGGTTGGCCACGCTTCCTACGGTACTTACCAGGCACTATTTAATCTCGGGGTCATCTTCCAGATCATCCTTGACTTCGGCCTTATCAACTATAACAGCCGTACTATATCCCAGCACCCCGACAAGATCAAGGAGATTTTCCCTTCCATGCTTTCTGCACGGCTAATACTCGTTGTACTATACACCGCGCTCACCTGCGCATTTGGTTTCGCCTTGGGCTACCGCGGCTGGCAGATATACATGCTCGCTGGTGTGCTGATGATCCAGGCACTCAACACAATGCTCCAGTTCATCCGCAGCAATGTCTCTGGCCTGCATCATTTTAAAACTGACGGAATTCTCTCCATCAGTGACCGCTTCCTCATGATACTGGTTTGTGGTTTTTTACTGCTGTATCCGGCTACTTCCGCAAGTTTCAAGATCGAGTGGTTTGTCCTGGCGCAGATAATCTGCTATGGAGTGGCCACGATCATCGCCTTCTTCGTTCTGCGGCGCATCGCCCACGTAAAGCTGCGCTTCACCTTTCACCTGCCCTCCATCTATGCCATTATCAAACAGAGCTTTCCTTACGCGCTGCTCATCTTCCTCATGTCAATATATACCCGTGCCGATGCTCCTCTTATAGATCGCCTTTGCGGCAGCAACGGTGACGAACAGGCAGGCATCTACGCTGAAGGATACCGACTGCTTGATATTGCCAATCAATTTGGACAGATGTTCGCCACCATGTTATTGCCGCTGTTTGCGCGCATGCTGGTTGAGCGGCAGGCCGTGCAACCGATCGTCAAGCTTGCCGTGAATATCATGCTGCCCATAGCATTTATGATCGCCGTTGCGGCTGTATTCTTTGGTGCACCCATCATGCATCTCCTTTACAGAAACTCCGGTGCCTATGACGCAGAGGTCTTCGCCTGGTATATGTCTACGTTTCCTGCCTTCTGCATCACTTTCGTTTATTCCACTGTGCTTACTGCAAACGGTAACCTCAGGCTCCTTAATAAGATTGCTTTCATTGCCGTTGTTATCAACCTAAGCCTCAATTGCTACATGATCCCTCATTGGCAGGCCAAAGGCGCTGCTATCACCAGCGTGATCACACAGTATGCCGTCGCATTATTTTATATCTTTTTCGCCAGCAGAACCGTTCAGCTTCCTAAAAACATCCGCTGGGCCGCAGCTCACCTGGGCTATATTATTTTGATCGCGTGTGCGGGCTATGCTGCCACATCACTTCCGTTCAATTGGATGGGCCAACTTGTTATTTTTGGCGCTTCCTGCCTTATTTTCATCTTCGCCTTCCGCTTTGTTTCAGTCGCAGCTATCAAACAGCTCCTGGAAAAAAGAAACTCATAGTTCCTGCCGGTTCGCGGGATTGTGGATCGGATCTTTCTTGCTCTCCGGCAATTCCTTCGCTTCGCGTTTTACTATGAAAACGGCTGTCCGGTAAGGCTTAATGCCACGCCCCACTTTTACTGAATAGATCTTGGTGAACTCCGCCCCGAAATATAAAATGATCGATGAATAATACACCCAGGTGAGAATGATAATAATGGATGCCGCTGCGCCATAAGTGCTGCTGAACTGCGAATTGCCGAGATACACTCCGATCAGGAATTTTCCCACAAGGAAAAGTATACCTGTGAAAAACGATCCGGTAAAAGCGTCACGCCAGCTAATTGTGGCATCAGGCAACACTTTGTATATCACTGCAAAAAGTACAGAGATAACCAGGTACAAAAGCACGACACTGATTATTTTCAACAACACCGTATTCGCATCTCCCAGAAAATGCTCCAGTCTTCCGGTTAGTGCATCCATAATAGCATTGATGAGGAGCGACACTATCAGCAGAAAGCCAATTCCTATTATAAGCGAAAAAGACAAAAGCCGGTTGCGTATAAACTCCAGCCAGCCCTTCTGTGGTTTTGCTTTTATCGACCAGATATAATTGATGGAGGTCTGTATCTCCACAAAAACGCCGGTTGCACCAAATATGAGCACGATAATACCAACGATGCCAAATAGCGAGCCATTATTCTGTTGCGAGATATTTTCCAGGATACTTTTCATCTGGTCCGCACCTTGTGTGCCCACCAGGTATTGCATCTGATGATACACGCGCCCGGTAATATTTGTTTGCTTAAAAAAAAGGCCGGCAACGGTAACCATCACCAAGAGCAACGGCCCTATCGAAAATACCGTATAATAGGCCAGCGATGCACTTAGCTTCGTTGCATTGTCGTCTATAAATTCTTTCACCGTGGCTTTCAACACGCCAAAATACGTTTTCAGGCTTGGTACCATACTGGCTTTTCGCTACACCATTCAAAATCTATACCCCGCCTTCATGTGCATTTTATTCCTCACAGCATTGTTCTGCTGCTTCAAAGCTACTGGCATGTACCCTTGGTACAATTTTTTTGTCCTTACAGCAAAAGCATAACCATTATGCCACGCAAGTATTCTAAAAAGGCATCGGAAAAAGTGGAAGAGGCAATGCACGAAATGAAGGAGGGCCAACTAACCAGCGGCCGTTCAGGCAAAAAGGTCACCGATCCAAGGCAGGCTATAGCAATTGGCCTATCTGAAGCGCGGGAAGGTGGTGCAAAGGTGCCGCGCAAATCCTCTTCCAAAACAAAAAAGACAGGTTCAAAACGAAGCCCCGGCACCCGCTAGGACTTCAGAAAAGATAGGGCGTTTTAATATAAACGAGATTCCCGCAGCGTCTGCTGCGGGATCTCTGTTTTAGATAAATACTGTTTGGGGTTAAATGCTGTTGGGGCTGCAAAGTTCTTATTACGCGCTGTCCCTTTGGGACAACATACCGGTAGAAACCATTAATCCCGGCCGCACATTGTCCCTTAGGGACAAAATATCTTCATCAGTCTCTAATACGTTTGAAATACCGGCTTCGTCCCCATTATTGCATCTATCCTGTCCTTCACTTCTGTCGTTAGCTTCGGATATACCTCAAGCGCCTTCAGGTTTTCTTCCAGTTGTTGTTCTTTCGTTGCGCCCAGTATTGCTGTTGTCACATTCGGGTTGCTGATGCACCAGGCTATGGCCAGCGTCGCCATTGACGTGTTCAGCTCTTCGGCAATTGTTCCAAGTTGCTTCACTTTCTCTATCCTTCCTTCCTGCAGCGTCCGGTCTTTCAACCATTCAAATCCTTCTAGCGCCAGTCGCGATCCTTCCGGTACGCCATTGTTATATTTACCCGTTAAGAGCCCTGAAGCAAGCGGGCTCCATATCGTAGTCCCAAGCCCTATGTTTTTAAAGATCGGCATATAGTCCGACTCTACCTTGTGCCTTTCGAACATATTGTATTGCGGTTGCTCCATCGCGGGGCCCTCTAGCCCCAGCTCTTTAGCTACCATGTGCGCTTCCATTATCTCAGCACCCGTCCACTCACTCGTGCCCCAGTAAAATATTTTGCCTTGTTGTATCAGCGTGTTCATCGTGCGCACCACTTCCTCTATCGGCACATCCCTGTCGGGCCTGTGGCAGAAGAACAAGTCAAGGTATTCCAGTTGGAATCTCTCCAGCGCTTCGTGGCAGGCTTCCATTATATGCTTGCGGCTCAGCCCTTTCTGGGTGGGCCAGCTTTTCTCCCCATGCCAACCCCAGAACACTTTGCTCGATACCACGTACGACGATCGCTCCCAGTTTTTCTTTTTCAATACTCTGCCCATCATCAGCTCCGACTCGCCACGCGAATAAACTTCTGCATTGTCAAAGAAGTTGATACCATGTTCGTAAGCAATGCTCATCAGCCTGTCCGACACACTATCGTCTATCTGCTTGGCAAATGTCACCCACGATCCATAGGACAGCACACTGAGTTGCAATCCCGTTCTACCCATTCTCCTGTATTCCATAAGGCGTGCTTGTTGTTTATTTAGAGCTCTGCACAATTCATACAAAAATAGTTCCCCTTTCGGGGGGCAGGGGGGTTATATCAAATACACCACAAGCCCATCCCTCAGCTTCGGCTCAAACCAGGTGCTTTTAGGTGGCATTACATAGCCGCTGTCGGCTATGTTGAATAGTTGCTGTATGCTCACAGGGTAGCAGGCGAATGCTGCGGCCATATCCCCGCTGTCCACTCTTTTTTCCAGCTCATTCAGCCCGCGTATGCCGCCCACGAAGTCTACACGCTTGTCCACTCTCGGATCATTGATGTTCAGTAGCTTCGATAGCACATTGTTTTGCAGTATGCTCACGTCCAGCACCCCTATCGGGTCTTCCGTATAAGTTCCTTTTTTGGCTACCAGTTTATACCATTCACCGCCCACGTACATACCAAATTCATGGAGGCTTCGGGGCTTGTATTGTTCTTTTACCAGTGGGGTTATTTCAAAGCCTTCTTCCAGTGCATGGAGAAATTGCTCCTCACTCATGCCGTTGAGGTCCTTCACCACGCGGTTATAATCCATTATCTCCAGCTGGCTCTCGGGGAATATGCAGGTAATGAAATAGTTGAAGGCTTCATCACCGGTGATATACATGCCATTATCGCGCATCTCCTGGCACACCTTCCCTGCCGACGCAGCCCTGTGGTGTCCATCAGCTATATAGGTAGCGGGTACCTCCTCTGAAAAGAGCCTTGTGATGCTTGCTACCTTTGCATAGTCGTCCACCACCCAGAAGGTATGTCTTATCCCGTCTTCAGCTACGAAATCATACGTTGCCTCATGGTCGTTCTTCCAGTGCTCTATAATGCTTTGCACATCCTCCTGGTCCCTGTATGCAAGGAAAACAATGCCCGTTTGCGCACGTGTGGTTTTGATGTGATTGATGCGGTCCAGCTCTTTCTCCGGCCGTGTAAACTCATGCTTCTTAATAACGCCTTCGAAATAGTCATCGCACGATGAGCCACATATCAACCCCGTTTGCGAGCGGCCGTTCATCACCAGCTCGTATATATAGTAGCAGGGCTCACTATCCTGTACCATTATCTTTTCAGCCATCCACTGCTCCAGTGTTTCTGCAGCTTTGTCATATACCTGCTGGCTATGCACATCCACGCTTTCAGAAAGATCTATCTCCGAACGCGTAACATGATAAAAGTTATACGGTTCCTTCCTGAACTGTCTTGCCTCCGCCACATTCACCACGTCATAAGGAAGTGTGGCCATCTGCGGCGCTATTGCTTTTTTGGGCCGCAACCCCTTGAATGGAATAATTCTCGCCATTACTCAAATATCGTTATTAGATTCAAACGCCCGCATCACCTCCGCCAGTCGCTCCACGTGCTCCAGCCTTATCGCATTATATAAGGATACCCTGAACCCCCCAACAAAACGATGCCCGCTTATGCCCGTAATATTGCGCTTTTCGCAAAAACTTACAAATGTTTTTTCTTGTGCTTCATTCTTAATTCGAAAGCATACATTCATCGTACTCCTGTCCGTTTCTTTTTTTACCACAGCTTCAAACAACCCATTACGGTCTATCTCTCTATATAGCAGTGCAGCTTTTTCTTTGTTCTCCTGTTCGATAGCTGCTATACCTCTCGCCTTCGTCCAGCGCAGCATCAGCAAAGAAGTATAGATCGCAAAAACCGGCGAGGTGTTGAGCACCGAATGTTGCGCTATCTGTGCCTTATAGCTCAGCATAGGCGGCAGGTCACGTTTTATACGTTCTGCCATGTCCCTGCGCATCACCACCAGTGTCGCCCCGGCCGGACCAATATTCTTTTGTGCAGCCGCATAGAAAAGCGCGCACTTGCTATAGTCCATTTGCTTGCTGAAGATATCGCTGCTCATATCCGCTACTAGCGGCACATTGCAGTCAGGTATCTTATGCCATTGCGTTCCGTATATCGTATTGTTCGTAGTATAATGCAGGTAGGCCAGGTTACCGTCTATCCGTTTGGGCCAGGCTGGTAGCTGCGCGTAGTTACCTTCGCGCGATGTGCTCACTATGTTTGTTCCGCCATAGTGCATGGCATATTCCGCTGCCTCCGTAGCCCAGTGTCCACTATCGATGTAACCTGCAGTATCATTGTCGCCCAAAAAATTCATAGGTATCATCGCAAACTGCAGCCTGCCACCTCCGTGCAGCCACAGCACTTCGTAATCTTCGTTGATGCCACACAGCTCTTTTACTATTGCCTTCGACTCTTCTAGTATGGCCATGAATTCCTTGCTCCTGTGGCCTATCTCCAGTATCGAGAGGCCTGTGCCATTGTAATCCAGCACGGCTTCAGATGCGTCCGCAAACACCTCGGGCGGTAACGCTGCCGGACCGCCGCCGAAATTTATTTTATGCTTCTTTGGGCTGTTCTCGTTCATGGGTTTTTTCGTCTTCCCTGCTGGTAATACCGCCGCTCACCGCAAATTTCATCGCTTCAGCTGCATTCATCTTGGTCATGCGTTTTATGTACTTTTCCTCTACTACAATTACCCAGCCCGATATAGCATAGGCATGCGGCATGTATACGGCCACCTTACCCTGCATACCCTGCGAGGCCAGGTCGCGCTGTGTCATAAAGCCTACTCGCCATATCTCGGGGTTCTGGTTCACACACACCCAAACCGGCTTGTTGAACCGTTTCTTGTCGCCAACAAATGAATCAAGCACATCTTTGATCGACGTGTATATATACTTGATGCCGGGTGTCCGCTCCATCAGGTAATCAAATCCGTCGAAAAGCAGTCGGCCCACAAAAAAGCGGGTGCCCAGATACCCGATAATAGTTACCACTGTAACAATTATGAAAAATCCTACACCCCTCGGCACGTAAGGCACCAGGTTGTCAACACTGCTGAAGACAGTATATATTACGTAGGCGGTGATGGCGATCGGGCTCAGGATCAATAAGCCCTGTAGAAATGACCGTAATAGTACCGCCGCGAAACGTCGCATTTGTTTTTCCGAATAGTAAGGCAAAGGTACAAGAATAGCCTTAATACAGTCTTAAGGTTTTTATCTGTCCTTTCGCCATTTCAGCACTTGCCTTTATTATATTTGCTATCAGCCTCTATGCCTCGCAGATATACTAAAGTACTCCTCATAATTACAGCTATGATGCTACATGGGCTGCTTCGGGCTCAGGAGGCTAAGCCATGGTCCGGCCTGGGCATCGAGCTAAACCAGGTCGCAGGCAAAGTATTCAAGCACACCAGCAATTTTCACGCCCCTGTGCCCTCCGTCTCCGCAGCCACCGACCTCAATTTTGTATTCCATACTTTTGGCCGTAAGGATTGGGAGCAGCGCAGGCATTATCCCGTTGTGGGCATTGGTCTCACTTACACCGCCTATGGGCTCGATTCTATCTACGGCCGTTGTTTCGGTATCTACCCTAATCTGCAGGTACCCGTCATTAAGGGCAAACGCCTCGAGTGGACCATTCGTTTTGGCCTGGGCATCGGCTATGTCACCCGCCACTATTCCACCTTTCCCCGTTGGGATACCCTGAACAATGCTATTGGCAGCCACATCAACAATTTCACCATGTTCGCTACCGACCTTCGTTACCACGTCAACGATCGTTGGGATGTGCAGATAGGCGCCAACTTCAGCCACATTTCCGATGGGTCCTTCCGCCAGCCCAACTTGGGCGTCAATATGTATGGTGGCCATCTCGGTTTCACTTATTATCCCGTCGCCCGCGATGTGCCACGCATCGTTCGCAACCTGCAACCCTTAAAGAACCGCTGGGAGATACAGGCACGCCTGGGCATGTCATTCAATAGCTACAAACCCAATGGTGGTCCGCTATACCCCGTTTACCTTGCCTCACTCTATACCAGCAAGCGCTACGCCAGCCGCAACAAGGCCTTCCTTGGTATTGATTACTCCTATCACAAGAGTGTCTACGCCTTCCTGAAAAACAACGAGATATTCCCTGGGCAGGAAGCAGCACACGCCTGGAAAAGCGGGCTTTTTGTGGGCAACGAATTTCTGCTGGGGCGCTTCGGCCTTGTGCTGCAGGTCGGTTATTATTTGAAACGGGCCTACCTCAAAGAAGATCCCTACTACGAAAAGCTGGGTTACAACTTCTATCTCATCGAGCACGAGAAAGGCCCCCTCAAGGAGCTCAGCCTCTACTCAATGCTCAAGACACACAAGGTTGTTGCAGAATTAATTGAATTCGGCATCAGCGCCGGCCTGTAAGATGTTAACAAACAACATCCTTTTTACTATCTTACCTCATGCCCGGGTGGATACGCATATTGTTTCTGCTACTCGCATCGCATGCTGCATTCGCGCAGCAAAGCGACAAATATGCCGGCTATGGCATAGAGGCCAATCTTTGTGCTGGCCGTATCATCCGTAACAACATTGTATTTCCTCCCATTCCTTCCCTTTCCTCCGCACTCGACCTCGCTTTCGTTCAGCAAACCCGCGGCACTAAGGACTGGCAGCGGCGGCGTGGTTATCCGGTGCTGGGCTTCGGCCTCACTTATGCCTACTACGGTTACAACAATATTTATGGGCAGAGCCTCGGCATGTATCCGTTCATACAAGTGCCCGTCGCCCGTGGCAAAAAGCTCGAGTGGACCTGCAAGGCTGGCATGGGCGGCGGCTATCTGAGTCGTCACGCAAGCCGTGGTCCGCAGTGGGATACGGCCAATAATATCAGCAGCGCACATTTCAACAATTTCACTCTCCTCGCGAGCGATCTCCGCTATCGCGTCGATGAACACATTGATATCCAGGTTGGTATTACTGTTACTCATATCTCCAATGGCGAGTTCCGCTATCCCAATCTCGGGATCAATCTCGGCGCCGGCCACATCGGCATCAGGTACTTCCCGGTCACATCAAAGCCCAAAAGGATAGAAAGCTCCGTTCCAAAACTTACGGGCCGCTGGCTGCTGCAGGCACGTATGGGCATCGGTTTTAAAAGCATGGGGCCGATGGAAGGGCCGCTCTACCCGGTTTACATGCCCTCCCTTTTCATAAGCCGCCGCTACGCCAGCCGCAACAAACTATTCGCCGGCATCGACTATTCCTATTACCACAGCGTCTACTCCTTCCTGAAGAACAACGAGATATTCCCGGGCCAGGAAAAAGACCACGCATGGGAAGCCTCCATTTTTGCGGGCAACGAATTTCTCTTTGGCCGCTTTGGTATGCTCCTGCAGCTCTGTATTCCCTTCCATCACACCTACTTGCGCCAGGATAAGTACTACCAGAAGGTCGGCTACAACTTTTATGTCGTGCAGCGTGAAAAGGGCCTCCTCAAAGAACTATGTGCTACAGCCCTCATCAAAGCCAATAAATTCCAGGCCGATGTTTTTGAGTTTGGCATAGGCGCCGGCTTATAAAGCACACTATGCTTTTCCGCTCCATATTTCTTACGTTTGTATAACTGCTATGAAGAAAAGCGAACACTTATCGGCCTTCCTGGCCAAAAGCAAGGTGAAAGCTAATGACCTTGAGCATAAGCGCAAGCTCGCTTTCAATATCGATAAGTATGATCAGGCAGTACCCTCCGGTAAATCCCAGTTCCTTGATCTTGAGCTTGCACGCAAAAAGGCAAAGAACATTAAATGGAAGGCCATCGAAAACCTCGGCACCTACCTTGAGCAATTCGAAAAGAATTTCACAGCCAACGGCGGTAAAGTGATTTGGGCCGAGACCGGCGAAGAAGCACTCAAAGCCATCGGCAAAATCTGCAAAGAGAAACAGGCCCGCCTTGTGGTCAAATCCAAATCAATGGCCACCGAGGAGATACACCTCAACACCTATCTCGAAAAACATGGCATCACCTCCATAGAGACCGATCTTGGCGAATACATCCAGCAGCTCGATGGCGAGCCTCCTTACCATATTGTCACCCCGGCCATGCACAAAAGCAAGGAAGATGTAGCAAAACTCTTCCACGAAACACTGGGTACAGAGCCTAATCTCAACCCGCAGCAGCTCACCCAGGTCGCACGCAAAAAGTTGCGCGGCGAATACACAAAAGCCGATATCGGTATTACCGGCGCCAACTTCCTCTTGCCCGACATCGGCGGTGTTTGCGTTAGCGAGAACGAAGGTAATGCCCGCCTTTCTACTGCTTTTCCTAAAACACACATTGTCATAGCCGGCATCGAAAAAATGCTCACTTCGGTGAACGACCTTCAGATCATGTGGCCCTTACTCGCTACCTACGGTACAGGCCAGAAGATGACGGTATATAATACCATCTTCACCGGCCCCCGGCAGGAAAAGGAAACTGACGGCCCTGACGAAATGTATGTCATCCTGCTCGACAATGGCCGCAGTGATCTCCTGCATACCGATATGCGTGAGAGCCTGTATTGCATCCGTTGCGGCGCTTGTCTCAATGCCTGCCCAGTGTATAAAAACATAGGTGGCCATGCATACGGCACTACCTACAGCGGCCCCATCGGTTCAGTCATCACACCGCATATGCAGGGCATGAACGAGTACAGCCATCTCAGTTATGCATCCAGTCTCTGCGGTAAGTGCACGGAGGTTTGCCCCGTAAAGATCAATGTACACGAGCTGTTGCTGGAGAATAGGCACAAAGCCGTTCAGAAGAATCTAAATGGCTTCAATGAAAATATGGGCTGGGCACTCTGGACACGTGCTATGCTCAATCGTCGGTTAATGAATAGCGCCGGTCCCGGCACAAAGACCAGGATCGTCAACAAACTCTTCGCCGATAGCTGGGGTGAACAACGAACCGATATAAAATTTGCCGAAAAATCTTTTAATCGTCTGTGGAAGGAGCGCAACAAACAATAAGCCCATGCAGCACGTTCTCATTTACTCCCCGCAAGACAGTCCGCGCCTCCGCCATGTACTCGATTGGATATTCAACGATCAACTGAAAACAGACTACCGCCTCACACACGATCCGGCTGAACGGCACGAGGGAATGATCCTATCCTACGGCAATACGTCTGCAAATATCTCGATACCGACGACAGACCTGCTATGGGAAACCAGCATATCGGTAAAAGATCCAAACTGGTCGGTATGGCAGGGATTGCCTGTCCTCTTTCATTCCGCCGCCAAAGGCTATTCACTACCCTTCGATCTCTTCTCCGCTATTTTTTTTCTGCTGTCCCGCTACGAGGAATATTACACTTACACTCCTGACAAGCACAACCGCTATCCCGCAACGGAAAGCGTTTTGTATAAGAGTGGTCACCTCCGCCGCCCGCTGATCGATGAGTGGCTTGCAGTGTTTCGCGAACTACTGAGTAAACACGGCGCCAACATTGCATGTCCCTCATTCACATGGCAGCCCAGCTACGACATCGACATCGCCTGGTCTTATCTCCACAAGGGGCTTACCCGTAACCTTGCCGGTCTCACACGCGATGTACTATCCGCTAAGTTCAGCACAGCCACCGAACGCCTGGCCGTACTAAGCATGTCGCAAAAAGATCCTTTCGATTCCTTTGCTTTCTTGCAGCAGCTTCACAACGATGCCAATGTCCGGCCACTGTTCTTTATCCTTGCCGCACTCAAAAGTTCCCCCTTCGATAAGAACATCTCACTGGCAAACCCCGCGATGAAGTCATTGATCAGGCAGCTAGCTGCATTTAGCGACATCGGCATGCACCCCTCTTACTACACCGATCGGGACAAAAATTCCTGGCAAAATGAGAAGGACATACTCGAACGTATCACAGGCCGGAAGGTTACTTCATCCCGTCAGCACTATATCCGCATGGTGCTTCCCGGCACTTATCGACACCTGTTGCAAAATGGTATAACTGATGACTACAGCCTGGGCTACGGATCGCACCTTGGCTTCAGGGCGGGTACTGGTCGCTCGTTCAAATGGTATGACCTGGAACGCGAGCAGACCGAGGGCCTTACTATTCATCCTTTTTGCTTTATGGATAGCACGGCACATTATGAGGAACAGCTCGATGCCGAAGAGGCCTTTGGAATTTTAGGAGAGATGGCCGCAGCGCTTCGCAAAACCGGCAGCATATTGACTACTGTGTTCCACAATTTTTCTTTGGGTACGGACAATGAATGGAAAGGATGGAGCGAAAATTACAAGCACTTCGTAGACGGAATGACCGGCAAATAACTACTTCTTGATCAGCACCCGGGTACCCACACCCACCATTGAGTAAAGATCTTCGATGTCCTTATTTTTTAGTGCCACACACCCATCAGTCCAGCCCACACCCATTTCTATCATGTCGTCGCCGCCCTTCCAGATGCCGTGAATACCGATGTCACCACCGATACGTGCGCTTGCAGGTATAAGGCCTTTTTGTTTCAGCTGGTTAAAGCGGGCGATGGCAGAATCATTGGGATAGCTGAGCAACATGAATTTGTTATACCTTGAGTTGGGATTTTTATTCCTAATTGTAAATACGCCTTCAGGTGTGCAACGGTCGCCCTCCATGCATTTGTTCGATAGCGGCTGTGGACCGAATACTGCTTTGTAAGCCCTTATTAAATGGCGCCTGTAGAAAAGTTGCACACAATAACGCTTCTTATCTACCACTATCAATAGCGAGTCCTTTTTCAAGGTATCGGGATTGATGTTGTAAGGATTAAAAGATACAACGCGCTTTTGCGGCATTATGATCTGTTCCGTTACGCGCAGGTAGCCTTGCTCGTACTGCACGGTACGCACGATATTGCCTTTGCCATCCGGCTCCTCGCTCACTACCTTTAAATTTCGGGGCTCGTCAAATTTCTTTTGCTCTTGTGCGCTAAGTCCGCCTGCAGATAAGACAAGACCTACGATCCAAACCACTATCCTTAACGCACCATGTATGTCCCGGTTTTTGCGGTACCTCATCTCTATTCTATAGCTTAGGAATTATACGAAAATAGCGCTTTTAAGCCGGATTGCTGCTTATCGCCTGGCTATTTAACAGCTTGTTGCCTTTTATAGACCGGCACTGTGGAGCAGGGCTCTCCATACATCAGCGATTTCACTACGGGCCTCAGGTGCTGTGTAATGGCAAGGTAAGCGCTATCTGGAATAGGCGTATCGCCGCAGCCTTTTATCACTACTCTCTTATCGGCGTATTCGTTTGTATCTATTGCATTTATGTTTCGCAGCAGTAGTTCCTTTTTCAGCTCGCTGGCGCTGCCCATGTATACATATGTAGCCGTTGGCTGAAGGTAGGACGCTGCCAGCATATAGGCCCATACGGGTATGATGGCATCGGCGCTGCAAAGTACCGCAACATTTTTGCCCGCATACTGCGCCCAGTCGTGCGACTGCAGGGCCGCGCGGTAGTCTTTTTCCTTCAATATCATCTCGCGGAACAGGAATGGTTTCAGATCGAAGACCACAATGTCCTCATCGGCGGGCACATACGCTGCAAGATCCAGGGTAATGATACCACTCTCCGCTACCTTGTTTACTATCATATCCATCAGCACAAAATTACTTGAATCCTCTTATTAATGTAAATACCCGCTGTTTAAGCGGGTATCTACTAAAGCTATATTGTTAGCGGTCTTAAATATTATTGACCGTGAACTTGATCTTCGCCTGGTTTTTAAGCATATCCCGCAATGTAGTGCTCATCGCATTCTTGCTTTGCATTTCCATCATCATCTTCTGCTGCCCCATCATCATCGTGGCCATCGGGTCGGCGGGCTTTTCCCAGCGGTTCAGCAATTTGATGAAATACACGCCATCTCCGGCCTGTATGCCTGGCGACAAGGTATTGGGTTGCAAGCCTTTGTAGAATACATAACCTACTACCTTCGGAGCGTAGCCAACCTTTGGTATGAACGATGCATTGCCGGTCACCGAATCTGCTTCCTGCGGCTGCTGACCTGCTGCCTGGGCCAGGGCTTCGAGCGATGCCATGCCCTTGTACTTATTTTTTATAAGCTCCGCCTTCTTATCCATCTTCACTGCATTTTCGATCATAGGGCGGTTGCTTGCAGTCAATGCAGGCATGCCTTTGTCCTGTATGGCAGAAACCTTGGCTACAATGTATTTTCCTTCCATATTGAACACAGGCGAAACTTCCCCAACTTTATGATCATATGCCCAGCGTATGATCTCCCGCGACGAGCCGAGACCCTGTATGGTGTAACTTTCGGGCTTGATGTTGTCGGCATTGCGTTTGTCAAGATGACCTGCTTTTACTGCGGCATCAAATGCCTCGCCGGTCGTGTTTTTGCCTGCAAATTCATTTGCCCTGGCAAATACGATCCTGTCCGTTTGCTGGCCGGCCTCAAGCGGCTTGCTGATAATGGCTAGTTTGGCAACCGGGCCAAAAGCTTTTTGGTCCAGTATCTCTATATAGTGGTAACCTGCATAAGCGCCGTTCTCCACATGCACTGTTTTCGTTTCTCCTTTTTTGCCGTCGAAAATGAAATCGCCAAACTCTTTGGAAATGCCACTCTTCTGCTCGTAGGTAAATTCATACTCACCGTTTTTGGCAAGACTCGCACTGTCGTCGGTGTACTTTGCAGCAACTGTTTTGAAGTCAGCGCCGGCCTTGATCTCAGCCACAGCGCTGTCCAATCTCTTTTTCGCGGCACTGTCGGTGCGCATGTCGCCGGCCCGCTGGTCTTTGGTCTTCACCAGTATGTGACGGCATTTTACAGAGTCGGCCACTTCTTTCTTATCTATAATTTTCACCATCCTGAATACACCCGCCTCATAGTAAGGACCATAAACCGCGCCAACGGGTTTTGAAAAAACGGTATCGGCATACTGCGAAGGGAATGCCTTTTTGCTCACATAGGCATCCTGGTACTGGTCGTTGGAATTGCGGTTCACGAAAGACTCTATGTCTTTAGCGCTCACCGTGTCAAAAGCCGGTTTGATCTTAATAAGCTCTCCCAGCGATTTCGCAGTGTCTTCTGTCATAGGTGTCAGGTCGAAAGACACATATTCTATAGAGCGTGATGCTTCTTTCACTTCATACTTCGCGGGGTTCTTCTTCATGTACGCCAGCAGGTCGTCGTCGGTTACCTTTACTTCATTGTCATTGATGGCGGTGAAAGGTATTTTTACGAAACTGATGTTGGCAAGCTGACGCTGATCGTTGGTCATGTTATCGATGAGGAACTTCGGTGTGTACACACAGCCCATCATTATGGCGTTGAACTTGCTCACCTTGGCATTGCGGATCACATATGCTTTGAGCGCTTCCCATCCTTCAAGCGTCTTGCCGGTTTTATCATTTTCTTTTACCTGCTTTTCAAATGCCTTTACCCTTTGCGGATCGAAGTGGTGTGTCTCGGGATTGCTAAAGATATCCTGGCCGCCCAGCTTGAAGTTCTGGATCATCTGGTCGGCATTGGCGCCGTAAATGATCTCTTTTTCTTCATCGGCTGTAAGCCCTATGCCCAGTTTCTCGCATTGTTCGTCCACCAGCTTCTCGTTGATGAGCTCGTTCATCGCCTGCTCGTTCAGCTGCGCACGCGTGGCTTCATCGAGCGTTTTGCCGGAGTAGATCTCGTATAGGGCCTCATAGTCTTTTAGGCGGGCGGAATATTCCTTTTCGTCCACTTTCTCTCCGTTTATCTTCACTACGGAATTGTCACGGCCGAAGAGATCGCCGAAGCGACCGCTAGCGGCATCCATTAAAATAAAGGCGACCAGTGAAAGCGCGATGACACCACCGGCGACCTTTCCATATTTATTCCTGATCTTTTGAATTACAGCCATAAGGGATGTGTATGATTATAAATATTTAAGGACGGCAAATTTATACGAAAAATCGGGATTTTGTTTGGGTATTTGAATGTTGTTTCTCATGGGTGTTATATATAACGCATTAGTTATTTGTTCCTTCTGCGTATTGGCCGTTGTTGAAACCCTCAGTTGTCTTTAACGGTCACTTGTCCTTCTTCAATATTATATAGAGCGGTTGCCCCGGACGGGTGGTGGCCAGGTAGGTATGCGTGTCGGCACCCAGGCCGATGGATATGGCGGCGGTATTGGGCGGGGTGCTGCCCTGGTTGTCGGCGCGCAACTGCAGGGTGTCAGCCTTGCCGGGGCTTAGCGCCAGGTCAAGCATTTTTTTGCCTGCCTTTAGTGTATAGTGCTGCAGCACCTGCTTGCCATTATATATGATGCTCACCATATCGCCATCTTCGATGGTATCATCCCAAAGCTGAAGCTGCGCATGTGTGGCGGCGGTGGTAATGATAGCCGGCTTGCCGGGCAGTAGGGCGGGCGCATCGGCTGCGGGTACCTCATTGCCGGTGGGCGCCGGCGGTGCTTTGCGAAATACCCCTTTCAATATTTTATTACTGTCCGGAAAGTAGGCCTTGCCGGTGGCGCATATGGCCTTGCCATTGTCTGGATGGCCAATCAGGTCGCCCTCCAGCACTGGTACGGGTCCCGAAGTGTTGTAGTGCAGCCGGAGGCTGAAGTAGCAGAAAAAATTGAGCAATGTATTGCCGGGGGCAGAAGGGTCTTTGCTCTCAGTGAAATTCATGGTGCCCCGGGCCCGGTCGATGGTGCCCGCGATAAGCGCGGGGTTCACTTCATAGTCGATGAGCGTGGCCGACCTGCCCTTTATCTTATGCCCTGACACCGAAAAGGAAATGGAATAGCTATAGCGGGTGCCTGTGCCCATGGTCACCCAGCCTGCAAGACGATATTGCGCGCGGCCGTTGAGGGCCGAAAGCAGTAGTATATATAGGAGTGTCGGCCGAAGGAAGGCTTTCATCCATTAAAGGTAGAAAAATAGATTTGGCGCTTCCTGCAGGGCGCCTTCTTATTTTTCAACTACGAAGGCGGCGTGGTAAAAATTATTTTGCGCAGCGATGGGCCTGAGCTTGATATAAAAGCACTCGGTGAAGTACTTGAAGGCTTTGAATTCATGACCGTAAACATTGAATTCGTCGAAAATGATGACATCGCCCGCGCTCAGGTAGGGGTATAGCTGGCTCAGTGCAAAGAGTGTGGCGCTAAAGAGGTCGGCATCCATATGTATGAGCTTGCGCTGCTGCTTAAGGGCCGGGCCCTGCTCGTCCAGGAAGCCGCTCAGCGTATCCTGGAATGTTCCCTTGATCAGCCGGCCGCGGCTATCGTCCACCTTCGGCACGTCGTACGACATATCGCCTTTGGCATACATGCCCCATACTTCGGGCAACCCCTCGAACGTATCGAAACCGTAGAAGCGTGAGTTGGGATGGGTGCATTTATTCATCCACCACCTGAAGGAGCCGCCGGCAGCTACGCCAAACTCGAGGTAGACAATTGGTTGGCGGTCGAACTGATAGTGTTCAGCTATCAGCGCAAAGCTGTTGAGCCGGCTGTCGTAATGCCGCACAGGCTTGTAAAAGTCATTTAGCAGCATAGGGTCTTTCTTATGCTTGTGTACCCAGGAGGTAAGCATGTTGAAATCGTAAATGAACCGGAATAGCTTATTGAAGGGGGCGAATACCTGGAGCAGCCGCGAGGCAAGTAAAAAGTCTTTGGAAAACTTGACCACCTTAAGCCGGGTATCTCTTGCTGACATCTATATTAATATATCGGTTGAAAAGTGGCGGCAATATAGTATAGATTATTGTAAAAAGCATTCCGCTTGCGGGATTCGGATAAAAGAGCTGGGGGTTACTGGGGGCAGGACTCACTTGTAATCGATAAGGGTTAATACTTGACTTGGCTATTATTAACGGCGACTGACGCCAACGAGTTCATACTGCGCACCGCAGGACCGATTTCACTTATGAAAAAGTGGAAAATAGATTTGGCACCTTTTTTGGTTTTACATTCATTAAAAATCCAGATCTTATCTATGCGCCCATTTTTACTTGTCATTCTTTTATTGTTAAGTACACCGTTGTTTGCGGGCTTTCGTATCCGGCATACAGCCGCCGGTGAAAAAACAGTTATGCAACATAAACATGAGCTATTTCGGGGCTACCCGCACATACGGCGCGAGGCCCGGGGTTATGCTTATGTGGCTATTGCTGTAGCGGCCATTGGTCTGGGTTGCGTAGTGGCAGGCGCCATGGCGCTCACGGGTTCTTTAGCCCTGCCCGGTTGGTTTGTATTTGTAGTCTTAGGCCTCGGTGTTACCGCGATGACCTTCGGGGGAATCGGCATCGGACGGCGCATGAAAGGATTGGCAATTGCTGGTATGTGTCTGGGTGGTATAGAGCTGCTTAGTGTATGGCTTGCTTTAATAATAGGTGCATTCACGCAGTGATATTACCGTTTTGATGTTTTACCCACATCCTATTTACAGGTTGTTCACATTCGCTTAATAAAAAAACACATAAACCTTGATTTTGCTCATTTATTATTAATTCAGTGTTATTCACTTTTGCTGTGAATAGCTGTTGATAGTGTTTGTAAAACGCAACGTAACATTCTGATAACTTTCGCTTCTTGCGGAAAATTTATTTTTAACCACGCTGCCGCGGATTTTTTAAAGCGGTTTTACGTAATTCACATTGATTTACTTTTCAACAGCACTTGCAATCCACAATCGACTGCATTTTGTGAGTTGCCTTTGCTAAAGCCTTTATGGGCCTGTTAATAAGTTAGGGATAAGATGTGGATGGCGCAAAAAGTTCTAATTTGCAATGGGGATTCGATATTTCTTTCCCCAAATTAACAGACCTAATAGTAATAGTCTTTTTTTAAAAAATCTTTTTACAATTATTATATGGATGTGGAAAACGGAATTGATCTGAAGGAAATTGAAAGAGTTGGATATCATGATGCTGAGATAGATCCGGCGCTGGACCTCTTTGCAGAGATCGAAAAGATGAAAAAAGAGAAGAATGCGATATTACTGGCGCATTATTACCAGGAGCCTGACATACAGGATATAGCCGACTATATTGGCGACAGCCTGGGCCTGGCCCAACAGGCGGAGCGGACGAATGCTGATATCATTGTTTTTGCGGGTGTTCATTTTATGGCCGAGACTGCTAAGATCCTGAACCCATCGAAAAAAGTATTACTGCCTGATTTGAAGGCCGGGTGTTCCCTGAGCGATAGCTGTCCTCCTTCTTTATTTATGAAATTCAAGGAAGCGCATCCTGATCATTTGGTTATTTCATATATCAATTGTTCGGCCGGTATAAAAGCGTTGAGCGATATTATTTGCACGTCGTCGAACGCAAAAGCTATTGTGGATAGTTTACCAAGTGAGCAGAAGATCATCTTTGCACCCGATAAAAACCTGGGCGCTTATATTAATAGGAGCAGCGGAAGGGATATGCTGCTTTGGAATGGCGCCTGTATGGTGCACGAGATATTTTCGTTGCAAAAGATAACAAGGCTGAAAGAACGGCACCCTGAAGCAAAAATGATAGCGCATCCCGAGTGCGAAGAAGCGGTGTTGAGAATTGCTGATTTTATAGGATCTACGACCCAACTACTTAAATACACACAGACAGATAAAAGCAAGACATATATAGTAGCGACTGAAACCGGTATACTGTACCAGATGCAGCAGGCGTCCCCCGGAAAGACCTTTATAGCGGCACCCCCGGATAATGCCTGCGCCTGCAACGACTGTCCGCATATGAAGTTGAATACGCTTGAGAAGCTGTACCTGTGTATGAAGTATGAATTACCTGAGATAACAATGGAGGAAGAATTGAGGCTAAGCGCTAAAAAGCCAATAGACAGGATGCTGGAGCTAAGCAGGCAGTTTGGACTGGTGTAATAACGGCAGATCGCCGTAGAGCTATTTGGAAATTATCCCCTAAATGGGGGTAATTTTTTTTGTTTTGTTAAAAAAATGGTAACTTGAACCTCTTACTGTCTAATTAAAAATTTGTTTAGTCTTATGAAAAAACGCTTACTTTATTTTGTGTTGGGTGCATTTGGGGCCGGGCTGTCTGTAAATGCTAATGCCCAGGCGATTAGCTATGTGGGGCCTAGGGTATTGATAACTACCCAGACGCCTTCCGCTATCGAGGGAATGAAGAATTTCACCTACGCCAGCAACCCCAGTGCTACGGGCGCATGGGGTGGAGCGATCAATCAGATATGGAACCATATACCTCTTGTGCTGGCTGACGCTACAGACTCCATTTTATGTAGTGCCACACCTGGCGGTTTAACAGGTAAATGGGCATTGATATGGAGAGGCGATTGTGAGTTTGGTCATAAAGCAAAGAAAGCGCAGACTGCAGGCGCTGTTGGGGTAATGATCATTAATAATGTTCCGGGGGCGGGTCCTGTGGGTATGGGTGCAGGTGCAGAGGGCGCAGGCGTTACTATACCGGTGCTAATGGTATCAAATCCCGATGGCGCGGCCATATCGGCCATGGAGCATACTGCAAATACAGTTTATATTTCGGTAACACCATATGGTTTCGGTAACACCCACGACTTATGTATTCCTAATGATTTATTTTCATTACCTCCAGGTTTTGCTATTCCTAAGGACCAGCTTGTAACGGGGAATGGCAATCCGGATGCTTACAAATGTTTTTTGAGTGCCTGGATCGCGAATACCGGTACCGCAGACGCGACTAATACAAAACTGAACTTGGATGTACAGTGGGTGCCCACTGCCGGGTCTCCAAGCACATTCTTTAAGGATTCGTTAGTATATGGTACGTTGGCTGCGGCTGATTCACTTGATGTGGCTAACAGCGCAACTACGAAATTCGATCTGCACGCCACCGGCACGGGTAGGTTCGACTTCACCTATACTGCAAGTAGTGCAAGCCCAGACGATTTACCGATAGATAATATACAAAAAACATCTATGTATGTTACTGAAGGTACTTTTTGCAAGTCAAGGTATAATACTGTTCTTGGGCAACCGATAGTTACTGGCGGTTTGCAGGTAGGCGGTACTACTCCTCCGTTGAATTTCACCTGGGGTCCATTATTCTACGTTTCGCGTTCTACTCAGGCGTATAATATCCAGATGGCTCTTTATCCTAAGGATACTAATCAGCATGATCTGCAATTTGTAAATACAACATCGTTTGTAACAGTATTGTTCAAATGGACAGATGCGAATTCAGACGGGTTGTTGCAGCCGGGAGAACTGACCCTTGTGAAGACAGGTAATCATACGTTTACGCAGTTCGATTCTGTAGGTAAAGTCTTTGTAGTACCTTTTAGAAATGATGTGAGCGGATCGCCCGAGCCTGTTACACTTGACTCCAACTCTTGGTATTGGGTGGCACCGGTGCTGGATAACACGTCCCTGTTTTTAGGCTATGACAATACCAGTAACTACTTCAACCGTTATTATGCTGCTGACCATCTGAGCTCCGGATCGTTCAAAGATTTCTGGGCACCATTGCATAATGCAGGTGTTGACGGGGCTACGGGGCATTTGGTCACTCCTCCGGATACGATTTCGATGATCCCGTTTGCAGTTGATAATGCGATTCCTTATAAGCCCTCAGATTCGATGTCTCTTTCTTTGGGTAATAATACACCTTCGATAGCCCTGAATACTTTCTTCTTGCCGGAAAAAGTAAAAAGTGTAAATAATACACTTAGGGTATTTAACCTTTACCCAAACCCAACGTTAGCAGGTCAGGGTATACACGTTAAGGTTGAACTGGATCATACGGCATCTCAGGCATCATTTATGATAATGGATGCGTTAGGAAGGGTGATAAGTACCGAACGGAAAACTGCTCTTCACAGTGATGACTTCATCTTGTCAACAAATGGCCTTGCAGCCGGTAACTATTATATTATAATGACTGCCGATGGGCAATCTTCTTTCAAGCCATTTACTGTTAGGAAATAGCATTAGAATATTTTTATGAAAGGCCGGTGTTTCACCGGCCTTTTTTGTTTCACGTGGAACATTGTTAAGGTATTATGTGTCTGCTTTATTGTTTGATACTTATCGTAAATTTGCAGTCTTATGTTTAAGGATTACGATGTAATAGTTGTTGGGGCGGGGCACGCCGGCTGCGAGGCGGCTGCGGCTGCGGCTAATATGGGCTCGAAGGTGCTTCTGATCACCATGAATATGCAGACGATAGCCCAGATGAGCTGTAACCCGGCAATGGGTGGGATAGCGAAAGGACAGATAGTACGGGAAATTGATGCATTAGGTGGCTATAGCGGCATCGTTAGCGACAAGAGCATGATACAGTTCCGCATGCTAAACAAGTCCAAGGGACCGGGAATGTGGAGCCCCAGAACGCAGAACGATCGTATGCTTTTCGCATCCACTTGGCGGGAGATGTTGGAGAACACACCCAATGTCGATTTTTGGCAGGATATGGTTAAAGGATTGATTGTTTCACGTGGAACAATTCAGGGCGTTGTAACCGGTATGGGGCAGGAAATACATGCAAAGAGTGTTGTTTTAACCAATGGGACCTTTCTGAACGGTGTAATTCATATAGGAGAGAAACAATTTGGGGGAGGAAGAATAGGTGAAAAGGGAGCAACAGGCATTACAGAGCAACTAGTAGAGCTCGGCTTTGAAAGCGCCAGGCTGAAAACGGGAACCCCACCGAGGATAGATGGCCGCAGCCTCGACTATACAAAGATGGACATACAGGAGGGGGATGACGAAATAGTTGGCTTTTCTTATCTGCCAATAGAGAAAATTCAACCAAAAGAACAGCGATGCTGCTGGATTACCTATACAAGCCCTGAAGTGCACGAGATCCTGAAGACCGGGTTCGAGCAATCTCCAATGTACCAAGGGAGGATAAAGGGTAGCGGACCACGATATTGCCCCAGTATTGAGGATAAAATAAGCCGTTTTGCCGAAAGAGACCGCCATCAGCTTTTCGTAGAGCCAGAAGGATGGAATACCGTAGAGATCTATGTGAACGGATTTAGTACCTCGTTACCTGAAGATGTGCAATTTAAAGCGCTTTCCATGGTGCCTGGATTTGAGAATTGCAAATTCTTCCGCCCGGGCTATGCTATAGAATACGATTATTTCCCGCCAACGCAACTGAAATTCACCCTTGAAACAAAGCTGATAAGAAATCTATTCTTTGCCGGGCAAATAAATGGCACTACAGGTTACGAGGAAGCAGCCTGCCAGGGCCTCATGGCTGGCATCAATGCCCACCGGAACGCCCACGGGCAGGAACCCGTAATTCTTCAAAGAAGCGATGCCTATATAGGTGTGCTTATAGACGACCTGATAAATAAAGGTACGGATGAGCCCTACAGGATGTTCACCAGCCGGGCAGAGTTCCGCACACTGCTCCGCCAGGACAACGCCGATCTCCGTTTGACGGGACTGGGCCACCAGATAGGTTTGGCCAGCGATGAAAGATTGGCGCTGATGAAGGAAAAGGAAGCAGCGGTGAGCTCGATCAAAAGTCTCCTCGCCGACTTCCCCCTTGAACCGGCCATGGCCAACCAGTTCCTGGAGGATTACGATCATACGCCGCTCGCTGAAAAAACAAAAGCACTCAAGGTGTTGCTGCGTCCGGGCATTGGGCTGAAAGAGATGGTAACTGCGGTACCACAGCTAGCAGAAGCAATTGGCGATGCGGGCGCCTTGGTATTGGAGCAGGTAGAGATACAGGCTAAGTATGATGTCTATATCGAGAAGGAACGCGAGCTGGTAAAAAAGATGGCCGCGCTGGAAGATCTGAATATCCCCGAGAGCTTTAATTACGATAAGCTTACTGCACTCTCTACCGAAGCCCGGCAGAAGCTAAACAAGATTAAGCCGCGCACATTAGGCCAGGCAAGCCGCATTAGCGGTGTGAATCCTAGCGATGTGCAAATACTAATGGTTTACATGGGAAGATAGCACAAGACATTAATTATCAAAGTATTACAAATAATATAATTATTGTCGCTACGAGAATCCATATACCGCTATTGCAATTACCAGGAGCGCTGCCATAGCGAAGTGCGTAACAAACTGTACGAACTCGGCGCAAATACGACAGAAGTAAATGAACTGATCGCCGAGGTGATAGAGAAAGGCATATTGAACGAAGAGCGATATGCTAAGGCCATAGCCCGCGGCAAGTTCCGGATGAAACAGTGGGGCAGGAAAAAGATCGTGCAGCAATTGAAGCAAAAGCAGGTTTCTGACTATTGCATCAAAAAGGCATTGAAAGAAATAGATGCTGAGGAGTATGAAACCGTAATGAGAAAACTGTGCATGGGGAAATGGGAAGAGCTTAAAAAAGAGAGAAGCCTGCCGGCAAAGAAAATGAAGACCATGCGCTACATGCTGCAAAAAGGCTATGAGGCCGACCTGGTGATGGACCTCATTAAAGAGCTGGAGCAAAAGCGCAAATAAATTCGACAGTACGCATTAGCGCTTCGTTATATAGTATTCCTTATCTTTGGTTATTCTTTTTTAACCCGCTTCGCATATAGATGGTAAAACAGGTAACAGAAGGCGTCTGCATATCGGTTGAAACATTTTATCAGCCGGCACAGTCTAATCCCCTGAGCAGCGAGTACCTGTTTGCATACCGCATCACCATCGAAAACCTCAGCACAATGCCCATTAAATTATTGCGCCGCCACTGGCACATCATCGACAGCAATGGTGCCTACCGCGAGGTAGAAGGCGAGGGTGTAGTCGGTCAGCAACCCATCATTGAGCCGGGTCATCATTACCAATACGTATCCGCCGCCAACCTGCGCAGCGACATGGGCAAGATGTATGGCAGCTACCAGATGGAGAACCTCTACAACAAAAAGACATTCACTGTAACGATCCCCGAGTTCCAGATGATGGCGCCGTTTAAGATGAATTAACGGATACTTTTATTACATACCACACATACAGATTTTGCGTTATAGTCTGATAAGTGAGAAAGCTGGCCGCAATTTTTCATTTCTATCGCTCCATAGCATTTGTCAACTGGACTATCAGCGTCCTATGCTACTGGGAGCTTTGGCATTGGAGAACTGAGCATAGCTCTTCCCTGCTCACCACCCTGTTGTGTTTTAAACTATTTACTTTCCTGCCCATCTGGTACCTCGTCAGTAATATTCGCGCCAAACAGCTTTATTATTACTACAACCGCCAGATCTCAAAAGCGGCGTTATGGCTCATACCCTTTTCTTTTGACTTCCTAATTTGTGTGATTGGCCTATGCCTGATATGGGAACTATAAGCAGGTTCATTGCGGAAAATATTTTCGTTAGCATCTCTGGTAAGCAAATTGTCAGGTGCGCCACCATATCCATAAATAAAGGGAGCATCACAGGCCTGCTCGGCCGCAACGGTTCCGGCAAGTCCACAATGCTTAAAGCAATCTTCGGCACCCAAAAGACAGATGACATCAATATTCATGCTGGTGGTAAACATATCCGCAAACCATATGCTGTTGCGGGTCTTATCAATTACTTGCCTCAATGGCCTTTACTGCCGCCGGAAATTAGAATTAGTACGGCACTGAAGCATTACGACACCGGGCCTGAAAAAATATTGAATGACTTTCCCGAACTGGAGGAAGACCTGCAATTAAAAGTCTTTGAACTTTCCGGCGGCCGCGAGCGGCTGTGGAGCACGTTGATACTTATCTTCGCCAACACGCAGTACACGATGCTCGATGAACCCTTCACCCACGTTATGCCGCTGCACCGTGATAAGCTAAAGGTGATACTTAGCAGGGAGAAGCAGAATAAGGGTATACTTATCACCGATCACCTGTATCATGATTTGCTCGATATCAGCGACTCGATCTATCTAATGAAGGATGGCAAGAGCATTTATATCAGGGATATAGCCGATCTTGCCTTGCATCAGTACACGAAAGCATAACATTGCACGGCACCCCGCTAAGAGATTTATTTTTCTCTTAATAAATAATTGCTTACCTTTAGTCTGCAAAGGATCTGCGTTTAGTATCAATCGGTCGATTGGCAACTTCTCTTTCTTATTAAGCACATCTCCAACCATTACCCATTTTTTTACTATTAAATTAAGCGTTATGAAACTTCAACCGCTCACCACGGAAGTTTATAACCGTCTGCTGGAGGATGGCTATACACATTTTAAACTAAAACACAGTTACGATAGGCTCGATTTTGGCACGGGCAACCCGGTAACGATGCTTGAGGCTATAAAAGCCGAACAGCTTGCGGGCAACGAAAACTACCTAAGCCGGGAGCACGTGCATCAACTGCTCCATAGTACCGATACCAACTATTGCGTTATGACGACGTAGTCATCTATCTCACCAATAGCCTGTCCCGTTTTTCCCTGTACAAGTCCATATAAGCACGTTTACTTTCCTCGTCAAGAAAAGACCGTTTTACAAGGTAGTCCACCGTGATCTCATTTTTTGTAAATGAGTTAAGTACGTTTTGCGCTCGCTTTTCGATCATCCCTATGCGCTTCGCAAAATTCATGAACTCTATGCCGGTGTGATAACCGAAACGCTGGTAACCCGGCGACACGGTATCGCCATGGTAAAGGCTGTTTTCCAATATCTCGTTCCCGGCACCGGTGTGCAGCGATGAGCAGATAATGTCGTAAGCCGGCGAAAGAAGGTGATCTCCGTAACTCGTTTTTACAATTGAAACGTTTTGATTGGCTGCACTCCAGCTGGAGAACAGGTAATTGAATACCACCAGTGAGAACAGTTTTTCGGCCTGGGGCTTATAGGCTGCAATGTAGCGTTTCATTAGCTCCGCCACATCCTCGTAGCAGCTAACCGTTTTGCACGCCTCGTCAAATTGATCTTTCAACTCGTCGCCGCCATGGTAAATGCGTCTTGAAATATTTGCAGGTTCCCCCGAAGCATTTTCAAAATAGATAAGCGCATTTGGCACTACTGGTATTTTAAAGGCTTGCGCAGCAAGCTGCATGGTAAGATGCTCATTGGCCGGCGCCATATTGAGCCTTTCATAATTGCCTGCTGGGATGGGTTTTAATATATGTGTCCCCGGTCCATCAGTCAACAGCTCTAATTCCCTATCATGTTGCTGCAGGTTATACTTCAATATCATCCGTGGCAGCGAGG
This sequence comes from Bacteroidota bacterium, assembly GCA_018267915.1. GTDB lineage: Bacteria > Bacteroidota > Bacteroidia > Chitinophagales > Chitinophagaceae > MKUN01. The sequence continues at coordinate 370,957 of JAFDXN010000025.1, read as the reverse complement.
GTCGCAGGATGCTGCGCAGCAGGTAGTCCTTTTCGTTGCGTGCCGGCGTTGCAAATGGCAGGTAGCAGCTCACACGTGCCCCATCAAACAATTCTTTGCGGCAATTGGCACAATAGTCGGCCGCGTCGGGCTTAAAACAGCCTTTACATACGGTCATACAGGCATTTTTTTGATGTCCAGCTGTATCTCCATCCCCAGTGCGTCCGCGATAGACGTTAAATTGTTCAGGTTCACAGAAGCCTTGCCCGACTCCAGGCCGTTTACCGTTCGTAGCGCCACATCGCTTAGTTCACTTAGGTCCAGCTGGGTAAGGCCGAGATACTCCCGCCTTTTTTTAATGGCTGAAGCGATCTGTTGAAAATCCATTTTTCCTTAATTGTGGTGTGCGCAAATAATTGCACGAATATAAAATATTTATTTTATTCAGTAAAAATAATCCAATAAATATCATGCAGAAAGTTGCCTAGTTAAATACGCAATTCTTCGCCGTCCACCAGGGGTGTATCTTATAATCCAGCCTTCCGGAGCTTATTGCCGGGTCCGTTTTGAGCAGTTCTTCCACTTCCCCCTGCGTTTTACAATCGAAAATGAATATCCCGCGCCAGTTACTCTCGTCCCCGAATGGGCCTGCCACCACCAGCTTGCCCCATATCGGCCATGCGCTGAATATTTGCCATGTGGCCCGCCTGTATCTTATTGAGCTCATTAGTATCAGTTACCTCGTCTCTGTTTTTGCCCTTTATCAGCATTACGAAGTAATACTGCTTCATTTCATAGTGCTTTACGGGCGGTTTTTTCACAGTTTTCTGGTGTTTCGCTTCCGCCCGGGCCTGCAGGCAGCTGGCTGCAAATAAAAAAAGCAGGATTTTTTTCATAATTGATATTTGCTGCGTAAAATATAAATTAACTCAATAATTACACCGCCGTCCGGCTTTATTTCGCTACCTTTGCGCGTCCAAAAACAAGCCCTTGCGGATATTCCCGCCGCGAAGGCTTTATTTTTTAGGGAGAAAGTATAAAAGATCCCGGCATAACGAGGGGTCGGAAATAAAAATGAATATACGTAACATCGCCATTATTGCGCACGTTGACCATGGTAAGACCACCCTGGTGGATAAGATACTGCACGCTACCAACGTATTCCGCGACAATCAGGAAACAGGCGAGCTCATCATGGACAGCAACGACCTGGAACGTGAGCGCGGTATCACCATCCTTGCAAAGAACGTTTCAGTAACCTACAAAGACGTTAAGATCAACGTGATCGACACGCCGGGTCACTCGGACTTTGGCGGAGAAGTGGAACGCGTGCTGAAAATGGCCGATGGCGTATTGCTGCTGGTCGATGCCTTCGAAGGCCCCATGCCGCAAACCCGCTTCGTGCTTCAAAAAGCATTAGGCCTGGGTCTGCACCCCATTGTCGTGATCAACAAAGTGGACAAGCCGAACTGCCGCCCCGATGAAGTGCATGACGCGGTTTTCGAACTGTTCTTCCAGCTCGATGCTACTGAAGAACAATTGAACTTCCCAACGATCTATGGTTCGTCCAAGCAAGGATGGTTCAACACCTCGCTTACACCAACCGAAGATATAACCGTACTTCTCGATACAATACTCGAAAAGGTACCTGCACCGAAAGTGAACGAAGGTCCGGTACAAATGCAGGTTACCTCGCTCGACTATTCTTCTTTCCTCGGTCGTATCGCTATCGGCAAGGTAGCCCGTGGCACACTGAAAGAGGGCCAGGCGGTAATGCTTTGCAAGGCCGATGGTACTATGCAGCGCAGCAAGGTAAAAGAGCTTTATGTATTCGTTGACATGGGTAAAAAGCGCGTGGCTGAAGTGACCTGCGGCGATATCTGCGCGGTAGTGGGTATCGAAGGTTTCCAGATCGGCGAAACAATTGCCGATGCGGATAACCCCGAAGCACTGGAGGTGATACATATCGACGAGCCTACCATGAACATGCAGTTCAGCATCAACAACTCACCTTTCTTTGGCAAGGAAGGCAAGTTCGTTACCAGCCGTCACATCCGCGACAGGCTCATGAAAGAACTGGAAAAGAACCTGGCACTCCGTGTGCAGGAAACTGACGACGCCGACAAATTCCTGGTTTATGGACGTGGTATCCTGCACCTGAGCGTACTGGTGGAAACCATGCGCCGCGAAGGCTACGAACTGACCGTGGGTCAGCCGCAGGTGATCGTGAAAGAAATTGACGGCAGAAAATGTGAACCTTATGAGCAGCTGGTGGTGGACGTACCGGCAGAATTCAGCGGTAAGGTGATAGACCTCGTAACACAGCGCAAGGGCGAAATGCTGGTAATGGAAACCAAGGGCGAAATGCAGCACCTGGAATTCGACATTCCATCGCGTGGCTTGATAGGACTGCGCTCGCAGATGCTTACCAATACTGCAGGCGAGGCGGTAATGGCGCACCGCTTCAGCGAATATAAACCGTGGAAAGGTCAGATACCGGGCCGCAACAACGGTGTACTTTTAGCTAAACAGGGCGGTTCTGCCACAGGTTACTCCATCGATAAGCTTCAGGATAGGGGCTCATTCTTCATCGATCCGGGCCAGGAAGTATACGGCGGCCAGATAATCGGCGAGCACATTAAGCCGGGCGACCTCGTCGTAAACATAGTCGAAGGTAAAAAGCTGACCAACATGCGCGCCAGCGGTAGTGACGACTCTACACGCATAGTGCCGAAAATAGAAATGACCCTCGAGGAATGCATGGAATACATTCAGCAGGATGAGTGCATCGAAGTAACCCCTCAAAGCATCCGCCTGCGTAAGATCATGCTGGATGAGGAAGACCGCAAAAAATACCAGAAGATGCTGAAGGCGGAAGCATAAGAGTTATTAACATCAGAAGAATATTTATGATTGAAAAGCCCCATATGGGGCTTTTTTCTTGCCTTTCAGGCCACTTGGCGCGGCAAGTGGCCACCCATGACAAAAAATTATTTTGCCTAAAACGCTTATTCCGCTTGGTATTTTGGATAAAATACTTTTCTTTTACATCCCTTACACTTATCAACAGGTGTTGTGAACAGCACACCTGCGTATGTGGATATTGGATAACAGAGAGGTGTATTAAGCAATTACGAGCTTAATGTACAGGTGCTATTTGGATTCATTTTATAAGCGACATGAAGCAAAAATACCTGGCATTACTTGCAGCATTCACCATGCTCACCGGTTACAACTCCTCTGCGCAGTTCAGCAGCGTAGCGAGTGTGGATGCCGGTGCAGATAAAGCTTTGTGCGGTACCCGCTGCTTCAATCTCTCGGTCAACCTCAGCGACATCCGCGCTACTGACAGCTATATTATCGATAGCTCGATAGACTACAACAAACATTACGATTTTTACATTCCGGGTTCAGGATCTGTGCCTGCCGAGAACAATCTTTTCAGCGAGGCCATCCGGCTTCCCTTCACATTTTGTTTTTACGGCAAACCGTATAATTCAGTTGCCATAGGCAGCAATGGCATTATCTCCTTCGACGATCAAAGTATCGGCAAGCGTTGTGATCCAATTATAAAAAATGAGATACCCTCACGCTCTTATGCTTATGCGGCTATCATGCCGGCATACGAAGCGCTCGACCTTTCTGTCGGCGGAAGTATCTATTACGCCACGGTAGGTACGGCACCCAATAGGCGTTTTATTGTAAATTACAATAATATACCTCTGCGCACCTGTAGCATCGATAATGCAACCTTCCAGGTGGTGCTTTACGAAACAACCAATATAGTAGAGATATATATTAAGGATAAGCCTTCATGCCTTTATTATTACGATGGCGCCGCTATATCCGGCATACAGAATGGCCGTAAAGAAGCACTGGCACTGCCAGGCAAAAATGCGACCCGCTGGGGCAGCGCCGGGATGAACGCTGCCTATCGCTTTATTCCAAACGGAGAACCACAAAAGCAGACAGTTCAGCTTTCAGACATAGAGGGCAGGGCGATTGCTGCAGCTCCGGCCGCTAACTCTGCCAATGGGCAACTTTCTGCGTATTTCGACAATATATGCCTTCAGGGAGATAACGGCTCTTATGTTGTTTCTACTACCTACCGTAATTGCAATAGTGAAAGCACATGCGCCGACACGCTTAACGTAACGACTTCAACTGATTGCAATACTAAAGAACCGGAACCGGTAAGGTCTGAATACGTTCCGCCCAGGGATGAGGCTAATATAGTGAAGAATGATATGCCGGTTAGCAACCCCGGGGTTATCATTGGGCGCATCAGTACCGTTAATCCCACGACTTGTTTGGGTATCAATGGCTTCATCAACGTTCACGGCCTTTCGCCGAACACTACTTACACAATAGAATATGCCCGCAACGGGGTTATGCAGAAAGCTCGCACCCTTACAGCGAACGCAGCCGGTGCGCTCAGTCTTTCCCGGTTATCTGCTGGTACCTACTCTGATATTAAAGTTAGCACAGCCAGCGCCGGTACCACAGAACCCGGTCCTTTTGTTTTAAAGGATCCGGAGCTGCCTGCCGCACCTGTACCTGAAAGCAACTCGCCGGTGAACCCGGGCGAGAAGCTGAAACTAAGCGTTAGCAATGAAGACCGCGTTAGCTATACCTGGCTTGGCCCCGGCTTCGCTACGGTAAGCAATTCACCAACCATATTGAATGCACAGCCTTATAATTCAGGTAAGTATACGGTGATCGCAACCAGGAATGGTTGTAATTCACAGCCGGCTAGCTTTACCGTGGTGGTGAATAAGAACGGCGGCGTACCGAATCTGGATGTGCCGGTGAGGATAAAAGAAAATGGCCGCACATCAGGCCGTCCCACTCCTGTGCTGGTTGCAAAACAAAAGTCAAAACCGCCTCCTCTGACAAGGGCTTCAGCCCAGGGGCATCCGCTCAGGATCGCTGCCGGCAGCAATTCCCCCGTATACAGCGGGGCAACCCTACGTCTGCATAGTACAGCCATAAGTGGAGCTACTTATAGCTGGAATGGCCCTAATGATTTTAGTTCGAATGCGCAAAATCCTGCGCTAAATGACATAGCCAGCACAGCGAGCGGTGTTTATACGCTAACAGTATCTACGCCCGACGGTCACATCCGGTCCACGCATGTAACGGTGGTGGTAAAGGAGAATCTGCAGCCCATGCCTTCTGTTAAGGCCACTCCAAACGAAGAGCCCGAGATTTTTAATGGAGTTACAGCCAGCGCCACCGATCCTTACGTCAGGAACGGTCACGACGGCGTGATCGCGCTAAGCGGACTGCTGCCAAGCACTACTTATAAAGTGTATTACGACAAGGACGGCAAGAGCCAGCCAATGAAATACTTTACCACCGATGCAAAAGGCACTCTTTTGATCATGTGGCTATCGGCAGGCAGCTATACCAATATATATGCAGTGTCGCTAAAAGGAGGAAGGTCAAACAAAGTATCCGCTGTATTAGGACATCCTGGGTATACCATACAGCCGCAGGTTCATCAAGCAAAACCTGCCGTTCTTCCTGCCACGATAAAGCCGGAAGCCAATGTCTCACTGAAAAAGACGGCCACACCGGTTATCAAAACCCTGAGCGCGCAAAACGGTGCAGCCGCACCCGTTCGCATCGTAGCAGAAAAACCCGCACCTTCTCTTGCCGACCGTATCAAGGAAAGGCACGAAGCAGAGGCATCTGATGTTGTAAAGCAGAATTCCCCGTCAGCGGAGGTTACACCTGCCCCGGCAACAGTGCCTGCTGTAGAACCTGCCCCACAACCGGTGCAACCTTCGGAGGAAGAACCTGCGACAGAGTATCGGGGCATCGTGATAAGTGCCGACCAGGCTGAAGTTGGCGAAACGATTAAAGTAAGTTATGACGACCCGATCCGCGACAAAGACAAGATCAGGTGGCATTTGGCCAAAGCTGTTGTGGTAAGTGGCACCGGCACCGGCGCCGATCCTTATGTGCTGCGTTGGAACGAACCTGGCGTCAAAACGATTTCACTCGTACTCCCTTATAATATTCCCGGGTATGGTAAGCGCTTGCGCAAGGATATTTTGGTGAACGAGCCGATCCCTCAGCCAATGGAGGAAACCCAGCAGCCCGAGGTTGTGCCGTCTGCAAAACAAGAGTCCGCGATAACTGAACCTGTAAAAGTTAAGCCCGCTCCGATTACAGCACAAGCTTCAATGGGTCGGGTTAGCTCAAAGCATCAGGAATCTACTGAAGCACCGGTTGAAAAAACAGTATCAGGTAGGGTGGAACCTGCAGCAGCAGAGCCAGTTGCGGTTACCACTCAGGCGTCCATGGGAAGGGTGTCAATGAAGCAGGAACGCACACCTCGAAAACATGAACCAACACCTGCACCAGTTCCCGAAACGGTGAAGCTTGACCTGGTTATAAGCAAAAGCAACGTTTGCCTGAACGATATTGTTTCAATATCAGTAAATGGGAATGTAGACGAAGATGCTGAAATGAAATGGGATTTCAATGGCGGAGATATCATCAGTGGTACAGGTGCGGGGCCATATGAAGTTCGCTGGGACGAGGAAGGCGCTAAAAAGATCAGCCTGTCCGTGAGCAGCAAAAAAAATAAAGCAATGCTCGATGGCCAGGTAAATGTACTACCTGCCCCTAAGGCAGAATTTGCAATGGCCCAGGAAGCCTGCCCCGGTGAAAAAGTAAATATCGGCACAAGCACAAAATACCGTAACGAACAATGCACCTGGGATTTTGACGGAGCAGACATTATTAGCGGAGATGATGGCGGCCCCTACGAAGTGAAATGGGAACAGGCCGGCAAAAAGGTAGTGTCACTCAATCTCGTTGACGAGAATGGCTGCTCTTCACTTCCATACCGGGCTATAATAAACGTAGAGGGCAATTGCTGCAACGTCGGTATCCCCACCGCATTCACACCCAATGGTGATGGCAAAAATGATGTTTTCCATGTACTATCTGTAGCACCTGTTACACTGGTAAGGCTTGAAGTAAGAAATCGCTTTGACACTCAGGTGTTGTTCTCTACCAACAACGACGGTCAGGGGTGGGATGGCACCTACAAAGGTGTTCCGCAGGATCCCGGCACTTATCTTTACAGGGTACGTTACCGTTGCGGTGATAAATTCTATGAGAAAGATGGTGAGGTGCAGCTCTTGCGCTAGTTCTTACTCTTCCACGAAATACATATCGATCATCCCTTTGTTCTTGGCATCTATCTTGCCACGATAACTGCATTTGAAATGATCTTTCACCAATTCGTAAGTGGTGCCCGAAATGTTTATTTTTCCTGTGTGGCTGTTTTGTTCCATCCTCGCTGCCGTATTCACCGTGTCGCCCCAGATATCGTAGGCAAACTTCCTTACACCTACGATACCGGCAATTACCGGCCCGGTATGTATACCTATGCGTATCTCGAAAGGCGTTTCACCCTTGCTTAGCTTTTCTTTTTTGCGCTGCTCCATAAAGGCGATGATCCTTTGCGCAGCATGCACTATGTCCACGGCGTTTGTTTCACCCGGCACCGGTAGTCCTGCAGCGCACATATAGGCATCACCAATAGTTTTTATCTTCTCCAGTCCCGCCGACTCCACTATCCTGTCGAAGGCACTGAAGCAATGATCGATTTCCTCCACTAATGCTTCCGGACCTATTTGTTCGCTGATCATAGTGAAGCCCACCATGTCTGTGAACATAACAGTGACCGAGCCGTAAGAACGCGTGTCTGAGCGTCCCTTTGTTTTTAACTCTTCCGCCATTTCAGCCGGAAGGATGTTCAGTAACAGGTCGTCGGCCTTTTTCTTTTCTGCTTCCAGCTCGCTGGTGCGTTCCATTACCTTGTGCTCCAGGTTGATGTTTGCCATGTTCAGCTCTGCAGAAAGGTTTTCAGCCGCCTGGTAGGCTTTCGATATTCTTTTGGCCAGCAGGTAGGCCTGTACGATCACAAACAAGAACGCCGTATGCTGTATAAAGAGGCCTGTGTTGATAACAAGCCGCTCGTAAAGTATATCGTTCGCCACAGCTATCAGTACCACGATGAGGCTCAGGAACAGGAAGCCCGACATGGTGCGTCTGTGCCGCAAAGCCAGCCCCAGCACCACGAGGTAATAAAGAAGTATGATCACCGATACCAGCTGGAAAGCGGGCAGCAAATTGGTGTAGAAATAAGTAGAAGGGAAAATGATAAGTATAGCCTCCACAATGGCAGTAACCCCGAATATCCGCAGCACGCTTTTGCGGAACTCGGAAGGAAATAAAGTATGCAGGAAGAAACCCCAGATCACCACCGTTTCAAAGGCACTCAGGTATTCAAGGCGGTATGTAAAGTTCAGGCTAAGATGCGGGAATAGTACGTAAATGTACCTGTCCTGTATCACTAGTACTCTCACCGCAACGAACAGGCAAAATATCCCGAACCAGAACGCTGTGTACTCGCTCCTCCGCAGGAAGAAAACGAACATCTGGTAAATGAACAGGATAATGAAAACACCAACCAGGAAGATATTCCCCATGATCGACACATCACGCTGATGCAGCAAACGTTCCGTAGTCCCTATCGACCAGCTCTTCCAAATGCCGCCTCTCGAATGGAAGAAGTTAGATACCTGCACCACGATATCCATTTCGTCAGCCGTCTTGATCACGCGCATTTCCGGCCGCATCTCCGGCACTTCCTGTGCAGCGTTTTTACCCACCGTACCGTTCGTTGCCATCAGGCTGTCATTCACCCAAAGCTTATAGGCCGATCCTACATCTAAAATATACAGGGCGATGTAAGATGGGAAATGTCCTTTGACATGCAGGTGATAAGTTCCATATCCCAGCCCCGGTTTTTTAGTGTCCTGTTGTATGTTCCAGAAGCCGGGAACTTTAAGATAGGTGGGTTTATGCCCCGTGCTGTCCTTTTGTATTTCGGTGGACGTCAGCAACTGGTCGGGGTAGAACGTCCATTCACCATCCAGCTTAATATTGCCATCCTTTTTAAGGTCCCATGCGCTAAGGTCCAGGTAACCGTTATTGGCTTTAGGGGTTTTCTTAAACGGCTTGCAGCCTGTGCTAAAAGCAAAGGCAAGAACCATCCCTAAAAGAAAGCGCAGTTTCATGGAGCTAAATAAAAGTCCGGACGCTGATAATGTCCGACAAAATAATCAAAAAGAACAATACATCTAGGATGTCCACCTCAGGATTAGACGTTCGTGTAGTCACATTCCTTTTAAGGTCCACCTCAAAATAAAAGGGAGCGGATATCGCCCGCTCCCTTTATTATTTGCTAATGTGCTATTTACCTGCTCAGCTCCGTCTTACATGTTTGTGTGTAAGTAAGCACGCTGATCGTGTAGTGAATGGTCATTGTATTGTTGGTAAATGTACCGGTACCCGATATCGTTGCACCGGGTATTGGTATTGCCGTAATAGCCTGCGACGGTATGGTTACCGTGTGGTTGTTGCAGTTTACTGTGGCTGTGGCATCTACCAAATAGGTAGCATAGCCTGCAAGCCCGGTGATCTTGATAGCATTAGTACCCGTTTTAGTGATCACCGGTGCGCCTGCGCTGGCGGTACAGCTGTCCTGCGATGTATAGTTGCCTGCCACACTCTGTGCGCAGTCTGAAGTGGTACCGGTCACTACCAGGTTAAAGCTATAGTTCTTGGCAGCAGTGCTGGCACTGGTGCTCTTCACTTTAAGCGGGTAAGTGCCGGGTGCCAGGCTTGCAGTGGTATTAATGGTCAACGTAGAGCTGAAGTTAGGCATACCGCTCGCCGGGCTGAAGTTTGCAGTAGCGCCCGAAGGCAGACCGTCCACCGACAGGTTCACTGTTTCAGCTGTACCCGATGTCTTGTTGATAGCCAGCGACAGAGAGCCACTGTTGCCCTGCTGCACATTCACATCACTCACGCCAGTAACATTATAATCAAAGGCAGTGGTAGCGCTGCTCACCGTAATGTCAAAATTGTAGGTCTGTGTGCCAGCCGTGCTGGTCGACTTAAGCACCACTGGGTAGATACCTGTCGCTGCACTCGCGCTGGCATTGATGGTCAGCGTTGAGTTATATGATGGCGTGCCGCTTGTCGCGCTAAAGCTCGAAGTAACGCCGCTGGGCAATCCTGTAAGCGCCAGGCTCACATTTTCAGATGTGCCCGTCAGCAGTTTTACCTCTAGATTCTTTGTAGCTGTGCCCCCTTGTTGCACACTCATATCCGTTACGTTGTTCACCGCATAGGTGAACGCATCGTGGTGGGTCGTATCGCCGGTAGTGTCTGTGCCACCAACGGTGAGTTTGAAGTTATACACCCTCCGCTCAGAAAGCGTTGCAGCTATAAGCTTGAGCGGAAAGATGCCGTTGATCACTTTTTTGTTCGCAACAAACATGATCACTGAGTTGAAATCCGGGGTGCTGCCGCCCGAGCTCAGTGTCGCGCTCACATCGGGTGGAAGGCCGGTAACCGCAAGGTTCACATCGCCCGGCTCACCGCTCAGTAGTTTTACACCGATATTCATGTATACAGTATCGCCGGCCTGTATGCTCAGGTCGGTAAGGTTCTGTATTTCATACTCGAAATTGTTCCCGGATTTTTTGTCTTTTTTACACGACCCTATTACTGCAGCGAGTAAAAGGAAAAGAAGGAGAGTTTTCTTCATAACATTTTAGATTGGAGGCTAAAAATAATAAACATTAAATATGTTGTCTCCCCCGTTCTCCTCCTTAACAAAACGAAAACAAAATATTGATATATACCTTGCTCCGCCTGAATAAAATATGGATGGCGAAGATAATAAAAAAACAAATACCGCTTCCTTTTAAATGAAAAAAGCCCCGCGAACCACGGGGCCTTCTATAAGAAGCTTTTATTAATATTTATTCATCACCACCGTACAGTTCGATGTCACGTTGGCAGCAGTGGTTTGTGTATAGTTGATGATCATCTGCGTAGAGCTGAAGGTACCCGTACCGCTCACTGTTATCCCGTTAGGTAGCGTTTGCGAAGGAACATTTACCGTGCCTGCAGTGCAGTCAAGCTCTGCCAGGGCCTTATACCCCATACCGGCAAAGTTGTAAACGTCTACCCTGTGCAGCGATATATTGTTCAGCGCCACTGTCGAGGTTGTCTGGTAAAGCGTGGTATTATTGCAGGCAGTGCTGTCGTGGTAGTTACCCTGCACGCTTACGCTGCACTCACCATCGGCAGTCACCCTTACGGTAAAGGTATTGCGCATGGTATCGGTGCTGGCGCTCTTGGTAAGCAGTTGCACCACATAGGTGCCGGTATCGGCAGTGGTCAGCGCATGGAAGCTGATGTTAGTATAGAATGATGAATTGGCTGAAGGCACGCCCTGGTTCTGCGAAAAGCTGGCGCTAACGCCATTAGGCAGGCCCCTTACCATAAGGTACACCAGTTCCGGGTAACCTGTCAGGCGGGTAAGCTGAAGGCTTACCACATCATCCCCACCCCGCTGTAGCAGCACATTGCGTATGCCATTGATGCGGTAGGAGAATGCATTCGGGTCGTTATTGTTGCCGTTATTACCGTTGTTGCCGTTCTGTGTGGTGTCGTTGTTAGGCAGCACTGCCGTCGAATTCCTCTTGCGGCAGGCACTGCCGGCCAGTAAGCCTAGGAACAAAATAAAAAGTATCCCTTTTTTCATTTGGTATGCTTTATTTGCTACGAATGTAAAAAATTATTTAAGAAACCTGTATTAAACAGGGCGTTAAGATAAAAATAAATTCCCTTATTTCTAGGTGGCAGCAATAAAAAAGGGCGGCATCGCCACCCTTTTTCTATTAAGAAAGAGATCTTATTACTGTATGAGTGAAAACTGGCAGCTGGTCATGATGCTGTCTTGCGTCATTGTAGTATAGCTCACCGATACCGCTTTTACCGAATCATTGCTGCTGAAAGTGCCGCTTCCCGACACTGTTAGGAAGTTAGGCAGCGATTGGGTGGGTATCGTGATGGTATTGGTGGCACAGTTCACCATGCCATACACAGGGTAACCATAGCTGGCGAAGTTCTTGAAGATGATCTTATTGGCGGTCATTGAATCGTTCATCACAGTTTCCACATAGTCATAACTGCCGTTTACTGCACAGGCTGCAGTGCTGTTGGCATAAACGCCTGCCAGTTCGCAATTGTTATGATTGCCACCTCCACTGATGGTCAGCGTGAAGGAATACGATTTATCACCCGAGGTGTTGCTGTGTACCAGCAGGTTTACGGTATACGTACCTGCCACAGCCGTTGCGCCGCTGTCAGTCAGCACTATTGAGGAACTGAAAGGCACTGTTCCCGTTTTGGGATTGATGGAAGCAGTAACACCGGCAGGCAGGCCCGAAAGCGACAAAGTAATGGTCTCGCTGGTAGCTATAGTGGTTATTTTCGCAAAGTTCACCATAACCTCGCCGCTTTGCGTAGGTGTAACGGTCACGGCGCCAAGGCCTGTTACTTTGTATGTCACCGGACCGTAGCTGCTACTGCGGCTGCGGCATCCGAACAATGAAATCGCTGCTAATAAAAGAAGTACGGAGAATTTTTTCATAAATACCCTGTTTGAATAAGAGACGCTAAAATAAAATCAAAATCTTGATAATACAAAGCACCGCCCTAAAAAACACTGTGTTCAGCAAAACCGTAACTTAGGCTTTATGATCACCTGGGAAGATTTTGAAAAGATCGACATTCGCTGCGGTACCATCACAGCAGCTAGGGATTTCCCCGGCGCCCGCAAGCCGGCCTATCAGCTTACCATCGATTTCGGGCCTCTGGGCATCCGGCGCTCCTCTGCACAGATAACGCATCACTATAAACTTGAAGACCTCCCCGGCCGCCAGGTGATAGCCGTGGTCAATTTCCCGCCCAAACAGATCGCCAACTTTTTTAGTGAGTGCCTCGTGCTCGGCATCTACGACGAAGAAGGGCAGGTAGTGCTCCTCCAGCCCGGTCATAATGTGAAGAACGGTCAAAAAGTCGGCTGACATTATCCAGGCGTAAATATCTTTGCGTCTTAGCGTCTTTGCGGTTAAATGATGTATCGCGGTCAGCTAACTTATTTTCAATGAAAAGCTTCGGAAGCGACAACTACGCCGGCGTACTGCCCCAGGTGATGCAGGCCCTGCAGCAGGCCAACCATGAGCATGCCCGCCCGGGCATAATGTGAAGAACGGGCAAAAAGTCGGCTGACATTATCCCGGCGTAAATATCTTTGCGTCTTAGCGTCTTAGCGGTTAAATGATGTATCGCGGTCAGCTAACTTATTTTCAATGAAAAGCTTCGGAAGCGACAACTACGCCGGCGTACTGCCCCAGGTGATGCAGGCCCTGCAGCAAGCCAACCATGAGCATGCCCGCTCCTATGGCGGCGACGCGATCACCGCTAAGACAAAAGACCTTCTCCGCGACATATTCGGCGCCGATATCGACATATACTTCGTCTTCAACGGCACAGGCGCCAATGTGCTCAGCATCAGCAGTTGCACACAGTCCTTCAACTCAGTGCTCTGTGCCAATATCTCGCATATTTACAATGACGAGTCCGCCGCCCCCGAAACCTTTACTGGTTGCCGTTTCTTCCCCCTCCCGGTAAACGACAACGCAAAGCTCGAAGTGCCTGTGATAGAACAGCGCCTCATTCGCAAAGGCGACATCCATTATGCACAGGCGGGCATGCTCTCCATTACTCAGGCCACCGAATACGGCACAGCCTACACACAGTCCGAACTACAGGAAATATCCAACCTATGTCGCAGGCACGGCATTTACCTGCACATGGACGGCTCCCGTCTCTTCAACGCAGCCGCAGGGCTGGGCTGCAGCATCAAAGAGATCACTACCGATGCAGGCATCGATATTCTTTCGCTGGGCGGCACCAAGGCCGGTATGATGTTCGGCGAGGCAGTGATCGTTTTCAACAACAAGCTGAAAGAACACGTTGCCTACAAGCACAAGCAGGTCATGCAGTTGGCAAGCAAGACCCGTTTTATATCCGCACAGTTCGCCGCCATGTTCAAAGACGAGCTCTGGCGCAGCACCGCACTGCACGCAAATAAAATGGCCCGCCTCCTCGCCGATACCATCTCAAAATATCCCGGTATCCGCGTCACCAAGCCGGTCCAGGCCAACGAAGTATTTGCCGAGATACCCCGCGAGTGGAATGCGTCCCTCATGGATAAGTACCCCTTCTATGTATGGGTAGAGGCCACCAACGAAGTCCGCCTCGTCTGCGCCTTCGATACAAGCGAAGAAGACATTAAAGGTTTTGACGCAGCCATCGCCGATCTAAAACGTCAATAGAGGTCATATTTTACCTTCCGACTTTTGATTTTTGACTTTTATTAGTATTTTTCAGGACTAATCTGCGCGGCCCCCGCGCACGACCCGTAATTATTTAAACATCTGACAATGAAAAATACCGTACTGCTTGCTCTGGTTGCACTGTGTATTATTGCGGTTTCTTGCCGTAAAAAGGATACGGAAAATCACCCCATCCCTTACACCGGCGTTAACGCCATATCATACGATTGGACACTGAACAAATACAACGGCGCCGCCCTCACCGCCGGACAGTCGGGCCTCTTAAGCGCTAAGGCCACCTCGCCCACACAAGGCACCGTGCATTTTACCCGCACCCTCAACGCCACAGATACCAATACCGAAGATGCTACCTACATCCTCTCGAACGGCGACACAAGGGTCAACTTCACTAAGGCCAACGGCAACTACGGCACGCTGGTAAGCGGCGGCACCTGGACCATCGATTCGCTCACCAGCTCCATCATGGTCATCCGCAGCCAGTACAACCTGGTGATGAGGTTCACGAAATAATTCTAAACGCGATAATATTTTAAAAGCTGCCTGTAAAGGCAGCTTTTGTGCTTTAGTAAAATAAATACTTGCATTTGTTGCTTGGACAGAATGCAATACATAGTTTTATACAACCCAAAACATTTCTCCTATGAAATTTATCAAACTGCTACCCGGATCGGCGCAATGCTCTTTAATGATTTCTTATTCGAGGTTAAACGAAGGCCGGCATATGCAAACCCCTTTTCGAATTGCAGGTAAAATTCCACTTGTCCTGGTGATAGCATCAATGCTTATCACAGCATGTAATAGCAAAACGTCAGTTGTAGGGTATGATACTCGCCTGCAAATTGTTAATAACTCAGGCATCGATATTTACTTCGGTATCTCCGAAAATTATCCGGATAGCCTTCATCCCAATATGTCTTACTCCGTTTCGGGCCCTGATTATCTGGTCCCGAAAGGAAGTAAAAAAATGATAGACAAAAATGGCTCTTGGGACAACTATATAAGCAGCCAGCCGCAAAAAACGCTAATGCTGATGATTTATCCTGCGGATACCATTAATAAGATTTTTGAAGAAGGTTACAGCGATCTCGTAATACAAAGAACACAAGACAGCTCATTGGCGATTAAGCATTACAACATTACACTTGACTATCTCTATAAAAATGATTTTAAAATTGTTTTCCCCTAATAGGAAGGGCTTGTAAGAGACTATGGTAAAAGTGATGGCGATGTTGATAACTAACTGAGGGTTTTACCCATACCAAACCTAAAAATTGTAAAATGAGGAACACCTTTTCCATGGCTAACAAACTCCAACTTATTTTTCTGTGCTCACTTCTTATGTCATGTGTAGGCGGGCAAAACGAAGTTCAAAAATATATCGCTATAGACATCATTACCATAAAAGCAAACCTTGATTCCGCCGCATACCTTTACGACGGGGCTCTGCACGATGTTGCGAGAGGCCTTTCTCACGATAGCATTGTCTCTAGATATCAAAATCGCATAAAGGTTCACTTTAATGCTATAGCTGCAGGGGTAGACACTTTGGGCAAATTGTATACTCATGGGAAAATCGATTCCGCTAAATATGAAGCGTTGATTAATTCTGTAAATTCTGACACAGTTGGGAAAAAAGCAGAAGAATTAAGAAGACTCGGCATAGAGTTGAACCTTAATTAAACAAAGTATATAGATGAAGAAGATAGCATTGATATTATTAGTTTCCCCCTTATTCGCCAATGCGCAGCTCAAGTTGCACCCCTATGTCACGGGCGGTTATTTCAACGACATGGTCCGGCAGGACTATAAACAATATAATCGCCTGACGGGCTTTCCTACCGCAAGCACAAAAGGCTTTTATGCAGGCTTGGGGCTTAATGCTAAACTGCCGGTTATACCTGTTGGCTTCCAGTTAGAGGGAGCATATGAGAAGCACACGTTGAACTATTATTTTGAAGATATGTATCGCTTCAATGGCTCGTATCAGATAGGCATAGGCACACCGCTTCCTCCTTTCCCCACCTCTGCTGCTGTGCTTAAGCTCGCTCCCGCATTCACCTATACGAGATTCAAACGCACCGGGTTCAGTTATGGAGCCCAGTTAGGTGCAGCCTATCGCCTGCGCCTTACCAACAAGTCAATGGTCGATAAAAACTACACGAACTTGTTTGCAGGTATCTCCGCAGGCTTCAGTGCAGTGATGCTCAACGTATCTTACGAATATGGCCTCACCAGCACCCTCAAAACCTGGCATGAAGTGCCTTTGTTGCGGTCGTACTGGGGTGAGGTAAAGAGCAGTCGCATCAATATCGGTCTGACTATTTATCCAACGGTGCTCCTAAAAAGGTAAGTCTATGAAAAAAATATCCCCGTTGTTCCGGATGTTCCGCAGGGTATCCGGAACACCAGATAAAACACAGGTCTGCGACCGGCAGCACATGTACTGTAGCTGGACTAAAGCGATTTACCCCCCTGCCTTCTATATTTGTGTGATGACGAAGCGGATTTTCATGGGCATTTTTGTGGTGGCTTTGATAGCCACCTTGGTCAGTAATGCTCAGGACCGACATCATCTGTCTATCAAAAAAGCCGATCTTCCTATCACAAACCTCCCCGCGTTATCTTTTAGAAATTACGAGCTGCTAGATAGTTTTTCAAGGGTCGGCGATTCCATTCAGGCTTCAAAGGCATTGTCGGGTATCAGTCCTTATTTCCTGATGTACCTGGGTTTTGATCCTGCTATGCTGGACTCTTTCGTCAACCATCGCTGTTTAACCGCAATAGCCGCTAAACAATACAAAGCAGCTTTTATAAGGATTTCCAATACTTCTCGCACCAAAGCCTGGATAAAGTTTCGAAAGTATGCTGATGAAGACAAGGCGCTACGGCTAAAAAGGGAAACTTACGAGCAACACGACCTGGATACGCTTTTGCGAAGGATAGAGCAAACTGATTCTATCCATTTCGCTTATTTGTACAATTATGTCAATAAAAACGGCTGGCCGAAGCTGGAAGATGGCTCCCTCTTTGCTGCTGATATTGCCCTTCACGACTACGGGCATTTTGAATTTTATTTTCCGATACTTATGCAGGCTTTCGCCGAAGGCCAAGTTCCCCTGAAGGATTTGAAAAAAATGAAGAAGTACAGCGAATCACTAGAGGGCTACGACTCGGTGAAAGTTGTTTTTGACCATCCTCATTTCATTTTTGATATAACAAGCCTGTTGCGTCAGGAACTAATAGATCCGCAGAGGGTTATGCAATTCCTGGACTTGGTAAAATTGCACTGCCCTATTAAAAAGGTGATCGCAATAACTTTTATAGCCTCGGCTACTTCGCCCAATCAGCATTGGATCTGCGAAAGCTACAGGATGCCTCAAAAACTGAAAACACAGATAGATGAGATGATGATGCATAAACCTAAAGAGCTATGCCCCGCCTACGAAATGGTTATCGACTGTATCAATTTGATAACCGACATCGGAAAGGAGAAAATGGTACTATATGTTGAATATTAGATTCCTTTTTACCCGGACGTTCTCATTCCCTTTTTTACCCATTGAGTCTCGCCCTTTAGCGGACTCAATGCCTCGCGCTGGGAATGCGCACACGCAGGTCTGCGACCGGCAGCCTCGGCCCTGAAGCCCTACCAAAAAACAAAACGTTCGGCTAAGTCCTATTTCCCAAAGTAAACATTAACCAGGCTGAGGTTTAACTTTTAACGAATTTAGATATCATGGTCTGTTTGCTTGATACAATCTTAATGGTATAGACACCTGCAACTAGCGGCGTTATATCTATTTGTATTTTTGCCTGGCTTGTTTCCAATCGAACGTATTTACTCAATACTTTTCTCCCATTGATATCTTCGAAAACTATTTCCACATCCCCCGGCGTCACCCCATTTAACTCAATATTGACGTTATTAGATGATGGCACCGGAAATACGCGGTATGCAAACGCTGTCTCGTCATTCTTCACGATCAAGTTGCATCCGGCTACTTGTAAAGCCTTCTCTAGCACTTCGTCGCGGTGATGTCCTATTCCTGCCCTTGTGTTGTACACTATCCAGTCAGGAACGATACCTATGCGTTGTGTGCTGTCGCCATTAGGATAGAAAATCCCTAAAGTGGTAAACCCGAAATGTAGATCTGTAGTTGGTGAAAAAAAAGTGACATTACCATCTGCGCCTGCAGTTTGGCTTCCCACTTTAGCAACGTTTGGAAGTTGGTCCAATACCATGCATGAGTATTCCAGGTTGCTTTGCGTATTTTCATCCATCAGGACCAAAACACTACCCTGATACGGAGTAGGGTTACCGTTTATTCCTATGTACTGATAGTCCCAATAATAGGTGCCCGGATAACTGGTATTGGGAAGTTGGAATTTACCAAAAAGAGTCTTATTAGGATATAGTTTGTCGCCGATCGTATTAATGGTGGTTTGGGAATACCGAAGGTCAATAATAATTGCGGACTTGCTTTGTAAGTCGTCGTACATGCTCGCCACATCTGCCGGTTGTAGGTTCGCAAGATTTACGTATCCGATATCACATGGCATAGTTGTCCAGGCGATTGTGCTGAGAGAGTCTGCATAATACAGCGGATCATTGAAAAAGTTGATATTTGTTACCGGGTTTGCGGCAGCACAGGAATGTAGTTGTTGAACACCATTACTGTCCTCTACAACAATTGACTCGATATAGTTGTTTTGTTCGCGGAGCAGTATATTTTCAGACATCGATCTATGGAAAACGGACAGATTGCCGGAAGAAAAATACTGTCTAAGACTGTCTTCCCATTGAGTTGGTGTCAGACCGTCTATTGTAATGATAGCATCCCCGGGATAAATACCAGCTTCCTGAGATTTGGTAACAACATATTGGCCGCCGGTGTATTTAAGCCTGATTAAAGGTCTATAGAAGCCAGGCATCCAGTAATAATCACTGTAGGTAAGCCCATATACATGTGCATCATCCAAATCGGTAGCCATTTTTAGATAAAGCAAGAAGAAAGAATATGCATCGGCTGTGGTAGATATGGGAACCGCACGATTAAATAATGTCGAATCCCAGGATTTGTCTAATACATAGTTGTATGGGTTAAAATACCGTACGATATTCCAATATTTGAAGAGCATCAGGAGCCTGTGGTCTTGATCAGGATAGTTAGTTACGGTATTAACATTAAGACAGATCGAATCATATGGGAACTGTAAATAACCACCTGCGTAGTTTTGAAGATTATAATTAGCGTTCACTGGGGCGTTAACCCAGCAAACGGGATGCGGTCGGAAATTGTTTTTAATGGTATCTAGCAAGATCTGTACGTCTGATCTCAAGATTGGTGAATTGATCCAACCGAAATCGCGATTGCGTTTTAGTTCAGGGGAAAGGGTATCTGGGAAGTAATTAAACGCCAAATCCATTGCGCCGGCGGCCGTCAGCATAGACATTAATGCATCATTGAATTGATTATTGGTAACGGAATTTCTTATAGCTGGTAAAGTCGCAAGTAATACACTATCCCAATTTACTTGACAGTTGGAAACCTTGGAATGGTAGTATTTTGCAAACCCCCATATTTTGCCGGTATAGTAGTATTTCTGTTCCAACGTAGGGTTTTGAGCAAACGCAGTGGAACTGATCACTATTAGCAAAATAATGTAGAATGGTCTTTTCACAGTAAAAATTGATGAATAAAGGTATATATTAATTCGGCTCTTGTTCCGGGTTCGGCAGGGCATCCGTTACACCAAATAAAACGCAGGTCTGCGACCGGCAGCACATGCACCGAAGCCAAAATAAAACCGAAGACGTTTCGACTCCTGGCCATCTTATCCACAATTCAGGTATATCCCTCCCTTCAGTTTACCTTTGCAGCGCAAAATGAATTTTATAACCTTTAAACACTATCGATCTTGAATAACCGAACAACTTCTGAACTTTTTCCCGCCTATGCACAACGATTCCTTTAACACGAAAAGCGCGCAGTCACCCTTCTCCACAAGTGGAGAAGGGTCGGGGATGAGGCACAAATGGGTAAAAAGTGAGTAATTTTTGGGAAATTTTTTCAACTCAACTAATTGATAACCAATCAAAACCTGTGAGAATAAAAATTTGCACCTTCCACGGGTAAAAATCACAACCAATATTAAAATCTTTACCTTCACAACCTGAAAAAAGCACAGCAATGAGACTGGTCACATACCTCAAACAAGGCAAAGAACAACTCGCATTTTATTATAACGGCAGGCTCTACGATACCAACGAGGCCAACCTGCAACTGCCCAACAACATGGCAGCCATGCTCAACGATTGGGAGCGGCTCTCCCATGCGGGGCACATGGCCTACGAAGCGATCAAAGCCGGCACCACAGGCATGGAGGGGACCGATTACAACAGGGCGCATATCCTGGCCCCGGTTCCCCGCCCCACATCCTGCCGCGATGGTTATGCCTTCCGCCAGCATGTGGCCGCCGCCCGTCGAAACCGCAAGGTCGACATGATAGCCGAGTTCGACCAGTACCCCATATTTTATTTCACCAATCACAACGCCATCCAGGGTCCCGGCGATATACCCTGCATGCCCGATCATTTCCGGAAACTCGATTTCGAGCTCGAAGCCGCTGTAGTGTTGGGCAAAAAGGGTCGTAATATCAAAGCCGAAGAAGCAGATAAATACATCGCCGGCTACATGATCATGAACGACATGAGCGCCCGCACCCTGCAGATGGAAGAAATGCTCCTCAACCTCGGTCCCGCCAAAGGCAAAGACTTCAGCACTGTGATAGGCCCCATGATGGTGACCCCCGACGAGATCGAACACCTGCGCATACCCCCAAAGCCCAACCACACAGGTAATAACTACAACCTCAAAATGACCTGCCGCGTAAATGGCGTACAGGTAAGCCAGGGCAATATGGGCGATATGGACTGGACCTTCGCCGAGATCATCGAACGCTGCGCCTATGGCGCCGATGTGCTCCCTGGCGATGTGATAGGCAGCGGCACGGTAGGCACCGGTTGCTTCCTGGAGCTCAACGGCACCGGCCTCTTAAACGATCCCAACTACAAAGTACAATGGCTGCAGCCCGGCGACGTAGTGGAAATGGAGATCGACGAGCTCGGCCTCCTCAGCAACACCATCATCGCCGAAAAAACAGATTGGAGTATATTATCCCTCAAGAAAAAATGATTTAACGGCAAAGACGCAAAGGAGAATGGAAGCGATACAAATGACAAATACCGAAAGGGAAAAACTTAATAAGTTGAGTAGCGAAATACTCGACTCATGTATCGCGGTGCACAAAGAAATGGGTCCTGGTTTGCTCGAATCCGTGTACGAATTTGCTTTGCTGAAAGAATTTGAACTGAGAAACATCAAAGCAAGAAATAGAATAGGGCTTGAGCTTAATTATAAAGGAGAGCCCACAGGCAAATTTTATGAGATAGATATTCTCGTAGAAGATGAGATCATAATCGAATTGAAAGCAGTGGAAACCATGCATCCCCTTTACGACGCCCAGGTAATTTCTTATTTGCGATTATCAAATAAAAGATTAGCCTTCTTGGTAAATTTTAATGTTCCATTGCTTAAAGATGGCTTTAAGCGATTTGTAAACAATTTTTAGTGCGAGCCTTTGCGTCTTAGCGCCTTTGCGGTTAAATAAAGTTAAATGAGTACAAACCAAACCAAATCAATAAAGGTCTTTGCGTCTTAGCGCCTTTGCGGTTAAGTAAGTTTAAATGAGTACAAACCAAACCAAATCAATAAAGGTCTTTGCGTCTTAGCGCCTTTGCGGTTAAATAAAGTTAAATGAGTACAAACCAAACCAAATCAATAAAGGTCTTAGCGCCTTTGCGGTTAAATAAATCAAGATGAGTGTAAATCAAAACATAATAGTTGGGGTTATCGGCTCCGGTGCAATGGGTGCAGGTATCGCACAGGTGGCAGCAGTAGCCGGCCACACCGTCGTGCTATACGACAATAACAACTCGGCCCTCGAAAAAGCAAAAACAAACCTCGATACCACCCTCCAAAAGCTTGCAGAAAAAGGCAAGCTCCCCGACGCCACCGAAGTATTTGGCCGCATATCCTTCGTATCTGACATAGCTGCATTTAAGGACTGTGGCCTCGTTATCGAAGCCATAATAGAGAAGCTGGAAGTAAAAAAAGCAGTGTTCTCCGACCTTGAAAAGGTGGTTAGCGACGATTGCATTCTTTCCAGCAATACTTCCTCCTTATCCATTACCTCCATAGCCGCCGCCTGCAATAAAAGCGAGCGCGTCTTAGGCCTGCATTTCTTCAACCCTGCACCGCTTATGGCCCTGGTAGAAGTGATACCTGCCGTACAAACCGATGAAAAGCTAATACCCGCCGCCAAAGAACTCATGCAGCGATGGGGCAAAGTTCCGGTAATAGCAAAAGACACCCCCGGCTTCATTGTCAATCGCGTCGCGCGCCCCTTCTACGGCGAGGCCATCCGTATATACGAAGAAGGCATTGCCGACATGGCCACCATCGATAAGGCCATGACAGATAAGGGCGGCTTCAAAATGGGGCCCTTCACCCTCATGGATTATATCGGCCACGATGTCAACTACGTGGTAACCGAAACCGTTTTCCAGTCTTTTTTCTACGATCCACGCTACAAGCCCTCCTTTTCACAAAAAAGACTGCTCGAAGCCGGCTGGCTGGGCCGTAAATCAGGCCGTGGGTTCTATAACTACGCTGAAGGCACCGCTCAGCCCGAACCAAAGAATGATGATGCGCTGCAAACGCAGATCTACGAGCGCATCCTCGCAATGCTCATCAACGAAGCTGCCGATGCCCTGCACCTCAACGTAGCCTCAGCTGCCGATCTAGATTTGGCTATGACCAAAGGAGTGAACTATCCCAAAGGCCTGCTCCAGTGGTGCGACGAATGGGGCGCAGCTAATTGCCTGCAACTGCTCGATTCCTTATACGATCAATACCACGAAGACCGCTACCGCGCCAGTATCTTGCTGCGTAGGATTGCAGCCGAAAAGAGGAAATTCGTGCAATAATTTGCGTGTGATTTATTAAAGGACAGATTGATCATAGAAGAGGAATAGTGCAAGACGCAATAACTTGCGCATTATTTCAGGTTTTCCTTGCATTTCTGTAGTTCGCTATCGTTTACTACATCCTGCATGTGTTCCATCATATCATTCACATCAGGATAGCGCTCTACCAGTTTGTCAAGCATGCAGTTGCAATAGCTCTTGGCTTTGTCTGGGTTCACCTGTCCGTTCAGGCCCTCCATGCAGGTGTTCAGGTAATTATCCTTATCCTCCTGCGACCAGGTATCCTTACAGGATGTGGCGCTCATAAATACAGTCAACAAGATGACCGGCAAAACAAACCTCATACAGAACGGTTTTAGTTCTATAAAGCTAGGAAAAATAGGGAGAGAAAGCTATACGGTGATCGTCTTCTGCGACCACACCTTATTGTCGTCATCGCGGACGGAGACGTAATAGGTACCGTGTGGCATGTGGGCGGTATCGACCTCCACGTCCACGCTACGGCTACCGGTAGCCCCATTGATGTACTCGCGTTGTATCATATCCGGGTACACGAAACCCTCAGCATTGACGATGCGGATATTCAGGTTGCGGGCGCTTTTGTAGTTCATGTCGAGGTTGATGACCATCTTAGTGTCCAATGGTGGTGGCGGTTTGTATGCGGCGAACTTGCCGGTAGCCCCGTCGCTGCTGGAGGCTTTGATGTCGGACACCAGGAATTTCTGCAGCTGTTTCGATCCTTTGGGCTGTTTAGCATCGTATACGCTGGCCAGCGGGGCGCCGTCTGCCACGGTGAGCACAGCCTCCTGCGCCAGTTTAGAGTTGATATGCTTTTCGTTCACATAGCTCAGCACCTTCTTCAGGCTGGCGTCTTGCTTGTAGTAGCTATATTTTTCGCCCTGTTCTATGCCACGGCCATCATCGCTCATCCGGTAGCTGTTCACCACCACCTTCTGTGGCTTCTCCGAAGCCAGCTCAAAATGTTCTTTACCTGCCAGCACCATTTCCGGTGCACCGCTCGCTTTAGGACGGAATACTAATGCAGGATCTACTTCAATGGCAATATTCGCACATGTAATATTGACAAGGCTCAACTCTATCCCCGCGGTTCCGCTTTTGCTGGTAAGGGCAATGGCGCTTTTAAGTATCACCAGGTTTTTATCCAGTGCCTGCTTCAGCGTCATTTGGTTGCCCTGGGCCTGTGCAGCATACTGCAGGCCAAAACAGCATATAAGCAGTAAAACGAACCGGCTTTTTAATACTTGCCTCATAAGTAAAACGTTATACTGTAAGAAAAAGGGGAATTAAAGTTATCCACAATTGTCGTATTAAAAAAGAAAATTTTAACTTTTTTTTGGCTAATCAGCCAAAAATCAACACCTATTGAGAATATATATATGGATAGCAACAATCTGCCGAACAGCCGGGACGTATATTGAATGCTACGAAAGAGTGAATTTACGGTGATGATATTTGTGGGGCTATGATCGCGTATGCCGCTTACACCAGTCGATGCCCACCGACACGTCTTTTCGTTGCCAAATGCGGTTGTGGTCATCACGCAGCTCTACATAATAGATACCGCGCTCTTTTTCCGAGTCGAAAGTAACGATGAAGCTGCGGCCATCGGCGCCGTAGTGCTCATTGCCTGCATTGCGTTTGTACACCGTGCCGTCTTCGCGGTACACTGTTACATACATGTTGCGGTAGCCCTCGTTGCCCCAGCGCATTTCCACTATTTCCTTGCCTGTATTTTCTTTGGTCATCGACTTGCCCGGCCGGTTCTGTATCTGGTAAAAGCTGTAGTACTTCGGTATCTCCAGGTGGCGCACCTTGGCAACATACTCCATCAGCTTCTGCGATGCCTCCGGCAGGGCCGGGTCGTAGATGGTATTGATGCAATGGTCATTGGTAAAGGTCCACACTGCATGTTGGCCCAAATTATTGTACAATTTGTGCTCGCGGATATATTTCAGGGTCAGTATCATGGCACTGTCGCCCTGCTGCGCAAAGTGGTAGCGGAGGTTTCTTACCGGGCAGGCTGCCGGGGCATTGCCGCAAAAGGCCTTTACATTTATATCAGCCTTTTTATCCGGGTCTAGGATCATTGAGTCGCCGCCCACCACTACCAGCTTCTGGAAAAAATTGTCTGCAGGATCGAAGATGAGCGCGGCATCGATCCGTATTTTCAACGTCTTGCAGGTAGTGTTGGCCATATGAAGGTGCACGCAGCTTGCCATCGCTCCCCCGTTACCGGATGCTTCTACTATAACAGCGTTCGATTTCATGGCCTGCTTCAGGCCCAGCGTGGTTACCGCGGCTGCCGCCCTTGAACAGGAAATGCAGTAGAAAATAAAAAAGAGGTAAAAGGCAGCTTTCGCTTTGCTTTCCATGGTTATAAGCCTTAATTCACTCCATAAATATATAAAGATATAATTACTCGTTGAAATTTCCTGCTTAAAGACAAAAGCCGCCAGTAATTGGCGGCTTTTGTCTAGATTTTTTAATAGCTACTTTTCCCCCAACTTTTTATTTATTTGATATTCTTGATACAAGTTTATCACAATAAAGAGCAGAAAAGCACATCCAAGGGTCTGCGCAACCGCAAGCTTGTTGGTTTTGAATCCACTAAAGGCATAATCGACAATTAATGCGACCACCGAAGTCCAAACAAGTAGCAAAATCTTTTTAACCATTGTCTTCATAACTATTGTGTTAATCCCATAATGACCAAATTGCACTCCACGCAGATCCTACAGGTGCTCCAATCATAGCACCGGCCAAAGCCCCGACCCCGGCAAAACCCAGGCCAGTTAAAGCACCACTAACGCCCCACTCAACATCGCCCTTCACAGTCTGCCTAAATACATGCATACCTCTAGAGTCTCTATGTGCGTAAGTTGCATTTTGTATATGAGGAGTTAAAAATGAAACCCAAGTACCTATTTCGTCGTTTGTATCCCAATAAGACCACGAATGTTGGGCAATACTTACGTATGCAGCAATTTCATTGTAGTCACTAGCACCGGAAGACCCGGAAAAACTTGCCTGCGCGTGAGCAAGAATGGAATCGGTATAAACTACCAAACTGTCATAAGTTCCAAAACTATCAATGGCATTAAAAATTTGACCAACGTAAGTTTTCTTGACGCCGCTAAAATTATTTAATAAACTAGAAATAACTGCATCTTGGTTAGTATACATATTGCTGGCGCTAGCATATGTTAGGTGCATCTGTTGAGTATAAAAATTGATAATCTGAGACTCGGTAAGACCGCAGCTACCTTCAGCTGCTAGATATTTTGCAGATAAGTGCATTGTCAAAGCAAATATTTGCTCCCTTGTCAATGAATCCAAGCGGGAAGAATCTACCTGTAAACTATCGTAGACATATTCTAGGGTTTCATTGTGAACGGTTCCCACAAGATCAGGATTTGTAATTGTGGCAAATGTTTGCTGTGAATGTAATGCGGGATTTGGTTGTGCTGTTTTCTTGTTACAACTGGCTAGATAAAGTGTAGACAGGATCACACACGTAATTAGTGCTTTTTTCATTAGTTAGAATATTTAGGTTACTCCTACTCTTTCGGCTTTTCGGATTACGCCACGATTTTAATCGCAATGCAAAGCTAATAAATTTATAAAAGAAACAATAGCCTGATCAAAATATGATAACTTTTTGGAAAGAGGGCTGCGTTAAACCGCATTCTACAGTGTATATCCCCGGCGCATGGAAAATTACTTTGTAGAATCCCTTGGCTTGGTTCTTTGTATCTAAATAATATACGACCTGACCTAAAGCGTTGTAGATTTTAATATAGCGTAATTCTGTCGGCACCCGAGAAAAGAGAATCTTTATTTCTTCAGCATGAGATGGATTAGGAAATATTCTATAAATACTTACATCTGATTTATTATTGCTTGAGTCTATAAGTTCGGGATGAGAAACTAATGAGAACGATTCGCCGAATGGCTGGATGCACGATAACATTTTTTCCCCCTGCTTTTTTGTAAACATGTATCTACAATTGTCATCGCTATAATCCATGAAGTTCATAAACATTATGCCTGGAAAACTAGAGGAACATTGATCAAAAACTGGAAAAATAGGGCAACCGAAGATTGCATTTGACTCAGGAGGAGTGTCTTCAATACCATCATCAACTCCTCCGTTATCGGGGCAAAGCCCATTGTCGTCGCCCCAAGTGTGCGAAATTTCAAAAAAATGACCAAGTTCATGGGTTAACACTCTGCCTTTTTCTCTGCCGTAGATATGCGGCTGACTTGTGTCACGAAGGCCAAGAATTTTATAGTGCATTACAACACCAATCTCATTTTGGAGAGTTGGCTGGTAAATGGAGGCAACTAGGGGAGAGATTGTAATCGCTAGAATATTAGTTCCTAAAGTATTGACTATCCATACATTTAAATAACTGGATGGATCCCAAATATCCAAGCCACCAATGGCAGAATATTTGCAGTCGCTAAATGCAATTCCTGATCCGTATTGCCCAGCCGCTGAATAACCAGGAGAATCAATTATTTTGATTTCGTAACCAGAACAAGAATTACCGTTTGGAGAAACACGTGCCAACGCAAATCTAATCCCGATAGAAGACATTTGGGACTTAAATGCTGTAGGTATGAGGCTGCTATCGGCGTTTTCACCATTAAAATCCTTATTAATGACGTTCATAGCAGAATTAATAAAATTTCTTAGTCCTATAGTTTCTCCTAGACTTTCAAATTGTTGTTCATTTAGTAAAACATGAAAAATTACTGGTATTGGGCTTTCGACAATTTCATGTTTGCGCTTCAAGTTTGACACTAAGGGATAAGCGTTTATTTGTTTTAAAAGCAGATTATAGCTTTCTGGATTTTTATTGAAAAGTTCATGTCGCAGATATTCTTGACCGCATTCATCTTGAGCATGCGCAGCAACGATTAGATTAGAAATTGCAAAAGCGATAAAAAGAGCGCGAACGGCGATGTTCATAGAAATTTTGACGAATAGCATACAAAGGTAATTATAAGATTGCTGCATGCGTGAAAAAATAATTCTATTTCAGTAAATTCGCCACGCATGAATTTGCAGGTGCTGCTGGGCTTGTATGAGAATGATGTCCGCTTAAAACAAATAGCGGCCGGCATCTCATTGCCCGACAGGAAGCTGAGGGTCTATCTCGACAACCTGCGCGGCTCTTCCATCAACTTTATTGCAACGGCCGTCTGGCAGCTCTCCGACTATAACCACGTCTTTATCGTTAACGACCGCGAAGAGGCAGCCTATTTTCATAACGACCTTGAGCACCTCACCGGAGCGCTTGATATCAGCTTCTTCCCAGATTCGTTTAAGCGCAGCGGCCACTTCAACGAGCTGAATAGCAGCCACGTAATGCTACGCACCGAAGCGCTCAGCCGATTCAGCGGAAAGAACGTGCATAAGAAAGTGCTGGTCACTTATCCGGAAGCGCTCTTTGAAAAAGTAGTGAACCCAACGGCCCTCACCGGCAATATGATCCACATCAAAGTCGGCGAAAATCTTAACGTCGACGAGCTGATGGCTAAGTTCGTAAGCCTTGGTTTCCGTCGCGAGGATTTTGTGTACGAGCCCGGGCAGTTTGCTATGCGCGGCGGCATACTCGATATCTATTCTTTCGGTAACGAGCACCCCTACCGCATCGAGCTCTTCGGCAACGAGGTGGATAGCATCCGCATCTTTAATCCGGAAACACAGCTATCGGAGCGCAAACTGCTGGGAGTGAACATCCTGCCCAACATTGAGACCAAATTTGACACTAACGAAAAAATATCCCTGCTCGATTACCTGCCCGAAAACACGGTGATATGGGCGAAGGATTTTGACTTCACAGTTGGTCGCCTGGTGAAGCTGGAAACGGAACTGCCGGAAAAAGTGGAGCTGGGCCAGGTGGCAGTAGATCATGAAGAAGAGTGGCTGAAGGAGCTGACACATGCCGACTTCGAACGTGCGGCCGAATGGCGGAGCAAACTACTCAGCAGGCATATGATAGAGTGGTACAACCACTCGCTGGAGCGTATAACAGGCGATGAGATAACGGCGCAGATACAGTTTGCTACAGAAGAGCAGCCGGTATTCAACCGACAGTTCAACATGCTGATAGATGACCTGCAAAAGCGTGGTGCCCATCAATATGTGCCTTACATCTTTGCGGAGAACCCGAAACAAACCGAGCGCCTGCGCAGCATCTTCGAAGACCTGAACGCGCAGATACAGTTCGTGTCCATACCCACTGCCATTAGCAAGGGCTTTATAGATCATGACAAGAAAGTACTTTGCTATACCGATCACCAGGTATTTCAGCGCTATCATAAATACAAGGTTAAGCAGGCATACAGCAAGGGCAAAGCACTTACCCTGCGCGCCCTCCGCGAGCTGCAGCCCGGCGATTACGTAACCCACATCGATCACGGAGTGGGCGTGTACAGCGGCCTGCAGAAGATAGAGGTGAATGGTAATATGCAGGAGGCCATACGCATACTGTACCGCGACAATGACGTACTCTATGTGAACATCAACTCCCTGCACAAGATCAGCAAGTACACAGGCAAGGAAGGGAGCCCGCCACGTGTGAACAAGCTGGGCAGCGATGCTTGGGAGAAGCTGAAGAACAAGACCAAAAAACAAGTAAAAGACATAGCTGCCGACCTGATAAAGCTCTACGCTAAACGTAAAGCCTCGCAAGGCTTTGCACATGCACCGGATAGCTACCTGCAAACGGAATTGGAAGCATCGTTCTTTTATGAAGATACCCCCGACCAGGCCAAGGCCACTGCCGACGTGAAGCGCGATATGGAATCGCCATCGCCCATGGACAGGCTGGTATGCGGCGATGTGGGCTTTGGTAAAACGGAGGTTGGCATTCGGGCCGCTTTCAAGGCCGTTGGCGATAACAAGCAGGCTGCGGTGCTGGTGCCTACCACCATCCTGGCCTACCAGCACTACCAGACCTTCAAAGAAAGGTTGAAAGACTTCCCCGCCAATGTCGATTACATTAATCGCTTCAAGTCGGCAAAAGAGAAGAAGGAGACCTTAAAGCGACTGGAGGAGGGCAAGATCGATATCATTATAGGCACGCATGCATTGCTGGGCAAGGATGTTAAATTCAAAGACCTGGGCCTGCTGGTAATAGACGAAGAACAGAAATTCGGTGTATCGGCGAAAGAAAAGTTACGCGAGCTAAAAGCTAACGTCGACACGCTGACATTGACTGCCACGCCTATACCCCGCACGCTGCAATTCTCGCTCATGAGCGCGCGCGATCTCAGCATTATCAATACACCGCCGCCCAACAGGCAGCCCGTGCAGACCGAGGTAATGGTCTTTGATGAATACGCCATCCGCGATGCCATCTATTTTGAAACGGAGCGCGGCGGACAGGTATATTTTGTGCATAACCGTGTGCAGAGCTTGCCTGAAATGGTAACACTGCTACGTAACCTGTGTCCGGATTTGGAGATAGGCATGGCCCATGGACAGATGGAAGGTCACAAGCTGGAAGAGGCGCTCTTGAAGTTCATCACTAAGGAATATGATGTGCTCTGCTGTACCAATATAGTGGAGAGTGGCGTGGATATACCCAATGCCAACACCATTATGATCAACAATGCCCATCAGTTTGGCCTTAGCGATCTGCACCAGCTCAGGGGCAGGGTGGGCCGGAGCAACCGAAAAGCCTTTTGCTATCTCTTCGCACCACCTATGAGCACCCTGCCCGACGATAGCCGCAAGCGGCTGCAAACGCTGGAGCAGTTCAATGAGCTGGGCAGCGGTTTCCAGATAGCCATGCGCGATCTCGATATCCGCGGCGCCGGTAATTTATTAGGTGGCGAGCAAAGTGGTTTCATCACAGAGATCGGTTTCGAGATGTACCAGAAGATACTTGCCGAAGCCATGCGCGAACTAAAGACCTCCGACTTTAAAGAAGTATTCCAGGAAGAGATGGAACGCAAAAAGGATTTTGTCAGTGACTGCACTATAGATACCGACCTGGAAATACTGATACCCGACAGTTATGTAGAGAACATCACCGAGCGCCTTTCGCTCTACACACAGCTCGATAATATTGAGAACGATGAAGAGCTGGAAATGTTTTCAGAAGAGCTCAAAGACCGCTTCGGGCCCATACCCTCGCAGGTCGAGGATCTATTTACCACACTGCGCTGTCGCCGCATAGCCTGCGAGTTGGGCTTTGAAAAGCTGATACTGAAGAACGAGCAGATGCGCCTCTACTTCGTAAGCAATCCAGATTCACCTTATTTCGAGTCCGCAACTTTCAATCATATACTCGACTACATTCAGAAACGCACCAAAAATGCACGCCTCAAGCAGGTGGGTAAAAACTTCATGCTGGTGGTGGATAAGGTGAAGAACATGGGCGATGTGCATTTATTTTTGCAGGGTATGCTCGCTGCCCAAAGCTGATCAAAGCACAATATTTTTTTTCCACGCACGTTTTATATGCAAAAAAGTACTTCTATGCTTTACCGCGGCCACCTCGCTATGTGCCTGTTCGCACTTATTACTGCCACCTCCTGTCGCAAGGAAAAAACAGAAGTACGTAGCACGCCCCAGGTCTATATACCCCATGGCCATCATCCGCTGATATCATACATGATGATGACACATGCAATTACTACAGCACAATACTACCCATATGTTGACAATGCGTGGGGTGCTTTTATAGTTGACAGGCTCAGCGGTACGGCAACAGATACAGCCGGTAATGCTGCAGGCATAGATCTAAGCTGGGAAGAGGCCAACTTTACAGCTTACCAGGATTTTTATCACACTGTCGCTGCCGTCTCGCTGAATAATTCGCTGCTGCAGAACTATTGGTTTGCTCCGTTTTTGATCGCCGATTCTACAAGGCTGTGGGATGAAAATGCCGTCAATACCTGGCAGGTGCTGGATAGCAACCAGGCGACAATCATGACCGCAAGCGCAACGGGCACGTTCCCAACATTTACAGGAACTCTTCCCGACAGCATTTCAAGGCAAAGCAATTTCAGGTTTTCATTCAATGTATCGAACTGCTCCGGCGCCGACTCGGGATATGTAGTTATAATAAGTGACCAGGCAAAATTGGAAAGCGCGGTCGTGAGCGGAAACGGAGGCACCGCAGTTATTGCAGCCCAGCGCTTACAAGGGGCTCAGAACCTTTTCTTCGGCCTGCCGCCACACAGCGTGCTTTGGGGCGGTATCTTAAAGATCGTGCTGTTCAATCATAACTTTCAGACCATTAACGGCAAACGTTACGTCTTCGTGAACGAAAGGGAAATATTAGGCAAAGTCGTTTTTCATTAAAAACGGATTTCCAGTGCTTATGGCTAGCCATTAAATTGTAAACAATACAGCCGCCGGGCGCCGCTTTTATTTTTTTGCATTATTTTTACAACCCCCTCCCGTATAGAATCAAACACAATTTTCGATGAAGAAACTCGCCGCCGCAACGCTGTTATTCCTGTCCATGGCTCAAGCCTTTACATCGTGCAAAAAGAAAAAGGACCCGGATCCCATTAGCCCAATTATGTATATACCGGCCACCGATGGCTCGCGTGCGCAGTCTTTAATGGGCGCCAATACCGGCGGCAACGAGCTGGCTGCGCCGCTCAGCAATGTATGGGGCATACTGATGTCCACGGGTTTTGAATTTAATTTAAAAGACACTTCGGGCCAGCCTTACAATGGTTACCAGGCCTGGCAGGAAGCCTTCTTTTGCGGGCCCGATGGTACTGGCTATGCGGATGCGAAGGCCGTTTCGATCAACAATACGCCCATCGACAAGAAAGGCAATATCTACTTTACGGAGAGTGCATGGAGAGATGCCTGGCTGAATCACTGGGAAGTGACCCGAAGTGCAAATGTCCCGGAGGTGTCGCAAAACACTATGGGTTCGCTACCGTACTTCGCAGGCACCGTGCCGGCGCAGGTAGTTAAAGCCAATGGTCTGACCCTATACCTGGGTTCCAACATTGCCCTTGGTGCCGATTCAGCCTATTTTATTATGCGCGGCGGCAGCACTATTGCACGCAGCAACACCGTTAGCCCTAAAGGCTCCGGCAATGCCATAATAAGTGCGCAACAGCTAAGCAGTATGCAGAACAGCTACTTTACATTTGAGAACCATGTATGCTATGGTGTTTTGGTCGATGTGGTAGTGTATAAAGACACTATTCAAACTTTTGAGGGCAAACAATTCGCCTTCGTTACCCAGCGTGAGATTACTAAGAATGTAGTTTTAAAATAATCTCCAAAGTATGAACTACAAGGCCAATCAGACATTGGCCTTTTTTATGTATTTTTCTGTCGTTCGTTCATGCCCGTGCGTGTTGGTTATTTAAAAACTGTTGTTCTTGCAATGTGCCTGCACCTGCCATCGGTGGGCCAGACCACTGCGCAGCTCATGGATTCAGCAAATGCGTACGTCAATAAGGATTTCAAAAAGGCCAT
Organism: Bacteroidota bacterium; assembly: GCA_018267915.1. Classification (GTDB taxonomy): domain Bacteria; phylum Bacteroidota; class Bacteroidia; order Chitinophagales; family Chitinophagaceae; genus MKUN01. The sequence continues at coordinate 337,128 of JAFDXN010000025.1, read as the reverse complement.
TGCGTTCGCAAACACGGCATACCATACAGCTAATAGCGCGAAAAGTAAGCGGGATATTGCCGCTACCGCCTTCCTGTTAGGCTATACTAATTATATGGCAGGCAATCACGACGAAGCTTTGAAATATTATGTAGCCGCTGAACAGCAATTTGCGGACCTCCATGATACGGCAGGCCTGCAAAAGGTGTATAAAGAAAAAGCTGTGTTTTACACCAAGCAGAAAAAATTTGCAGAAGCTAATGCCGCCGTTAGTACTGCACTGGTCTATGCGGAAAAATTGAAAGACACCTCCGCCATAGCCGATGACTACAACACTAGGGGGGTTATGTTCCTTGATGAAAAAAGGGATGATTCGGCGATCCACTATTTCAGGAAGGCTTATAATTACTATCGCCTGATAGACCAGTCCGTAGGCATGAGCTACAGTCTCGATTACCTCGCATCGGCTCTCAGTGAGATCGACAGCCTCGATGAGGCACTTGGCTACCTGCAATTGAGCCGTCAACTGCGGATCAAGACCGGCGATAGAATGGGCGAGGCGCTTGCGGTTAATAACATCGGCGAACTACTGCTGGCGCAGAAAAAGCCCAAAGAGGCAATATCCTGGTTTAAAGACGCAGCGGAAAAATCACACGCGCTCAGCTTCACAGACCTGGAGGCAAACACATACAAAATGATGGCTACTGCCTACGGCGCGATCGGGGACTATAAAATGGCCTTCAATTCATCTGCTGAATATGAAAAACTGCATGAGCAGATACTGAACGAAAAACGTATCAACGCCATAGAGGAGCTGCAAACCAGGTATGAGACAGAAAAGAAAGAACATGCAAACAAGTTACTGACGGAAGCAAACAAACTGCAGGCATTAAAGCTGAACAGGAACAGGATAGCGATTGCGGCACTGTCAATCGTCGCGCTGCTCGGCATCCTGATCTTCTGGCTCATTTACAACCGTAGTCGTATACAGCAGCAAAACCAGATGCGCGAAGAGATACTGCGGCAACAGCAGCTACGCGCCAAGGCAGTAATGGACGCAGAAGAAATGGAACGTCAACGCATCGCGCGGGAGTTACACGATGGCGTAGGGCAGCTTTTGGCAGCCACCAGGCGAAATATCGTTCAACTGCAGCCACCGCCTCCGGCTGATTCCGATCCGCTCAGCCTGATCGACGAATCGATCAGGGAAGTGCGACAACTGTCACACCAGATGATGCCGCCCTCCCTGCGCAACAAGAGCCTCCGCTCTGCCATAGAAGAGCTTGCTGCAAGGCTAAGCCAGGGCGGCGCCCTTAAAGTAGCCACAGAGTTCATTGAGGCGGATAGCCTGCAGACCAGTCCCGAAGTGACCCTCATGCTATACCGCATCCTGCAGGAGATCAGCGCCAATACCATTAAACATGCCGGCGCCACTACCATCAATATAGAGCTTGTTAACCACGACACCGAGCTTACACTGATGGTGTATGACGACGGTAAAGGCTTTGACAAACAGGAGGTGATGGCTGCCGGGGGAGGCCTCGGATTAAAGAATATCGAAGCCCGGGTAGCGTATATCAATGGCAGCCTGGAAATTGACAGCAGGCCGGGCAAGGGCACTACCTATATCATCGAGGTGCCCCTCGGTACCGGCAAGGCGGCCTGATACCGTGGCTATATAATTGTGAAATAACCGCCACACAAGTATGTCCCCTGACTAATTTGCACTATTTTTATACAGTTAGCCCTGTGTAATGGACAAGATCAAAATAGTTGTAGCCGACGATCATCACATTTTGCTCGATGGTCTCCGCGCCCTGCTGCAGAAGCAAAAGGATGTAGAGATCGCAGGGCTGTACGATAACGGCCTTGACCTATACAATGCACTGAATACGACGCGGCCCCAGGTTGCCCTGGTCGATATCAGCATGCCGGGCCTCGGTGGGCATGAGCTGACACTGAAGATCAAGGAAACGCATCCCTCCATCAACGTCATAGCCCTTTCGATGTACGACGACGCCGGGCATATCATGGACATGATAGAGGCCGGAGTATCGGGCTACCTCCTGAAAAACGTGAACGATAAAGAATTGCTTGAAGCCATTCGCACTGTCGCCAACGGCAAAATGTATTTTTCCTCCGAGGTATCCGAGAAAATAACCGCCCTGGTAGTGCGCCGTCAGCAAAAGCAGGAACAGCCCGAAGAGCCGCGGCTCACCGAGCGCGAAATAGAAATATTAAAGCTGGTGGCCGATGAGCTGAGCAATGCCCAGATAGCCGAGCGCCTTTTTATCAGCGAACGCACCGTGGAGACACATCGCAAGAACATGCTCCGGAAAACCAATAACAAAAGCATCGTCGGCCTCCTCAAATATGCCATGGAGAAGCACCTCATCTAAGGTATATTCTGTCACATTCTCCACATTGCCGCATTTCATCACGTTATCGCATCCGTGCCAGTACGTAGATAAAAATACCCTTCTTACTGTATTTCCCACCCCTTCGCGCCCGGGTACCTTTGTGTCGTGAAAGGCGAAAGCCCTTTTTCGATAACATCCACAAAAAATCAAGCTCATGAAAAAACTGATCTACATCCTGGTGCCTGCTTTGTCAATAAGTATCGTTTCCTGCAACAAAAAGGAAGATCCCACACCCACTACACCCGTTACTACCACGCCTACTACCCCGACTCCGCCATCACCTAATGTGCCGGGTGTATACGGCGCCTTTGTAAGCCTGGTAATGACCTACAGTACTACGCAGGTGGGTATTCCGGTAGACCTGAATACGGAGATAGGGATAGCTGCAGCTTACCAGGATCCCTGGAGCGCTGCAGGAACCAATACTATGATAGACGCAGGTACGGTTAAGGTGAACAATAACACCCTGGACAAGGGCACCAACAACGCATACACGAAAACAGCAACCGCAGGGCAAACCCCTTCAGATCTTGGTTTCTCAAGCGGTGTGAGCTGGACTGTTTCAGGAAATGCAAACTTCCCTGCCGTAACACGTAACCTCACCAACTACGCGCCTGATTTTACAGGCACTGTGCCGGAAACGGTTTCGCGCACCAGCGATCTTACTTTGTCGTTCACGGCAAGTACAACGCCTCATGCCGATTCGGTTTATGTACTGCTCATCACAGGCAACACCACGATCATGAAGCGCTACGCCGCAACCATCGGCACGGTCACTATCCCGGCCAGCGAACTGAGCGCGCTCTCTGCTACATCGACCACAAGTCCGGGCTACATAGAAATATGCCCTTGGAACGTACAATATTATACAGAAGGAATGAGCAAGACCTGTGCATACGTGCGCGAAAGGGCCATTGTGAAAAGCATTACAGTGAACTAAACGCTTAGTCCTTTTACCCCTCCATTTACTTGTATACAGGGCTAAAAATCCTCTTTGATGGGTTTCAGATCCGGAGAGGGTGGATTTATCACAGCGGCACTTATCGTGGTGCCGCTGTTCGTTTTTAGTGCAGGTTGCCCCAAATGCCTTTCCGGTAATCAGCTATCGTCCCCAATCCCATCTCCGCACGGCGCTTATCTACATTGGCTGAATCCATTATAGGATACAGCGTATTCCCTTCCTTGAATTGTGTGCCATATAGCTGCTGCCCTTTTTCCGCTACCATTATGCGGTCGGTCAGGTAGGCCAGGTGTTCTTTGTTTACATCCCCCGTGCTGTTCAGCTTCTTCATCATTTCCAGCACGCGTTTTTGAAATGGCACATCTTTATCTGCATGCTGGCATAGCAGGAAAACGGCTTCGCTGGCATTTTCACCTACGCTGGATATGGGGGGATAGCCATTGGTATTGATCAGTTGTTTGACGAACACAAGGTTTGTGCTGTCTATCTTGCGTACGTCCTTCCTTGCAATGCTGTCGTGATGTATCTTCATTAGGTAAAAGCGCACAGATTGATCCCTCCCGTAGGCTTTCAGCAGTTCAAAGGTCAGCTTAGGTTGCTTGAGCCCTTTGCTCAACTCCATATATTTGTCTGTCACGGTCTTCTCGTATAGTTTCCATTCCTTGCTGCTTTTCCATTTCATATAGGGGTACTTGCCCAGGTTGTAGGGGTCATAAATGCTGAGGAGGGCTTTGGTATCCGTTCCGGTATAGCTGAAGGTCTCGCTTAAAAAATAAAAGGCAGAATCCTTTTTGCCTTCGCAGGCGCAGATAAATGCCAGCTCATCGGCTGCGGCGCAGTAGGCCGCAGATCCCCTCGGGTAACGATAAAATTCGGGGGCGAAATTCCGCCTTTGTTCTATACGCCGCAGGTCGCTCGTGTCGAGTATTTGGGCCTTTGTGCCGGTTATTAGCGACAGTAAAATGCAACAGCTGATCAGGATTGGTTTCATAGTTCAATTTTTATGTTCACAAAAAAAGGCCGCATCCCTGAAGGGAAACGGCCTTTGCAAATAAACTATTGTTCAGCCTACCAAACCCTGTGGCTCTGGTATATCTGGTAACGAGGATCGTAATAATGACGTGTATGCCACCCGTGTTTGTAGGGCCTGTGCGACACATGGCCGCCGCCTGCACAGGAACTCATAAACATCAAAACACCGATAAGGCCAATCACAGCATAAAATATCGTGGCAAGTTTTCTCATGTGTAAAAAATTTGGTGGTTAAATATATAAAACTCTACGGCAAGTTGTTAGTACTTCTTTCAAAAAATGTTTATTGCTCATTTATTCTTTCCAGCTACACACATAAATGACACTCAGACCGGCAGCGCGGACGCTGCCAAATCTGAAAATATCGCTTATGGGCATGATTTTTTAACAGTAAGTTAAAAAGTTAATGCATTATTTAAAGAAAAGTAATGAATAAAACTTATTACAATTTATTATTCTTCATTGCGCGAAATCTATTTTAAATTTAATAAACACGATGCAAAGTTTAACTTTTGCGTAAAGCCGATGCACCAATTCATTGATCTTTAAAAAGACAATTTTATGAAACGTAGTATTTACTCTTTGAAGTTACTAAAATCCTCACCTTTCTTGTTACTGATCCTCTCGGTTTGTTCACTGGCACTGAATGCGCAAACCACCTGGCAGATAGGGACAGGAACCACATCCAACGACCAGTACACATACCCCACTCCTTATGGCAACTGGTACTCGGGTATGCACACACAGTTCTTGTACACCGCTGCTGAATTGACCGCCGCAGGCATGACCCCCGGCACTATCGATCAGCTGGCCTTCAACCTGACTGCAACTAATGGTGCGCAACCCTTGCAGAGTTACAACATTTCGATAAAGGGTACCACTACTACGAATACCAACTCTTTTCAAACGACGGGCCTCACTTTGGTTTATACGTCACCGTCACTGAGCCCTACGGTGGGTTGGAATACGTATACGCTCTCAACGCCATTTAACTGGAACGGCACCGATAATATCCTTATTGACATCTGCTTCTGGAACAATGCGAACAACTATACTTATAATGGCAGTGTGCAGTGGACTACGAATGCTGTGGCTGGTGTCAACACTTCAATATGGTACCGTTCCGATAGCGGCGGGCCGTTTTGCACCAGTACCAGCGTTACCGGCACATCTACAACAAGGCCGAACATAAAATTCACAAGGCTGCTCGGCCCTCCGACCAACTTCATGTCCAACCCCTCTTCGGCATGCAGCGGCGCCCAGGTGACGCTCTCTGCCGATGGTTTTGGCAACAACGCTACGGCCAACTGGGCGGGTCCGGGCATACAGCCCAATACCTCTACCCCCGCAACAGGCGGCGCGGCATCCTACACATTTTATGCACCCGTAGTTACAACTCCCACTACTTACACTTATTCTGTAACACAAACAGTGGGTGCCACAACATCTCCCTCTGTTACAACGCAAATAACAGTTAACCCGCTGCCCGTATTCAACAATAATTCGCCCACCAATAGTTCACCCGTTTGCGAAAACGGAACACTGAGCTTTAATGCTGAAACCACCCCCGCCGGCGTTACTTATTCATGGACAGGCCCGGGCTTTGGCGCGCCGGCAACAGGCGCCAGCCCCACCATCCAGAATGTGCCTCTGTCCGCTGCCGGAATGTATACCGTAACCGTTGGCACAGCCGCAGGTTGTACGGTTACAGACAGTACTTTCGTTACGATCAACCCTGCTCCTACAGTTTCATTTCCCTCGCTTAGCCCTATTTGCTCGGGCGATTCAATGGAGGTATTAACAGGCGCCACACCTGCCGGTGGTACTTACTCCGGCCTGGGTGTGACCAATGGGATGTTCAATCCGCAATATGGTACACAGACACTTACTTATACATATACCGACTCGAACGGTTGCAGCAACGCTGCGACTACGCAACAAATAGTCAATCCGTCGCCGGCCATTCTGCTGGCTCAGCTGCCCGAGCTATGCAGTAACTCCCTGCCGCTCACCCTTTATGGCGGCGTACCTTCAGGCGGCTTCTTTACAGGCCCCGATATCAATAACGGCGTGTTCACGCAAACCGGTGCAGGCACCTATCCGGTTACCTACAATTATACCGATAGCAACATAGGCTGCACGGCACACATCACACTGCCACTCATCGTCCACGATGCCAACAACACCGGCCTTGCAGGCTCCGTTGGCAATACCGAGAGCGCATTCATTGTACAGATACCGGCCACTACCGAAGTGCGCTACACACCCGATTGCGACCTGATGGCAGTCATCGATCCTGTTATACCCGGCCCCATCGGCCCGAATACGACGGTTAAGGTAACACTGGATGGTTCAGTGAACGTAGGCGTACCCTATGTGCCACGCCATTATAATATTTCAAGTGCGGGCAATGCTTTTACAGGCAATGCCAACATTACGCTTTACGCCTACCAGTCGGAGTTCGATGCGTATAATGCTGTAGCCGCAGGTAAAGGCCTGCCGCTGCTGCCCACCGGTGCCGATAACGGCAATGTGCGTGTTACGATATTCCAGAGCTACAATAATACCCCCGATCCGACAGCCCCGCAAACAACTGTCACCCCTTCAGTGACCTGGGATGCCGCACACGGCTGGTGGGTGATGACAATGCCTGTATCACGCCTGGGTGCCTTCTTCATCCATACGCGCGATCTTACTTTGAATACGGCAAATATCGCCTCATCGAACAATGGCGACATGCAGGTATATCCAAATCCGGCAATAGACAAAGTAAATGTGAACATCAGTGGCAATCGTGCTAAGAATGCACACTTGTCGGTTACCGACCTCGCAGGCCGCCTGTTGATAAATGTACCCATGGACGATAGCAAAGCAGTCGTTGACATGAGCAGCCTTGCATCAGGTGTGTATATGGTCAACTACTCAGATGACGAAAGAAAAGAAACGGTAAAGCTGACTAAACAATAACCTGTTTCTGACAATACGAGAGCCCTGCCGACGGCGGGGCTCTTCTTTTAAATGCAATCTCCTATTTCGTATCTTTATTTAAACGTCGATTATGAAACGGCTCGTTTACATAGGTGCTTCAGCTACCGCCATCGCAATTACGTTGGCGCTTGCGGTTAAGCCCTGGAAGCACGACATGAAGATCCTGGGTATCTGCTTCGCCGCTGTAACGATCCTTTTGTCTTTGATAGTATCTGTAAAAAACAAACGCCCCGCGCCTGTTACAACAGGGCCGATGAGACAGATCGCTTACCTCGCACTATCAGCAGCTACAATTACGCTTTTGATCGGCTACTGGATGAAGCCATGGAAACACACTACGACTCTCGCTGCCATTTGCCTTACGGCTTTTTCCATGGTCATGCTTTTCGGCGACATGATAAATGATAGGAACCGGCCCACTCGGCACTAGCCGTATGCTGATTACTTGAACAACTGGTACACTAGCAGCGAGCACAGGTAAGCGATACCCCCCATGTAAATGAATTGTATCACAGGGTACTTCCAACTCCTGGTCTCCCGCTTCACGATTGCCAGCGTGCTCATACACTGCATCGCAAATACATAAAAGATAAGCAGTGATAACCCTGTAGCTAAGGTATACACTGCTGTGCCATCAGGTTTCTTAGCAGCGCGCATCTTATCGCGCAACGTGGTCGATCCTGCATCTTCATCACCCACGCTGTAAAGTGTCGCCATAGTGCCTACGAACACTTCACGTGCAGCAAAGGATGTGATCAGCGCGATACCGATCTTCCAGTCGAAGCCCAGCGGACGTATCGCCGGTTCTATACCATGGCCCATGATGCCGGCATAAGAGTGTTCCAGCTTCTCGGTCGCATGTGCGCGCTCCAGCTCTGTTTTTTGTGCAGGCTGTTCCTGTTCCAGCTTAGAATATTTTTCTTCCACAGCCCGCATTTGCTTCGATGGTCCGTAGCTGGCCAGCACCCAAAGCAGCAACGATATGATGATGATGATCTTACCTGCATCGCGCACAAATATCTTCGCCTTTTCCACCATGGTGATACCCGCATTCTTCCAGCGCGGTGCGCGGTACACGGGCAGTTCCATCAGGAAGAAAGTACGCTCCTTCACGCTCACTACGAAGCTCATCACCTTGGCCACTATCAGCGCCATGAAAAAGCCCAGCAGGTATAACCCCATAAACACCAGTCCTTGTAAACTGATGAAACCAAGGTAATAGCGGTTAGGTATCACCAGCCCTATCAGTATGCTGTACACCGGCAGCCTTGCCGAGCAGCTCATCAGCGGTGTTACCATGATAGTGATCAGCCGCTCTTTTTTGTTCTGTATCGTACGCGTCGCCATAATGGCCGGCACAGCGCAGGCCATGCCGCTTATGAGTGGCATAACTGAGCGCCCGTTAAGGCCCACACTCCGCATCAGCCTGTCGGTAAGGAAGCTGATACGCGCCATATAGCCGCTGTCTTCCAATATGGTAATGAAGCCGAACAGGATCATTATCTGCGGTATGAACACGGCTATACCACTTACACCCGCCAGGAGGCCATTAATAAGCAGATCTTTGAAAAAGTTGTCGGACATTACGGTATTCAGCCAGCCGCCCAATGCGCTGAAGCCTTGCTCTACCCAGTTCATCGGGTAGGCCGCCAGCCAGAAGATACTCTGGAACAGCACGAACAATACGAACAGCAATGCCAGGTTGCCCCACAGCGGATGCAGCAATATCTTATCCAGCCTGTCGCTCAGCACCATGCGCTTGATCGGGCTTTCTTCCACCACGCACTGCTGCATGATGTTGCCTATGCGCTGGTAGCGCTGCATGATCTCCTCGGCCTGCACGCGCGACTTGTGAAATTTCACCTCATCTATTAGCGCCGCTATGCGGATGCGCTGTGCAGCTTTGAGCCAGGTAAGTTCTGTATAGTTGCACACTACGTGCAACGCGGAATAGGCGCTGTCCAGTTGGCAGATGGTCCTCACCTCTTCCAGCCACTCACCCCCCAGCGCCAGTGTATCGATAAAATCAGCCGGTGTCGTAGCATTGCTCTCCTTTACATCGGCTATAGTCTTCTTCAGTTGGGGGATGCCCTTGTTCTTCCTGGGGTTGATCGGTATCACCGGTAGGCCCATCATACGCTGCAGCCCCGCCGTATCGATGGTCATACCCTTTTGACGGGCTATGTCCATCATGGTCAGCGCTATCACCACGGGTATCTTCAGGTCCATGATCTGCGAGCAGAACAGCAGGTTGCGCTTCAGGTTCGATGCGTCAGCTATCACCACGATCATATCCGGCCGGTCCTTGCTGTGGCTGTTCAGCAGCACATCATAGGTTACCCGCTCGTCCGCACTTTTCGGGTACAGGCTGTAGGTGCCCGGCAGATCGATGATATGTGCGCTGAAGGTCTCGCTGATCTTGCTGACGCCCGTCTTCTTATCCACCGTTACACCGGGGAAATTGCCCACTTTCTGGTTCAGCCCCGTCAGGGAGTTGAACAGGGAACTTTTTCCGCTGTTGGGGTTGCCAACAAGGGCTATCTTATACGGGCGCTGCATTTGAAACTGCCACCTGGAGATCAGGACGGGCACGCAAATTTATTAAATACAAAGGCAGCCTTCGGTAAGAAGGCTGCCTCCGATGCCAAAAATTTCCCGAAAATGAAAATCGCCTATGCGGGCGACTTCTCCGCAAGCGCTTGTATGATCTCTTTATTAAATGCGTCAAGGTCAGCAGGCTTTCGGCTGCTGATCAGGTTGCCGTCATGCACCACTTCCTTATCTACCCAGTTGACACCGGCGTTTATAAGGTCCGTTTTCACTGAGGGGTAAGAGGTCATGGTCCTGCCCTCCAGCAGTCCGGTTTCTATTAAGGTCTGCGGGCCATGACATACCGCGGCTACAGGCTTACCCGATTGCAGAAATGCACTTGCAAAATTTACGGCTTGTTCGTTTTGGCGCAGTTTATCGGGGTTCAGTACGCCGCCCGGCAATACCAGGGCGTCATAATCCTCCACCTGTGCATCATTTACGTTTTTATCGACATTTATTTCTATACCCCAGTCGGTATGGTTCCAGGCCTTTAGTTTGCCCTCCTTTGGGGAAACGATTTCCACCTTCGCGCCTGCTTTTTCCAGCGCTTCCTTCGGGCTCGTCAGTTCCTCTTGTTCAAAGCCCTCCTCTGTAAGAATGGCTACACGTGCATTTCTTAATTGTTCCATATGCGTTATGCTTAAAAAATTGATGAATTAGCGGTTATTGCTACATAACCATGCCACAGCTTTTGTTAAAAAGCCCATAGCCAAAACGGCGGAACAGATATAATGTGTTATACTTGCAAGCTAAACTTAAAGACTGCCGGGCAGTCTAAAACATAATCCAAAAAAATACAGATGAAGAGGTCTCATTTCCGCCATGTATTCTTAGCTGCCTTTGTTGTGCTTTCGGTATTTAGCGCAGTGTTGCTCACCGAAGGTTGTAAGAAAAAGTGCGGATCGGTCACCTGCCAGAACGGCGGCACCTGTACCAACGATACCTGTGTTTGTCAGTCGGGCTATAAAGGTACCAGTTGCGAAACGCTTTGGAGCACTGCTTACCTCGGCTCTTATACCTGCAGCCAGAACTGTGCACCCCCTATTACCGGGACCGCCACCTGGCAGAGCGTAGTGGCCACGGCATCAACCAATGCCTCTTACACCATCACGATATCCGATTTTGGCAACCTCAACGTAAAAGTAACTGCCACCATAGATGGCAATGGTAATATCACCATTCCCGAGGGCAATGGCGTGGCAGGGTCAGGCGTATTTGCTAACAATGTAATGACCATCCACTACACCACCAGCACCAACAATGTGCCCGGCAGCCAGTGCACGCTTACAATGAACAAGAACTAGCGTACTGCCGAAGCGCTAAATTTTTTGTTTTGAACTTCTTACTTTTGGGTTTTGCCTTTTAACTTTTGACTTGAGAAGATATGTCTGAAAAGATCTCTACCGATAAAGCGCCCAAACCCGTAGGCCTCTACCCGCACGCACGCCGGGTGGGCAATCTCCTGTTTCTTTCAGGCATCGGTCCCCGCACACCTGGTACAGATGACATACCCGGCCTGAAGCTGGACAAGAACGGTAATTACCTCGAGTTCGATTTCGAAGCACAGTGCCGCAGCGTATTCGACAATGTGCGTATCGTGCTCGAAGAGAGCGGCAGTAGCTGGGCCAACCTGGTAGATGTCACCACCTTCCTCGTTGACATGAAGCGCGACTTCCAAATTTACAACAGGATATACGCCGAATATTTCAAAGACAATCAGCCCTGCCGCACCACGGTGGCCATCAACTCCCTGCCGACACCCATTGCCATCGAGTTAAAGTGTATAGCCACAATCGACTAAGGCAGTTTTGATTTGCATCTCTTGCACCGAACTAGTCCGTAGGACTTACCTATAGGTAGTCCCGGATGCAATCCGGGGTAAAAGCACAACCCGCGAAACACAACCCCGTAGGGGTTGAATATCTGCCGACCGCACGACGGTAGCCATCAACTCGCTGCCGACGCGTATACTATTGAGTTGAAATGTATAGCCACGATAGAGTAACCCCCTTAGGGTTTAATTTTTATGAACCGTGCATATTCCCCCGCCTCAGTATAGATCAGGTAGAGGCCCGGCAAATAATTGGAAAGGTCGAGGTTTGTAGTCTATTGACTATTCTATATTTATCCAGTTTGGCCAAAAGTGGTCGTGCCCTGCAGTTGATATCAATCGATGGCTTTTAGTGATTGGATCAATTACGCCTATTCCCGTTTGAAATGTATTATCTGAACTTGCTTCATATAGTAATTTGCCATTCGGTGTCCAACAAATATGACTGGGCAATCCATCCGTGATTTTATTTATTTTTCCCGTAGAAAGTTGAATAACTTCAATAGCATTAATATCAAACGCCACGCAAGCAATTTCCCTCCCATCTGGCGACCAGGCAGAAAACTTTTCACCGATGCCCGGCGTATTAGTGATACGCCTTATCTTCTTATTTTTTAACTCGATAGTATAAATGTCATAGTCCGCAGTAGTATCGCTACTGCTTCTTGAAAAAGCGATGAACCTGCCATCAGGCGACCAAGTAGCGTTGCGAGCGTGTCCCACTAACTTTTTTACATTTTTCCCTTGACAATCCACGAGGTAAATTTCATCAATGCCGTGCTTAAAATATTCAAATGCTATTTGATCACCGGTTGGACTCCAGATCGGAAAACATCCTAGAGTACTGGCAAGCTTTTTACCAGTACGCTTCTCAATATTTGCTACATAAATATCCCCGGTCTCATCAGATTTCCGAGGTACAATATAAGCCACATATTTCCCATCAGGCGATACGGTGGGCACGTTCCCTTTGATCAAAAATTTTTCATGAGAGCCATCACCGTCCATAATATATATTCCTGTTCTCCCGTCGTTATCAGTTCGGGTAAATACAATTTTGCCTTTTGGTACCTCTTGGGCGATAACCTTAATTGTTAGTAACCAATAAAGTAAAATCAGGTATCTTTTCATACCGTTTCTTTTGAAACATCAATTAGCAAGCATGAGAAAAAGGTAACAAAATCAGCTTTATGCAAAATACAAATTGCACCATATTTAATAATGCTATTCTATTGCCTTAAATGGTTTAGCTGTAACGTAGCTTATATTTTGTAATAGAGCGAAGGCTGCCATCTGCAGCTTAAGCATTTGACCATGTCAAGCATCAAAAATGCACGTCCCCCAGAACTGGTTTATGTTTAGCGTTAGCGTAACTTAAATCTGGCAATAAAACGAAGGTCTCCGACCGGCAGCATATGCAATTGGCCACATCAAGGCATCAAGAACAAGATCGGCGCCCACCTCAGTGCTAGTCCGTAGGACTTACCTATCGGTAGTCCCGGATGCAATCCGGGGTAAAAGCACAACCTCGAAACACAACCCCGTAGGGGTTGAATATCTGCCGGCCGCACGACGGTAGCCATCAACTCGCTGCCTACACCCATTGCCATCGAGCTAAAGTGTATAGCCACGATCGACTAAGGCAGTTTTGATTTGCATCTCTTGCACCGAACTAGTCCGTAGGACTTACCTATCGGTAGCCCCGGATGCAATCCGGGGTAAAAGCACAACCCGCGAAACACAACCCCGTAGGGGTTGAATATCTGCCGACCCGCGTCATTGCGAAGCAATCTCACAAATACACATCAATATGCCACGCTTCCGCAATAAACACCTGTTGCTCCTTTCCCCCTAAAACCCCATTTTTACACCATGAATTGGTCCACGCTATACAGCGCCAGGCGCACCGGCGACCCCGAGCGGAAAGATGCCAACCCCGATCACATCCGCACCTCTTTCCTGCGCGATTATGACCGCATCATCTTCGCATCCGCATTCCGCCGCCTGCAGAACAAGACCCAGGTATTCCCCCTGCCCGGCCCTGTATTTGTGCATAATCGCCTTACGCATAGCCTTGAGGTAGCATCCGTTGGCCGTTCATTAGGCAAGTGGGTGGGTGACAGGCTGGCAAAGAAGTACGGCAGCGAAGGCGAATATTTCGCCGAGTTCTACAAATACGAATTGCCCTCTGTTGTCGCCGCAGCCTGTCTCGCACACGATATCGGTAACCCCCCCTTCGGTCACTCCGGCGAAGATGCCATACGCACCTACTTCACACAGATGGAAGGCGATGCACGGAAAAGAGTTGAGGACGAGCTAAGCGCTAACCAGTTGCGCGACTTTGAAAAGTTCGAAGGCAACTCGAACGCACTCCGTGTGCTTACCAATAGTTTCAACGAGCCCGAGCCCGGTGGCTATAAACTCACCTACAGCACGCTGGCGTCAATAGTAAAATACCCCAGTTCTTCTACCGCAGGCTTCAATAAAAAGACCGGTCTCATCGCCACCAAAAAATCCGGCTTCTTTGATAGTGAGATCAGCACATATGAAGAGATAGCCGCAACGCTTGGCATTCCTAAAAAGGAGGGCTATGAACACGTGTATGCCCGCCATCCCTTTGTATACCTCGTAGAGGCCGCCGACGATATCTGTTACCGCGTCATCGACCTCGAAGATGCCCACAGGCTCAAGATCGTTTCTCTCGATAAAATAAAGGAACTTTTCCTGCCCTTCTTCGAATCCGAGTCCGACTACAACGCCCTTGGCTACATCGAAGGCAAGCTCGCCAATATCAACGACGACAACCAGAAGGTGCAATACATCCGTGCCCGGTGGATAGGACTGATGATCGAAAAGCTCTCAGGCATTTTTATGGATAAAGAACAGGAATTGCTTGCAGGCACCCTCGAGAGTGACCTGATGAAATACCTGCCTGCACGCGAGCATGAGCTGATAGAAGCCATCAATGATTTTTCGGTAAAGCATGTGTACAACTATCGCGCAGTGGTGGAGATAGAGATAGCTGGCTACAACGTGATAGGGGGATTGCTGAAAGAGTTTGTCCATGCCGTCCTCAACCCCGGCGAAACGAAGTCGCGCAAGATATTGCAGGTGGTATCCAGCCAGTTCCCCATCAGCAAAGAAGCAGGCCTTTATCACAACGTGCAGTCAGTCGTCGATTTCATCTCCGGCATGACCGACCTTTACGCCATCGACATGTATCGCAAGATAACAGGCATCACAATACCGGAGATAAGATAATGCATCCCAAAGACCTTCGCATAGCAGACTACACTTACGAACTGCCCGATGAAAAGGTGGCAAAGTATCCCCTGCCTGTGCGCGACGCTTCAAAACTGCTGATCTACAAACACGGTCACATCACGGAAAGCACTTACCTCGATATAGCAGCGCATATACCTCACAATAGCCTGATGGTTTTCAATCAAACCAAGGTGGTGAACGCGCGGCTCTTATTCAAAAAGCCCACAGGGGGAGTAATAGAGGTCTTCTGCCTGGAGCCCGGCGATGAATATGCCGACATACAGACCGCCATGATGCAAAAAGGCGCTGTGCGATGGAAGTGCATGATAGGCGGCGCATCGAAATGGAAACATGGCATGGTGCTGCAGCTCGACTGCAAACCGCATTTCACTTTATCCGCCAACATTATCCAACGGCAAAGTGGCTCCTTCACCGTAGAGCTGACCTGGGATGATGCCAATATGAGCTTCGCCGAAGTGCTGCACTACGCCGGCAAAGTCCCGTTACCTCCCTACCTGCACCGAGAGGCGGAGCTAAGCGACGAAGAACGCTACCAGACAATATTTGCGAAGGAGGAGGGTAGCGTGGCTGTGCCCACAGCCGGCCTGCACTTCACCGATCGCGTAATGCAAAGCCTTTCTGAAAAAGGCATCGACAAGGCTCTGGTCACACTTCATGTAGGCGCAGGTACCTTCAAACCCGTGCAGTCCGAAACCATGCAGGAACACGAAATGCACGCCGAATGGATAGAGATCGACCTTTCCACAATTGAAAAGCTCTTAGTGGAAGAAAACGTGGTAGCCGTAGGCACCACCTCCATGCGCACCCTCGAAAGCCTCTACTGGATCGGCAATAAGCTCTTTAAAAATATCCCGCTCGATCTCGCCGGCATCGCAGTTTCCCAGTGGGATCCTTACGAGATCGATGCTACGGCATCCGCCTTCGAAGCACTGAAATCACTGCAATTATACATGCAGCAAACCCACTTGCAACGCCTCATTACCCGCACGCAAATACTCATAGCGCCCGCATATACGTTCAGGATAGTAAAAGGCCTGGTCACCAACTTTCACCAGCCCTCTTCCACATTGTTGCTTTTGGTAGCAGCGTTCATCGGCGACGACTGGCGCAAAGTGTATGACTATGCATTGAACAACGATTTTCGTTTTCTCAGCTACGGGGATGGGTGTTTATTGTGGCGGTAGTTGCCTAAAACAGGTCTGAGTGAGTGCCCGTCCTGATCAATGTGACCTCTTTCAGTTTTTCGTCCTGTCTCCATATTAATAGCCAATCTGGTTTAATATGGCATTCAAGGCAGTCGCTATATCTGCCCTTTAGTTTATGGGTCAGGTAATGTGCGCTTAGTTGCCCGGATCTTGATAGCGATTCGATGGCCTTTTCCAGAAGTTTTATGTCGTATCCACGCTTGGCGGCAAGTTTTACATCTTTGCCGAACTGATTGGTGTATGATAAGGTGTACATCTAACCCAATATTTCTTTGAGCAAGCTTTTTGCATTTTTAGCTTTTGTCGCTTTGCCGGCGCGTGCCTCTCTGATAGCCTTTTTTGTAGTACTATTTGGCTTATCTAATACCGTTATATAACCCTGTGTCTTCAGAAAGTCAAGCATCTTTTTCCCTTGGGGATCGTGCTCATCTATTTCAAGGTATGTCATACTGCAATTTACTGATTTCCTATCGGTTTTGATACATGCCAAAACGACTTTACGCTAACAGCGTGTGTAAGCGCCCGCCCCAATGTTAAATCTTTCCCGTTTATATAAGTCCCGCCCCTATTTCATACCTTTGCAAGCTTAAAAATTAGGTAACTCTTGTCGAGTTGGGACTAAGTTAAGATAAATTCAATATTTTCACATTAAAGCGACATTTAAATGAAAAGCGTTTTAAAGTACAATATTGATACAGGTGACGGGCAGGTATATGAATGCATGCTAGAACTAGTCCCTGTGGGTTTTCTGAAAGACGAGTATGATATTCATGTATTAACACCTCCAAACGAGCGTGACTTTCACGAGCTATATCTTGAAACTCTTGTGGAGGTTGAAGGGCAATGGCAGTTTAAGCGCAGAGGCTTACCCCAAGCCATCCTCAATCTTGAGCGCTTTTTACATCCATACGTAGTAGAGATGAGAAACTGACTTACTGTTTTCCAGTAAGCTGTTTGAAGGTAATACGCTTGCCATTGGTGCATTGTACCACGGATGCGAAGCGGTCGGCCTCTGTGGAGGTGCGGCTGTTAAAACGGTAGGAAAGCTCATTGCAGTAGCGGGCGAGGTGCTTGCGGCTCATGTAGTGGTAAGTACCGATGTACATACGCTTGAAAAGCGACCAGTAGCCCTCTATGTTGTTATTGTGGAATGCACCCCTTACATACTCATTATCCTTGTGCTTGATAACGATGTGGCCGTAGTTCTTTGACAGACCTGTATAGCCCAGCCATTCATCGGTGACGATGATAGCGCCCTTAGCTACCAGTTGCTCAATAATCGGTTTCAGGGTCTTTGCCTTCGTGTCCGGCACCACCACGGTAGTTATCTTACCGCCGGTCTGCATAATGCCGAAGACAGGCGTTTTATCCTTTGTGCTGCGGCCTTGGCTTTCAGGCACTTTCTTATCTGCATGACGGTTCTTGTTCTTGCCGCCGATAAACACCTCGTCCGCATGAAAAAGGCCGTCTATTTGTGTTTCTATTGGCTTGGGAGCGAATGCTTCGCGTATCCTGTGCAGCATGAACCATGCGTTCTTTTTGTCTATACCTAAGTCGCGGGCAATCTGGAGGGAAGAGATACCCTTCTTGTGGCTGGAGGCGAGGTAGATGGCAGCGTACCACTTACGGAGCGGCAGCTTCGTATTCTCGAAGATAGTACCTACAGTAACCGAGAACTTTTTGTTACAGGCTTTGCTGGCGCACTTGTAGCCCCGGTTGGTAGTGTATACCTTTTCGTGGGAGCAGAACGGGCAGGTCACATTCCCATTCCATCTTTGGGTAGCTAAATAATCCTTGCAGGTCTGTTCGTCTTTGAAGTAGTCTAGTAGCTGCGGGAGGTTCTTAAACTGGCTGAACATCGTTGGTTCGTCTATGACACATATAGTCCAAACCACGTGCCAATCCATGCCTTTTTTACCCTCATCTTATAATTTTTGCTGCAACAGGTTGAATATTTAGTTTTATTGTATTATGTTTGGCCTTACAGCTATAAGCAATGGCGAAATATCTCCACACTAACCAATGCAAAACATCTGGAATCTTACCTTTGTACCAAAATATTGATATTCGTTTTTCACTATGACACAACAGGCTAACACATCTGCGATACGCCCTGCCCGTACCTTTAAGACTATCCATCTTTTTGGCATGCTTGTTTTGGGTATCATGATAATGTGCCTTATTTATATAGGCAGATTGGCCTACATAAATAAGTTTACATCAATGCCTATTGCGACAATGGGTCATGCATTCTCCAATCATTACGATACAATAAAAAATGGGAAATACATGTTTGTTGTAAATGCAAAAAATGATGTTGAAATAAAAGAGCAAAATGAAGTTTTTGATGAGAAGATAAAATCTGTTAATGATAGAACTGGGGATTTATACCTTTCTTTGACGATAATTATAACATTATTAGTCGTGTTTAACATAGGTGTATTTATAAACGCTAGCCATGACGCAAAGATAAAAGCAGAAGAGTACCTAACTCAACATATAGGTGAGTACGAACAGAAAGCAAAAGATTTGCACCAAAGAATGCAAAGCAGGTATACGGAGTCGATGTCGATGATACAAGAAATGTCAACGGAATATAAAAGCGCGATGGAACTGAAGAGTAAATTTTCGAACATTCAAAACAATGGGAACAATGATGATGGCAACGGAGCAAATCAAAACGGATAATACGAACGAATTTAACGCCCCTCAATTCACCAGAGAATATCTTGACTCGTTCGAAAGAAAGGTCATCGATAATACTGCAACATTAGATGACTACAAATCCTTTGACCTTAATATTAAGAGTTTGGGATTAAGCAGGATTTTATTTGATGAACTTAAACGATACGGGATTTTTAATTTTGAGCAACTTGTTTTTGAGAGGAACAAAAAATCGACAGATAAAGATACGTTTTCAGAAGTTGGCATTGTTAGTACCTTTAAAGGATTAATTAACGCACTTAGAAGTATAACCTAATAGACTTATGCACATCATTATCATGTTTGATTTGGTAAATAACGGAGATACTCAGAGATTCAAGTCGGGATTGACCAATTTGGGCTACAGGTCAAATTGGACATTGACAAATAATAGCAATGATGTTTATCATTTACCACGCAATGTTATGTGGAAGATGAACACAACACTTCAGGATGTATACAACGAAGTACAATTGTATTGCCGAACTAACGGCATTGAATTAGCAAGATTTATTGCTGTCCCTTCCGCTCCCTGGACAGGTATTAACGGAACAGCACCTCCGGCGTAATAAAATTCTTTACATAATAAAAGAGGGGCAATTGCCCCTCTTTGCTTGTCATATCACCTTCTGTCTTTTTGACGTTGCTGGAACTCTATAAAGTCCATAGCAGATTTTAGGCAATCTAGAATTAGACGCACAATAGCATACATAACCAGTATGTCGCCGCTACTTGAAGTCATTGAAATATATTTAGAAATGAAGTGACAGGGTGTCCCTGCCGGGTTGTTCGGACAGTGTCCGCAAGATTAATGCGATAACTACGTGCTATCGCCAACTGACTGATGAGAAGACCGTGGTCTTTCTCCTTTGCTATCGCAAATCTAAGACTTTTGGACATAATTAATCGCGTTGACTTTAGACAAAATTACCTCTGGCTTTTAGTGGCGGCAACTTGCTATATCGTACTTAATGAAACAAAAAAAGCGCATAACTATATGCGCTTCAAATTTTGTCCACGAATGATGGAACTTATTTATCCTCGAACTTGGCTATCTGGTCGTATGGCATCTCACGGGTGCCACCATTGCCCTTTACAATAGCGAATGTGGGTTTAAGCCCGATAATCAGGCCTTTCCTGAATTTTCCCTTTTCGTTCTTGAACAATACGAGATCGCCACGCTTGTAAGTATTAACGCCGTCAGGTTTGATTGAATCTCCCACGAAAGTCTGACTCTGTATCGGCTGCATCCCTACATTGCCGGAACGGGCAAAGTTGGTACTCGTACCGTCTTCGTAAGAAATTGAAAGCAGGTCCTCCTTGGCAACAGTAAAAGTTGGTCCGTCTGGGTTCTTTTCAGCCTTATAGCTAACCTCCGTAGGTGTTACCGACAGTACCTTGGCGCGGATTGTCTGGCCGTTACGTTTTGTGATAACATCCTGCGCCTGCAGGGCAAATGGCAGCAGTGCTGCGATGATGAGTAATACGCGTTTCATTTTGATACTGTTTTGGGTTCGTTCATAATAGCCATTACCTCATCGTAGTTTTTCCAGTTAGTATTACGGTGTGCTCGTTTTTGTGCTGCGGCAACAGCCACAATCCGGAATGTGCTTGTAGAGGGTTGGTACTGCAATGCTGAACCATCCGAGTTGCCAAAAACCAACCGCACAGCACCAGCAGTAAAAGAATATTCAATAACAGGTGCTCCGCCTAGACCATATACGAAAGGAAGGGGAGACCATGTGTTATTGCCCTGAAGCATGAATACCTGTACGCTTCCATAATCCACGATAGCTTGCGTGATAACCGATGTAGTCAGGTCTACATAATAGAAATTGCCGTTAGCTGTCCAATCTGAGAACTGAAGTGTTACGGTATTAGTACCTGCAACATTTGCATTCCCGTCTTTGCCATCTTTCCCGTTAGTCCCATTAGTCCCATTAGTTCCCGCAGGGCCTTGTGGGCCTGTGTCGCCTTTTTTAGTGCATCCTGCGAATGTGAGTGATAGCAGCATAGCTGCAAGTGTAATTGTCTGTTTCATTTGTGTTTGTTTTATTGTGAGCAAAAAAATAGGCGTGTCTGAAGTTCCTCTGCTACTCAAGGCTTACCACAGCCCATCGGATGCAAAAGACACAGCCACGCCCATAGGGCGTACTATATCCATTGAGTTGCATCCGATTTGATTGTGGTAATTTAGAGTAGCAACTAAACGTTACAATACAATATGTTTATTCAATCTAAGTCATTTGGGTGGATGGTTTAGACAGCAAAAATAGCAATATGACGCGCATTTTGCACCGTTAAAACACGGTATCTTTGTAATATGGCAAAGGCAAGTAAAAAGAACCCCAAACCAAAGAAGCCCAGCAAGTACGATGAGCCTTTCAAGATAGACTTGGCCTTCGAGGAGGCTATGAAAAAGATAGCCGATGATGCCAACGAAAAAACAAAAAAACAGAAGGGAGATTAAAGTATTACAACTTAATACATAAATTAGGCCCACATTCATTTAGTCCCAACTCGACAAGAGTTACCAAAAATTATTTAACAGAGGTGAACAGGCAGGCATTTATCGTAGCGGCATTACAGGAAGACATCGGCGAGGGCGACCATAGCACTCTTGCCTGTATCGACCGTTATGCGGAAGGAAAGGCAGTATTGAAAGTAAAAGAGGGCGGCATCATAGCCGGCGTTGAACTGGCGCAGGAAATATTCCTCTACCTCGACCCGGATGCGAAGATCACGCTCTTCAAAAATGATGGCGACAGGGTAGTGGTCGGTGATATAGCTTTCGAAGTGTCAGCTAAAATACACGCCATCCTGCAGTGTGAGCGCCTCGTGCTTAATTGTATGCAGCGCATGAGCGGCATAGCCACGCTCACCTCGCAGTACGTCGATAAGATAAAAGACTTCGACTCCAAAATACTTGATACCCGCAAAACCACGCCGCTCTTCCGCATGCACGAGAAGGATGCGGTCCGCATAGGCGGTGGTCACAACCACCGCATGGGTTTATACGATATGATTATGCTGAAAGACAATCACATCGATTTTGCCGGCGGCATAGCGGAAGCGATCAAAAAAACACAGGCCTACCTGCACTCCAACAACCTGGAACTGAAAATTGAAGTAGAGACCCGCAGCCTCGATGACGTGCGCACCGTGCTCGACACAGGTGGCATCGATCGCATCATGCTTGATAACTTTACGCCCGAAATGCTCGAAGAGGCCATGGCTCTTATCGGTACAAAGTATGAGACCGAAGCATCTGGCGGCATCACCCTCGATAATATTACAGACTACGCCCGCACCGGTGTGCAATACATCTCGGTGGGCGCTATTATTCACCACGCCGTAAGCATGGACCTCAGCCTCAAAGCCCAGCTGCATGACTAAAAAACACCTCGTATTCATCGTCAACCCCAAGTCTGGTGTTGAGCGTAATAAGATCATTCAAAACGCTATCGGGACAACACTCGATCACGATCAATACACCCATGAAGTAGTAAATACCGAATACGCCAAGCATGGTATTGAACTTGCGAAACAGGCAGCACAGAAAGGCGCCTTCGCAGTTGTAGCTGTTGGTGGCGATGGTTCTGTGAATGACATTGCTAATGGCCTCGACGGCACAGATACCGCCCTGGCCATCATCCCCAAAGGTTCCGGCAACGGCACCGCGCGCACTCTCGGCATTCCCCTCGACATACATGCAGCGCTCAAAGTGATCAACAAGGGCAACAGCATCAAAATGGATATCGCCTTTGCCAACGATCGACTCTTCATCAGCAATGCAGGTGTCGCTTTTGATGCGCTGATAGCAAAGAAATTTGCGAAGAGCGTTCGCCGCGGCATGTTGATGTATAGCTGGCTGGTGACAAAATACCTGTGGCTTTACAAGAACCGCACCTTCGATATAGTTGTTGACGGCAAAGCGTTAAAAGAACGCGCCTTCATTGTATGCGTATGTAATATGCAGCAGTTCGGCTACAACTTCAAGATCGCCCCCGAAGCCAGCTGGACCGACGGGTTGTTTGATGTGATCATAATCCGGCGGTTCCCGAAGATACTCGGTGGCATAGTTGCGCTCCGGGCAATGACCGGCACCATAACGAAGAGCCCTTACGTAAAATTCCTGCGCGCCAAAGAAGTGACCATCAGCAACCCCATACTCAAGCTGATGCAAACCGATGGCGACGCCCACGACTGTGAGCCGACCATACACTTCAAATTGAAACCGGCCGCGCAAAAAGTGATTGTTCCCTAACAGGTCTACATACAAAATCTCTTGGTTTCTTGCAGCGCTATGCAGCTGCCTGCTGTTTGCTTTTGCATCCTGCCGCCATCATGCGCACAAAGTGACCGCCGGTATTTATTATTGGAAGACCATCTACAACCCCACACCTTCCGAGCTGCATAAGCTCCGCAGCATCCACTGTGCCAATATGTACCTGCGCCTCTTTGATGTCGATTGGGATCCGGCTGCACATACCGCCACACCTCTTGCGCCCATCCGCCTGCCGCAGCGTCCCGATACCGGCTTTCATTACATACCAGTCATCTTCATCAAACAGGAGCTACTGCTGCATTTCCAGGATAGCTCCGTCTCGAACTTAGCACAGCACATAGCCTCCATGGCGCAAGGCCTATGCGAAGCATCCGGCATACAACCTGCCGAGATACAGATCGACTGCGACTGGACCAGCAGCACCCGCGACAAATACTTCGAGCTGCTGCAGGAGCTTCGTAAACAAGATTGGTTCGACGGCAAAACACTCTCCGTCACCATCCGTCTGCACCAGGTCAAATACACCAAAAGCATGGGCATCCCCCCCGCCGATAAAGGCTTACTCATGTGCTACAACATGGGTAACATCAAAAAATACGATGTCCGCAATTCTATTATAGATCCCGCCCTCGCCGAAGACTACCTTAAATACCTGCCCGGCTACACCCTTCCACTCGACGTTGCCCTTCCGCTTTTCGACTGGTGCCTGCTCTTCCGCCACAAGCAGTTCAAGGGCATCCTCCGCGATGTGCCTGCTGAAGCTGTTAAAGAAAGCAAACTCTTCCTGAAAGACGACTACATCTACACTTGCACACATGATACGGTCTGGAAGGGCTACGCGCTTAAAAAAGGCGACCAGCTACGCCCCGAAGACGCATCCTACAAAGACATTTTGGAGCTATCCCGCTACACTGCATCGCGCATTAAGCAGGATAAGCTCAACGTTATATTCTTCCATTGCGATAGCCTAACTTTAGCCAAATATTCTGTGCATGAACTGGAAAAGGTCCTGGATACTTACCGCTAGTATCATCTCCGCCGCCGCATTAGCAAGTATTGTTTACGCCTGCGCCGATGGTCCCGACCCCTACGACGAGTACCCTTCATTCTTTGTCAACACCGTTACTAACGATGCGGCGCTCCTGCCCTTTTCTTATACCACCTTGCTGGCTTATTACGACGAGTGGTACGACTACGATGAACAAGGCCTCGATAAGCTGCCCGATTACAACGCACTCGAATGGCAGGCGTATTGCAAGGGCAAGCCTGCTATAGCCGATATTGACAGCGCCATCTACGCCTGGAAGAAGGACAAATGGCAGGCCACCTTCGATAAGCTCGATAAGAACGCCGCTCTCCCTGCCGACATAGAAAAGAACAGCCTCGTAAAGTACCTCCTCGATAACAAGGATAAAGAGGCCATCGCCTACCTGCTCTACGCAAAAAGATGCGAACCTTACACGGAGCCACTTGAAGGCTATTGGGACAGGCAAACGGATAAATGGACCACCCCGCTACGCGATACTGCCGCTATGCACGTTCTTGCTGACGAAGGCGCAGAGCGTTCCTTAAAAAGCAAAGGCGATTTCCTGAAGCAACGCTACGCTTACCAGGCATTGCGCATGGCCTTCTATGGCAACCAGTACGACCTCACGCTTAACCTGTACACAAAACTCATCGACGACAAGAAAAGTTCCGGGCTTATCTATAACCGCTGTCTCGGCATGAAGGCCGGCGCACTTTACCGGCTGGGTAGGAAGGTGGATGCCGCTTACCTCTACTCCCGCGTCTTCGATCTCAGCGACGAACTCAAAGAGAAGGTACACATCAGCTTCAACTGGGCCGTGGGTGCCGATACCAAAGCTGTCCTGGCCCTGTGCCGTAACGACCATGAGAAAGCAGTCGTTTATATCATGGACGGTCTCTACGAATCCGAAGGACAGGAGATGGAAGGCCTCGAACTCATGCAGAAGGCCTACGCCGCCGATCCTTCGATCCGTGGCCTCGACTTCGTGATGATCCGCGAGATCAACAAAGCTGAGCAGAACTATATGGCCGACAACTATACCCTCAGGATGAATTATACGTCCTTCCCTTCATCTGCCCTCGAAGCGCCCGACACAAAAGAGCTGCTGGAGAAACAGAATAAGTACAAACCTTACCTCGATGGGCTCAACAGCTTCGCACAAAAAGTCGCTAAAGAGGGTAAGAATGGCCACCCTGCCTTCTGGCACCTGGCATCGTCTTACATCTCCTTCATAGAAGGCAACATGTCCGCCTGCAGGGCAGAGCTGGACATAGCCAATAGCCAGAAGCTGACCGAGCGTGAAAAAGATCTTGCAGGCATCATTAACGCTCTTTACCTCTCCCGCAGCAGCGATCGCATTACCCCGGCTATGGAAGCGCAGATGCTGCCTTCCCTGCAGTGGATCGAGCAGCGCGCCGCAACGGTAAAGCGCTTCGAAAAGGTGTACCGCGACCTCATGACCAATATACTCGCCACCACCTACCTGAAGCAGGGCGATACCGGCCGCGCCATCTTCTGTTATTCCCGCGTGGCCAACGAGGCCAGCACTACCGAATACACGGGCGATTTCATCTACGAGCCCGCAGGTGAACTGCTCGAATCCCTGCAACCCGAACGTCTCCACGCCTTCGAAGAATATGTAGCGCGCGCAGACAAATCGCCCTACGAAAAATGGCTCACCCGCAACAATACTTTCACAATGCCTGTGCTGCGCGAGCTGGAGGGCACCAAATACATCCGCCTGCATCAGTTCGATAAGGCAGTGAATATATTAGGCAAAAAGCCCGAGGTCTACGGCGCCTCTCTGCCCGACCCTTTCATCATGCACATCGACGATCAGCACGACCTTCGTAAGATCGATACCCAGGTCTCCTCATCCAAGCTCGCGTTTGCGAAGAAGATGCTGGAGCAGCAACAGAAGCTGGCGAAGAACCCTAACGACCCCGATGCGGCTTATTTCTATGCGGCAGGCTTGTATAACATGTCTTACTACGGCCGTGCCAGCCATGCATTCGACTACTATCGCGGGGGCTGGGATGAGTATAGCTATTTCGATGTTGCCGAGCGTAGCAAGCTGCCCGATTACTACCGCCAGTACTACGACCCAACCGAAGCAGAGAAATATTTCCTGGTAGCCATAAAGAATGCGAAAGATCCGGAGCAGAAAGCCAAGTGTACGTACATGGCCGCTAAATGCTGGCAAAAGCGCTGTCCTGGTGATAGCCTTTATGTTGCCAATTCATGGAAGAACCCCTACTTCCGCCAGTTAAAAGACCAGTACGGCAAAACCAACTTCTACAAGATCGCCTTCAACACCTGCACCTACTTCAGCAGCTACGTTAAGAAAGGAAAATAGTTAAGCCCAAAGCTGTTTGACTATGTCTTCTTTGCTCGTCTTGAAATGAGTGGCAACATCCGAAAGAATAGCTGACAGCGTGCCGATTTTTATAGGATCATGGTTTGGAATGGTCAGATGGTGTTCTCCATTGTTTGCGGTTGTTAACCTGATATGACTGCCTGTTTGCCGGGTTACCGTATAGCCCAATGACTTAAGGACCCTGATCAATTCCTGTCCGCTGATGTCTCTGGGTATTCTCATGCAGCGAATACTTCGTCCTTTACTACATGAAGGCGGATAAGGCGCATCTTTTTATCGTCAAAATGGCAATGCACCGCATCCTTTACATTCTCACGCAGGGTGTCCATAGTGTCGGCTTCCGTAAAGATTGAAACACCGATACCTTTGGCCACATACCCACCTTCAGGACTTTCTTCCACCCAGAATATTACTTCTTCCATACAATGCAATTTACTCAAAAAAGCCTATTCGTAGCATGGCTCTCAACCGTTCCATTCATCCATTACTTCAGTATCTGCACATTCGCATTGATGCCCCCCTTTATCGATACGATGCGTTTTACGCTTCTGGCGTAGAGAATGGTGTATTGCTCCAGCCTTATACCCAGTGGGTAAAGCCTGCTTAGGTCGCCAACCAGCGTGTCGGGGTCCAGGCCCACTTGCTGCTCCCGCACAATGGTGAATTTCACGTCCTGCGGAATTTTGTTGGTATCTACATTAGCGCTGTCAGCCCTTGCTTTGCACTGGCGGTATTCTTTCGTCAGCTTCACCTGCCGCAGAAATTCCTGCCCCTCATATGGCTGGTAAGTCTTCTGCCCGAAGCAAACAAGAGGCACCAGGAAAAGCACTGCCATAATAAATGCTCTATTCATAGGTCAATATTTAAGCAATTTATTTCCCCCTTTAGCACAGGCCTTGTGTGCCAGCGAAGGGGGTTAGGGGGATGTAGAAGCCAGGTTTTGTGCGTCCCTCAATTTTCACATTTTCACATTTTCACATTAGCTATGCAGATCATACAGCTTCTGCACTTCCTTCAGCACAGCTTCGAAGTCTATGTTCAGGTCCACGAGGTAGCCGCGGTGCAGGTCAAAGACCCAGCCGTGTACTATGGGGTAGTTGTTATCGAGGTAGCTTTTTTGTACGGTGGCCGTCTTTATCACGTTAAAGCATTGCTCCTGCACATTCAGCTCCACTAGGCGCTGGTAGCGCGTCGTTTCATCGGCTATGGCCTGCAGCTCGTCGTAGTGCATGCGGTACACATCGCGTATGTTGCGCAGCCAGGGGTTCAGCAGGCCCATGTCCTGCGGCACCATGGCCGCCCGCACCGCGCCGCAGTTGTAGTGGCCGCATACGATCACATGCTTCACATGTAGGTAGTTCACGGCATAGTCTATCACGGTCTGTGCGTTCAGGTCGGTATTCAGCACCAGGTTGCCCACGTTGCGGTGCACGAACACATCGCCCGGTTCCAGGCCCATGATCTCGTTGGCCGGCACACGGCTGTCCGAGCAGCCAATGTATAGGTAGTCGGGCTCCTGGTCTTTGGCCAGCTTCTCAAAAAAGTCCGGGTCTTCGGCAGTGCGTGCCGCCACCCATTTCCTGTTATGCTCAAATATTTCCTGGTATGTAGCCATAATGCTGAGGCAAATTTATTTGCAATGATACTTCAAAGACGGCAAACAATATGTTAGCCGTTACATATCACCCCCTTAGCTGTTTGGTTTCGCCTTTGTCGGTGTTCTTCACCAACACCCCTCCCTTGCTTTTACGCATCGAGTCTCTCCCTTCAGAGGACTCGATGGTTCGCGTTGGACGTTTTTATTCCCTGTGTTGGCGCAAAAATGCAGCAGGGCCTTGTGCGTAGCGGCCTTTCGCCTTATCATTACTGGGCTTCAATGTATTACAACTCCTTTTCCAGCACTATCATATGCTTCACACGAATGCCGTCTTCAAACAGTGGTTCAGCATAGTTGTCGATAAAAAAATTTCGTTTAATGTCTTTTATTTCAAATCCCCGCTTCTGGTACAGCGCCAGCGGACCGGTACTCGAATTGCCCGTGCCTATTTGCACCACCTTAAAGCCATAAGCCCTTGCCCTTCTTTCCGCGTCATTCAGTAATAGTTTGCCTATCCCTCTTCCCTGGTACCGCCCCGCCACCGCAATATTTTTGATCTCGGCCACGCTCGCATTCACCGGGTGCAGCACATAAATGCCCACCGTCTCATTTTTATAGACCGCCACATACGCCTCCGATGCTCCCAGGTACCCGTCCACCATTTCCCGCGATGGATCAGCATCCAGCAGCAGCTCATAGGGTGGTACTTCGTCTTCGTTCAGTTGCCTTATCACTATCTGGTCTGTCATTGCTGTTTAGGATTTTTGGTTCGAGAAATAGTTCATACCCAGTATCGCTATCACGCCCAGCAGCATAAAGAAGCCGGTCTTGAGATCGATCCGTGTCTTATAAAAAAATACATCCCATAGTATCGTGAACATCACCGTCATGCCCGACCATGCCACCACCGCAATGCTCAGCACCACCACGCTGCACGAGCGCTTGAAGAGCACCGTAGAGCCGATGGCGAACAGGATACCGATCGCATACTTCCACCAGTCGCCCCCACCTTTCGACTTTGCGAGAAAGAAGGTCCAGATCGTATCACACAGGGCCGATAGTACTAAGTAGATCATAGCATCACAGTTTTTCCAGCAGCGCCTTTACCGATGCGCGGTTCTTGTAGTCTTTGTCAAAATGCACAAAGCTTATTTTGCCATTCTTATCCACCAGGTAAGTAGCGGGCACAGGCAGTATATGGTCTTTGTTCCCGTTGTTTTGCCCCTCGTTGGCGCAAGAATGCCGGTTAGCCCCGTGCGTAGCGTTCTTGTGCCATACAACATATACACCTCAACCCCACAATGCCAGGTCTATCATTATCACATCATCCAATAGACCTTTCTTACCTGCATAAA
Source organism: Bacteroidota bacterium (assembly GCA_018267915.1). Classification (GTDB taxonomy): domain Bacteria; phylum Bacteroidota; class Bacteroidia; order Chitinophagales; family Chitinophagaceae; genus MKUN01. The sequence continues at coordinate 307,488 of JAFDXN010000025.1, read as the reverse complement.
TCCTTGCACTGCTGTATAGCCACTCTTCAGGATACTCCACGAAGCCGGCTTTTACAGGGTTATAGTGTATGTAGTCAAGGTATTTGTATAGTACTTCTTCACTATAAAGTTCTATGGGTTTATTGTGCTGCTGCCATAATTGGTAAACAGTATTATTAGGATTCTTTCTTGCCGCCTCGCTGAATTGCTGCAATATCCACTCACGCCTGCTTTCAGAAGAATTATTTGTAATTGCTTTACTTAGCAATTCGGACGTGTGCCGCTTATGGTCTCGCAAAATATTTTCCATAGGGTTACCGCGAGTGCTGATGATAAGGTGAACATGGTTTGTCATTATGCACCATGCATAGATATCCAGGTCTTTTTTCTCACAGCAGTACTTTAAACTGTCTATGATTATTTGTCTGTATTCATTTCGGGTAAACAGGTCGATCCAGTTTACGACTGTATAGGTGACAAAATATAGATGATCTTGGTTATGAAACTTATACTTTCGGCTCATTCCTTAAAGATATACCCTTGTATGCTCAGGCACAAGAACGCAACCGCACATTGCTAAACGGTATTCTTGCGCCAACAGAAGCTTGATTGCCACACCTGAAAATTTGCAGATGATGTGTATGATTTTCTTGAAGAGTTAGCTGATTCCAAAAGGAGGTAAGGTCTCAATTTGAATTTTGATGAGACATAAGAGTATTATTACCGCGTTGGGCATTTACCATTGAGATAACAACGTATTTACCATTCTTCTCTGATTTGTAATATTCAATGCTGACAACAACAAAATCATAAGTTAACCCAGCAGGTTTAGATACCATAAGATGTAGGTCACCATTAATCGTTTTTAATTTAATGTCGAAAAAATGGTCTGTTGCATCAATGCTGCTAATCGGCGGTTCTTGACAATAAAAGTTCTTATACTTTCTGAAAGAATGCTTTCTATAAAATATCCAGGTTAAGGAATTGCAACAATTGCTTTCAAAATAAGCATATTTGTTGTTATACAACTTAAGTGTATCTGATGTTAATATTGAGCTGTCTGTGCAACAAATAATCCACTCATGTTTTAAGGACGGCTGATTAGAATTTCGCGCATTCTCTTTAATACTTTCTCTAAATAATTTGTTCAGTGTTTTTTTATTTAAAGGGAGTTCTTGACTATAAGATATAAATCGCCATAGCATAAGCACTATTACGGTGATAACGTTTAGTTTCATTCCTGCTATTTTTTTAAAGATAGAAAAATAAGGAGCCCCGTTGGCAAGAATCACGCTTAACACAGTGAGTAGCGTTCCCCGTTTGGCGCAAGAATGTCGCTAAGCACAGTGCGCCAGCATTCTTGTGCCGCTAACACAAAATTGTGGATATCTCCTTTTGCCCAAACCCCCCGCCCGGTCTACCTTTGCAAGGAATTTAATACCTTATGAACCTTACATTATATATACCCTTACTTTTCTTCCGCAGCTTCCATCCGCCCGCTGCCAGGTACTTGCGACTATTTACTCTCTGCTAACGACTAATTACTAAATAAACACACTATGAAGAACGAAAAACGCGCCCAGGCGCAAAGACTTTTCTTTCAGACAAACCTTAGCAAATCCGAGATTGCAGCAATGCTCGATGTCAGCCGCCGCACCGTTCACGTTTGGTCCCGCGAGGGCGATTGGGAGCGCCTCCGCCTTTCCGCGCGGCACCTGCCTTCCCTCATCGCCGAGCAATGTTATTACGTATTGGCCCATCTCACCCGCCGCATCCTTTCCGAAGGTCGGGAGGGCATACCCGTCACCCTGCACGAGGCTGAGGCTATGCACAAGGTCGCCCTCACCATCAAAAAGCTCAAGAACCGCAATACTGTTAATGAAAGCATGGAGATGTTCACCTTTTTTCTCGATGGATTGGAGAAGGAAGATCCGGATCTCGTCGACAAGCTCAAACCGCATATCGACAGGCACATCACCCATCGCCGCGATACCTACATCAGCGACTTCCTGCTCGATGGTTTCAATGAACAACTGTATCTGCCCATACAGGCCAAAGACATTACAGAGCAAAAGCTTGATGAGCAGGCCGATGAAGAACTGGTGCAGGAATGCGAGAAAAGGAACGAAAACAACGCAAATGGTAACAAACTGTGACAAAAATGGGAGTTTTTTTGAGCTTAATGAATTGGTTATCAATCCAAACCTGTGAGATTATTTTTTTCACCATTTCCCCCTTGTGCGGACGCCATGAGTCAGGCCGAAGGGGGACTAAGGGGGATGTCGCTCTCTCGGAATACTCACCTACAAATCCCACATGTTCACCCCAATCCCACCATTCTATTACAAAAACCCCTAACTTTAGTTGCATAACAATTCGTCTTATGAGGAAATTTTTAGTCCCCATCCTGGTATTGGGTATGGCCGCATCTGCATCGGCACAGCAACTGTCGAAGAACAAAGCGGCTACAGATGTAAAGTGGTCTGGTCCTGATGGTTATACATTGACAGTGAACTTCGGCTCGGTATCCGCCAAACCTTCGGAAGAGGACTGGAAGCGCCTGGACGTGAATATGGACCACCTGCAATACCTCAACATAAAAGGCGAACCTGCTATGCCATTCATGGGCTATAGTTTCCTGGTGGGTGACGATAATATGGAGGTAACGGTAGCCGACTCGAAGTACGAAGATTTTACAGGCTACGACATCGTTCCCTCGAAAGGCAAGTTAAGCCGCAAGGTCGACCCTTCGACCATCAGGCCGCAGGCAGGACCTGTTTATAAGGAGAACAAATATTATCCTGAAAATATAGCCACGGTGGTGAATGACTATGTGGTGCATGATGCACATGGCAAAACGGTGTGGGTGTACCCCGTGCAGTACAACCCCGTAACGCACAGCCTGCGCGTGTACACAGAGGTGACCCTGCGTGTGAAGGCGAAGATGACCAACAAGCCCGAAGATGCATCAAGCAACAAGATCTGGAACAATATATACCGCAGGCATTTCATCAACTATCAACTGTTGGGGCAAGCCGCGGGAAAAGCAACAGCGGCAGGCGATAGCGTGGGTTGCGCTGCCAAAATGCTGATCATCACCCCGCATGTATTTGCTGATACCATCAAGGGTTTCATAAAGTGGAAGAACCAGCAGGGCATCCGCACCTGGGTAACGGAGACAACGGCCATACCGGGCTACCCCGCACAGGAGAGCATCTATGCATATGTAAAACAGTTTTACCAAACCAATCATATAGACTACCTGCTGCTGGTGGGCGACGATGGCGCCATAACCCCGCGCATGGATTCAGGACTGGTGGATAATGCTAACCTCACTTTCGCAGGGCCTTCGGATATATCTTACGGCTACCTGGCGGGCAATGATCACTACCCCGATATCTTCGTGGGCAGGCTATCGGCCAACAATGTGCAGGAGCTGGGCCCGCAACTGGTAAAGACCATAGGCTACGAGAAAAACCCGAACATGGCGCAGACATGGTATGGCCATGCAGTGGGACTGGGATCGAACCTGGGCCCGGGCGACGATAATGAAATGGACTGGGAGCATATGCGCAACATACGCGGCAGGCTGATGAGCGGCACCTACACACAGGTGGGCGAGCTGTATGACAGCACGCACGGCGGGCAGGATGCCCCCGGCGACCCCAGCCCCAGCGACCTGGTGAGCCAGATAAACGGCGGTGTGTCGCTGGTGAACTATTGCGGTCACGGCTGGGATGGCGGCATCGTAACATCGGGCTTCCAGAGCAGCGATGTGTACAGCCTCACCAACACAGCGGGCCAGTGGCCCTTTGTGCTGATAGTGGGCTGTGAGGTGGGCAGCTTTGTGGGCGAAAAATGCTTTGCTGAATACTTCCAGGAAACGACGGATGGCTCGGGCAACCCGATAGGATCGGTAGCCAACTTTATGAGCACCATATCGCAATACTGGGATGAACCCATGCAGACACAGGACGAAGTGAACGACATCATCAGCTATCACAGCGCGGACACGCTGGACAACCTGGGCCCCATAGTGGAAGCAGGCTGCATGAGCATGAACGACCAGTATCTGCAGAGTGGTTATGACATGACCGACACCTGGACGCTTTTTGGCGATCCCTCGCTGCAGTTCAGGAAGAAGAACCCGACCACGCTGACCGTAACACACCCGGCAACCATCACCCCTAACTGGACCAGCGTGAACGTGACGGTGAACAACAATGACGCAACGGTTACACTGATGCACCGCGATACCTTATTCTCCGTAAGGCATGTGATGAGCGGCGCAACGCATCACGGTTTTGCATCGCTGCAGGCCGGCGACTCGATCATGGTGAGCGTTACGGCACCGAACACGAAGCCTTACTTCGGCGTGATAAAGGTAGTGGCCCCGACGGATGTAAATACTGTGGCTGTTAATACAGATGGTATCAGCATCTTCCCCAATCCGGCGCAGAACACGGTGCGCATCAATGGCATTGGTGCAGATGTAGCCTACAAAGTAACTGACATGAGCGGCAAGACTGTGCTGAGCGGAACAACTGTAAAGGGCAGCATAGACATCAGCCAGCTGGCCACCGGCACTTATGCGCTGGAGCTACAGAACGGCGACAAGAAGACTGCGCTGCCATTGCAGGTAGTGAGGTAAAGATCAATGTGATGGAATGCGACAATGTGGTGGACTAACGGTTTCATGCCTGTTTTTATCATTCCTTTAAGGTGCCGGGGCGCGGCCTTTGTGCCATAGGTATTGAACCAATAGAAAGGCTATGAAAAAGATAATAATAGCAGCGGTATTGATGTTGACGATAGGACTTAGCTCATGTGAAGTATATGGTCCGGGATTTTACCCGCATCACTATTACTACCATCACCATCATGGTTACCGCCACGGCTACTACAGGTAAAGAATCACGCTACGAGGGGCATAGAATCTTTGAGATGCAGGCTTAGGTTTGTGCTCCAAGGATGACGATAAAATGCGGCATTGTGTTTTTACACCTATGCTGAAAAAAAGAAAGGCTGCACATTGCAGCCTTTCAATCTGAATGAATATCGATACTAATGTTTTACAAACTTGTAAACCCCACTTTCATCATTGCTCAGCAGCTTAACGAAATACAGGCCTTCGGTCAAAGAACCGACATTGATCGTGTTAGTACCTTTCTGCAGGTTGCCTGTCAGCAGGGCGCGACCGGTAAGATCTGTAACGATATAGGGGTACGCAGCGGTTGACGCGATGTTGAGCGTATTGCTTGTGGGGTTAGGCCACAGCTGGATATTGTTCTTATAAGAAAGCTCCTTTACACCTGTAGTGGAGAGGATCATACCCAGTGAATCGTAATCGTTGTGGAGGGCCAGTGAATCGCGCTCACCGTTGTAGATGGCCAGGTAAGCTATCCTGCCGCCCGACTGTTCGTTCATAGAAGTGGTAGAATCGTCCTGGAAGAAGCGGAGCATTTTGTTGACATCATACACTGCATTGCCGCCGGCATCAGTGAAGCTGCCTACGAAAGTGCCGTTGGCGAAGAAACGAACGCGCTGGTTGGCACCATTGCGGCTCATGGCGGTAAGCATGTATTTGCCGTCGGGGTACACAGGTGTGGAGGTATTGTATACGCTGAAGAAATCGAGTGAACTATCGAGCATATACAGGCCGCCATCGTCGGTGAGGTTTTTGAAGTCGACCATTTTCCTGTAGCTGGTAACGGTATCGAGGGCCACGTACATCTCGATGGTATAAGAGCCGGTTGAGATGAAGTTGGCCACATCGGTGAAGTTGAGCCCGCAGCCATGCTGGAAGCGATAAACCGGCCTTGTCAATGCATAGGCCGCAAAAGTATCTGTCATAAAACTATCAGCGCAGCTGGAGACCAGGCCGGGGCCGAGGTTGGCTTCGTGCAGGTTGTTGCGGAAATAATATTTGTAAGCCGACTGTGCTTGTAAAGAAGCTGAAGCACCTAGAATAAAAATAAAAAGTAGCAGTTTCTTCATAGTATATTTTTTGTAAAAGTACAGAAATATTGAGCTAAACAATAGCAAAGCGGCCATTTTCCCGAATGGTAAAATGGCCGCTGAATAATATGAACCGGGTGTTACTACTTACTGATGCTGAAGGCAGCAGCCATAGTGCCGGCGCCTGTATGCAGGATGTAGATGTAATTGCCTGACGGGTAGCCTGTTAGCGGCAGGGCAATGGAATGCTCGCCGGGTGTGAGTCCGGACTCGTTGAAAGTATTCAGCAGTTTGCCCGTTGCGTTCATCAGCTGAACTGTGACGTCAGATGATCGTGCAAGGGAGAAGCGGATGTTTGTGCTTTCCGTGGCGGGGTTGGGGTAATTGCCAAGGAGGCTGAGGCCCTGGTTGCTTACAGTGCCGACACCCGTGGTGTGCTGCAGGTGGTAAATGGGAATAATGGAAAGGTTGATCTTCTTGCCGAGGTCTTTATTGAGGTCGTACCAGTAGCCGTTTGATTCGAGGATCGCGTTGCGGGGGGTGAAGACAGTGTCACCATTTGCGCGAAGCTGGTAATGGTTGAGGTGCTGGCCCTTGCCGGTATCGGTGGAGTGCAGGCCAATGCTGCGGCCCGTGATCGAATCGGGATCGTAGCTGTAACTGTAGCCTGCGTAGAAGTTGCCGTTGATACCGGTGACAGGAGCATCGAACCAGGTGGTGATGGGCTGATTGCCGGCAATGTTCAAAGCTGTAAGGGCTACTTTTTTACTGCCCAGCGAGCCGCCGGGGAAATTTGCTACGTATACGTTAGTATCGAGCTGGTATGAAGTGGTGTCGATACCCCAGATGCGGAATGTAAGCGAGTCACCAGTGGCTGCGCTGACATTGCCTGACCAGTAGCTAATGAGGCCCATAACGGACACGGCAGTATCATTGCCCCCGGTGAAATCGAACATCTCCGCGAAGGCACTATCCCCATAGCTATTGGTGCCGAGGAGATAGCCGGTGTTGGACGGGAATGCAACTGAAGAATCAATAAGTGCTGCGTAGGTGTTATTGTAGTAATAGAGCGTGTCGCCGGCTGCCGTGGGTTTAGCGGCTTGTGCGAAAGCGGTGACAGAGCAGGCGGTGAACAGCAAAGGCAGTATAAAATTCTTCATTCAAATGATATTTGGGGGCTAAAAGTACGGTAAAAAGCGGTAAGGGTTGTGTAATTGTTACTAAGGGAAATGTTAAGAAAAGAAAAGTATTTTTGAGCCAAAATGTAATCACCATGCTTCGCTTTAACGGATTCGCCATGATACATAAGGCACTCAGGGCAATGCTTTATGACACCGCGCAAAAAATGCAACAAGCCAATTTCGCAGACCCTGAAAGTACTTTGCCGGCCTTTGCCGCTGCTGAAAGGATCGTTGAACTTTTTGATGACCATGCGGATCACGAGGACAACCATATACTTTCGGGCATCACGGATGTGAACCCCGAGCTTGCGCAGCAATTTGAGGCAGAGCATGTGACCGACAGGCAACTGGCAAGCGACATTAAAGAGGGTATTGATGCGTATAAAAATGCTGCGAATGTAATGGAGCGTATGTTGGCCGGGAACAAGGTATTCTATGCATTTAATGAGTTCATAGCCTTTAACCTGAAGCATATGGTGCAAGAGGAGACTGTGCTGAACGAAACACTGTGGGGCAAATATACGGATGCAGAGATAGGGAGCCTCAATCAAAAAATAGCAGCCAGCGTGGCGCCTGATAAGGCAGTAGATAACCTAAAGTGGATGATGAAGAGCTGCAATGATATGGAGATAGGTATGTTTGTAAAGAATGTGGTGAGCGGCGCGCCGGAGCACCTGGTAAATATAGTACTGGCCACAGCGCAGGCTGAACTGCCGGCTGAACGCTGGGAGCGCCTGAATGCGAGCCTTAGCGTAGAAGCTACCGCGTAGAAGACTTACCAAATAAAAACAGGCGTCACTTTCGGGGCGCCTGTTTTTATTTTTGATCAGTATTACTACCTGTTCAGTATGGAGAATTTGAGTTGTAGCTGGAGGTAATTGCGATCTATATATTTATCGCTACCACTAATGGCGTTATTGAGGCCGTGCCTATAGTAAACGGTGGCTTTAAGCTGCTTTGAGATAGCGTACTCTGTCTTGCCTACGAAACCGAAGTCGTAGTTGGGTATGAGTTTGGCGTCAACTACATTTTCACTAACTGTCATGAGCTGATCGTTCTGAAGGAGGCGCTGAACGTCAGCACCACCTGAAAGTGCGAGGTTTTTAAACACATTGTAACCTACTGTAGGTGTAACCTGTGCATAATACATATTATAGTGGCTGCCGCGTACGGGAACAGGCACAACCGGAGATGGGGCTGTCACATTATTATCAGTGTGGTCGGTAGCGGCAGAGGGGCGTGCAGCGGTGCCATGCGTGGTAGCGGCGGGTTTTGCGGCACCACCGCCGAGCGTAGGACTTGCGCTTTGCGCGGTGGCATTTGCAGCCAGGGCATAGGCATTTTCAGTAGCCAGTTCGGTTCTTTTGCCGCTGAGATTGTTCACGAATGCAAAGTCACCCTCAACGAAAATATTCTCGCCAAGTTTGCGAAATGCAGTGAAGCCGAGGGAATAACCGCTGTTGGTAGCACCATAGTTGAGGCCACCTGATACACTGATAATGGTCTTGCCGGTATGCTCGCGCTCCATTGGTTCGTAAATGGGGCTTGTAAAGTCGATATACTTTGGTGCTTTAAATGTAGTGCGGGGTGCATTCGGGGTCACTATATCTGCGTTGCTGTAAAGCTTTTCGTCGTATTGAGGCACGGCAACTGCCAATAAGGGAGCCTGAGCCTGCGGGATAAGAGAGGGTTGCGCTGTAGGCGCCTTCGGGGTGGGGAACCGCAGTGCAGGTCGCTGAGCGTTGGTACCAGCCTGCGGCAAGGCATCCTGTTTCACTTCGGGTTGTACAAGCACTATATTCCGATCGGAGGCTGCTTCGCCCGATACACGGGTATTCCTAGTAATACTGTCGCGCATGAGGAAGGCGCCTACGCTCACCATGAAAACAACAGATGCGGCATAGCTGAGGAAAGGCAGCCATGCCAGGCTTTTCCTTTTTCTACCCTCGGCCTCTGTGAGCTGCTGCGCCATGCGCTCCCACTGGGAGGGCTGGTACTCGAAGCTACCTTGCTCGTAGGCGCGGCGTATTGCTTTATCAAATTCGTTTGCTTTCATACATCACTTTTTGCGATTCATTTTTTTTTAATTTTTTCTGTAACACCTCCCTGGCCTGATGCACATGCCAATGGGATGTCTTTTCGCTTATTTCCAGTTGTTTTGAAATTTCTTTATGGTTGAAGCCCTCGAACACGAACAGGTTGAAAACGGTGCGTGTCATAACCGGGAGGGACTGTATCAACCCGAGCAGCTCTTTAAACTCAATATTCTCGAGGCCGGAGTTGTTGACTGATGTTTTGTTAGACACGGGCATGGCGTTGACATGCATGATCATTGTGTCTTTCAGATAGTTGCTGCGGAGATGATCCAGGCATGTATTGACCATTATGCGTCTCATCCATCCCGCGAATGATCCCTTATTCTTATAGCTGCTGATATTGAGGAAAACCTTTAGAAACCCATCGTTCAGCAGTTGTTCGGCATCCTGCATATCCCTTGCGTACCTTGCACAGACCTTGAGGAACATGCTGTAATACTCTTTGTACAGATGTTCCTGGAATGTGCGATCGCTTTTGCGGCACCCTTCAATAATTTCCTGTTCAGAATATAAGGGCATAAATGAGTTTCTAAAAGCGTTTTGGTCCGGAAGGGTTATAGTAAGATACACATTTTTTTCATAGAATGGGGCCTAATAGCATTCAATGACTGGCTTTACACAAGTCGCGGTTTCCTAATGGTATAGAAAAGCAGCTTTAGAGGCTTTTGCAACCTCATGCTCTTGCCAGAGGCTGTATTTAATACGGGCCCCGCTTTGCTGTTGATACGGTATAAATACATTTTCCTGTTTTTCATCACTCGAAGATTTTGTTTGTTTAAGGTTTTGTTACGGGCCCTGTAAAAAACCGTTTTTAGCATGCTTCTGATAATATGACGTAACGACTTGTTAAAATCTTGGGTGGGGATGAAAAATTTTTTACGCGGAGCAAAATTGTGAGCGGGTTTAACTTTGAATTAAAAGCGGGAAATGCGAGGATGATTTAACCGATGGCTATATATAAAAAAGGGGAAAAGCAGAAATATTGGGCGCAAAAACGTAATAAATTGAGAGAAAGAAGAACTTAAATAACTGATTATGAATGTTTTGTAACCAGTTTTAAAAAAAAGTTAAGAAGGCATTGTATATATAGCAACTTTCGGTATTTTCGTAAAACTTTAACATTTTGTAATGCTCGCTCAATAATCATACGGTTATGAAAAGAAATGTATTCTCTTATTTAAAGTTATTCCCCCTTCTAACGTGCATATTGATTGCGATCGATTCTTTCGCCGGAAACTGGTACATACAGGATGTGAATCCGTGGGGTTCCACGACGAATGTGACTGCAATGAACAATGTATTCGGCGCCGGTAACTGGACGCAGGGTAATACATCGACCCCCGCGGCCACAATCTTCCAGGCATCGACGAACGTGGTGTTCCTCGAGGGAAGTGATGGCAATTCGAATATGCCAAACTTCATAAATGCCAATATTACCACGATACAAAACTGGGTAAGTAACGGTGGGCGACTTTTTATGAATGCAGCACCGAACTATGGAACGAGCCAAAACTGGGGCTTTTCGGGTACAACACTGAACTATCAGAGCTTTTCGCCTAGTGTGACCACTTCTGTGCCTACCAACCAAATATTCACCGGGCCTTATACGCCGACAGCGACATCCTATTCGGGGAACTATTTCGGTCATGGAACAATAACAGGTTCGGGGCTGACCACCTTGTTGTACAACCCAGCTAACTCCCTGGTGGTATTGTGCTATAAGACATGGGGCGCCGGTATCGTATTCTTCGGAGGCTGTACGCAACCTCAGTTCTGGACACCTTCCAACCCCCAGGGCTATAACCTGTGGTATAACATCCTTTCTTACGTAAAAACATTCCCACTTACGGGTATCACTCCAAGTGTTACAGGATCGCCATGGTGCGCAGGCGCTTCAATAACCGTTAACTACACATCCGTAGGGCTTACGTTTGCTGCCGGGAATGTATTTACCGTACAACTTAGTAATGCAACCGGTTCATTTGCGAGTCCGACGACCATCGGTACACTAACAAGTACTGCGACAAGTGGCGCGATAGCGTGTGTAATACCGGTGGCCCAGGCGGGAGGTACAGGTTACCGTATCAGAATAGTATCGAGCAATCCATCTTTTACCGGGGTCGATAATGGAACTGATTTAACGATAAATCCGCAACTGGTCCCGTCAGTAGTGATCTCGGCAAACCCAGGTAATAATATATGCGCGGGTACGAATGTGACGTTCTCTGCTGCCATAACTAATGGTGGCCCCTCGCCAACCTACCAATGGAAGGTGAATAATGTGAACGTGGCTACGACTGCAACCTACAGCAGCAGTACGCTCAATAATGGCGACCAGGTAACATGCGTGATCACCAGTAATGCGCCATGCGTCACACCGACCACTGCGACGAGCAATACAATAACTATGACGGTGAACCCGAATGTGACGCCGACCATCAGCATTACTGCGAACCCCGGTAATACGGTATGCGTGGGACAGTCGGTGACTTTCACCGCTGCTATAACCAACGGCGGCCCAACGCCTGTATATGTATGGAAGGTAAACGGCTTCCCTGTAGGCGGTAATTCTCCGACGTATACTACAACCACCCTGCTTACCGGGGACCAGGTGACATGTACCGTAACGGGTAATGCACCATGTACCGTAAACGGAACTCAGGTCAGCAATACTATTACAATGACCGTGTCGAACAACCTGGCGCCGACCATAAACATAACAGCCAACCCAGGTAATGTGATATGTACGGGCACCAGCGTTACCTATACTGCCACGATAACCAATGGTGGCCCAACGCCCATCTATGTGTGGAAACTGAACAATGTGGTAGTGGGCGGTAACAGCCCCACATATACCGTGACACCCGGTAATGGCGATGTGATAACATGCACGCTGACCAGCAGCTCGACCTGCGCCAACCCGACCACAGTAACAAGTAATAGCATTACGATGGTGATCACGACGAACGTGACACCGGCGGTCAGCATCAGTGTGAGCCCCGGCACGACCATATGTGCTGGCACCTCGGTAACATTTAACGCGACGGCGACCAACGGCGGCCCGACACCTACCTATGTATGGAAGGTGAATAATGGCGTGGTGGGATCGAACAGCCCAAGCTACACCAGCACCACGCTGGCAAACGGCGATGTGGTGACCTGCACAATGACCAGCAGTAATGGCTGTGCAATACCGGCAACAGTGACAAGTAACAGTATCACGATGACTGTGAACCCGATAGCTGTGCCTACAAACATTATATCGGCCAACCCGGGCAATGTGATATGTGCGGGTACATCTGTAACGTTTCTGAGTACAATAACGAATGGCGGTCCAACGCCCGTATATCTATGGAAGCTGAACGGCAACCCTGTGGGTGGCAATAGCCCTACCTACACAAACAACACACTGGTGGGCGGCGACCTTGTGACCTGCCAGGTAACAAGTAACGCGACCTGCGCGACGCCGGCAACCGTGATAAGCAACACCATTACAATGGTAGTGAACCCGATACCGGTGCCAAGTGTGAGCGTGGCTGTCAGCCCTTCAAGTACTATTTGCGCAGGGGACCAGGCCACATTTACTGCAACACCCACCAACGGTGGTCCGACCCCATCGTACCAGTGGTACCTTAACGGAAATCCAACCGGCTTCAATAGTCCAACTTATCAAAGTACCTCACTGGTAAACGGAGATATTGTGAATGTGGTGATCACCAGCAATGCGCTGTGTGTGAGCCCAACAACAGCTACGAGCAATAATATTACTATGACTGTAAATCCGACGTTAGTGCCCAGCGTAAGCATATCAGCTAATCCGGGGAATGTAGTGTGCTCGAACGTGCCGGTGACATTTACTGCTACTGCAACCAACCCCGGCCCCACGCCGATATATCAATGGAGTGTAAATTATGCTATAGTGGGCAATAATTCGCCGACTTATACAAGTGCTTCACTGAATAATACAGACGTAGTTTCCTGTACAATGATCAGCAACGCCACCTGTGCGAGCCCGATCGTTACTACGAGCAATGCTATCACAATGTCAATTACCTACATTAATACGCCAACCGTTAGTGTAACTACCAGCCCCGGCACAACTATATGTGATGGTACTCCCGTGACTTTTACTGCTAATACAGCTTACCCCGGACCGACACCAACCTATGTGTGGAAAAAGAATAACAACGTGGTGGGCGGCAATACGGCAACATATACAGATCCGGCCCTAGCCAATGGTGATATACTTACCTGTACTATGACCAGCAGCGACATTTGTGTAGCACCCGTAACTGTAACGAGCAGCAACGTGCAGATGACGGTAAATGCCATAACAGTGCCTGGTATTTCAGTAACGTCGACGGCTCCCGGGGATTCAATATGCCTGGGCCAGGCTGTGACCTTCAATGCCAGCCAGGTAAACGGTGGTCCATCACCGGCGTACCACTGGAAAAAGAATGGTTATCCAGTAGGCTCAAACGTGCCCACCTATAGCGATATTAGCTTACAGAACAATGACCAGATCACCTGCGAATTGGTGAGCAATAACCTGTGCCCGGTGCCGGCAACGGTGACCAGTGCAGCGCATACGATGAAGGTGACGCCTACAACGACACCGAACGTATCAGTAACAGTAACGCCGGGAACGATAATATGCACCGGCTCGCCAATGACCTATGTAGCAAGTGCTACGGGTGCGGGCGGATCGCCCATCTATAAGTGGTTTAAGAATGCCAACCCGGTAGGTGGCAATAGTCCAACATATACCGACCAACTAATAAATGACGGCGATGATATCTCCTGCGTGGTGTTGACAAGCTCCATATGCACGACAGCGCCGACAGATACCAGCAACCACAGTATCATGAGCTGGTTCAACAGCGGTTACCTTGCCGGAACGATGGGGCTGACCGAAACCAACCATGTGCAGGTGGTAAACACAACAGGCAAGATCAACTACACTGATTGCGACCTGATGGTGTCAATAGTTCAATCGGGTGCTAACCCTGTGAGTGGCCGAACAACATTTAAGGTGACCCTTGACAGCACCGTGAAGCGCTATAAGAACCAGCCTTACCTGACACGTCACTTCGATATAACGCCGGACAGCAATGCGGCGAATGCTACCGCCACGGTCACCTTATACGCATACCAGAGCGAATTTGATGCATATAACGCAGTGGCCGGACCTGCAGGGTATCCACTATTGCCGAACTATGCAACGGACAACGGCAACATACGTATAACCGCATTCCATGGCACGGGCACCAAACCGGGGAACTATACCGGCGCAGAAGAATTGATCGTTCCGGCCTCTGTAACCTGGGATACCGCGGGCAACTGGTGGGTGATGAGCTTCCCCGTAACCGGGTTTAGCGGATACTATATCCATACCGGCGGCAACTTCCCGCTGGCGGTATCGAATGTGAATGCTAATGACGACTTCCTGATGGAGGCATTCCCTAACCCTGTGCAGGACAAGATATCTGTGCGCATAGAAGGGACTATGGCAGCGCACAGCACATTGGTAGTGACCGACCTGGCGGGCAGAGTTATCATAAGCACAGACCTGGATAATAATAAAGCGCTGATAGATATGAGCAGCCTGGCTTCGGGTATGTACCTGCTGCGCTACAATGACGATAAGAGGAGCGAGACCATTAAAATAACGAAGCAATAGTAAGGGCGGTGGCCTATTGAAGACAAACGAAATAAAAGTACCAGTATGATCAAGAAATTTACCGCTGCATTCCCCAGTGCAAGGTTCATAAAATTCGTTTTACCGGCTGTTGTAGTGATGCTGATGAGCGGAATGGCAGCCTATGCGCAGCCCGCGCAGTACTATACATTCTCGGCATTTGCGGGAACGTATACCCAGATATCCGGGAACGCGACCAATATACTTGCCGACGACCAGACCCAGACGGGGATACCGCTGGGCTTCACGTTTAACTTTGCAGGGACCAACTACAGTACGGTTGCAATGTGCTCGAACGGGTTTATGAGCCTGAACAATAACCCCTCAAACGCGAACTCAAATGATGCGACGACCGCGGCAGGCATAGGACCGATGCTGATGCCGCTATGGGACGACCTGAGCGGCTCATCGGGAACCCCTTCGCCAACCTCGTACTATGCTACGACGGGTGTGAGCCCCAACCGTATTTTCACCCTTGACTGCCATTCATGGCGCTGGAATTATGGAGGCACTACCAATGCAATATCGTTCGAGATCAAGCTATATGAAACGACGAACGCTATTGACTACATATACGAACAAGAAGCCCAAGGGTTAAACAGCCCATCGGCAACAGTTGGTATATTCAACAGCGGTACCGATTACCAGACACTGCCTGATGTAACAAATAACCCGATACCGTCGAACACCACTTTCACGACGACGATCAATTCAAAACCAGCGACGGGACAGGTGTATGAGTGGACACCAAGAATGATATTGTGCACGACCCCGGCCAATAACTATTGCGGTAATAATACAGTGAACGTAAGCTATACAGCTTATGCGCTTACCTTCAATGCCGGTAATACATTTACGGCGCAGCTGAGTGATGCGACCGGATCGTTTGCGACGCCCACAACTATCGGCACGCTGCTCAGCACTTCGAGCTCCGGTACCATTGTGTGTACAATACCTTTGGCGCAAGCTGCGGGAACGGGCTACCGGATACGGGTGGTATCAAGTAATACTGCCTTTACAGGTATCCCGAACACCAATGGTGCTATTACCATCAACCCTCAGCTAACACCGTCGGTTAGTATATCTGCCAACCCAGGCAATAATATTTGCGCGGGCACCAGTGTGACGTTTACCGCAGCGATCACGAATGGCGGCCCATCGCCGACCTACCAGTGGAAAGTGAATAACGTGAACGTGGCGACCACGCCAACCTACACCAGCAGCACCCTGGCGAACAACGACCAGGTAACCTGCGTGATAACAAGTAATGCACCATGCGTGGTTCCGGCAACGGCTACCAGCAATACGATAGTGATGACGGTGAACCCCAACGTGACACCGACGATCAATATCACTGCCAATCCGGGCACTACCATATGCGTGGGACAATCAGTGACCTTCACGGCGGCAATTACCAATGGCGGCCCCGGCCCTGTGTACCAGTGGAAGGTAAACGGTTTCCCTGTGGGAAGCAATATCAACACTTACACAACTACATCACTTGTTAATGGTGACCAGGTGACCTGCACGATAACCGGTAATGCGCCATGTACGGTGAACCCAACACAGGTGAGCAATACGCTGACCATGACGGTGAATCCGAATGTGACGCCGACGATCAACATAACGGCGAATCCCGGGAACACAGCGTGTGCCGGGGCGAGCGTAACCTTCACGGCTAATACTACCAATGCCGGACCGACACCTACCTATGCATGGCAGGTGAATGGCAACCCGGTGGGTGGGAACAGCCCGACGTATACAACCAGCACTCTGGTGAACGGCGATGTGGTAACCTGCCAGCTGACCAGCAATGCAACATGCGCAAGCCCTGCGACAGTGACGGGGTCGATGACGATGACCATCATCCCGAACGTGACCCCAACCATTAACGTGACCGCAAACCCCGGTAATACTATATGCGCAGGCACATCGGTAACATTTACAGCAGCGATAACCAATGGCGGGCCGGCGCCGACTTACCAATGGTATGTGAATGGTAACCCCGTGGGTAACAATGCGTCGACATATACGACCACGACCCTGGCGAACGGAGACGTGGTGACCTGCACAATGACCAGCAATGCCAGCTGTGCAGTGCCGCCATCGGTAACCAGCACAGGTATAACGATGACGGTGAACCCGGTACTGGTGCCAACGATAAGTGTGTCGGCTAATCCCGGCAATACCATATGCTCGGGCACGAATGTTACGTTCACCGCTACTGTTACCAATGGCGGGCCGACACCAGGCTACCAATGGTACCTGAACGGCAACCCTGTAGGTGCAAATATGCCAACCTACTCGAACAGTACGCTGCAAAACGGTGATGTGGTGACGTGCCAGTTAACCAGCAATGCTATATGCGCCGCACCGGCACAGGTGACCAGCGCCGCGGTTACGATGATCGTGTATACGTCGATCACGCCAACGGTAAGTATTACCAATAATACGGGCAATTCCATCTGTTCGGGAACAGTTGTGACCTTCTCGGCCGCACCGGTTAACGGTGGCCCGACACCCACCTATCAATGGTTCAGGAATGGCAACCCAGTGGGCACCAACAGCAGTACCTATGTGGACAACACGCTGGCAAACGGTGATGTGATAAGTGTAAATATGACGAGCAATGCCCCCTGTGCCGCCCCGCTTACCGTATCGAGCAATACAATAGTGATGAGCGTGACACCTACGGTGCTGCCTTCTGCCGTGATCACTGCAAACCCTGGTAACAACATTTGCTCGGGCACTACAGTGAATTTCTCTGCAGTAGTAACCAATGGCGGACCGACGGTAACGTATCAATGGAAAAAGAACGGCAATAACGTGGGTGGTAATATCGCTACTTATGCCGCAGCCAACCTTAGCAATACAGATGTGATAACATGCATGATAACGAGCACCGCACCCTGTGCGACCCCTGCTACGGTATACAGCAACAATATTACCATGAATGTGACCCAGGTGGTGGTGCCGGATATCAGCATTACGGCGAGCCCGACCAACAAGATATGTGCGAACACACCGGTAACATTTACAGCAACCGCAAATAACGGCGGGCCGACCCCGACCTATTCGTGGACGGTGAACGGCAACCCTACCGGGCCGAATGCGCCTACATTCACGACTGCCGCACTGAATAACAATGATGTGGTAGCATGCAGCCTGGTGAGCAATGCACTGTGTGCAACACCACCTAACGCAACAAGCAACAGTATTACGATGATCGTGCAACCGGTAACCGTACCATCAGTGACCATAGCACCGAATGGCCCGGACAGCATTTGTGACGGAGACACACTCGTGTTCACGGCAAGTGCAGTGAATGGCGGTCCTAACCCTATATTCCACTGGAGCAAGAACGGCTACCCAGTAGGGCTGCCAACAGACACTTATACGTTGACAAACGCGTATAATAACGATGTTATATCGTGCGTGATGGTAAGCGACGATCTGTGCCCGAGTGTGCCGACCGATAGCAGTAACAGTGTGACCGTGACCGTGCAGCATTATATTACACCCGAGGTGTTCCTCTTCGGCACGCCTGTGATATGCACCGGTAATCCGCTGACGCTTTCGGCCATTCCGTATAACCCGGGGCCGAACGACACATATAAATGGATGCTGAACGGCGTGCAGAATGGAACGGGCCTGACATGGACCGGCAATAACCTAGTGGAAGGCGATCTCGTTTACTGTGTGGAGGTTAGCTCGGCTATGTGCGTAACGAAGCCTACCGACACAACGAACGTTGACACGGTTCATTGGTTCAATGCAGGGTACCTGGCGGGGAATGTGAACAGTGTAGAAACAAACAACGTGATAGTAACTCCGGCGCCAAGCGTGATATCGTATACCGATTGTGACCTGATCACAACTGTGATACCTTCAGGCAACTCACCGGTGAGCGGCGGACTGCAGGCAAGCGTGACGCTGGATGCGACGGTAAATAATTATCTTGGTCAGCCGTACCTGCAGCGTCACTATGACATTATGCCCGCAACCAACGGGTCGGGAGCCACAGCGATCGTGAAGCTGTACGCATACCAGTATGAGTTTGATGCGTATGACTCGTTCCTGGTGCAGACCAATTCGATACTGCCTCCGCTACCGGCGAACCATATTAACAATGGTAATGTGGTGATCACCGAGTTCCATGGCACCGGAACAACACCGGGTAACTATACCGGTCCTGAAGAATTCCTCTCTCCGACGACCGTGGAGTGGGATACCGCGTCAAACTGGTGGGTGATAACCTTCCCTGTAAAAGGCTTCGGTGGTTTTTATATACACACCACAAATGCGGTCTTCCCGCTGGGTGTGACGAAAGTGAATTCAGAAGGCTTTGCCATCAATGCTTACCCGAACCCTGCACAGGATAAAATAACTGTGCAGATAGATGGAACACGCAATGGCAAGAGCCAGCTGTATATCATGGACCTTGCCGGCAAGCAATTGATAAGCGCGCCGGTGGAAAGCAACAAGGCCATAATAGATATGAGCAGCCTGGCATCGGGTATCTACATGCTGCGTTATAGTGATGACGTAAGGAATGAAACTATTAAGATTACCAAGCAGTAATATCCCGCAAGAGTTTGTAATAGGCCTCCCATCGGGGAGGCCTATTATTTTGTGTTAATCGGCGGTTTTTCCTGATTAACTTTTGGCAAAGTTGCAAATAAAAAAATATTCATTGTATTCGGTTATAGGCTGTTTCGATTGCGTAATATTTATGTTTGTAGGCTACTTATTAAATCTTGACAAATACAAAGGGAATAATTAGCTTCGTAGGGCTAAAATATTAATTTAAACAGGTTAGGCCAGCTCCATTCTTTAACATTTTATTTAGAATGGAGATCGGTTTGACAGCTTATCTGAATTTATTAAAATACAGGTGCTTCATGAACAAGAATGCTACAATTGTACTGCCTCGTGTAAGAGTTTGGAAATTCATTTTGTCGTGCGTCGTTATGTTGCTGCTTAATGAGACGAATATCTATGCGCAGCCTGCGGCCTACTATTCTTTCTCCGCATTCACGACGCCTTATACAACGGTGTCGGGTAACTCAACTAATATCTTAGCAGACGACCAGACGCAGACGGGTATACCCTTAGGATTCACTTTCAATTTTGCGGGCACCAACTACAGCACCGTTGCGATGTGCTCGAACGGGTTTATGAGTTTGAACAATAGCCCTTCAAACGCGAACTCAAATGATGCTGCTACCGCTGCAGGTATCGGACCGATGCTGATGCCGCTGTGGGATGACCTGAGTGGTGCGTCGGGAACGCCATCGCCGACCTCGTATTATGCGACCACGGGTATAGCCCCTAACCGTATCTTCTCGCTGGAATGTCATGGCTGGTGGTGGACCTATCAGGGAACTTCGAACGCTATATCGTTTGAAATAAAGCTGTATGAGACCTCGAATATGATAGATTATGTGTATGAGCAAGAAGCGCAAGGTCTTACGAATCCGACAGCAACGGTAGGTATCTTTAACAACGGGACAGACTACCAGACGTTGCCAGACGTGACTGCGAACCCGGTACCATCGAACACTACCTTCACGACTACTATTAACGCTAAGCCGGCAACCGGTCAGGGTTACAGGTGGACACCGCAGATGATACTGTGTACCACACCGGGCAACAATTACTGCGGAGGTAATACCGTAAACGTTACATACACGGCATATGCGCTCACGTTCAACCCCGGTAATGTATTTACCGCGCAACTGAGCGATAATACGGGTTCTTTTGCCACACCTGTAACGATAGGAACGCTTACCAGTACTGCAAGCTCCGGCACCATAGTATGTACCATACCGGCAGCGACCGGAACGGGTTCGGCGTACCGCATACGTGTTGTGTCGAGCAATACTGCGTTCACCGGAGTACCCAACACAAACGGTAATCTTACGATCAACCCGCTACTGGTGCCAACGGTGACCATAACAGCAAACCCCGGGAATACTATATGCGCCGGGACGAGTGTGACCTTCACAGCTATCCCGCAATTTGGCGGCACGCCGTCTTACCAATGGTATGTGAATGCAACACCTGTGGGTAGTAACAGTCCGACCTACACCAGTACCACACTTAATAACGGGGACCAGGTAAAGGTGGTAATGACCAGCAATGCGACATGTGCACTGCCAACTGTTGTGACAAGTAATATCATAACGATGACGGTGAATCCGAATATTACACCGACCGTAACGGTAACATCTGTACCTGCGGCGAACAATGTGTGTTCGGGGCAGAGTGTAACTTTCACGGCGACTGTGACCAACCAGGGGCCGACGCCCGTGTACCAATGGCTAAAAAATGGTAATCCCGTAGGTACAAATAGTGCGACCTACACAGATAACCTGCTTGTAAACGGAGATGTGATAACCTGCCAGCTTACCAGTAATGCGCCCTGTCTGCTTGCAAACCCGGTGACCAGTGCACCGCTGACGATCACTGTAATACCTACTGTGTCGCCAACGGTAAGCATCACGGCTAACCCGGGGAATAATGTATGCGCCGGCAGCACGACGACATTTACGGCAACACCGGTGAACGGCGGACCAACACCAAGCTACCAATGGTATGTGGGTGCAACACCTGTGGGCAGCAATAGCCCGACCTACAGTACAACAACACTGGTGACGGGTAATGTAGTAAGCTGCGTAATGACCAGCAATGCACCCTGCGCTATACCCACTACGGCGACAAGTAACAGCATAACGATGACAGTGAACCCTGTGGTGACGCCGACGATCAGCATGAGCACGAACCCAGGCACTACGATATGCGCCGGCACGAGCACGACCTTCACGGCGACCATAACAAATGGCGGGCCGACGCCGACCTATGCCTGGACGATAAATGGCAACCCTGTGGGTGCCAACCAGTCTACATTTACCAGCAATACACTTAATAACGGCGACGTGGTGATGTGCACGATGACAAGCAGCGCGAGCTGCCCGACACCAGCATCGGTAAACAGCAGTGTGACGATGACGGTGAACCCCGTAGTGGTGCCTGCTAACAGCATCAGCGCCAGCCCGGGCAACAATATATGCAGCGGCTCGATGACAACCTTTACCGCTACGCCGACAAACGGCGGACCCACACCAGCGTACCAGTGGTATAAGAATGGTAATCCCGTTGGCACAAACAGTGCGACGTATAATGATAATACCCTCGCAACCGGCGATGTGATCAACTGCGTGATGACAAGCAGTGCGAGCTGCCCGACGCCCGCTACGGCTGTGAGCAACGATATTACAATGACGGTGAACCCGCTATTACCGGCGTCTGTGAGTATCTCCAACAACACAGGACCGACAATATGCGCCGGAACCAATGTTGACTTCCTGGCGACTGCGGTGAACGGTGGACCTACACCGACCTACCAATGGTATGTAAACGGCAACCCGGTGGGTACTAACAGTGCGAGCTATCAAAGCAACACGCTGAACAGTGGGGACGTGGTGCATGTGGAAATGACGAGCAGTGCAGTGTGCCCAAGCCCGATCGTTGCGGTGAGCAGTAATATAACAATGACGGTGAACCCGCTGAGTTACCCGTCGGTGAGCGCGAGCGTAAGCCCAGGTACATCGATATGTTCAGGATCTACAGCCACATTCACCGCTGCACCGACAAACGGCGGGCCGACGCCGACCTACCAATGGTATAAGAATAACCTGCCTGTAGGCACGGGCGTTACTTACGTAGACAATGCGCTTAATAATACCGATGTGGTGTACTGCAGTATGACGAGCAGTGCCATATGCCCCACACCTGCAGTGACGACCAGCAATAACCTATTAATGACCGTGACGACCAACCTTGTGCCGACGGTGCAGGTAAATGGCAACCCCGTTGTTTGCTCGGGCTCAATGGCGTCGTTCAGCACACAGATCACCAACGGCGGTGTGTCGCCGGCCTATCAATGGTATGTAAATGGCAACCCGGTGGCAGGCGCCACACAGCCTACTTACAGCTCTAATGGCCTGACGAACGGCGATATAGTGAGCTGCGACATGACCAGCAGCCTGACATGCGCTACACCACCTACAGTGACAAACGCTGTAACGATGACAGTGAACCCCGTAGTGGTGCCTACTGTCAGCATCAGCAGCGCGCCCTCGGATACTATATGCCATGGCGATATGATCACCTTCACTGCCGTATCAACCAATGGCGGACCGAACCCTGTGTATGTTTGGCGCAGAAACGGCAATCCTGTCGGGGGGCCGACAAATACGTACATCGAGAATACGCTACTGGACAGCGATGTGATAACCTGCGACATCATGAGCAGTGATCCCTGCCCTTCGGCACCACTTGTGGGCAGCAACAGCCATACTATTACAGTGAATGAGTGGCATACGCCGAAGACATTCCTGGATGCAGACCCGAGTGTAATAATGTGCAGCGGATCGCCGATAACATTTAATGCGACAGTGGACAGCGCAGGGCCTGCAAACGTGCTGAGCTATCAATGGATGTTGAACGGTAACCCTGTAGGCACTAACAGCCCCAGCTGGACCGGCAACCTGCTTAATAACGGAGATAAGGTATCTTATATAGTGACCAGCACGCAGCCGTGCCTTACCAAGACAGTGGATACCAGCAAGGCGGATACTGTGCAATGGTTCGTGAGCGGCTACCTTGCGGGCACTGTGGGCAATACAGAGACAAATGTGGTGAACCTTGTAAACCAGAATGTTAATACGAAGATCACCTATACAGATTGCGATAACATCTGTGGTATCAACCCGAGTGGTGCAAACCCTGTGCTGGATACTGTTACATTTAAGGTGACACTTGACGCGCAAGTGAACAGCTTTAACGGAATGCCGTACGTACAGCGGCACTACGATATAGAGCCTCACAACAACGCGGCGACGGCGACAGGGGTGATAGAGCTCTATGCTTATGAGAACGAGTTTATTGCGTACAACAATGTAGCGGCGAGCCAGTGGTTACCAATGTTGCCTACAGGCCATGTAGATAACGGCAACGTAAGGATCACGATCTTCCACGGCACGGGTACCGCGCCGGGCAATTATACCGGCCCTGTCGAGGAAGTGATACCTCAGGTGAGCTGGGATATTGCCGATAACTGGTGGGTGATGCGCTTCCCGACTACAGGCTTCAGCGGATACTATATACATACAGGACAGTTCCCATTGAATGTGAATCAGGCGCAAGTAGCAGATCCGTTCAGTATGATGGCGTACCCGAACCCTGCGCAGGATAAGGTGCAGGTGCAACTGACCGGAAGGATGGACAAGAATGCAGCACTGGTATTAACCGATCTTACAGGCAAAGTGCTGATAGATGTGCCTATGGACAACCACAAGGCACTAATAGATATGAGCGCACTGGCCAGCGGTATGTACATGCTGCGCTACAGCGACGACGCAAGAATACAAACTGTGAAAGTCAGCAAGCAGTAATAGCAGTCATTTATAATAGCTCAAAAAAGCTCCCGCATTTGCGGGAGCTTTTTGCATTCGGCATATTGATAAGTTTGATTTAAGATGATATATGCTGTATCGATATTCATAGTTTCGGTCTTTATATTGTCCAAAGCAGGGTAGTCATATCGATAAACGCCCATAAAATTGTTGATATACAGCTTGTTATGCGGGTGCGTTCAGCGCAACAGGTTGTGGTAATGCTTTACTTATATAGATATGGTAATAACGCATTTATTTTTTAATTTAAATGAAGGTGTTAAGACCCAATTATTAACTCATTATTAAAGAAATCAAAAATTAAAGAATAAAAAATTAAAAAATTGCGTTAAAATTTCAAAAAAGGTTTCTTAATTTAACTTTCTGTTAAAATTAAAATTGCCGCTTTTCACTGCGAAAAGAATGGTGATAAAGCAATGAAAACGAAGCGAAAACCAGTATGTAAAATCTAAAATCTATTTCTTTTATGAATAGAAATTGTACCTCTTCAAAATTTTATGCCGCCCCCCGGCGTTACGTTGGCAAAATCATGGTCGCCTTAGCACTTTTAGCTGCTACTACATCAAGCAAAGCGCAAACCATAATTAATACAGACTTCACGTCGGTCACGTTCCCGCCATCAGTTGCGGCATATGCGCCAGTGGTGGCGGCCTCATCATACACGCAGTCAGGCTCGGGGTTGAGCAGGCAGACCAGCGGAACCTCGCCGACTTGCTCCCCTCACACAACAGGGGGTATGATGCGTTTTAACAGCTACAGTTTAGCATCTGGAACCGTTGGTACATTGTTTAGCCCCGTGTTAAATTTCTCAACCGCAAATACATCGTATTCCATTTCTTTTTGGATGTACCGTGATAACGGCTATACTGGCAATGCAGATAAAGTGGATGTTTATGTAAATACTTCTGCCGTTGCAGGAGGCACTTTGCTGGGTACGGTGAACCGTTCATATACGTTAACTCCTACAGTAGCAGTGGCCAATGCGTGGTATCAATACACTTACAATATACCAACCAGCTACAATACCTCGACCAATTACATAATATTCAAATTCACGTCGGCGTATGGGAATAATTGTTTTGTTGACGATATTGTTCTAACGCAGTCGGTTTTGCCCAACTGCACCGGTACGCCGACGACAACAGCATCAGGTCCATCCAATGTCTGCCCGAATACATCGTTCACATTAAGCTGTACCCCGGTAACGGGCGCAGGTGTTACCTACCAGTGGAAATCTGCATCGAACATTGCCGGCCCCTACAACAATATTGTAGGCGCTACCTCGTCTAGTTATACCGTAGCCAGCGGGATAGCTGCAACTACTTATTACCAGGTTTATACTACTTGTACTCCAAGTGGCCAGAACTATACATCTAATAACGTTACGGTGACAGCTCTGCCTACGTATGTTTGCAATACATGTACGTCGACCGCGACAAGCACAGGTGACGAGGAGATATTTAATGTGACGATCGGTACTTTAAACAACTCTTCTAACTGTGCTACCAGCAACCAAATGTACACTGACTACCGGCAGACGGTAGCTGCGCCAACTCTGACAGCGGGCAGTCCTTATACACTGTCGGTCAACTTTAATACATGCGGTGGTTACTATACGCGAACGGGCGCCGTGTATATGGACTTTAACCAGAACGGCCTCTTCACGGATCCGGGTGAGAATGTCTGGACCGTGTCAAGCCCTACCGGCGTTACCTCGACAACAATCACTATACCCGGAAATGCAACGCCCGGCATAACGAGTATGCGCGTGGTGTATGCAGAGCAGGCGACGGCGCCGCCTTGCGGAACCTATACATGGGGCGAGACAGAGGATTACATCATAAACGTGTTTGCGCCGCCGTGTACGGGCGTACCGACTACAACGGCGTCCGGACCGAGCAATGTGTGTCCTAACACATCATTTACACTTACGGGTACTGCCGTAACGGGCACCGGTGTTACTTATCAATGGAAATCGGCCAGTAACATCCTTGGGCCGTACAACAATATCGTAGGGGCGACATCGGCATCGTATACCGTAGCCAGCGGTATTGCTGCTACTACTTACTACCAGCTATTCACAACCTGCACGGCGAGCGGCCAGACCTATACGTCGAACAATGTAACCGTGAACGTATTGCCGACGAATGTGTGTAACATATGCGGGTCGACCGCTTACTATACCGGCGACGAGGAAATATTCAACGTAACATTGAATACGCTGAACAACTCATCGAACTGTTCTACAAGTAACCAACTGTACACCGATTACCGTCCATTGGGGTCGCTTACGACGTTGTACCTGGGTTATACGTACCCGATGTCGGTGACTGAAAATACCTGCGGGGGTACATATAGCCGTCAGCTATCCGCCTGGATCGATTACAACCTGGATGGCAGTTTTTATGGTGTGAATGAGACGGTGATCAACAATAATACCACTGCAGCCGCTAATCCTAATATCGTGACGCAGAACATAACGGTTCCGACCACCGCATCTTTCGGTGCCACGGCAATGCGGGTCCTTTACTCTGAAGGTACAGGCTATGTGGACCCATGTACCAATCCCTATTATACATGGGGTGAGACAGAGGACTACGTGGTGACCATCGGTGGTATAAAGACTACCGTTACGGGTGGCCCGTTCTGCGGCGGCGCTACGCTGAACGTGAGCTACAGCTCGGGTAGTGTGACCTTCAATGCCGGTAATGTATTCACGGCACAACTGAGCAATGCTACCGGCTCCTTTGCTACCCCGACAAACATCGGCACCCTAACCAGCACAGCAGCGAGCGGTACGATAGTCTGCACGATACCGACCAACCAGACCGGCGGCAGTGGCTACCGGATACGTGTAATATCGAGCAACAGTGCTGTGACCGGTATTGATAATGGTGCTAACCTGACGATCAATCCGCTTGTAACCCCTGCAGTGTCAATAACGGTTTCACCTGGCACTACTATCTGCGCGGGTGATAATGTAACCTTTACTGCGAGCCCGACAAATGGCGGACCAACGCCCAGCTACCAGTGGTATGTGGGTGCAACGCCGGTGGGCACGAACAGCTCTACATACACAACAACGACCTTAGCGAATGGCAACCAGGTGAAAGTGGTGATGACCAGCAGTGACCCTTGTCCAAGCCCGCTTACCGCTACAAGTAACACGATAACAATGACGGTGAACCCGCTGCTGACACCAACCGTGAATGTGACATCTGTGCCTGCGGCCAACAATGTATGTGTGGGCCAGAGTGTGACCTTTACAGCTAACGTTACCAACCAAGGGCCGACACCGGTATATGCATGGTACAAGAATGGGAACCCCGTGGGCACCAACAGCAGCACCTATACCGATAACCTGCTGGTGAACGGAGACCAGCTCACCTGCAAGCTGACAAGCAATGCGCCCTGCGTGATCGTCAATCCCGTGACGAGCTCGCCACTGACAGTGACCGTGATGCCGAATGTGACCCCGACAGTGAGCATAGCTGCCAACCCCGGCAGCACGATCTGTGCAGGAAGCAATGCGACCTTTACGGCCACGCCTGTGAACGGCGGCCCGACACCGAGCTACCAATGGTATGTGGGCGCTACGCCCGTGGGCAGCAACAGCCCGACCTACAGCACCACAACGCTGACCAACGGCAGCGTGGTGAGCTGTGTGATGACCAGCAATGCAAGCTGCGCTACGCCGGTGACAGCGACCAGCAATAGCATCACCATGACGGTGAACCCTGTGGTGACACCAACGATTAGCATGAGCACAAACCCGGGCACCACCATATGTGCAGGCACGAGCACCACCTTCATGGCAAGTGTAACCAACGGTGGCGCTACGCCAACCTACACTTGGACGGTGAATGGCGTGACAGTGGGCAGCAACCAGGCAACCTTTAACAGCAATACACTGAACAACGGAGACAGCGTGATGTGCGTTATGACCAGCAGTGCAGCGTGCCCTACACCAGCATCGGTGAGCAGCGCGGTAGTGATGACGGTGAACCCAGTAGTTGTTCCAGGTAACAGCATCAGTGCAAGCCCCGGCAATGCTATATGCAGCGGCACGATGACCACCTTCACAGCAACTCCTGTTAATGGGGGGCCGTTGCCAGGCTACCAATGGTATAAGAACAATGTACCCGTAGGCACGAACAGTGCAACATATAATGACAACACGCTGGCAAGCGGCGATGTGCTGAAGTGTGTGCTGACCAGCAGCGCCCAGTGCCCGATACCCGCTACGGCGACCAGCAATAACATAACTATGACGGTGAACCCAACCGTGAATACCGGTGTGAGCGTATCGAACAACACCGGTCCGACGATCTGTGCAGGCACCGACGTAACCTTCCTTGCTACAGCCGTTAACGGTGGCCCGATACCGACGTATCAATGGTATGTAAATGGCAATCCTGTGGGCGGTAACAGTGCCAGCTATCAAAGCAATACGCTGGCCAGCGGTGACGTGGTGAACGTAACGATGACCAGCAGCGCGATATGCCCCAGCCCGGCGACGGCAGTGAGCAGCAGCATTACCATGACGGTGAACCCACTGAGCTATCCGTCGGTAAGTGCAGGCGCGAGCCCCGGCACTACGATCTGCTCGGGCACGACGACGACCTTCACAGCAACGCCAGTGAATGGAGGACCGACCCCGACTTATCAATGGTATAAGAACAACCTGCCGGTAGGCACAGGCAACACTTATATAGACAACGCGCTGAACAATACGGATATCGTGTATTGCACGATGAACAGCAGCGCGCTGTGCCCGACACCGGCAACATCGACCAGTAACAACCTGCTGATGTCGGTTACGACAACACTGACACCGACCGTGCAAGTGACGGCTAACCCCGGACCGACCATATGTGCCGGCAGCACCGCCAACTTCAACACACAGATAACTTATGGCGGGATAACGCCCACATATCAATGGTATGTGAACGGCAATGCGGTTACAGGAGCCACACAACCGGCTTTCAGCAGCAACGGGTTGACCAATGGCGACATCGTGAGCTGTGACATGACCAGCAGCTTCAACTGTGCGACACCCGCAACAGTGAACAGCGCAGTGACCATGACGGTGAACCCTGTGGTGATACCGACAGTAAGCACCAGCAGTACACCATCGGATACCATTTGCCACGGAGATATGCTGACCTTTACAGCCGTATCGACAAACGGTGGCCCGAACCCGGTATATGTATGGCGCAAGAACGGAAACCCTGTGGGTGGCCCAACCAATACTTACATGGACAACACACTGGTGACGAGTGATGTGATCACGTGCGACGTGATGAGCAGTGACCCATGTCCGTCGGCACCGATCGTAAGCGGCAACAGCCATACGATAACAGTGAACGAGTGGCACACACCGAAGAGCTTCCTGGACGCAGATCCGAGCGTATTAATGTGCAGCGGAGCGCCGATCACCTTCAATGCGACTGTGGACAGTGCCGGCCCTGCCAATGCGCTGAGCTACCAATGGATGCTGAACGGCAACCCCGTGGGCCCCAACAATGCCAGCTATACGGCTAACATGCTTAACAACGGCGACAAGGTATACTATATCATGACCAGCACTGCACCCTGCCTTACCAAGACCGTGGATACGAGCAAGACGGACACGATAGCATGGTTCAACAGCGGCTACCTGGCTGGTGTAAGCGGCACCACCGAGAGCAATACGATCAATATCACGGCCCAGAACAACAATCTGAAAGTGACGTATACCGATTGCGACCTGATCAGCAGCGTGAATCCAAGCGGCGCGAATCCTGTGTCGGGACAGGTGGACTTTAAAGTGACCCTGGACCCCGAGGTGAACAGCTTTAACGGTATACCTTATGTACAGAGACACTACGACATAGATCCGTTGAACAATGCGTCTACGGCGACGGCTACAGTAGAGCTGTATGCTTACGAGAATGAATTCATAGCTTACAACAACGTAGCAAGCAGCCATTGGTTACCACTTCTGCCAACCAACCACGTAGACAACGGTAATGTACGTATCACGATCTTCCACGGTACGGGTACCGGGCAAGGTCCGGCCTATTATCCCGGCCCTGTGCAGGAGGTAACGCCCCAGGTGAGCTGGGATGTAGCCAACAACTGGTGGGTGATGCGTTTCCCTGTGACCGGCTTCAGCGGGTATTACATACACACAGGACAGTTCCCGCTGGATGTGAAGCAGGCAAGTGCAGATCCGTTCAGCATGATCGCCTACCCGAACCCTGTGCAGGATAAAGTGCAGGTGCAGCTGACCGGCAGAATGGACAAGAACGCTACGCTGGTAGTGACAGACCTGACAGGCAAGGTGCTGATAAATGTAACGATGGACAACGCGAAGGCACTGATAGACATGAGTGCGCTTGCCAGTGGCATGTACATGCTGAAGTACAGCGACGATGCAAGGACACAAACTGTGAAGATCACGAAACAGTAAGCGGCAAATTAGAAATAAGGTTAAAGCCCCGCCAATTGGCGGGGCTTTTTTGTGACCTTATGTTAATTAAAAACCCCGCGAAAACTCGCGGGGTTTAGTCTATTGAGCTTCGGTCCTGTTTCTCAGGAGATCCCTCCCGAGGTCGGGAGGGCCAAACCGATTATACATTTTCCATTACGACGGGTGCGGCAGAGAGTATCTCTTCGCTGGCCTGTGATGCGTATTTATCGAAGTTCTTCACGAAGAGTTGTGCCAGTTCGTTAGCCTTCTTATCGTATGCTTCTTTGTCGGCCCATGTATCACGTGGATTGAGGATCTCTGAAGGAACATTAGGGCAAGTTTTCGGCATGAGCACGCCGAATGTAGGATGCGGCTCGAACTCTACATTGTTTAACTCTCCGTTCATTGCCGCAGTGATCATCGAACGGGTATAGCTGAGCTTCATGCGGTTGCCTGTGCCATAAGCGCCGCCGCTCCAGCCGGTGTTCACCAGCCATACGTTAACGCTGTGATCTTCTTCCAGCTTTTTACCAAGCAGTTCGGCATACTTGGTCGGATGCAGTGGCAGGAATACACGGCCGAAACAAGCTGAGAAAGTTGTTTGCGGTTCTGTAACGCCCACTTCGGTGCCTGCAACTTTAGCTGTATAACCGCTTATGAAGTGGTACATAGCCTGAGCCTTGGTAAGCTTGCTTATCGGGGGCAGGATACCGAAGGCATCGCAAGTGAGGAAGAAAATATTTTTAGGAGCGCCACCGTATGAGGGCTCTTTTGCATTTTCGATATGATCGATGGGGTAAGCAGCGCGTGTGTTCTCAGTAATAGAAGAATCGTGGTAGTCTACTTTGTTAGTGCCTTCAATGAACTTGATGTTTTCCAGGAGGGCACCGGGCTTGATAGCACGGTATATCTGGGGTTCCTTTTCTTCACTGAGGTCGATACATTTTGCATAGCAGCCGCCTTCGAAGTTGAATACCGTGTTTGCGGACCAGCCGTGCTCATCGTCGCCGATGAGTGCGCGGTTAGGATCGGCGCTGAGGGTAGTTTTACCTGTGCCGCTGAGGCCGAAGAAGAGCGCTACATCGCCATCCTTGCCTTCGTTGGCAGAGCAGTGCATGCTCAGCACGCTGTGCTCGTGAGGCAATACAAAGTTGAGCACGCCAAAGATGCCTTTCTTCATTTCGCCGGTATAAGCCGAACCGCCGATGAGGATGATCTTGCGTGTGAAATTCACTATGGTAAAATTGGCCTGGCGGGTGCCGTCCACCGCCGGGTCGGCGTGGAAGCCGGGCGCCTGCAGTATGATCCAGTCAGGATTTTGCGTTTCTATTTCTTTATCGGTCGGGCGCAGGAAGAGGTCGTTGCAGAAAAGGTTGGCCCAGGGCGTTTCATTTATTACGCGGATGTTGAGACGGTATTTAGGATCGGCACAGGCGTAGGCATCGCGTACCCATACTTCTTTGCCCGTCATATAAGCGCATACTTTATCGTAGAGCTTATCGAAGACAGCAGGATCTATCGGAATGTTCACATCGCCCCAGTCAACACTATGTTCGGTTTTTGCGTCTTTTACAGTGAATTTGTCTTTCGGGGAGCGGCCGGTAAATTTTCCGGTGCTTACACAAAGTGCTCCGGTGTCGTTCAGAACGCCTTGTCCGAGTTCAACTGTCTTATTTACAAGGTCTTGAGGGGAAAGATTCCAGTGAGCGGTTCCCACATTAAGCCCCAGATCAGCAAGATTAGCCGAGGGGTTTTTCTTACCAGATTCCTGCATAGAAGAATTATTTTATCATAAATGATTTAGAGGGCAAAAATACTACTAAAAAGCCATAGGCAATATTAAATTCACCAATTTGAATACAAAAATTTGCTGAGAAGGCAAATAGTCTTATCGTGAATTAATGCAATAATAATAGGTAGTACGCATACTTTTTATGCTTTGCGAACATGCCGGTTTTCGATATTTATATTATAGTGTTTTTCGAGTAGTACCAATTCAAGGTATATGCAAACCCAGGCAATAATAGCAGGTATAGCTTTTATGTAATACGGATAAACATAGGTAGTCCGGATGGCGGCGGGAGTAATGTCGGAATGGGAGAAGCAGGTTACAACCAACACGAACCAAAGCAAAGCGGTTCGCCACCAGGCCCTGCGTTGCGTAAAGAACCAGATAGCTATCCCGGTAACGGCTATAATATAGGTTGGGGACTCGGCCCGGTGATTAAAGATCACTACCCACACCAGCATAGCAGCGAGGAAAAGGAGGCGAAAACGAAGGCTTTGATACATGCTGACGCGGGCCAAAGGAATGAAAAAGAGCAAAAGTCCTGTCGCCATTATGTATGGTTTAAGAGCGCCTAAACCGAACCATTTTTGCAAGACGCCCATGACCGACCAACCGTAATTAGCAGCATCGGCCGCCAACATTGTTTTCCAATTAATATATTGTTGCAATAGTGAATGCGGACTTACAATAATGAGTGGCAGCAGCAGGAATGTGAGCGTCCAGAAAACACTGTAGGCAGCAGCCTTTAATTTGCCGGGGTAGAACATAAAAAGGCAAAAGCCAATGCCCCCATATATTTTAATAAATGCGGCGCAAACGAGCCAAAGCGCTGCAAGTGAATGTTTGCCGCGCTCCATCATACAAAATGCTGCAACCACCAGCCCTGCAATAAGGGCATTGCTTTGCGCACCTTGTATACTCGTGAGCAGTTCGGCCAATACAAACCAGAGAAGCAGGGCTATAGACCGGTTATTGAAAGGGAGCAGGCGAATTGCGTAGAATAGCACCATAGCGTTCAGCAAATTCCACAAACAAAGACCAATAATATCCGGCAGGTACGCGAAGGGCGCCATCAGGAAGGCAAACGTCGGGCTGTATTTAAACAGATCCCACTGTTCATCCAGGTACTGTACGTACAGGTTCTGGTTGTGTAATAAATGAATGAACGAGCGTTTAAAAATAATGTAATTGTTATAGCTCGTATGCGTATAGCCAGCAATGTAAAAATCATATTTCAGGATCAGCAGGTGTATGGACGCTGCCAGAGCAACCAGTACATAAACGGCCAGGAGGGTATTGCGGCGCAATAAAAATGATGTGCTCATAGCATGAAGTGAGGCAATTATACGCGTTAAAAGTCTTTAATTTTACTGCTTTATGAAAGTCTTACCGTATTTTCTGGCAATATTCCTTTTTGCATTTCTATCCGTTTGGTCTTATACCCCTATGTTCCAACAACATAAATACTCAAAAATCGTCTTTGTTACTACACAATCCGGTTTAGGGCTATCTATTGCATTGTATTTTATTTTTATACTACGGGAAAAGCGCAAAAGAGGACAAAACTGAGTTGATTGACGGATTTTTTGATGAATAAAAATCGCAAAGGCAATTCTTTTTGAACTCTAAACCCGTATCTTTGCGCAAAATTTCAGGGTCGAGTAATGAATTTTAATAAATTAATTGTCGTTTTTGCCTTGTTTGCAACTGTTCTGGGCTTGTCGGTTAAGGCGGGCGCTGCTGAGGAAGCGACAACGAAGGGTGAAGAAAAAAAGGGCTTTAACGCAACTAAAGTAATATTCGGTCACATCGGCGATTCACACGAATGGCATCTGTTTGAGCTGAACGGGACCCCTGTAGCATTTCCTCTGCCTGTAATTGCCTATTCACCTACCAATGGCCTCCAGGTATTTTCGGCAGCTCATTTTGAAGAGTGGCACGAAAGTGCGGATGGTAAAGCTGAGATCAGCAATTCATATAACGGCCTGCACCTGGAAAGGGCGATGAAGGAAAAGCTGGTGACAGATGATGGCAGCAAGGTTTACGACCTTTCAATCACAAAGAATGTGCTGTCGATGCTGATAGGTATAGTATTACTTCTCTGGATCACAACGTCGGCTGCCAAGAAATATAAGAATGGCGGTACAATGACCGCTCCAAAAGGCATGCAGAACGGCCTGGAGGCAGTTATCATATTTATACGTGATGAAGTAGCAAGGCCGAACCTGGGCAATAAAGCGAACAGGTACCTGCCACTTATACTCACCATATTCTTCTTTATCTGGATCAACAACCTGCTGGGCCTGCTGCCGGGCGGTGCTAACTTCACCGGCAACATAGCCATTACATCGTGCCTGGCGCTAGTGTCATTTATTGTGATGATGGCAAGCAGTAACAAGCACTTCTGGAGCCACCTGCTGAACCCGCCGAATGTACCCTTCCTGGTAAAAATACTTTTAGTGATCATCGAGTTCCTGTCGCTGCTTATCAAGCCGGTGGCCCTGATGATACGTCTTTTTGCAAATATGCTTGCAGGTCACATCGTGATACTGAGCGTGATCTGTATGATATTCATATTTGCTGCTCTTAGTAAAGTTGCGGGTATTGGTTTTGCGCCATTCTCAATTGCCTTCTCGATATTCATGTTCATGCTGGAACTGCTGGTGGCAGCCATACAGGCTTTCATCTTTGCAAACCTGACAGCGGTGTTCATCGGACAGGCGATAGAGGAAGGACATGGCCATGAGCACGACCATCATACATCTGAAAACGAAATCATAGCGTAGTTTTTTAATTAAAATCCATATACACATGTCGTTGTTAAACACAATTATGTTAGCCGGAGACCTCGCAAAAGCGGGGGGTGCCATTGGCGCCGGCGCAGCTGCAATTGGTGCAGGCATTGGTATCGGGCAGATCGGTAAAGGCGCGGTAGAAGCTATCGCACGCCAGCCGGAAGCGATGAGCGATATCCGTGCGAACATGATCCTGACCGCAGCCTTCGTAGAAGGTGTGGCACTGTTCGCCGTTATCGTTGGCTTCCTTGCCATGGTACTCTAAAAACTTAACTGCATCCAACGCAAAGGGCCGAGGATGCAGTTATTTTTAATCCCAACCCCTAAAGGGGCTAAGAAAAAGAAAAACAATCAACATTAAATACTAAATATTCGATACAATGGATTTGCTGACCCCGGAACTCGGTTTATTTTTTTGGACGCTTATAGCATTCCTGGCGGTGTTCTTCATCCTGCGCAAATTTGCATGGAAGCCCATCCTGAATACGCTGGGCGAACGTGAGAAAGGTATTGCTGACGCAATATCTGCTGCTGAACGCGTAAAGGCTGAAATGGGCCAACTGCAGGCAGAGAATGAAAAGATAATGGCGAAGGCACGTGAAGAGAGCTCGACCATGATGAAGGAGGCCCGCGAAACAAGGGACCGTATCGTGAACGAAGCAAAAGACCAGGCAAAAACCGAAGCCAATAAGATACTGACCGAAGCACAGGCGCAGATACAGCAACAAAAGATGGCTGCACTGGCTGAAGTGAAGAATGAAATAGGCAACCTGGCCGTGGAAGTGGCTGAAAAAATATTGCGTACACAACTGTCGGCCGCTGAGGCGCAGAACAACTACGCGGATATGCTGGCCCAGGACATTAAACTGAACTAATTAAATTTTTAGAATAAAAAATGCCTAATCCTCGTCTTGCATCGCGCTACGCGAAATCGCTGATGGATATAGCTGTTGAACAGAACAGCGTGGAGACCGTGCTGAATGACCTGAAATCGCTGGATGATGTGTGCCATAAGAGCCGCGACTTTGCAGTGTTGCTGCGCAGCCCTGTGGCCAAAGCGGACAAAAAGCTGGCGGTTGTTAAAGCTATATTCGAAGGACATATCAGTAACCTGACCATGTCGTTCATCACGCTGATGACACACAAAGGCCGCGAAGAATACCTGCAGGAGATCGTTCAGGCGTTCATCCAGCAGTACAACGAGCTTAAGAATATCAAGGTTGTAAAACTGACCACTGCGCACCCTGTGAATGATACAGTGAAGAATGCAATACTGGGTAAAGTGGCCAAAGCGCTCGAGGGCAATACTATCGACCTTAAGGTAGAAGTAAAGCCCGAGCTGATTGGTGGTTTTGTGCTGGAAGTGGAAGACAAGCTGTTTGATGCGAGCGTGCGCCGCGACCTGAATGACATCAGGTCATCGCTGCTGGATAACAGCTACATAAGCAAAATGTAAATTATTTTTGAACAATAACTTTTGAATTTATAATATATGGTTCAGATAAAACCGGATGAAATATCAGCGATACTCCGCCAGCAATTGAGCAGCGTTGACACCGCTACAAGTCTTGAAGAAGTGGGTACCGTACTGATGGTGGGTGATGGTATCGCCCGCGTGTATGGCCTGAACGGCGTTCGCCAGGGTGAACTCGTTGAATTTGAGAATGGCGTTAAGGCTATCGCCCTTAACCTTGAAGAAGACAACGTGGGTGTGGTATTGATGGGTGAGAGCGAAGGCATTAAAGAAGGTGCCAAAGTGCGCCGCACCAACCAGATCGCCTCCATTAAAGTGGGCGAAGGCATGGCGGGCCGCGTGGTAAACACACTCGGTCAGCCGATAGATGGTAAGGGCCCGCTGCAAGGTGAGCTGTATGAAATGCCGCTGGAGCGTAAAGCGCCGGGTGTTATCTTCCGTGAGCCGGTAAAAGAACCGCTGCAAACAGGTATCAAGGCGATCGACGCGATGATCCCCGTGGGCCGCGGCCAGCGTGAACTGGTTATCGGTGACCGCCAGACAGGCAAGACCGCTATCTGTATCGATACCATCATCAACCAAAAAGAATTTTTTGACGCCGGCAAACCGGTGTATTGTATATACGTTGCGATAGGCCAAAAGGCATCAACCATAGCCGGTGTAATGAAAACACTGGAAGACAATGGTGCAATGGCTTACACGACTATCGTTGCGGCTTCGGCTGCAGATCCTGCCCCGCTGCAGTTCTACGCACCTTTCGCAGGTGCTGCGATAGGCGAGTTCTACCGTGATACAGGCCGCCCGGCGCTGGTTATCTATGACGATCTTTCTAAGCAAGCTGTGGCTTACCGTGAGGTATCGCTGCTGCTGCGCCGCCCGCCGGGACGTGAAGCTTACCCCGGTGACGTATTCTACCTGCATAGCCGCTTGCTGGAGCGTGCTGCGAAAGTGATCTCGAACGACGGTATCGCCAGGCAGATGAACGACCTTCCTGAAAGCATTAAACACCTGGTGAAAGGTGGTGGCTCATTGACAGCCCTCCCGATCATCGAAACACAGGCCGGTGACGTATCGGCTTATATCCCGACGAACGTGATCTCGATCACCGACGGACAGATATTCCTTGAGTCGAACCTGTTTAACTCGGGTATTCGTCCGGCGATCAACGTGGGTATCTCTGTAAGCCGTGTGGGTGGTAACGCGCAGATCAAATCGATGAAGAAGGTGGCAGGTACCCTGAAACTTGACCAGGCCCTGTACCGCGAAATGGAAGCCTTCTCTAAATTCGGTGGTGACCTGGATGCCGCTACAAAGATCGTACTGGATAAAGGTAGCCGTAACGTGGAGGTGCTGAAGCAACCACAGTTCACTCCATACTCGGTAGAAAAGCAAGTTGCTATCATCTACCTGGGTACGAATAACCTGATGCGTGAAGTACCGGTAAAGAACATCAAGGCTTTCGAAGATGCATTTATGTCGCAGATGGAAATGAAGCTGCCGGGTGTGCTGGCTGAATTCAAGAAGGGCAACCTGCCTGAAGACGGCATTGCTAAGATGATACAGCTGGCGAATGATATCATTCCCCAGTACAAGAACTAAGACAGAATTCAGAATTACAATAAACAGGTCCCGCCTAAAACGCGGGACTTTGTTATTTTTATAGACGATGGATGAGCAACGGGCAAAACAGATAGGGATCAGGAAAACAACGATAGCAGTACTAATAGCTTTGGCGGTGGCCTATGCTATGATGGCCGGGATGACAGGTGATGGTGGCTGGCTTTTCTCCGAGCCGTCAATCATGTTTAATATTATAGCCGGGGCGGTATTTGTGCTGGCAGCAGGTATGTTCATCGGCAGCTTCACGGGTGTAAGTATTCTTAACAAAGGCAGGAATTGCTATTGGATCGGTATTAAGAACAGCTTTTATATTCTATGGCTGGGCACGCTGCTCGGGGCATTGATCGGTTTTTTGCAGGAAGGCATTCATAGCCCATTCGGATTACTCGATGGGATGGACAACTACATTGTAAAGCCCATTGCGATGGTAACAATTTTTGGCTGTGTGCCCACGATAATAATAGGAGCAATACTGGGACGTTCAATCAAGAAAAGCAATGCTGATAAGGCCGGCCAATAAAGACGACGTGCAGGCCATACATGGTTTTGTATGCGAGCTGGAAGATGAGCAGTTCGGCTTTGAACTATTCGAACAATATTATCTGCAAAATATCAGCCTGCCACATCACCATTATTTAATTGCAACAGATGAAGAAAGGCCGGTGGGCTACATCAGTTGCCACGGACAAATATTGCTGCACCACCTGGGCCTGGTTTATGAGATACAGGAGCTTTTTGTATCAAAAGGATATAGGGGGCAGGGCGTGGGCAGGCAATTGCTGCAGGCTATCGAAGCACTGATAGGCAAAGAAAAATATGAACTGCTGGAAGTAGCATCGAACATGCGACGTACCGGGGCGCACGAGTTTTATCTGAAAAATGGTTTTGAGCGGACCAGCTATAAGTTCAGGAAACTGCCTAAATAATTATTTCTTCAGCCCGATCTCTCTTAGCCGTTCGTCCAGATATTCACCGGCAGTGTAGTCTTCATAAGCTTTCGGATGGTCAGCGTCTATACAACTGCTCAGGCAAGCGAGGCTCATGCTGCTTTTGGGGTGGAGAAAGAATGGTATCGAGAAACGGGAAGTGCCCCATTTTTCCCTGGGCGGGTTTACCACGCGGTGAGTTGTGGACTTCAGTTTGTTGTTGGTAAGGCGCTGTAACATGTCGCCCACGTTCACTACTATCTGTTCCGGGAGCGACGTAACCGGCACCCAATTGTTGTCCTTGTTGAGTATTTCCAATCCGTCCGCAGATGCGCCAACCAATAACGTGATCAGGTTAATATCCTCGTGTTGCTCGGCACGAATAGCTGACTTAGGTTCTTGTGTAATGGGAGGATAGTGGATGGCCCGCAATATGGAATTGCCATTGTGAACGTATTGATCGAAGTAGTTTTCGTCGAGGCCCAGGTATATCGCAATAGCCTGCAAGAGCGCGGTACCCGATCTTTCGAATGCCTTATATGCATCGTGCAAAGTAGGCGTGAATGCAGGTATCTCTCTCACCGTTACATTATCGGGGTATTCTTCTTTTATGGGGTCGCCGTCCTCTACATCTTGTCCGTATTGAAAGAACTCTTTCAGATCGGGCGCGTCGGAACCTTTAGCATGCTCCCGGCCGAAAGAGGTATAACCCCGCTGTCCTGCCAGTTCTACTATCTCGTATTCCTCCTTTACCGGTGTTGGCAGCGCAAAGAAATCCTGCACGTACTGGTACAGGTGGGTAATCAGTTCATCGGGGATACCGTGATTCTTAACCGCTACGAAACCAACCTCTTCGTAAGCTTTTCCGAGATCGTTTACGAACTTCTGTTTGAGCTGCGGGTCTCCGCTGCTGAAGTCTGCGAGATTTACTACAGGTATATTCATAAGAATATTTTTGGACAGGCTACAAATCTACATAACAAACCGGCTGTTTTGCAAGCAGGGTGCGGTTATGGATTTATTATTATTTTTACTTTTTTATAAAGCACAAGTAATAAATGCTATTGAAAGGAGTATGCCTTGATGTTCTTTATTTCTATGGTTCCTTTTGACCCTGATACTTTATAATATTCGTAGAATTTGCGCTGGTATTCAAAGCCTATGATGTACGTGTACGCTTCTTTGGATCTTCTTAAGACGGGCTTTAGATTGCCGCCTCCGCGTGGCATAGTGAACATGCCGTCGCCTTCATTGGGCCCATAGGATGCCAATATGGAGTAAGTGCCTTTTTTGCTGTACTCGTTGGTTTTTACTTTTACTGAAAATGTAAAATGATTAAGTGGGTCATTTGTAACGGGCATACTATCGGCCGCGACAATGGTGCCCGAAGGGGGTGGGGTATATTGCTCTATGTCGTTGACTGCCAGCAGACCAGAGACCTTATGGTCCGAACCAGTTGTGCTGTTGTTGCCACATGAACAACAGGCGATCATAAAAACTGTGGCGGTTAACAGAAGGCGATCCATAAGTGCACAAAAGTAAACAATATCGTGCCTGTAAGGCGGTTAAGCTTGCGCATATTTTTATCTATGCAGCTAAACCCCTACTTTTAAGATCTCTAAAAAGATGGCGATGAACAATCTCAAAATTGCGGGTATACTTTTATTGACTATGGGCATCATGAGTTCCTGTAATAATAACGGAGGAGGGAGTGCCTCAAAGACAGATACAATGACAGCAAAAGAAGTGGCTGTTAGTTATGACAGCAATTTTAAGGTAGAGGCTGAGGCATTTGCAGATCTGCAAATGCTGCGCTATGAAGTGCCGGGCTTTGCCGGGTTAAGCCTCAATCAGAAAAAACTATCGTACTACCTATACGAGGCAGCGCTTTGTGGCCGCGATATCATTTATGATCAGAAAAGTAAACACGGCCTGCTGCTGCGCAAGACGATAGAAACGATATACGGAACGTATAAGGGTGACAAAAATGCCGCGGAATGGAAACAGTTCGAGGTGTATTGCGGCCGCTTCTGGTTCAGCAATGGTAATCACCATCACTATAGCAATGAGAAATTCATTCCGGAATGCCCTTACGATTATTTTGCACAGATACTGAAAAATAGTGATGTGCGACAGTTGCCTGTGGACAGCGGTGAAACTGTAGACGCCTTCCTGGCCCGCATTAAGCCGATGATATATGACCCGGCTTATGAACCAAAGGTCGTGGACCTGCGGCCGAACATTGACAACGTTAAAAACTCATCTAATAACTTTTACGAGGGTGTAAGCCAAAAAGAAGTGGAAGACTACTATGCGAAGTTTGATACGAAAGGCAATGCACCATCGTGGGGGCTGAACAGCAAGCTCATGAAGGATGCCAGTGGAAAGATCGTAGAAAAGACGTGGAAAGTGGGCGGCATGTATAGCGCAGCGATAGAGAAAATAGTTGGCTGGCTGGAGAAGGCAGTAATGGTGGCAGAGGACAGTGCCCAGAAAAAATCGCTGCAGCTACTGGTGCAATACTATAAAACCGGGGACCTGAAAACCTTCGACGACTACAGCATAGCATGGGTGGCGGACACAGCCGCACGTATCGATGCGGTGAACGGTTTTATAGAAGTGTACCTGGATGCCATAGGCAAGAAAGCGAGTTATGAAAGCACCGTATCAATGAAAGACCTTGAGGAAACCAAGCGGATAAAAACAATAGCTGCACAGGCGCAGTGGTTCGAGGACCATTCGCCTATAATGGACAAACACAAGAAGAAGAATGTAAAAGGTATAACGGCAAAGGCGATCACGGTAATAGTGGAAAGCGGCGATGCCGCGCCGAGCACACCAATTGGCATCAACCTGCCGAATGCCGACTGGATACGGGCAGAGCATGGTTCTAAATCGGTTTCGCTAAGCAACATCATACACTCTTATAATGTGGCCAGCGCAAAGAGTGGATTACTGGAGGAGTTTGCAGTGAACGACTCGGTAATGCAACGCATGAAGCAATATGGCTTCCTGGCCTCAGACCTGCATACGGATATGCATGAGTGCATAGGACATGCCTCGGGTCAGATCGATTCCGGGGTGGAAACAACCGACAAGACATTAAAGAACTATGCGTCTTGCCTGGAGGAAGCCCGTGCCGACCTTGTAGGCCTTTACTACATTTTGGACCAGAAGCTGGTAGATATAGGTGTGATGCCCAGTCTTGAGGTAGGCAAGGCCGGATATGATAACTATATGATGAATGGCCTGATGACGCAACTGACGCGCCTGAAGCCGGGAGAGCAACTGGAAGAGGCACACATGCGCAACCGCCAGCTGATAGCACGCTGGGCATATGAGCATGGCAAGAAGGATAAGGTTGTGGAGTTTGTGAAGCACGATGGTAAAACGTATGTTCAGGTAAACAATTATGAAAAACTGCGCGAATTGTTTGGTCAATTGTTGCGCGAGATACAGCGGGTTAAGTCAGAAGGTGACTTCAAGGCCGGGAAGGCGCTGGTGGAAACATATGGTGTGAAAGTGGATCCTGTATTACACAAGGAGATACTCGGGCGCTATGCGAAACTAAATGTGAAGCCATACAGAGGCTTCATACAGCCACGCCTGGTGCCGGTGATGAGCGGAGACAATATTACCGATGTGAAGGTAGAATATCCTGAAAGCTTCTACCAGCAGATGATGGAATACGCGAAGAATTATAGCTACCTGCCGGCAGTGAACTAAATGACAATTTTTCAGGTTAACGCTCATGCACCACATCCGTAAGGATATTTGCATGAGCGTTCTTTTTAGGAATAAAGATGAAGAAGGGAGGAAGGGAAAATTATACACTTATTCCAATACTGGCTATTGTGGCCGCGTGCATCCTTACGCGCCTGCCCCAGCTGTTCAGCCCCAACCTGGTACTTGATGAGGACGAATGTGTGGTGGGCCTTATGGCTAAACACATGATCGAAGGGAAAGAGGTGACTGCCTTCTTTTGGGGGCAGGTGTACGGGTTTTCTTTGATAGAGACTGCAGTCATAGCGGTGTTTTACAAACTGTTTGGCTTTGGCGATATTGCCGTTAAGCTGGCGATGCTCAGTATGTTTACTGCTGGAGTCATTTTCTTTTATAAAGCGCTGAGCTCGCTAAGCGGCAGCCGTTGGTTGCCCCTGATCATCACAGCATTGCTGATCTGCAGCCCGGCCTGGGCAGCATGGTCTATGAAAGCGCGGGGTGGGTATTTGTCTGCTTTTTTATTAAGCAGCGTGTTGCTGTGGATTCTGTTCAGGCAGGAAAAGTTCAGGTTGGCCGGGCCTGTGTTGGGCGTTATTGCGGCACTCATTTTTTATTGTCAGCCCCTGTGGCTACCGGGATTATTTTGCTTGTTGTTTGGTTACGTATGGCAAGAGAGGGCATGGGCAAGATCAGGCATTTTTCTTGCCGGAGCGCTGCCGGTCGTTGTCGTGCTCGAGATAGTTAAGAAGCATACATACACTATTTGGTCGCCTAAGGTATTTAGTGCAAAAGCGGACCTGCGGAATGCATGCCGGATGCTTTACGACCATTTGCATGGCTACATTTATCTTGACGAGGTGTTTGCCGCGCCCCTGTCGGCGAAAATATTTGCAGGGATATTTATCGCCTTAATATTGTCTTTGGCGGGGCTTGCCCTGGGTTACTGTTTCAGGCGTCTTAAAGCAGAGCGGTTGTTCATTTTCTCAGTTGCATCAATACTGGTCACCTTTCTGTATGGTCTTTTTATCGTTGGGCATCCTTCCAGGTATTTACTGCCGATAAGTGGTTTTGTTTTGTTCGCCTTATTTCTCTTGTTGCGTAACAGGCGCCTATCGCCGGGCATCGTTACAGGCCTTTTAGCCTGTTCATTGCCGGGA
Source organism: Bacteroidota bacterium (assembly GCA_018267915.1). Lineage (GTDB taxonomy): Bacteria > Bacteroidota > Bacteroidia > Chitinophagales > Chitinophagaceae > MKUN01. Next base: position 263,159 of record JAFDXN010000025.1, on the reverse strand, counting down.
GCAGTTGCTGTCGTAAGTTTCAGGGATTTCCGTTTTTTGCCCTATACAAAGGCAGAGATGCTCTCGACATTGAGCTACCTGGAGCGGCAAGGCATAGATCATGTTTTCAGTAACGATGTGCCACAGGAATGGCAGATCATGTTTTACTCCCACGAGCGGATCATCTGCAGGGAGAGCAATAATGTCAATCGCTACCCCGAATATACGAAGAGTGTAAATGAGGCCTACAAAGCAAACCCCGCAAGCACGGCGGTGGTCGATTTTTCCGGAGACCTGAAAGACATGGCGCCACGGAAGACGGTGACGATAGCAAAGCGTTTTTATGTTACACCCGCCCCCTCGACCCGATTGCTTAAGGATATGGATGTGAAATGGTAAGAAGCCGATATATTAAAGATACCTTATCTATTTATTAAACAAGAGTTAACAATCAAACTGTTTCTTGCAGCAAAACTGCTTATGCAATACGAACAGGTTTACCAGATCGTTGACAAAATATTTGCTCAGTACCGCGCCGAATTTGCCAATGCAAATACAGACCATAAGGAGGTACTGGCAAGTCTTATCGATTGTGCAACCTTAGCCGAAGCTGAAGGATATGATGATGAAACGATCGTGGCAGCATTCCTGCCCGACATTGCATACGTCATCGAAAGTCAAAGGCAGTTTTCAGCACCGGGCAGCATCTTTTGTAAAGAGTCTCTGCTACGCAGGCATAGGCAGCTCTTGAAGTGGGCAGGCAAACCCAGAGCAGCCGTGAAACAGCTTTGCGATATGGAAATATCGCGTGTAAAAGAGATCATAACACGATATCTCATATCACTCATTGAAGCTCCTGCAAAAGCTTACGTTTAATTTAGGGTTAGTTTATTAAAGAAAGAGCAGGCTTTTTAGCCTGCTCTTTCGCATTTAAGTGATTTTATATCTTATTTGGCTGCGTCGAGTGCCAGCGAAATGTTATTTCCTTTTGTCATAAGTCCCTGACCCATCACCTGCACATTGTCGATAACAAGATTGCAGTTATTATGCTCGTATTTCTTAAGCTGGTCTTTAAGTTCCTGTGTCAACCCAGCACCCTTTACGGCAACCGGGCCAAAATAAACTTGTGAAGTCTTTGCATCCTTCAGCGAAACCGAATAGCCTGAAACGAAGAAATTCTTGTCGGTCACTTCCAGTTTCGACTGGCTAAGAACGGCCGCTGCGGTGCTGTGTTTGCCCGAGTTAAGGTTGCCGACCTGGATAGTTTTTGTGTTATTCGAGCCTTGTGCGGTGGCTTTGTTTGTGAATGAAACACAAAACAGCATGGCAGCAGAGAGGAGCAGTGCATTTTTTGTAAGCATAAGAGTATGTTTTTATTAGCGTTTTTTACGAGTGTATAAAAATAAGATAAATACCTATTAATAACAATAAAGACGGCTAAAACGCGAAAAAAGAGGGCTGCGCGGCCCTCTTTTTTTAAAAAATTAACTCTAAGCTACTAATTGTGGTCCAGCCAGGTGGCTTTGCCGTCCTTTACTTCTATTGGAGTGTTACAATCGAACATTTTACCACTGTTGGTGAGGCAGGCAACAGCCTGTCCGTTATTCTTTGCCGGGCTGATCTTAACATTGTCCAGCACATTTTCCACTTTTTGGTTGATATTGTTTGCCAGTTTTACCGGGATTTGCACTGGCCCCGCCGAGGTTTTCTGAAGCGACCTTATACCTTCGAAGTCGTAGTACACGATCGCTCCGTTCGCGCTTGTGACAATATAGCTAACTGACATACCGTAACGGCCATCGGGAAGTTTGCCAAGCTCCTTCTCCAGCTTACTTTGCAGATAGGCCCTGAGGGGAATATCACTGCCTGCTATGCCTGGTCGTTCTTTTACATCTTCAATACTGTAGATGGGTTGTCCATTAAGTTTTACGGGATGCTGGGTCATGCGCATCACTTTTATTTCCATGGCGCCCGTTGTAGGATTCTCCACAAACATTGTGTCGGGCGGTAGTGCCTTGCTCAATTCAAATTGATTGCTGCGGAAGGTTATGATATCGCCTTTGCGTTCTTTTTTATGTGAGCTTTTGTTTTGCGCAAAGCAGATAATGCAAGTCAGCACGAGCGGGATAAATACCAATGTCTTGATGCGTGCGGCACGCGAAGAATGTTTTGTAAGCATAATAATTCTGTTTTTTATAGGTGAACGATTGAATGAATTTGAAAGGGCAGGGGCTGACTTTAATATAGACTGCTCAATAAGGAATTGACCGTAGCGTTTTGTTGAATCCCTGGCGACTACATCGGCCTGGTATTCATGGACCATCAGCAGCCGCTTGTTGTAGATGTGGACGAGCGGGTGAAACCAGAAGACAATTTTTAATAATTGTAAAACCAGGATATCTGCAAAGTGAAGCAAGTGGTTATGCTTCGCCTCGTGAGAGCATATCATTTGCCATTCGTCGCTGTTGTATCGCGCCCTGCTGCTAACAAACAAGATTCTGAATAAAGAGAATGGGCTATGTTCTTTACCTGTTTCTACAACAGTAATTCCTTCACGACTTTTCCGGCCCCTGTTGTAGAGTATAAGTATTCTGGCAGCGTCTGCGATCAGTAAAAGGCTGCTTACCGTTACGCCAGCGAGGTAGATCAACCTGATCCAATAAGTCAGGTCAATGGATGCGGCCGCCGGCTGGGATGCGCGCTCAATATTGCCCTTAGCCTGTATAACCTGTTGTATCGGTTGGGCATCAGCGTAAACAGGCGCTCCTTTGTCCCATTGTATAAGCGGGAAGAAGTCACCTAGCAGCAGGGTGAACAGAAGATAAAACCTGTTGTAACCATGATAGCTTTCCCTGCGTAACAGCAGGTCGTACATGAGCAGGCTGAGCAGCCAGATAGCCGTGGCATTCAAAAGATATTGTATCATATAAATGAGTTTTTTAATCATGCAGCGCCAATCGCAAGTGGTATCCAGTAAGCGACATTCCTGCCATTGAACCTCGCAGGTTTGAAATGCATGCCGTTCATCACCCTTTCCACTTTTTTATCAATTGCGTTTATCTCTGCTTTGTCTATTATCCCTTTCATAGCCGGGTACGCTTTGTACACGCCACTATAGTCGTAATAGACTATTCCCCCTTCTTCGTCTATCACAATGTTGTGTATCTTCAGGCTGTAACCTTTCTTTTCGATACTTGTGATTTCGGGATCAAGTAATTTTGCCGCCAGGTCAACAAATAATTGATTGCTTATAGAACTTAGGGGCTGGCTGGCATCGGGGTAGCTATACACTTTCTTCCCGTTCAGCTTTATTATTTTGTAGCCAGGTTCGATAGCTTGTATTTTGTTATCCTGATAGCTGGTGCTTTTCTCTGGAACGATATCCAGAACATTTCCTTTGTAGTATATCTTGTCACCTTCGTGCCGTTTGCCTTGCGCAAATGAACGGTCGGCAACGAAAGCCAGGCAGACAATTGCAATAATCCAGGGAATCAATTGTTTTCTTTTCATAACATTGGTTTAAGCGGGTTAACAATGGTTATTTTTCTTTCTTGTCGAGCAGCTTCATAAGATCGGCCAGTTCTTTTACATTCATGTTCTCGCTCTGCACCAGGAAGCTGACCAACTTGCGCGGCGAACCGCCGAAATATTTCTCTACGAGGTTTTTTACACCACTTTGTGCATACTCTTCTTTGGTCACCAGCGGGAAATACTCGTAGGTCTTGCCATATGCTTTATGATCTACAAATCCTTTCTTCTCCAGGATGCGCACTACCGATGACACTGTGCTGTGCGGTATTTCCGGATCGCCGAGATTATCGATCACATCGCGCACCAGGCATCGGTCTAGTTGCCAGATGATCTGCATTATTTCTTCTTCAGCCTTGGTAAGCACTGGTAGTGTTTTATTCCGTTTCATAACGTAATAGTACGTTATATAACTGATACATCAAAATTTATTTTTCGCGGCATCAAGTTTTTTATACTAACAAAAAAATGTGTAAATCATGGACACAGTTATCAGCCAAGGGTATTTGAAGGAGGTTAAGGGATTGGTTAGCAGGGCATTGTCAGCGCCGGCTGCTGGCAAGTATAAATGGTGGCATGGCGTACTGGCATTGGCAGCGGTGACAATCGTCGGCGTATTGCAAAGTGGCCGGAAGACTGACACAAGGAAAATGTACAAACGGAAGAACGAACAGGCATCCTGGGCTCCTCCTGCCTGGCTGTTTGGTCCGGCGTGGACCGTGAACAATATTATGTTGCTATGGGGCCTTATCAGAATACTGAATGATAAGAGCTTAAGTAACCGAACGCTGCTCCTGGGCCTTCAGGGAGGAATATGGGGCATCTATCTTTCATTCGGCTATGTATACTTTCGCAAAGGCAGTACTATACTGGCCGAAGTATGGACGCAAACAGACGCAATACTGGCTACAGCCAGCCTGGTGACAGCTATGCGGAGCAATAGAGAGATCGCTTTGGCATACCTGCCACTCTTCGTTTGGACATGGTATGCAAGCAGTGTATCGGCCTACCAGGTACTGAAAAACCCGGATCCTTACTTTCATACTGCCGCAACCATCGGATAGAATACTTGTTTTGTCGGGGCAATAGAATATTTTTACATGGTCAAGGCTATGTATAAAAGCACTATTCTCTGTTGTCTTATTTTACTTTTTACAAGCGTGCAGCTAAAAGCTCAGAATAGCCTGCTGCCGCTGGGACAGGAAGAGTATCAAATGCTGGACCGCCTCGAAACCAGATCAGGCCGATTCTGTGACAGTCTTTTCCTTACGACTAAGCCGGTGACTCGCAAGGCCGAGGTGAGTTTTCTGCAGGAGCAGCGGCAAAACGCCCGTTACACTGGTCTTAGTAATATCGATCTTTACAACATCCATCATGCTGTGTCCTGCAGCGGCGAATGCGTGGCCGATGGCAACGGTGCAATAAACAGCAGGCACTCATGGTTCAATACTTTCTACACCAAGGAACCTGATTTTATCAATGTGAATAAACCCGGTTTCTTCCTCGCCCTAAACCCGGTAGTGGGCATGCAGGGTAATTACGACCAGGATATGAAACCCGGTACGTCGGGCATAAGCTATGCTTTCGGTCTGGCACTCCGCTCACGCATTGCTGACAGAGTAGGCGTTTTCTTCAACATGAGCTACAACCACGAAGAGCCTGTTTCTTTTGTCGTGGCACATGCTGACCAGGCACATGCATTACAAGGAGTGAGAGATGAAATGAATCCCGCGCCGGGCCAGTATAACTATTTGCAACCGGATGCGGGCGTGGATATTGCTTTAATAAAAAATCATGTAAATGCTACCGTGGGTTATGGCAAACATTTTATTGGCGATGGTATCCGCACGCTGTTTCTAAGCGATTATTCAGCACCGGCGCCTTACCTGCAGCTCACCACACGCATATGGAAGCTTAACTACCAGAACCTGTATATGGAGCTGGTGCCCCAGTTCACACCTGCTGATGGCATGCAGCGCAACCACAAGTACGCTACCATGCACCATCTGAGCGTTAACGTAACGCGCTGGCTGAACCTGGGTCTGTTCGAGGCCGTGGTATTCGACAGGGTGAATCACTTCGAGATCGGGTATATGAATCCGATCATCCTCTACAGGCAAACGGAGCGCGCACTTGGCAGCCCGGACAAAGTGAACCTGGGATTCAATTTCAAGGCCATTGCTGCACATCATTTGCAGTTTTACGGCCAGTTCCTGCTTAACGAGTTTACCGCCAGCCAGTTCTTCTCGAACAACGGTTACTGGGCCAATAAATGGGGCTTGCAGCTAGGGGGCAAATATTTCGATGCCTTCACCGTGAAAAACCTGGACCTGCAGGCTGAACTGAATATGGTGCGGCCTTACACCTACACGCACTACGACAGCACGGCGAACTTCACACACTATAATCAACCACTTGCACATCCTTTAGGGGGGGGGTTCAGGGAATTTGTTGCCACTGCGCGCTACCAGCCGATCAATAACTTGTTTATTACCGTAAAGACAATGTATTATGAACAGGGGGTGGACACAGGGGCTGCAAACTACGGCAGCGATATTTTTAAAGATTATGATACCCGCAGCCAGGATTTTGGAGTGCACATGATCAATGGTGTGAAAACCAGCTGCGCATTGCTCAACCTGAACCTAACGTACCGCATTAAGGACAACGTCTTTGCAGACGCGGGCGTAACCAACCGGAATTTCATGTACCAGAACAACTTGTATCCTTCTGCAACAAGCACTTACTTTTACCTTGGCCTCCGAGCCAATCTTGCCCACTGGGATTATACGCAGTATTAATGTTTTTTCTTCCATTCTCTTGTTAACATATATGAATATTTTAAACTAATAAGGACTTTTATTTTCATTCCCTTGGTTATTAGTTAGTTTATAGCATATTATTTGGATACTTCACTTTCTTAATTAATTTTGTCTACTCAATTACTCACACTAAAACAAGAATTGTGGCGTACGAAAACAAAAACTTTGGTGATAACCGCAACGAAAGTCTTTACAGTAAAAGGATAAAAGCAGGGAAGAGAAGGACTTATTTTTTCGATGTGCGTTCGACCCGTGGTAACGACTACTTCATCACTATCACTGAAAGCAAGAAGCGTTTTGATGATAATGGCTACGACAGGCACAAGATGTTTCTTTACAAGGAAGACTTCAACAAATTTGTGAATGCGCTTACCGAGACCGTGAATTATGTGAAGACCGACCTGATGCCGGATTTCGATTTCGACGCCTTCAACCACGATAACGAAAGCGATGAGTCAATGCCTGCTGCTGCAGCGGTAAACAATGCAGAAGAAGGTAATGTGGACGACTGGAAGATATAAGCGTTTAATCAACAGATATTATGAGGGTCCCGGGCTTAGCCCGGGATTTTTCATTTAAATAAAAAACCCGCGGACGAGCCGCGGGCTTTATTTGTAATTGCAAGAGGTGTATTATTTGATGATCACCAGTTTCTGTGTTTCCACTTTGCCGTCCTGATACAGGTTTACAAAATAGATACCTGATGAAAGCTGGTTGATATCTGTGGTAACAGTTTGTGTGCCCTGTTGCAGTGCTATTTGCTTACTAAGCAGTACACGGCCACTGATATCTGTTACATTCAGTGACGCATTTTGGCTTACGCCGGCACTGTTGATCACGGTATTGAATGTTTTGCTTGCGGGGTTCGGATACACGGTGAACGATGCATATTGATTGCCTGACACACTATTTACGCTGCTTGGGTGGCCAATGGTGTTAACTGTAGTGTTGGTTACTACGGGAGCGTTGAAGTCAAAATAGATCGATGCATTGTTTTTGAACTGTGTGCCCAGCGGCAGGTTATGTTTTGTCTTGATGGTATAGGTAAGCATGCCATTACTGCGTTCGGCATCTGTAGAGGCCGCCGGAAGGTTGATATTATTGAAAGTGAACTTCGCAACACCGCCTTCGCTCATTGTTACCACGCAAGGAGCCGATTGATATTCCGGACGCAGGGTTGTCCAGTCCAGGTCTGCATCGAGCGTGTCGATTACCACTACATTTTGCGCCTTGTAGCTACCAACGTTCTGGAAGTGAACCATGTACTCAAGTGTGGAGTCGTTGTAAGATATAATGCCGGTAGGGCCTTCACCAACGGGCTTCACTTCTTTGAAGTTCGGGTCGAATGCACCTACAACTTCTGAGGTAAAATAATTTACATTGTTCCACGGAGTATAATCTGTCAACCAGTTGCTTATAGGTGCAGCGTAGGCAGTTGAGTCTGTAAACACGAGGCTGGTATTCAGCGGGATATTAGCCGGCATGCTGTAGTTCATTATGAACGACTGCGACCCTGCAGGTGCCAGGCTTAGGTTGCCTGTAGGTATATTATAGTAGTTAGCAGGCCCTGCAGTAAAGACAGCGCCCGGTGTGATGGTGGGTGCATTGATCTGCCCATCGGTTGCGTAGCCTGCTATGATGGAAGGCTCCGTGGTGGTACCATCATTCGTGATGATCGTTTTTTGCTGGTAGGTGAAGCCGGGAACAGGGAAGGTATAATCCCAGGTGCTGATGTGCATGTCATGGATGGGGTTGATCACGTTCGCAAAGTTCACAGGAGTGGTGCAGTTGGCAGCGGCAGTTACAGTTACAGGTATGCCATTGGTCTGGCATGCAGCCAGCGGGTAGAAGGCCTGTACGGTCTCTGTTATAGTATAGCTGCCCGAAGGAACGATGAAGGAGTATACGCCGCTTGCATCGGTATATGCATAGCCTATGCCGCTGCAATGTACCTGGATATTAGGGATGCCCGGCTCACCCGCATCCTGAACACAATTGCCGTTCAGGTCGTCGTACACTGTGCCGGTAATGGTGCAGTAGCAACTGTTGTTAGCGGCATTGTAACCCAATGTGCTCCATGCGCTGGCTGTGCAGCCCACGGCATCGGTAACGTAAAGGCTGTAATAACCTGTTGGTATACCCGTGTTATTTGCCGTTGTAGGACCATTGCTCCAGCTGTACGTGTAAGGAGTAGTGCCGCCGGTCACTGTGGAGTTAATGCTGCCATCATTTGCAAAGATGCAGCTCGCATTTGTAGATGCCAGTCCGATGTTAACGGGAGAGAACGAGCCAACACTGTGGTATTTGGTAACAGCGCAGCCGGCTGCATCTGTAACGGTTACGCCATAGCTGCCTGATGCGACGCCGCTTATGGTAGCGGTTGTGGCGGCATTTGTCCAGAGGTAAGAATAAGGCAAAGCGCCACCTGAAGCTGTTACGGTTTCACTACCGTTTGCCTGCAGGCAGGTAGCATCTGTAGACATGAAAGACAAAGTGATAATGTTCACCGGCGATATGGTAACTGTACCTGTGCGGACACAGCCATTAGCATCGGTGATGGTAAAGCCATAATTACCGGGGTTCAGGTTATAAGCTGATAGACCGGTTTGTGCGGGGAAGGTGTTCCAGGTAATGGTATAAGGAGCAAGGCCACCGGACACGGTGAGCGTTGCTGATCCCGTAGCGGCAGTGCAGGAACTGGGTGTCGTAGTGTATGTGGCAGTAATGGGTGTAGATGCGTTTACATATGCGTACCCGTTACCAATGCACCCGTTTGCGTCCGTTACAGTCACGCTATATGAACCTGCTGTCAGGCCGGAAATTGATTGCGATGTAGCCGCATTACTCCATAAGTAGCTGTAAGGAGGTGTGCCGCCTGAACCAAACACAATGGCAGCACCGTTATTCTGCAGGCAGGTGGCCGGCGTTGGTGTTGTTGTTGCTCCGATCTGTACGGCTTGTTGAATGTATGTATATCCGTTCACATAACAGCCTTGTGCATCCGTTACTGTTACATTGTAGCTGCCCATTGTAAGGCCGGTGATGGAAGCGGACGTTGCCGCATTGCTCCATAAATACGAATAAGGAGGTACCCCACCGGTAATAGTTCCCACTGTGGCGGTACCATTAGTGCAATTGGCGGGCGTAGTAGTGATATTGTAGCTGAAGGCCGGGATATTTGATACTTCTGCCGAATCCGATTGATATGCCGAGCCAAATACACAGCCGCCCGCATCAGTAATAGTGACGCCGTAGTTTCCCGCAGGCAGGGATATAGGATTGCTGGTGCCAACGGTCACCATGGTATTCTTGTCATACCATACATATGTATAAGGAGGCGTTCCGCCGCTGACATTGGCCGTGGCTGTGCCAAGTGCGGGACACGCAGCACCTGTGGTAGCAATACTATAGGTAAACGGTGGTGCCCCCTGGTAGTAACCTTGGGTAGAAACGTTGTTGGCATCGGTAGCGCTTAAGTAAACTGTAGCACCCGAGTAGTTGGTCAATGCATCCGACAGTGTAGCAGTAGTGTGTGTAAGGACCGGTTGGTTGTAGACATACCAGTTAACGGTTATTGGGGCCGTCATACCGGTGAAGGTAGCAGTGAGGACTCCATTGTTATTACAGGGAGCCGTAGTTAGCGTAAAACTCACGGACTGTGCTTTCGCGCATATCGTAAGCAACAAACACAAAAAGAGTGAAGTAATTTTTTTCATAAACACAGGTTTTAGTCTTTAAGGAAAGACGAGGCCGTAGATCGATCCGTTAGAATCTTTTATATTTTACAAAGCCGGCGCGTTTCGCAAAGGGTGATTTATTAATACCCCAGCTATTAAGCATGGGGGATTAATATTATTTGAGTAGTTTTATGTTAAACAAAAAGATACAGCGTATGAAAACAAAAACACTTGTCGCTCTTGCAACATTTTGCATCACCTGCTTTTTTCGTCCGTGTACAGTAAATGCACAGCCTGCGTTCGGCCTCGGGGTGGGCTATAATTTCGGCGCCGGCGGCTCTCGCCTTGGTTACAGCGAAAATAATATGTGGGACTACACACATACACCTACCACAAATACATCTACCGACAAAGGAGTATATGGCTCCTGGGGTCAGGGCTTTGATATTGATGGCTGGTTTGAAGATATGCTTTGCGAATGTTTCGGGATCGGCGCCGAATTATCTTATGCGCATGGGAGAAAATTCAAGATCCAGGATAACAATACTTATACTTATCCGACGTATACCCAAACAAATTTGGAGAATTATACCGGGGGCTTGAATACTTTTAGCCTTACGCCCTATATGAAAGTGCAGTGTTGCGAATATTTTGGTATAATGCCTTATGGTCGCATCGGGCTGGACATAAACCTAATGAACTCAATGAAGCAGGTATATGACCGTACCGAAACCAGCCCATCGGGAACTGATGTTTACAAAGAGGAGGCTAAATTGAAGGGCAAACTGAACCTTGGCCTTGATGCGGCGGCAGGGTTTCGTTATGGCCTTGGCGGTGGCCTGAACCTTTACGGAGAACTTGATTATCGTACCAGCTCGTTCATGGAAGATAAATGGACACTCACAAAATACAGCGTTAATGGTGTTGATCAGCTCGGTTCACTTAATACTTCACAAAAAGAGACAGAATTTACAAAGAACTATAGCAGCACTGCCTCTACAAGCACCGGAAGCCCATCGCAAGCGCTTGCCGACAAATATCCGTCCAGCTATTTCGGCCTGAGAGTGGGTGTCGCTTATGATTTACGTGGAAGCAACCCCAAGGCTCAGCAACCAAAATAAATATGCGGTATTATTAGCCTAGCTTACCCGAAAGCTTAGAGCCATCGATATTGAAAAGGACGTTCGACTTGAACGTCTTTTTCGTTTTTGCATTGCGGGCAAAACGTTTGATGGCTGTCTCTAATAGTTCTGATATCAGCGTAGCGAATTTTTTGTCGGTAGCTTCCCAGAGATAGAATGCCAACGAACCGGGTATCGTGTTGATCTCGTTCATGTATACCGACTGGTTGCTCTCATCAACGATGAAGTCAATACGGCAAACGCCTGAGCAGTTTAGATGCTTAAATATTTTAGCAGCATAGCCTTGTATGTCGGCTTTCATCTGTGCAGATATATCTGCGGGAATCTTGCGCTTCGTACCCGCCATACCTTCGCTGGCCTGGCTTGCATTCATATATTTCTCGTCGAAGCTCAGCAGCTCAGCACCGCTGATAACAGGTTCTTCGCACTCAGATACTTTGATCTCGTTACCGATCTCGGCAACAGAGCAGTTTACCTCTTTGATAGCCGTTACGCATCGTTCGATGAGGATATTGTTGGTATAAGAAGCAGCAACATCGATCGCATTTTCAAGGTCTTGCGCATTGGCTGCTTTACTGACGCCGATGCTCGAGCCCAGGTCATCCGGTTTTACGATCACAGGGTATTTGAAGCGCTGTTCGATGGCGGCCAGGTGTGTGTTCTTCTCCCGGAACCATGAATCGCTATCAAGTTTGTAGTACTCTATAATGGGGATATCAACTGCTTTGCAGATCTCCTTGGTGAAAGATTTGTTCATCGTTATCGCCGCTGCAGCAACACCGCAGCCTGCGTACGGCACACCCATTACTTCGAAGATGCCCTGGAAGCAACCATCCTCACCATACGTGCCATGAAATACCGGCAATATCACATCCAGCTTCGCTATTACTTTACTCGACTTCAAAAGACCTTCGGGATAGCTCAACAGCGTGCCTTCACCAGCGTTCATTGAAGGAAGTACCTTGGTCACATTCTTCATCAGGTTCTTATAGTTCCTGAAGTTGTTGATGTACATCAGCCATGGGCCCGTGTACCAAACGCCTTCTTTAGAAATATATACAGGTACCACTTCATACTTTGTCTTGTCCATCGCCTTCATTACCTGCATGGCCGAGATGATAGAAATTTCATGTTCTACAGAACGTCCGCCAAAAAATACCCCTACTTTTTTCATTTTATCTTGATGCTGATTTATTCGTTAAACGTATCAGGAAGGTCATTTTCATACAATACCACGTCACCCGCTTTCATCACTGTCTTCACCTTGTCGTTGGCCTCCTGCAAATTTTTGCAAACATATAATTTATCGTCCGGAAAATTTACAGATTTTAAGCCCTCCTGTATAGGTTTTGTTCTGCTGGCGCCTACGAGGAAAACAAGGTCGCAGTTCTTTGCTATATGAACCCCAAATTCGAAATTAAGCTCATATTCTTTCGCGCCCAGCTCGATCATGCCCGGTGTGATAATGATCTTTTGATTGCCCTCGAATCGCTTTAGGGCTTCAACGGCCATCCGTGAACCTACAGGGTTTGAGTTGAAGGCGTCATCTATGATGGTTACACCATTGGCAAGCCTGCTTACTTCCAGGCGGTGGTTCACGGCTTCTATCTGTTTCACCGCTTTCTCGATCAGGTAGGTTTCCACGCCCAGCTCCAGGCCCACGGCACAGGCAGCCACGAGGTTAGATACATTGTGCTCGCCAAGGAGTTTTGTCTGCAGGCTAAGCACCTTATCGTTCCCTTTATACACATCGAAGTGCATTCCCAGCCCTTTGTAGGCCACATTGGCTCCCTTGTATTGTGTATCCCCGGTGGCACTGAAGGTGATAATCTTTGCCCGGGCAGCGGCAGGGAGGTTATTGGGGTCAAGGTCTGTGCCATTGATGAACCCAATGCCGTCACCGGGCAGGCCGGCCACCAGTTCGAACTTTCCTTTCCGCACATTGTCTATCGAGCCAAAAGTCTCCAGGTGCTGCGGGCCTATAGCCGTTATGATGCCATAGCGTGGGTGGGCTATATCGCATATCTCTTTGATATCGCCTACTTTCTTGGCACCCATTTCTATGACGAACACCTCGTGAGCCGGCTGAAGGTACTCTCTCACAGTGCGCACCACGCCAAGTGTTGTGTTGTAGCTTCCGGGCGTCATTAGGGTATTATACTTCTCCGACATGATAGCATGCAGGAAATGTTTTACGCTCGTTTTGCCATAGCTACCGGTGATGCCGATCTTAATGAGGTCCGGTCGTGAAGCCAATATCTTTTTGGCATCATTGATATAGCCCTGGTTGATCATTTTCTCAACCGGCTTTATAAGGATATTAGCCACTATCATGATGACAAATGAAAAGCCGATAGCGATAAACAGCACGCCGGGGATATATTTAGCCGAAACAGTAAAATAAGCAGCGACCAGGGCTAGTACAACCAACAATAATTCCACGATGTATAAGCGCGTTGCCCTCGGGGTGAAATCCAGCTTCTTTTTCGACTTCTTGCGAAGCAATACGATGCAGCCCCAAACCGATGTAGCAAATATCAGCGTCGCGGTAGCTAGATGACTATAAAAATAAAACACCACTATCGATGCAAGCACCATTAGTTTGGTAACATCGTAGCGGCTGCGTACATTTTCCTTTAGCCACTTAATGTAGCGTTCATTAAAGTAGGAGTTGAGCTGCATCATATGCAGTTCTTCCTTTAGCAACAGTGCAACGTAAAAGAATAAAGCAACGAAAGACAGTAGATGGATGGTGAGCTGCATGGGCTATACTTTCAGGAAGTTGTTTACAAGTTCTAAAAATTGTTCTTTTTTATCAATAAACACGTAGTGGCCGGCATCGGGCAATATATTAAGCTGCGAGCCCTTAATGTATTCATGGAAAGCTTTAGCCATGGCTACCGGCGTGGCGGTGTCATTCTCACCCCAAACCAATAGAGTCGGCACCTGTATCTTCATAGCGTATTCTTTCAGGTCCTCGTGCAGTATTCGCTTAAGTACTTCCCGCATCTTAGGGCTTGCAGCTTTGTAGTCGGCCGAGCCCATCATGTCCACCATTTTATCTTTCACCTTCTCGAAAGTTGACTTAGGCAGTATCTTTTCAAAGAAGCCTTTCGCTTTTTTGATGCCCTCGTTCTTCTTGCGTATTTCTATATGCTCGTCCAATATCAGGCCTGCACCGCCCGTCAGTATCAGCTTGCTGATCTTTGTTTTCGTATTAAGTATCAGGGCTACCCTGCCGCCAAATGAATGGCCCAGGATAACCGGATCTGCAATGCCTAGCTTTGAGATTAGTTTTTGTGTCCATTCTGCATAAGCTTCGATGCCCCATACATCTTCCGGTTCGTCGCTGCTGCCAAAGCCGGGGAAATCCACGGCATATACCCTGTGGCTTTTAGCCAGTTCGCTCTGCACATCCTTAAAGGTGCCGGCCATGCAGCCCCAGCCATGCAGCAATATTACCGGGCTGCCCTCTCCATCTTCGGTATAGGTAGAGAGCAACCCGTCAATTACTATTTGTTTCGTCTTGATCATTATCGGTTAATTAGCCATCAGGCTGTTGCAAGTTCTTTTAAAATGTCATTACAAAGGCTGCGTATCTCACCCTCGGAGCATTGATAATTGTTGAAGATCATGGCGAAAACAAGCTTCTCCTGTCCTTCAACAACGCCTGCGAAGGACCTCACCTTCCCCATGCTACCGGTTTTGAGCCGCACTGTATTTTTTGCCGCTATCCCCTTGCAGTAGTTTTTCACTGTTCCTTCCTTCCCCAATTCCGGCAGGGTTTGTGCGAAGCCTAAAGCCTTATTGTTGTCCTGCACCATGAAAGAAAGCATGTCAACCAGAAAGGTTGTGGTCACCAGGTTTTTCCGCGACAGGCCGCTGCCATCGCTGGCAATGAATGTGCTATTGCCGATAGCATGCTGCCAATGGTCATTCATATTTTGCTGTTTGGACTCCAATGCTTTTTGAACTGCGATCGCGATACATTCGGCGAAAAGGTTGATGCTGTCGAAATGTGTATTCTTCACAATGTCGGACAAAGCGGGAGAGCTGACAGTGCCCAGCTCTTGCAGGTTCTTGTCAGCTGCACTGTGTCCTGATGTGGTAACCCCATTTGCTTTAAGATACTCTTTGAAACTTCCTTTGAATATCCTTGCAGGATCGGCCAGGGAAAGTTTCTCTTCCTTATACTTTGAATGGTCAAGATTCGGGTTGATATAGACCGATATTTTTTCGCAACCGGGGCTGCCCGTGGCTTTGATCTCATCTATATCCACATGCGTAAATACTTCAAACTCCTTTCGCAGTGAATTCTTGTCGATACCGGGTATATCCGCGATAGATATGCCGGCCCCATTTTGCTTTATTGCGAAGCAATTGTCTATAAAGTTGAAAGCCTTCGGCAGTGCGCCGTAGTACCAGGGGTAGTCTTCGAGCGTCCAGTCCTGATAATTAAGGGGATCGCCAAAATAGGTATCGTCGATAACAATATCGCCTTCTACATTGCTTATCGAATGTGCCTTCAACAGTTGCAATATTTTCCCAAAATATTGCTGCGGGCTTGTTTCATCGAAGTAATGGGAACCCGGCGTAGGGTCGCCCAGGCCTTTCATGATAAGGTTGCCATTTATTGTGCCGTTGTTTAAAGTGCCGGTATAATAAACCTTAGTTTGAAAGCGGTAGTCCGGACCAAGTAGCAAAAGTGCGGCCGAGGTCGCGATAAGCTTCATGGTCGAAGCGGGCACCATGAAAAGGCCGGGATTGTAAGCAAGCAGCGTGTTGCCCTTTTCGTCTTTCACCATCAACGAAGCAACAGCACCCTGTAACTCCTTGCGGTGAAGCAGGTTTTTCAAACCGGAGACGAGATTCGCTTTATTCATCTGCTTTTGGCCTGTAAAATGGAATGGCATAAAACTATGAAAAATTGCACTGCCTTAGGGGAAAAACCTTTGGTAAAGCATCCGATTTCTTAAGTACTTTTACCCCCGCTAATCATGCCTACTTTGTACATAATAGCTGGTCCTAACGGCGCGGGCAAAACCACGGCCTCCTTTAGCCTGCTGCCCGACATGCTTGAGTGTAAGGAATACGTGAATGCCGACGAGATAGCAAGGGGCATCTCTCCATTCAATCCTCAAGGTGTTGCTATCGAGGCCGGCCGCATCATGCTACAGCGCATCGATGAGCTCATATCAGATAACGAAAGTTTCGCATTTGAAACCACTCTGAGTACACGTAGCTACGTGAATACTATAAAAAAATGCAAGGCAAGAGGCTATAATGTGACTTTAGTGTTCTTCTGGCTCAATAGCCCTGAACTTGCTATGGAAAGGGTGCTTTTAAGGGTAACAAAAGGCGGTCATAATATTCCTCCGGAGGTCATCAGGCGCCGCTATGATAAGGGAATAAAAAATTTACTAACTTTGTTCATTCCTGTATGCGATTATTGGATTGTCGCCGACAATTCTACCGCTCACAGGATGATCGTTGCGGAAGGATCGGCGCTTGATACGGAAGCGGTTTTTGATGCAGCGATCTGGGAAAAAATAAGAACATATGGCGCTTGATGCGAAGTACGTCCGCTTAAGGGAAATCATAATGGCAGGTATCCAGAAGGGTATCGATAAGGTCATAGAAGACAGCATTAAGAATAACACGCCTATCGCTGTAAGCGATGAGAAAGGTAAAGTCCAGCTCATTTACCCCCAAAAGAAAATCTAGTTTTTTATTTTTTTGCAATTAAGCCTGACCGCCCTGTGGCAAACCATCTGTATTGCTTAAGGTTTCCAGCGTCTTTTTGATATGCTTCCTGATCACGGTATTGTGGCAAAGCGTAAGCTCCGCCTCCAGGAATGACTTTAAATCGGTGGGGTGTTGCATTTTACGTTGTGCTTTCCTTCTCTTCAGGTACTCGATCGTTCTGAATTTCATACTTAAATTTAAGGATTTCTCTACCTGCAGCCAAGAAACAGCCTGGGTTTATTGAACGGCAAACAATAAAAAAGCATCCCTTTAGGGACGCTTTCCAAATTTCGTTGCGATGAAATATTATTGTGCTTGCTGTGCAGGCTTTTTCATGATCGCATATACTTCTACACCAAAGCCGATCAAGGCTATAATAGGTGCCAGTGTAATGCGGCGGAAGCTGTATATCTCGTCAAAATTATATTTGTGCGGGTCGGGGCTTTTGCCACCACCCATCAGCATAAAACCGATGATGATCAGCACCACACCAGCTATCATCCACATATAGTTACTGCGGTCAAACAGGAAATCCTGGTTGCCCAACGGCTGTTCCTGTTTTGCCACTCGCTTTGATGTTTCACTGCTTTTAGGCTGCGCAGGTGGTGTTTGTGCTTTGTTTGTAGTAGACATAATATTCAGGATTGTACGTAAAAATAAGGATTGTTCTCTAATACAGGTCGTCCACGTGCATTTTTAAGTATTTCACAACAGACCTGTGCGTGCTTACCAAGGATATCAAAATACCCAGCACTATCATCATGACCATCAAAAATATCAGCATGCCGGTATCGTTTAATACACTGATCGCCGGCAACTGTTTTTGCGCAAATGAGATAACGAGCCACAAGGCTGAAACCGAAATAACGCCGCTGATCAGGCCATTAACTACGGCTCTCTGGTCGAATGGACGAGATATGAACCAGCGAGTGGCGCCCACCATCTGCATGGTCTTGATCAGGAAGCGGTTGCTGAACATCGCAAGGCGCACCGTATTGTCAATCAGCACCACCACAACTATGAACAGTATAAGCGAGATAGCTCCGAGTATGATGCCTATTTTCCGGAAGTTGTTGTTCATTTGTTCCACCACTACTTTCGGATAAGTAACATCGCGCACCACGTTACTCTGCATGATGAACTGCTTCACCCGCTCCAGGCTGTCTTTGTTAACATAACCCGAATGCAGTTTTAATACGATAGAGGTAAATAACGGGTTGTAGCCAAGGAATTCCTGGATATTCTGTCCCTCTATCTCACTCTGCATCTTGATCGCTTCTTCCTTGGTAATGATCCTCGATTCGCGCACAAAAGGCTGCTTGTCCAGCATCTCTTTCATCCTTTGCACATTATCATCCTTGGTATTGTCATGAAAGTCAACAGCCACTTCCACATCTTCCTTGAAAGCACGCGTAAGCGCACGCCCGTTGAGCACCAGCCAGCCAAGGGTGCCCAAAAGGAAGAGCACCAGCGATACGCCAATGATGGCGTTCGCATAGGATGGTTTTGCTTTTTTTCCGGTTGACATTAATTATGCTTATCGCCCAAAAATAGAAAAAACAACGAGGATTTCGGGCGCTAATTTGATATTAAAATATATTTTAACAAAACGAAAGCGACAAGTTGCAATCCGGGCGTGCAATAAAATTGCTTTTCCCCGTTATCTATTAGCGGGCGTGAATTATTTGTGTGTATTTTTAGCCGGTTCAATTAACACCATTACATGCAAGATCTCAAACCTTTTTTTGATCCACAACATTTCATAGAGAGCAAGGCGCCAGGCGCTTACCAGTCGCTGCAATGGGGTGCGAATATCATGTGCCTTACGGAAAACAGTTTTGATTGGGACGAGGCCGATATCGTGCTGGTAGGCTGCGGCGAATGGCGCGGGCGCAACCGGAAAGCTGAGTTCAGCAATGCAGGGCCTGATGCCGTACGTGAGGAACTGTACAAACTGTACCACTGGCACGCAGCCGTGAAGATAGCTGACGCCGGCAATATACGTTGCGGTGCATCAGTCGACGATACACGGGCTGCCTTGCGCACCGTGCTGCACGAACTGCAGCTTGCGGGCAAGATCGTTATCGTGCTTGGCGGTTCGCAGGACCTGACACTGGAGCAGTATGAAGCATTTAAGAAGTCAGAACAGATGATAAATGCTTCTGTCGCCGACATGCTCATAGACCTAGACGAAGCCGAGGAGATCACCGAGCATAGCTACCTGATGAATATGCTTACGTCTCAGCCCAATTACATCGGCCATTACAGCCATATAGGCTTCCAGAGCTATTATGCACATCCGCGCATGCTGGAGACACTTGATAAGTTGCGTTTTGACTTTTACCGGCTGGGCAAGGTGCGCGAACATATCGAAGACATGGAGCCGGTGCTGCGCACCAGCAACCTGTTCAGCTTCGATATCTCGGCTGTTCGCTACAGCGATGCACCTGTGAACATAAATGGCTCTCCTAATGGTTTCACCGGGGATGAAGCATGTATGCTTACACGCTATGCAGGTATGAGTAATGTCCTCACTTCGCTAGGTGTATATGGATACGACTCCAGCCACGACAACCATAATATGACCGCCCGCCTGATATCGCAAATGGTGTGGTACTTCGTAGATGGCTACCTGGTGCGCAAAAGCGAAGCAAAGCTGGAAGAAGGAGATGAATTCATTGTGTTCCACGTCACCTTTACAGATAATGATACAGTATTCCTCAAGAGCAAACGTACCAACCGCTGGTGGATGAAGCTTCCTAACCGCTCTTTCGTACCCTGCTCCTATAGCGATTACATCACCGCCAGCAACGACGAGATACCGGAACGCTGGCTGCGCGAACAGGAACGACTGCTTTGAGCATAATAGCATTTTATAACGTAATTTTGCAAAAAACTAAACCATCCCGCGGGATGGTTTTTGTATAAGGCTGCAGGTGATAGAAAACAAACAAATAATTGAAAATGAGGAACGGGCAGTGCTCGTGGGGCTGGTTTATAAACAACAGACCGAAGAGCAACTCCGTGAATATCTCAGCGAATTAGCTTTCCTGGCAGAAACTGCCGGGGCTAAGACGGAGAAAATATTTATTCAGAAATTACCCAATCCTGATAGCCGCACTTTCGTAGGTAAAGGGAAGCTGGAGGAAATAAAGAAATACGTACAGGCTAAAGGTATTGACCTGGCTATTTTCGATGATGAGCTTACCGGTGCGCAGATAGGCAATATCAGCGACGAACTGGGCATCAAAACCATCGACCGCAGTGACCTGATACTCGACATTTTTGCACGCCGCGCCAAAACCGCACAGGCCAAGGTGCAGGTAGAACTGGCGCAATACCAGTACATACTGCCCCGCCTGCGAGGCATGTGGAAACACCTGGAAAGGCAAGGCGGCGGTATCGGCTCGAGAGGACCCGGTGAAACGGAAATAGAAACCGATCGCCGTATAGTAAAAGACAAAATAGCCCTGCTTCGCAAAAAGCTGGCTGAGATAGACAAACAAGCCATTACCCAGCGTAAAGAGCGCGGCACTTATATTCGGGTGGCGCTGGTGGGTTATACTAATGTGGGCAAGAGTACCATTATGACCCTACTCAGCAAGTCGGAAGTATTTGCCGAGAATAAGCTTTTCGCTACACTCGACACTACCACCCGCAAAGTCGTTTATGAACAAACTCCTTTCCTGCTCAGCGACACGGTAGGTTTCATCCGCAAGCTGCCTCACCACCTGGTGGAAAGTTTTAAAAGCACACTGGACGAAGTGCGCGAGGCAGATTGTCTCCTGCACGTAGTGGATATTTCGCACCCCGCCTATGAAGACCAGATGGGCGTGGTGAACAAAACACTGCAGGAGATTGGGGCCTTCGACAAGCCGGTGCTCACCATCTTCAACAAAATGGACCTTTACGAGGAGCGCACCTTCGATGAGTGGCTGGACGATGAAGTAAAACAGGATCTGCTCAATCAACTGAAAAGGCGCTGGGAGCATGAAACTAATGGTTCATGTGTATTTATTTCCGCAACACAACGGCGCAATATTGACGAACTGCGCAGCACCATTCTCGGCAAAGTAAAAGAGCTTTACCAACAGCGCTATCCTTACCTCACGCAGTTTTACTAGTGCAAAACCTTTAATGGCGCTAGCTATTGGCGTTGCCTCGCCAGGGGATTATCTTTTTATTAATACATGCGCGTTTTATACAGTTTACAAAATATGTTCAAAAATGATATTGCATTTTTGAAAAAAATTGGTTTAATTTTCTAAAAAGGAAATTATCCGGCATTCAAAAAAACAAACCCAATGAAGCAGCAGACACGCGAGTTGCTCGTCACCACGAAGGTGGCGCAGAACTGGCAAGATGATTTTGATCAGAAGATAGATGAGCTGATGTCTATCGTTAGTAAGGTAGACACTGAGCAGCAGGTTATGCGCTCATCTGAGATGCTGGACGTGTACCATAACGCTACACGGCACCGGCAAAAAGGGGGAAGAAAAAAGAAGCAGGTCATCAGCGACCGTCCTTTTGAATTCCTTGTATTTCGTAACTAAATTATTCGATCGGCCTATTCAAAAAAGCTACTAAAGGATTCATTGTTGTAAACACATCCATGCACTTAGACGCAAAGGTCTTTGCGGTGATATCTTTATCGTCAAGCTTGGTGGTCACCACGAAGCTTTTCATTTTTAGATAGTCTATCGCCGGGTTGTCAGCAGTATAGCCTTGTGGCACTGTCTTCAACGCCTCGCCCTCGATTTTGCCGAACAGTTTCTTGAACTTAGCCCCGTTGACGATCTTCTTGAACTCTGCGAAGTTGTAGTCTATCTCCTGTCTTACCGCTTTTAGTACCGGCCCTTCAGGCATCCATAATCCACCACCTGCAAAGCTTTTGCCGGGTTCCAGGTGAATATAGTAGCCAGCCCCGGGGCCTTTCCTGCCAGTGCTGCTGAAGTAAGCGCCGAAGTTGGCTTTATAAGGCGCTTTGTTCTTAGAAAAGCGCACATCCCTGAATATTCTGAAAATGCAGTCTTTTGCTTTGTACTGGCTGAATGCCGGATCTGTTTTAGTCAGCCTGCCCAATATGTCTGTCACAAATATCTCAAAGTCTTCCTTCGCCACTGCGTATGCGTCACGGTTCTTGTCGAACCATTCTTTGTTGTTGTTTTTTCCAAGTTTGCTAAGAAATTGCAGTGTGGTAGCCTGTAACATAACGCAATTGTTAAGATTTTCCGAAAACGAAAATGTACCTGCTAATT
Organism: Bacteroidota bacterium; assembly: GCA_018267915.1. Taxonomy (GTDB): domain Bacteria; phylum Bacteroidota; class Bacteroidia; order Chitinophagales; family Chitinophagaceae; genus MKUN01. Next base: position 241,008 of record JAFDXN010000025.1, on the reverse strand, counting down.
TAAGCATATAGCCTTTAGCTTTGAAAGCACCCGGCGCAAATAATAAGTGCCGGGTTAATTTTTAATACCTTTGCAGCGGCCTTAGTGCCATATTAAAAAATACTGTAAAAGAATGGCACAATTGAAGCGAGTGGCAATCCTGGGTTCTACGGGCTCCATAGGCACCCAGGCATTGGAAGTGATAGCGGCCCATCCTCAACTTTTCGAGGTAGAGGTCTTGTGTGCGCACAGTAATTCAAACCTGCTGATAACCCAGGCAAAGCAGTTCAGACCTAACGCGGTCGTTGTTACGGATGAAACAAAATACGCTGAGGTGAAAGAAGCGCTCGGCGGGTTACCCATTAAAGTATTCGCCGGCCATACCTCGCTTGCCGATGTTGTTGCATGGGAATCGGTCGACGTAGTGGTAACCGCAATTGTAGGCTTTGCCGGCTTACATTCCACCATAGCCGCGGTTAGGGCTGGCAAACGTATAGCCCTTGCAAATAAGGAAACACTCGTTGTCGCCGGCGACCTGGTTGCCAGGCTGGCAATGGAGCATAAAGCAGCCATTGTGCCCGTGGATAGCGAGCACTCTGCTATATTCCAGTGCTTGGTTGGCGAAAAATACAATGCGGTAGAGAAGGTCATACTCACCGCATCCGGCGGCCCCTTCCTTGGCCGCAAGCCTAACTACCTGGTAAATGTAAAAGCATCGCACGCCCTGCAGCACCCCAACTGGACCATGGGCGCCAAGATTACTATCGATAGTGCAACCCTTATGAATAAGGGCCTGGAGATGATCGAGGCCAAATGGCTCTTTGGCCTGCAGAACGAGCAGATCGATGTTGTGATACATCCGCAATCCATCATACACTCCATGGTGCAGTTCTCGGACAGCTCGGTAAAAGCCCAGATGGGCCTGCCTGATATGAAGCTGCCCATACAATATGCGTTGGCTTTTCCCGACAGGGTAAAAAATGAGTTTAAAAGACTCGATTTCAAAGAATTTTCTAAATTGAGCTTCGAGCAGCCTGATTATAAAACTTTCCGTAATCTTGCACTTGCCAAAGACGCTATGTATCGCGGCGGCAATGCACCCTGTGTGCTCAATGCAGCCAACGAAGTAGTGGTACATGCCTTTTTGCAAAACAGGGTCAGCTTTATAGAAATGAGCGATGTGATAGAAACAGTAGCTACGCGCGTTGCGTTTATAGAACAGCCGGGACTCGAAGATCATGAACAATCAGACAAGGAAGCCCGTATCAGGGCTGCCGAACTGGTAAAGAAAAGCCAGTTGTCGCACTAAATTTTATTCCTGCAAATGCAATTAAATACCATCCTTTTGATATCCGGCGGCGCCACGCAGGCGCTGCAGCTCTTAGCCTCTTTATCCCTTTTGATATTGTTGCATGAGTTCGGTCACTTCTTTTTTGCGCGCCTTTTTAAGACGCGGGTAGAGAAGTTCTATTTGTTTTTTGATTTCCTTTTCCCATTCTCAGGTCTGCTCAATTTTTCACTTTTCAAAAAGAAAGTGGGCGATACGGAATATGGTATCGGCTGGTTCCCTTTAGGCGGTTATGTGAAGATCTCCGGCATGGTCGACGAGAGCATGGATAAGGATCAGATGGCCCAGCCGCCTCAGCCATGGGAGTACCGCTCCAAAAAAGCATGGCAACGTCTTTTCATTATGTTAGGCGGTATCATCATGAATGTGCTGGTAGCTATGGTCATTTATGTGATCATGTTCGCAGGCTGGGGCGAAGAGTACCTCCCTACGCAAAATGCGAAGTATGGCATAATGGTGGATAGCACCGCACAAAGCATAGGCCTGCAAAATGGCGATAAGGTCGTGTCTGTCGACGGAAAGCCGGTTGAGCGTTTTAATAAGATTGTCGGTGAGATCATTTTTTCAGAAGCGAAAACCATCCAGGTGGATCGTAATGGCCAGTCAGTAAACGTACCAATACCGGAAGGCACCATCCGTAAAATCATTAAGAGCAGGCGCGTTGGTTTTATTGCACCAAGGATACCGGCAGTGGTTGACGAGGTAGTTAAAGGCAGCTTTGCCGAAAAAGCGGGTATCAAAGCCAACGACAGTGTTATTGCCATCAATGGTCAGCCGGTGACATATCTGGATGAATTTGATGCCATCAAAAAAGCCAATGTCGGCAAGGAAGCGTCGATCACCATATTGCGGAACCATTCGCAGCTCATGCAGTTTAACGGCCTTAAGCTGCAGCAGGACAAACTGGCAAATTTCCAATTCAAATCTTACGATGCCTTTTTAAAACTTGACACGATAAAGTACACAGTTCCACAGGCACTGGCTAAGGGCTTCTCTCACACTTTTGAGCAATTTGGAAACTACTGGCGGCAATTCAGGCTACTCTTTACATCGAAGGAGATCAAAGCTTCCGAAAGCCTTGGCGGCATTGTAAGCTTTGGTAAGTTATTCTCGCCGGTCTTCTCCTGGTACGACTTCCTGAGCCTGACCGCATTTGTATCCATCATACTGGCTTTCATGAACCTACTGCCCATCCCGGGCCTCGATGGCGGTTATGTGATCTTTCTCATTTATGAGATCATTACCCGCCGCAAGGTAAGTGAAAAGGTAATGGAGCGGGCTACCACTGTGGGCCTGGTATTGCTGCTTGGCCTGATGCTTTATGCCAATGGGCTGGATATCTTCAGGCTATTCAAAAAATAAGAGAAACTGTATTGTGACATACGAAACCGTTCCGTTTGGAACGGTTTTTTATTTATGATATACAATAAGCTTTTTGGAATTTTAATTTTGACTGCCGAATTCAACTTATGATCGATCAGCACATACTCCTAACAGTCGACGCCGTCGTTTTTTGCATTATTGATGAGCAACTGAAAGTTTTGCTCATACAGCGAAAAAATGAACCTTTTAAGGGCCAATGGGCGCTGCCCGGCGGCTTTGTTGACGACGACGAGGATCTATACGATGCCATGAAGCGCGAGCTCCGCGAAGAGACGGGGCTTAAGCTGGAGCATGCAAGGCAGTTATATACATTCGGCACGCCCGGGCGCGATCCGAGAGGTCGCACTGTAACTGTGGCTTATTACGCACTTATAGAGGAGCACCTTTCCAAGGTGAAGGCCGCCGATGATGCTGGCGACGCCCAGTGGTTCAATATCCATCACCTCCCGGAGATAGCTTTCGACCACGCCGATATCATTGCCTATGCGCTGAAGCAGTTGCCTTCCTGAGGCTTTAACAGGCTTTAAACGATACATTTCGTACCTTTGTGCCAGTTCTTTGACAGCATACTAGCTGTAAATGAAACCGGGGCCGACTGGTTTTGACAGCATAGGGCAGGGTAAGTGTAAGCATGTCGTGCGTTGTGTAATTAGCACGTAAATCTGAATACCCAAACTTTAAATGGCGAATATTCTTACGCCATGGCTGCTTAATTAAATTAAGTAACCATTTTGGCCGCCGCGCGTGGATGCCTGTAACCGCCGCCGCCGCCTAAATCGAAAAACATCAGGATAGTGACCGCATTGCTGCGCTGCGGTTGCGAAACTTAAGCAGTGTAGGGAAGTAGTAAGTTTGCCGGGTTCTGGCTGCTTCCTGAAATCAAATACCGGGATAAACATGTAGAAAGCTTATCGGGCATATGTTTGGACGCGGGTTCGAATCCCGCCGGTTCCACTAAAAAGTCCTGCAACCATGCAGGACTTTTTTTTATTTACATTTTTTGTAGTCCCAAATAAAACCGCAGCTTCCGCACATAGTTCATTAATAGAGTGTTGCGTTCGGTCTTAGCTTGTCGTAATTCATTTTCCTTCTTAAAGGCAGCCACTTCATCCATGAATCCCGGCCCTGCCGCATCCATTTCCTTCCGGAAGAGCTCCACTGCTTTTTGATATAGTATCTCGTCGTATCGGTTGTAATGTTTTAGTTTTTCCAGTGTCGCCTCGCTAAGCTCTGACAGTCTTATGCCGCCGCCTCGACCTTCATTCTGTCGGGTGTACCATGGCGTAGCCCATCCGAATTTTTTTGCAAACAGCAATATTGACTCATCAAAGTGTTCAGATATTCCCACAGCGTCATAGCAGTTGCTTAAATTATCAATAGCCATCTGCAAATGCCGTTCATTCACTTGCCCGAATGGAATTGGACCCGCCCCACAGAGAAAACGCACCTGGCAGTTGTCGATATTCAATATATACCCATTCTCAAAAAGCTGCTCGAGTGTGTATTGTTTTTCATTCACTTCTTTATAAAAGGGTGTATTCGGTTCTGCCATCAGGTAGTTGTAAAGCGATACGGTACGTTCAAGGGGCTTGCGCAGCAAGGTAAAATATTGCGCCGGTCGCGGTATGTATTGGTGCACGCCATAGTACAGATGTCCCTTCACAATACTTAGCCTATGTCGGAAACTTTCAGGCAAATTTCTGAACCGATCTATTTTCCCGATGTTGTCTGCATCGAACACGGTACCGCGCTTCAGCAGGTATTCACGGTGCAAAATCATATGCATCGTGTAGCCCGCGGTTTTGGGTATATGCGTAAATATCAGTGTCGGTGTCTTATTGCCCATGCTCTGATGACACAAGCTGCGAATGCAAGTTGTTCCCGTAAACTTAATAAAAGAAACCGGCCTTAGTCGAAGAATTGCGGACAGAGTGTGCGGCTCTTTTCAAAGTTAGGCTCATGCAATATGCCCGATTTGAACAGGGTGATCTCAAGTCCGCCACGCAGATTGCTGGCGGCCTTAAGCGACGACATATTTACATCATAGCTGACACCCACGGTGAAATCCTTGTACTCAAACCTGAAGGTAGGCACCAGCGCATCCCCCACTCTGAAAAATCCACCTGCGTTAACGGAGAAGAGTTTTTCCTTTTCATCAAGCATCACATTCCAGCCCAGGGTGCCGCCCACCACGATCTCGCTATAGGTACCCTGCCTGGAATAGTTGCCTTGGGCAAATACGCTGAACGGCCCGTTCAGCTTGATACTTGCTCCGGCGCTGCCGGTCCATTTCATATCCAGCTTGATGAGATCATTGTTGGCGATGGAGCTTTTAGGCTGCGTGAAGTGATAACCTCCAACGCCTACAAAGTAGTTAACACGCTTATCTTCACCAGCTGTGCTGCTAAAACTTATACCAGCGCCGGCATCCCACATGTTTATTTTAGGGTTCCCCAGTTGTTCGCCGGTAGGGTTGTACTGGCTGAAGACGCCATTTTGGTATTGGTTATTAAAAGTAGCCTTTGTCGGGTCATAGCTACGTTGCAGGTATCCGCCGGTAAAACCTACGGACAAGAAAGAGTTACTGGCATCGTGCAGCGATTTGTTGTAAGCCACTGCCGGGTAAACGCCTATGGTTTGCAGATCTATAGACCCCGCTTTATCATAATAAGCCAGCAGGCCGACGCTTACAAAATCATTTGCGTCTCCAAACACAGGTATTCTCACCTCGCCCGAAGCAATAGCTGTCTGGTAGGGTTTGCTGATACTGCTCCATTGGTTACGGTATACCACACCCACTTTATAGTCGCCTGAGAATATCCCGAGAAGTGCCGGATTTCTCAATATCGACACATCGTAGAATTGCGAGAAATGCACATCCTGTCCAGTTGCGCGGCCACCAGCCAGCAAAGCCAGCATCAATGCACCTTTTTTTAATAGCTTCCTCATCACACTGCCGGTTTTATCTTATGATCGTAATATCGCCTTTCAGGTTCAGTTGTTCACCCGTCTGGCATATCACCTCTATAACGTATACATACACGTCAGGGCTAAGTATGTTACCCTTATAAGTGCCATCCCAGCCGTTTTGTTCGTCGTTGATATCTATGCCCCTGCGTTCAAACAATAATTCCCCCCATCTGTCATACACCCGGAAGGTCTTCACTTTAGTGATACCTGTACCGCGTGGGAAGAACACATCATTCTGCCCGTCACCGTTTGGCGTGAATGAATTGGGAATAAATGCCTGGCTCTGGTCGCAGAGCACCACTATGGTCACCTGGTCTGAATCACGGCAACCCCAATCGGTAACACCGGACAGTGTGTAAGTGGTGGTGACCACGGGTGTCGCCACGGGATTGTAACAGTCTGTGCAGCTTAGTGTGGGATCGGCACTCCATTCATAGCTTGCTGCATCGCCTATTACCGCTTTCAGCTGGGTAGAATTGCCTGCCACTACCGACCTGTCTTCACCGGCATACAGGCTGGGCCTCGGGTGAACGATCACTTTTACATGCTGAGTATCCGGTATACAGCCAGCCTCTTTTATTACCACCATGTAGTTGGTGGTCTCATGCGGCCACACCGTCGGATCTGCTATGTTGCTGTTGTCCATGTGGTCCGACGGGAACCATGTATAGATATTACCCCCTGTTGCATGCAGTTGTATACTGTTCGCATCGCATATTTCACCTCCCTGGCCGCTATTGCCCGACGTTTTTGTTTTAATTGAAACCTTTACGGTGTCGGTATTCATGCACCCGTGTGCGTCAGCCCCGGTTACTACATACCATGTATCGCTGCTTGGTGCAGCACTGGTGGTCTGGCAGGTGGCACAACCCAAATGCACAGGCGGCACCCATGTGTATGATAGGCCACCGTACCCCTGTAATTGTGCGGCATCCCCAAGGCACACGACCGTGTCGGCAGAAGCCGTTATGACCGGCAATGCATAGACGGTAACACGATCCCGAAGCGTATCCACGCAACCATTGCCGTTCCTCACCGCCAGCAATACCGGATGATCGCCGGGTGTATCATAGTAGTGGTTCGGATTGCTGACAGTACTGCTCTGGCCGTCGTCAAATAGCCAATACCAGTTAGTGACCGGCGAGAAGTAACTAAAGGTTGTATCAAGGAACTGAGTAGTGGTTTTTTCGCAGGCAGGATTAGGCTGGAATGTATATCCTGTACTGAAGCCATCTACCTTTATTGTGTCCAGGCCGAGGCTCGATGTTTGGCAACCTGTACTGTCACTAAGTATCAGTTTAGGCACATAAGCGCCGGGCTGTGTATACACATGGCTCGACGTCGTGACCGGTGAAGGCGCACTGATATTACCATCGCTGTAGTCCCATATGAGGCTGGGTACATTCGAAACGTTAGCTGTGAAATTCACCTGCATTGGCGCGCAGCCCAGCAGCGGGGCATAGGTAAATGCGCCGGCGTAGCCCAGCAGTTTCACATGTTGGTAGGCCGTGTCCTTACAGCCATGGTTATTGATCGCGACAAGTTGCACCACGTAGTCGCCGGCTGCAGTGTACAGAGTGGCGGGGTTGGCGATAATAGCAGTGTTATTATTTCCAAAATCCCAATGATAAGTTGTGGCGTTTTGCGATGTGCTGGTGAACAATACCTGCAGCGGCGGGCAGACGGCGGTAGAGTCATTCATTGTAAAGGACGCGGTGGGCTTGGTAACACTCACAGTAATAGTAGCCGTATCCTTGCATCCCACTGTATCCGTCATTACCAGCGTCACGGTATAATTACCGGGTTGGTAATAAACATGCTTGGCACTGTAAGCGGTGGAGGTAGTGTTATCGCCAAAATCCCAGAAAGCCGTCAATACGGTCGCACCGGACGACGCGTTTGTGAACCTTGCCGTGTCACCGATGCAAGGGTATAGCGTATTCGCTCCAAACGCCGCATGAGGTTTATAGGCTTTAATATAATTGGTCTTTAACAAGCTATCCTTACAACCAACGTTATCTGTAACGATTAGCTTCACGCTGTAGGTACCCGCAAGGTTATACGTGTGGTTGGTGCTGGCCGTAGTAACCGTGGCATTGCCATTGCCGAAATCCCACTGCCTTGTTACGTCAAACGCACCGGTAACATCGTGGCTGGTGTCTGTGAATAACACATTCAGAGGCACACAGCCGTATGGCGGTATCCCTTCGAAACCTACTGATGGTTTAGCCACAAGGATGTAGTTGTTTTTTGTTGCGCTGCGTGGGCACCCGTGTGGGTCTATCGCCGAAAGTTTAACGGTGTAAAGGCCGGTATCAATGAATTTATATTTGAATGTCGGGGTCGTGTCCGGAAATACATGGTTGTCCATTGTCCAGGCATAAGCGCCCACCGAACCCCCGGTAACCGTTGAACTGAAGTAAGCTGTATCATTTTTGCAGATGGCAGTGTCAATAGCAGTAAAGTTCACAACCGGCTGCAAAAGTTCTATCTGAATCATTGTCGAGTCACTGCAGCCGTATACGCTATTATAAGTAACGAGGGTGACAATATATGTCCCCAGCGATGGGTAAATATGCACAGGGCTAGTGTCCGTTGCGGTGGTGGTATTATCCCCAAACTTCCACAGGAAGGACGTATAGCCATGGGATGTATTGACGAACTGCACCTTGGTCGGTGTATCGCAGCTATACGTTATGCCAAATCCTGACACCGGTGGGTGCACCGTCACCAGGTTGGGTAGTGTCATGGTATCCGGACAGCCATTATTGTATGCGATCAGCGTCACAGTAAATACACCATCGTTATTGTAGATATGGGTTGGATCGCTGCTGGTGTCGGTTCCGTCGCCGAAGTACCACAGGTAGTCGGTTGCATTGGTCGACAGGTTTGTGAAGTGTACACCCTCATTTATACAAACCGTCGTTGGGGCGGCAACAAAGTTAGCAGTGGGTTGTGTTCCCGCGCCTATCTCCAATGTGTCATGTTGCACACATCCATTTGCAGACACGCAGGTAAGTACAACTGTGTAAACACCCACGTTGTTATACGTATGCGTGGGGCTGGGCAGGTTCGAGGTGGTATTATCGCCGAAATCCCATGTCCACGAAACGATCGGTTGGTAATAATCCACAGAGTCCATAAAATGCACCGTTACCGGCGCACAACCTCCCGTCTTGTCCGAATAAGCATATAATTTGAAAGAATGCAGGTTTATATACTGTTTCTTTTTCATTGTGTCGGTACAGCCATACTGGCTTGTAGCGATCAGGGTTACGTCATATGGCCCTTGGGCGGTATAAGTATGGCTCGGGTTAACCGCCGTAGACGTTGTGTTATCGCCAAAATCCCATAAGTAAGTATTGCCGTTTACGGTTTGGTTGTTAAACTGTATGGTGGCCGGAGGCGGGCAGGGCGCTACAGGTGTATATGTAAATGCCGTATCCGGCATCGGGTGTATCACGATGGTATTAGTTACAGTGTCAAAGCAGGCGCCGCTTTGCGTAATGAGCTTCACCGTGTAGGTGCCTGCCGCGGTGTACAGGTGGCTTACCGGTGTGCCGGTCCCTGTGGTGTTATCGCCGAAGTCCCAGGTGGTACTGGTGATAGGTGCAGGCGAGGTATTGGTGAAGCTTGCAATAGTTCCGAGACAGACTGCGCTTGTTCCTGTAAAGCTGCCGTTATACTGCTGTACCGAAATGAAATTGTTGACCGAATAGCTGCCTGTACATCCATTTGCATCGGTTACGGTCAGCGTAACCGTATAATTGCCGGTATTATTATAAGTATGCGGGGGCGGATTCGCTGTATTATCCGTTGTAAAGTCCCCAAAATCCCACAAATAAGTTAAAGGGCCCGTCCCGGTAGTAGTATTGGTAAAGGTCGCGGTGGCGGGCAGGCTGCAGAACACGGTGGTGTTCGCAGTAAAGTGCACGCTCGGCGGGGTGAATACATGCACGTAATTGGGCTTCACCAACGTCGATACACAGCCTTGTGCGTTGGTCACACTAAGGGTCACATTATAATATCCAGGCGTCGCATAGTTATGGCTGGGACTTTGTGAAGTGGAAAAGTAACCGTCCCCGAAATCCCAGTAATAAGTAGCCGGCCCCGGCACCTGCGGGTTCGAATTATCTGTAAAGCTGGCTGTAAAACCCGGACAGCCGGATAAATTGGTGCCACTGAAGTTCACAATGGGATTGCTGTGGACAGTAATATAGTTGGTGATCGTCTTGGTATCTGAGTTCGGCCCGTTGTACGCTATAAGGGTCACAGTGTAGGTACCTGGTTGTGTATAGGTCGTTGCCGGATTTGCTAACACAGAGGTGTTATTGTTGCCAAAATCCCAATGGTATGTAGTAGCGCCGGTTGATAAATTATTGAACTGCACTACAAGGGGCGCGCAGCCGCTGGTGTAGTTTGCTGAAAAATTGGCATGGGGCTGTGCATAGGCATTTGTAATTGCCCCCAGGGTTAATACTAAACAAAATATTTTGCGATAATAGAGTTGCATCATCTACAGGCCTTTAAATAAAGTAAGGGTATACCAACAATAAAGTTAATAAATATTCTAATCTGATATAATTAATTTTATATCAGACCCGCCGACGGTGATTAACAGCCGGTTTTGCAATGGTTGGTCTTATCTGATCAGTTCAAGGTCGCCCTTTTTCACCACTTCCTGCCCCATTATGCACTTCACCTTCACAAAGTAATAGTAGGTACCGGCGTCACAGGGCACGCCTTTATAGGTACCGTCCCAGCTATGGTCGGTATAAGTACTGTAATAAACCGGCTGTCCCCAACGGTTATATATCTCGATGTGTATAGCAGACATATCCGTTACTATTGGCTTGAAGCGGTCATTCTTGCCATCTCCATTCGGTGTGAAGGCTGTCGGCAGCGATACGATACAGTTGCACTCTCTCAGGTTAATGCTTACACTGTCGTCATTCTTACAGCCATGCTCATCGGTGCCCGTCACCGTAAAGGTCATGTTGTGCGGTGGTTTCACATAGGTAGTGTCACAGGTTGGGCAGGTCATGTTGTCTATTGGCGACCATACATAGCTCACACCACCCTCGGCCTGCAGAAGCGCTCTGTCTTTTTCGCATATCGTAGTGTCGCCAAAGGCCTTGATGGTTGGTAGCGGGTATACCGTAACATCTTTATCCACGGTATCGCTGCAACCTGTATTAGTGAATACGATCAGGTTTACAGGGTAGGTGCCTGGCGCTCCGTAATAGTGTGCGGGCTCGGCTGCCGTGCTTGTTTCGCCATTGTCAAAGGTCCATTTGTAAGTCGCTATGCTCGATTGTGTATCGCGGAATGCAGCGGTGCCCCCCTGGCATATATAATTAGGGCTTACTTCAAAGTCTGTCACCAGGCCGTCCAGCCGCAGCGTATCCAGGCCGAGGCTCACACTGTGGCAACCCGCTGTGTCGCCGAAAATAACCAGGGGCAGGTACGTGCCCGGAATTTGATAGACGTGGGTCATTGTAGTACCGCCTTTTATCACATTTCCATCGCCAAAGTCCCAGGTCATGCTATCGATATTGACCGTGGTTGCTGTGAAATTGACAAACAGCGGTGTACAGCCATCAAGTGGAGAATAAGTGAAAGCACCGGCGTACCCCAGGAGCGTCAGGCTGCCATAGGTGGTGTCTGCGCAGCCGTGCGAATTAAGTGCTATATACCGGACAGTGTAATGTCCCGGTTCCACATAAAGATTGGTCGGGTTCGCAGCCACTGAAGAGTTATTGTTGCCGAAATCCCATCTGTAACTTGTTGCACCCGACGAGGTACTGGTGAAGTTTACCTGCATAGGCGAGCAGAGGCCCAGCGTATCATTCATCGTAAAGCTCGCATGTGGATGTGTGACCTTTATATACTGTGTCATTACACTGGTATCGCTGCAGCCGGTTGAATCTGTTACGATCAAGGTCACGGTATATTTGCCTGTGTCGGTATACAAATGCACCGGGTTGGTCGCGGTTGAGGTAGTGTTGTCCCCAAAGTTCCATTGTGATGTTAGCGGGGGCTTGCCGGTTGAAGTGTTCACAAAATGTGCTGAATCATTCAGGCAGGGGTAAGCATTAGGGGAGCTAAATGCCGCAACAGGTTTTTGCGCAGTGATAAAATTGAATTTGATTATGCTGTCCGTGCATCCCAGGTTGTCAGTTACCGTCAGCTTTACATAATAGCTTCCCGGTGTAGTGTAGGTGTAGCTGGTAGAAGCAGTGGCTACCGTTGCAGTATCATAGCCGAAATCCCATTTACGTATCGTGTCATATACACCAGGCTGGTCCACACTGGTATCTGTAAACTGTACTGTCAGCGGCAGGCAACCGGTTGGTGGTACCGCACTGAAGCCGGCAATAGGAGCTGCCACCGTCATATAATGTTGTTTGGTGGTACTGTGCAGGCAGTTATGCTCGTCCATTATCGTCAGGGTCACATCATATACGCCCCGGTTCGGGTACACATAATTGTAGTACGCGGTATCGTGTTGGTTCTGTGTAATGTTATTTGTCGTCCAGGTTCGGTTATAGACCGACGACTGAGGCCCCCCCTGGAAGTCTATTATCGAGACAAAATGAGAGTTGGTCCCCTTACAGATAGTGGTATCCCCCACCGTAAAGTCCGGCTTAGGGTTCAGTATCCTGGCATTCGTGATAAGGGAGTCCTTACACCCGTAGGTACTATTGTAGGTGACCAGTTTTATCGGAAAGGTGCCCAGTCCCGGGTATAAGTGTACGGGGCTCGTGTCTGTCGTCGAAAAGGTGTTATCTCCAAAGCTCCATACAAATGATGTATACGGGGTCGATTGGTTAGTGATGGTTACCTTGTTTACAGTGTCGCAGCTATACTGTATCTGGTATCTTGCAGTCGATGGGTATATCAGAATGTATTTTGGTCGTATCAGCGTATCCGGGCAGCCGTGGTTATAAGAAATAAGCCTCACGTCAAAGGTATCATCGTACAGGTAATGGTGCACTGGCGCACTGTCACCGCTGGTAAACCCGTCCCCGAAATCCCATGTAAAATCTGTCGCGTTTATAGACGTGTTATAGAACGTTATCGGTTCATGCACGCAGGCAGTAAGCGGCGAAGCGGTAAACTGCGGTGTGGAGTGCACACCGGCCTGTATAGTAAGGGTTGTCGTTTTTGTACAGCCGTTTGCTGACACTACAGTAAGTGTTACTGTATATGTACCTACATTAGTGTACACGTGCGAAGGAGATGGGAGTGTAGACGTAGGGGTGTTATCTCCAAAGTCCCATAATTGCGATATGATGGGGTTGTTGTATGCATTGGTGTATGAGAAGGTAGTACTCACCGGGGCGCAACCGCCCATTACGGAAGCATTGGGGAAAATATCGAACGACTGCAGGTATATATACGCTGTTTTGGTCAGGGAGTCTGTGCAGCCATATGTATTAGTGGCCACAAGCTTCACGTCAAAAGGACCGGCGCTGGTATATATATGAGAAGGGTTGGTCAGCGCGGATGTATCCCCATCTCCAAACGACCACTTGTAAGAACTGCCTGCTACTGTCAGATTCGTGAAGTTTATCGTGTCTGGCTGCGGACAAGGGTTGTTTGGGCTGTAGCTGAAATCAATGTAAGGCTTAGGGTGTATATCGATCGTTTTATAGACTGTATCCGGGCATGCCGCCAGTGTAACAAGGCGCACCGTGTACACGCCGGCTGCTGCATAAGCATGCGAAACACTGGCACCCACGCCTGTCGTGTTATCGCCAAAGTCCCAAAGGCTGCTGGTAACAGGTGGCGGTGTTGTATTGGTAAAGGTTACTACTTGTCCCGCACAGCCCTGGGTAGGGCCGCCGATGCTGCCTGAGTTTGACTGTACCTGCACATAGTCCACCATTTTCAGGCTGTCTTTGCACCCGTTGCCATCCGTTGCCACCAATGTCACCGTAAAGCTGCCTGAGTTATAGCTATGAGCAGGCGGGGTGGCCTGGGTGCTTTGAGTAGCGTCTCCGAACAACCATAGATACGTCAAAGGAGCGGTTCCCGTGGTATTGTTAGTAAATGTAACAACACCCGGAGCATGGCAAAATGACGTTACCGGGGCGCTGAAATCGGCCTCTGGCTTAGGATACACGGTAACTAATGATGGTATTACAAGCGTACTTTGGCATCCTCCGCTGTTCGTCACTTTTAAAGTCACATTATAAGTTCCACCCACGTCATATGGATGCGATGGATTTTGTGCCGTCGATTGGTTACCGTCACCAAAATCCCAAAGGTAGGTCGCATTGCCTGGCGTGTTCGGGGTGGAAGTATTTGTAAATTGTACCGGCACACCAGGGCATACCGTTGTAGGACTTGCACTGAAACTCACTACCGGGTTATCGTATACCGTTATAGTATGCGTAATAGTATTTGAGTTCGGCCCATTATAGGCAATAAGTGTTACGGTGTAGGTGCCCGGAGTAGTGTATGTAGTCTGGGGCGATACCTGCGTCGAGGTCCCAAGGTTTCCGAAATCCCAATAGTAGGACGTGGCACCGGTTGATTGGTTATTGAATTGCACGAGCAGCGGTGCGCAACCGCTTGTAACGTTTGATGAAAAGGCCGCCACTTGTGCACGCGCCACGCCGCATGTAAGCAGTGTCAGGCATACCACGAGGGTTTTAATGTATCGCTGGGGGAGCATTTTTTTAAGGTTCAGATTGATAAAAGATACATGATATTAATCACTAAGTTAACAAAATATGCATTCTCAGCTTGTTTTTTTCAAATAAAAACTGTGTATTAATTTCGCGCTCTTATGTATCAGCCGATTACCAATGGTCAATTGATCACCATCGCCAATGAATTCGGTACACCGGTTTACGTGTATCACGCAGAGAAGATCGCCCAGCAATATGATAAACTCACCGAGGCATTTAAAGGTCATCCCACACGTTTTTTCTATGCCTGTAAGGCGCTTACCAATATCAATATTTTGAAATATTTGAAGCAGCTGGGCGCCAATCTTGATTGCGTAAGTATCAATGAGGTAATGCTGGGCCTCAAAGCCGGCTTCAGCCCCAAACAAGTGCTTTTTACTCCTAACTGTGTCGACTTCAACGAAATAGCTGATGCGATGACGCTTGGTGTTAATATTAACATTGACAACATATCCATTCTGGAACGTTTCGGTAATAAATTTGGTAACACCTACCCGGTATGTATTCGCATTAACCCCCATATCGAGGCGGGGGGAAATTACAAGATTTCGACCGGTCATATAGATAGCAAATTTGGTATATCTATCCACCAGATGCGACACATTGAGCGAATTGTCAAAACCACCGATCTGCATGTTCAGGGTTTGCACATGCACACCGGTAGCGAGATAAAGGATGTAAATGTCTTTCTGCAAAGCCTGGAAGTAATGTTTTCAATTGCTTCGCATTTCAACTCGCTTGAATTTATTGACTTGGGTAGCGGTTTCAAAGTGCCGTATAAAGAAGGTGACCCTGAGACCGATGTAGTAACATTGGGTGCGAAGCTTACGGAGGCGGTAAAAGAATTTGAAAAGGAGTATGGTCGCAGCCTGGAGATATGGTTCGAGCCGGGCAAGTACCTGGTTAGCGAGTGTGGCTATTTTGTAGTAAAGACCAATGTGATCAAGCAAACTACGGCAACGGTTTTTGTGGGTGTCAACTCAGGCTTTAACCACCTTATACGTCCCATGTTCTACGATGCCTACCACAAGATTGCCAATATTTCAAACCCTTCCGGACCCGAACGTATTTATACAGTTGTGGGCAATATTTGCGAGACAGACACCTTTGCATGGGACCGCGTCCTCAATGAAGTGCGCGAAGGCGATTACCTTGTCTTCTACAATGCTGGGGCTTATGGTTTCGAAATGAGCAGCAACTTCAACTCAAGGCTCAAACCTGCCGAAGTGCTCTTTAAAGATGGCAAAGCTGCACTTATCAGGGAACGCGACCAGTTCGAAGATCTGCTGCGCAACCAGGTTGAGGTGCTTTAGGTTGGTGGCATAGGGCATTAGCAGATATTTATATTGCTGCTCATCTCGCTATTGTCTGCGTTCATCATCATTTAATGCGCCACCAGGCACATTTATTATTATTTTTGGTTACAAACATATCCCAATGAATAGCATTGTCGTTTTTTGTGGCTCCGCCGAGGGCTACGATAGTAGTTATCGCGACACGGCCTATGGCTTAGGTAGCTTACTGGCCGGGCGCAACATAAGGCTCATCTATGGCGGGGCTAAAGTTGGCCTCATGGGCGCTATAGCCGAGGGCGCACTCGACAAGGGCGGCGAAGTCATAGGCGTTATTCCTCATTTCCTCCAGACAAAAGAAATTGCGCACGAGGGCATCACAGAGATGATCCTCGTAAATACCATGCACGAGCGCAAAATGAAAATGCATGAACTCTGCGACGCTGCTATTGTATTGCCCGGAGGCTTCGGCACCATGGAAGAAATGTTTGAGATGCTTACCTGGGCGCAGTTAGGGTTGCACGAAAAGCCGATTGCCTTGCTTAACATCAATGGATATTATGACGGGCTCAAAGTAATGGTTAACAACATGGTGACCGAAGGCTTCCTGAATGAATGCTATGCTTCTATGCTGCTCAGCAGCGAATCTTCGGAAGAGTTACTTGATATGCTCGCACAATACCAGCCCCCTGAAGTGCCGCAGTATATCACTAAACAGACTACCTGAGATCTCTCGTGCCGCATAAATTCTCTGTCCTTTCACTTTCCGGCCCGAAGTCTTAATTTCAATCCCAAATAGATACTATGGCATTGAGCCGCATCTGGGCTGCCTTTATTATTATCGCCGTTGCAGTAGCCGGCTTTAAATGTTTTTCCGGCGATCAGAAAGTATTGAGCCGCATGCTCACCGGCAAAGCCGATGATGTTTACGATACTACTTGGTATCGTGCCGATCCCGCACCGGCACCGGCCATACAAAAGCATCTTGAAGACTATGGGTATATCCTTGCGGATTCCCAACATAAACCATCAATAATCATTGCAGATAAAGAACGTCTGCCAACCGCGCAGGCCACATATCCGGGACTGGTAGCCTTCACCTATCCCGGGATTGAAACAAAACTGGTAAAGAAGGCCGATGGCATCATTGAGACTTGCAAAAGCGCGGTGAACATCAGCATTGGTCTTATAGGCATCATGGCATTGTTCATGGGCTTTATGAGTATTGCCGAGAGGGCAGGCGGTATCAATTTATTGTCGCGCATTATCGGTCCATTCTTCAATCGTCTCTTCCCCGATCTGCCACCAGGCCATCCCGCAATGGGGCATATGATGATGAATTTTTCTGCAAACCTCCTTGGCCTCGACAATGCAGCCACCCCATTCGGGCTTAAGGCTATGGAAAGCCTGCAGGAGGTCAACCCCGATAAAGACAGGGCGTCCAACGCGCAGATCATGTTCCTTTGCCTGCATGCATCCGGTCTCACGCTGATACCCGTAAGTATTATAGCTGCCCGTGCTTCGTTGAAATCCGCAAGCCCCACAGATATATTTGTGCCCTGCATGATCGCTACTTTCGTGGCCACATTAGCCGCAATGCTAATTGTGTCTTTCAGGCAGCGGATCAACATTTTCCAGCCAGTTATGCTCCTTTGGATCGGCGGCCTTTCCGCCATTATTGCTGCGCTCGTCGTCTACATCACATCGCTTGATACAGACAGTGTCAGATCATTTTCTGCCTTGCTGAGTAATGGGCTGATTCTGCTTCTGTTCCTGCTCATCGTGCTAGGGGGCCTGTATAAAAAGATCAACATCTTCGATGCTTTCGTTGAGGGGGCAAAGGGCGGCTTTGAAACGGCTGTCCGGATCATTCCTTATCTCGTAGGTATGTTGGTCGCTATAAGCATGTTGCGCACCAGCGGCACCTTCGATGTACTGATTAACGGCGTCAAACACTTATTTACCGCTCTAGGTACAGATACGCGTTTTGTCGACGGGCTCCCTACTGCACTCATCAAGCCCTTGAGTGGAAGCGGCGCCCGCGGCATGATGGTGGATACCATGAAGACTTTTGGCCCCGATTCTTTTGCCGGCCGTCTGTCATGCATTTTGCAAGGCTCTTCCGATACCACTTTTTATGTTATCGCTGTTTACTTCGGTGCGGTCTCCGTACGTGATACACGCTATGCGGTAGGCGCCATGCTGCTTGCCGATCTGGTGGGTATCATCACTTCTATCATCCTCTGTTACCTGTTTTTCGGTGCGGCGGCATAAAAAAAGAGGGTCGCAAAGCGGCCCTCATTAAATGATTTCTTCTATTGCTATTTTGCAGCTCCGGTATCGGCAGGTGCTGGTTCAGTACTTGCGCCTCCGGTTGTTGAGTCACCCATGGTGGGCTCAGGTTCTGTTCCGGTAGTGTCGGCTCCACCCGCTCCCTTCAGTTCATCTTGCTTTGTCCATTGTACCAGCCATTTGCCTTTCTGTTTTACCAGGTGCAGTGTCTGGTCCGTTGGTGTTACAGATGTGTTGTAAGTAACTGTCGCTTTATCTCCTTCCTCTTTCACGTCTTTTATGTTCACTTTAATAGCTTTTGCAGCTTTCTTCATTGAATCGGGATAAAAATTTGCTGAAAGCGATTGCATCATGCCAAGCGTGCTTTTTGTCTCCTCGGTCGATACTTTTTTGGCAGCGTCATAATCCATGTGATAATACGCTTCAAGGTAGGTGGTCGCCACTGCCTTGGGCGAATTCCTCGAACACCCGGTCATGATAATTGCTGCTGCCAATATTATTGAAACATAGGAGAAAACCTTTTTCATAAATGCATCCGTTTTTGATTGCGGCAAAGGTATCACTTATATTCTATTTGACAAATCACCTTTGCATGGCTGTTACAGAAGAGATTATCCACGCCTACGAAGGTAAATCCATTTCGTGTAATGGGTTGTATATAACGGCTATCCTTCATTGCTTCATTCATCGCTTTGTATACAAATTCAGCACAGTAAAAACGGTCGTCGGTCGATAAGTCGAACTTCAGATCGAACTTGTGTTTTTCCTTGTAAAGCCTTTGCACCACGCTATGGAGCCGTGCAATATGCTGGCTGTCAGCGTCATATCTTGCTATGCCGAAACCAAGGTTGTTAGCAGGAGAAAAGAAAAACTTTGCCGGGTCTCGGCGTAGTACTTCGTCAGGATTGTCTTCACCACCGATACTGTGATATACAAATGGATAGCCATTCTCTATCATTACCAGCCCGCAGTGCGAATAAGTTTTATTTTCCTGGTTCATCTGGCACAGCATATAGCTTATCACATCTGCCCCTGTTCGCATCACAAGGTCGCCGCTTTGTAGCAGACGTATGCAGGAGTCTTCTGCCACAAGGTTCCCGCTGTTTTGCATGCGGTCGCTGCTTCGCTGTTTTAATACCTCGCGAACCCTATGGTTATAGTAGCGGGCATATAGATCGTCCTTTATATACCAGCCACAGGCACAGCAGGCCAGGACCACAACAGTCGTTACCAGCACGATACTTTGTTTTTTCCCGCGCATCATCTTGCTAGTTTATACTGTTTGTTTCCGTCTGGTGCCTGAACAGTTTAGCGTATCGTCCATTGAGTGTCATCAATTCGGTATGGGTGCCTTGTTCCGCTATCGTTCCATTGTCGAGTACCACGATCTTGTCAAATTGCCATCCGGTAAATATGCGGTGTGTAATGACGATCGCGGTTTTATCTTCCAGGTAAGGCAGCAGGTTTTGCAATATGGTTTTCTCTGTTTGCGTATCTACAGCCGAGAGGGAATCATCCATCATCAGGATATTACTGTTTTTCACCAGCGCCCTTGCCAGCACCATACGCTGCTTCTGCCCGCCGGATAGCATTACACCTCGTTCACCAATAACGGTTTCATATCCTTTCGCAAATGTGGCAATGTCTTTTTCGAGGTCTGCAAGCTTCGCAGCTTCTTTTACTTCGGCTTCGCTGGCAGCATCGTTCCCGAACTTAATGTTGTTGTATACGGTGTCTGAAAAAAGGAAAGCCTCCTGTGGTGCATACGCTATTTGCCTGCGCAGTTCCTGCAGGTCGAACTTCGTTACAGGTATATCATCCAGCAACACCTGTCCCTGCGGCACATCATACATGCGTAGCAGCATATGGGCAATGGTTGATTTGCCAGACCCTGTACCTCCTATGATCGCTGCCTTTTGTCCCGGTTTTAAGTGCAGGCTAAAATTTTGTAGCGCAGTGATACCGGTATGTGGGTAAGTGAAGGTAATATTGTCGAGGTCTATTTTGCCTTTTACTACCGGCTTTATTGCATCGCCCGGGCTTTGTATCTCCGGCACCGTATGCAGGAATTCATTGATACGCGTTTGCGAAACATTAGCGCGCTGTATAATGGACGCTACCATCCCGATGCTCGAGATCGGGAACATAAGCAGGTTGATGTACAAAACGAACTGACCGATCTGTCCTATCGTAACACCTCCTCCATGTATGGCAAGGTAACCGCCTACAAGGATGGTGCTCAATATGCTGATGCTGGTGAAAAAAGTGATGGAGGGAAAATAGATCGATTCGGTTAATGATAAGTTGATAGTGCTTTTCCGGTACTTCTCAGATGTGTTGTTGAAGAAGCGCATCATGTTCAACTCCTGTACGAAAGACTTGATCACACGAATGCCTGAATAAGATTCCTGCGCTGTGGATGTAAGCCCCGATAGCTGCGCCTGTATCCGCTCGCTTTTCTTATAGATCAGGCTGTTCACAAGGTACACCGACAATGCAAGCAGCGGTAACGGAGCAATAACATACAGCGTCAGCATCACGTTCACACGGAACATATACCAGAGGCACAACACCGTCAAGGTCACAAGGTTGGTAGCATACATGATCGCCGGTCCTATATACATCCGCACCCGCGACACATCTTCAGACAGTCTGTTCATCATATCGCCGGTGAAATGGGTCTTAAAGAAATGGGTGTGGAGCTTTTGATAATGATTGAAGATCTCGTTCTTCTGGTCGAACTCTATGTGGCGCGACATTACAATAATGGTCTGTCGCATGAAGAACATAAAAATGCCCCGCATGATGGCTAAGCCCAGCAACAATAAGCCGCATTCAAGAATGTATTTTGCCGACACGGGTATGTGCTGTTCAATGTTTTTTTGCACCACATCCAGCACCCTTTTTACCACGTCGGGCTGCATTACGGTAAAGAGGTTGGAGGTGCTGGTGAAAAGTATGCCTAGCAACAGCCGCCACTTATACTTCACAAAATATTTGTTCAGCGCTGCAAGGTTTTTCATAGGTGCAAATGTCGGCATTTGAGCCTTTTTCGGGATAGAATTTTATTATTAATAAATTGCAGTATTAAACGCACCTTAATTAAGAAAACGACTATATGAAACGCTTGCTGGTACTGTTGATAATGGCTTTTTGGGCAATGAATGTTCACGCACAGGTTTGGGATTGGGCCTGGGTAGAAGATGCAGGCGGTACCGCAAATGAGGAGTTGGGAGGCCAATGTGTCAGCGATGGTCCGGGCAATAGTTATGTGATCGGTTCCTTTTCCAGTCCCACGGTGAGCTTCGGCACCTTCACGCTCACGCTTACGGGCACACGCAATATGTTCATTGCAAAGTATAACAGCAACGGCAATGTGATGTGGGCGAAGACCTCTTCGGCCTGCAGCGACAGTCGCGCTTTCGCAGTGGCGCTCGATCCTACCGGTCATGGTCTTTATGTTGCAGGCAGTTATTCCGGGCCGTCTATTACTTTCGGTACATTCACGCTCTCCAACACCGGCAACGGCTGCATGTACCTTGTGCGGTATGATAATGCAGGTAATGTGATATGGGCACACAATGCCGTCAATACCAATAGCTCTGCAGCCCATGGTCTTGCAGTTGATGTCTGGGGCAATGCCTATGTGACCGGCGAATACCAGGGCCCGTCCATAACATTTGGAGCCGCCACTTTGAACAATCTGGGGCTCGATAGCTTTGATATGTTCCTCGTGAAGTATGATAGCAGTGGTAATGTTCATTGGGCACGTAATGGCGGTGGCAACCACATCGATGGTGGTAACAGCGTCAGCATCGGCAAGTCGGGAGCAGGGGATGTATATATTACCGGGTATTTCGGCAGCCCCACTGCTACCTTCGGCGCACAGACGCTCACCAACAGTACAGGCAATCTGAACACCTTTATAGTTAAGTACGACAGCAGTGGTAACGCCATATGGGCGAGGAAATCCATCGGCAACACCGGACGTAATGGTTCCTGGGTTGCCGCGGGCATCGATCCCTTGGAGGATGTATATGTCTCTGGTAGCTTCACCGGTACTAATGTCAAGTTTGATACCGCCACCCTTGTTAATGCCAATAGTTCTACACTCGATGCCTTCCTGCTGCAGTACGATAGCAGCGGTACACTTAAGCATGCAATGCGTGCAGGTGGCACCGGCGATGAAATAGGCGGTGTTACTATCGATCAGAACATCGTAGGGAAAGCATTTCTTACAGGCTACTTTACCAGCGATTCTTTCCTTGTTGACACATTCGCCATTCATAACACGATGCACAACAATACCTCCGATATTTTCGTGTTAGGCTTCGATGACCAATGGAACAGCTTCATGGCTAAGACCGCCGGTGGTGCAGGCGATGATATTGCTCTTTCCTGTAGCTCGCACGGTATTGGGGATATGTATGTGGCTGGTTCCTTTACCGGCCAGTACTCATTCTTCTCTTCAGATACCGCGGAGAACCACGCCATCAATGGCAGCGGCGACATCTTTGTGGCAAAGCTGACCCCGGTGGTGACCGGTGTGCCGCAGCAGAAACAAGAGAATAGTGAAGTAACCATCTTCCCGAATCCGGCAAAGCAGCAATTCAGCATTTCTATAAGTAATAATCAATTCGGCGATCTTTCTATAGTTGATTTGTTCGGGCGTGTTGTGTACAGTGCCAGCCTTTCAAAGGCTAAAAGCGTCGATATGCCGGTTTCCCTGGAAGCGCCTGCAGGCATGTACCTGTTGCGTCTCAGCGGCAGTACTGCAACCGTGTGTAAAAAGCTGCTGATCGAATAATTTGCATTACCAAAGTTCAACGAGTTTTCCGTTCGCATCCCGTTTCCTACATTTGTGCTCCGAAATAATTTTTTACAATGAAAGTAGCAGTAGTGGGTATAACAGGCCTGGTGGGTAGTACCATGTTGCGCATCCTGGAGGAAAGGAATTTTCCTGTTTCTGAGCTGATCCCCGTTGCATCCGAACGCTCGGTTGGTCAAACGATTGAGTTTAAAGGCAAGACTTATACCATCCTGTCTGTAGACGAAGCGCTGGCTAAGAAGCCGGCAGTTGCTCTCTTCTCTGCAGGAGGCAGTGTATCTCTTGAGCTGGCTCCCCGCTTTGCCGCTATTGGTTGTTATGTTGTAGACAATTCTTCCGCATGGCGGATGCACGCGGAAAAGAAGCTCATCGTTCCCGAAGTGAATGGACATGTGCTGACAAAAGATGACCTTATCATCGCAAACCCGAACTGCTCTACGATACAGATGGTGATGATATTGCAACCTTTGCATACACATTATAAGATCAAACGCGTTGTGGTCAGCACCTACCAGTCGGTAACGGGCACGGGGCAGAAGGCGGTGAAAGAACTGCTGGACGAGCGCGTCGGAGGTAACGGCTTTGGCGTATATCCACACCAGATCGACCTGAACGTGATCCCTCACATAGATAGCTTTCTCGACAATGGATATACAAAAGAAGAGATGAAAATGGTGAATGAGACCTGCAAGATCATGGGTGACTATAATATTAAAGTGACCGCGACTACAGTGCGTGTACCGGTGATAGGTGGCCATAGTGAGAGCGTGAATATTGAATTTGAAAAAGATTTCGATGAGAATGTGGTTCGCGAAATGCTGCAGAACACATCCGGCATAGTGGTAGTGGATAATCCAAAGGCCAATGCTTATCCTATGCCCATCGATGCCGCGGGAAAGGATGAAGTGTTCGTAGGTCGTATCAGGAGGGATTATTCACAGCCCAATACACTGAACTGCTGGATTGTGTCGGATAACCTGCGTAAGGGTGCTGCAACCAACGCCGTGCAGATAGCCAAGTACCTGCACAACCAGGGCTGGATCTCCTAACATTCCATTTTCTCGACCCTGCGTTCGTGGCGTCCTCCTTCAAACTGAGTGGAAAGGAAAATGTTCACGAACTGCTCCGCCTGCTCATTGCTGATGAAGCGGGCAGGCAGGCAAAGCACATTGGCATTGTTGTGCTGGCGGCAAAGCGCAGCCACTTCTTCATTCCAACATACTGCTGCACGCACACCTTTATGACGGTTGGCTGTGATAGATACCCCGATAGCACTGCCGCAGATGAGAATACCTGCTGATGCGGCGCCGCTAGCTACCATTTCCGCAACCGGGTGCGCAAAATCGGGATAGTCGACACTGTCTTTGCTGAAGGTTCCTTTATCTTCGAGCTGCCAGCCGGCGGCACTCAAGGATTGCTTCAGTACTTCCTTCAGGTCGTAGCCTGCGTGGTCGCAGCCAATCGCAAGGGGCAATTGTTTGTTGAAGACAGTTTCCATGATCTTAAGTTGTTTTTATTCTAAAGCTTGTTTTCGTTTTCTTTCCTTAACCGCACGCTCGCTTATCAGCACCGACAGCTCGAACAATATATAAAGCGGTATGAACACTATGAAGCAACTGAACCAGTCAGGTGGGGTGATCACCTCGGCCAGCAGCAGGAGGATGATAATTGCGTAACGGCGCTTATCGCGCATGAGCTTGGGTGTGAGTATGCCCAGGCGAGACAGGAAGTACACGATGATCGGCAGTTCGAAAACGATACCCATACCCAGGATCAGGTCGCTGAGGGTGTCGTAGTAATTGTCCATCGTAATGATGTTTTGAAACGCGGGGCTCAACTGGTAGCCACCGAAAAAGTTGAGTGTATAAGGTGCAATAATGAGGTAAGAAAAAAGCACGCCGGTGAAAAACAGCAAGGATCCCCAGAACACGAAGCTGCGTGCATATCTTACCTCTTTAGGCTTAAGAGCAGGCCGTATGAACTTCCAAAGCTCCCAGAGAATATAGGGAAAGGATAGTATGAGGCCCAGCATACCTGATACGGATAATGCCATCACGAACTGCCCTGCCAGCTCTGTGTTCTGAAATTTGATATTTATTTCGCTAAGGCAGAGCGCATCGATGTGCAAGACTTTAGCCAGCCAGCAAAACCACTTGTAGGCAATGAAGCCGGGCTTTGCAGGCCCGAGTATGATGTGATCGAATATCCACTCGACACGGAAGAAAACAAATATCGCACAAATGGCAAAAACAACCAGTATACGAACGATATGCCAGCGCAGGTCTTCGATATGGTCGGTAAAACCCATTTCCCCATAAGGGTTAGTATTACGGCGGCCTAAAAAATTCTGAAAGAAACCCATGCTGTGTATGCGGGAGCAAAGTTAGTTAAATAGGGAATAAGGTAAAGTGCAGGTATTTTGTTAAGAAGGGCTTTTAAGTAAGCGGGGTGACCTTGTGTGTCGCCCCTGCTTGATGTGCATTCAGAAATATTATTTTTTGTAAACTTTTACGGTGCATGTATAAGCCTGCAGCTTTTCTATTTGTTCTTCGCGACTAAGCTTACCGAGCTTATTGACCTTGGGGAGGTGGATGTTCACATCCTTATCCAGTTTTTTGATGAGCTGGAGCACGGCAGCTGAGCTAACGGCATAGGTGGTACCCTCGCTTTGGCCGGCTATGACTGCCACCAGGTTGCCCGAACCGTCTATTACAGGGCCCCCGCTTTCGCCGTGGTGCGCCGGTATCTCGAGCCGGTATTGTGTGGTATCGCCCTGGAACCCGTTACGGGAGCTGATATAGCCTTCGCCATAAACAATATCGTCGCCGGGGAAGCCTAGCGTGTAAACCCGGGAGCCGACAGCAGATTTTGTGCCCGCGAAAGTATAAGGAACATCTGTTTTACTGAAACGGAAAGAACTTTTTTCCACTTTAAGCAGGGCAAGGTCGGTATTAGCATCGAAGTCGACCACATACGTTTTGAAATAACGGCCCTCGTGATTTTGTATGTACACGGAATCGGCGCCGCTCACGACATGGTAATCGGTAATAAGATAGCCGTCGTTGGTAAGTGCAAAGCCAGTGCCTGCATATGCTGCCGGGGCAGAGGGCGGGGCGGGTGCATCCTTCTTGTCCTTGTTCTTAATATCGAGAATGATACTATTTTGGGAACGTTCGATCTGGTCGAGCCTGCGTTTGAGGCCATCGTAGCCGGAAGCCGCGTGCTTATCATTACGGTGTAAGAGCCAGAAGGTACTGAAGGTAGTGAGCAGCGCAATGCCCGCTGCCACAGACGCCGTACGCCAGTAGTGGCTACGCAGTGAGATGGTGCGCCCGGCCTTAGCCTTTACTTCATTTTGCTGACGTACGTCGCTGAGCATATTGCGGAAACGCGAATAAGCGCCAAAACCTTCGAGTGAACGAAGCATGTTGAGGCACTCATTAAACTCCGCTGCAAATACAGGGTCGGTAGCGAGGCGGCTGCGCAGCGAGGCCTCGTCGGCATCAGGCATATTGCCTGATACGTAAGCCTCTGCGAGTTGCCATATGTTATTGTCGGTTGACATCTTTTAGTTCTCCAGTTTTGCGCCTGTACCGTAAAATATCTTACGGAGCCTGGCAAGGCATTTGTATTTCTGTGTCTTGGCGTTATCAGGATTTGTGTACCCGAAGGCCGCCGCTATCTCCTGCATGCTCTTATCCTGCTGGTAAAAAGCTTTCAACAAAGAGCTGCAAGGTTCGCCCAATTGGTCGAGTGCCGCATTGAGCTGCCCGTAGTGTGCTTCCCTTTCTTCCTGCGCCTTTACATCATCCTCATATACCCAATCCTGTCCCTCGTCTACCCCGGCATTGGCAGGTAATATGCCCGGTTGCCTTTGCTGCTGCTGCAGCTTTTTATACCAGAGGTGCTTGCTGACGGCGAACAGGTAAGTGCCTATGCGGCAGGTTAACCTGAAATCCTCGTTTTGGGATTTGCCGTACAAAACAACCATTGCCTCCTGGAAAATGTCTGCAGCATCGTTTTCATTGCCGCCACTCTTTATGATCCAGCCGGTAACAGTGCCGCTATGCTGCCGGTATATCTGCCCGGTGGCCACCCTGTCGCCGGAAGCGAGGGCTGCCAGTAAAGCCTGCTCTGTTTGTAATGGGCTATTCACTTATTAATACCGGTTTGAAAGAAAAGTAACCTCCTGTGATCGAAAAAACTTTCTTAAAGATAGCGCAAATTAGGTTGACATGTTGATAAGTTGCCATGTCGATAAGTTGTGGTTTTGCTAAAAAAATAATCTCACAGGTTTTCATTGATAACCAACTATTTATATCAAAAAAACTTCCCAAAAACCTCCCATTTTTTACCCACCTGAATCATGAAAAACTTCCCGTTGAGATGGAAAAGTGTGAGGATACGTGTAAAGGTACGAAAGCCTGGCTGATCAGTGCGGGAAGCACTAAAGTTGTATTTCTTATTGTTGAGATTCAGGGGGTAAAGCACCGGCATCTTTCATATAAAAGCTACTGGTTAAGGATCAGGTATAAAGCTGCTGCAAATATCGGGCGTAAATCATTAAACAAATAAATATTTATTTATTTTCTAAAAGGCGGGTTACCTTTTTCTGAATCTCGTATTAATGGGAAATTAACCACACAAAACAATTTAGAGATGAAATTCGTAAAATTGAGCATTTTCGCCCTGACAATGGGTCTTTTTGTAGCTTCTTGCGGTAACAGCGAAAACAAAGAAACTACTACTACTGATTCTGCTGCTGTTGCTGCACCGGCTCCCGCTCCTGAAGCTGCGCCTGCTGCTGCACCCGCACCTGCTGATACTGCCAAGGCTCCAGCTGCTGCACCTGCTGCTGACACTGCTAAGAAAATGGACGCTACCAAGAAATAATTATTTCTTAAATGTAATATTGCAAAGCTGCCTATATGGGCGGCTTTTGCTTTTTTATAAAAATCTAACGCGGAATGGGTTACCTTTTACAAATTGAGGTATATATGGGTACAACCATTAAAAAAATAATTATGAAGTTCGTAAAATTGAGCATCGTCGCTATGGCTTTGGGCCTGTTTGTAACCTCTTGCGGTAACAACGAAAGCGAAACAAAGACAACTGATTCAACAGCAACTACTGCAGCACCTGCTCCGGCACCTGCTCCAGCACCAGCTGACACAGCTATGAAGGCTGCTGACACAATGAAAGCTGCGCCTGCTGCTGACACAACTAAAAAGACTGAAGTAAAAACAGAAGTTAAGAAAACTAAGTAATTTTCTTAAGAGAATGAAAAGAGCCGTCTCAAAAGATGGCTCTTTTTGTTTTATGGCATATCGACTTTAAAAAAGCTACTCTTTACCCGAGATCACTATCACAATCTCACCCTTCGGGGCATGTGCTTCGTAATGCTGTGCCAATTCGTCAAGAGTTCCTTTGCGGGTCTCTTCGAACATCTTGGTGAGCTCGCGGCAGACGGCTGCCTGCCTTTCGGCACCCAGATATTGCGTCAATTCAGTAAGCGTCTTTACAAGCCTGTGGGGCGATTCGTACAAAATAATAGTACGTTCTTCTTCAGCCAATTGTTTCATAGCCGTTTGCCGCCCTTTTTTTAAGGGCAGAAAACCTTCGAAAACAAAGCGGTTAGAAGGAATGCCCGACTGTACCAATGCCGGCACGAATGCGGTGGCGCCGGGAAGACAATGGACCTTGATATCGTTACGGATACACTCGCGCACCAGCAGGAAGCCGGGATCGGAAATGCCAGGGGTGCCTGCGTCGGTTATCAGCGCGTATTGTTTACCTGCCTGCAATTGCTCAATAACGTGAGCAAGCACTTTGTGTTCGTTGTGTTGATGGTAGGGGGTAAGTGGCTTTTTGATATTGTAGTGTTGCAGTAATATGAAACTGGTCCGCGTGTCTTCGCACAAAATGCCATCGACCTGCTGCAGTATGCTTACAGCGCGGTAACTTATATCACCGAGGTTGCCAATAGGCGATGGTATGAGGTATAACATAAAATGCGCTAAAGCTTTAAATGGGCTTTAGTGAACGATCATCCTTCTACAAGCGTGTAGTCAAAGGCTTCCATTACCTGGTTGGCCAGTAGCTTTTTGCAGGCATCTTGTACCATATTGCCGGCCTCATCCTTACTGGAGGCATCAAGCGTAAGCGTGATATGCTTGCCGATGCGCACTTCCTGCACCTGGGTAAGGCCGAGGTTGTGCAGGCTGCTGCTTACTGCTTTGCCTTGAGGGTCGAGCAGTTCTTTAAGGGGCATTATGTTTATATGAGCTGTGTACTTCATCTTACTAAGCATTTGCAGGTTCACCAGGGCCTTCGGGCATCCTGTAAACCAATGACAAAATTATATACAATACGAAAGCCAAAGGTATGGCCAATATCTTCAGGAAGGGTATCGATGCAAGGGTGACCACTGCAAGCGCAATATGCGGCCACTTGAAGGGCATGAGTTTGAAAAATTTGATGCGGGATATCATCAACCAGCAAAGGACGCCGATGACGATATAGATAACCGTCACGTTTTGCAAATAAGCAGCGATATTAAAGGGGTTATACCAGACAATGAGCGGAAGCGAGGCTACCAGCAGGCCAACGGCCGGGGTGGGCATGCCTACGAAATAGGCCTTTTGCGTCGTTGTGGTCACGTTGAATTTGGCGAGCCTTAAAGCTGCAAAGCATGCTACGAGAAAAGCAGGGCTGGTGGCCAGCATGTCGACATCCATTGCATTTTCCTGCTTCATATAGGCTGTCCAAAGCAGTTTGAAAAGGATCATGGCGGGCGCCACACCAAAGCTTACCATATCAGCCAGTGAATCGAGATCCTGCCCAACGGGCGAAAATATTTTTAATGCACGGGCAACGAAACCATCGAGCATATCGCAAATGGCTGCGATAAATATGAATATGCTGCCGAGGTACACCTGGCCTGTTACGGCTACAAAATATTGCTCGCCACCCTGGTTGGACCAGAAGGGCTGCAGGCTAAGGATGAAAGCAATAGCAATGCAACCGCAGAAAAGGTTGGCTACCGTAAGCAGGTTGGGTAAGTGCTTCATGAGAGGCCAAAAATAGCAAAAAGTAGTTAGTACAGCGTATTTGGCAAATAGCTATTAGCGGGCCAGGCGGATGGTATTAACCGATTGCGCCCGGTTTTCGACTGATACGGGCTTAGGCTGGCCGTTGAGCGTTACCGTGTAGGCAGGAACGTCATTGTAGCAATTGCTATGTATCGAGTTAGCCAATGCACGGCCCAATTCACAATCGTCCTGGACGGTTTTTACGGAATAGGCTGAATGTATGAGCCTGAAAGTATCGTGAACAGAGGGGAGAATAATCGCAAAATCATAATTCGATGCTATGTCGACGTGCAGGCCATCGGAATAAAAAGTAGTGTCGACGGCAAGTTGCTGTGTATCGACCGGAGCAGTGAATGTACTATCCTGGCGGAAGCGCCAGATGATGACTGTATCGACGTCGGAATAAGCATACGGAAGGATGGGGTAGACATGAACGTCCTGGCAGGTATAGGGGCAGCTTGTTTTCTTTTTGCCACAGCCAAGGCAGATAACAAGGCACGCGACTAAGAAAAATGCAGGGAGACGCATAGATAGAATTGAAAGATTAATAGGTAAATGTACTGAATAGGCGTTAAACTACAAGATTCACTGAAGATTGTCCCATTGTTTCGAGCTCCCTGATCTGAATAATGCCGGGCCTTTTGCCGGGCGTTATGCTGCCCAACTCATCATCCATTTGCAAGGCCATAGCTCCATTGAGCGTAGCCCATTTCAAAAGTATTTCCCAATCGATGGCGGGATATTGCTCACGGATGGTGTGAAGCTCTGCAATGATCGAAAGCTGGTGGTTAGATGCAAGGCTATCCGTGCCAATGCAGATGTTTTTTGCCTCCTTAAGCAGCATATCGATATCGGGGAGACGGTTTTCGATATACATATTGGCATTAGGGCAGAGACACCAGTGAACAGAAGAGAACCTGCTCTGCGCAAAACACACATCTTCCCGGCTGGTATAAGTGTTATGTACAAAGATGAAGGGGTGGGAAGGGCTGAACCATTCGGTATAGGTTTGCAGGGATGATTTGCCAGAGGGCTTAAAGAAGGAGCTGTCGATATTGAAGCCATTGAGCAGGTCGTTGACGGCACCGGTTTTGTCTATGTAGAACTTTATTTCCTCGGTGCTCTCCTCATTATGTATGGCCATTAATGCCTTGTTATCGAAGGCATTGATGCAGCCGAACATCGGCTGCGACACTGAATATGGAGCATGGGGCACTATGGACTGCCTTGCCATCTTTTCGCCGGGCTCCTGGCCCGCAAATGCATGGTATACCTTCTCCGAAAAGCTGAAGCGTTCCTTTACTTGCTGATCGGTAAAGCCGATGCACTCGACGAAGGTATGGATGTGCATTCTGTCCAGTTCCCGCAGATCGAGGGTATCGTTGCCATTAGCGATATCGCCTACTGCCACTACACCATTATCCAATAATTCGTTGAATGCTTTGTGACGGGCGAACAACTTCTGTTCATCGCTGAAGTTGTTGCGGTGCATCATTACCTGCTGGAGGAAGGGGATGAGGCTGGTGTGCTCAGGTATGGCGCCCTTCATATGCGATAGCTCGAGGTGGCAATGGACATTGACAAATCCCGGGCAAAGAATGCCGTCATAAAAAGTAGCCGCTGCCAGCTTGTCGCTACCATGCAAGGCAACAATAGTGCCGTCGTCAGCTACTTCGATCACAGTGCCTTCCGGCAGCCAGCCATGCCCATTGTGAATGCGCGCAGCAGTGATGAGCATACTAGCTTTTGAAATGCTTTAGATGAATGATCTCCCTGTCGGTAAGGAGGCGCCACTTGCCGCGAGGCAGGTTTTTCTTAGTGAGGCCGGCGTACATCACACGGTCGAGCTTCTCGACGCTGTAGCCCAGGGACTCGAATATGCGACGGACGATACGGTTCTTACCACTGTGAATCTCAAGGCCAAGCTCGTTCTTTTTCTCGAGGTAGGCCATTTCGTCCACCACAGCCGGACCGTCCTCCAGTTCAAGGCCAGCCATGATCTTCTCGAAGTCGGCCTTAGTAAGTGCCTTATCGAGTGTGACCTGGTAAACCTTTTTCATCTGGTAGCTGGGATGGGAAAGCTTTTGGGCAAGGTCGCCATCGTTCGTTAACAATATCAAACCGGTGGTGTGCCTATCGAGCCTGCCAACGGGATAAAGGCGCTCGTCGACGCCGGTTACCAGGTCCATAACGGTGCGACGACCCTCAGGATCATCGGTAGTAGTGATGAAGTCTTTGGGCTTATTAAGCAATACATAAACAAGGTCCTTTTGCAGTTTAAGCTTCTTGCCTGCAATCGTTACCTTATCGTCGGGAGATACCTTATATCCGGGATCCATAATGAGCTCACCGTTCACTTTCACCTTTCCCTTCTTCACCATCTCGGCAGCATCGCGACGGCTGCATTCGCCGCTGTGCGCGATATATTTATTGAGCGGCATGAGGTCGCCCGTTTTTTCGACCTTTTCTGTGTCTTCGCCTTCTTCCCCCGCCTCGAGTTCGTCCTGTTCTTCCATTTCCTCGAACTTCTTCATGGTCTTCTCGGTATCGACCTTTTTCTTGCCTGTTTTGGGCTTTCGCTCCTTGCTGGCATCGGCAATGAAGCCTCGAATCGGCATATCGTCATCCAGCGATTTGCTAAACCCTTCGAGCTCGCTGACTGTTTTTTCCACTACATCTTTCTTCGGTTCGCGCTTGAAGATATCGTCGCCAAACTTCTTTTTCTCTGCAGGCTTCCCGGCGTTCTTTGTTCCCTTCGCACCAAAGCTCCTTGCGGGCTTATCATTATCGTCAAAGTTCCTTTTCGGCCGATCGCTATCAAAAGAGCGCTTTGGCTTGTCGTCTTTGTCGAACTTTTTCCCGAAGGGCTTGTCGAACTTGCGGTCGGGTTTCTGTTCTCCATAGGAGCGCTTCGGCCTGTCGTCGTTATCGAATTTCTTTTTGAAAGGCTTGTCGAAACTGCGTTCAGGTTTCCCTTCACCGTAGGTACGTTTTGGCCTGTCGTCGTTTTCAAATTTCTTTTTAAAAGGCTTATCGAATTTGCGTTCAGGTTTGCCTTCGCCGTAGGTGCGTTTTGGTCTGTCTTCGTTATCGAATTTCTTTTTAAAAGGCTTGTCGAAACTGCGTTCGGGTTTCCCTTCACCGTAAGAGCGTTTCGGCCTGTCGCTGCTATCGAACTTTTTTCCGAATGGTTTTGCCGGCCTGTCATCGCCAAAGCTGCGCCTGGGCTTGTCGCCGTCGTCGAAACGTTTTTTAAATGGCCGGTCGCCGGAATCTGCGCTTTTTCTAAAAGGCTTGCCCGAACGCTCGCCATCGTCCTTCTTTTTAGAAAACTTACCCGCCGGACCATCAAACTTACGGCCCGCGGGTTTTTTATATGTGTTTTTTGAACCGGTCTTTTTAGGGGAGCCGGAAGAAGGTCTTTTTTCCATAACAATCGGCAAAGGTACAATTAATAGCGGGAACACGATTTAATAGATTTCGACCGCCAGAATTTGGTAGGTAGTTTTGCGTTCTTTGAAGGCATTGACACTTTTTTAGTCAATTTGTAACTTTTATACTGTCGCCACGATATACTTAGGAATGGAGCTTAATGATTACAATGCATGCGTACATCAATGGGCCGACCCTCTTTTTCGATTTGCCTGCAAGTGCACAGGGCACGAGGAAGATGCGCGTGACATTGTACAGAACAGCTTCGAAGTGCTATGGCAAAAACGGAAAGACGTGATGCGGGAGAAAGCGAAGTCCTTCCTGTTCCAGGTGGCCTACAGGCAGTCGGTAGACAACTACAGGAAAAAAAGGAGGATCAGCTTTAATGAAGTACCCGAGCAGCATGATAGTATAGGACCCGGGAACCCTGACCTGAAACGAGTGCTGGAGCGCGCGCTGGCACAACTGGATGAGCAGGCAAGGGCACTGGTGCTGCTAAAAGACCATGAAGGTTATAGCTATGAAGAGATAGCCCGGATCACGGGACTGAACGACAGCCAGGTGAAAGTGTACCTGCACCGCGCGCGGAAAACCCTAAAGGAGTACCTGGTAAAAGTGGAGCATATTATATAAAAACAGCGCTATGGTGACAATGGAGAACTACGAGGAGTACTTGCTGCTGCACGCCGACGGCGAGCTGAGCGAGGCTGAGGAAAAGGCACTGGAGGCTTTCGTGGCCGAGCACCCGGAGGTGCGAAAGGAGCTAGAGCTCTATATGACCACAAAGGTGCAGCCCGAGACGGGCATGGTGTATGCAGGGAAAGAGCAGCTGCTGAGAAAGCCGGCGAGAGTAGTGCTGCTGCTGCAATGGCGCAACTTGGCCGCTGCGGCTGCAGTAGTTGCTCTAGTGGGATTTGGCGTATGGAAATGGCTGCAGCCGAATACAACCAATATCACTGTAGTGCAGATAAACAATAACACAATTAACACGACAGCCCCTACGGACACATTCACAAGAAAACAAGAACCGGTGAGGGAAGCGGTGGCCGGTAACGATCAGCCAGGACCGGAGCGGAAGAAAATTGTGCCGGCCTTAAGACCAAAGACCCATCACGATGTGCTGAAACAGACAAAGACCGAGGTGCAACGCGAAAGCCTGGCGGGCATTGAAGTGGCCCACCTAAAGCCTATGGCAGGTGTGGCTGTGAGCGCTGTACCCAGGACTATCGACGTAAGCGTACCTGCAGTTCAACTGCCTGAATCGCAGGACGAAGAAAGCGATGATATTAATAAGGGCCTACTGGCGCGACTGCCCATTAAGCAGGAGGGCATCAACACTATTGCGTCTGCTGTAAGCAACAAAATTGAAAAGGTAAAAAGTATCACAGACAATATTAAAAATACTGACCTGTCCGTAAGGCTGGGAAACAAAGAACTATTTGTAGTAAGATTCTAAAAAACACGAAACAATGAAAACGATATATTGCTTGCTGGCTGTAACTATGTTGTTCAGCGCAGCCCACGGACAAGAAAAGTCAGACACCGCCAACCACAAGAAAAAGAGCACTGAGCTGAGCTTTGGCCCGGACGGCTTTACAGTGGGCAAAGCGGATAGCCCGCATGTAGAACAACCATTTGATGTGGAGATAGGAGTAGTGGATATCGGTGTAAATACCCTTCAAGACAAGACTGTATACAGCAATGCTGCTACACAGAATTTTTTAAAAGTGCCCGGTGACCAGAAAAACAGCGATCTCTTCAGCCTGCAAAATGGCAAGTCGATCAACGTAAATGTATGGCCGGTGCTCGTGAAATGGCGTCCTGTAAAGACTGAGCATCAAAAGCTGTACTTCTACAGCGGTGTCGGATTGCAGATGTATAATTTCAGGTTTACCAAGGACATCAGCTACCTGAACAATACTCAGCCCGAAGTGTTTATGGATACCGTGAGTTTCGGCAAGAATAAGCTCGGCTTTACCTATTTAAGTGTGCCGTTGGGCTTTACTTTAAAGACAAAGCTTGCACCTAAAGCATGGTTAGTATACGGTGCAGGAATCACCGGAGGTTACAGGCTGAGCTCCTGGACCAAGCAGATATCGGGCGAACGCGGCAAACAGAAAAATCATGACAGCTTCAACTTTAATGATTTCAACAGCTGTGTAACCGGGGAGATAGGTGTGGAAGGATATTTGAGATTGTATGTGAGCTACCAGCTGACATCATTGCAAAAGACCGCGCTCGACCAGCATCCACTGTGTATAGGCATCAGGATAGGCGGAGCATAGTAAAAAAAGCAGATCACGCTTTAGTAAATGAAACGGCCCACAGAGTGATCTGTGGGCCGTTTTAATAAGAAATATATTTTTAGATACCAGCCAGGAATAATTGCGGTGCAACACCAAGTAGAATAACCAGCAGGCACGTAAGGATCAGCATGAATTTATCGCCACCTGTTACTTCGGAGCTCAGCTCTGCATCGCCCTGCTTGAAGTACATAGCAATGATGACACGGAAGTAATAGTAAACACTGACAGCGGCCATGAGCAGTGCAAATATTACCAGCCACATCAGGTTGCCCTGCTGCACTGCGGCCATTACAACATAGTACTTTGCCATAAAACCACCGGTGAGCGGGATACCTGCCAGCGAGAGTAAAAATATGGTAGCTACGAAGGCTAGTAAAGGTTCTTTTTGAGCCAAGCCATTGAAACCGTCGTAGGTATAATCTTTCAGCTTCATGAGCACGGTGAAGATGCCTATGGTGCCGACGCTGTAAGCTACTGCGTAAATGAGCATACCATGATTGGCAGCGGCGGTGTTGGAAGCCAGCACGGCAAAAAGCATAAAGCCGGCCTGTGCTATTGAAGAGTAAGCCAGCATACGCTTAACGCTCTGCTGGAATACGGCAGTGATATTGCCGACAAACAGCGTGATGGCTGTTATGACAGCGAGTACCATCATCCAGGTATTGCTGACATTACCAAATGAGAAGCGGAAGAGCTGCATGAAGGCTATGAAGGCCGCAGCTTTCACCACTGTAGCCATATAGGCAGTAAATGGAGTAGGTGCCCCATCGTATACATCCGGTGTCCACATGTGCATGGGGGCTGCGGAAACTTTAAAGCCGAGGGCCATCATAATGAAGAGGATGCCGGCTACTGCCATGGCATTGATAGTATTGGCCTGCAGGAAGCTGAGGCCCGCCAGGCTGAATGAACCTGTGGCACCGTAAAGCAATGTGATACCCATCAGCAGTATGCCTGTAGAGAAGGCGCCCATGAGGAAATACTTTAGTGAGGCTTCGCTGCTTTTCAGGTTGCGCTTATCGCTGCCAGCAAGGATGTATTGCGGTATCGACATGATCTCGATGCCGAGGAAGAGCATCAGCAGGTTGTTGTAACTAGACAAGAGATAAACACCAACGAGGATAAAGAATATCAGTGCGAAATACTCTGCTACGTGTGCGCCCACCTTTTGTATCTCTTTACTCACCAAAAGTGCGTATAGAAGTGTGCAGCCCGTCATCAGGGTATTGAAGAGCTGGCCGTAATAGCTCACGTTGAGCATATTATTGAAATAGGTCTGTGAAGAGCCCGCAGGACTCTGGATAAGGTCCCAAAGGTTGACGCCAAACAAGACGAACAGGGCCACAACAGCCAGGCTGGCTATCGCCTTTTTATCCTTCATCATCAAGCTGACAAACATGAGAAGGATACCAAATATTGTAGCAGCAATAATTGCTTTCATATTTCAGAACCGGGATTTACAAGCTTACGCTTACTAGCCCGTTTTGTTTTATTAGTTATTTTATTCAATAAGCTGTTCGTTAAGGCACCAGTATCTTCGCTATGCCTGCGGTCATATCCAATAGTGGTTTCGGATAAACGCCAAGCAGCAGAATGATACCTATAATTATGAACAGTCCTACATATTCGTTTGCTGTGATGTCTTTGGCAATTACCATTTCGGCGGTTTCGCCATAAGCTGTTTTCTGCACCATGTTCAGGGTGTAGATGGCGCCCAGTATCACACCCAGACCAGCGATGACCATGAAGGTGATATGATAGGGTGATGCGCCTGAGAACAGGCCGTTGAACAACATGAACTCACCAACGAAGCCATTGGTAAGCGGCAGTGCAATATTAGCCAGTGAAATGATCACCAGTGCGATGGCCATTTTCGGGGCCACATTTGCCATGCCGCCCAGTTTGGTCATGTCGCGGGTGCCCCATCGGTTCTCGATCATGCTTACTACCAGCCACATGCCGGTGATGTTGATACCGTGATTGAACATCTGCACCATGATGCCGTGCATGCCTACATTGCTTGATGAGAAAGCCGCTGCCGACATAAGGCCCATGTGCGCTATAGATGAATAGGCTACCAGGCGTTTGATGTCAGTTTGAACAATAGCCAGGAACGAAGCATAAACGATGCCGATTATCGAGAGGATAACTACGGTATCGGACCAGTAAGCAACGCCCTGGGGCAGAACAGGGAACAACCAGCGCAATACTGCGTAGAGGCCCATCTTCACCATCAGCGCGCTGAGGACGATGGTAACCGGTGTGGGCGATTGCTCGTAAGTATCGGGTTGCCATGTGTGGAAAGGGAATATCGGCATCTTGATAGCAAAAGCGATGAAGATGAGCCAGAATACTACCTGCTGCGTTTGCAAAGGAAGTGCGCTGCCGGCCTTAACTATGCTATTCCATGAATACGCATCGGGGCCGGAAGTCTGTGAGGCCAGGTAGATAATGCCTGCCAGCATCATCAAGCTGCCTACAAAAGTGTATACAAAGAACTTGAAAGTAACCGGAATGCGCCTTTCGCCGCCCCAGCGTGAGCACAGGAAGTAAACAGGAATAAGTGCCAGTTCCCAAAAGAAGTAGAACAGTAATGCATCGGAAGCCAGGAATACACCGAGCAGGCCCGCCTGTGAAAGCAGCATGAAGCCATAGAAAGCCCATGGTTTGTCGACTGTTTTGTTCCAGTTGGTAATGATGACAACGGGCAGCACAATAGCTGTAAGCAGGCAGAGCATGGTGCTCATGCCATCAGCAAGCAGGGCGAAGTGTGTACCGAGCGAGGGTATCCATGGCACGCTGAATGAAAAGGGCTCTGTGTAGGCATTACAGGATGCCCAGCAGCTGACGCCCAGTGTGATAAGTGAACTCACCAGAGCCAGGCCTTTGACACCTTCTCCTTTTACAGAAAAAGCGAGCGCGCCTGCCAGCAATGGAATCAATATGATCAATGTCAACATCATAATTCAAAACAATATTTTCCCCCTGTACGTCGGGCCGCACTAACCTAACTGATCCAGAAAAAACCTAAAATAAACAATAGCGCCATGCCAATGACCATTACAAATATGTAAGAGCCTACCTGGCCGCTTTGCACCAACCTTACACGGTCGCTTGTCCAGCGTACCGATTTACCTACACCATTCACGAAGCCGTCGATACCCATTCTTTCTGCAAAACGGTCGAGCAGCTTTGCAAGGCCGTTAAGCGGACGAACGATCACAGCATCGTATAATTCGTCAACATACCATTTGTTTTCAAGCACTTTTGCCAGCCCGGTATTTGGTGTAAAGTTGGGCGACTTGGTGCGGACGAAGGCAAATATGATCATGATAACTGCTGCGCCTGTTGATAGGCCCATCAGCATCCATTCTGTATTGTGTGCCAGTTCGCGCGGGTCAAAGTTGGTAACGGTGGGTTTCAGGAAGGCCATAAGGGCATGGTGCTCGCTGATAACTGCCGGCAGCCCGATGTAACCACCAACGATAGAGAGTATGGCCAGTACCATCAAAGGAATGGTCATGGCTGCAGGGCTCTCGTGCAGATGATGGTGCTGATCTTCTGTGCCGCGGAAAGAACCGTGGAAGGTAAGGAAGTATAAGCGGAACATGTAAAATGCAGTCATCATAGCCCCAAAGAGACCGCAGTAGTAAAGCAGCGGGTTGTGTGCATAAGCCGCTGCAAGTATCTCATCTTTAGAGAAGAAGCCTGAGAGGCCGGGGATACCGGAGATGGCAAGGCAACCGATAAGAAAAGTGATCTGCGTAACGCGCATATGTTTGCCAAGGCCACCCATCTTGCGGATGTCCTGCTCGCCGCCCATAGCGTGTATGACGCTACCTGAACCAAGGAACAAAAGTGCTTTGAAGAAGGCATGCGTCATAACATGGAATACTGCGGTAGTATAAGCTCCCACCCCGAGTGCTATGAACATGAAGCCCAACTGGCTAACCGTAGAGTAGGCCAATACTTTTTTAATGTCGTATTGTTTGATGGCTATCGAAGCTGACAATAAAGCAGTAGCCGTACCGATGATGGCAACGATGTTGAGTGCCATGGGCGCCAGGTTGTACAGCGCGCCGCTGCGGGCTATCATGTAGATACCGGCGGTAACCATGGTAGCAGCGTGGATGAGGGCAGAAACGGGAGTAGGACCAGCCATGGCGTCGGGTAGCCAAGTGAAGAGCGGTATCTGCGCACTCTTACCGGTAGCGCCTATGAAGAGGCAAATGGCGATCCAGTTGTACATATTGTTGCTCACCGCCACCTGGGAGCTGCCAAGCTGGCCAAAGAACTCCTGGTAAGTAAGTGTGCCATAATTGAACAATATCAGCAGCATTCCTACGAGAAAGCCAAGATCGCCGATGCGGTTCATCACGAATGCTTTTTTTGCTGCATTGGTATAGTCCCTGTTTTTGTACCAGAAGCCGATGAGCAGGTAAGAGCAAAGGCCTACACCTTCCCAACCGATAAACATGATAAGATAGTTGGCACCCAATACCAGCAAAAGCATGGAGAATACGAAGAGATTGAGGTAGGCAAAGTATTTCACCATGCCTTCGTCCTCGTGCATATAGGCAGTAGAATAAACGTGTATCAGGAAGCCTACGCCGGTAATTATCAAGAGGAACAGCGATGAAAGTGCATCGACCTGGAAGGCGAATGGTATCACCAGCTTACCGGAGTTGATGAACTCAAAGAGATTAACGACTATAGGACCCTGGAAGGAATCGCTTTTAACTTCGAAAAAAATGCCCAGCGATATGGCAAAGGAAGCCAGTACCGTAAGGCTGCCGATGATACCGCCTATGTTCTTCGGCATTTTTCTCCAGAAAATACCATTGATAAGGAAACCTATCAGCGGGAAGAGTGGTATTAAGTAAACTAATTGAGCCATATAAGCCGAAAACCCTCCGAGGGCTTTTAGTGTTTTAACCTGTTTAAAATATTAATGTCAACCGAATGCACCTTGCGGTACATCATTACTATCACCGCCAGTCCTACCGAAACCTCGGCAGCAGCCACTACCATGTTGAAGAACACGAATATCTGTGCCGATGCGTCGCCATACATTTTTGAAAACGCAACCAGCAGCAGATTCACAGCATTCAGCATCAACTCAATGCACATAAAGATGATGATGGCATTGCGGCGCATCAGGGTACCCATGATACCGATGCAAAACAAGGCCAGGCTTAAAAACAAATAGTACTGTATTGGCATAAAACCCAAACCCCTAAA
The DNA here is from genome assembly GCA_018267915.1 of Bacteroidota bacterium. Classification (GTDB taxonomy): domain Bacteria; phylum Bacteroidota; class Bacteroidia; order Chitinophagales; family Chitinophagaceae; genus MKUN01. The sequence goes on along the minus strand of JAFDXN010000025.1, from coordinate 200,147 downwards.
GGGGCTTTTATTTAGTTAATAATATTAATTGACCCACCAGTTCCCCTTTTGGGGGCGGAGGGGTTATCACTCCTTCCTTCCTATTACTATAGCTCCGATCATAGCGCTCAAAAAGAGCACACTGCTTATTTCGAAAGGCAAAACGAATTGCGTGAACAATGTTTTACCTAAGTTCTTTATTAATCCGATGCTTGTGGTGGTGCGCTCCAGCTCTGTAACGGGAATATTGCGCAGCCCGCCCAGTATCACCAGGAAGAGGATGCCGCCCGATATCACACCCGCAAGTTGTATCAGCCTGTTCTTTTGCGGCTCGGTATCCGCATTCAGGTTCATAAGCATGATCACGAAGAGGAAAAGCACCATGATGGCGCCGGCATATACAATAATATTCACAATAGCCAGGAACTGGGCGTTCATTAATATATAGTGCCCGGAGATGGCAAAAAAAGTTGCAATAAGAAAAAGTACACTACTGATGGGATTGCGGCTGAGGATAACGCCCAGCGCACAGCCTAATGCCATAACAGTAAGGAACCAGAATAATATTTCGTACAGGCCCATATATTATTTGGCGTCTTGTGCTTTAGGATGAGGAATAAGCAAGTCTTCTTTTTTATATATGAAGCTCTTGCGGGTATAATTAGAAGGCATCACCGTTTCGCTTAAATACACGGCATCTTTAGGACAAGCCTCTTCGCAATAGCCGCAGAAGATGCAGCGCAGCATATTGATCTCGTATTTAGCAGCATATTTCTCTTCACGATACAGGTTTTCCTCACCGGGCTTACGCTCTGCTGCTTCCATTGTGATCGCCTCGGCAGGACAAGCCAGCGCGCAAAGGCCACAGGCAGTGCAACGCTCACGACCTTCTTCGTCGCGGTTCAGTACGTGCAAACCGCGGAATACCGGGCTGAAGGGGCGCTTCTGCTCGGGATAGTTGACCGTGGCCTTCTTTTTAAATATATGGCTGAGCGTAATTGTCAGCCCCTTGGCTATAGCAGGCAGGTAAATACGCTCCCCGAATGTCATCGGGCTGCGATTGACTGCTACTGACCTGTTAGTTAGTTTTTCCATTTTAGTTCAATTCTAATTGTTTCTTCAACTTCGGCAAATTCTCATCTATCACATCCCAAACAATATTCCAATCCACCCTAAAGTATTCATGAATTATGACATTCCTGAATCCAACAATCAAATCCCATTCTATATTTTCATACTTCTGTTTAAACTCCTTCGACAGCCTCGCTACGGCCTCTGATAAAATGACAAGGTTCGCGTAACAGGCATACTTTACAGTTTCATCCGATAAAAATGCCTCCTTCGATAATCCCTTCGCCATCCTTGCTACCCTGTCTATGCTTTCGACAATATGGTCTAACCTATCCTGATCAGTCATACCGTTTACTTTGAAAGCATCAGTATTTTATCATTATCAGCTCCCTTTCTCACGGTCGGGTATACTGTTTGATCGGGCACCAAATCAACCTTTCGCGCAAATTTATCCTGTAGGAACAATACCCACCTGACAAACTCTAAACCTATCCTTTTATCATAGTCCAGTTCTACCAATAAATCCACATCACTGTCCTCCCTTGCCTGGCCTCTTGCGTACGATCCGAACAAATAAACTTTCTTAACCGGCTTATCTTTAAAATAGTCGGTAACGGTTTGTTTTATTTGTTGAACAGTCAGCATAAGTACTTATTTGATCACCCACAAGACCACTGCACCTGTTATCAGCATGTTCACCAGGGCTATTGGAATCAATGACTTCCAGCCGAGGCGCATCAGCTGGTCGTACCTGAAACGAGGCAGTGTCCAGCGGACGAACATAAAGAACAGTATAAAACAGATCACTTTAGTTAATAAAACCATTACGCATATCAGCGTAAAGAACATTGGGTTCACAGCATGCTGCACCGCGTCCATGAAGGGGAAGTTGTATCCGCCGAAGAACAGTGTAGCCATTATCGCTGAGCTAACAAACATATTAATGTACTCGGCGAAAAGGTAAAAGCCCAGTTTCATGGATGAATACTCCTGGTGATAACCCATGTTCAGCTCACTCTCAGCCTCGGCAAGGTCAAAAGGCGCCCGGTTCAGTTCAGCAAAGGCACAGGTCAGAAAGACGATGAAGCCTATTGGCTGCTTAAAGAAATTCCATGTGAAATAACCGTTGTGCCAGAAGCCATGTTGCTGACCCACTATTTCGCGCAGGCTTAATGTGCCTGTCATCATTAATAAGGCAATAAGGCTGATGCCCATAGCCAGCTCATAAGAGATGGCCTGCGAAGCCGCACGGATACTACTCAGGAGCGAGAACTTATTATTAGAAGCCCAGCCACCCAGCATGATGCCGTAAACACCAAGGCTCACTACACCAAATATGAACAGGATACCGATATTAATGTCGGCTACCTGCAGGGAAACCACATAGCCACTTGAAGTAGTGTAGTCAGGACCCCAGGGAACTACTGCACTTGTCATCAAGGCGGTGAGCATCGCCAGGCATGGACCTACTATGAAAAGAAAACGCGTGGAACTATCGGGGATGATCTCTTCCTTCATGAACAGCTTGAGGCCATCGGCCAGTGGCTGCAATATGCCGAAAGGGCCGGCACGGTTAGGACCGCGACGGTCCTGCATGATAGCCGCCACTTTACGCTCGGCCCATGTTGCATACATAGCGATACCCAATGAGCCCATCAGTATCACCGAGATAAGGATGACCTTTTCAATTATAAAGCCCAGGCTTATTTGCAATAGCAGCATTTGCATTGGCGCAAAAGTAATTTAGTTCGTTATAAATTTTATCGTTGATCAAGCTTTATTGACTTGATCTTAATCTTCAGATCTTCTAATAGAACTGTGGCAGTTTCCCAAATAATACGATAGTTAATGCCAAAGTATTCATGCACCACAATATTCCTTAGTCCGGTGATCTTTTGCCATTCAACAGCCGGATATTCCGACTTTGTTTGTTCCGAAATATGCCGTGCCGCTTCCCCGATTATTTCCAGCCATTTTACTACAGCTATTCTCAATACGTGATTCTCAGTAAAACTGTCAAACGTATTGTTTGCAACTGCAGCCTCAATTTCTTCGATACATTCAATAATATGCTCTAACCGCGCTTTATCTCCAATACTACCTTTCATAGATCACTTGTTTATCTGCATCTATGAGAGGTTTAATGTATTTATTTTCCCAGCCTAAACTCACTATGTCCACCCTTTTATTCAATTGTTTCGCAAGTTCATCCCGCCATGTAAAATAATCCCATCCAAGAGGCATGCTGTAGTCTATATCTACCAGGACATCTACATCACTACTTTCATCTGCATCGCCGCGGGCATATGATCCAAACAACCATACTTTCCTGACAGGTTTATTGTCGAAGAAGGTGTTGACCACTTGTTTAATATGTCCGACGGAAAGTATCATCTACCTTATTACATCATCCTTAAAATCGTCTGAGTGTGCCGGACCTTCTATTTCCGACAGCTTTATTTCCGGCCTGTTCACTTCACTGATAGAGTGTATGTCCATCAGCAGCTTTGGCTGTTTGCCTATCACTTTGTCTATCAGCACATGTGCCTTTTCCGTATTTACATAGTGCCCTTGAGAAATAACGCTTAAGCGTGACACTTTCGTCGGGCCTTCTATTACCCAGTCTTTTGTTTCTTTTTTCTCAAAGCGGCACTCGTTGCAGATCCAGCTTTCCACTTCGTTCCATTGGTCTTTGCGGGCAGTTACACGATATACTTCATCGCCACGCATCCAGAGGCGCACCTTACCACTACAGGTCGGGCAGTCGCGGTGTGCGTCTACCGGCTTGGTAAACCATACGCGATTCTTAAAGCGGAATGTTTTATCTGTCAAAGCACCTACAGGGCAAACGTCGATGACATTACCTATAAACTCATTGTCTAGCGATTTTCCCAACAATGTACTGATCTCGGAATGGTCGCCACGTTCCAAAACACCGTGTTCGCGACGGTTTGTCAGCTCGGCAGCAGTATTCACGCAGCGATAGCAAAGTATGCAGCGTGTCATGTGCAGCTGTATGTATGGGCCGATGTCTTCTTTTTCGAATGTGCGGCGGGCAAACTCGTAGCGTGTGCCTTCGGTGCCGTGCTCGTAGCTCAGGTCTTGCAGGTCGCATTCACCGGCCTGGTCGCACACGGGGCAATCGAGGGGGTGATTGATGAGCAGCATTTCCACGATCCCTTTGCGGGCATCTATCACTTTATCGGAAGTAATGTTCTTCACTTCCATCCCGTCCATCACAGTAGTACGACAGCTCGCCACCAGCTTGGGCATGGGGCGCGGGTCTTTTTCCGAACCCTTGCTCACTTCTACCAGGCAAGTGCGGCATTTACCGCCACTCTCCTTCAATTTGCTATAATAACACATAGCAGGTGGCGTGACATCGCCACCTATCATGCGCGCAGCATTGAGGATAGTTGTTCCGGCAGGAACTTCTATCGTTATATTATCTATCGTTACTTTAAATTTTGGTGTTTCTGACATATAAGTCAAAAGTTAAAAGTCAAAAGCAAAAAGTTATTTGTTCTTCTTCAATGAAAGAATAGATCTTGCTAAAATTTTAGATAGCTCGTCACATTCTTTCAATAACAGCTTAATCCCATCATCCTTTACTTCAAATCCATCCCTTAATATACACAACCAATATTTTGTCTCATTACTGGATTTTAAGGCGATCTCGTAAAATCGTTTAAACTCCAATCTTGAAGAACTATTCTTAGCTTCTACAACGTTTGCTCCTACAGACATTGCAGAACGCATTACTTGTTTTACTGCAATCAAACTAAAAGTGTCCCATTTTTTAGCCTTCAAATATTTTACCGTGTCAATTGAGAACTGGTAACAGCGGTATTTTATATCATTTGTCAACTTTTAGGTTTTCACTTTTGAGTTTTGACTTATCATGCCGGAACATGGATCGGGTCGGCATAGTGTGCCAAACCGTAGTTCCTCTTCTGCGATTCATCCGGATTTAAAACATGCCATTCAAACTCATCGCGGAAATGGCGGATGGCGGCAGCTACAGGCCATGCAGCGGCATCGCCCAGCGGGCAGATAGTGTTACCTTCTATCTTGCGCTGTATATCCCAAAGCAGGTCTATATCGCTCATCTTACCTTTCCCGTATTCCAGGTTCTTTAGTATTTTATACATCCAGCCGGTGCCTTCGCGGCAAGGGCTGCATTGTCCGCAACTTTCGTGATTGTAAAAACGTGCAAGGCTCATGGTATGGCGCACTACACATTGGTCTTCATCGAGCACTTCAAAACCGCCCGAACCCATCATGCTACCAGTAGCAAAGCCCCCGTCCGACAAGCTTTCGTAGTTCATCAGACGTGTTTCGCCTTTTGCTGTTTTTAGCAGGAGGTTTGCCGGTAATATAGGCACAGAAGAGCCGCCGGGTATGCAGGCCTTCAGGCGTTTGCCCTTGGGAATGCCACCACAATATTCATCGCTGAAGATGAACTCCTCAACGGATATAGTCATGTCTATCTCGTAAACACCCGGCTTATTGATGTTGCCGCAAGCCGACAAAAGCTTGGTGCCTGTAGAACGGCCCACACCGATTTTAGCGTACTCTTCGCCGCCCATATTAATGATGGGCACTACGGCAGCCAGTGTTTCTACATTGTTCACTACCGTGGGGCGCATCCATAAGCCTTGTATGGCAGGGAAGGGAGGCTTGATACGTGGATTACCACGTTTGCCTTCAAGTGATTCGATCAGAGCCGTTTCTTCACCACAGATGTATGCACCTGCACCGCGCTGCACATATATTTCGCAATCGAAACCTGTGCCTAATATATTCTTACCGAGCCAGCCGAAGTTCTTTGCCTCCTGGATGGCTTGTTCCAGTATATCAACTATCCAGGCATACTCGCCACGGATATAGATGTATGTAGCGTTGCTACCCAGCGCAAAGCTGCTCACTATAAGGCCTTCGATCAGCAAATGCGGGATGAACTCCATCAGGTAGCGGTCTTTGAAAGTACCGGGTTCTGATTCGTCGGCGTTGCAAACCAGGTGACGGGGAACGCCTTCAGGCTTGGCCAGGAAGCTCCACTTCATACCTGTAGGAAAGCCTGCACCACCACGGCCACGCAGGCCGCTTTTCTTCACCTCTTCTACGATCTCGTCGGGCGTCATTTTAAACGCCTTCTCCACAGAGCGATAGCCGCCATGCTTGCGGTAGGCATCGTAATAGCGGATGCCTTCCACCTTATCGTTCTCTAATAATAATTTAATTGCCATACCCAAACCCCTAAAGGGGGTTTAATTGTTTTTTATAAAATCCCTCGTCCTAAAGTTCCCCTTTAGGGGCGGAGGGGTTAAATCTTTACACTTTGCCTGCCTATCAGTCTCCAGCCTTTCTTATATATCCATACCTGCATTACGTTCAATTTAAATTGCATTGCTTTCCCTTTCATTACAACGTCAAGGGTGGCCACTGCGCGAACTAATGCTGTATTCCCGTCTTGTATTATCTGCGCCTGCTCCTGGTTTATCGACGTATAGGTCAATGTACCATTATACAGGTCGGCTATGATATCTTTCTTTGTCTGTATCCAGGCATTGGAGTGCCCGTAATTCAGCTTATCGTCCAGCAGCGTTTTCAATTGCACCGTATCCCTCTTCACCAGTGCATCATTGAAGCTCGTCACTGCTTTCTTTAGACTTATCGTATCTGCCTTTTGAGCGAATACTACCGTACTTATTAAGAGCAATAAAATAGTTACAGTGTAGCGCATACTAATTATTGATTGCCGCGTTTCTCCTGCATTCTTCTATTATAGCGTCTACCTTCTCTTTTGTCAAATGTTCCCGGTAAGTGCTGCCGAGCTGCATCATAGGTGCGTAGCCACATGCGCCAAGGCACTCTGCAGGCTTCAAAGTGAACAAACCATCGGCGGTCGTTTCACCTTCATTTATGCCCAGCTTACTTTTTATATACTCAATGATATCGTCGCTGCCGTTCACCATGCAGGGACCTGTGCGGCACACCTCGAAGATGTACTTGCCCACCGGCTTCAGGTTGTACATGCTGTAGAAGGTAGCCACCTCATATACTTCGATTGGCAACAGTTGCAGCAGCTCGGCCACGTAGTCCATAGCCTCTGTGCTCAGCCAGCCACCATTCTCATCCTGCGCCATGTGCAAAAGGGGGATCAAAGCACTTTTATGCTTCCCTTCGGGATAGCGTGCCACGATCTCTTTTACTTTATTCAGTTTTTCTTCCGAAAATTTCATTTTACTTTTTTTACGCGTCCAGCTCGCCTGCTATTACGTTTAAGCTACTTAGTGCAATTACCGCATCGCTCAGCAAACCATTTTTTACCATTTCAGGATAGGCCTGGTAGTAAATGAAGCATGGCCTGCGGAAGTGCAGCCTGTAAGGTGTACGTCCGCCATCGCTGATGAGGTAATAACCTAACTCGCCATTGCCACCTTCCACCGCATGATAAACCTCACCTGCAGGTGCATTTATCTCGCCCATGATGATCTTGAAGTGATAGATAAGCGCTTCCATCTTGGTGTACACATCTTCCTTCGCCGGCAGGTGGAAATGGTCGGCTTCTTTTGCATAGAACACCTCTTTCCCTTCGGGAAATTCCTTGTCCATCTGCTCTATCTTCTCCAGTGCCTGCTTTACAATGCTGTAGCTCTCCCATATCTCGCCATTGCGTACCAGGTAACGGTCGTAAACGTCGCCGGCGGTGCCAACGGGTATTTTGAAATCAAAGTCTTCGTATGAACTGTATGGCTCAGCCACGCGCACATCGTAATCTACACCTGTAGCACGGAGGTTAGGGCCTGTGAAGCTGTAATTCAGCGCACGTTCTGCGCTGATGGGGCCGGCACCAATGCAACGCTCCATAAAGATACGGTTGCGGTCCAGCAGTCCTTCAAACTCCTTCATCACCTTCGGGAAGGTATCGAGGAATTTATGGATCTTCTGAAAAGCTACGGTTGAAAAATTGCGCTCGAAACCACCTACACGTCCCATATTGGTCGTGAGGCGCGATCCGCACACTTCTTCATATATTTCATATATCAGTTCGCGCCACTGGAACACGTAGGTGAAACCGGTAAGCGCGCCTGTATCCACTGCAATAACTGAATTACAAACCAGGTGATCGGCTATGCGTGCCAGCTCCATTACTATTACGCGCAGGTAGTCGACGCGCTTGGGGGTTTTAATACCCAGTAGCTTTTCAACCGTCATATGCCAGCCCATATTGTTGATGGGTGATGAGCAATAGTTGAGACGGTCAGTGAGGGTGGTTATCTGGTAGTATGGCCGGCGCTCCGCGATCTTTTCGAAAGCGCGGTGTATATAACCGATGGTGGGTACTGTTTCCAGCACTATCTCACCATCTATCTCCATGATATTCTGGAACACACCGTGCGTGGCCGGGTGCGTAGGGCCCAGGTTGAGCGTGGTGCTCTGTTTTTGTAAAGACTCCTCAGCAAGCTTTATATGTTGCTGCTGATGTGGTTGTATATCTGACATACCCCAACCCCTAAAGGGGCCATTTATTTAAATTATTTCAAAATCCCTTCGCCCAAGAGTTCTCCTTAGAGGCGGAGGGGTTTTATCTTCCAAACATTTCATCGTCCTTATCGATACGGGTCGGGTCTTCCAACTCGTATTCTTTACGCATCGGGAAGTAGTCCATTTCATCCACGTTCAGTATGCGTGTCAAATTCGGATGGCCGACAAAGTTGACACCGTAAAAATCGTATGTCTCACGTTCCATCCAGTTGGCGCCCGAAAACAATTTTTCTGCTGTGAACACATCCGGCTTTTCTATTGGCACGTAAACCTTCAACCTCAGGCGGATATTGTTGGTGAGGCTATGCAGGTGATACACTACACAAAGCTCTTCACCTTTCCTATCTGGGTAATGTACCGCCGTAAGGTCGGTAAGGAAACGGAAGGCCAGGCCCTCGTCGTCGAAAAGGAACTGCATTACCTTCAGGTTCAACTCTGCAGGAGCCCTGAATGTGAGCAGCGCGAATGGTTCGCTCCATTCGGTAAGCTGTTCGCCAAACTGGCCGATCAAACGCTCTTTTACTATTTCTTTGGTCATAAAACCCAACCCCTAAAGGGGCTAAATTAACTCTTAAAAAATCCGTCCCTCTAGAGGCGCGGTTATTTGTTTTATTGTATCCCGTAGCTTTCCAGCAATGCCTTGTATTGCGGGCTGCTTCTGCGGCGCAGGCTTTCGTTATGCACAAGGTCCTGCAGCTTCAATATCCCATCCAGTATGCCTTCCGGCCTCGGGGGGCACCCCGGCACGTACACATCCACAGGTATCACCTGGTCGATGCCCTGCAATACTGAATAAGAATCGAATATACCACCACTGCTTGCACATGCACCTATGGCCACCACCCAACGGGGTTCGGCCATCTGCAGGTAAACCTGCCTTAGAATAGGCCCCATCTTTTTAGCTATGGTACCGGCTACCAATAACATATCGCACTGGCGGGGCGTAAAGCCCATACGCTCTGAACCGAAACGGGCCAGGTCGTAATTGGCGCCCATAGTAGCCATGAATTCTATACCGCAACAAGAGGTTGCGAAGGGCAGGGGCCACAAAGAATTCTTGCGGGCCAGGCCTACTACTTTATCAAATGAGGTTGCAAAAAAACCTTCTCCGGAATACCCCTCGGGCATTTCCACCAGCTTCACTTTCGTATTATATTGAACCGGACGAGGCATATCAAAAAATTAAACGTTAACAATCCAAATTTACTCTTCCCACTCTATAGCGCCCTTCTTAACTATGTATATGAAACCACATAAAAAGAAAGCCACGAACATTATTACCGCGAAAAACCCTTCGGTACCTAATTCCTTGAAGTTTACAGCATAGGGATAGAAGAAGATCACCTCCACATCAAACAGCACAAAAAGGATAGCCACAAGAAAATACTTGATGGCCATGGGCTGACGGGCATTACCGACAGATGGAATACCACTCTCGAAGTTGATCAGCTTATCAGAAGTTTTTCTTTTGGGGCCAAGCAGGTGCGTCACCGCCATCATCACCACTATAAAACCTACCGCTATAACCAGTTGCAGTGCTACCGGGAAATAATTAAATGGCGTGTTTGGTTCCACCGCCAATAATAAAGAGTTTATCATTGTATAAACTATGCCGCGCGTATTATTTTCAGGGCATACAAAGGTAAGTTTATGTATGGAAATTGCAAGACGATAATTACAAGGTTCGGATAATCGATAACTGTAGATTTATACATTGAATACTCGGTCGCCATTCATTATGCCTTAAATCATTATTTTTGGTCGATAATAGGCAGCCAATGCTAAAAAAGACAAAAGAATCAATAAGAAAATTTGTTAATGTCTTCGGCTATGAAATAGTCAAGCTGGAAAACCACATTGCACATGCAAAGAAGGGCAACTGGCTGCAAAAGCTGGACATTCAGACAATTATCGATATAGGATCAAACGAAGGTCAATTTATAGAACAAATAAGCAGGATCTTGCCAAATCGAAGGATATATGCCTTTGAGCCTATCAAAGGCTGTTATGAAAAGCTCGTAACAAATACAAGAAAATTTGATGTAACGGCCTACAACTATGGCCTAAGTGATTATAATGGCGAGACTGAAATAAATATAAGCGAAAACTTCGTTAGTTCGTCACTACTCGGCATGGAAAACCTGCATAGGGAAATGTATCCAAAATCCGGGTATACCAGGAAAGAAACTATACAAATAGCGCGCCTGGACGACATATTGAAAAATGAAAAAATAAATAAAAATGTACTTATTAAAATAGATGTGCAGGGATATGAGGAAAAGGTAATTGCCGGTGCAACCAATACCATCGATACCGCAACAGCGATAATAATAGAAACATCTTTCCAGCCTTTATATAATAAACAATGGTTGTTCAATGACGTCTACCAATACTTTATCGGTCACGGGTTTACCTTTATGGGTTTTGCTGAGCAGCCTATGTGGAAAGTAACGGGCATCCCGCTTTATGGTGATGCTATTTTTATCAGGAATGAGATGGTTAAAAGCGTATTTTAATATACTGGCGGTCTTTGCGCTGATTAACATAATTTTGCATTTTCCTTAAATAACGCCAGACATAATGAAAGTAGCTTTAATTACCGGGTCTGCAGGCCTTATCGGCAGCGAATCGGTCGCATTCTTTGCCAGCAAGTTTGATAAAATAGTAGGGGTCGATAATAACTTCCGTAGCCGTTTTTTTGGTGAGGACGCCTCCGTTGAATGGAATCTCAACAGGCTTCGACAAAATGTCAGCAATTATGTCCACTATGCCACCGACATAAGGGACTACGGTGAAATGGAAAAAATATTCAAAGAGTACGGCAGCGCAATAAGCCTGGTTATCCACACAGCGGCTCAGCCAAGTCATGATTGGGCGGCTAAGGAGCCATTGACAGACTTCACGGTAAATGCGAACGGGACGCTGAATATGCTGGAACTCACACGGCAGTATGCCAAGGATGCCGTAGTTATCTTTACTTCGACCAACAAGGTTTACGGAGACACACCAAATTATTTGCCGCTTGTGGAACTGGAAACGAGATGGGAGATCGCGGCAGACCACCCTTATTACAAGCATGGTATTGATGAAACAATGAGCATAGACCAGACGAAGCATTCACTTTTTGGTGCATCAAAAGTGGCTGCTGATGTGCTGGCGCAGGAATATGGCAGATACTTCAACATGAATGTTGGGGTTTTCAGGGGAGGATGTCTCACCGGACCGAATCACTCAGGCACCCAACTGCACGGCTTTCTCTCTTACCTGATGAAGTGTGCTGTAACGGGAGGGCACTATACCATATTCGGTTACAAAGGCAAGCAAGTGAGGGACAATATTCACAGCGAAGACCTCGTGAATATGTTCTGGGAATTTTACCAGAATCCAAGGCAAGGTGAAGTTTACAATGCAGGCGGCGGCAGATTCTCCAACTGCTCTATGCTGGAAGCAATAGCCCTGTGTGAAGAGATAAGCGGTAATAAGCTTAACTACACCTATTCCGATACCAACCGCATTGGCGATCATATCTGGTATATCAGCGACGTCTCGCGATTTATTTCCCACTACCCCAACTGGCACTGGAAGTATAACCTGAAAGATACACTTGTGGAGATTCATCAAAGCATGACCGCAAGGTCGGCGAAAGCTCCTCAAGTTTAATGGCCGCACTGAACGTTGTGATCATCGCAGCAGCAGATCTTCCTGAAGGGGGAGGTGAAACGACACGTCTTAAAACGATGGCGGCAGCGATACAGGCTGCGGGCCACACCGTACAGATATTGCTCGAAAACCCATCCGGAAATGTCAGCGAACACTTACTGCAAACCGAAGGCAACGTAAATGGTATCCCATTTAGGTACATATTGGGCAATACGCATGCATTGAAAGGATTCGGTTTCTTTTCCTCAAAATATAAAGCCGTAAAACTGCTGTTATCAGAGATCCGGGCAAGCCATAAAAAGAAAAAAATTGATGTGCTTTGGTTCAACCAGCTTGCATTTCATACCATTTACCCGCTGACACGTTTGGCAAGAAAGCTTGGCATAAAGATCGTGCATTCGTATGAGGACGAAAGACTGAAAGGCACCGGGATAAAGCGGAAGCTAATCTACAGTAACCAGGTGCTTGCGGATAAGTACATGACCAGGCAGGCCAATGCTATTGTCGCCATATCGTATTACCTGAAAGACAAGTATCAAAAGCTAACGAACGGCAAAGTCCCGATCGTAATCATTCCAACGATCGTTGATACCGATAAATGGGCTGCAGGCGCTGAGCCTGACAACGACATCCCGGTGTTGCTATATTATGGCGGCTTCTTTGGGTTCGATGAGGTTGAGAAAATGATTGCCGCCGTGAAAATGTTAAAGGACCGTGGCATTGCCGTGAAACTTGACCTGGTGGGCTACAACCGCAAAAGACCAAAATACATGGACGAAATCGCGGAACTCATTAACAGGCTCGAACTTACAACGGAAGTCGAATTGAAGGGTTTTACACCGCAGGACAAATTGAAGGAGTACCTGCGGGCGGCGAACCTGCTCATCGGACTGCGAAAAGACGATGAATGGAGCCAGACGGGGCTATCAACCAAGTTAAGCGAATATCTTGCTACCGGCCGCATGGTGATCTGCTCGGCTATCGGCGATAACACAAAATACCTGGAAGATGGTAAAAGTGCCTGTCTCATGCCTCCGGGCTGTACTGCCCAGGAGCTTGCCAATGCTATCGGCGAAGCAATAAAGGATAAAGTTTTACGCCAGCAGATAGGTGCTGCCGGGCGTAATGTAGCGTTAAATAACTTCGACACCGAGGTGGTTAAAAAGAATCTTGATAAGATGCTTAGGGAAATAACGAATTAGTTTTTTTATATTTACTCCGTCCTAAGTAATCCTATATGAGAGTCCTAATCTATCTTTTTCTTTTGCTGCCGCTTTATGCGCATGGCCAAACACTCATTGCGCATTGGGATTTCAACGGAACAACAAACGATATTTCCGGTAATGGCTTGAATGGTACCGGAGCCAACCTTACCTCGACCACTGGGTACAGTGGTATGCCTAACACGGCCTATTCATTCAATGGTAATAGCTCAAAAATCGACGTTCCTTACAACGCTTTGATGAACCTTAACACCTGGAGTATCACGGCGCTGATAAAGCCCACCGGGTATTATTCATCCACTTGCCAGTCAAATTACATTTTGTCGCGAGGACATGAATATACCGGCGACTATTATGCTTTATATTTCCTGGATAATCCATACGACAATAGTTGCACTTTGTTCACGCCCGATAGCGAGGTGCTTCAACCAATGCCGGCAGGAACCACGCCAAGCTATGCCGGCTTTAAATCGGGACATTTTATACATCTTAATACCTGGTATTGTATTGCTTCCACTTATGCAAACGACACGATAAGAGTTTATATCGACGGCCAGCTCACGGCTTCAGTGTACTGGCCATATCAATATGGGCCCGGCTCTACGGGTGCCTTGTCGATTGGCTATTACAATTATGGGCTTCCCAGCTACCCATATTGGTACAATGGTGTAATAGATGATATACAGCTATATTCAGGGGCAATGACACAGGGGCAGCTCGACTCGTTATGCAATTCGCTGGAAGGAATTGTAGACACTACTGTGGTATACGACTTTAACAGGACCGTCAACTGCAATAGTGCGGATTTTACGGCCTATTATGTAAGCGGCAATAATGCCACACAATATACCTGGAACTTTGGCGATAACACTAGTGCAACCGGAAATCCTGCAAGCCATATTTACAGCCAATCGGGAACATATACCGTAACGCTGGTAGTAATGGATGCATTGGGCCATGCGGATACCACTACGCATACCATTACCGTGTCCACAGGGAACTTTAATTATAACCTGAGCAGTACTGTTCAAAACTGCAGGACAATACAACTTTCGGCGAGCTATGTGAATGGTGATACCGCCACACAATTTTTATGGATCTTCGGCGACAACTCTCCGTTGGGCAATGGCCAGGCAGTAACACACACTTACTCGCAATTTGGGAACTATACTGTGTCGCTGGTGGTATCGAACAGCTTCGGTTGCGTAGACACTCTTACCCTGCCAGTAAATCTTGCTTCCATAATAAATTACAATGTATCCGATTTGCAGATCGACTGCAGGACCGCGAAGCTTACTGCGACCCATATAAGCGGCGACACTACAGCCCAGTATTTGTGGATATTCAATGATAATACTACAGCCAACAGCAATCCGGTAACGCACGATTTTGGGCAAAGCGGCAGCTATACCGTTAAACTGGTAGTAAGCAATGCCCAAGGTTGCACGGATACCATAAGTCACGCGTTGACGTTGAGCACAAATATGAATTACAACGTCGCAAGTTCGGTACTTGATTGCAAGACAGCGAGATTCACGGCCAATCATATTGCAGGCGACACAGCAATTCAATTCATATGGATATTTAGCGATAACACTACTGCCACGGGTAACCCTGTTACACATATATTTCCGCAAAACGGCTACTATACTGCAGTGCTGGTTGCGACGAATGTGCAAGGGTGCACCGATTCGATCCCGCAAGATATTTTCCTGCCTTTCACAACAAATTACAGTATCACTGATTCAGGCATTAATTGCAAAACAGCAAAGCTGACGGCTATACATGAAGGCGCAGATACTGCAATGCAATTCCTATGGCTATTCCCGGATGGGCAAACTGATAGTGGTAATCCTGTTACACATACCTTCCCGGCCCCCGGCAACAACGCTGCATCACTTGTGATCGTTAACCCCGCAGGCTGCCGCGACACACTAACGGATAGCTTCGCTATTGTGTCGACAGTTATCGCCGATTTTACTTTTGAGCCTGTCACACCTGAGCGCAATATGCCCACGCATTTCCACAACGCCTCGTCTGCAAACGCCATCAGGTTTCATTGGGACTTCGGTGACGGCTCAAGTAGTGAGGAAGAAAATCCTGTAAAGCAATTTAACCGGTCGGGTACTTTTAATGTATGCCTTACTGCATCCGATACAAATGATTGTTCCTCTATGGTATGTAAACCAGTTGAGGCCAGTGTTCTTGAGTTGATCGGAGTACCTGATGCATTTAGTCCGAATGGCGATGGCAAAAACGATGTGTTGTATGTGAGAGGGTTTGGAGTGAAGACAATGACAGTGACGATCTACGATCGTTGGGGACAAAAGATGTTCGCTACCGAAGACATGAACATTGGGTGGGACGGAACCTTTAAGGGAGCGAAACAACCTGCGGATGCATATGTCTATGTGCTGGATGCAACATTCGAAAGCGGGCATACCTTCCATAAGCAAGGGAATATCACGGTCCTGAGGTAGCTCTAGCTTCCATAGGCTTCGAATAATACCTGCAGTTCTGATATGATCATAGCAGTGGCACCCCATATGACGGACTCGTCAACCAGTTTGTAAGCCGGGACTACCCTGCGAAAATTTTTATCTGCTGCTGAGGTTACTTCTGCGCTTGTCTTCCGCTCCGGATGAAGCAGTTCATCGACAGGCAACTCAATTATGCGTGCTACTTCATTATTGCTGATGACATAGTCGGGCCTCTGTGATAAGACACCGATGAAAGGATGCACCATGAAATTGCTGACGGGAATATAGAGGGGTGTCAAACCTCCTAAGATCTCAACCGATGCGGATACAATACCCACTTCTTCCTGTGCTTCCCTCAATGCGGTCGCGCTCAACGATTCATCTGTTTTTTCAAAACGCCCCCCGGGAAAGCTTATCTGGCCACTGTGGGCCTTGCCGTCGTCTGTTCTTTTTATCAACAGCGTGTGAAGGGTATCCGCTATATAAAAAAGTGAGATCAGCACTGCACTTGGACGTGCGTTATCGGGTATCTGAAATGGCATGGGTTTCACCCTGGCTGCCATCAGTTCCTGTGCTTCAAATCCGGGCAATGGCGTTTTAAGCCTTTGCCTTAACCAGTCTATTTTATGCCTGTCACTCACTCCTGGCTGCCTTTATTTTCGCGTTCAATGCTCAGTGCGCCCGAAGGGCATTTACTCACTTGCGCTATAATGCTTTCTGTGTCGGATGCGGTTACATCGATCCACGGCTTTTTACCGGGATTGAAAACAGAGGCCAAACCTCGCCAGCAATTCTCCGAATGAGCACAGAGGCCAGGTTTCCAGACCACCGTCACTGCCCCGTTACTATAATGTTTTACGATATCGCTCATGCCTCAGTTTTGGGATGTTTATTTTGAGATACTGGACGCTTACATATACATAGGCACTTCAAACAGTAATATGTCACTGTCGGTTTCTGCTTTCAGGCTCACGCTATCTACTCCGGCCAACCCGTAGCCATCGCGCCTGTCAAGCGGCTGCTCCGCTGCTTTTGCTCTACCTTCTACCATGAGAATATACAAACCGTTCTTCGGGTCTTTTATATTATAGTTCACCTCCTTGCCCGCCTCCAGACTAACTCTTGATATCCTGGCATTTTGGTGGATCTTCAAACCTTCTTCGTCGTTGTCGATAGAAGAGACGAGTTGCTGTACTTTGTTCTTCCTGCTTTCTGCGTCGAACATTTTCTGGTCGTAACGCGGAGTTACATTGCGCTTATCCGGGAATATCCATATCTGGAACAGCTCTACAGCCTCATCCTTATTATGGTTATACTCGCTGTGGAAGATACCTGTGCCGGCACTCATTACCTGTACTTCACCGGGGTGTATCGCCTGGGTATGCCCCATACTGTCCTGGTGTTCCAACGCGCCCTTCAGTACGATGGTGATGATCTCCATGTTATCATGAGGATGCTTGCCAAAGCCGGTGCCACCTGCAACAGTATCATCGTTGAGCACTCTCAGCGCCCCGAAATGTATACGTTCCGGCTCATGGTAACCGGCAAAGCTAAAAGTATGGTAGGTATTGAGCCAGCCATGATCGGCGTGACCCCTCGTATCGGCTGGATGAAAAACGGTTTTGTTCATAAAATATCTTTTTGTAAAAATGGATGTATGTACATGTATTACAAATTCGATACCAATCCTAGGCACTGACAAAGTTGCAGCTATTTCCTGAAAGAAAGGCTAATCTTGAGTCGCACTATCTGCGTAGAAACGAATAAATTGCTAAATTGGCTCAAAATGTACCTCTGATGAAATCAATTTGCAGGCTGGGTTTAGCTTTTTGTTGTGTATTGTTATTTGGTCAATTGTCGGCTGAAACTGTTGATACTGTGCGCACTAAGATCAGTGACGGGCATGAATACTGGCAAGTAAAAACTGCTACAAGGGTGATAGCCGATGGCTACTGGCTGGACGGAAAGCTTGATGGCGCATGGACTACCTACTGGGAAGATGGCTATCCTCATGATATATCGATATACAAAAACGGTAAAAGGAATGGCTTGCACATGCAAATAGACGTTACCGGCTACGCCAGCCTGATGGAACCATATACAGACGATTTGTTGAATGGTCCGCGCCGTGTTTATAATAAGGGCGCCCAACGGTCTGAAGAAGCATATTATGTAAACGGCAAAAAGGATGGCCCCTTCAAAAGGTGGTATTTTGTTGGCACTATACAAGAGGAGAGCAATTACGTAAATGATAAACGTGAGGGCAAATCGATCTGGTATTTCGACAATAAGAATAAGGCAGCCGAGTACAACTATAAAGACGGAAAGATAGATGGCGAAGTGATCATCTACTATGAGAACGGTAAAGTGAGCGAGACAAATAACTATGTTGCAGACGTGGAGACAGGAAGTGCTAAAGAGTTTTATGAAAACGGTAATCTAAAGGCCGAAGGTAAATATAAAGACGGGCAGAAGGATGGCACCTGGAAGCAATATGACGAGAACGGCAAACCAACCAAGTCCATCAAATATAAGAATGGCGAAGAAATGAAATAGCTTATGTCACAAACCATATTGATAGTAGACGACGAGAAAGCAATACGTAAGAGCATCGGCGAGATACTGAGCTTCGAGGGATTCGCGATAGATGAAGCTGCAGACGGTGCGGAAGCGGTAAAGAAGATCAGGGAAAACAATTACGATTGTATCCTTTGCGATATAAAGATGCCAAAGATGGACGGTATTGAGGTGCTCACTGTAGCACGGGAAGAAAAACCGGATACACCTTTTATCGTCATCAGTGGTCATGGCAATATTGAAACGGCTGTTGACGCTGTAAAGAAAGGTGCCTTCGATTACATATCGAAACCGCCGGACCTGAACCGCATGCTGATCACCATTCGCAATGCGATGGACAAAAAATCGTTGGTAGCCGAAACGAAGCAGTTGCGCAAAAAGATATCGAAGAGCGCAGAAATGATCGGGGAATCGGAGGGTATGAAGCGCATCAAAGAAACGATAGAAAAAGTGGCACCGACAGATGCCCGCGTATTGGTAACGGGTGAGAACGGTGTGGGCAAGGAACTGGTGGCCCGACGCATACATGAGTTGAGCACGCGCTCCAATGCGCCGTTGATAGAGGTGAACTGTGCCGCAATACCATCGGAGTTGATAGAGAGCGAACTGTTTGGGCATGAAAAAGGCTCTTTTACATCGGCTATCAAGCAGCGCATCGGCAAGTTTGAACAAGCCAGCGGCGGTACACTCTTCCTCGACGAAATAGGCGATATGAGCCACGATGCACAGGCTAAAATGCTGCGCGCCCTACAGGAAGGAAAGATTACACGCGTGGGTGGAGAAAAAGAAATAAAGGTGGATGTGCGCGTAATAGCCGCTACTAATAAAGACCTTTTGCAGGAGGTAGAAGCCAAAAAGTTTCGCCTCGACCTTTACCACAGGCTCAGTGTCATCCTTATTCATGTGCCTTCTCTTAATGACCGCAGGGATGATATACCATTATTGATCGAGCATTTCCTGAAAGACATCTGCGAGGAGTACAAACAACCGGTAAAGCAGATCGATGATGCAGCTATAAAAGCGCTACAAGACTATAACTGGACCGGCAACATACGCGAGCTGCGCAATGTGGTGGAGCGCCTCGTCATTCTGTCGGACAAGAAGATCAGTAAGAAGGACGTGGACACTTATATACTGCTGAAGTAGCATACTATATATCATCCACCTCCACTTCTTCCGTCGGCCTGATCAATTCGTATTGTTTGGCAAAATTGCACCAATGGCAATCCTCATCACCACAGCCGGTATTAAAGTCATGGTTCATAATGCGCAGGTAGGTATCTTTTAATTGCTCGCGCACTATTTCCTCATCCTGCGTATAGACCGGAACATAAAGGCGTTTGTATTCATTGCTTTTACGTCCCTTTTCTATATAATCGAACATGCCCATTTTTACCCGGAATGGACGGTCAGGGTAATTCTCAAGCAACAATTTATAAAATACCATCTGCCTCCAGTAATCACCGCCCGCTGGTTCCTTATCGTTCGGTCCGGCAACCATAGCAGTCGCAGAACGGTCAGGATCACCGGTCTTATAGTCTACTACCGTACAGCCGTCTGCTTCGATTTCTATCTTATCTATTTTTCCTGTTACCGGCACACCATCGAGCATCATGCGCGGCACCTTAAATTCTATTTCCACCTCTTTCGCAAAGCTGTTGACATACTGATCATAGTATTGATTGAGCATTGTTGTTCCCTGCTCCTTGCGCCTGTCGTACTGTATGGGTGTGAACGAGGAAGACTCGCGGAAAAGTGATTGTTCAAAGTAGACGATCAGGTCTTCCCTTGTCGGAAATACGCCCTTTTGTTCCTTCATCACGCGGAACATACGCTCCAGGGCATTATGCACCGCGCTGCCAAAAGCCAGTGCATCGCTTTTTTGGTAGGGTACCTGTAGAATGTTCTCGTAATAAAATGCCAACGGGCAACGCAGGAATTTGGACAGTGAAGTGTAACTCATTGTGAAGTGAGATAACACCCGCTCTATCCACTGGTGATTAGCCAGTTCCACCTGTACCTTAGGCACCGGCGCCATCGCCCATTGCATGTGAGTCAGTACTTCTGCAGCTTCCAGGCGTTTGTGCCTGCGTTCTTCGGCTGCGCTCACTTCGTCAATGAATACCGAGTGTTCCAGTGCCTTGCCTGAGTTGTCAGCTTCGGCGTAGGATAAATAAAGATGTTTCTTGGCCCTCGTAAGTGCAACATAAAAAAGCCTACGGGCTACCTCCACTTTATAAGTACTTTCAGGGTCGTCTTCAGTGTTAGTGAGTATATCAGGCAGCTTATATTCATTCATTGCGCCACGCTTGGCCTCCCAGAAATTCTTGGTGCAACCCACCAAAAACACGTACTCGAACTCATTTCCTTTCGCCCCATGTGCCGTGTAGAAGTGCACGCCATTCTCGTTCTGTATCACCTTTTGCAAGGGTATCTGTATGTTTTCCTCCTTCATCCGCTCGAGCATGCGCAGCAACTCAGCAGGTTTTATCCTTGCGTCTCGGCTGTAGGCATCCTTTACAAATTCAAAGAAGGTGTTCAGTACCTGCACATCCCATGCGTAGTTCTTCCCGCGCAGCAGGTGTGTCACCATACCACTTTCATACACGATCTTTTCAACCAGCAGGGGTAGTGGCAATTCTAGCTGTTGGCGCATCCAGCTTTCGATGTTGTTACCCAGCCGTATCAGTGCTGGTGCCGAACGCAGGTTCATTGACTCCATCAGCAGGCCGTTGCCCAACACCATGCGCCAGTAGCCCAGACTTTTATCCTTAGCCCTGTTACCCTGTATGTGCAGCGACAGCATCGCAATGTCTGTGGAGGTAATGCCGTAATAAGGCGCGTGCATGATCTCGAACAGAATTGCCTCCGCGCTGAAGGGACTTTTACGTTCTTCGTCCAGGTAATAAAGTATATTAATGATCTGCTGCACCAGTGGCAGTTCCAATACGTTAACCGGTTTTTTCACCGTGTAGGGAATGCCCTTGCGCTCCATGAGCTCTATGATGTTATCGGCCTGCTTGTGTTGTGCATAGAGCACGGCGATATCACGTAAAGCCACTCCTTTCTCCTTCAATTGCTCTATCTGCATCACCACGTCAGCCTCTTCCTGTAGTATGTTAGGGTAGATGTTCACCTCGGGTATAACGGTCTCCTTCCCATCCCTGAAGCGCTCGGCCGATGCCACGATGTTCTTATCCAGGTTCAGCTCTTTCAGTTGGTATATCAGCCTTTGCTGGTTGTGCTGTATAGTAGCAGTTGCCTTGTCCAGTATAGCCTGCGAAGAGCGGTAATTCTGGGGAAGGATAACGATCCTGATGGTTTCTTTATAACGCTCGTAAAACTCAATGATATTCCGGATACGTGCGCCTTGGAATTCGTATATCGATTGGTCGTCATCGCCTACCACAAATATGTTCGGGTCTTCCCAAAATGCGGTAAGCATCTGAAGCAGGGTATTCTGCGAGCCATTGGTGTCCTGGAATTCGTCTACCAATATGAACTGGTGGCGCTCCTGGTAGCTGAGCAACAACGCGGGATGTTCTTCAAAGGCCTTCAGCACCCAACTGATCATATCATTGAAATCGTAGCGGCCTTTTTCTTTCATTTTATGCTCATACTCGCCAAATAGTTCCGCAGCTGCTTTGGTCATGCCCATCTTGCGGATCTCTTCATCGATCTTGTCCTGCTTCTTATCACCTGCTTTGTAGCCTTTGCCATTCCGTTTGTAGATATATTCTTCCCGCTCGGGGATATCAGCCAGGTAGATGTCAATAGCCCTGCCAATATCCTCAGGTTTCAGGTTTTCCCGCTTCATCAGGTCAAAGAGCCTGTTGAGCCTGCCTGCGTCGTAATAGATATTGCCGCTGAGTTTTCTCAAGGGATGGCCCTGAGGCAGTTGCTCCAGCATGTCATACAGCAGCTCTGTGCGCTCCAGGTCGGTTATGGGCTGCAGGCTTCGCACGCTAAAATATTCGCTGTTAGCTTGTATTACGTTATTGCAAAAAGCGTGAAAGGTGCAGATGTTCACCCGGTGTGCAGCTGTCCCCACGATCTGTACCAGCCGGCGGCGCATGGCATTAGTGGCCTCGTCGGTATAGGTAAGGCAGAGTATCTCGTTGGGCTGAACCTGGGCCTCGCTGCGCAGCAGGTTGGCAATGCGCATTGACAATACTTCAGTTTTGCCGGTACCGGGTCCGGCTATCACCATCACAGGGCCGTATATTGTATCTACAGCCTCGCGCTGCGCATCATTCAGGTTACCATATCGCTGCAGGAAGAGTTCTTCATTCATACCAGGGCTCCGTAAACAGGGGGAAATAATTTATAATCATAAAGTTAACGAAAAGGATAGTATGCTTACATTTGTTGGTATATTTATTGCGATATTCACCGCTGAAATCCGGAATTATTTTTATGAAACGTATTTGTTTTTTACTCACTGCCTTGCTTGTGTTCACTGCTGCCTGCACCTTCGCACAAGACAAAAAGGAGAAGACCAAAGATGCAGACACATTACCTTATCAGAAAGACCCTAACCTGCCGGCTTTCGAAATACTGGAGCTGGATAGCACGACGGTTTTCAACTCATTCAATATCCCGGAAGGTAAGCCTTTCGTGCTATTCTTTTTCGGTGCTGAGTGTGGCCATTGCGAGCAAGCCTTCGAAACTCTGCAAAAAGGATGGGACTCTTTGCAAACGGCGGACTTCTATATGATGTCCTTTTCCCCCATTTACCAGATCAAGGAATTTGCTAAAAAGTATCATCTCGACCAGCATAAGAACATTAAGCTCGTGGGTATGGACCAAAGGATGTTCTTTACAGGTTATTATGGCGTAAGGGCGGTACCTTTCATAGCCGTTTATGACAAGCATCGGAAACTGGTAAAAGCCTGGAACACCCATGTGTCGGTAAAAGAGCTTTGGGAAGAGATCCAGAAGAAGTCCCCTTATAAAGAGAAAAAGAAGAAGAAGAAATAATTTTAAAGTAGGATAGCAAAAACCGCAACCTTGGTTGCGGTTTTTTAATATGTTGATCTTCAGTTATTTGCAATAAAAAAGCCCTGTAGTATCTCAGGGCTTTTTATAAAAACAGAACCGGGAAAGCTTATATCGAAGTGCGGGTCTATGTAGCATAAGGTGAAAATGGCCCCGTTCTGCATATATTGACGAAGGAACTTGCCCCGGCGTTGGAGCCTTTTCAAAAAAAGTTAACCCCCGGTGGAAACCGGGGGTAGTTTTTGTATAAACCACTTTCTTGTCGAGTAGTGGGTAATCCTAAAATTCTTATTCTGCTTTCTCCGGTTTTTTGGCAGGAGAATGGTTTATTACGAATACGATTTTCTTTTCTTCTTCGCTGTAGTCGGCTATTACCATGTCGCCCTCCTTGATCCGGTGGCTAAGTATCTCTTCAGCCAGTGGGTCCTCCAGGTATTTCTGTATCGCCCTGTGCAGCGGCCTTGCGCCAAACTGCTGGTCGTAGCCCTTTTCGGCTATGAATTTTTTGGCCCCTGCTGCAAGGTCTAGTGTAAACCCAAGGGTGTTCAGTCGTTTCATCACATCCTTCATGATGATCTCGATAATAGCTCCGATATTCTCTTCGCTCAGCGAGTTGAAGATGATCACATCATCTATCCTGTTCAGGAACTCGGGAGAGAATGTGCGCTTCAGCGCTTTCTCGATCACGCCACGGCTGAAATCTTCAGAGTTCTCAGTCTTGGCTGAGGTGGCAAAGCCTACACCCGCACCAAAGTCCTTCAACTGGCGTACACCAATATTAGACGTCATGATGATCAGCGTATTCTTAAAGTCCACCTTACGGCCCAGCCCATCGGTCAGTTGTCCATCATCCAGCACTTGTAGCAGGATGTTGAATATGTCCGGATGCGCCTTCTCGATCTCGTCGAGCAGCACCACGGAATATGGCTTGCGGCGTACCTTTTCGGTAAGCTGCCCGCCTTCTTCGTAGCCAACGTATCCCGGAGGCGCACCTATCAGGCGGCTGAGCGAGAATTTTTCCATGTACTCACTCATATCTACGCGTATCAATGCCTCGTCGCTATCGAACATGTAGCGTGCTAAAGCACGTGCCAGCTCGGTTTTACCTACACCGGTCGGGCCCAGGAATATGAATGAGCCGATCGGCTTGCGGGGGTCTTTCAGACCCACACGGTTACGCTGTATCGATTTTACTACTTTGCTTATCGCTTCGTCCTGGCCTACTACCGCACCCTTGAGGTCGTCGCCCATGCGGCGCAGTTTTTCGCTTTCGGCTTCCACCATGCGCATTACAGGTATGCCGGTCATCATGCTGATCACTTCGGCAATATGCTCTTCGTGTATGGGGTAGCGCTTATGCTTGGCCTCTTCTTCCCAGTCGTTCTTAGCTTTTTCCAGTTCTTCACCCAGGCGTTTCTCGCGGTCGCGCAGGGCAGCTGCTTCTTCAAAGCGCTGGCTCTTCACTACCTTGTTCTTTTCCTGCTTGATGTCTTCTATCTTCTTCTCAAGCTCCAGTATGTTTTCCGGAACGTTGATGTTCTTCAGGTGCACGCGTGCGCCCACTTCGTCCATCACATCTATAGCCTTATCCGGCAGCAGGCGGTCGGTCATATACCTGTCGCTCAGCTTCACGCAGGCTTCTATCGCTTCCTGGTCGTAGGTTACATTATGGAAGTCTTCGTATTTGGCCTTGATATTGTTCAGTATTGTGATCGTCTCATCCACGCTTGGTGGTTCTACCAGTACCTTCTGGAAGCGGCGGTCAAGAGCGCCGTCCTTCTCGATGTACATACGGTATTCATCCAGTGTCGATGCACCAATGCATTGCAGGTCGCCACGTGCTAGGGCTGGCTTAAAGATGTTCGATGCATCCAGCGAGCCTGAGGCGCCGCCTGCACCTACGATGGTGTGGATCTCATCTATAAAGAGGATCACATCGCGATTCTTTTCCAGCTCGTTCATGATCGCCTTCATACGCTCTTCGAACTGGCCGCGGTATTTGGTACCGGCCACCAGGGCAGCAAGATCAAGGCTGATCACGCGTTTATCGAACAGTACGCGCGATACCTTCCTTTGTACGATGCGAAGTGCAAGACCTTCTACGATAGCCGTTTTACCCACGCCGGGCTCGCCTATCAATATGGGGTTGTTTTTCTTGCGGCGGGATAATATCTGCGACACGCGTTCGATCTCCTCTTCTCGGCCTACTATGGGGTCTAAATTCCCCATTTCAGCGAGCTTCGTGATGTCACGCCCGAAGTTGTCAAGCACCGGTGTCTTTGACTTGGTATTGCCGGTTTGCCTGCGCTGTTGCTGAAACTGGCGGCGTTCGTCATCATCTTCAAATTCTTCTGAACCCGGATCGCCGTAGTCGGCAGCACGCGGGTTTTCGCCCTGCAATATGCTCAGTTCGTTCTTAAAGCGCTCATAGTCAACATCATACTGATGTAGTATCTGCGTTGCTACGTTTTCCTTATTCTTAAGGATCGACAGCATAAGGTGCTCGGTCTCAACCGTGGCACTTTTCAGGGCCTTGGCTTCCAGTACGGTGATGCGTATCACTTTTTCAGCTTGCTTTGTAAGCGGCAGGCTGTTAATGTTGGCCAATGGTTTGTTGTTTTTGTCTTTTATTGCCATTTCCAGTTCTTTACGGAGGTCAAATAGATCAACCTGCATACTCTGCAATACTCGTACCGCCAGCCCATCGCCTTCGCGGATGAGGCCCAGCAGCAAGTGCTCCGTCCCAATAAAATCATTACCCAACCTTAACGCTTCTTCGCGGCTGTAGGAAATGATCTCTTTTACTTTCGGTGAGAAATTAGAATCCATGAATCCTGTCCTAGTTTAATTGTAAAATTAATGATATTGGGTATAGTCCGATATTGTGTTTAGCTATATTCTCATCTGATTATATTAACACCTTCGCTCGTTGCCAAATCCTGTATTTAAATATACGGCAAAAAAGCTTAGCTTGGATGTGTTAATTTTAAACCTCGAACCTAACTATCCGCCCCTATCCAAACTGTACTACGATTATGGAATTCAAAATTGATACCAAACCGACATATATAGTTATTACTCCTGTATCTAACCATTTAGATGCTAATTTGGCAGCGGCACTTCGCCAAAAGTGTAACGAACTGACCGAAAACGGCAGTGAGAACTATATTATCGACCTTCACAACTGCCTGGATGCAGACGAAAGGTCGTTTCACTTGCTCACGGAATTACATGAGGACTGCTATGGCAACAACTCCTCGCTTGTTTTCACCAATATTCAGGACAATGTGATGGCCGAGCTAAAAAGAGATGAAACGGACGCTGCCATTAATATAGCCCCCTCGATGCAGGAAGCCATTGATATCGTTAGTATGGAGATTTTGGAACGCGATTTGTTTGATGAA
The DNA here is from genome assembly GCA_018267915.1 of Bacteroidota bacterium. Classification (GTDB taxonomy): domain Bacteria; phylum Bacteroidota; class Bacteroidia; order Chitinophagales; family Chitinophagaceae; genus MKUN01. The sequence goes on along the minus strand of JAFDXN010000025.1, from coordinate 173,204 downwards.
GACTAAGTCAAAACGGTAGATGAAGGTAACAATACTCGGCAATAACTCAGCACTTCCCGCATTCGGCAGACATCCTACTTCGCAGGTAGTGTCTGTTTATGGTGCATTGATCATGCTCGACTGCGGCGAAGGCACACAGGTGCAGATGCAGCGCTATGGCCTGCGCTGGCGCAATCTCGAGCATATTTTTATCAGTCACCTTCATGGCGATCATTACTTCGGCTTACCCGGGCTTATCAACAGCATGAGCCTGCTTGGCCGCACAGCCCCTTTGAACGTTTATGCACCGGCCAGGTTAAATGACATGCTCAACATGATCTTTGAAGTAGCCGATACAGAACTTTGTTTCCCCTATAATTTTCACCCTTTGCCGGAAGGCACCGCAAAGCTGGTGGAGAACGATATGTTCAGCGTCACTTGTTTCCCTGTGAACCATCGCATACAATGCCATGGTTTCCTCGTGGAAAGGAAAACACGTGGTCGTAAGCTTTTGCCGGCCAATGCAAAAGAATATGAGATCCCCGCTGAGTTTTATGAAAATCTCAAGATGGGCGAGGACTACCTGAGGCCAGATGGCATGCTCGTAAAAAATGAGTGGGTTACAGATGAAGGGCCATCTCCCAAAAAATACGCCTACTGTGCGGATACGGTATTCACAGATTCCTTCCTGGATGTGATACAAGGCGCAGATACATTATATCATGAATGCACTTACCTGCACCAGGAGGTTGATAAGGCGGAAAAGCGCTTTCATAGCACCGCGGCCCAGGCTGCACAACTTGCTAAAATGGCTAATGCAAAGCAATTGCTATTAGGACATTTCTCTTCCAAATACCGTGATCTCGAACCGTTTCGTGAAGAGGCTCTGGCGATCTTCCCAAATGTGCAGGTAACTATTGAAGGCACAGCCTATGAAATATAGCTATTGAGGTTTAAACTACTATATACATAATTGATAGGAGCATAAATTGCAATTTCTGGCATTATTGCTGCTGAATACTTTTGTATTTTAGGAGCTAAATTTTTCCCGTATACACTGAATGGGCTGGTTAGACAAACTTTTTGGAAAAAACGAACAAGCGCCTGCGCCAACCGTAAGTCAAAGCACCGACAATAAAGGCCATGTCTCATCGGAGGCGTCCGCGATTGCCGCACCTTTTACTGGGCTCGACGGCATCAGGTTCGGCAGATATAGCGATAACAATAAGAGCTACAAAAAAACACAGAGCTGGTATATAGCCGAAGACAGGTTTAAGGAGAAAAATTATCCCGAAGCCTTTGCTGCACTCTTTGACTACCTGAGAGACGATGTGGAGGACAATGTCCGCTTCCGCCCAGATGGGCGCAACTTCACCTTTGATATTGTCCAGGGCTCAAAGATGGTAACAGGGGAGTGCGATGGCGAAAAGTTGGTAGCGCGGGTGCCTCTGGCCGTAATGGAGACACCGGCAACTGCTGTGATGCGCCGGCTGCTCGACATGAACTTCAGCCTCTACTACTCGCGGAACGCGCTCGATGATCAGAATACCCTTTGTATGATCTTTGATACAGAGGTGACGTCGGCCAGCCCCAACAAATTATATTATGGTCTCCGTGAGCTCGCCACAAAAGCCGATAGGCAGGACGACCTCTTACTGGCCGACTTCAGCAGCCTCAAGCCGATTGGTACAGAACATATACAGCAACTGAGCGAACAGGAGCTTGATATTAAATACAACTGGTTCCGCAAGTGGATACAGGATACGCTGAATGCCATATCCGAGCTCAACCAGGATTCCTTCTCCGGCTCTATCGCCTATCTTATGCTTACGCTGGTTTACAGGATCGATTTCCTGATCACGCCGGAAGCGAAGCTCCTATCTCAAATGGAGCAGATACACTCCTTATACTGGGATAAAAAAGAAGAGGTGACGCTGGTGGAGCGTAACCAGTTGATGAAAGAGGCCGCTCGTAAGTTGCTTGATATTACCCGTGAAGAATTTGCTGCCAGCGTCTACCGTAGCAAGAGCACCTTCGCCATCAGCGCACCGGGCCCGGCAGATAAAATAAGGGAACATGTACTGAACGGCAATTCTGACTCCCGCTGGTATGTAGATAATAAGTATCCTGCCCTTGCGTTGGTGCTCAATGAGTACGGTGTTATGTACAACCAGTTCATCTATAGCATGCCACGGGTGATCACCGATCTTACTACCATCTATATGGCTGTGATGCACGCCGGCTATTTTGCTGACATGGGCATGCAGCAGCCATTGTATGATACTGCATCAAGCGAATTCAATAAGGAGGCTATCCGCAGGGCCATCAATGAAGCAGTTGGACGTTATGCCGATAAGTTCCCGGAGATGAAGTGGAATCATGATAAGATTTCTTACAATAGTTTGTACGATTTTGGCGTCAGCTTCACCGAGCAAATGGCCAACCTAAACCTGGAAACAAAACGATAATGACGATACAGGAGATAATAGAACTATACCAGGATGCAGTAGTGCAAATAGCCACGAAAACAGGCACCGGAACCGGCTTTTATCTGAAGGACTACGACCTCATTGTTACCAATAACCACGTGGTGGGTGACAGCCGTCGTGTGACCGTTAAAGGGCACATTTTTGAAAAGCGCCTTGCACAGGTTGTGTTCACCGATCGCCGTTACGATCTTGCTTTCATCATACCTCCTGTAGACCTGCAGCTGCTGCCCGACATAAAACTAAGTGATTATTCGAAACTCAAGGATGGCGATACCGTTGTAGCGATCGGCCACCCGTATGGGCTTAATTATACTGCTACGCAGGGTGTAATATCGCGCGTCGATAGGGTGCAGCAAGGCATCAAGTATATTCAGATCGACGCCGCTATCAATCCGGGCAATAGCGGCGGTCCGCTGGTGAATGAAAATGCAGAGGTCGCGGGAGTAAATACATTTATTATTAAAGGGGGCGACAACCTGGGTTTTGCATTGCCGGCATCATATTTAAAAGAAGCGCTCGATCAATACCTGCCGCATCGTGGCGAACTCGCTATCCGCTGTCCCTCGTGTAGCACTTTGGTTACTGAGCAAACGCTGGAGGCCGGGCAGTATTGTCCCAACTGCGGCACTAAGATCGAGTTCCCTAAAAAGGATGAACCTGCCGAGGCACCCATATCCGGTATCGCGAAGGCCATCGAAGACATCCTCGAAAAGCTGGGACACGATAAAGAACTGGCCCGTACCAGCACTAACAAGTGGGAAGTCACGGAAGGATCTGCAACCATAAAAATTTCGTACAACCCCGATAACTACTTCGTAGTGAGTGATGCTTATTTATGCCGGTTACCCAAAACCGGGATCAAAGAATTGTACAGTTATTTGCTAAAGGAAAATTACAATATGCAGGGTATTCTGTTCAGCTTGCACGGTGAGAATATAGTATTGAGTTCATTGGTTTATGATCTTGATATGACTCCGGAAGGTGGAGAGCACATGTACCGGGATCTTTTCCAGAAGGCTGATCATTACGACAACGTACTGATAGAGCAGTACGGGTGCGAACCAATGCTTGAAGAAAAATAATGAAAAAATAAAACGATGAAAAACCTCTTTCTTTTCATTTGCCTGCTTACTGCGCCCACCCTTTTTTCATTCAAGGGCGACATCCATAAGGCATGCGATATCCTCACTGCCGATCAGGTGTATAATGTTATTGGTTACCCGGTCAAAGAGGAGGCCACCGCCGATAAAAAAACGTGCCTTTACAAGACGGAAAATGGGTTCATAAAAATTGCGGTTTCATATATGGCGTATAAAGACCCTGAAGCGGCATTCCAGGCGTTAAAGAAACAGCATGCTGAAAATCTGGCACATGTGAAGAAAGGTGAAATGGTGGAAAATACATACAATGTATTAGGCACAGTTCCTGAGGCAAAGCCGGATGACTACTATATGATGGGCGACGGTAGCATGGCGGAAGGTCCAAATGCAGTTTCATTCCGCTTTATGGTGGGTAAGTATGTTATCATGTTAAATACCCGCGGTATCATGAAGACCATCCTGGTCCCGAAACTGGGCGCGGTCTATAATACCGTATTAAAGAACGCAGGAAGCCGCTGATTCGCTACTCTTGCCTTTTTTGTCGCAATGCGGCCTGTTTTTTGTCTTTCTCACCCCGTTTTGTCCCGCTGTCAGGTGCTAACTTTGTTGCGAAACCACGTGAAACTATGCATATCGAACAGTTCCATCTAGAGCGGGATATTCATCTTATCTGCGTACAGGCAAGCTCCTTCCCGCATGGGGTAGGGGAAGCCCACCAAAAAATACATGCAGCAGTGCCCTTCGGTAGCGGCAGACGTTATTTTGGTATTTCCCGGCCCGAGAACGGAGGCAGTATAGTATATAAGGCGGCAGCAGAGGAGTTGCATAGTGGTGAAGCTGAGCAACTCGGTTTCGAAAGCTTTACAGTTAAGAAGGGTGCATTTGTTTCAATAACATTGCACGACTACGTAAAAGATACACCGGCAATAGGCAAGGCGTTTCACCTGCTCATTACGCAGCCGGGCATCGATCCGCAGGGCTATTGCCTGGAATGGTACGTGTCCGATGCTGAGGTGCGCTGCATGGTTCCGTTGGAATAAATACAAAAGCAAATAATTGTAGGGCTTCAACATTTGCACTATTTTCAGGCATCATGCAAGATTTCCTGAAAAGACTTCCCCGCCTGCTCTGCTACTTGGTCGCGATGGTCCTTGGTATGAAGCAACTCCGCGAACCTGACGTGTGGTGGCAGCTACTTTCGGGCCGATGGATGTTGGAGCATGGGCAGGTGACGCATACCGATGTGTTTTCATACACTATGGCCGGGCATCCCTGGGTGAACGTAAAATGGCTGTACGAAATAATAATTGCACTGCTAGATAAGGTCATGGGCCCGGAAGGGGTGATTCTTTTGCAATGCCTTGTCAATATTGCGATCGTCGGGCTACTCTTCAGGACCATTAAAGATCTTGCGCAGCTTTTAAACAGGAACATCAGCGAATTTCAAAGTGTGTTGGCAATTCTTTTGTTGCTCGCCACTATCGAATACCGCATGGCCGGCAGGCCCGAAATGATGAGCCACCTGTTTTGTGCTGTTTATTTGTTTTTGCTGCTGCGCAAACCCGAGGCATCTTTTAAGCATATCATTTGGCTCTTGCCCTTCCAATGCCTTTGGGCCAATATGCACGAGGGCTACCCGGTCGGGCTGGTGATGATGGGCACCTTTACCGGGGGATCAGCGATAAGTTACTTACTCACAAAAGAAAGCTTGTATCTGAAACAGGCCGGGCGCCTTGGCCTGGTCTTCATCGCCTCAATATTTATCATACTCCTCAATCCCAACGGTTTCATTCTCTGGAAGCAGCCCTTTGAGATATACCGCCAGGTATGGGCCAACAAATACACCACGGAATTATATTCATGGAGCGATACCGCCTACTGGACCGTACAGGCACGCTGGCATGTGGCCGTACTCGTTGTTGTACTGATGTATTGGCCCTTGAAAATGCGCACGGCAAGAAAGCCGTTTTATACACCGGCCATGGTTGCGTATCTATTGCTGATTCCACTCTTCGGTTATTTATCGCTTACTGCAAATCGCAATATTCCCTTCTCGCAAATTATACTCCTGCCTTCTGTGGCATTGATACTTAGCGATTTTGCAGTATTTCTTCGGGCGAGGTGGACACCATTCGCAGGCATGAGCAAATACGCAACCTTTATAGCAGTGATCATCGGTCTGTTGTTCTACGTCTCAGTGGTAAGCAATACTTTTTACAAGGCCACGGCTTCGGTCAATCGCTATGGCGTACATACCAGTATGTTGCACAACCCCACGGGTGCTGCTGAGTTTATCAAAGCCAACAACATCCAGGGCCCTGCCTTTTCCGATTATTTTGTTTCGTCCTATCTGCTCTGGAAATTATATCCGGATTTCAAATCTTACATAGATCTCCGCGACCTCGATGTTTTCCCAGTGTCCTTCTTCGATGACTATTTCAAAATGTACCAACAGCCTTCGTTATTCAGGACAGCCGATGATAAATACAGGTTCAACTATGTGGTATTGAGCACTTCACAATTGCCGGCTACCCAGCACGACCTATATTGGAACAAGGGATTTTACATGATCTACGCCGACCCGGTCTCTGTAATATTTCTACGGGAAAACGATCTGAACAAAGCGCTCAATTCCAACACAGCTATTCAAAAACCATTCACCTGGCCGGTCGCCTCCGAAGATCCAGCATGGGCTACTGCGATCACAAAGTTGTTCAATCCATTTGTGAGCTACAGCGATGAAGATGAGGGCAACTTGCCGATCTATGCAGCCATGTTTTACAATCAGTTACAGGATTACCCGCAGGCCATAAATCTGTTAAAACCGCATCTTGCGGATCTTGACAATAAGAAAGCATACCTAACCATGTCGCAGGTATACAACGACTATGCTAAAGCGGTAAAAGATCCAGCAAAAAAACAGCAGCTAGGTGACAGCGCCAATATGTACATGCAGCAGGCGGCAGAATCAGGCCGTTAAGCTGCGGCCTTTTACTTCTTCGAAGCGCTTATCATAATCATCACGTATAGTGCCAAACCATCTGTCCCACCATAAGAAATACAGGCCGTAGTTCCCCGTGAAATACTGGTGATGCTGATTGTGGCTCATGGATGTATTGATCCATTTGCCGATAGGGTGTTTAGAAAATCCATTCGGGTATAGTTCCCACCCGAGGTGACCATATACATTGTACACGATCATCACAAAAAAGAACACCAGCAGATGTATCGGATGCATGGGCATTACCATCACAAATATCACGAAAATGCCGGCCTCAACTACCGCCTCTAAAGGATGAAAGGAAAAGGCTGCGAACGGTGACGGATTGGTTGACTTGTGGTGAACGAGGTGAAAATATTTGAAGAGCTTAGGGTGATGCATGGCGCGGTGAGTAAAATAAAAGTAGGCATCGTGCATTAAGAACATTACCGGGAAGGCTAGCCAGAACCACACTTTGCTGTGCTCGTCGATATGCCTGTAATATTGAGTATACTGCCTGAAGGGGGTTAGCAGCATTAACGCGGGTACCGAGGCAAAGATCACAATGGTTAGCAGTGAATAGCCTATTTCCCTTGCATAGTCTTTATTCGCAGGAAACTTCAGTTGTATCTTCTTATGAGCGATACGCTGGCGAATGACACGATACCATATCAGCCATATCGCCCCGGCTATGATCAGGTAGCGCAATGTTAGCACCAGCCATATCTGGTTAAAAGATTTGAATTCCATACCGTCCTGCAAAATTACAAAAACAAAATGTTGGCATCGGCGGCGATGCGCCACACAATAAAATGTTAATGTCGATAGTTATTATATCGCAAAGTCACCCGATATGCACCGCGTCATCAGGGTATTGCCGGCCCTTATATCCCTTTATAGTATTTCGCTTTCGGCACAGAACCTTGTGCCGAACCCCGGTTTCGAATACTATAATAATTGTCCCACAGATCGCAGCCAGGTGGTTTATTCGCCCGGCTACGATAGTTTTCCTTCCGTTCGCGATTGGGTATCGCCCATCGATGCGACAACGCCCGACTACTACAATGTTTGCGGCACATCGCCTTCTGTCACTGTTCCATTCAATACACTCAATGGCTCCCGGCAGCCACATGGCGGCAGTGCTTATGCCGGTATAGCCATGTTCACCGGCTTGCCGCACCATCACGAACTCGACGACTACCGGGAGTACCTGCAAACAAAACTCGTCAGCCCTCTGCTGCCCGGACATACCTACTACATTAGCTTTTTCGTCAACCAGGTCTACCACGTACCTCAAGACTTCAACATTATTTCTGTCGACAGGATAGGATTATTACTAAGCGACAATAAGGTTGACACCTCCATCGATTATACGCACAAGATGTTAGCTATTGCAGGCCAACCGCAAGTGCTTAGCACAGCCGGGAGTTTTTTTACGGATACTTCTAAGTGGTACAAAATACACGCGGTTTACAAAGCAGTTGGTGGCGAACGATGGCTAACCATTGGCCGCTTCGCCGACTCATTCCCCATTGCCTGCCGGCTTCTCTACTCACCTGTGGGCGCACTCGACAGTATACACTCCACGGCTTATATGTACGTAGATGATGTGTGCGTGCTGGATATGGAAAATGCGCAGAAGCACGACACTACGATCTACAGTTCGTCTTTTCCCATGACCTTGGCTGCGACCAGCGTATCAGGCGAATACTATTGGCATAACGCCGGCCGCGACAGCACGCAGCTCATACAGTTCCCCGGCACTTATATACGTGAGGCCTGGGGCGATTGCGGGTACTTTGTCGACACGATCCGTGTGATAAAGGAAAGCGTTAAGGAATGCCTTTGGTTACCAAATGCTTTTACGCCAAATGGCGATGGTCTCAATGATGCCTTTGGTCCCGTTCATCATTGCTTCACCGGCTTTTTCTTCTACGAGTTCAGTGTCTACAACCGTTGGGGTCAGCGCATATTCGATACAGATGATCCTGAGAAACAGTGGGATGGCAGGTGGAAGGGTCGGCTACAGGATGCTAATACTTATTTCTACATGCTCCAGTATACGCTTACCGCGCAGCCCGGCTATAGTACGGCCAATTCCGGCTCAAACGATCTCCATGTAGTAAAAGGCGACTTCGAGCTGCTGCGCTGATGCAGGCGTATTTTTCAATTACCTTTGCGCTGCAATGCGCGATTTTTCATCCGAAATATTTTTCCGTACTGCCCGTAGCGGTGGTAAAGGCGGGCAGAATGTCAACAAGGTCGAGACAATGGTCGAGGCCTGGTGGCATATCGGAAATTCTATGTATTTCACACCCGAAGAAAAGGAACTCATTGTCGACAAGCTGAAAAACCGCATCAACAAGGATGGCTACCTGCTGGTAAAAAGCAGCGAGACCCGCTCGCAACTCGAGAATAAGCAACTGGCAAAAAAGAAGTTGGAAGAATTAGTAGCGCAAAGCCTTGTAAGGCCTAAAAAACGCAAGCCTACAAAACCGTCAAAGGAGGCCAAAGAGCGCCGCCTCGAATCAAAAAGAAAAGACTCTTTGAAAAAGCAGATGAGGCGCGGTCTGTGATGCGTTAGGAACAAATGTCCCTTCGGGACAAAATGTCGGTAGAAAAGCGTCTTGGGAAAAATGTAACGTCCCGCTAGGGACGAGATATCCTTGCTCGTTGCCGGCTATCTCGCGTCAAAATCCACCACAACCCGTTCCGTCCTCGGGTGCGATTGGCAAGTCAGTACAAAGCCTTTTTCTATTTCATCCGGCTCCAGCGAATAGTTCACTTCCATATCCACCTTGCCCTCGGTTATTTTAGCGCGACAGGTGCAGCATACGCCGCCCTTACACGCATAGGGCAGGTCGGCGCCACTCTTCAATGCGGCATCCAGTATTGTATCGCCATTGTAAGGCAGATCGATATCGAAGGTTGCGCCGTCCAGGGTAATGCTCACTTTGGCAACAGGCCCCACATCCTCTTTATGCTCCGCCACCCATTTTTCATGTGTTGCCTTCGGTTGGTCTGGCGATGTGAACAGTTCTATATGCACATGCGACGATGGCATGCCCAGCGCCACAAGTTGATCCCTCACAGAAAGGATCATGTCCTCCGGCCCGCAGATAAATGCCTCATCGATGGTCTTGACGTCTATCAGTGAATCACAGAATGCAGCACACTTGTTGGCATCTATCCGGCCATTGAATAGCTCCACATCCATGAACTCTCTGCTCAGCACATGATACACGCGCAGGCGCTGCATGTATTTATTCTTCAGGCCCTCGATGGCCTCGCGGAAGATGATGGTGTTACGGTTGCGGTTGCCGTATATCAGCGTAAAGCTGCTGTTAGGCTCGTCCTCCAGTACTGCCTTCATGATACTCATGATCGGCGTTATGCCACTGCCCGCAGCAAATGCCAGGTACTCTTTATGTGTCGCTTCCGATTCTTTTGGTGTGAATTTCCCTAACGGCGGCATCACATCCAGCACATCCCCTTTCTTCAGGCTGCCATGCGCGTAGCCCGAGAATACACCTTTTTCTACTTTTTTAATGGCTACCCGCAGTTCCCCTTCCCTGGGGCTGGCGCAGATTGAATAAGAGCGCCTGATCTCGCTATCCCCTATATGTTTGCGGAAAGTAAGGTACTGGCCGGGCGCGAAACGGAATGTTTCAGCGAGATCTGCAGGCACTTCCAGCGCCACCGACACGCAGTCGGCAGTCTCTGGTCTTACATCAGTCACTGTTAAGGGATAAAACTTGAGAGCGGACATCTAATGATTATTTCGGTCGCGAATTTACTGAATTGCAGCCTACTATCCGATAATACGGACCATTCCTGCCTATTTAGTGAATAAAAAATTATGTGATCAGCTATCCCAGCATCTCTTCAAGCTCCTCCTTCCTCACCATCGTGAACACCTTCTTTCCGTCAGGCGTGTACTCCGGCTGGCTGCAGGCGAAGAGCTCATCTATGAGTGTCTGTTGTCCTTCGGGTTGTTGTATCGCATGCTTGTTCCGGCTCAGCCTGCGCGCCATTTGCGCCAATAGTTTCTCAGATCGCTTCGTTGTTCCCTCCGCCGACTCATGCTTCAACTCGTCTATTACTTCATCTATCACATTGCGCTCCTCTCCGGCCGGCAGGTCGGTTGGTACGCCTTGCACCACGTAAGTATTTTGTCCGAAGGGCACTATGTCAAAACCGATCCTTGCAAGGTCGGGCAGGGCTTCATTTAGCAATATAGCATCCTGCGGTGCCAGCTCACATTGCATCGGGAATAGCAACTGCTGCGAGGCCGTGCTGCCATTATTCCATTCCTGCAGCAGGCGCTCGTACCATATCCTTTCCTGTGCGCGGCGTATGTGTATCAGCATCAGCCCCGATTTCACTGTTGTCACCAGCATTGCGCCCTGCACCAATAACGTATTCTTATTGATGCTGGTACTTATCTCGTTCTCATTGTGCAGTGCTGCTTGCTCCGTCGCAGGTTGCACCTTTTCTGCTGAGGGGCTTGCGGCGATGGCATAGAGTTCCTTCCAGTGTTTCAGGCTGTCGCTCTTCTCGGCAAAATGCGCCTGCCCACCCTTACTGAAGGTATTGCTCAGGTACCCTCTTTCGGTTTCTTCCCGTTGTCTTTCGGTCATCGGCAGCTGCACCGATGGCAGGCTTTGTATCTCCGGGCTCAGCGTAAAATCCAGCGATGGTGCAATATTATACCTGGCCAGCGCATGCTTCACCGCGGCATTCAGGTAGCTGTACATCAGCCGGTCGTCTTCAAACTTCACTTCCTGTTTCGTGGGGTGCACATTCACATCCACTCTTGCCGGGTCTATTTCCAGGAACAGTACATAGAATGGGAATGCCTCTTTCTCGATTAGTCCCTCATAGCCATTGCTCACCGCGTGGTGCAGGTAAGCACTGCGGATAAAACGGTTATTGATGAAGAAGAACTGCATGCCCCTTGTACGGGTAGCAGCCTCGGGCTTGCCGATAAAACCATTGATGTTCAGCAATTCCGTCTCTTCGGCCACCGGAACCAGGTTCTTTTCATACGATTTGCCCAGCAACTCCACTATCCTCGTCTTCAGGTTGCCCGATTGCAGGTGAAACTGCTCCGCACCATTGTGCCAAAGCCTGAAGGCAACTTCAGGATGCGCTAACGCCACCCGTGTGAACTCGTCCACTATATGGCGGAACTCAGTGGTGTTGCTCTTTAAAAAGTGACGTCTTGCAGGCACGTTGAAGAAAAGGTTCTTCACCATGATATTGGTGCCTGTTGGTGTAGCACAGGCCTCCTGCAGCTTCACCTCTGTGCCTTCTATTACCAGTTTAGTTCCCGTATCGTCGCTTTCCTTTTTTGTCTTCAGTTCCACTTGTGCCACCGCCGCTATCGAGGCCAGTGCCTCTCCACGGAAGCCCATCGTGCGTATCTTGAAAAGGTCTTCGATATTTTTGATCTTCGAAGTGGCGTGGCGTTCAAAGCTCATGCGGGCATCGGTCGGGCTCATGCCGCTGCCATTGTCTATCACCTGCACCAGTTCCTTGCCGGCATCTTTCACCACCAGTTGCACCTCCGTAGCGCCTGCGTCTATCGCATTCTCCAATAGCTCTTTCACAGCCGAGGCAGGTCTTTGTATCACCTCTCCGGCGGCTATCTGGTTAGCTATATGGTCTGATAATAATTGTATTACGTCCGGCACCTGCACTGCAATTTTGCGCTAATTTAAGCTATTCACCACATGGTTTGGGTCTTTCAATTCATCGCCTGGCTGTTAGATTATACTTTTCCTAATAACTGCATAATTCATTCATTAATCATGCGATAGCATAATTATCTTTGCAGCCTTATCGTATAGGAATTTTATGCTTACAGCCAACGAGATACGGAAACAGTTTTTGGATTTCTTTCATAGCAAGGGCCACCATATCGTGCCTTCTGCCCCCATCGTTGTGAAGAACGATCCTACACTGCTTTTTACCAATGCGGGTATGAACCAGTTCAAGGATTATTTCCTGGGCAATAAGAAAGCCGAATACAGCCGGGTGGCCGATACGCAAAAATGCCTTCGCGTAAGCGGTAAGCACAACGACCTCGAGGAGGTAGGTGTGGATACATATCACCACACTATGTTCGAGATGCTGGGCAACTGGAGCTTTGGCGACTACTTCAAAAAAGAAGCTATCGAATGGAGTTGGGAATTGCTGACGGATGTCTACCGCATACCTAAAGACCGCCTATATGTAACCGTATTCGAAGGCGATGCAAAAGAGAACCTGCCCAAAGACGAGGAAGCATACAACCACTGGAAACAATATATAGCCGAAGACAGGATACTGCTCGGCAATAAGAAAGATAACTTCTGGGAAATGGGTGATACAGGCCCATGTGGCCCCTGCTCCGAGATACATGTCGATTGCCGCAACGACGAAGAGCGCAAGCAGGTAGACGGCAAAACGCTGGTGAACAACGACCATCCGCAGGTGATAGAGATATGGAACAACGTGTTCATGCAGTTCAATCGCGTCTGGGATAACAAAGACGCCTTTAACGCATGGGAAAAATCATATAAGGGCGAAGGTGACGAAGCAAAGAAGGAACGTGCTAAAAAAGTAATAGAATTCACTAAGCTCGTTAGTCTACCTGCAACACACGTAGACACCGGGATGGGCCTTGAGCGCCTCGTTCGTGTACTACAAGGCAAACAAAGTAATTACGACACTGACCTGTTCATGGGAACGATTACAGAAATCGAGAAACTGACAGGAGCTAAGTACAATAAAGATGCTGCTAATACTTGGGATAACTTTTCTCCAGCTTTCATAACATGGAAACAATCTGTTGCTTTTCGCGTATTGGCAGACCATATACGTGCTATCTGTTTTACAATAGCTGATGGCCAATTGCCGTCAAATACTGGAGCTGGATATGTTGTTAGGAGAATTCTTAGGAGAGCGGTTCGATATTATTATTCATGGTTAGAATATAGGAAACCGCTACTAGTGCAATTGGTTCCAGTGATCGCAAAACAATTTGAAAGCGTTTTCCCTGAATTAACGAAACAAGCTGACTTTGTACAAAGAGTCGTTAAAGAGGAAGAAGAGGCTTTTCTTCGGACAATAGATAAAGGCTTAAAGCTGTTTACACAATATCTGGATAAGAAGATATTAGAGAACAATACCGCAGTCCTATTAAAAAGAGAACCAGTGGTAAAAAAGAATGTCATAGATGGAAAATTTGCTTTTGAGTTATATGACACATATGGTTTCCCATTAGATCTTACCGAATTGATTGCCAGTGAGAATAATTTCTCTGTTGATAGGGATGAGTTCAATGTATATATGCAGCAGCAGAAAACCCGCAGCCGCGCAGCTACTGCGCTTGATACCGACGATTGGGTGGTGCTACAGGATAGCAATGCAGTGCGTTTTGTTGGCTATGATAGTCTCGAGGCAAAAGCATCTGTCCTCAAGTACAGGAAAGTAAAAGCCAAAGGCAAAGAGTTGTTTCAGATCGTCCTGGATTGTACACCTTTCTATGCCGAGAGCGGGGGGCAGGTAGGTGACACGGGCGAGCTCATTTTCCCCGATGAAAGCATCCAGGTTACGGATACCAAAAAGGAAAATGATCTCATCATACACTTCACCGAAGTACTGCCTGCCGATCTGAGCGGGGATGTACTGGCCCGTGTGGATGCCGCAAAGCGTATACCCACTGCCATGCACCACAGTGCTACACACTTACTGCACGCAGCCTTGCGCCAGGTATTAGGCACACACGTTGCACAAAAGGGTTCGCTCGTAAATGAAGAATATCTGCGTTTCGACTTCTCACACTTCGCAAAAGTGAGCGATGAAGAGATAGCTCAGATAGAAGAAATAGTCAACGCGAAGATCCGGGAGAATGTGGAAGTGGTTATCCGCGAAATGGGTAAAGATGAAGCAGTAGCCCTTGGGGCCATGGCCCTCTTCGGTGAAAAATATGGCGACCGTGTGCGGGTAGTAATAATGGACCCTGCCTATTCGATAGAGTTATGCGGCGGCACACATGTGGGCAATACGGGCCAGCTCGGTTTCTTCAAGCTTACAAGCGAGAGCGCAGTTGCCGCCGGCGTGCGCCGTGTGGAAGCCGTGACCGGTGTGGCCGCAGAAAAATATGTAAACGAAAAGCTGGCTTTACTTCACCAGGTCAATGCCCAGCTCAGGCATCCCAAAGACACTGTAAAAGCCATAGAAAAGCTGCAGGAAGAAAAGGCCCAGCTCGAAAAACATGTCGAGTCGCTCGAGGCACGCCAGCTTGTAGCTATTCGCAATGAGGTCCTCGGCAAAGACGAGATAATCAACCAGGTAACCTTTGTTGGCGCCATGGTCAACGTCAGCTCAGCCGATGCACTTAAGAAGCTGTGCTTTGATCTCAAAAGCCACCTCAACGATCATGTTATTGTGCTATGCGCCAATATCGATGGCAAGGCAAATATTGCCATAGGTGTGGACGAAAAAGTGGTTGCTGCCAAAGGCCTTGACGCGGGCAAGCTGATCAAAGAGCATGTAGCTCCGCTTATAAAAGGCGGCGGCGGCGGACAAAAAACGCTAGCCACAGCCGGCGGTCAGGACGTCGCCAACCTGCAAGCCGTTATAGATAAAGTAAGATCTTTGCTGTAAGCTTCGCTATAAAATATAGTCTTCTGAACATTTCATGATAGATTTCGAATAATATTCCCGCCCCGCAGGCGGGAATACTGTTTTTTTGAGGATCACACTTAGAAATTCATTTCATCAGCACTCGGCCCATAGCTTCCCGGTATCGGCACATCCAGCAGGCGCAGGTACACGCCCAGCTGGGCACGGTGGTGTACTATCTGGCAATAGGTCATCCGAATCACATCCACCTTCGGCGACGTGTTGAATATCTGCTCGCCCTTGCGTAGTGTCCATGGTTCCATCAGTAGTGTTTCGTTGGCTTTCTCGAGATGTGCTTTACCGTCGGCCAGCGTTTCTTCGAAGTAGGCCATCAGCTCCTTATTATTGGCAATAGGCTTCGGATCGTAGGGATTACTGGCAAAGTCCAGCTCATTGGTGGTCAGTGCGATCGTTACCCATCCTGGTAGCTCGGCAATATGCGTGGCAAGCCGCCTCATGGTCATGCTTTTTGCATGTGGTTGCCAGTCCAGCTTGTCGTCGGGTATGCATTGCAGCATTTTGCGTGTGGTCCGTGCTTCGTGCTCCATTTCTTTAAGGAGCATTGGTATTATTTCCATGTCATTTGTGTTTTGTAATGCAAAGGAAATAGCACCCACTGACAGCCCTATGGCAGTCCCTTTAATAATAATTTGCCGGCAGCGATTTTATGTACTCGTCGATATTCGAATGCTTACTTTTTCTGAAAGGTTTGCCGGTGTCGCTCAGCTTCAGTATGCGCGATACCCGGAAATCTCGGTAGGCCTCCCGCTTGTGGCACCAGCCCACCATATGCCAGGCGAAACCGTAAAATACCAGCCCTATCGGTTCCAGTTCGCGCTCGCTGGTTTCTTCCTTTTTGTTTCTGTATTCTATGGAAATGATTTGCCGGGATGCGATGGCGTTTTGTAGCACATCCAGGTACTCGAAGCTGTTATTGACACACTCCGGGATATGCATTTTGATATTCTTTGCCATGGCCTCTATATGGTCTTTCTGGTTGCTGCGCAGCACGGCTTTTATTTTATTAAGTGCGGTGCCGTAGTGCTTTTCTATACTTCGGTCCGACATGAGTTTTATCAGGTTCTCTATCAGCATCAGCGCATTGGCTTCCTCTGTACTGAAGGACACGGGAGGCAAAAAATAGCCCTGTACGATAAAATAGCCCCTATTCTGCTCAAAGCTCACGGGTACGCCCTGCTCGCAAAGCGCTTTTATGTCCCTGTATACCGTGCGGATACTGATACCGAATTTATCGGCTATTTTCTCTGCGGGCACATATTTCTTGCTCTGCAGCATGGTCGATATTCCGAACAGTCGGTCGATGCGGTTCATGTCACGAATTTAACCCAACTCACGAGGGTTTTACCTAACATTTTCTTTATCTGTTGCCAAATAAGCGTACATTTATATTATCTTTTTATTAAAGGATGCCGCGGCCTATGTTGAAAAAGCTTTACTCATTACTCTTTGCATTTCTTTGTTTTGGCACTTTAGCGCTTGCGCAGTCCTATTATAGTAGTGGCCCAAGGGTCTTCCACGGCCAGCAGCAGTACACCTACGATACCATCAACGTCAGCGGCCTTGTACCTCAAAACATCAACGGCACCTTCGGTCTCGACAGTGTAACATTCAATATCCGTTACGACTACGATATGGACCTCGTTATCGATCTCATATCTCCGGATGGTAAAAAAGTGCGCATTTCGGAAAACCTGGGTTGGGGTGATAGCAATTATACCAATACCTGCATCACCATGGCCACCACTACCCTGATCAACAATGTGGGCGCTCCCTTTACCGGGCAGATGCGCCCCGAAGGTTGGCTTGGCGCTGTTAACGATGGACAGAATGCTAATGGCAAATGGGTGTTCCAGGTCCACAACATGACCAATAGCACGGATAGCGGGGTGTTGATCAACTGGGGCCTTCACTTTTCGTCAACGCCCGCACCTCCCGCCTTCTTCGATTCTTCTACTTTACCCATCGTGGTAGTAAATACCGCCAACGATGACCCTATTCCCTTCTATGCCGACACCCGGGTAAACGGCACTATGGGTGTTATCTACAATGGCCCCAATGCCATTAATCACCTCACCGACCCCTACAACAATTATAATGGAAACATCACCATCAAAGTGCGGGGTGCCAGCACGGTGTACTTTGCGCAGAAAGCTTATTCACTTACTACCAAAGACCCAACTTACACCAACGACACCAACGTGTCTATCCTCGGTATGCCGTCCGAGAACGACTGGATACTGTATGCTCCTTTTGATGACAAATCGCTTATCCGCAATGTCCTCACTTATCAACTGTCCAACGACATGGGCGAATATGCCGTGCGCACACGCATGTGCGAACTTGTGCTGAATGGTGACTATCGCGGCGTCTATGTTTTTGAAGAGAAGATCAAGCGCGATGCCAACCGCGTCAATATAGCTAAGCTCAATCCCGCCGACACTACAGGCAGTCAGCTCACCGGCGGCTACATTTTTCAGGTCGACAGGCCCGGATGGCCCGGCTATGATAGCTGGTTCTCTAATTATTTGCCATGCGACAGTGCTGGCTCACAGATAGCTTTTGCATACGTTTACCCAAAGAAAGACGACATTAACACACCGCAAAAAAACTACATTGCCCGCTATGTTGACTCTTTTGAGTTTGCGCTCAAATGGGCCAATCCTCTCGATACCGTGAATGGCTACCGGCATTTCATCGATGTGCAATCCTTTATAGACTTCTCGCTTTTGCAGGAGCTTGGGCGCAATGTCGATGGTTATCGCCTCAGTAGCTACTTTCATAAAAAGAAGGATGGCAAGCTTTACGGGGGTCCCATCTGGGATTTCAACGAAGGTTACGGTAACGCAGATTATTACAATGGTGATCACTATACAGGTTATGAATGGAATTTTCCCTGCCCTTTCCCCGATGGCTCCCTCCATCCCTTCTGGTGGAAGAAGCTCGTCGCTGATACTGCGTATATGTCGCAGCTAATGTGCCGCTATACCAACCTGCGTTACCTGAATGCATTGGATACAGATCACATCTGGAATATAATTGACTCCGTGAGCAATCTTCTGCAGGTGCCACAAACCCGGCATTTTCAGCGCTGGCCCCTGCTCGGCATCTACGTATGGCCTAATGCTTATGTGGGTAATACCTACGCCCAGGAGATCAGTTATTTGAAAACATGGATCAGCAACCGCGTGCAGTGGCTCGATGGTATGTGGTACAATGCCAATTGCCTCGACACGGCCTCGCCTCCACCCAATAGCGTGCTCAACTTTAATGCAGCTAACCTGTTGAAGGTTTACCCCAATCCGGCAAGCGATCTGCTCAATGTCGCCTCCCGCAGCATCATCGATCGTGCGATTATTTACAACGCCGTCGGCCAAAAGATATGTGAGCTGCCTGCACACAGTTCCACCATCAGTATTCCCCTGCGCCGCTATGGCCTCAGCGCAGGAGTATACCACCTGGTAATCTACAGCTCTTCGGGCCTGTTGCAGCGAAGTTTTATTGTCGATAATTAGTTGCAGGCACGATTATTAGGCAAACTGGCCGGCTCTTTGTCCCAACTACATGATGCGATTTTATTTTTTCGCCACAATAGTGGCTGGCATTTTTATGCTCTCCTCCTGCTGCAAGACCGATCCGGAGTACGATCATTCACACGTACCTCCGGGCGATACGGACATACATTTCATGCAGGTGGCAACAGCGGCAAGTCTTTCTGCCTTGTCCGCAGATAGCATTGCCTTGGCAAAAAACGGAGATTCCACTGTACGCCAACTGGCCAGGGGCACGGCTTCTGTCATAAGCGCCGCTCAAAGCGACTTGCTAACTATTGCGGTTTATTACGATATCACATTGCCTGCTGCATCCAACGTCGGTCCACAAAAGACGCTCGATACCCTTGCCGCACTATACGGACACGCTTTTGATTCCGCCTATCTCCGGCAGCACGCTGTTATGACCTCTTCTATGATCAGCATATTTCAAAACGAGGTAGATCACGGCATTCATCAGTGGGTCACACGCTGTGCCGCTACTTATCTGCCCCAGCTCAAAGACCAGCAACGGATTACCGATAGCCTTCTGCACGCCAGGCCTTGGTAACGTTTTTCTTGGGGAATATCGGCAACGATTGGTATTGCCACCGTTATTTGTTTTGAAGCGTTTTTATACTGTAAATAAAGCCGGCACATTTTATTCCCGCACGAGCAACCCTTTCAGTACCACTTAATTTCATCACGTTTTGTCAGGCTGTGTTGGCATGTGATTACTCTCCATAGCGCGAATTTCAAAACCGGACTTATGAAAAACAGGATGTTAAAGACAGCAGCGATGGTGCTCCTGGTAGGAGCTTTTTTCTCGTGCAAAAAAAATGATAACAGTAATACCAATGGCACCTCAACAGCCGACCATAGCTTTATGGCCCAGGCATCTTATAGCAACATGGCTGAGGTCGATGCAGGCCAGCTTGCCTCAACGCAAGGCAACGATGCAATGGTGCGCAGCTACGGCCACACAATGGTCTCAGACCACACTACAGCTGAAAACGACTTGCAGGCAGTCGCTTCGCAGGTGACGTATAACCTGCCTTCCGGCGTCGACTCAATGCATATGGCGCTCAAGGCCCAGCTGGCCACCATGTCCGGCCGCGCTTTCGACTCTATGTATATGCACATGCAGGTCAACGATCATAATGCTGCCATCACCCTCTTTCAGAACGAGGCGAGCAATGGATACAACCAAAACGTGAAGAACTACGCCAATAAATATCTGCCTAAGCTGCAGATGCACAAGCAGATGGCCGATAGCATTATTGCAGCTATGCATTTCTAACAGGCGGTTTCGTAATACAGGCTGGCCCTCGCGCTGAGCCCAGCAACTATAGCGTTACAGTGTTTTTTTACTATCTTTCAATCAGTAAAAAAACACTGTAGTGCTTCGTTTTTGTATCTATTTGGCGATATCGCTTATGGCGGTCTCGCTCCAGGCGCAGACTTTCTCAAGTGCCGCCTCCCGGACCATAGCCGGCAACCAGTATACTACCTACGATACAATAGATGTCGCAGGCCTGCCGCAGAACATCAACGGCAGCTTTGGGCTCGACAGCGTCAACTTCAATATCATATGGGGCAATACCAGCGATCTCATGATCTCGCTCATCTCACCTAATGGCAAACATGTGTCCATCTGTGAGAATATCGGCAATGGCCCCGATTTCGTCAACACCTGCATTACGCAGTCGGTTACTACACTTATCAAGGACAACTATGCACCTTTCACCGGTAAGTTTCGCCCCGAAGGTTGGCTGGGTGATGTCAACGATGGTTCTTCGGGCAACGGCAAGTGGATACTGAAGATCGAGCACCCTGCACTGGGTCCCGGCAACGGTACCCTCAGCAACTGGTCCCTTGCATTTTCGAATACCCCGGCACCGCCGCATTTTTTCGATTCATCCAAACTGCCCATCCTGGTTGTCAATACCAACTATGTGGTCATCCCATTTTATGCCGACATAAAGGTCAACGCCACCATGGGCATCATCAGCAATGGCGTGGGCAACTACAACCATGTTACAGATCCCTTTAACGACTACAGTGGCAATATCACCATCGCATCGCGTGGCCATAGCAGTCGCTACTTCCCTCAGAAGCCTTATAAGATAGAGACTGTCGATGCATCGTACACCAACAATGTTGACGTCTCGCTGTTAGGCATGCCCACCGATAACGACTGGGTACTCTATGCGCCATACGACGACAAGACACTCATCCGAAATGTACTTGCTTACCGGCTCTCCAACGACATGGGCCGCTATGCCAGCCGCACGCGCATGGTAGAACTGGTACTCAATGGCGACTATCGCGGCATTTATGTGCTGGAGGAGAAGATAAAGCGCGGCGCCAATAGGGTGGACGTAGCCAAGCTCAAGCCCGAGGACACAACAGGGAGCCAGCTCACCGGCGGTTACATCTTTTCTGCCGACTATGCCGATATACCGGGCTACGATAGCTGGACCTCCAACTTTTTATCCTGTCCTGCTGCCGCTACGCCCGTTGCATTTGCCTATGCGTATCCAAAGGCCGCAGATATCAATGCACCACAAAAAGCCTATATCGCAGCCTATGTCGATTCTTTCGAGAATGCACTAGCCAACATACCGCTTATAGATACTTTCCACGGGTACAGGCATTACATCGATGTTCCCTCCTTTATCGACTTCTGCATACAAGAGGAAGTAGCACATCATTCCGATGCGTATCGCCTCAGCAGCTATTGCCATAAGGATCAGGATGGCAGGCTTATCGCTGGGCCCATCTGGGATTTCAACCTGGCTTACGGTAATTCCGCGCTCTACAATGCCCCCGACGTCACCACCTATATGTGGGACTTCCCTTGCCCCGTGGCTAATCCCTGCCTTGTACCCTTCTGGTGGAAGACATTTATAACCGACTCTCTTTACCGCAAGGATCTCAAGTGCCGATACACCAACCTGCGCTTCAACGGTGCACTCGATACCGCCCACATCTGGGGCATTATCGATTCCATGGTCAATATGCTCGAAATACCCCAGCAACAGCACTACGCTCGCTGGCCTTTCATGGGTGTGCAGCTCTTCCTTAATCCGCATGCCTTCAACACTTACGATGATGAGATAAGCTATATGAAGGCCTTTATCCGTCACCGTATTGCATGGCTCGATGCCCAGTGGTACAACCCCGACTGCATCGATACAGCCACCAATCCGGTGCATGCGCCGTTACTCGCTGCAGCAACTGACGTAAAGATCTATCCCAATCCCACGGGCGACCAGCTCAACATTAGCGCCAACGGTATAATTACAGGCCTTGCCATCTACAACGTCATGGGCCAGAAGGTACTTGACCAAAAGCTGAACAATAACAAATGCAGCCTCGCCCTGAAGCAATATGGCCTTAGCACCGGTGTATACACTTTACTCATCAATACCCCCACCGGCTCCATCCGCCGCAGCTTTGTATTCAAAGAATAAAACAGCTCGCCTCTTTATTTTCAAAGAGGGGTAGATCGCTCAAACAGATATGTCTCTATTAAAGAGAGCGAGACAGCCTGTGTCTTTCTGGAGGGGGGTTACTTTGCCCGGCAAACGATCTTGTCACCCTGAGCGCGCCGAACGATGACATACTGAAAGAAGCCTTGCAATAAAACGAACGATCCACATTCCATCACATTCCTCCGCATTTTATCACATTTCATTTCACTCCACCTTCACCGTCTCATTCAGCAGGTATTCCTCTCCGTCAAACAGGATAAGCGCCTGCGGTTCGCTGTACCAGGGCACACCCTGGCCACTGCGCATATGCGCCTGTATATGCAGGTGCGGCTCCAGGCTGAAGCCCGAATTGCCAGCCAGTCCCACCGGCTGACCCACCACCACACTATCACCTTCGTGAACAAAGACCTTATGCTGCTGCAGGTGCGCCATAAATACATAATAGCTGTCCGCAGCTATCACCACCTGGTTGGTATTCGTAGGCCCGCGCTTGCGCACCGATGGCACGTTGTCGGGGTTGTCGTCGTGCATGCGCAGCACCCGGCCGCTGCACGGCGCATATACCGTATCGCCATAGGTGCAGTAGTCGTCCAGGTTTTTGCTGAAGATGGTGTTAGCCCGGTTACCCCATTTGTTCAGCTCCACCAGGTCCATCGCGAACGATGCGCCGCGGTAGCTGTAATGGAACAGGTTGGTGGGCAGCCCCTTGCCACCCTGCATCACCAGGTATTTACCATGCTTCAGCGGGAAGTGCAGGTTCACAGTATACTTTGCCTGTTTGGTACCGCTATGGTATAGCACGGTGAGCAGAATGCACAGCGCACTGCCTGCTATATAAAGGCCCCTTCGTTTCTTAATGCCGGCAACCTCAGGCTTCGGCCGCACCGCCGCACGCGCTGCCAGCCCCACCGTTAGGCTCCACGACACAAATTGCAGGTACATTGAGAGCAAATACCATGCGCCATACAGGCAAATCATAAAGCCCAGGCTCACGGCAAACAGCAGCCGCGGCCAGCTATCCTTCAGGTGGCCACGCGTTTTGGCAACTACATAAATGGGGATACCGGCGAGTAATAAAGTTGCGGCGAGCAGGCAGTAGATGAGCATAAATTAAAGTTACAGGGTCTGCAGTTTAAAATCGTGCGGTTATTCAAATCCCTCGCTGAAAAATTCCTCCATCGTTATCCCGAAGGCCTGCACGATGCGCACCAGTGTCGATACCCTCAGGTCTTCACCGCGCTCATAGCGGCTGTACTGCGCCCGGTTAAAGTCGTTCTCGTAAGCAAAGGTCTCATGGCTCGAGTGGCCTGCAGCTATGCGCAGCGATTTGATGCGCTCGCCCATTTGCTTCAGCACCAGGTCGGGATTCAGGTTATTTGCCTTTTTACTGCTCTTAGCCATACCGAAAAGTAAAACAGGTATGCCTTACAATGAACTGCTAAAAATAAGTCTTCTTTTTAGTAGATATTTTATATATTGTGCGCAACCAACATCCCTCATTATGCAACTTTTTTTCCGCAGGCAGCGCAAAAAGCAGCTGTCGTACTACGAAGGTTTTCCTTACCACTCCGGCCAGCTATCGGCCTATCTCAACACAGGCTTCAACTTCTTTATGCTCTCACTCAGGTCTGGCGACATTGTCCGGCACACGCCTGCCGACCCGGAAGCATTCACTAAGTGGCTGAAGCAAAATAAAGTACGCGATGTGCGGGAAGAAGCCTGAATGCAGCGGGCGATCCCGGCCGGCTAAAAATGTGGATATCTTCATTCCCACCCGCTTACATTTCGTTTTACTTTTGACAAAATTGTCAAGAAAATATTTTCTAAATGGAAAAGGAAACATTCGGCGAATACATCCGCAGGCTCAGGGAGGCGCAGGATATGCCCCTGCGCAGGCTGGCCGCCCTGCTCGATATAGACCAGTCGACCCTCAGCAAGATAGAGACCAACCAGCGGCAGCCCACCCGCGATATGGTGCCCGTACTTGCCAAAGTGTTTAAGCTCGATGAAAAAGAGCTGAGCGTAAAATTCCTGGCCGAAAGGATATTGTATTACGTGCAGGACGAGGAGAATGGGCTGGAAGCACTGAAGCTGGCCGAGGAAAGCATTGCCTACAAGAAGCCCGCAAAGAAAAAAAGCAGATCTTAATCACCCGCGCTATGCCGAACAGCAAGACACTATCCGACAAAATGCAGCAGGAGCTTGCAGCCTTCTTTGAGTACACCCCGCCCGCCCGCCTCAGCCGCAACCTGCGCAACCTCCTCCTCGGCTACCTCCAGGCTTATCACGACGGCCACAGCTTCGATATGGACGACCTGTTAACCGACCTTACCGCACTTTTCCAGGTGTTGGATACGGCGGCAGAGGAATCGGTATAGTGTCTATGCAATACTCAAAAGTTCGTAATTTTGGATACATTCACTACCATATGAATATAGCTGCCGAAAAAGCCGAGATAATGAAGATGTTTGATCAGGTGCACGATGAGGCGCTGATAAAGGCTATAAAAAACCTGCTCGATTTCGGTCTGCATCGCCAATTTGCCGACGACGCCATGGAAGCGTCCATCGACAAAGGTCTTGAACAAGCCAGGCAAGGAATGCTGCGCAATCATGAAGATGTGATGCGTGACATGAGAAACCGTTATAAGGCATGAGCTACACTGTTTACTGGACACCCCAGGCTGAACAGACTTTTA
This sequence comes from Bacteroidota bacterium, assembly GCA_018267915.1. Taxonomy (GTDB): domain Bacteria; phylum Bacteroidota; class Bacteroidia; order Chitinophagales; family Chitinophagaceae; genus MKUN01. Next base: position 148,240 of record JAFDXN010000025.1, on the reverse strand, counting down.
TTGCTAATCTTGAATACCTTGAAAAAAGCTGGACGAACGCGGTAATAAACGATTTTCTGGACAGGGTGGAGGAAGTGCTGCAAACCTTGCGGGAAAGCCCATATATCTACTCGCTGCACCGGGAACAGGACGGCGTTAGAAAATGTGTAGTAAATGAAAGGATCGTGCTATTTTTTATCATTAATGAAGAAACTATTACGCTGCTGAGTTTTTGGAATACTTATCAAGACCCTCAAAATCTGTTTTTATAATGGAGCAGCCCAAATATGAGATCATCATTTACTGGAGCGAGGACGACAAGGCTTATATAGCTGAAGTGCCTGAATTGGCTGGCTGCAAGGCTGATGGTGATACTCTTGAGGAAACGCTACAGAATGTGCAGGCTGTAATAAATGAATGGATAACTACAGCCCGCTCTTTAGGAAGGGTGATACCGGTGCCAAAGGGTAAGTTGATGTATGCGTAGATAACTTGGTACGCAAAAAATTTCTTTTTGATTTATAGGCATTGGTGCAAAACTTACCGGCGTTGCAAACGCTGTACCAATAGAATCCTCGTTACAAACGAGGACTAGTGGGGTAGAAAGGAAAAGGCACCTTTTCACTTAACCAGTTGGTCCACCATGTGCACATCATCTGTGTAATAATAATACTGGTAAATTGGTTTTCCATCCTTGGTTCTTGCCGGCATCCCATCCACATAAAGCAGGTGTTGAGAAGGATCCTGCCGGTTGGGTGGTTCGGTGAATTGTTTGATAAGGATATTACCTTTCAACTTTTGCCCCGGATAGAACTCCATCCTCAATGTAGCTAACAGGCAACCGTAAATATTTGCTGTACGGGTGATTGTCCGTATTCTTCCGTTTACAGCTTTTACTTCCTTCTGTTCCACTTTTACGATTGCGTGAAAATAGTCGTCCTCAAAGTACAGGGATATAGCCGATCCCTGGCCTGCATCTGTGACACATACGCATCCAACTGGCATACTAAAATTTTTTATGATTGATAAATTTCCGGCTGCTTAGTACTTCACAAGCACCGATTTAGCCCTCGTCACGGCGGTATAGCTCCACTTCAGGTTCGGCACGTAGTAAGTATTCACAAATACCTTTTCCCATTCGCCGCCCTGCGCTTTGTTGCAAGTTATGGAGTGCCCGTAGGTCAGGCGGATAGCGCCCACGTAGCGGTCATCTTCAGGCTTTCCCGATTCGCGGTACACCTTGTTCTTAGTATATCTTTCACGCCTGAGCACCTTTTCTTTCTCCGTGGGCAGGCTGCCCGAGGGATAGTACAGGCTATCAAGCAGTAAATAATCTTCCACTGTCATTTCTTCGCCGGAGATACTGCGCGATTTAACTTTGACGGGTACGAAATGTAAGCCGCCCACCTGTTCTATTTTATCGAGGCATATCTCTTCGATGGTAACATGGTCCCCGTTGTATAGCTTTTGGCCGCTCCGGTTCCAGCTTTGCGTTACCAGCATCAGGTCACCCTGCTCCACGGGTTTCACCGCTTCGCCATATAACCGCTTGCGCACTATATCGTTAAAGAACTGGTTGCTCTTATGTGTACAGCCTATGGAGATACAATAGTCCTGCTCGTGGCTTTTGTAGTCTTCCACATACTTCGTAACCGCCGCCGACAGGTTGTAGAACTTGAAGGCCTCGATATCCGCCTGCTCCCTTCCTTCGTCTATTGCCTTCCTGATGTTCACCGCGTTCTTAAGGATGTAGCTGCCGTCTTCCTGCCTTTTCACCTCGGTGAGCAGGTGCGCGCCGCCTTTCCAGTTGTAGTGTTGCCCCAGGTAATCGGGCATCAGGGCGTAAGAGTCCTTTTCATTTATTGGTGGTAACTGGTTCCGGTCGCCCAGCAGTATCACCTTATTCTTTGGGTTCGCCCTCTTAACAAATTTCACAAGGTCGTTGAGCAGTGAGTCGCTTGATACGAATAGCCCGTCCTGGCTATTAGTTTCCGCGTTCACCATCGAGGCTTCGTCTATGATAAAGATGCAATAGTCCTTGTCCTCGGGCATCTTCAGTTTAAAGCGTACCTCTCCCGTTTCAGGGTTAGCGTCTACATTATATATCATAGAGTGGATGGTCGAGTTTTGCGCGTTGGTCTTGCGCCCCAGTATGCGCGCGGCCCGGCTGGTAGGCGCTGCTATCCGGTAACTTACCTCCTTTTGGTTCAGGTAAGCTATCAAGGCAGAGGTAATTGATGTTTTACCCGTACCCGCTGCACCGCACAGTATCAGGAAATCCTCCGTATTGTCTTCTTTTACAAATTCGGCCATCGCCAGCAGCGCTTGTTTTTGTTCCTGTGTAGGGCAATCGAAATGCAGAAGGTCGAGGATAGATATTGCTCGTTTCATGTTCATTGTGTTTAGGATGTAAAGGTGGAACATAAGTGTCCAATCTATTTGGACATTACTTAGAGTTTACCTTTAAGCGGATTAGCAATTGCCTTAAAACAACTAATATATTCGGTATTTTTTTTCAACCAATTCGCCTCAATGGCATTTAGCCTTTCTTCCTCCTCATTTGTCAAGCTACCTCTGTGAGACCCTTTGTTTCTTATGAAAAGCATATCATTTAACGAAGAAAAACTATAACTTATGCCATAATAAATCCTAATCCAAGTCATACGAGATGGGAAGCCGATATTTTTTAAAGCCTTCGGTGTTCGGTCAGCATTAAAAAAAGAATAGTCGCCTTCAAAAAGGTTGAATTTGAACTTGTCCTTATTGTTGATGAATAGTTCCGGATTTGTTTCTATTATGTTAAAAGCATCTTCCTTCTCAATCAGTGCATTTACTATGCTCTCAATCTGAAGTATGATTCTTCTGACAAATTCAAACCAATTAGCCTCAATCTCCGCAATTTTCATTTCCTTAAAATCAGCGCACAGGGTCGCTCTGAGTTCCTTTTGCGATACAACTTTATAAAAACTAAAAGCCTCACGCCAATTTTTTCTATCAATATTTTTTAAATAATATTTAGTACGCTTGAGGTCATCATGAATATTAATAAGGCTCGTCAATTGGGAATCGACTGGATCACCATGTATTCTATCGCGATGCATTTTGTTTAACGTCTCAATAAACCACTCGTTACCAGGTGTATTAGAAATTTCATCAATTAATTTTAATAATCCTTCCAAGTGTTCCTTTTTATAAGGCATAAGCTCATTTTTTACTTAAAAAGTACTCCATCGCTTTTTCGAAACTGTCTCTATTAATCATCTCTAAAACTGTCTCTATTAATTTCCTCGGTTCTTTCCCTTCCTCTACATTTTTCTTTTTCTCTTTCTTACTTGACTCTTGAGACGTTTTTATATAGCTTCTTGATTCGCCTTGCTGCGATTCTATATTGCTCAGTCTCAAATACCGTGCATTTAGCTTTGCGAAAAGCGGGTCGTCCTGGCCCTTAACCATCTTTAAATAGTCCAGTTTGCCGCCTATAACGCAATCCATATCAGGCAATCCATCCCTTTTATAACCTTTATCAGCCCTGTAATCTTTCAAAAACAGTTTACTTGCCTTCTCTTTTCCGTAGGTTTCCCATAAATAGAGCCAGTTGCGTAGTTGTCGGTAGTACCGTCGGGGCACATTTACTTTCTCATTAACGATGAGGCCTGTAACCTCTTGCCGATAGCCCTGCTGCTGCAGCCGGACCTTCTTGTCATTCACCTGGAATTTTTGGTCCTCAATGATGCGGCGTATTTCCAGCACAACCTCACCGGACTTTTTAAACACATTGCTATTGCCAGAGAATGTGATATCATCCGCATAGCGCGAATAGGTCAGGTGATATTTGTTGGCTACGCCTTGTAGGCGCCTGTCCAGTTTTCGGGCAATTATATTTGTTATAGTGGGCGATGTTGGCGCGCCTTGCGGCAAAAAGGTATTCAATATTTTTCCCCTTTCGGCATCCGTAATTTCAATGCTTGCCGTGCACAAGAAGGATATCCTGTTGGCTAGTTGTCTTCTTTCGGTTGATGATCCTAGATTAAATGGAGGCAGGAGCAGGCAAGCCCATACCCTTTCCCTGGGTATGGATGGGAAAAAATCTTTCAGGTCAAGATTATAAACGAAGCCTTTAGAGGCATGTTTCTTTGCATTATCCACAATTGATTTGCCTGGCAGGAAGCCCATTGCTGCATAATGCGGCTCAAACAATACTTGTAATATTGCATTTAAACATGCCTGGACATGCTTTAATCCATTTACCGGTGCATGTATCGTTCTTTCACCTCCATTTTTTTTAGGGATCGACCATTGGCGGTAATGTTGGGCTTGCAGTTTGGATAAGGAGTAGTAATTAAGCTGGCGAAGGGAAAATGGATTGGCTTTCTCACCATACAACTCTTTTTTGACGAGGTTCAACAGTTCAAGTAAATCAGTTATGCTCTGCATTGCTGCAAAACGCTGAATAATAAGGTCGGTATTTTCTATTTTTTTTGCCATAGTGAAGTGAAAAAATGAGTGCCTGCCGTAAAACTCTTTCTACATGAACATAGCCAACTAAGACTATTATCAATAATAAAAATATCAATTATATCTTAAATCTTAAAAGCAGTATTGCTACTAATGACTACAGATACATTCATCTGCCTCCTTTGCAGGAAACAGACAGCCTGTCGATCTGCCCGAAGGCCAACAGGCGAAAATCAATTTCGTTAGCAGGCACTCAAAGAACTTTCACAAAAGAACACATTAAGTGTCCATTCTAATTAGACACTATTTTGTATCTTTAAACATACTAAAAAGTAATAGCTTGGCAAACTTCAAAAATGCGATATATCGATATAGAGTATTGGACAGATGTTTTAGCAACCGGCTGGTTAAATACGATATTAACAAGCTAATCGAAGTTGTAAGTAATGCCCTGAGGGATGTTGGGATAAATGAAGGTGTAAGTCGGGCGACCATATACGCAGATATTGCCTTTATGAAAGACTCAAAAGGGTACAGTATTGATTTGGATGAAGAATTCAAAGATGGCAGAACGAGATATTACCGCTATAGTGATCCTGATTTTTCAATCAACAATATGCCATTGAACGAGATAGAGGTTGATAATCTCAAAAGTGCAATAGAGTTACTTAGTCAATTTAAAGGCATGCCGCAGTTCGAATGGATGAACGAAACAATTTCAAAACTGCAACAGAATATTAAGCCTGCAAAACAAAAAGAGATCATGAGCTTTGATGCCAATCAATATCTGAAAGGCATAGAATGGTTAGGGGAGTTGTATAATTCCATTCAATATAAAAAGGTGTTGACAATAACTTACCAGGATTTCAACGCGCCGGACCCATATGAACTTGAATTCCATCCTTATTATCTCAAGCAGTACAACAACCGCTGGTTCGTGTTCGGATATAACCCTGCGAAAGACATTCCAACCTGGAACCTCGCCCTCGACAGAATAAAGGACATAAAACAGGTAAAAGGAAAATATAGACCTGATCAAACCAATTGGGACGAGTATTTTGATGATATAATAGGTGTTACAATACCCGAAAATAAAAAAGTAGAAAAGGTAGAGCTGTCAATAGCCTCTAATACTGCAAAATATATACTCAGCAAACCGCTTCATCATTCACAAACTCAGATAAAAATGCTGGATAGTGACCAAGTGCACATCGTATTGAAGGTAATGGTAAACAGGGAATTGATCAATACTATACTATCCTTCGGTGACAATATTACAGTTTTAAAACCAGCCGGCTTAAGAAAGGAGATCAGTTCAATATTTGCCACAGCATTGACCAATTATAATTAGCTACACCGCCTCCAAAATATAATTCCCATCTATCCCCAATTTTTCATGGATGCCTTTTAGGAAGGCTATATCAGGCTCACGTTTCCTGTTGAGTATCTGTGATACTTTACTTGGTGTCATATCCAGTAGATCGGCTAAGGCGTTTTGCTTGATCTTCATCTGGTATAGTTTGAACTCTACCAATTCTATCAAGTCGGGCTCGTAGCCAAGCAGGGCTTTTATCTTTTCAGGGTCATTGCCCGTCTTCTTTGCCTTGTCGGCATACACGGGGCCTATACCTTTTTTATCTTCATAGTCCTCGAGCATTGCAGCCATCTTGCCGATGAGCGCCAACTCTTTTTCGCTTGCATTCTTTTCGCCTTTTTTCATTAATTGCTCTAAAGTTTTGAGCATGTTATCGTAATCGTCCGGCGTAACGATTTGATTTGCAAGTTTCTTCATCATCAAACAGTTTCGGGATTTCTCCCGGTACGACTGGTCTAACCCGCCAGCCTTTAGTCCGGTTTTGTTACAGGTTGTCCAGGTCAACCTTGTCATAGTCAGCGTGGGTGCCTATGAATCTTATGTACACCAACTGTGCTTTAAAAAATATTCTGGTTATAAGCCTGTATTTATTACCCTTAATATTAAAAACGTAAAGATCATCTCCTACATAGTCCACATCTCCAAAAGTCTCTTTTATATCCTTTAAGTTTTGCCATTGCCTTGTTTTGGTAGTGATGTACCACCTTGTCAAGGCGTTTCCAGAGTCAGGATATTGATCGATAAATGCGTCAATAGTTCCCTTTTTAATAATGTGCATTTGTTACTGCTCATTTAAAATTGTTGTTTTAAGTTCTATTGCCTTTCGGCCTTTACCAAAGATAGAACGATATTTTCATTTTTTGAAATAAAATTTCATTTTTTGAAATTATCTTTCATTTTTAACAACTTGAGCATTCAATCGCATGACGCGAAATCGTGTCAAAAACTTATCAACTTATCCCCATTTTCCGTCACAAATCAGCCCTATATTTCCTTGATTAAAACAGCATTTTTCGTTATCTTTGTAATAATCAAAATCAAGCTGATTTTATAAATTTTTGCCATGCGTCCGGGGCTGGCCTTTTACAGCGATTTACCCATACAAAACACCCCCGGGCTGAAAGAAAATATGAGTACAGAAAACGAGATTTTACAAGAGGTGGCCGCACCCACTTATGATGCGGGCAGTATACAGGTATTAGAGGGTTTGGAAGCGGTGCGCAAGCGCCCGGCCATGTACATAGGTGATATAGGCATAAAGGGCCTGCATCACCTGGTGTACGAGGTGGTGGATAACTCGATAGACGAAGCACTGGCAGGCTATTGCAAAAACATCTTTGTAACCATACACCCCGATAACAGCATCAGCGTCCAGGACGATGGCCGTGGTATACCCACAGGCATGCACCCTAAAGAGGGCCGCAGCGCGCTGGAGGTGGTAATGACGGTGCTGCACGCCGGTGGTAAGTTCGATAAGGACTCATACAAGGTGTCGGGCGGTCTGCACGGTGTGGGTGTGAGCTGTGTGAACGCACTCAGCAAACTGATGATCACCACCGTGAGCCGCGAAGGAAAAATATTTGAGCAGGAGTACCGCATGGGCATACCGCAGTATGCCGTGCGCGAGATAGGCACTACCGACAAGCGCGGCACCCTGCAGCACTTCTGGCCTGATGACAGCATTTTCAAAGACACGGTTTATAACCGCGAGATACTGGCAGGCCGCCTGCGCGAGCTGAGCTACCTGAACAAGGGCATCAGCATTACGCTCACAGACGAGCGCGAGCAGAACGAGGCGGGTGAGAACGTAAGCGAAACCTTTTACAGCGAAGGTGGTATCATAGAGTTTGTGCAGATGCTGGACCGTAACGGCAAGCGCGATCCGCTACTGGCACTGCCCATATTCGTAGAGGCGCACGATAAGGACACCAATGTGGCTGTTGACGTGGCGCTTAGCTACAACACCAGCTACAACGAGCATATCTTCAGCTACGTAAATAACATCAACACCATAGAGGGTGGCACGCACGTTGCGGGTTTCCGCCGCGCCATTACCCGCGTGTTCAAAGCCTATGGCGATAAGAACAAGCTCTTCGAAAAAGCGAAGGTGGAGATAACGGGCGATGACTTCCGCGAGGGCCTTAGTGCTATCATCTCTGTAAAGGTGCCCGAGCCGCAGTTCGAAGGTCAGACCAAGACCAAGCTGGGCAATAACGAAGTAATGGGCGTGGTGGACGTATGCGTGAGCCGCGTGCTGGAAGCCTACCTGGAAGAACACCCGAAAGAAGCGAAGCTCATTATCGATAAAGTGATACTGGCAGCGCAGGCACGCGCGGCAGCCCGCAAGGCCCGCGAAATGGTGCAGCGCAAGAGCGTGCTGACCGGTGGCGGCATGCCCGGCAAGCTGGCCGACTGCAGCGATAAAGACCCTGAGAACTGTGAGCTATACCTGGTGGAAGGTGACTCGGCCGGTGGTACTGCCAAGCAGGGCCGCGACCGCGCATTCCAGGCCATACTGCCGCTGAGGGGTAAGATACTGAACGTAGAAAAAGCGCAGGAATACAAAATATACGAGAACGAGGAAATCAAGAACATGTTCACTGCCCTGGGCGTGAGCGTGGGCACACAGGAAGATGCCAAGGCGCTGAACATGGCGAAGCTGCGCTACCACAAGATCATCATCATGACCGATGCCGACGTGGATGGTTCGCACATCGCTACACTGATATTGACGTTCTTCTTCCGCTACATGAAGGAACTGGTGGAGCAAGGCTATGTGTACCTCGCGCAACCACCGCTGTACCTCGTTAAGAAAGGCAAGGACCAGAAATATGCCTGGACGGAGGAAGACCGCAAGGCAGCCATAGAAGAGCTGGCCAACGGTAAGGAAGACAGCGTGAACGTGCAGCGATACAAAGGTCTCGGTGAGATGAACGCAGAACAACTGTGGGACACCACCATGAACCCGGCAACGCGCACCCTGAAACGTGTGACCATCGACAGCGCTGCTGAGGCTGATATGGTATTCAGCATGCTGATGGGCGATGAAGTGGCCCCGCGCCGCGACTTCATCGAGAAGCACGCGAAGTATGCTAAAATTGATATTTAGTTGATTAAGTTGAATGGGTTGATTGGTTGACCCGTTTTTATAATGAAATAATAAGGCGGTTGGCAGAAGCCAGCCGCTGTAGTTTAGAGAAGATGAGTAACAAATTTTCCATAGCGATACATGGTGGTGCAGGCACTATACTGCGCAGCAGCATGACGGCTGAATTGCAGGCGCAGTATGAGCAGGGCCTGAATGATGCACTGATGGCTGGCTATGCTATACTGCAGCAAGGCGGCAGCAGCCTCGATGCCGTAGAGGCCGCAGTGATGTCGCTGGAAGATTTTCCATTGTTCAATGCAGGGCGGGGTGCGGTATTCAATAGTGAAGGAAAGCACGAGATGGATGCCGCTATTATGTACGGCAAGGATCTGAGTGCGGGTGCGGTAAGCGGGGTGCGAAGTATAAAGAACCCGGTGCATCTGGCAAGAGTAGTGATGGAAAGGAGCGGTCATGTATTGCTGAGTGGAGAAGGTGCAGAAAAGTTTGCAGCGCAGCAGGGCTTCACGTTTGAAGACGCGGCTTACTTCTACAACGATACGCGCTACAGGCAGTGGCAGGAGGCAGTAGCAGAAGGCAGTGTGGTGTTAGATCATACAGAGAAAAAATTCGGCACCGTGGGTGCAGTAGCGCTGGACCAGCACGGCAACCTTGCAGCAGCCACCAGCACCGGCGGCATGACGAATAAGAAATTTGGCCGCGTGGGCGATAGCCCCGTAATAGGTTCGGGTACTTATGCTAATAACAAGACCTGTGCTATATCCTGCACGGGCCACGGCGAATTATTTATGCGCGCCGTAGTGGCGCACGATATCAGTTGCCTTATGGAATATAAAGGACTCTCGCTAAAAGAAGCCTGCGATATAGTGGTATATGATAAGCTGGTGAAAATAGGTGGTGAAGGCGGCCTGGTAGCAGTGGACGCCAAAGGCAATATAGCAATGCCATTCAACAGCGAAGGCATGTACAGGGCTATGGCTGATAGCGATGGTTCAAAAGAGATAAAGATCTACAAAGACTAATCCTCCACTTTCACCTCTACCGGCGTACCCACAAACTTGCGCTTACGCAGGTCGTAAAGGTCCCCCTCGGACATGATGTGTACAATGATGTTCTCCACCGATATCGGTTTGCCCAGTTCTATATCGGCTATGTTGTTGTGGTCGATATTCTTACCATCAACAATAACCACGCTGCCCGAGCCGATGGCTTTTAAGTTGCTGCCCTCAGAAACGATAACGCCGGTATCCTCGCCGAGGCCAATACCTATAGCGCCGGGATATGCCGACACCGCCTGCGCCAGCCTGTTGAAGCGCCCGCGCTTATCGAAGTGGGAGTCGATGATGACATTCTGCATGAGGCCCAGGCCGGTAGTTATCTTCACTTCGCCCTTCAGGTGCGCTTTGGCTGCGCTGCCCTCGTAGATCATAGTGTTGCTCATGGCCATGGCGCCCGCGCTGGTACCTGCTATCACGAATTTCTCGGTCTCGTAGCGTTGCTTCAGTATATCGAGCAGCTCTGTGCCACCGAATATGGACGACAGGCGAAGCTGGTTGCCGCCGGAGAGCATCACGCAGTCGCAGTTTTTGATGCGTTCAATGTACTCGGGTTTCGATGCGTCTTCACGTGTGCGGATGCGCATGTGGCCCACATTGCTGCAGCCCAGTTTTTCAAAAGCCTCGCGGTAGTTATCGGCCACTTCGTCGGGTATGGAGGAAGCAGTAGTAATGACCTCTACAGAGGAGTCCTTATCGTGCTGCGTCAGATGTATGATATTGCTGAGGATACCCAGCTCAAAGAATTTAAGCCTGTCTTGTTGAATGAAGCCTTTTTCCAGGTCCGTGCCCTTATCTTCTGCACCGCCCACCGAAACCAGGAAGCCCTTGGGGATAGTCAATTTATACTAAAAATTTGATTACCACAAAGTTACCAATTTTATATCATTTTGAGGTTTCAGGCATAATTGTTTACCTTAAGTAGAAATTGAATTTGCATGAAGATATTGGATATAAAGGTGATGAACGGACCGAACTATTGGTCGGCGAGGCGGCACAAGCTGATAGTGATGCTGCTGGACCTGGAGGAGATGGAAGAACGGCCAACGGACAAGATACCGGGGTTTTTAGAGCGGCTCGAAAAGCTGATGCCATCCCTGTATAGCCACAGGTGTTCAGAGGGTGTGCCGGGTGGGTTCTTCATGCGGGTGAAGGAAGGAACATGGATGGGGCATGTGATAGAGCATATTGCGTTGGAACTGCAGACGCTTGCCGGTATGGATACGGGCTTTGGACGCACGCGGGAAAGTGATAAGAAGGGAGTGTACCACGTAGTGTTCTCCTACCAGGAAGCGAAGGCCGGCACTTATACAGCAAAGGCTGCGGTGCGAATCGCCGAAGCTTTAATAAACGGTGAAGAGATAGACTTAGAGAACGATATACAAACGCTACGCGAAATAAGGGAAGACGAGCGCCTGGGGCCCAGCACAGGATCGATAGTGGAAGAAGCGGTGCGCAGGAAGATACCGTGGATACGCCTGAACCGGCACTCGCTGGTGCAACTGGGCTATGGTGTGAACCAGCAAAGGATACAGGCTACGGTGGCAAGCACGACCAGCAGCATAGCGGTGGAACTGGCCTGCGATAAAGAGGAAACGAAAAACCTGCTGGAAGCTGCCGAGATACCTGTGCCCCGCGGGCGTATAGTATATAATGAAGAAGAGCTGAAAGCTGCGATAGATAAAATAGGCTACCCCATAGTGACGAAACCCGTGGATGGCAACCATGGCAAAGGCGCCACCACTAACATACTAACCTGGGAAGATGCAGTGAATGGCTTGATAGCTGCGAAGAAATACTCCCGCGCAGTGATATGTGAGAAGTTCATTACAGGCCGCGATTTCAGGGTGCTGGTGATCAACTATAAGTTTGTTGCGGCTGCGTTGCGCACGCCTGCGGCCGTGACAGGTGATGGCAAGAGTACGATACAGCAACTGATAGACATAGTGAACAGCGATCCGCGCAGGGGCTATGGCCACGAGAAAGTATTGACATCAATAAAGGTGGATGACTTTACCAATGATATATTGCAGAAGAAGGGCTACACACTGGAAACGGTGCTGAAGAAAGATGAGGAGCTGTGGCTGAAGCCTACGGCCAACCTAAGCACGGGTGGCACGGCTACAGATGTAACTGACTATGTGCATCCGGCCAACATAGTGATGGCGGAACGTATAGCGCGCGTGATAGGACTGAACATCTGCGGTATAGACATTATGGCGGAGGACCTCTCAACACCGATAAGTGAGAATGGGGGTGCGGTATTGGAAGTGAATGCAGCGCCGGGCTTCCGTATGCACCTGGACCCTACAGAGGGGCTGCCGAGAAATGTCGCCGAACCGGTAATAGACATGCTATACCCTCCCGGTAGCAGCGCACGCATACCTATTATTGCCGTATCGGGTACGAATGGTAAAACGACCACCACAAGACTGATAGCACATATAGTAAAACAGGCCGGGCATAAGGTGGGGTATACTACTACTGACGGTGTATATGTGCAGAACCAGTTGATGATGCGTGGCGACTGTACGGGGCCTGTATCGGCGGAGTTTGTGTTGAGGGATCCCACGGTGGATTTTGCTGTGCTGGAGTGTGCAAGAGGTGGCATACTAAGAGCGGGTTTGGGTTTTCATAATTGCGATGTGGCCGTTGTGACCAATGTGGCTGAGGATCATCTTGGATTGCAGGGTATTGACACGCTGGAAAAGCTGGCGAGGGTGAAGGCTGTGGCTACGCAAACGGTGCTGCCCGAGGGCTATGCGATACTGAATGCAGATGACGAGCTGGTATACAAAATGCATGAAGGACTGGACTGCAAAGTCGCCTACTTCTCACTGGATGAGCATAATGCCAGGATAAAAGCCCATTGCGAAAAGGGCGGCCTGGCAGCTGTATATGAGCACGGCTATATAACCATACTGAAGGGAAACTGGAAAATAAGAATAGATAAGGTGACGGACATACCGCTAACGTTCTCGGGCAAGGCTATGTTCAACGTGGCGAATGTGCTCGCCGCGGTGCTGGCGGTATATGTGCGCGGCTTTAAAACAGAAGACATACAGCAGGCGCTGGAAACCTTTGTGCCGTCACCGGCACTTACGCCGGGACGTATGAACATGTTCCACTTTAAGAATTTTACCGTGATGCTCGACTATGCACATAATACACATGGCATACAGGCAATAGGCAAATTCGTGAACTCGTTTGAAAGTCCGATGAAGGTGGGCATCATAGCAGGTGTGGGCGACAGACGCGATGAGGACCTGGTATCGCTGGGTGCAGAGTGCGCAAAGATCTTCGACGAGCTGATCATAAGGCAGGATAAAAACCTCCGTGGCCGCACCGAGCAGGAGATCATAGACCTGATGACGGAGGGGATACGGTCTGTTGACGCGGATAAGAAGATCACGGTAATAAGAAAAGAGAGCGAGGCAATCGATTACGCTATCAGGAATGCGGTAAAGGATTCCTTCATCGTAGTGATCAGCGATGTGGTGCCCGATGCGCTGGACCAGGTGAAACGCTACAAGGATATTGAAGACGGCGTTGAAGTCGAAACCCCCTCCGCCCCCTGAAGGGGCAACTGGGACCGATAAATAAGTTACAAAAAGCAAAAAGCCTTACGGGAACGTAAGGCTCTTTCATTTCGGTTACCTGTGCGAAAACAAGCGTACCTTTTACCCCTATTGAAACGAAAGATCGTGTAAGACGCGGCAACCTCGCATTGCCGCATCAAATTTTTTCATTAACAATCAAGTGTAATTACTAACCAAAAATCTAAGTACAATATAGTGAGTTTGAAATAGAACCGCAATAGCAGCCCCAAACATTAGATAAAATCTATTTAATTTGGCACCACTGTTTTTTGTGGCTTTAGACGGGATAGGGAGAAGAAGGTTTAACGCGGAATAACAGTTTTACGGACAGGCCACTGGTAACAAGTCCTGCAAAGCCCAGATCAACTTCAGCGAAGCAGGAAAGGGCCCTGTAAAGCTGAAACCGGCCTCCAAAAGCTAAGTCGACCGTGGCGCGGGAGGCATTTTCACCGATAGATGGTTAATTGTAGTAGTTCAGCTTTCTGCCGGTGCTGCTATAGCCGATAGCCACGGAGCAGTACATTAGCGCATTTTTTCTTCCCTTTAGGAGTACGGTGAGTTGGGACGCTAATGAAAGACTGGTGTAGGTATACTTTCCAGCATTGGTGTATGAACTATACCCGTTGATAGCGCCACCGCCTGTTTCATAACAAGCGAGTAGGCCGACAGCCACATTGCGAAGCAAATAGTATTTATAACTTAAATATGGAACTCCCTTGGAGTCTCTGCCTGTGAGCTTGCCTTTTTCGGTGCTAGTAGCCAAGTCAAAGAGCGTAATAGAGGATGGTAAACCGTAACCCAGGCTAATCTCATGAGTATTTAACTCATCTATGTATCGACCAGAAGCCTTTTTCTCCTCTATGACTTGAGAGTGCACGGCAATAGCCAGCTTTTGTCTTGAGATCGCTTTTTGCTGGCGCATGGCGCGGCGTTGTACCGGCGTGAGGTGTCGATGACTTGTGTCGGTCGTGATTTGCGCATTAGCGTTAAGCGAACCGACGAATAGCAAGAAAGCGAAAAAGTAAATCAATTTCATTATCGTCGTGTTACAGTTTTAATGATAGCCCGCAATTGAAAAGTCCGCGGAATCCGATATTGAATTCGATAAATGCGCCAAAAGCCTTGCTGAATGCAAAACGGACTCCGCTGCACGCATTAGCTACAAACAGGCTTTTGTGCTCCTGTTCCGAAAAGGAGCCCGGGTAGCTGTAGCTTCTCAGCACATCTTCGTAGCCTGCTGCAAGGGCGCAATAGAACATCTTTTTCTTCCGCGAGCTAAGCAATAAGGTTGCCTCTGGCGCGACGGATATCAGCCGCTGCCTGAATGAGCCGTTAGCATTATTATAGTTATTGGCGGTAAAAGTGCCCCGACCGATTTCCAAACTGCCTGTAATACCAATGGCGAAATTACGGAGCAGGAAATATTTATAGCTTAAGCCAGCAGTGCCGGTCGATATAGAAGTTTCAGCGCCGGAAGGATAATTGAATGAAAGGTCGGAGAGGAAATTTACCAGCGATGGAGTACCATAGCCAATGTGCAGCTCGTGAACGCCGAGCTCCCTGATCCTGTTGATCTTTCCAAGGCGGTAGAGCCTTTCTGAACGGCTATTGCGGAAGTTGTCGTTGTTATCATTGGCGGAATGCTGGGCGAAAGCGCCTGACGCCGCAAATAGCAGTACGATAAGCGTAGGAAGGTTGCGCAATTTCATCTGTTACAGCTTTACTGACAAACCGCAATTGAAAAGACCCTTGAAACCCAAACCTGCCTCAACAAAACCACCGATAATGCCTCCGTAACGAATGCCTGCACCACCGTAGCCGTTAATCGAAGAAGAGCTCTCTCCCGATGGGAGCCGAACGCCGTTTTGCAGGGCTGCATTGTAGTTTTCTCGTGTGAAGTAGAATTGTTTTTTTGTTTTCGAATATCCGAAAGCAAATGACGTATAGAATAACATTTTCTTCCGAGCCAGTAGTATAAAGCATAATTCGGGTGCAAAGGTTTTAACACTCATGTTATAATGCCCACCGTTCCAGTAACCACGATAAGTATAATCACCCTGTATGTCACCTTTCAAAAATTCCGAGGCTGCACCAAAGCCGATCGATAGACGATTGCTTATGAAAAATTTATAATCAAAGCTAATAGTACCTAATGGGGTAGGTGGCCCTAATTTGTCATGAGTGCCATATAATAACACTGATCCAATATCAGTGATTGTAAGGTAGCCATAACTGATGCGAATGTCATTTTTGTTGATCTCGTGTGGTCTTTTTTGCAGTTTTTGATATTTATGCTTGGCAGACAATATAGATTGTTGCTCATATTTGTCCATGAGGGTCGACTCTCTTTCCGCATTGTAGTGCTCAGGATGTTTCGCAAAATATGCTTGGCGAAAAGCCCGTTTCTTAGCAGCTTTTTTTTTGGCTACATCTACAAGGGTCTGTTCATCCTCTATCGCTTTTTGAGCAAATGCGGGCTGACTGAATACCAAAAGCAATAAGAGCGTCGATAAGGAGAATAGCTTCATGCGGAGCTGTTTACATCTGTGAAGCAATAATAATGCCATTTTGCAAAATGATAAGGGCTAAGCAATCGCTTAGCCCTTATTCGATATTGTTCAGTAACTTATTTTTTATTGGTGCGCGGTGGCTGCTTGGCGCGCTCGGCCTGGAGCTTTTGCATTTCTTCCAGCCGGGCCTGCCATTTGGATGGGGTGGCGGGTTTGTTGCGGTTCTCCAGCATTTTAGCATGTATAGCTTTCTCGTCGATGAAGTACTTCTGTATCACGAACTGCTGCGTGATGCTGATCATGTTGGAGAAGAAATAGTAGAAAGTAAGGGCCGCAGCCATCTGGTTGAAGACGCCAAGCAGGATGAATGGGAAAATGAATGGCATCCATTTCATCATTGGGTTGTTGGGGTCTTGCGTGGTCATGTTCCTGTTGTAGAGGGCGAGGAACAAGCTCGAGGCGGTCATCAGCAGGGTAAAGAGGCTGATGTGGTCGCCATAGCCCGGTATCTTAAAAGGCAGGTGCGCGATACTATCATAAGTAGAAAGGTCCTGCGCCCAAAGGAAGGACTTCTGCCTCAGCTCTATAGACGATGGGAAGAAGTAGTACATCGCGAAGAGGAAAGGCATTTGCAATAACGTAGGTAGACAACCGCCGAGTGGGTTAACACCTGCACTGCGATAGAGCTTCATCTGCTCCATGCCGAATTTTTGCTGGTCGTCTTTATACTTCGCACGCAGTTCATCGAGCTCTGGCTTCAGCACGCGCATCTTGGCAGCGGAAAGGTAACTTTTGTAAGTAAAGAAGGAGAGCAACAGGCGGATCAGGATAGTCATCAGCATGATGATGATGCCATAGTTAGTGATGAAGCCACTGAGTATATTGAAGATGGGGATGATGAGCCACTTGTTGATGTACTTCACGAAGGCCATCACGCCATAGCCCAGGGGCACCATCTCTTCCATGCCTATTTTGTAGGAGCGGAGCGTCTTGTAGTGGTTGGGCCCTATGAACCAGCGCATGCTGGCAACGCCATTTGTCAGTGGCACATCGAAGGTGTTGCGTGCATGGGCTACAATAGTACTATCATTTGGTAACGGGGTAGAGGTAGCGTTGATGTTCACCTTGCTGAAACCGTCGTCCGCAATAAGCGTAGAGTTGAAATAGTGCGTACGCATAGCCAGCCAATGCGTGCGGTCTTCGAGTGAGCTTTTCTTATCACCACGGATGGTGAAGTAGTCGTGGTCCTTGTTCATGAACCGGTAGTAGACCTGGCTTGCTGTGCGCTCGTTCGCTATGTCTTTTTCGGTATGCAGCTCGGCAGTAGCCCAGCTAAGGGGCAGGCTGTTGGCATTCATGCCGGTGAGGCGGATACTGCAGCTCATCATATAGTCGTCGGCAGGCAGGGTGTAAATGATGTCCACCATTTTGCCACCACCCATATCGGCCATGAAGTCAACTGTCTTTCCGCCATCGGGGTTGTCTTTTATGGTAGGAGCATAGTAAAGGTCGGAAGTGGAAGTAGCGCCGTTGTTAACCGGCAGGATAGCGCTGAGTTCGTTGCCCGCACCGCTGAAGAATACCAGGGGTTTCTTATCGTAAGTAACGTAATCCTTGATCTGCGCGCTTACCGGGAAACCGCCCTTTGTGCTGAACTGCAGGGCCAGTTTCTTGTTCTCAACAGTAATAGTTTGAGCAGAGCCTTTAAATGCCGGGGGCAGGGCTTTTCTTAAAGAGTCGTTGAGGGTATCGGCCGGGGTAGCGGCAGTGGCGAGGGCTTTTGGGGCATCGGCCGGGCGGGGGTGCGCTTTGGCATATGCTATAGAATCGGCTTTTTTCTTCTCATAGTATGCGTCCTGCGACTTTTGGTTGTAGACCACATATCCAATGAGCAAAAGGGCGAGAAGAGAAAAGCCAATGACTGTATTACGATCCATGTATGCGAAAAATAAGGGTGCAAAGGTAATTTATTTATAACGGAATACCATTTGAGCTATCGGCGGGCGGGGTATTAATAAACGGTAAAGTATTAGAATTTTCGGCCAAATTGTCTAATTTGGTCTTCCCCCTACACATTTTGTAATATAAAAAACATTTATATGTTTCCAAAAGACAAAAAGAGCAGTGCCGGGAAAAACGACTACCCGGTTGGGTCGGTGACCACAATTGCCCAGGGCACCAAGATCAATGGTGATGTGGAATCGGGCAATGACATGCGTATTGACGGCACCGTGACCGGCAATATAATCTGTAAAGCCAAAGTGGTGCTGGGTGAATCGGGACATGTGGAGGGTGACCTGCAGGCAATGGCCGCCGACGTGTTCGGTACAGTGAACGGCCACGTATCGACCAAAGACCTGCTATGCCTTAAGAGCAAGTGCGTGATAAACGGCGACCTGCATGTGGGCAAGCTGGATATCGAGCAGAATGCTGTGTTCAACGGTAAGTGCAATATGGTACAGGAGCCAAGCACGGGCGCAGCTGCGTCGGGCAAGAAAGCTACCGTATCGCTGAACGATTACCTGAACCAGGATTAGGTCTGAACGAGGATTTTTAGAGATTGGACTGCCCGGACCACCATCGGGCATAACGATAGTAATATGGCTCTCATGGAGAGCCATAATTTTTTGTCCATGTTATTAGGCTGAAAAGTAGGCTAGTTCCCCGCCAAGGTCGAGATAGGGGTGCTGCGCCATAAGGGACTGCACTTTTTCAGTATAGCTTTTCATAAATTTTTGGTGGGCTTCGGTTTCGGGGAAGCGGGGGCGGTGATTGCGGGCAGTGACTATCTCATGTACCTGCTCCATAAGTTGCCTTGTTTCGGGCGACATACATGCGCCGACAAAATGCTCCCATACATAGGTAGTGGCCATATAATTGGGGTGCACGAAGTCGATATCATAATAACGATAGTCGCGGAGGATATCGATGACCAACTCATAAGCCGGGAAGTAAAAGGCACTATCAAAAACATTGCACAGCTCGTGTACGGCCTCGATCAGGCGTGCCTTGCTGCGGTTGTTATCGACCACGCCATCGCGGATGTGGCGGACCGGACTGATGGTAAATAGCACGCGGACGCCGGGATTGATGGCGAACAATTTGGTGAGTGTATTATCGAGCGCATTGATAATCTCATGAATGGTCAATAATCTTTTCTCAAACCATTGCGCCGGTGCGCGGTGATTGTTAGCGACAGGTTTGTCGTTCTCTTTCAGGTGATATTGAAAAGCAGAACCGAGGGTGATGATGACCCAATTGGCCTCGCGAATGAATGCCGATGCAGCCTGCTGTGAATCGTTAATGCCGGTGAGCGCTGCTTGTTTGTCAATGTGCGAAAACCGGGTGTGGTGGTCCCAGCTATTCCATAATTCGTTCAGGTAAAAGAGATCACTTTCGTCGTATACTTTCTCATCGATATAGCTATTGATGCTATCGGCAACGCTCAGCGGATTGAAGAGGATGCCGTGGGGATTGGATAATACTTTGAACCGATGTTGTTGCAGGCGATCGTAAATGTGCTCGGTGAAACAGGAGCCTACGAGCAGTATGCTATCCCGGTAGCTGAGCGATTCGGAAAGGGGCGGTATGTCGAGCGTGAGATGAAGCTGCATAACTTTAATATTTCCGTTGCCTTATATTGTTCTTGTCAATGACGGTGAAGCGCCGGTCAAAAGAAATGCCCTTGCCAATAAGTTCAATCAGTGTCATAGCGGCGCTGACAGGACCGGCGCCTTTATCACGGAAATAGATGACCGCCGGGGGTGATTGATTGTTGTATTTAAAAATTATTTCGCCGTAATCTTTATCAAAAGTTAAGATAATAAGTGACCTGGTCACCGCCGTTTCAATTACTTCATTGTCTGTGATTCCCGGTTGAGTTTCTCTTATACTTTCAACCGTATAACCACTTTGGCGCAAGAGCGAGACGGATGGGAAAGGAAAATTTTCGTTGGCAAGAAATTGCATTAAGCTGATTTTGGCAAAGGAAAAAGCAACTCATGTTGCATGCAATCTTTCAGATACGAAAACACAGCTTGTAAATGCTCGTGGGTCAGGTTGGGGTAGCTCTGCAGTATCATCTCTTCTGTCCAACCACCTGACAGAAGCTCAAGTATGAGTTCAACAGATATGCGGGTGCCTTTTATCGTAGGCTTGCCTAACAAAATGTCCTTTTCGGACACTATATATGCTTCCCATTGCATACCCAAAGATATTGAATATTGCTAAGATGCTGTAATCCGTTAAGCTTGCTACCTGGTAGCGGTAATCCAACACCTGGCTGATTGCCGAATTGGCAAATTCGATATTTGAAAATTGTCGAAATGTGCCGTATTGGCATTATATTTAACATGGATTGAAATTTGCCTTACCAAAACAACAGCTCAAACAAAGGATTTTATGAACCAGAACGAATTTAGAAAATATGCCATCAAACATCATGGCATCAGCAGTGTAACTTTTGACAATTACACTTCGTCATTAAAAGTGCCTACAGGATTGACACCATATATTATTGAAGAGCGCCCCATGAATGTGGCATCAATGGACGTATTCTCGCGCCTTATGATGGACCGCATCATTTTTATGGGTGAAGCTATCAACGATTATGTAGCCAATATCGTTACCGCACAGCTACTGTTTTTGGAAAGTACAGACCGCAACCGCGACGTGCAGATGTATATCAACAGCCCGGGCGGCAGCGTATATGCCGGTCTTGGTATCTATGACACCATGCAGATCATCAACCCGGACGTGTCGACGATATGCACAGGTATTGCCGCATCGATGGCTGCCGTGCTGATGTGTGCCGGTACCAAAGGCAAGCGCACCGCGCTGAAACACAGCCGAGTGATGATACACCAGCCGCTGGGTGGTGCTGAAGGCCAGGCGAGCGATATCGAGATCACCGCGCGGGAGATAGGTAAGCTGAAGAAGGAACTATATGAAATAATAGCTAACCACAGCGGCCAGAAATTTACAAAGGTGGAAAAGGACAGCGACCGCGACTACTGGATGACAGCACAGGAGGCTAAAGACTATGGTATGGTGGACGAGGTGCTGGAACGCAACCCAAGGAAGCAAAATCCGACTCCGTAAAAGTCTGAATGATAACAAGTAAAAAGACCGGCATTTGCCGGTCTTTTTACTGATCGGAGTATTTATCTTTTGGATCGCGGTTTGTGTGAAACACCGCGTAAATGATGAAAGAGTATAGCTCATTTCTGCTTTGCGCTTCGATCCCGAATGTTTTTATGGGTTGTTTGCCAGGTAGATCCGGAGTCCTTTCCGCTTAAATATTCAGCTCTTCGCTCATTGACGACAGTCATTTGCTCTTTTGTCAGCGAATATGACGGTTCATTTATTTTGTCTTCAACCAGCGTATAAATAGCTTTTACCTCTTTTTCATCAGCGTTTTCAAGGTATGAGATGAGTTTTTTTCTTATTGCAGCCGTGGTCATCTATTCGGTGTTTGTACTCAAATTTACCAAATTATTCAGCTTCTTTTTCTTCCTGCAGTACCCATTTCTTTTCGTTGAGATGGGTAATGCTAACAGGAACGTTGTAGCGGGCAGTGAGGAACTTCCCCAGTTGCTCAGCAGCATACACTGAACGATGCTGGCCACCAGTGCAGCCAAAGGACACGCTTAGCTGCTCGAAGCCGCGCGCGAGGTAATCCTCTACATTCAGTGATACAAGTGCAAAAGCATGATCGAGAAACTCGGGCATTCGTGTTTCGCGCTCCAGGAACTGTTTGACTAAGGGATCGTTGCCGGTAAGATGCTTGTAAGCCGTATAGCGACCGGGATTGAGCAGGCCGCGGCAATCGAATACGTATCCGCCGCCATGAGGGCTGCTGCTTTTTGGGATTCCATTCTTATAAGAGAAACTGCAAATGTTGACCTGGAGTTTCGAATCTTCTGCGCGGACAGGGATCGCGTATTTCTGCTGCATCTCTTTTGTTGAGAGGCGCTCGAGCAATGAGCGCAATGCGGGATAGGCAGGTTGCTGAGGATTGTCGGAGAGGAAGGATTGCAGGTTCTTCAATGCAGGACCGATACTACTGATGAAATGCGGTTTATGCTCTATCAGTCCTCGGTAGCCATAGGCGCCCAGCACTTGCAGTATGCGTAGCAAGACAAACTGTACATAGCCGCGACGAAAATGAATCTCGTCCATGCGCGGTATGTGCAGATCGTGCAGGGTGCGGATGTAACCATTGAGCAGGTCTTCCTTCCATGCGTCGGGCAGTTGCGCCTTTGCCTGCCATAATAATGAAGCGATATCGTATTGTGGCGGACCCTGCATGCCACCCTGGTAATCGATAAGATATACCTCGCCGTTGTGCAGCATGAGGTTGCGGCTCTGGAAATCCCGGTACATAAGCATCTGCGGCTGTATGCGGCCAAGCTCTTTGCTCAGCTCTTCCATTTCATCCACCACTTCGGCCTTGTTGTAGTGTATCTTCTGCAAGTCGGCGAAGTAGTACTTAAAATACATGAGATCGGCCATGATGGCCTTCTCGTCAAATTGCTTTGTCGCGAAACACTGGTTGAAATCTACTTCGCGGCCGGCGATCCACTGCACTTTGGCCAGTTGCACAAGAGCTTTATGAAAATATTGCCTTACCTCTTTGGTCTGGCCTTCCTTCATCAGCTGATCGAACAGAGAGGTGGTGCCGAGGTCCTGTTGCAGGTAAAAGCAGCGGTCTTTACTGGTCTTGTAAACTTCGGGCACGTTGATATCGTGTTTCCTGAACAGCTCGGTGAAATAAAAGTAAGTGTTGTTTTCCGCAATATTAGAGTTGTAAGTACCTATGGCCGATGTACTGCCGGCCTGCAGGCGATAATACCGACGATCGGAGCCGGAAACAGGAAGCAGGTCGATCTGCTCCGGCTTTTTTCCGAACTGTTCTTCAAATAATTTTTCTAAAGCGCCAATTGATTGTGCTGATGATCTGTTAACTGTCATTGTTCTTTCTTGGGGTATTCAAATAAAAATACATTACGGTCGGCAAAGGAAAAATCGCTCCAATGTTCGGTATCCATACGTGCGGCAACCACGCCACAGGTGGGCATATGGTCGATGTTAAATGAAGGCGTTAGCTCGTTTGCAAAGGCTGTAATGCCGGGATTGTGTGCTACTATAAAAACCGTGTTCACCTCATCGGGGATATCCAATATCACCTCCTCGAAAACGGGCGGAATACAGTGATACAGCTTTTCGATAAGCTGAATCCTTTCGGCGTCATATCCTACCGCAACTGCTATCTTCTTCGCCGTCTGTTTGGCGCGTTTCGCAGCGCTGGATATAATGAGGTCCGGGGTAATCTTTAATTTTTGCAGGCGTTCGCCCATCATGGGGGCGTCGTGCTCACCGCGATCGTTCAGGGGGCGTTCAAAATCACTCTGCAAGGGATTTGCCCAGCTCGATTTTGCATGCCTTATGATTACTATTGTGCGCTGCATTTACTTATCTGATTTATAATATTTCAAGTCTAATTCTTTACCATCAAAAACTGCATAGCTATTGAACCGTATCCAGTCGCCGAGATTGACATAAAGTCCCCCATCAAGTAAAGGGTAGGTAACAGCTACATGCCGGTGCCCAAATATGAAATAGTCGACCTGCTGACGTTTCTGTATATCGATGGCATATTGCACTAACCACTCCTTATCGGGACCTAAAAACTGTTCCTCGGCGCGGTCATTGTGCTTGGCGCCGAGTCCGCTGAACCAGCCGGCAATACCAATACCTGTATCCGGATGCAGGCGTCGGTAAAGCCATTGTGAAACGGGACTACGAAACACCTTCTTCATCACTTTATAGGTCATGTCGCCGGGGCCCAGGCCATCGCCGTGCGCAATGAGAAACTTCTTTCCATTGTATTCGCGGTAGATGACATCGTGGTGCACGGGGATATTTAACTCATCCTCGAAATAGCCACGCATCCACAGATCGTGATTGCCTGTAAAAGCTTCGATAGGAATGCCTGCGTCGGTAAGCTCGGCCAGCTTGCCCAGGAAGCGTGCATAGCCTTTAGGTACCACCCTATGATATTCGAACCATACATCGAAGAGATCGCCTACCAGGAAAATGCGGGCGGCATCGTGCCTGATCTCATCGAGCCACTGGCAAAGCCGCTTTTCGCGTGCCAGGCTTGATGCCCTGTCGGGTATGCCAAGATGAAAGTCGGAAGCGAAGTAAATTTTTTTTCCCTCGGGCAAGTCCATTACCGGATGATAAATGTAGCCAGCAAAGGTAGCTGAAATTTGCAAAAATTCTTTAGTGTTCTATGGTATAAGGGCTGTTTTTTAAGAGCGAGGACACGTGCGGATGATGATCTTTTTTTGAAGAAAAAATGGCATCGCGGCAAATAAGCTTTGACGGGGCTTTTTTAGCGAGGCAAAAAAAATTTTGGAAAATTGAAAACACTGCCTATATCTTTGTGCCAGTTCTTTGAGTTCACTTATCCAGAAAGGCAGAGGGTCATGGCCCTTTGAAGCCTTAGCAACCTCTCTCCGGAGGCATCCGGGGAAGCTGGTGCTAATTCCATCACGCCGCCGGCGTGAGAGATAAGTCAGATGCAATTAGTTTGTTGATAATTCGCCCCGGCGAAGTTTAAGATAACTAGCTCCTCTGATTTATCGGTGGAGCTTTTTTATTGCCCCTACTTAAAAGGGGGAAAATGGAAGCTTCGCCGGTAAACCGTTTTGCGATAAGTGGCAGAAAAAATGTAACTAATTTTTTTAACCATACAAAAGCAAGACAATGAGCAAAGCAACAACACTGATCCACAGCATCCCGGTTGATCCACTGACAGGTTCCGTATCAGTACCCATTTACCAGACATCCACATTTGTGCAGGAAGAGCCGGGCGTGCACAAAGGTTATGACTATGCACGCACGAATAATCCTACGCGCGCTACACTGGAAGACATCATCGCAAAGCTTGAAGGCGGCAGTACGGGCATCGCATTTGCAAGCGGCCTCGCGGCTATCGATGCGGTAGTGAAGCTGCTGCAGAGCGGCGATGAGATACTGGCTGTTGATGATATCTATGGGGGAGCATTTAGGCTCTTTACACACATCTACGGCAAGTTCGGCATCAAGGTGAATTATACAGATACTACCGGCATTGCGAATGTGGTAGATGCACTAACGCCGCAGACGAAGCTGATATGGCTGGAGACGCCTACTAATCCTACACTTAAGATCAGCGATATTGAAGCCATTGCGGAGATCGCGAAGCAGAATAACATATTGCTGTGCGTAGATAACACCTTTGCTTCGCCTGCGTTGCAGCAACCTATCAAACTGGGCGCGGACATTGTAGTGCATAGCGCCACCAAGTACCTTGGAGGGCATAGCGACCTGATAGCAGGGCTGGTGGTGACAAAGAGCGAGGAAGTAGGCGCGCAGATAAAATTTATACAGAACGCCAGCGGTGCCATACTATCGCCGCACGATAGCTGGCTGGTGATAAGGGGAGTGGAAACGCTGCACCTGCGGGTGCAGCAACATAGCAGGAATGCACTGGCTGTTGCGGAGTTTTTACAGCAGCATCCGGCAGTAGACAAAGTATATTACCCTGGCTTAAAAAGCCATCTCAATCATGAAATAGCTGCGAAACAGCAAAGCGCGTTTGGGGGTATTGTTTCCTTCAACCTAAAAGAAGACAGGGCAGAAGCTGCGAAGCAAGTGGTGCGCAATACGAAACTCTTTAAGCTTGCGGAAAGCCTTGGCGGTGTGAAAAGCCTTCTGTGCCATCCGGCAACGATGACCCATAAATCTATACCTGCCGAACAAAGGCATGCGGCAGGCGTGGCTGATAGCCTGGTGCGACTGAGCGTGGGACTGGAAGAAGTAGAAGACCTCATCGAGGATATACAGCAAGCCCTGGCAAAAGTGAATGCCCATCAACTGAAGTCACTTTCTGTCAATGTTTAATTGCAAAAAAAACTGTTTAACAACTTAAAAGATCAAAATCATGTCTATTCAAAATCAACAAACAAAACTGAACATCGGCCTTTTTGGCTTCGGAGTGGTGGGTGAAGGGCTCTACAAGGTATTGGAGCAAACACCCACACTGAATGCGCAGATAAAGAAGGTCTGCATTAAGCACCCTGAGAAGCGCCGGAGTGCGCCGGAAGAGCTTTTTACTATCGATCCTGAGGTGCTTTTGCAGGATAATGATATCAACGTGATCGTAGAGCTGATCGACGATGCGGATGCTGCTTACTACATTGTTAGCACGGCGCTGAAGAACAAGAAAGCGGTGGTAAGCGCAAATAAGAAGCTTATAGCGGAGCATCTTGCTGAATTGATAGCACTGCAGCAGCATTTTAAGGTGCCGTTCCTTTATGAGTCGGCGGCATGCGCGAGCATCCCGGTGATACGCAACCTGGAGGAGTATTACGATAATGATCTGCTGCACGGTATAAGTGGCATCGTGAACGGATCGACAAACTATATCCTTACCAAAGTGTTTGAGGAGAAACTGAGCTTTGAGGAGGCGCTGTTACAAGCTCAGTATGAGGGTTTTGCGGAGAGTGACCCTGCGCTGGATGTGGAAGGCACAGATGCGGTGAACAAGCTGACGATATTGCTGGCACATGCTTACGGTATCGTGTCACCGCCGCAGGAGATAGTGCATACGGGTATACAAAACCTGCAGGCTGCAGATGCGGTATTTGCGCGGGAGAAGGGTTACGAGATAAAACTGGTGGCACAAGCCAGGAAGCTGGATAATGGTAAGATCGCAGCTTTCGTGTTGCCACAGTTCGTACAGAAGGACAGCCAGCTATATAGTGTGCGCAACGAATACAATGGGGTTATTATAGAAAGCCGGCTGGCCGATAAACAATTCTTTTACGGTAAAGGGGCAGGTAGCTTTCCAACCGCGTCGGCAGTGTTGAGTGATCTTTCTGCGTTGCGGTATGACTACAAATATGAATACAAAAAGCTCCGCTACCAGGAGCCGGCACAGCTGACAAATGATTTCTTTTTGAGAGTATACATCAGTTTCGATGGCCTCTTTCATGTGCCACATGAGAAATTTGAAAAGATAGAGGAGTGGAGCAGCAGCGACAGGCGCTGCCATGTGACCGGCATTATCCGTTTCTCGAGGCTGCTGGATGCCAGCTGGTGGAAGCGCAAGAGCGTATCGCTGATCGTGTATCCTGATGCTTTTGTGGATAAGGTGCCGGTGAAGGAAAGGACGGAAAAAGATGTGCTGATACTCGTTTAAAAGCGCTCGGCCATGCCCAGGCCGAAAAGCGCATAATCGTAGACGGCAGGATCTTCGGGATTTAGTTCACGCAATTGATAAGTAAGGTGCAGCGCATTGGCCCAGTTGGACTGCTCATTGTCGAGTAATTGGAGCCTGTGCGCTACCCTTGCTACGTGAACGTCGAGGGGACATACCAGCTGTTTGGGGGCTATCTTTTTCCAAATGCCGAAATCGACCCCTTTGTTGTCGCGGCGTACCATCCAGCGCAGGTACATATTGATACGCTTACAGGCCGACTTCCGTGCGGGCGTAGCGATGTGCTTGCGGGTACGTTCGGGGTGCTCGAGGGAAAAGAAGTAATTGTGAAAATAGACAAGTGCCTGTTCAACGGTATTTTCCCTGTAGCTCTTGCCGGGCACGAATGCATCTTCCAATGAATTGTGTTGACGGTAGTGATATTGCAAAAAATAGATGAAATAGAGCAGGTCGGTGGCATTAAAAGTGCGATGGGCAAAGGACAACATCTTCTTCAGATCTGTGTCTTTGTGATTTAGGATGAAGTCGTGCGGACTGTTGTCCATCCAGTTCATCAAACGCGTGCAGTTGTTGATAATAGAGGTCCGGTTGCCCCATGCGAGCACCGCGGCGAAGAGGCCGGATATCTCGATGTCTTGTTTTTTCTTAAAGCGATGTGGCACAACCACCGGGTCTTTTTCAATAAAAGCCGGGGCATTGTAGAGTTTTACTTTTTCGTCGAGGAGGGTTTTGAGCGATGTGAGTTTTCCCCTCTTGAGAGGGGTTAGGGGTGTGTTTGTTGAGCGATTTCCCATTGTTCAATATAACTTTCTATTGCTCTTAGAACATTTTCCATATCCGTCAGTACGGCCGTATCGTTAAAACGAAGCGTATCAATCCCTAGCTGTTTTAATCTTGTTTCGCGAATGGTATCCTTTATTAAGGCATCGTCCGTAAAATGGGTAATGCCGTCTATCTCGATACACAACATTAATTCATGACAAAAGAAATCAAGAATGTATTTGTCTATCGGCTTTTGACGATGAAAGTCATATCCCATCATCTGTTTGCCTTTTAAGCTTTTCCAGAGATGTACTTCACTTTTGGTGCTGTTATTTCTAAGCTGGCGTGCCAGCTCTTTTAGTCTCGGATCGTAGGGTATTATTTTTCTCATAGCGAGTGTACACACCCCTGGCCCCTCTCAAAGAGGGGAAGTGGTTGCTTAAAATAGCCCGAAAAATTTCTTCTTTTTTACCACTCGTACACTTAGCATCCTGATGTCCTTATTAGGACGGTCGGCGCGGTCGCGGGGCTCGTTGGAAATCTTTTCAACTACATCCATGCCTTCTATCACTTCGCCGAATACTGTATAGTTACCATCGAGGTGCGGGGTGCCGCCTTTTGTTTTATATATTTCACGTTGCGCAGGCGTATAGGTGCGTTTAGTGCTCTTGCTGATCTTATCCAATTCATCCTCGGCATATTTACGGCCTGTTACGATATAAAACTGGCAAGCTGAACCTGATTTGTCAGGTGTATTATCGCGGGCTACGCCGAGGGCACCATATTTATGGAAATTGCTGTCGTTGATCTCTGCCGGAACACGGTATTTCAGGTCGCCATTACCTAAAGACTGGCCCGGTTTGGCATGTTTAGATTCAGGGTCGCCGCCCTGGATCACAAAATTAGGGATGACGCGGTGAAACAGGGTGCTGTCGTAGTAATGCTCGTTAGCGAGCTTCACCATATTGGCGGTATTCTTGGGTGTATTTGCATATAGCAGCATCACGATCTTGCCATATTCAGTCTCGATCACCACCTTGGTATCTTTATTTTTCTTCGCAATTGCAGATAGCGTAAGGGCAAAAAGACAGGCTGTAAACAGCAGTAATTTTTTCATAAAAATGTATCCTATTATTTAATGGCATAGATACAAAAAACTAAATTAGCCGACAATAATAATTGTATGAGCATCACCACAGGCGCGAAGAGACTGGTAAAGCTGCTGCCCGAATGGGCCTGGAACTACAGTAGCCGTCAGCCCACTACCACTTATAATCCTATGCGAAGCGACGAGGGCCGGAAGGACGCAGCGCAACCCGTATATACGGTGTTTGATTACAATGCAGACCATCTTGAAGAGCGTAAGTTGCAAAACGAGACAGCCTGCAAGCCGTACAGGGAGAATGGCCGGGTGACCTGGATAAACATAGACGGGTTGAAAAGGAGCGAGGTGGAAAGCTTATGCTCGCACTATGACGTACACCCGTTGATAGTTGACGATATCCTGAGCGTGGGCCAGCGGGCGAAGATGGACGAGATAGGCAGCATTATTTTTTGCTTATTGCCAATGGTGTATTTCAACAAAAGTACCGGTACGGTAGAGGCGGAGCAGGTAAGTATTGTGCTGGGAAGAGACTTTGTTCTTTCATTCCAGGAAGATGCCACCAGGGATGTTTTCGACCCCGTGCGCGACCGGCTGAGAGGTGGGAATGTTAAGCTGCGTTCTAGTAGATCGGACTACCTGTGTTACAGCCTGATAGACGTGATCGTGGATAGTTATTATGGTGTGATCGATAATATTAACGAGAGCATTGAGAGGCTGGAGGACTTTATATTGCTCAATAAGCAAGCCGACCATTTTGCCAGTATCAGTATGCTGCGGCGTGAGGTTATGGAACTGCGGCGTGCGATAGCACCGGTCCGCGAACTGATAAACGGATTTTTACGTAGTGACAATAAGTTACTCGAAGATCAGCATGACAAGTATTACAAAGATGTGTACGACCACATTGTGCAGGCCAATGATTATGTGGAGAACCACCGCGAAATGCTCATGAACCTGCAGGACCTATACATGAACCAGGTGAACCTGCGCATGAACGAAGTGATGAAGATCTTCACCATGGTAGCCCTGCTGCTGGCCCCGGCCACCGTTATAGGGGGCATTTTCGGGATGAACTTTGAAGTGATTCCCTTTGCCCATCACAAGGAGGGCTTTTATGTATCTGTCGGGTTAATGCTAATCATCCCAATGTTCATGCTGATCTATTTTAAGCGAAAAGGATGGTTTTAAATTATCTTTTGTGGTATCTATAGCCCTATAGCTAATAGTATTTACCGTTGGCACAATTATATAAGGTTGGTCATAAAACCACATTCATGAGTACCAATCGCCTTTCGGATGGCATGGCCGCTGCCCTCAATGCACAAATGACCAAAGAAGCGCATGCTGCGCAGATATACCTGGCTTACGCCGCATGGCTTGACGATAAAGGGTATGACGGCATGGCCAATTTCCTTTTCAGGCATGCGCATGAGGAGCGCAACCATATGATGAAGTTCCTCGAGTATATATTGCAGCGGGGCGCAAAGGTGAGAATAGAGGCTATCCCGGCGCCGGGAGAAGAACCGAAAAATGTGAATGATTGTTTTGAAAAATTCTTCCAGCAGGAAGTTGATAATACACAAGCCATCTATATGCTTGTTAAGAAAAGCTTTGATGAGGGCGACTGGGCCACCTGGCATTTCCTCCAATGGTTCGTGAAGGAGCAGGTAGAAGAAGAAACCTTGGCTATGAACCTGCTGGACAGGATAAAGATAGCCGGTGGCGAAAAAGCCAGTAATGATGCGCTTTATGTGCTGGACAGGGACCTGAAGGACGAGCCGGATGAGGCAGAACTAGCCCAGGAGGCAACGGCAGAAAACCCATAATCAACGTTTCTCCTGGCAAAGCTCTATGAGCACGCCATTGGTGCTCTTTGGGTGCAGGAAGCAAACCAGCTTATTATCAGCCCCGTTTTTGGGCGTTTCACTGAGCAGTTCGAAGCCGAGGGCGGCCAGGCGTTTCATTTCTGCCTCAATGTTTTCCACTTCAAAGGCTATGTGATGGATACCTTCGCCTTTTTTGTCGACGAATTTGGCAATTGGGGAGCCCGGATTGGTGGCTTCGAGCAGTTCTATTTTTGAGTCGCCAGTGCGGAAGAAGGCGGTACTTACCCCTTCGGTTTCAACGACCTCGGTTTTATAGCAGGGTGTATTGAGCAACTGCTCGAATAAAGGGATGGAGTTGTTCAACTGCTTTACTGCTATGCCCAGGTGCTCGATTTTCAACATCAGGAAATAAGTTTTATAAATAGGAATATAACAAAGCTGTTAGCCTATCTATGCCGAAAGTAGCACATTTGACGTAACTTTGCCCTAGGAACTGCCTCAAATAGTTCATTATTTATATGGAATTGAAACTGCCGATATACCTGGATAACAATGCCACGACGCCTTGTGATCCGAGGGTACTGGAGGCTATGCTGCCCTACTTTACCGAAAAATTCGGTAATGCGGCCAGCCGCAATCATCCCTTTGGCTGGGCGGCTGAGGAAGCTGTGGACTATGCCCGTGAACAAGTGGCAAAACTCATCAACGCCGATCCAAAAGAAATCATATTTACTTCAGGTGCTACCGAAAGCGATAACCTTGCGCTGAAGGGTGTCTATGAAATGTACCTGAGCAAGGGTAACCATATCATCACCTGCACTACCGAGCACAAGGCCGTACTGGACACTTGTAAGCACATCGAAAAAATGGGCGGCCAGGTGACTTACCTGCCGGTGAAGGAAGACGGCCTGATAGACCTTGCCGAGCTGGAAAATGCGATCACCGACAAGACAATCCTGATAGCCATCATGTATGGCAACAATGAAATAGGTGTGCTGCAACCCGTTCGCGAGATCAGTAAAATAGCCCGCAAGCATGGCGTGCTGTTCTTTACCGATGCCACGCAGGCTGTGGGCAAAGTGCCGGTGGACGTGCAAGCTGATGGCATAGACCTGATGGCCTTCAGCGGCCATAAAATGTATGGCCCTAAGGGTGTAGGTGCACTATACGTTCGTCGTAAGAACCCCCGTGTGAAGGTAACTGCACAGATGGACGGTGGCGGCCACGAACGCGGCATGCGCAGCGGCACTATGAATGTGCCCGGCATTGTGGGTCTTGGTAAGGCTTGCGAGATATGCATGAACGAAATGGAAGCGGAAGGCAAGCGCCTCTCGCAACTGCGCGATAAACTGGAGAACGCACTGCTGGAACTGGAAGAAAGCTATGTGAACGGCAATAAGGAACACCGCCTGCCGCATGTGTGCAATATATCGTTCAAATATGTGGAAGGTGAAGGCCTGATGATGGGCTTTAATAAGAATATAGCAGTATCAAGTGGGTCGGCATGTACATCGGCTTCACTGGAACCATCGTACGTATTGAAAGCACTGGGCCTTGGCGACGACCTGGCACACAGCTCGCTGCGCTTTGGCCTGGGACGTTTCACTACCGAAGAGCAGATAGACTATACCATTAACGCAATCAAGACCACTGTGTTGAAGCTGCGTGAAATGAGCCCGCTATGGGAAATGTTTAAAGAAGGTGTGGACCTGAACAAAATTGAGTGGGCGCACCACTAATTAATGTGCAAATGAGGGAATGTGCCAATGTGCAAATTCCCCGTTGCGTAAAAACAAAAATTGACAATAACATGGGCATTTGCAGATTTTGCATTTGCACATCTTCAAATTAGAAACCATGGCATATTCAGAAAAAGTAATTGACCATTACAGCAATCCTAAGAACGTAGGTACGCTTGACAAGAGCAAGGCTAACGTGGGTACCGGCCTTGTGGGCGCACCTGAATGCGGCGACGTGATGCGCCTGCAAATAGAAGTAGACGAAGAGAGCGGCGTGATCAGAGACGCCAAGTTCAAGACATTTGGCTGCGGCTCGGCCATAGCTTCTTCATCGCTGGCTACGGAATGGCTGAAGGGTAAGACCGTGGACCAGGCTATGGAAATAGACAATATGGACATAGTGGAAGAGTTGAACCTGCCGCCTGTGAAAATACACTGCTCGGTACTGGCGGAAGACGCTATCAAAGCTGCGATCAACGATTATCGTGTGAAGAACGGCCTGCCTGAACTGGTGGAAGAAAAGAAACATTAACCCTTAGACGCGATGATATACGTTAGTGACAAGGCGAAAGAGAAAGTATATAAACTCAAGCATGATTCGGGGCTTGGCGACGATTACTTTCTTCGTGTGAGCGTGGTAGGCGGCGGATGCTCAGGCTTGTCGTATAAGCTTGACTTTGATAATGAATCGCAAGCCAATGACCAGGTATTTGAAGATAAAGGCGTAAAAGTGGTAACCGACCTGAAGAGTTTTCTGTATCTCTGCGATACAACACTGGATTTCTCGGATGGACTTAATGGTAAAGGTTTTCACTTCATCAATCCCAATGCCAGCCGGAGCTGCGGATGCGGTGAAAGCTTTGCAGTATAGAAGAGATTTCAATTGAGATAAAACAAAGGTCCGGGATGAAACCCGGACCTTTCTTTATCCCAGCGACCATAAATTATTTACGGTCACTGAGTCCACCATCATTCGGTGGGAGTGAAACAGAACCATTGTTGTAATTCATATTCCTATAGCTTGCTTTTTCTTTTCCATCTGCTTCCCTGTCCAGTTTTTGACGAAC
This sequence comes from Bacteroidota bacterium, assembly GCA_018267915.1. Classification (GTDB taxonomy): domain Bacteria; phylum Bacteroidota; class Bacteroidia; order Chitinophagales; family Chitinophagaceae; genus MKUN01. The sequence continues at coordinate 114,393 of JAFDXN010000025.1, read as the reverse complement.
ATTGTCTTCGTCTTCCACTTTTATATTGCTCCTCTTTTTCGAAGTGTAGCCCATGTAGGCCCCATTCTGCTGCATGCTCAATGAAGCTGCACCATTGTCATTGATCGATTCGGAAGAAACAACTATGTTCGACCTTGTGCTTGTACGCTGTATGGTAGGGTCACCAGGATTGCAAACCTTGTATTGATCACCTACAAGGCATACTTTGTAATTGACGTCGTATTTGCTACGACCCCTCGATTTGGGTCTCACTCCGCTACCTTCGAACATGGATTCATTTGACGTTTGAGTGGTGGCTGTTGTAATGGCGGTTTTCTTTACCCCGTTGTACGGTCCACTGCACACTTTATAGTTCCCGTTAGCAGTGCGACATACTCTATAATTGATATCGTTCCTGCTGTGTGTTGATTGCGCGTTCGCCCCATAGCTGATCATTCCGACCATCGACAGTGCTATTAGTATCTGTTTCATAATCTCTTATTTGGTTAATAAAAAATCGTCTTCACATAGACTTTTTAAAATCCCGTGCCAGCGACATGTTAATAAAAAGGCAAAGTGCCGACCGGGTTAGCGATCAGCACTTTGCGTGAGAAAACAGACCATATACCTGTTCTATTTTTTATCGCTCGGCGGCACAGTATATGCCCCGTTTGAAGTATTATTTATAGTGCCCCTGGTATTACTGTTGTAACCCGGGTTGTTGCTGTTGTTGATGCCCTGTGCACCCGGTGTATAATGTGTACCGTTGCTTTCCGGTACGGCATTCTTAATGGTGTTGCCCCTGTTATACTGTTGGCTGTTGTTGTTGTACATTGAATTATTCTGCTCAGGTACATTGGAGTTATACTGGCCGTTGTTACTTCCTGAAGTGGGTGTCGGCTGACTGTATGTCGGCGTGTTCAACTTCGAATTGTTCATTAACATACCGTTGTTGTTCAGCTGGTTCTGCGCTTTGCCAATTGTTGCGCAGGATAAAAGGGCTATCAAACAAAATATCTTTTTCATAGTCGGATGTTTTATTAACAGGTGAAAAGATCTGTTCCCCCGTCACGTTACTTTTGTTAATTCTATTTATCCGGCTGCTGTACGTTGCCGGCATTCTTCTCTTTGTTCAATTTGCCTTTCGCCGTGTCAGCCTTGGGAACTGCATTAGGGCCATGCCTGTGACGGGGAGGATTATGCTGCGGCGCCATGGTCGTGTCCTTTCTTTGTCCCTGTTTGGCGTTTTGTGCATGGAGCCCTACACCTAAAGTGGTAAAGAGCAGCATTATGAGCGTTTTTTTCATCGTTAAGTTTCGGGTATTGTTATAAAAACCAAACCAATAGTTTCATATTATCGCGGTGATGCATATGGGAAATTGCTTTCAACTTTAGGAGTATTAACGGAATTGATTGGTTAGTGCCTGTTTTATTAAGTATTTTTGTGAAAAATTGTAATTCGTCATGTTGAAGACAGGCAATACCATAGTGAGCATATATACCGAAATGACCCCGAACCCGGAGACGATGAAGTTTGTGGCCAACAAGCTGCTATACCCCGGGAAAAGCATAGATTTTGCTGACGAGGCAAGCGCTGCGCCATCTCCATTGGCCCAGGAGCTTTTTGCTTTTCCTTTTATACGTGCCGTATTCATAGCCAGCAATTTTGTGACGCTGACCAAGACCGCCGACACCCAGTGGGAAGAGGTGATACCAACCGTTCGTGAGTTCCTGAAGCAATACCTGGAAGAAGGGAAAGTAGTGATCAATGAAGACCAGGTGGTGGTGAAAACTGATACTAATATCGTGAACGCGGACGATACGGATGTGGTAAAGCGCATCAAGGAGCTGCTGGAAAACTATGTGAAGCCTGCAGTGGAAATGGATGGGGGCGCTATCAGCTACAAAGGGTTCGATAACGGCACTGTGAAGCTGATGCTCCAGGGTTCCTGCTCCGGCTGCCCATCGTCGATGATCACCCTGAAAGCGGGCATTGAAGGCATGATGAAACGCATGATACCTGAAGTGAAAGAGGTAGTAGCAGAAGCAGAGTAAGAATTTCTAAGTTTATATAACGAACGGCAGCCCGATGGCTGCTGTTTTTGTGTTAAAAAGAGGACCCTCTAACGGCCCACTGGTCTCCTTCGGTGGAATTAATTCGCTCAATTTCCATATTTTCACATTTCTACCCCGCACGGGCGGGGCACATTCACTGATGAGCATCCAAAATAACTATGTGGCCATTATGGCCGGGGGCATTGGAAGCAGGTTTTGGCCTGTAAGCCGCACAGCGCACCCAAAACAATTCCTCGACTTATTGGGCACCGGGCGTTCGCTGATCCAGTGGACCTACAACCGTTTTAAGCACATTTGCCCGAAGGAGAACATTTATTTTATTACCAACCAGGCATATATCAGCACACTGAAGCAGCAGATCCCTGAGATAAGCGACGAGAATATCATCAGCGAGCCATCGCGTAAGAATACGGCGCCTTGTGCAGCCTATTTCGCACATAAGATGATGGCCCTTAACCCTAAGGCCAATATTATCATGTCGCCTGCCGACCACCTGATAATGGATGAGCGCGCGTTTGAGCGCACTACACAGGACGCGCTTGATTTTGTAGCGCATCACCCCGCATTACTGACAATGGGTGTGAAGCCTACAAGACCAGATACAGGCTACGGCTATATACAGTATGATGCTGAGGAGGAATTGGATAGCGTGTATCGTGTAAAGACATTTACAGAGAAGCCATCGCATGAGTTGGCAAGAACCTTTTTGAAGAGTGGCGATTTCCTTTGGAATTCAGGCATATTTGTCTGGAACGTGCAGACCATATGGGAAGCCCTCGAGAAATTCCTTCCGGAGATGCACGAAGTGTTCCTGCAAGCTAAGGACGTGTATAACACACCAAAGGAGCATGACGTGATCAATGATCTGTACTCTCAGTGTACCAATATTTCTATCGATTACGGCATCATGGAAAAGGCTAAGAACGTGTATGTAATACCGGCCTACTTTGGCTGGTGCGACCTGGGTACATGGGAATCTGCCTATGAAAATTCTGAAAAAGACTACCTGGGCAATGCTGTGTATGGGGACAATGTAATGGTGATAGATGCATCGGAATGTATGATAAAGGCACCTGCGGATAAACTGGTAGTAGTGCAGGGGCTGGAGAATTTTATCGTTATAGACACGCCGGATGTATTACTGCTTTGTGAACGTAACCGTGAGCAGCAGATAAAGGAGTACGTGGCAGAGGTGAAACGTAACAAGGGCGAAAAATTCTTATAGTCTATGATCCTGCCCCAGAAACATAGCGCTACCGGCACCACAATATTTACTGTGATGAGTGCGCTGGCGCAGCAACACAATGCCATCAACTTATCGCAGGGTTTTCCAGACTTTCCCATAGACGAACGGCTGGCCGATCTGCTGCATGAAGCAGCTAAGGGGGCTTACAATCAATATTCGCCCATGCCGGGCGTGCCAATGCTAAGGCAAGCGATATCGGACGACTTTAAAAGGCGTTATGGACTGGATGTAAATGCTGATACGGAAGTTACCGTTACACCGGGGGCCACTTATGCTATATACACAGCGTTCACTTCGGTATTGCAGGCCGGCGATGAAGCAATAGTGCTGGAGCCGGCTTACGATAGCTACATACCCAATATAGAAATGAACGGCGCAAAGGCCGTTCCTGTTCCGCTATCTGCTCCATCTTTCGATGTGGATTGGGACAAGGTCAAAGTTGCTATTACACCCAAAACCAAAGCGATCATAATCAACACGCCACACAACCCCACAGGCGCCGCCTGGAGCCGGAGCGACTGGGACAAGCTGGCTGAACTGGTGCGCGGCACAGGTATCTACATATTATCGGACGAGGTGTATGAGCAGATCATTTTTGACGGTAAGGAACATTATACAGTGCTGCAGCATGAGGAGTTGAGGCAAAGAAGCTTTGCCTTGTATTCGTTCGGCAAAGTGTTTCACAATACAGGGTGGAAGATAGGTTACTGCATTGCACCACCTATGCTGACGCAGGCATTTCGGAGGATACACCAATTCCTGGGTTTCTCCGTAAATACGCCGGGGCAATATGCACTGGCGTGTTACCTCGAGACCGTGCGCAATGAACCCATCAGCAAGATGATGCAGGCAAAGCGTGACTACTTTCTTGAGCTGATGCGTGATACACCGTTCACCATACATATGCCGGCAGGCGGCAGCTACTTCCAGGTAGCGGGGTATGAGCGCATCAGCGATATGGGGGACATGGATTTTGCCAAATGGCTGACCGAGGAATATGGTGTGGCTACTATTCCGGTAAGCCCCTTCTACAGCAATAAGAAGGATGATAAATTCGTACGCTTCTGTTTCGCTAAAAAAGAAGAAACGCTGAGGGAAGCTGTAGGACGACTTAAGGCGCTCAGTACAGCGTCGCTTGTCAAATAACACTATATAATCGCTAATTAACTTTTTGGCTTTTGACTTTGAATTTTGACTTCCGTTTAAGCCTATATTTGTTCAGTGAGTTTCCTTTACCCACTCTTCCTGCTGGCTGGGCTCAGCCTGGCGATACCTGTGCTTATACACCTCTTTAACTTAAGAAGGTACAAGACGGTACTGTTTCCCCACACCCGGTTTTTAAAGAATATACAGCTCAACAGCCGGAAACAATCGCAGGTGCGGTATAAATGGTTGCTGGCCGCACGCCTGCTTTTCCTGGCTTCGGTGATACTCGCATTTGCACAGCCTTACTTTAACCAGGGGAATAAGGGAGACGCCGGTAACAGGCTGAAGGTGATCTATATAGACAACTCGTACAGCATGCTGGTGAAGAATGGTGCCCGCAGCCTGCTGGAAATTGCAAAGGATGCAGCAAGAAGGCAAATAAAGAATTCAGCAACTGCAAGCCGATTTTTGCTACTCACTAACGATAAGCCTGCATCCTATAAATCTGTCCCCGCCGACAAAGCGCTTACGGAGCTCAATAATATCGATGCATCAGCATCGGACAAAAATGTGGAGCAGGTGCTGAGTACCGTGCAAAGTATGATGCAAGGGGAAGTCGCAAGCGGTGCCGATGTGTACTATTATTCCGACTACCAGATAAGCACTTTCGAAACGAAGCCCGACGCATCGTTAATGAAGAATATTGCTTTTTATGGTGTGCCGGTGCAGTCTACTGAATTGCAAAATGTATATATCGACACAGCCTACCTGAACTCGCCTGTTTTGCAAACCGGCCAACCCAACCAGTTGATCGTCCGCTCACGGGCTCTCGGTAAGCTGCCTAAAGATGCGCCAGTATTGCAACTATCTGTGAACGGGCAGGTGAAGAGCGCGGCTACACTCAATTTCTCCGCAAAAAATGAAAGTACCGATACGCTTAACTTCCAGGTGAACACCGCCAACTGGCAGCAGATGACGCTCTCGATAAACGACGCTGCAGTGAAGTTTGATGACAGCTTCCGTATCACTGCGCGCAGCACACCTGCGCTCTCTGTGTTGGTGCTGAACGAAGGTCAGCCTAATCCTTTTATACAAGCGGCGTTCCGTGCGTATAATGGTTTCAGGCTCAACCAGACCGACGTAAACGCTATGCCTGCCGACTGGAAGGATTACAACCTGGTTATCCTGAATGGTGTGACCCATATTGACGATGCGTTGGCTAAGATGTTGAACACTGCAATGGTGCAAGGTCAGAGTGTGTGTATTTTCCCGGGTAAGACCGGCAATCCATCTTCGCTGAATGACGGGCTGAAACAACTGGGTGATATACAGGTAAAAGGCATTGACACAGCCGTGCAGGCCGCGAGTACGCTACAGCAGGGCAGCAGCCTTGTAAAAGACATCTTCGAGCGCATACCGGCCAATGTGCAGCTGCCGGTGGCAAATTGGCACTACGTGATAACAGCGGGATTGGGTGCTAATCAGCAATCGATACTGAGCTTCAGGAACGGCGATCCGTTTTTTGCGAAGTACACACCTGCAAAAGGGCAGCTATATATTTGCGCCACAGCGGCCGATCTTGCTTCGGGTAATTTCCCCGGCAGTTATTTCTTTGTGCCTTTCATCTACCAGATGGCTATACAGTCGCGCGGCGGTGATGTGTATGCCGTGACTGCAGGCAGGCAGCAGGCGGTGTACCTGCCCATGCGCAATGCTGATGAGCGTAATATGATCCACTTGTACGGGCCGGGTGTAGATGCGATACCACCCCAAAGGCCCGACGGAGCCGGTCTGGATGTGTTCATAGACCGCTCGGTGCAACAGCCGGGATTTTACAGGCTAGCCGCCAATGGAGCAGATACAACCGAAGTGGCTTTGAATGCCGACCGAAAAGAATCGCAACTGGAAGCCTGGGACATTGCAGCGCTGAAGGATAACTGGAAAAATCCTAATGTGCACTGGATCAGCCTGTCGGCTACCGGTAGTGCCGGGGCCGCGGGTGCATGGGGCAACTTCCCGCTTTGGAAAGTTTGTGTTATTTTAGCCCTCATAATGCTGGCTGTGGAAACCTACCTGCTAGCAGGCGGCATTAAAAGGCAAAGCCTGGCTACGCCTCAATAACAGGCACAGACATAGGAGCTTATCAATTTAATTCATACAATGCTCGTTCTCATCCGAGGGGCAAAGGTCCTGGACCCGGCCTCAGAATTTCACGGTAAAGCAACTGATATCCTTCTTGAAGATGGCGTTATAAAAACTATTAAGGATGGTATCAAGGCTAAGGCAGATCATGTTATTGAAGGAGACGACATTTGTGTGAGCCCCGGTTGGGTCGATGTGCTGGCTGACTATCGTGAACCGGGTTACGAACATAAGGAAACTATTGAGACAGGCCTTGCGGCAGCTGCCGCCGGAGGTTTTACAAGGGTGCTGCTCGGGCCTAATACCAATCCTGTAACAGGCAGCAAATCGACCGTACAATTCTTATTGCAAAAAGCAAAAGGGAATATCGTTAGCCTGCATCCGCTGGGGGTTATCAGTGCCAATGCCGAGGGCAAAACGCTGGCCGAAATGCTGGACATGCACAGCAACGGTGCAGTGGCATTCACCGACGGATGGAAGCCTGTGCAAAATGCCAACCTGATGCTGAAGAGCATGGAATATGTGCGTGCATTTGATGGTGTGCTCATCCAGTTGCCGGTTGAAGAATCATTATCGGCAGGCGGATTGATGCATGAAGGGCCTGTGTCAACAAAGCTAGGTATGGCCGGTATACCCACGATGGCAGAGACGCTGATGATACACCGTGATATAGAACTGTTGCGTTATACAGGCTCTAAGTTGCACATAAGCGGTGTATCAACTGCCGATGGGCTGGATATGATACGGAAGGCTAAGGCAGAGGGCTTGAATATCACCTGTTCTGTTACACCTTATCATCTTGCACTTACTGATGAATCGCTGAATTCATACAGTAGTTTATATAAGGTATCACCGCCGTTACGCACTGAAGCGGACAGGCAGGCATTGATAGCGGGAGTAAATGATGGCACGGTGGACTGTATCGCTACACACCATCGCCCGCAGGAATGGGATGCTAAGGAAAAGGAGTTTGAATATGCAGCGGACGGCATGAACTTGCAGGAGATTGCCTTCCAGGTGATATGGAACGCCGCTGGCAAGGAAATGAAGCTGGACAAGCTCGTTGCGGCACTAAGCATTAATCCAAGGCGGATATTTGGATTGCCGGCAGCGGGCTTGTCAGAAGGTAGGAAAGCAGAATTGACTATCTTTAGTAGCGATGCAACATCAACGTTGCAGGACGACAATATTAAGTCCGCGTCAAAAAATAATCCTTTTATCAGGAAGGTGCTTAAAGGAAGCATCATCGGGATAGCCAATAGTGGCAGCATTCACTTAAATAAATAGTTGCACCATGTCAGAAACAGTTAAGGTCAATCAGAATAAGCAGGCGCTCACCTACGCTATTATATTATCTATCGTGGTCCTTATCATCAACACGATACAAAATATGTTCCTCATCAATAGCTTCTTCGGCTTCTATGGATCGAAGATATTGGGCTACGTTATTTTCGTAGTATTGATGGGCGTATTCGCTGTACAGTTTCGTAAAGCCAATGGCGGATTCATTGAATTTAAGGAAGTATTTAAGTATCTCTTCATTATGATACTGATCACAGAGCTTGTCTACTTTGTGTATACCTTTATCTACTTCAAATACATAGATCCTCAATTCCTGGAAAAGATGAAACAGGCGACCCTGAATTACATGGAGAAAGCCAATGTCCCGAGCGAACAGTTAGATAAAACTTCGGACAGCTTTGACCAGCAAATAAAGGAGGCCGCAAAAGGCATACAAATAGGTAAAACACTGCTCAACTACTTTTGGTTTGTTATTCTCGACAGCTTGTTTGCCCTGATTGTTTCTGCCATCGTAAAAAGGAAGCGGCCTATGTTCGACGAATAGGCCTGCCAATAGCTACCCAAATCGTATCTTTAAAGCATGGAAAAATCGCATGTGCGTCCCGGTGATGACCTGAACCCGCAGGAGCGGGAATATGAGAATAGTATAAGGCCGCAATCGATAGAGGAGTTCTCGGGCCAGCCGAAACTGGTGGAGAACCTCCGGATATTCATCAAGGCCGCCAACCTGCGCGGCGAAGCATTGGACCATGTCTTGTTTCATGGGCCCCCCGGCTTGGGTAAAACAACGTTATCAAGAATTGTTGCGAATGAGTTGGGCGTTAATATCAAAGAAACAAGCGGGCCTGTTATAGAGAAGCCGGCCGACCTTGCGGGGTTACTAACCAGCCTCGAAGCCAGGGACGTTTTGTTCATTGATGAAATACATCGCTTAAGTACTGTGGTAGAAGAATACCTCTACGCTGCCATGGAAGATTTCAAGATCGATATCATGATCGATACAGGCCCTGCAGCGAGAAGCATCCAGATCAATTTGAATCCTTTTACACTTGTAGGAGCGACGACGCGATCAGGGCTGCTCACAGCTCCCTTGTTATCACGTTTTGGTATCAAATCGCGGCTGGATTATTATACCGCCGATGTTTTGCAGCGTATCGTAATGAGGGCGGCTGGTTTGTTGAATGTGCGCATCACCAGCGATGCCGCCATGGAGATAGCGCGTCGCAGCCGCGGTACGCCCCGTATAGCTAACGGCCTGCTGCGCAGGATGCGCGATTTCGCACAGGTGCTGGGCAATGGTGTTATAGACCTCGCCATAGTGGAGCACGGACTAAAGGCGCTGAATGTGGATGAGAGCGGTCTGGACGATATGGATAATAAGATACTGACAACGCTTATTGACAAATTCAAAGGCGGCCCTACGGGCTTAAATAATATAGCCACATCAGTGGGCGAGGAGGCGGGTACCATAGAAGAAGTTTATGAGCCGTTCCTGATACAGGAGGGCTACATCGTCCGCACACCACGGGGCCGGGAGGCTACGGATAAGGCATACCTGCATTTAGGAAGAAGCAGGAAGGGCGGGGACCACTTACTATTTTAGACCTGCTATTTCGAACATGTTCCGGGTAAATGTTTCCCAGGTATACTTCTTTTTTTCCTGCTTCAGGTTTTCCTGCAGCCCGGGTATAGCACCCGGTTCAAAGAATTTTAGAATGGCATCTGCCACTGCTTTGGGGCTTACCTCTGCAACATAACCCACCTTCCCGTCTGGCACAATTTCCCTCAGGCCGCCAACATTGGTGACGATCATTGGCTTCTCAAAATGATAAGCTATCAGCGTAATGCCGCTTTGTGTGGCATTGTGATAAGGCTGCACAACCAGGTCGGCCGCGCTGAAATAATAACGCACCTCATCATTCGGGATGAACTCGGTAAAAAAATGGACACGGTCGCTTAATTGATGTTCATCAATGATCTTGTCATATTCTTCACGATCGGTATAAAACTCACCCGCTACTATCAGTTTAATGCCGGCTGCTTTTATTCTTTCGTCGGCCATAGCGGTAAGAGCTATATCCAATCCTTTGTATTTGCGGATGAACCCGAAGAATAAAATGTATTTGCTATGCGGATCCAGGTTCAGTTTTCTGCATGCTTCCTCTTTCGGCACAGCAGGTTCAAAATTATCATACAGGGGATGTGGGCTGAATTTGGCCGGCTTAGTGGTGAACTGTTTCAGGTCCTCCAATACATTTTTGCTCATCGTTACAAAAATGTCGATAGGTTTTAAGAAGTACTTTGTGAACTGTTTGTCTCCCGGCCTTTTTTCATGCGGTATGATATTGTCGGCTATGCACAGGATGCGGCTGTGCCGGTTCTTTTTTACGATGCGCAATATCGTGCCCAGGCATGGACCCATAAAAGGCAGCCAGTAACGCACGATAATAAGGTCGTGATTGGCTGCCTTGATCTGCCCCCCAACCTTTAACCAATTGAATGGATTAACCGAGTTAATGACCGTCTTTATGGTCAGGTGTTTGGGCGCAGGCTCGCTGGTGTATTGTGTGGTGCCCGGAAAAAGAAAACCCGGATACTGTAGCGAGAATGAGTAAATAACCACGCTGTGACCCTGCTGCTGCAACACCTCTGCAAGCCGCTCATCGTAGGTAGATAGTCCTCCTCTTAGCGGATGGGCAGGACCAATTATCGCTATGTTCATCTAAAAAGGCTTTTAAAATCCTGTTGTGCCTGCTCATAATCCTGCGGTATGCCAATGTCAATGAAATAAGCATCACTCTTATAAGCGCAGAACTTTTGCTCATTTACAAAAGCTTCAAGGTAGTCTTTTTCGAAGGAGAATTTTTCCGGAAGCTGGCGTGCTAAAAAACTATTCCTATTCACTATGTACACGCCGCCATTGATATATCCATTGTCACGCTGCTGCTTTTCTTCAAACGAATTAATGAAATCATCCGTGTCGAAATTCACCACGCCGTAGCGGTCGAAATTGTGCATTTCCTTCAGTGCCAGTGTTGTCTCCGCTTCCTGCGACGAATGTAGGTTTAGCTGTTCTTTTAGATTCACTTTGAACATGGTGTCGCCGTTCAGCACTGCCACATTTTCGCCTTTTGCGGCTTCGAGCGCTAGTTGTATGCCGCCGCCCGTGCCGAGTGGTTCCTGTTCTATCACATGGTCCACCAAAAAGGGCCGCTGCTCTGTTTGCAGCCATTCCAGTATCGCTTCATACTTGTGCCCTAGTGATAGTATAACACGCTCGCAGGGCTGCGACGAGAGGTAGTCAAAAAGGTAGTGTAGAAAAGGCCGTCCGTTAACAGGAGCCATGCACTTGGGTACGTTTTCCCCTATAGCTCCTCTAAGCCTTGTGCCCAATCCCCCTGCCAGTACGATGCACTCCATTTTAAGTCAAAATTCAAAGTCAAAAACTAAAAGTGATGTGATCAAATAGTCCACGTGAAGAGGCCTTGTTCGGTGAACTGGTAGGGTCGGAACTCTCCGCCAAATTTGCCTAACGCTTCCTTCACTGCATAATGATTATTGCCGGGGCAATAGAACATCATAAAGCCGCCACCGCCTGCGCCGCTTATCTTGCCGCCTGTGGCGCCCGCCGCCAGTGCTGTTTCATACATCTCGTCCATCAGGCTGTTCGATATGCCCTGTGCCATCTGCTTTTTGTAGCGGAAGCCATAATCGAGTATGGCCCCTATTTCGTCGATATTGCCTTTCAGCAGCGCCTCCTTCATCATGCGCGCCTGTTCCTTTAGCTGGTGCATGGCCTCTATCGATTCCTGTTTTTTATCGGTAACGTTTTTGCTTTGCGCTTCTATTATCGTTGAGGATAGCCTGCTGGTTGCAGTGAAGTATAGCAAGAGGTTATTACTTAGCTCGTGCATGTACTTTGGTTTGATGCGCAATGGGTTCACGATCACCTTGTCGTTATCATAAAACTCCATGAAGTTGACCCCTCCAAATGTTGCAGCGTATTGGTCCTGTTTGCCGCCGGCCATTGCCAGTTCTATGCGTTCTATCCGGTAAGACAGGTGGGCCACATCATATTCGCCGAAAGGCAATTGCAGCCATTCAGCAAATGCGCCCAGTATAGCCACCATAAGCGTGGAGGATGTGCCAAGTCCCGATCCGGCAGGCGCATCGACAAAGGTCGTGAGCTTAAACCCCGACGGCATATTACCATAGTCCCGAACGAGGCGGTTGTACACGCCGCAGGCCAGGTCGAGCTGGCCATCTATCGGCAGGCTGCCGGTAAGGGGGTAGCTCACTATTTCCTTTCTGTCCACCGCTTCTATTACGATCATATTGGTCGTCAGCGGTTCGATGGAGGCATATGCATAAAGCGATATGGTGGCGTTAAGGATAGCGCCGCCATACAGGTCACAATAGGGGCTCACGTCTGTGCCCCCGCCTGCAAGGCCTATGCGTAGCGGGGCTTTACTGCGATAGATCATATAGGCGAAGATAAGGTGCTAAAAATTAATTGCGTATGAGCCGCCCAGGCCGGAGGCTGTGACACTGGCTTTTACGACCAATATCTTTAGTAAAAATGTGGATATCCTTTTTGGATACAGCTGCTCAGCGATCGTAACTTGCATAGTTCCGGTCACTTAATATTTCGGTATAATGTGGCCCGGTAGTAGTTCTTTTCTTATTGGTTTTTAAAATGCTCTATGGCAGCACCTGCCTGAAAACCGCCTACTAAATAGGGTATTTTCGGGGCAAAAATGGGGTATTATTTTTCATCAATTGATTGATTATCAATCAAAACGTGGGAAAAATATTTTTTTTCAATGCTATCGGGCAATTTCCCTCGAGATCTGCCAACTGCCACTTAAACAGGAACCTTTGGGGGAACCTTCAGGGAAGCTTGGCGAAGCTTGAGAGAACCTTCAGGGAAGCTTGAGGGAACCTTGAGAGAACTTTAGGGAAGCTTCGGGGAAGTTTGGCTAGTTGCTTCGCTTCGTGCTGAATGCCGCTATAGCAAATATAAGTACACCAAGAAAGCCACCAATGCCATCGGCGACTACATCCATGATATCCTTATTACGACCTAATGAGGGAAACGAACCTTGCAAAAATTCAACAAACCAGCCGGTAGCCACGCTGATGCCGAATATTAGTAGTAAAAAGGAAATGCTGCGCGATGGATAGGCGCAGAGCCACAAAAATGCAAAAAGCCCGAACATCACGAAGTGTACCCATTTATCGGCCATCGGCACGTTCACATTGGGTATTTCCTGCGCCGGCAAAAGGCACAAAATAAAAATGAGCAAAGTCCAGGCTATTGCCAGCGACCTTGCTCGTTTTGTATAAGGTGATTCCGGGGAAAAGACTTTTCTGAGCATATTATTCGCCCACCAGTGCGCGGTATGCAGCGGCATTCATCAGTGCGTCTACCTCGGCAGGATTGTCAACGGTCATTTTCACCATCCATCCGCTTTCGTATGGGTCTTGGTTCACATTCTCAGGGTTGCCTTCCAGTGCAGCGTTCACTTCAGTTACAGTGCCGGCAACGGGCAGGTAAAGATCAGAAACGGTTTTTACAGCTTCTACGGTGCCGAAGATATCATTGGCGCCAAGGGCTTTACCTACTGTGTCGATATCAACGAATACGATATCGCCCAGCTCGCGCTGTGCAAAATCAGTGATACCTATGGTAGCGGTATTGCCGTCCAGCTTTATCCATTCGTGATCTTTCGTGTATCTGAGTGTTTCAGGGAAATTCATATCGATCTTTATTTGCGCCAAAAATAATAGAATTTACCGTAAATGCTACAAATGCGCGCCGGCACAATACAGGCAAGGCTTTCGGGGGAAATCATTTTTTCGGCAGCAGGCTTTTTCGTAATTTAGCAGATTGCTTTGAGCAGAACCGGCAGGCGATTGGTTTATGAAATAAATATATGCTTAAAAATAAGCATAACATTCATTTTAGTGAAGCTCCAAAGCTTTTCCACAAGCGGTTAATTTCTTTATAAAAAAAGAAAGACTGTTTTAAATACTTTCGTTTTCCGCCCTTACTGAGAGAGCAGGTTTATACAAAAATTCTTAACACAAAAATATTTTTACCCATGAGTGCCACCACTACAAAGAGCAACGGCCTCGCCTTCCAGCGCCACTATACAAGGGAAGGTGTGAGCCCCTTCGACATGTTCGAATACGATTACCGCACATCGGTGATCCGTAACCCCAACGGCGAGAAAGTATTTGAGATGACGGATGTTGAGGTGCCTAAGCACTGGTCGCAGATCGCCACAGATATCCTGGCGCAAAAATATTTCCGTAAGGCAGGTGTGCCGCAGCCCGATGGCAGCAGTGGCCGCGAAACTTCGGTTAAGCAGGTGGCTCACCGCCTGGCACATTGCTGGCGCAGCTGGGGCGAAAAATATGGGTATTTCGCTTCATCGGCCGATGCACAAGTGTTCTATGACGAACTTATCTATAGCATATTGCTGCAAAGCTGCGCGCCTAACTCGCCGCAGTGGTTCAACACGGGCCTGTTCAGCAGCTACGGTATAGACGGTACTGCACAGGGCCACTATTATGTGGACCCTATAACAGGTAAGCTGGAGCGCTCTAAGAATGCTTACGAGCGCCCTCAGCCGCACGCCTGCTTTATCCTGAGCGTGGAAGACGACCTGGTGAACGATGGTGGTATCATGGACCTTTGGGTACGCGAGGCGCGCATATTCAAATATGGTTCGGGCGTGGGCACTAACTACTCTAATATACGTGCGGAAGGTGAAAAGCTCAGCGGTGGCGGCACATCGAGCGGCCTGATGAGCTTCCTGAAGATAGGCGACCGCGCTGCAGGTGCTATCAAGAGCGGCGGTACTACGCGCCGTGCGGCTAAAATGGTATGCCTTGACCTGGACCACCCGGAAGTGATGGACTTCATCGACTGGAAGGTGGAAGAAGAAAAGAAGGTGGCTGCCCTGATCGCGGCAGGCTATTCATCTGATTATGAAGGTGAAGCTTACCGCACGGTTTCGGGACAGAATTCTAATAACTCAGTACGTATCCCTAACGAATTTTTCCGCAGGCTGACGAATAACGAGAATTGGGAAATGACCGCGCGCAGCACCGGCAAGGTGATGAAGAGCGTGCCGGCCAGCCAGATATGGGACAAGATATCTTACGCTGCATGGCGCTGCGCCGATCCCGGTACCCAATACGATACTACCATCAACGAATGGCATACTTGCCCCGAAGGTGGACCAATACGCGCCAGCAACCCTTGTTCCGAGTACATGTTCCTCGATAACACGGCATGCAACCTGGCATCGATGAACCTGCGCCGCTTCTTCAATGAAGAAGACAATACTTTCGACGTAACAGGCTTCGAATACATCACCCGTCTCTGGACAGTAGTACTTGAGGTATCGGTGCTGATGGCACAGTTCCCTTCACCTGAAGTAGCACAGTTGAGCTATGATTACCGTACGCTGGGTCTCGGCTATGCCAACCTCGGCTCTATGCTGATGGTGAGCGGTATACCTTACGATAGTGAAGAGGCCCGTGCAATAGCCGGTGCTATCACGGCTATTATGAACGGGGTGTCATACAAGACGTCTGCTGAAATGGCCCGCGCGCTGGGTGCGTTCCCCCGCTACGAAGAGAACAAGCATCATATGATGCGTGTGATGCGCAATCACCGTGCTGCAGCTTATGACGCAGTGGACGCTTACGAAGGGATCGAACTGAAGCCGATGGGCATCAATGCGAAGTATTGCCCTGACTACCTGTTGAAAGCAGCTACCAAAGCGTGGGATGACGCCGTGCAGATGGGTGAGCAATATGGCTACCGCAACGCACAGGCTACGGTGATCGCTCCAACCGGTACCATCGGCCTTGTGATGGACTGCGACACTACAGGCGTGGAACCTGATTTCGCACTGGTAAAATTCAAAAAACTGTCGGGCGGTGGTTATTTCAAGATCATCAACCAGTCAATACCTGCTGCGCTGAAGAACCTGGGCTATACGCCTGAGCAGGCCGATGCTATCGTAAAATATGCAAAAGGCCACGGTACATTCGCAGGTGCTCCGTATATCAATCACGAGAGCCTTAGCGAAAAGGGCTTTATAGGAGAAGAGCTAAAGAAACTGGACGCTGCGGTTGAAAGCGCATTCGAAATTGGATTTGTTTTCAATGCTTATACACTGGGCGAAGAATGCCTGAAGCGCCTTGGCTTCACTGCTGAACAGTATTTCAGTCCCGATTTCAACCTGCTTGAAGAGCTGGGCTTTGGCGATGAGGAGATCGAAGCTGCAAATGATTACGTATGTGGTACTATGATGATAGAAGGTGCTCCTTACCTGAAGGAAGAGCACCTGGCTGTGTTCGACTGCGCCAATAAGTGCGGTCGCAAAGGCCAGCGCTATATTCATGCACACGGCCACATCCGCATGATGGGTGCCGTGCAGCCATTCATCAGCGGCGCGATATCGAAGACCATCAACCTGCCGAACGAAGCAACTGTAGACGAAATAAAAGATTGCTACCAGCTCAGCTGGCAGCTTGCGCTCAAGGCTTGCGCCCTGTATCGCGACGGTTCTAAACTGAGCCAGCCGCTGAGCAACAAGAGCGATAAGAAAAAGAAAGAAGCTGTAGCAGAAGAAACCGCACCGGCTATTGATTCACAGATAGTGGATATGGGCAAACTGACTGTGGACGAACTGCTGGAAGAAGTGAACAAACGTGTGCAGGACAGCCCTGATACAGTGCTGAAACGCAGGCTGAGCCATATAGTAGAGCGCAAGCAGCTGCCCGCTAAACGCCGTGGCTACACAGTGAAAGCCAAGGTAGGCGGCCAGCCATTGTTCGTACGCACAGGTGAATATTCAGACGGTACCATCGGCGAGATATTCCTGGATATGGCGAAAGAGGGCGCTACAATGCGCAGCCTGATGAACAGCTTTGCAATAGCTGTATCCGTAGGCCTGCAGTATGGTGTGCCGCTCGAGGAATTCGTGGATAAGTTCACCTTCACCCGTTTCGAACCATCGGGCGTGGTAGATCACCCGAATATCAAGACAGCCACATCGGTGTTAGACTATGTGTTCCGCATGCTGGCTTATGAATACCTCGACCGTACCGACCTGGTGCATGTGCCCGATCCGGGTCGCCTGCAGCAACAGGAGGAAGAGACACCCGCCCAGCAGGAGCTGTCGCAGGTAAGGGTTACTGCACCGCAGCATACACAGAAGCAAAAGAATGTAAGCCCGGCCCCTAAGGCTGTATCTGTGAGTGCAGGTTCTGCAGACGTAAAGAAACTCATGGGTACCAGCGCCGATGCACCGGCCTGCCGTAACTGTGGCAACATAACTTTAAGAAACGGCACCTGCTACATGTGCCCCAACTGTGGCACCACTACAGGCTGCAGTTAATAACAAGGAGCAAATAGTATAGTTTTTGATTTTAGTCCCGCGGTTCGCCCGCGGGACTTTTTCTTTCAAAATTATTTTTGGCACGCTTTATGGTAATTCAAGTTCTATAAAAAAGTCTTAATCTTGCATCCGTAAATTAAAATTTATGAAATACAGCTACAGTTTACTCTTTATTTTGTTGTTCCCTTTATTTGCTATGGCGCAGCAGCCCACCGGCGACCTGACCATATTTTCGGAAGACGGCGACAAGTTTTTCCTGATCCTGAATGGCCAGCGCCAAAACACTGCTGCGCAGACCAACGTGCGCATTGAAGACCTGAACCAGCCATACTATAGCGCAAAGATCATTTTCGAAGACAAGGCCCTTGGAGAGATCAGCAAGAACATTGCCATAGCCGACCCGTCATCAAATGCCATGATGGACGTGACCTATAAGATCAAGAAGGATGGCAGCGGTAAGGCGAAGCTTCGTTATTTCACCGCCATACCACCGGTTCAGAATTATGTAGCACCTGCCGATGTATATGTAATGCACTACGGCGGTGCACCGATAACAACCGGCGGAACCGTTACACAACAAACGACCACTACTACAACTGGGACCACCGGTACCGTAGGTGCCAATGTGAATGTAAATGGTGTGAACGTGGGTGTTAGCATCAACGATCCTTACGCTAACGGCACGGTAACACAAACTACGACCACGACAACCACCACTACAAGCGGCTATACCGAACAAAGCTATTCGGAAGAGCATCATCGCTCGGGTTATCATAAAGGTAGCGGCGACTGCTACCCGATGAACAGCAGCGATTTTGAAGCTGCAAAGAAAACAATAGCAGACGCTACTTATGCTGAGACTATGCTGTCAACAGCAAAGAGCATTATTGCCAGCAACTGCCTGAGTGCAGAGCAGGTGGTGCAGATCTGTAACATCTTCAGCTTCGAAGATTCCAAGTTGGAATTTGCTAAGGCAGCTTACAGTAGAACTACAGACCGTAACAATTATTTCAAAGTAATCAACGCCTTTAGTTACTCAGCGAGTAAAGATGATCTGACCAACTATATAAGCAGCCACTAAAATTGGCACACTTTGTGAATTATCTTGTGCGAAGCTTAATGGATAAGCTTCGCACAATCTTTTTTGTATGAAACAGAAATACTTTTTTTTAGCGCTCTTTCTTTTCCCCCTGTTGGCGTTCGGTCAGACCGGTAACCTGACCATTTTTTCAGAAAGCGGCCAAAGGTTTTACCTGGTATTGAACGGCGAGCAGCAAAATGATGCACCCCAAACCAATGTAAGGATCGAAGATCTCAACCAGCCCTACTATAGCACTCGTATCATATTTGAGGATCAACGCATACCCGACATCGTAAAGAACCTGCAGGTGACTGATATGACGGGCAACTACATGGACGTGACCTATAAGATACAAAACGCCGGTGGCAGGGTAGACCTCAATTATTTCTCAATGGCGCCTGTTCGCCAGAAGTATGTTGCGCCTAAGAATGTGTATGTGATGCATTATGGCCGCCACAACAGGAATGATAACGACCGGGACGGGCACAGGGACCACGACCGCTACAGGCATCACGATGACCGCCCACAGGTTTACCCAATGAGCAAGGCTGACTTTGCGCAGGCTAAGGAAGCAGTACGCAACGCCAGCTTTAGCGATGCCCGGCTATCAACAGCCCAAAGCATCCTGGCTAATAATTACCTCACCACCGACCAGGTAATAGATATGTGCAAAGTATTTAGCTTTGATGATAGCAAGTTGGAATTTGCCAAGGCCGCTTATGATAAGACCGTAGACCAGGGCAATTACTTTAACGTGCTGAACGTATTTTCATTCTCGTCGAGCAAGGAAGACCTGAACAATTTCATTAAGGCCAATGGCACTATCAATAACAATCGCGACAGGAAAAGGCATGACCGGTTTGAACCAATGGCGAGTGACAGGTTTTCAGTAGCGACGCAGACCATCAAAAACGGGTCTTTCGATGCTACCAAGTTGTCGATAGCAAAGAACATCATCCGGGAAAATTATTTCACTACCGACCAGGTAATGGAGCTTTGCAAGCTGTTCAGCTTCGACGATTCTAAACTTGAGGTCGCAAAAGCCGCGTACCAACAAACAGTCGACAGGAATAATTATTTCAAACTGGTCAATTTGATGAGTTTCTCGTCATCTAAGGATGATCTGAATAATTTTATCGGTAGCCAGCGTTAAGAATGGATTCACGCTTTATATAGGCCCCGCTGTTGCGGGGCTTATTTATTTGCCTTTGAACACGGGTTTTCTTTTTTCAAGGAAGGATAACACGCCTTCTTTGAAATCCCCTGTTTGGCCCGCCTGTACCTGTATATCCTTCTCCATTTCCAGTTGCTCTTCAAGGGTATTGTTGTAGCTATGATTGAGCAGCCGTTTTGTGAGGCCTATGCCCCTGGTAGGCATCTGTGCCAGGTATTGCGCCATTTTTTTGCTTTCGGCCTCAAAGCTCTCATCGGGGTAGTATTTATAGATCATACCCATGGCAGCGGCTTCTCCGGCCATCACCTTGTCGCCCGTCATCATGAGTGCAGCAGCACGCTGCATGCCGATGAGCCTCGGCAGGAAGAATGTGCCTGCGCTATCGGGTATCAAACCTATTTTACTGAATGCCTGTATAAATGATGCACTGGCAGTTGCCAGTACGATATCGCAGGCCAGGGCAATGTTGGCACCCGCGCCGGCAGCCACGCCATTTACCGCGGCTATGATCGGTTTTTCGATATTGCGAAAACGTCGAATAACGGGGTTGTAATGTTCACGTACTATTTTCTCAAAGTCGACATTTGATGGATCTGATGCTTCCGCCAGATCTTGCCCGGCACAAAAGCCCTTACCCGCTCCCGTAATATAAATGCAGCGTATCTCGTCGTCTTTTTCGCAATCGTCCAAATACTCCTGGAGGCACATCGACATTTCGCGGTTAAAGCTATTATACTTATCGGGGCGATTGAGCGTGATATAGCCAACGCCGTTGTCTTTATGAAATAATACTGAAACACTCATAAGGTAAAAATACTGTTCTAAAACGGATTTTGGCATTATGACTGTATTGTATTTGCAAACCAGGCGGCGGCATGTTATCTTGTTAGACTTATATAGCATTTAAGATGAAAAAACTGGTTGCCGCACTGCTGGCCATTATACCCGCATTTTCAATCGCGCAGAACAAGTCGGATGAGCCGGACCTGCAAATGATCGCACGCATCAAGCAGGAGGAGTTCAGCAATTCTAAAGTGATGGAGACGCTTTTCCAGCTTACGGATGTGAATGGTCCGCGCCTTACCGGCTCGCCCGGCATGCGACATGCTCAAATATGGCTGCGCCAGCAGTTCCAGGACTGGGGCCTGGCAAATGCAGCCATCGAGCCATGGGGTAGCTTTGGCAAGGGTTGGCAGGTGGACAAGTGCTATGTGGCCATGACTGCGCCCTACTACCAGCCACTCATTGCCGTGCCGCGTGCGTGGACGCCGGGAACAAACGGACTGATAAAAGCAGATGCCATAAGTGTGAAGATCGACGATGCGGAGGATATGGAAAAATACAAAGGTAAGCTGGCGGGCAAGATCGTAGTGTTTGAGCCGCCGGTAAATACGGCTACCAAATCAAACTTTGTGGCCGATGCCAAGCGCCTTACTGAAGAAGACCTGGAGAAAATGGATGTAGACCCGCATCTCGACGACGAGGTGGATAACCCATCGAAGCCTGACTTGAAGAACACAAGAGAGGCAAGGATAGCGCTCATGAAAAAGAGGGATTCATTCCTGCTGGCCGAACGGCCACTGGCAGTACTGACCATCGGCAGCGGGGGCTCAATGGGCACTGTTTTTACTACCAATGGCGCCCGCTGGGAGCTTGATGCAAAACCTGTATTGCCGGGGCTTGAAGTGTCGAGAGAGCACATAAACAGGATAGTAAGGCTGCTGGACGCAGGTAAGCAGGTATCGCTGGAGCTGGAAACAAAAACTACATTCTTTTACGACTCTATAGAGAACAATGTAGTGGCAGAGATACCCGGCACCGATAAGAACCTGAAAAGTGAATTGGTAATGTTGGGCGGCCATATGGACTCATGGCATGCTGCTACCGGTACTACAGACAACGGCACAGGCTCGGCAGTGGCTATAGAAGCTATAAGGATACTGAAAGCGCTTGATGTAAAGCCCCGCCGCACCATTCGTGTAGTATTGTGGAGTGGGGAAGAGCAGGGGCTGCTGGGCTCGCATGGCTACGTAAAGAACCACTTTGGCGAAAAGGACAGCATGAAGTTCAAGCCTGAATACGAAAAGGTGTCTGCGTACTTCAACCTCGATAACGGCGCGGGAAAGATACGTGGTATATACCTGCAGGGCAACGATATGGCCAGGCCGATATTTGAATCGTGGATGGAGCCATTCAGGGATATGGGGGCAACGACCGTTACCATCCGCAACACCGGCGGCACCGACCACCTCTCTTTCGACGAGATTGGCATACCCGGCTTCCAGTTCATACAAGACCCACTCGACTACGGCACACGTACCCACCACACCAATATGGACAGCTACGACCGTGTGAACAGTAACGACCTGAAGCAGGCCTCCATAATCATGGCCACATTCGTGTACCAGGCCGCCATGCGCGATGAGAAAATACCGAGGAAGCCGATGGTGGTGAAAAAGAAATAATTTTAGCTAATGATATAGTTTAGTGTACCAATCTTTTGTTTAATGCTTTGACAAGCACTATTTTTTCGATTTTTTATCGGCTTTGTGGGTAACTGTTTGTACGGCCTTTGGAAAATTGACCTTTGTCGTCTGTTTCGTACTTAGCGACCAGCTCTGCATCACCTAATGCTTTTTTTTGTTTTGTTTTTCAACACCTGTTAATTGTGCGCCCCCCTATAATTCACACGTTCTGTTGTACGCCTATTTATATTGTAAACCATTTGGTTTATAAGTTCCATTCTTTGATTTTGAGTGTGTGCGCCTGCTGGAAAGGCAATTACGGTTGGCAATTGTCCTCGTATGGCAGCACTAACAGACTGTGCACTATTTGCCCCACGACCCACAACTTCAACCCAAGCATTATTTTGCCGCCTATACAGCTTAGGTTGATATTCCCTATTGTTGCGAAATCCACACCTATATTCGACACCATTTACATCTTCAAAGTAAACACCGAAAAAATTGTATGCCATAAAATACTTTTTAGCTTGCTTGATTGTTTTGTAATTTTTCAATAATCATTGCCCTTATTATATCAATACCAATCAAGCATTTTACAAAATACTCAATATTCGCATTTTGTTCATGTAGTCTCGAATGTATGATTTCAGCATAATTGATACCTAACAAATCACATAACTCACTACCAGTCATTGCTTGCTCAATGGTAATTTTTTTCTTAAACCCAGCTACAATTTTTTCTTTATCCGGCTGATTGAAAGAGCATATATGAATAGAAGTCGTAAATCGAATTCTTCTTGAAATATGATTTTCAAAATTCACTAAATTTTGTACTTCACCTGCTGCTTTCTTTGTATCAAACGTATCGCCATCTTTCAATTCAATGATATAACAATGCTGAACATTTTCAGCAATTCTAAAAATCAAAATATCAGGCTCTTTGTCTGAACTTAAAGAAGATTCTTTTATCGCCTTTTTGCTTATGATATACGTACCATGCGGTAATTGTTGATTACCTAAAAAAGCATCTACATCATCAATATTAACCGATTTCCCTATGATTATTTTTTCCAATTCTGTTCCAGAAGAAATGACGGTCGCATGTACTCTTGAAAGCAACTGCCCCAGATCGTGGTTGCCAAACAATCTTTCCTAACCGCTTCCTCCACCTTCCTCCCTGCCCTTTGCGTTTTCAATTAGAGCCATTTTATATGGTTTTCAGGTCGCAACCTATAAAATTTCTCTCAATTAGTTTACATGCATCCAAAACTGAATAGCTGCCCGCGCATGGGTCAATGATATAATCTCCTTTGGCGGAAATAGCCTCAATAAGCGCTGTTTGTAATCCTATAGGCTTTTGATGCGTATGTATTTTATCTGTTATTTTTTCAGTCCAAGTATCGGGAATGCTGTGATTAGTCCATACTCCCTTGGCTCTTTTCGGTTCTTTCTGCAATATCAATAAATATTCACTTTTGCGTCTTGTGCGATAGCCCATACCTATTTTACCCTTATCCCACGTTATAAGGTCAACCACAGATAGCTTTGTATAATTGAACCAATGATTAGTTCCTTCGCACAAATGGAATTTATCTATCCATAAAAATAAATGTCCACTTGGCACTAACACTCTGTCAATTTCATTAACAAAAGATATTATAGTTTCATCGGACATTTGATTAAGCTCCGACCTCTCAACCTGCCTTGTTTTGCCTTCATTCCCATAATTCATTTTATCCATTATACCCCGATATTGCGGGTCAAAAAAGCATCCTGACACAACTCCCTGATAGATATTTTTTAGAAGTGCCAATCCATCCATTTCATTCTTGTCATTTACCTTAATAAAATCGGTTTTTAACACATTTGCATATTGAAATTTTGGCGTTGGTTTTCTCAATTTTGAAAATACATTGTTACTTTCATTGCCATTAATTAATACTGCTGCGTTCTCCATGTGTTTATTTTTTGATTAGTACTTTGTAAGTCAATTTTGTTGAATTAGCCAAAGAAAAATTAAACTTCTCGCTATTACCCGCTTTCCTGCATTGTCCCTGTATGCAAATTCATCACAATAACGGTTCAGGTGCATTGGGGAAACTTGGTGATATATTCCATATGTGCCGCGTTTTAATAATAACCAAAAACCTTCTATATTATTGTTGTGAAATCCTCCACGAACATACTCATTTTCCTTGTGATTAATAACTACGTGGGCGTAGTCTTTTGCCAGCCCTTTATAAGCTTGCCATTCATCGGTAACAATGATAACTCCTTTAGCCACCAGCCCCTTTATAACGGGCTTTAAAGTCCTCGCTTTGGTATCAGTTACAACGGCTGTATGCACCTTCCCGCCTGTCTGAATAATGCCCAGCACAGGGGTCTTGTCCTTTGTACTGCGACCTTGACTTTCGGGAATTTCCCAAATGGCGCAAGTGTTTTCCACTTGTGTCCATGAGGGCTCAAGTCTTTTCGACTTGAATATTACATAGTCTCCACGGCCATTCCTAATGAAACTTCTCGCCCTTGGCCAGTATTTCCAATATGAGGTTCATTCGCTTTTCACGGGTCTCCGGTTTTTTGGCGGTCTGTAGCCGCCAGGTGATCGCATATTTATTGGCCTTGTTAAGAGTGTTGAAAAAAGCTTTTGCCTTTTTGTTTTTTTCAAGGAGCTTTAGAAAATCGTCAGGAGGGGTTGAGTTGGATGGTGAGTCGTATGCTGCATCCAGTCGGCCATCTTTCATTGCATCTTCAAAGGCTTGCAGTCCCGCAGCTTTCATTCTTTTTTCCTTCGTAAGCCGCTCAACATGTTCTATGTTCCGTTTCGACCATATACTCCGTGCCCTGCGCGGCGTGAATTTCTGTATCCATGACTCGTCGTCAAATTTTTTCTTCTGCCCGTCTATCCACCCGTAGCAGAGCGCTTCGTCGAGAGCCTCTGCATAGGTAACCGTTTTTTTACCAGATGCTTTGTTGAAAATGCGCAGCCATATACCATCCGACTTTGTATGATTAGTTGTAAGCCATTTCTCCCACGCATTTGCCGATGCAAATGACCGGATGGGTGTTTCTTTCTTATTTTCTGCAGTAGCCATTTTAGTTGTTGTTTTCCCAAGAGCCGGTGCGACCCCAAAAGGGCTAGATAAATTTATCCTCCCGCTCATAGTATTTGTACTTCTCCTTATTGAAGAACAGCAGGCCGATCATCATCATCAGGCTGGTGATCACCACGACGAAGAACAGGATGCCCTCGCTAAAGCTGGCCATGCTTTTGCCGGCCGGTATGCTGTAAAATAACAGGATAGTTACCAATCCGCGCGGCATCAGGAACATCTCCGGGAAGAGGTTCGAACGCAATATCAACCTAAGGTATAAGAAACGCGAAACCAATAAGATCAGCACGATGCAGGTACCTATCTGCCAGACGTTTGGCTGAGCAAGCACCTCGAGCTGCATGGTATAACCGAATAAGATAAAAAAGAAAGTGCGGATGAGAAAGGATGTTTCGGCTGTGATAGATTTCATAAAGGCCAGCACACTTTCAAGATTGTCCGTAGGTATCCAGCGCTGCATTTTCCCTCTTATCACCCGCCGGCTATTATTCAATACCAGGCCGAACACCAGCACTATAAGCAGCGAGGGGAGATGTATGATCTCACCTGAGGCATACACCATCGAGAGTATTGCGAAGACAAGGAAAAATTTCACACTCACCTCTGTTTTCGAGAGGATGTATAACAGCAGCAATGACGAAACCAGGGAAATAACAACAGCCAGCAACACATTGCCCCCGAAGGTAAGCGCTGTGCCAATGCTGAAAAGGTCTTGCATGATCATGTAGTTAAATACCAGGATGCCGATGATATCTGAAAATGAAGACTCGTAGATGATAAACTCCTTCTTTTGCTCAGGTAGATGACTGGTGCTGGGTATAACTATAGCGCTGCTGATGATGCTCATGGGCACCGCGTAGAGAAAGGCTTTTGCAAAAGGTTCATGAAGCCATTGCATGATCAGGTAGCCTATGCCGAGGGCCGAAATGATAAAAATGAAGAGGGCCGAAAAGAAAGAATTAGTGATGAGTTTGTATTTGCCCCTGTGCACTTCAAGATCCAGCGCTGCCTCTAGTATGATCATGATGAGACCAATGGCGCCCAATACCTTAACTAGCTTACTGACGTCTACCTGCCCTATACCCTGGTATTTTGTGAAGTATTGGATACCGATACCCGTGGCTATCAACAGCAATACGGAAGGTATATTCGTCTTCCTGCTCAACAGGTTGAACAGATAGCTGAGCACTACTACGCAGCTAAGCAGAATTATGATAGTATGTGACGGTATGCCCATTCGTTATTTTATAAAGACTTGTTAAACATACTTAGAAAATCGAGAAAAAATCCATTTGCCGGTTTTGCCCGTATATCTGTTGGCACGGAGTTTGCTTTATACACCACAGACACAGAAAAACATACAGTTATGAAAAGGAGGACCATACAATACTTCAAAGAAGCAAAGGCAAGGAAAGTGTTACAAAATCCTTTAGCAGCAGACCTTAGAACATTCCTGAATGCCACATTGAAGCTGAGTCACAATCACATTGTGAAGAAGGACATACAAAGTGTGCTGCGTGAGTTGAATTTCTCCACAGCGGCCTAGTGCTGCGTCGTAGTCAATCCAGGCTATATACCATACGATAAATATATATAACACCAGCGGGTAGCTTACCCGCTTTTTTTATTTCCGCTATATTCCGCCATAGCTTACTTTCGTGGGCAAAAACAGGCTTATGTTATCAATGGACCTGAAGGGCAGGAAGGCGCTGGTGGCCGGCAGTACTCAAGGTATTGGTCTTGCTTCGGCACAGGCGCTGGCATCCCTTGGGGCAGATTGTGTCCTTATCTCACGTGATGCTGCAAAATTGGCTGGGGCGATTAAAACGCTCGATACAAGCCAGGGCCAGCAGCACAGTTATCTTGTAGCCGATTTTCAACAACCTGAACAAGTTGAGGAAGTAGTCAGGGCCTTTTTAAAGGGCAACACTGTTGATATACTCGTGAACAACAGCGGCGGTCCAGCGGCGGGTCCCGTAACTGAAGCGAAGCCGGAGCAGTTTCTCCAGGCATTTCAGCAGCATCTCATTTGCAATCATGTCCTTGTTACCCTGGTATCTCCTGGAATGAAAGCAAATAATTACGGCCGTATCATCAATATCATTTCCACGTCGGTAAAGATCCCACTTAAAAACCTTGGTGTGTCCAATACCATCCGCGGTGCGGTGGCCTCATGGGCCAAGACCATGGCAAACGAACTGGGGAAATTTGGCATCACGGTGAACAATGTGCTGCCGGGTGCAACTGCTACGGGGAGGCTTGAAGCAATAATTAAGAATAAGGTAAACAATACAGGCATGGATACCGAGGAAGTGGAAAGGGAGATGCTGGATGAGATACCCGCTCAAAGATTCGGGCAACCCGAGGAGATCGGAGCGGTGGTTGCTTTCCTCGCCACACCGGCCGCTGCATACGTAAACGGAACAAGCATACCGGTTGACGGAGGCCGAACGGGTTCTATCTAAGGATAAAATCTTTTCAGTTTCAGGAAAAAGTTTGGTTAAAAAAATGAAATCGTTCAAAGAATTGAGGTGGGAATTTTTGGTGACAAAAGCGTGACATTACAAAAAATAAGATAGGAAAAAATCCGCTGAAACCCGCGCCAGTATTGAGAAAGATTTTTTCAAAAATGTGTATAAACTTTCGGCATTGTTGTGTAGTTTTGCCCTGCTTTGTCAAAAAGTGTGTTAAAATTTTTCAATTTTATATCTGTGTCTGAATCTAATAAGCCGACGTACAGGAAAATTGCGCTGAGTGCATTTTTTATATTTGCAACTCTTCTTTTCAGCAATTTTTCCGCTCTAGCTGCGCCAGATGGTAAGGCTCTCTTCCAGTCCAATTGTGCAAGTTGCCACAACCCCTTAAAAGATGCCACAGGTCCGGCACTTAAGAACATCGATAAGACGTTCCCGAACAAGGACTGGGGGTACAAGTGGATCCACAACTCATCTGCACTTATTGCGGCGGGCGATCCTACTGCGGTAGCGATCTTTACTAAGTTCAATAAGACACAGATGACTGCCTTCCCGCAGTTATCAACTGATGAGATCGATGCGATCCTGAAATATGTAGATAACTACGAAGCTCCGGCTGCTGCTGCACCGGCAGCTGGTGGTGGCGAAACAGCCCAGCCTGAAAGCAACGGTTGGTTATATACTGTTATAACACTTGCTTTATTATTATTAGTACTGGTGCTATGGCGTGCTAACCGCACCCTGCGCCGTGCAGCAAACGAAAAGGAAGGCTTACCTAACGAAAAAGAAATTCCGCTTTACCGCAGCAAGACTGTTATCGCTGTAGTATCTATCGTAATATTTATTGCTGCGGGCTACTGGATGGTGAATGGCGCCATCAATATGGGCCGCCAGCAAAACTACCAGCCGCTGCAACCGATATTCTACTCGCACGCGGTACACGCCGGTATCAACCAGATCAACTGCTTATACTGCCACGCCGGCGCTGAAAAGAGCCGCCAGGCGATGATACCTTCTACCAACATCTGTATGAACTGCCACAAGCAGATCAACGAGTACACAGGTTCGAAGGATCATCCGCTTGTTACGGCTGAAGGTAAAACCATCGATGGTACTGCCGAAATCCACAAACTGTATGAATACGCAGGATGGGACCCGGAGAAAAAAGACTACAAGCGCGATGCTAATGGTAACATCATGGCTAAGCCTGTGGCCTGGACAAAGATCCACAACCTGCCCGACCACGTGTATTTCAATCACTCACAGCACGTGAAGGTGGGCCAGGTACAGTGCCAGCGCTGCCATGGTCCGATACAGGAGATGGACGAAGTATTCCAGTTCGCTCCGCTGTCAATGGGCTGGTGCATCAACTGCCACCGGCAGACACAGGTACAGTTTGCTAACAACGATTATTACACAATATTCCAGAAATACCACCAGGAGCTGAAAGATGGTAAGCGCACAGGCGTGACCGTTGAAGATATTGGTGGCCTGGAATGCCAGCGTTGTCACTATTAACAGATCGTTTGGAGCTAGCTATTTGGGCCGGATTTTAAGTAAGCAAATAAGCCAATTTTTATAATAAAATTATTCGGAAACTACCGAATCGAACAATATGAGTCAGAAACAATATTGGAAGGGACTGGAGGAACTGCAGGGCTCTGCTAACCAGGAAAAGTTAGCTAATGAGTTCCAGGAGCCGCTGGCGTTTGACATGAGCGATGACCTGCTCAATGCGACCACTCCCCGCCGCGACTTTTTGAAGTTCTTAGGTTTCAGCACATTGGCGGCTACCCTTGCGGCAAGCTGCGAAATGCCCGTGCGCAAAGCGATACCTTATGCTATAAAGCCTGAAGATATCACACCGGGTGTGCCAAACTATTATGCGTCTACCTTCAATGATAATGGTGATTACTGTGCAATAGTTATCAAAACACGTGATGGACGCCCTATTAAGATAGAAGGTAATGAGCTTTCATCTGTTACACGCGGTGCGACCACTGCGCGCGTGCAGGCATCTGTACTCAACCTGTATGACAAGACGCGTATGCGTTTCCCGCACGCCAATGGCCAGGAAGCGACTTACGACGCCATCGACCGCCAGGTGAAAGAGGCGCTGGCAGCAAACGCAGGCAAACCTGCATACCTGCTGACAGGATCTATACTGAGCCCCACTACAAAAGATATCATTAGCCAGTTCACGGCTAAATACCCGAACGTAAAACATGTGGTGTATGACCCCATCTCTTACTCAGGTATGCTGCTGGCCAACGAGGCAAGCTACGGTAAACGTACGCTGCCTTCATACCATTTTGATAAAGCACAGACAATAGTAAGCCTTGGTGCTGATTTCCTTGGTACATGGTTGTCGCCTGCTGAGTTTGCAAAAGGCTATGCAGCCGGTCGCCGTGTGAGTGCAAAGAACCCTAAGATGTCTAAGCACTACCAGGTAGAATCAATGCATACTATCTCCGGTGCCAGTGCCGACCATCGCGTAACATGCAAGCCATCTGAAATAGGTGCTGTAGCGGTAGCACTGTATAATGCAGTGACCGGCGGCGCCTCTTCAATGAGCGGCAAGCTGGGTGAGATGATCACTAAAGCTGCAGCCGACCTTAAGAAGGGTAATGGCCTGGTAGTTTGCGGCAGCAACGATGTAGCTGTGCAAACCGTGGTAAATGCCATCAACGATAAAATAGGCGCTAACGGCACCACCATCAACTGGGCTGTAACAAGCAACTACAGGCAGGGTATAGATGCAGACATAGTAGCACTTACAGAGGCTATGAATGCCGGTAATGTAGGCGCTGTGCTGATACACGGCGTTAACCCTGTGTATGAATACCACGACGGTAAGAAATTTGCCGATGGCCTTTCAAAAGTTCCGCTGACCGTATCCTTTGCCGACCGCATGGACGAGACAGCGCAGAAATGCAAATTCGTTACACCTGATCATAACTTCCTTGAAAGCTGGGGCGATGCAGAACCTAAGACAGGTTACTACAGCCTTCAGCAGCCGGGTATCGCGCCGCTGTTCAAAACACGCGCTTTCCAGGATAGCCTGTTAACATGGGCTGGCGCCACTTCTACCTACGGTGACTACTGGAAGAACTACTGGATGACCAAAATGGGCAGCCAGGAAAATTTCGACCGCGCACTGCAGATAGGTGTTGTAGAGCCTGCCGGTGAAATGGCAATGGGCGGCGCATCATTTGCAGGCAATATCGCCGATGCAATGGCTAAGGCTACTGCTAACAAAGGCGGTGATGTTGAAATGGTGGTGTACCAGAAGATCAGCATGGGCCACGGCGGCGTATGGAGCAATAACCCATGGCTGCAGGAAATGCCAGACCCGATCACGAAAGCAACATGGGACAACTATGTATGCGTATCGCCTGACAGGGCTAAGAAACTTGATGCTGAACTGAATGGCCAGAACGAAGTAGTAACCAAGAAGCGCGTTGCCCGCATTAAGGTGGCCGGCGCTCCTGAATTGTTGCTGCCGATAGTAGTGGTTCCGGGTATGCCAGATAACGTGATCGCGGTAGCCGTAGGCTATGGCCGTGACGCGAAAGTGGGCCGCGCGGCAGCCAGCAGTGATGCGGCTAATGATAGAAAAGGTGGCAAGAATGCCTATCCATATGTAACATACAACGGCCAGACCTTCCAATACAGCGTACCTGCCTCGATCGAGAAGACCGATGAGATGTATGATGTAGCCATCACACAGACGCACCACAGCTACGAACACCGTCCTGTAGTACGTGAATACACGCTTGAAGAGTTCTCGAAAGATCCGCAAGTGCTCATTAAGGAGCGCCGCGAAGAACTGAAGGAATTCGTAGTGGCCCCATGGCAGGAAGGAGCGGAAGAAGAAGCCGAGAAAATGAATTCGGAAGAGCTCGAAAAGAACTTCCGCCAAAATGGTACACTTTACCCTCAATACGAACATCTCGGTATTCACTGGGGCATGTCTGTTGATCTGAACACTTGTATCGGTTGCGGCGCCTGCACTATGGCTTGCCAGGCCGAGAACAACGTGTCGGTAGTAGGTAAAGCCCACGTGCTGAAGGTGCATGAAATGCACTGGCTGCGTATCGACCGCTATTTCAGTGGTAACCCTGCCGATCCGGACAGCATCCAGACTGTGTTCCAGCCGATGCTGTGCCAACACTGCGACAATGCGCCCTGCGAAAACGTTTGCCCCGTAGATGCTACCAACCACAGCAGCGAGGGTATCAACCAAATGGCTTATAACCGTTGTATCGGTACCAAATATTGCGCGAACAACTGTCCGTATAAAGTACGCCGCTTTAACTGGCTCGACTGGAACGGTGCAGATTGCTTCGACGACAACTTATACGAAGATTATCGCCGCGATGATATGAATGACGATCTGACGCGCATGGTGCTTAACCCTGACGTAACAGTGCGTAGCCGCGGTGTGATGGAAAAGTGCAGCTTCTGCGTTCAGCGTTTGCAGGATGCCAAGCTCACTGCCAAGAAGGAAAATCGCCCGGTTAGAGATGGCGAGGCACGCACTGCCTGCCAGCAATCCTGCCCGACGAATGCGATCACTTTCGGTAATATGAACGATAAATCGAGTGCCCTGTACAAGATACGCCGCGAAGAAAATGCAGAACGTACTTTCTACGTGCTCGAAGACGTGCACACCCTGCCAAACGTCAACTACCTGGCTAAGGTGCGCAATACCGACGAGATCGTATCAGGCACAAAAGAGGATGTATTGATGGAGAAGCACATTTAGTGCTCGCCGGAAGAAAAGGAAATGAATAGCGTTGGAAAGACCCGTAAGGGAAAGAAGACGCAAAAAATATTAAACGAATTTTTCTAATTAAGTACTATGCATATTAAGTACGAATCGATTGTACGTGAACCGCTGGTAGATGGTGACAAGAATTATCACCAGGTGACTGAAGATATCATAAGCCCGATAGAGCGTAAGCCGGGGCGTATGTGGTACGTTGGGTTCTTTTTCTCATTGTGCCTGCTTGCTTACGGTGTGTTCTGCGTAACGTGGGAAGTTTACTGGGGTATCGGAACCTGGGGTATCAACCGTACCATAGGCTGGGGTTGGGACATCACCAACTTCGTGTGGTGGATCGGTATCGGTCACGCCGGTACGCTGATCTCTGCGATCCTTTTACTATTCCGCCAGGGCTGGCGTACAGGTGTGAACCGCGCTGCTGAAGCCATGACGATCTTTGCGGTAATGTGCGCAGGTCAGTTCCCTATCTTCCACATGGGTCGTGTATGGGACGGTTTCTTCGTACTGCCTTATCCTAACACACGCGGTCCGCTGTGGCCTAACTTCAACTCGGCCCTGCTTTGGGACGTGTTCGCGATCTCTACTTACTTCACAGTATCACTGTTGTTCTGGTATTCGGGTCTTATCCCTGACTTCGCTACTATCCGCGACAGGGCAAAAACAAAACTGCGCAAGTTATTATATGGTGTAGCTTCTTTCGGCTGGACAGGTTCTGCAAAGAACTGGCAGCGCCAGGAAGCACTGGCACTGGTACTCGCCGGTCTTTCTACGCCGCTGGTACTTTCAGTGCACACGATAGTATCGTTTGACTTCGCCACATCGGTGATACCCGGTTGGCATACCACCATCTTCCCGCCATACTTCGTTGCCGGTGCGATCTTCTCCGGCTTTGCGATGGTGAACACGCTGCTCGTATTGTCCCGTAAAATATTACA
Source organism: Bacteroidota bacterium (assembly GCA_018267915.1). GTDB lineage: Bacteria > Bacteroidota > Bacteroidia > Chitinophagales > Chitinophagaceae > MKUN01. The sequence continues at coordinate 81,049 of JAFDXN010000025.1, read as the reverse complement.
CCTCGAAGACTACATTACCGTAGGTCACCTCGAGGCAATGAATAAAGTAATCGTTCTTACAGGTTCTATCGTAGGTTGCGCCTACCTGACTGAGCTGTTCATGTCATGGTATAGCGCCAACCCGAACGAAGCTGCAGCCTTCAAATGGCGTATTGCTGGACCGTACTGGTGGAGCTACTGGGCAATGATGACCTGTAACGTGGTATCGCCACAGTTCTTCTGGTTCAAAAAACTGCGCCGTAACATTCCGTTTACTTTCATCATGTCGATAGTGGTGAACATCGGTATGTGGTTCGAGCGTTTCGTGATCATCGTGACATCACTGTATCGCGATTATCTGCCAAGTAGCTGGGCTTACTACTCACCTACATGGACTGAGATCGGCTTCTACCTGGGTACATTTGGCTTGTTCTTCACCTGCTACTTCCTCTTCGCGAAATACTTCCCGATCGTTGCGGTAGCTGAGATCAAGCATATCCTGAAGACATCAGGCGAGGGGCAGAAGAAGAGAATGGCAGCTATCGAAGAACAAAGCGTTGAAGAATTTGTACACGAGCAGGCGCACGCTCACTAAAACAAGCGTAATTATTAGTAATCGAATATCGAATTAAAATGGCTATAAAGAAATTTGCGGTAGCGGCTTACGATGATGAAGAGGTACTGTTTCCTGCAGTGAGAAAAGTACGTAACAGCGGCTATAAAATGCACGATGTATATACGCCCTTTCCTGTCCATGGCCTCGATCATGCGATGGGTTTGAAAGAAACAGATCTGCATACAGCAGGTTTTATCTTCGGCCTCTGCGGCACCAGCACAGCCCTTGGCTTTATGTCGTGGATATTTACTTCCGACTGGCCTATCAACTTCGGTGGTAAGCCTCACTTTTCCCTGCCGGCATTCATACCCATCACTTTCGAGTTGACGGTATTGTTTGCAGCAGTAGGCATGGTGATGACCTGGTGCTATCTCAACCAGGTAATGCCTGGCGTTAAGAAGCATGTGTTTCACCCGCGCCAGAGCGATGACCTGTTTGTAATGGCAGTAGAACTGAACGATCATGTTAGCGAACAGGAGGTTATCGACTTCCTGAAAAGCACAGGCGCCGTAGAAACCAACGTACAGGTTGCTGAAGACAGCTGGTGGTATGGCCGCTGGGACAAAAAAGAACCCTACGAATTAGCGTAATTACGTTTTAGAATTTTGACTTTAGAATTTTGAATTAATATGAATAAGACCCAAAGCATAGTAGTAGCGAGCCTCCTGGTAGGACTGGGCCTTGCGGCATGCAATAGTGGTAACACACGCCGCAACCCGGGTAAGACATATGCACCTGACATGACTTACTCACGTGCTTACGATGCTTATACATACAACCCCAACTTCGCTGATAGCCAGACAAGCCGTTTGCCGGTTGCAGGTACCATAGCCCGCGGTCATGAGCTGCCGGATCACCTGAAGGAGGGCGATACCACGGCATATAAGAGCTACACCACTGCTTTACGCTTCAATGAAGTAGAAATGAAAGAGGGCCAGCGGCTCTTTAATATATACTGCGCCATATGCCACAGCCCGGAGCTGGACGGTCAGGGCCCGCTGTATAAAAGCGGCAAGTTCGCTGCGATGCCAGCCAACTTCAAAGACGCTAAGTACCTGCATATGCCTGTAGGCCAGATGTATGCTGCTGTGAAATACGGCAAGAATGCAATGGGATCTTATGCAAGCCAACTGGACATCAAACAGCGCTGGCAGGTGATCGCTTACATCAAGCAGGTGCAAAGCCAAAATGGTGGTGATGCCTTTGCGATGGGCACTGCTCCCGTGGCGCCGGCAGCGCAAGCTAATGCAACAGATACCAGCAAAGCAAAGACAGGTGATAAAAACAATAAAGGCTAATAAAAGAAATTTTAAAAGTACTTCTAATAAAAGATTACAATGAACGAACGTTTTGAGATACCGGCAAGATTACGCAATACCAGCCTGGCGCTAATGGCCATTGGTATTATCACCCTCATTGCCGGTGCAGTGGTATTGCTGGGTAGCAACGATGTGTTTGACAAGTCGCGCTTCTGGACATCACTGGTGCAGGACAGCGTCTTCTTTTTGATGATCACCACGGTAAGCGTCTTTATACAGGCAGGGGCTTCTCTGGCACAAGGTGCGTGGATCGTTGCCTATAAAAGGGTGCCCGAGGCGATCGGCGCTAATGTATGGGTGTTCGGTGTAATCGCCGCTATCGTACTTTTTGCGGTTGCATTCACATATAATATCGGCACCGGGGACACTGTTCATAACCCGATCTACACATGGATGCATCCGGATACAATTGAAAAGAAAAAGAGTGTCTTCCTCAATCCCGGCATGTTCGTTGGTTTTACCCTGGTAACGATCGGGCTGTGGTCATTCTTTGGTTATAAGTTCCGTTCGATCTCTCTAGCACAGGAGAAGGCGCCTAAGAACAGTACAAAATTGTACTGGTCGATGGTGACATGGTCGGGCGTTTTCCTGCTCGTTTATACACTCAGCCAGATGAGTACTACTCCGTGGTTGTGGCTGATGAGCATCCAGGCACACTGGTTCTCTACCATGTTCAGCTGGTACACATTTGCCAGCGTATTCGTAAGTGGTATGGCGCTGATACTCCTTTGGGTTGTGTACCTCAAGAACCAAGGCAATCTCGAATTGGTTAACAAAGAGCACGTTCATGACCTTGGCAAGTTCATGTTCGCCTTCAGTATCTTCTGGACCTATGTTTGGTTCGATCAGTACATGCTGATATGGTATGCTAACGAGCCTGAAGAAACGATCTTTTTCAAGATACGTCAGCAAGGCCCTTACAGCATGATATTCTATGCAAACATCATTATCAACTTCGTTATGCCGATACTGATACTGATGACTGCGCCGAGCAAACGCAATTATTTTACTGTTACGTTCATGGCGATGACCCTGCTCTTTGGCCACTGGATCGACTTTTACCAGATCGTTATGCCCAACCCGATGAAGGACCACTGGCACATCAACTGGTACGAGATCGGTATCCTGGCAGGCTTCATTGGTACGATGATGTTCGTTGTATCAAGGACTTTGGCAAAGGCCTCACTTGTGCCGGTAAATAACGTACTGCTGAAGGAAGCGGTGATACACCGTAGTTAAGACATAAGACGTTTTAGACAGGATATATTGACCTTATTAAAACTTAAAATTAGTAAATACAAGCTGAACTGACCATGTCGGGATTTATAACAATACTATTGATAATTCTGGTTTTCATTATCATATACCAGATAGGTAAAGCAGGTGAATATGCTGCGGTACTTCGCGAAGAAGAAAAATCAAAAGCCGCTGTTAACAGGACAATTGCCTGGCTGCTCGTCGCATTTTTCGTTCTTGGCCTTTACGGCATCTGGAAGTGCAACCAGTTGTTCGATGGCAAATTGCTGCCCCCTTCGGCGTCGGAGCAAGGTGTTAACTACGATTCGATGTTCAATGCCACGTTGCTCGTAACAGGTATCGTATTCTTCGCTACGCAGGCTGTACTATTCTGGTTCGCCTTCCGTTACCAATCAACTGAAAAACGTACTGCATTTTATTATCCCCACAATAACAAACTCGAGATCATCTGGACGACTGTGCCTGCTATCGCAATGGCCGCACTGGTTGCAATTGGTCTTCGCAACTGGCTCAATGTAACTTCTGAGGCGCCGAAAAACGCTAATGTGATTGAAATAGTAGGTAAGCAATTTAACTGGATCGTTCGTTACCCCGGTAAGGATGGCGTGCTGGGAAAGAGGGATTTCCGAAAAATAAATGATGCCAATAACATCCTGGGTCTTGACTGGAATGATAAAGATAATATGGATGACATCATTTCGCAGAACGGTGAGATGCACCTGGTTGTAAACAAGCCGGTTAAGCTGATCATAGGTTCACGCGATGTGATACATGACGTAGGTCTTCCGCATTTCCGGATGAAGATGGACGCTGTGCCGGGTATCGTAACCACAATGTGGTTCACCCCAAGGTTCACAACTACGCAGATGAAGGAAATGACAAAAAACCAGGATTTTGTTTATGAAATATCCTGCGACCAGATGTGTGGCAAAGGCCACTATTCTATGCGCGGTACTGTAATAGTTGAGACACAGGCTGAATATGACGCATGGCTGGCTAAACAACAGTCTTATTACGCAAGTAATAATGCTCCTGCAGCACCGGCTGCACCCGCGGCTGATTCTACACTGAAAACGCAAAAAACTGATACTGCAAAGGCAGTAACGATGAAGTAAATCGATCGTACGAGACGGTCACAAAAGTGGAAAAATGAGTACAGTTATTATTGACGGGCCTAATGTAACACAAGGCATTCCTACAGAAGTCGGGCATCATCATGATCATGAGCATCATGAGCAACATTTCATCTGGAAGTATATCTTCAGCCAGGACCATAAGATCATCGGCAGGCAGTTCCTGATCACCGGTATCATATGGGCCATTATAGGTGCGTTGTTCTCGGTATTCTTCCGCCTGCAATTGGGCTTCCCTGACCAGACGTTCCCCATCATGGAGAAGTTTCTGGGCGACTGGGCCAAAGGTGGTAAGCTGACGCCAGAATTCTATTATGGTCTTGTGACCATGCACGGTACTATCCTGGTGTTCTTCGTGTTGACGGCAGGTTTGAGCGGTACCTTCGCTAACATACTTATACCGCTGCAGGTTGGCGCCCGCGATATGGCATCACCTTTTATGAACATGCTCTCCTACTGGTTCTTCTTTGCAGCCAGCATCTTCATGTTCGTTTCATTGTTTGTACAGACAGGCCCCGCTTCCGGTGGCTGGACGACATATCCTCCGCTTAGTGCACTTAAAGAAGCATCAATGGGTTCCGGTATAGGCATGGATCTGTGGCTGATCAGTATGTCGCTTTTCGTAGTGTCTTCATTATTGGGAGGCCTTAACTATGTCGCTACGATATTGAATATGCGCACTAAGGGTATGACCATGACGCGTCTGCCGCTTACTATCTGGGCGCTGTTCTTCACTGCTGTTCTCGGTATCCTTTCATTCCCCGTACTTTTCTCCGGTTTCGTTCTGCTGATATTCGACCGTAATTTCGGTACCAGCTTCTACCTTTCTGAAATATTTATTGGTGGCAAGGCGCTGCCGCATATCGGTGGTTCGCCGATCCTCTACCAGCACTTGTTCTGGTTTCTTGGTCACCCAGAGGTGTATATCATCATGCTCCCGGGCATGGGTATGGCATCAGAGGTTCTGTCGAACCACAGCCGCAAGCCGATCTTCGGTTACTTTGCGATGATCATATCGCTTGTGGGCATCACGGTGCTGGCCTTCCTCGTGTGGGCGCACCACATGTTCGTAACGGGTATGAGCCCCTTCCTCGGTTCTATCTTCGTGCTGCTGACGCTGCTTATCGCTGTACCGTCTGCGGTTAAGGTGTTCAACTGGCTTACTACCATGTGGCGCGGTAATATCCGCTTCACCGTACCTATGATGTTCGCTATTGGTTTCGTATCGATGTTTATCTCCGGTGGTCTTACCGGCATATTCCTCGGTAACTCTGCACTCGATATTCACCTGCACGATACTTACTTTGTGATCGCGCACTTCCACATTGTAATGGGTGTGTCAGCATTCATGGGCATGTTCGCAGGTATCTACCACTGGTTCCCGAAAATGTTTGGCCGCTTTATGAATAATACGCTTGGCTATGTACACTTCTTTATTACGTTCGCCGGGGCCTATCTCATATTCTGGCCAATGCACTACGAAGGTATAGCTGGTATGCCCCGTCGTTATTACGATTACAGCGCATGGGAGTCCTACAAGCAATTCATCAGCATGAATGGTTTCATCAGCATTGTGGCGATCATTGTATTCTTCGCCCAGCTGCTCTTTGTTTATAACTTCTTCGCCAGCATATGGCGCGGCCGTAAGGTGACAGTTCCTAATCCATGGGGTTCTCCTACACTGGAATGGACAACGCCGATCAAGCCGGGTCACGGCAACTGGGAAGGTGAAATACCAGAGGTTTACCGCTGGCCATATGATTACAAAGACGATGGTAATGGCGGCGACTTCATCGCACAAACCACACCCTTAAGGCCGGGAGAAGAATCACACTAAAACATAATTGTAAAGCCACTCGATCGAGTGGCTTTATTTTTTTTCGTTCTTTTCTATCCGGTTTTGATTTCTTTATCTCAACCTATCCTGCGACCTGACAAGCTTTTCATCTTTGGTTATCCCCCGTATCGCAAATATCAGGAAAACGATAGCGGCAACGGGCAATACAGAACCGATCCAATAGCTTCCATTTGTAGCTTCCGGATGCTCCGTCCCAAACTTACTCACGCGGAATATCATGGTAGAGATGAAGCTGAGCGAGAAAATAATGCTCAGGACAGTTAATGTTCGCTGCCTCTTGCGGTTTTTAAACATGAATATAGCCACCAGGGGCAGAATGATGATGACCAGGGCCATAAGCAGGAAATGAAACTTGTCATTTACCCGTAACGAGGTCAAAGTATCAGTGCCATTTACAAGTATGTGAGCCCGGTATAAGTCGAACACAAGGACTCCTGAATTGGCTAATGCAGCCAGGAAGAGCCATAAAGATTGAACACGTTGTATCATATAGTCAAAAGTAAAAATCCGGAACTCAAAAAGCAATTAGTTGATCATTGCTTTACCAAAATAAGGCTGCAATGCTTCAGGTATTCTTATTCCCGCGGGTGTCTGGTGATTTTCCAAAATACAGGCCATGATACGCGGCAAAGCAAGCGAACTACCGTTAAGGCTATGCGCCAATTGGGTTTTGCCGCCAGCGTCCTTGAAACGTATTTTCATCCTGTTGGTTTGGAATACTTCAAAATTGGATACTGAGCTTACTTCCAGCCACCGCTCCTGTGCGGCACTGTACACCTCAAAATCATAAGTAAGGGCTGAAGCAAAGCTCATGTCACCGCCGCATAGCCGTAATATCCTGTACTGGAGCCCCAGCGACTGTATTAATTTCTCTACATGAGCAACCATTTCTTCGAGTGCCTGGTAGCTTTTGTCGGGATGGGCCAGCTGCACGATCTCCACTTTATCAAACTGGTGGACCCGGTTGAGGCCCCGCACGTCTTTTCCATACGAACCGGCCTCACGGCGGAAGCACGGGGAAAATGCCGTCATCTTAACAGGAAGTTCTTGCTCTGCAAGTATGGTATCGCGGTATATGTTGGTAACTGGCACTTCAGAAGTCGGGATAAGAAAAAAGCCATCTTCAGTTACATGATACATCTGCCCTTCTTTATCTGGAAGCTGGCCGGTACCATAAGCACTCGCCGCATTCACCATGTAGGGTGGATAATATTCCATGTAGCCCGCATCGATATTAAAGTTGAGAAAATAACTGATCAGTGCCCTTTGCAGTCTTGCACCTTGTCCGGTGTATACGGGAAAGCCACTGCCTGTTATTTTATTACCAAGTTCGAAATCAATGACTTTATATTTCGCGGCAAGGTCCCAGTGCGCAAGTTTTTGTGCACTCAGGTCGGGAGTGCTGCCGCCGTTACGCACTACCTCGTTCTCCTCCGGAGTTTTGCCGGACGGCACACTATTATGCGGCATATTGGGCAGCAACACAAGAGTATCATGCAATTCTTTTTCTAGTTGGTCCAGCCTTTGGGAGAGATGTTTGGCTTTCTCTTTATTTTGGGCCACCTCAGTCTTCAATTGTTCGGCAGCCTCTTTATCTCCTTTGGCCATCAGTTGACCAATGCTTTTTGCAGCAGCGTTAGCAGATGCGGCCAGCGTATCATTTTCCACCTGTAACTGGCGGCGTTGCTCGTCAAGTTCTATGATCTTGTCTACAAGTTCGGGTTCCTTAAAGTTCTTTTTCTTAAGTCCTTCCAGTATCAACTCTTTATTCTGGCGGAATAACTGTATCGGCAGCATATGTCGAATTTGAGAGGCAAATATACTATTTATGTGACGCTACCCTACAGGCACGGCCCACTAAAACTGTACTGGGGAATGAGTACATTTGCAGGCAATAATACAGGTGATTATCATGGAATTACCCGAACATCTCTCAATCGATTTTTTACAGGAGAATAAACTAGATGTGTTGACACTTTCTGAGTTGGCACATGCACGGACAGCCGCCAACAGGCAGTACCTCGACAATATTCTTAAAGGCAATAACACTTACTATGGCATCAATACAGGTTTCGGTTCCCTATGCAATGTAAAAGTTGAACCGCATGAACTGGAACAACTGCAGGAAAATCTTGTATGCTCGCATGCCTGCGGGATGGGAGATGAAGTGCCGGCCGGGGTGGTACGGCTGATGCTCTTGTTGAAGGTACATGGACTGAGCCAGGGTTATAGTGGCGTAAGACCCCAGATAGTGCAGCGCCTGGTGGATTTTTATAATCATGGAGTATTACCGGTAGTTTACGAACAAGGCTCTCTGGGGGCCTCCGGGGACCTTGCACCATTGGCGCATTTGTCTCTCCCATTGTTCGGTAAGGGATGGGTGAATTACAATGGTGAAAGAAGCGAAGCGGCGTCGGTATTAAAGGCGTTGGGGATGGAGCCAATGCCGCTCGCAGCAAAGGAAGGGCTTGCTTTGCTCAACGGTACACAGTTCATGAGCAGTTATGCGGTATGGGCATTGATAGCGTCGAAGCGCCTGATTGAGTGGGCGGACGTAATCGCTGCAATGAGTGCCGATGCTTTTGCGGCAAAGGATGAGCCCTTCAAAAGCCCCATACACCGCGTGCGGCCTCATAAAGGGCAGATAGATACTGCTGCGAGGATACTACAATTACTAAAAGGAAGTGAAATACAACAGCAACATAAGGAGCAGGTGCAGGATCCCTATTCATTTCGTTGCGTGCCGCAGGTACATGGCGCCAGTAAAGATGTACTTGACAATGTGTTGAAGATAGTGGAGATAGAGATCAACTCGGTCACTGACAACCCTATTGTTTTCCACGACGAGGATGCGATAATGAGTGGAGGCAATTTTCACGGCCAACCGCTTGCGCTTAACCTTGACTTTCTAGCCATCGCAATGGCAGAGATCGCTAATATTTCTGAGAGGCGTACCTATTTGTTGGTAAGTGGTCAGCGTGGTTTGCCCGCCTTCCTGGCCCCGGATGCGGGCCTGAACAGCGGTTTCATGATAGCCCAATATACTGCGGCGTCCATAGTAAGTCAAAATAAACAGCTCTGCACACCTGCCAGTGTGGATAGCATCGTTAGCAGCAACGGGCAGGAAGATCACGTAAGCATGGGTGCCAATGCAGCAACTAAACTGTATCGCCTGGTGCAGAATGTGCAGCGCGTGTTGGCAATAGAATTGCTTACCGCCGCACAGGCGCTTGATCTGCGCAGACCGCTTAAAAGCTCGGACACAATTGAGAATGTGCATGCAGCGTTGCGTCAGCAGGTAAGCATGATGCAGCAAGACCGGGTATTGCATGACGATCTTGTTGTTGCAGAGCGCTTCCTGGATAAGCGGATCGATCAGTTAGCAAACTAATTACCGTGTAATAGAAAAAGGCCTGCATTTTGCAGGCCTTTTTTCTAGTTATGTTGTATGACTAGAGGGTGAACTTGGCTACGCTGCTGTAGCTGCCGCTTGTCATTCTAAGGATATACATGCCCTGTGGCAGGTTAAGGTGTACTCTTTCATCATTATTGCCTGTGCGCCCCAGGCTTTCAGCACGGTATATTTCGCGACCGGAAAGATCAAAGACTTTTATGCTTACGGCCGCTGCCTGCTTTAATGTGTAGTTAACCATTACGTCGCTGCTGCCGATATTCCTGACGGTAACCGGGATTGATTTGTCCCTGCTCAAATCCGGTACGCCAACCGCAGTGCCCGACCAGGTTAGGTGGAAGTTATCTATGGCTGTTGTCGCACGGTTGCCCGATCCTGTTGTATGGGTCAACGCCACGATCCGGATCCATACAGGTTGATTCTGGTGGTCGAGTGCAGACCCGAAACTTGCTGTGATATTTGCTGTTGAAAAAGTGTTACCGCCCGTAGTCATGTTACCTGTTGTAGGTACGGTTACAAACGAGCTTGGGTTAGCTCCCAAGCCATAGTCTACGCTCCATGTGGTTGTGCGTGGCGACGAGGAATCGAGGGATTGCAGTTCGAATTCAAGATTAAAGTTCGTGAGATTGGTGGTATTGTCGATTTTGAAAACAAAAGCAGCCCCCGGGTCATTCCCGTGGAAGGAGCCACTGCCACTCGTTTGGCGAACGGCAAATGCACGGTCGATCGAATTGGCCTGGGTAACCGAATCTGCGCCTGCCAGCAAGCCGTGCGCAGAAGCTACATTTTTAAAGCCTCCTGCTACCTGCTTCCAGGTATTATTATTAAAAAACGGTGGAACGACGGTACCTAGGTTGGTGGCTGTCGCAATAGTGTCCCCTTGCCAGTTATACGGTAGATTACCGCTACCCAAACTATTGAAATCCTGGTAATAAGAAGAGCCGCTCAACTGACCAAGAGCAGCCAGGCTTATAAGAAACAATGGGCCTAAGAGTAATACTTTTTTCATATTTAAATAAATTTCCGCAAACTTACAGCAGTAATATGTTCCGGACAAGTTATCTTTTTGTGCTAACAGCATAAAAAGGTCTCGAAATTGCTGATGACCGATCGGATGTCGAATTCATTAAGGATGAGCCCGGACTGGTCGATATAATGTTTCTGTAATTCTTCGTTGTTCCGTAGCTTAAAGATCGCTTCCGAGAATTCTTCCACATTGCCGGGCTGGGTAAGCATGCCAGCCCTGCCATGCATCAGTATTTCTTTTACGCCTGTGGGGCATGCAGTTGCAACAATAGGCTTTTGTAATGACAAGGCTTCAATTAGCACCGTCGGCAGGCCTTCGAATTTGGAACTGAAGAGTAATAACCTGGCTTTTGCCATCCACTTGTATGGATTGGTATCAAAACCAGTGAAAAAGATCCTGTGCCTCATACCTTCCATTATGGCAAGCTCTTCAAGGTCCTTACGGCTTGGGCCATCCCCTACCAGTACCAGTATTTCAGAAATGTTATGCTTCCTCACGCAGGCAGCATAGGCCTTTATGAGTGTCGTAGCATCCTTTTGTGTCTCATTAAGCCTGCCTACCCAAAGGAAAAAGTCTTTTTTCAACGCGTCATCGAAACCTTTTATCGGTTCCGCCGACATTGTCTTTATTTTTTCAAAGTCGAGGGCATTATAAAGCCGAACCACTTTTTCCTTTAGTTCGGGATACATCGCTACCATCTCTTCCTTCATCTCGTCGCAAATGGTGATGATAGTATCGTAATGCGTCAGCCGGCGGGCCAGCTTATTACGTCTGCTGACATTTGCATTTTCTTTCCAGTAGTGGGCAAGACTGAAATGCGAATAAGCGATCTTCTTCTTACCCTCCAATAATTTGTAGTAAGGCGCGAGTGTGGTATCGAAGTCGACAATGACGTCTGCATCTTTAATGATCTCCGGCAACCTTTTGTTCCAAACCCTTTTTTGAAAGTAGGGGAGCACGATATCGCCATATAGCTTTACGGGTGCAGATATGTTGCCTGCTATCTTCCTTTTCTTTGCGAAACTGAGTCGCTTGTCGCTCACTATGTAGCATATCTCCACATGGGGCGGAATTTTGTCCCTTAATATCTCCAGTTCCTCCAGGTTGTACCCCAGCGACAATTTCACGCGATAACGCTTGGGGTCCAGGGCGCGCAGCAAGTCTATCAACACCTTTTCGATGCCGCCTGCAAGCAGCAGGTTAATATGAAATACAATTGTAGTCACGGGCTGTGCACAAATGTAACATCATTTCAGGAGGCTTTTTAGGGTATCGAGTGCAGCCTGGTTGCGTGGATAGTAGATAGAACGATAAATATCCATTTTTTCCTTTTGCGTAAGGTGGAAGTTGAGCGCGGCAGATTTGTCTTTCTCCTCGGGCACATATTCCAGCGATATGAACCTGAGTTTACCTCCCGTGATGTATGGGGCATAATCCTTCAGGTAGCCGTGATAATACGACTGGAATACCTCCCATTTGTTCTGTATCACAAATACGGGATCTGATATCATGCTGCCTAACGAGCTTTGTTCTTCAGGTGGGTGCATTTCACCTTCCCTGGTGTCACGTATTTCCAGGAATATCACGTTGCCCGTGTTTTCGGCTATCCAATGCCGCATTGCAAAAAGATACCGGCTCGCTATTTCAGTGCCAAAATTATCACGCATACCGGCGTCCATCACATTGATGATCGGCCTGGATGGCAGCCGCACTACCGGCAGTATGAACGGGAAAGTTGCATTCATACGTATAGCAGAGCTGATACGCAAACTATACGGATTTTGCTTCTCGAACATCGTTGCAAAGTCAACCGCGTCTATAGGAGGGTCTATACTGTCATTCAGCGTCCATTCCGGCCTTGTAAGGTAGGCGACCGGCTGTGCGCTCATCATCAACTTACGCCCGTCATTGATTATTGTGCCGTTAAATATCATTGCCGGTATATCACCATTCGCTTCTTCTTTTTTAAAATCCCCAAGGGTTTTATCAAGCATGCTGCCAGTGTTATTTACCAGCTCATGTTCCATGGCATATCCCCGGTCTTTGGTATAGCTGTGCCCTTCGATCGATATTTTGTTGAAAGGGTTGATCAGGTCGACGCTGGCGAACGAAAAAATAATAGCATTCAGCAGATCCTTGCCAATGTTCGCCTGGTATTTTGGATCGTACAGATCTTTTATGATACCGTTATTGTAAGCGTCATGTACGCTGCGCCAGTACGCCCCCCCCATCATACCGCCCGATGCGCCGCTTATCAGCACAGTATTGCTGAATAGCTTTTTCCCGGTGATACTATCTGCATACTGCATTGACCTGAATGCCCAATAGGCCGCTCTGGATCCTCCCCCGCTGATACTGATCACCACCAGTGGCGGTTTAGCATCTCCGGCGGCAATGCGTTTGCTTTTCCATCTTTCCAGCCTGGCTATTTCACCCGCTCTGTCTTGCTCGTAGCGCTGCTTGTCGAAGAGGTGTACTAAATGGTCGTGGCTATATTCCGGTTGTTCGCTTTTCGGTGTATGGTAGTTCACCCCGAACGCAATACTGCGTAGGTCAAAAACATGCCTGCCTACCAGTGCAGACAATAGCAAGCCTATTATCACCCAACCTAACAGCTCCCAGCTGCGCAGGAAGTACTTTACAGCACCTACGATCCCCATCATAATGGCGAAAAAGATCAGGAAGCCGCCGCCCGCCGGGATACGTAGCACGGGCTGGTCCATGAATATACCCAGCATGAACAGCAACACAATAGCAAATATGGTGGCAGCAATTGCATTACGGTGATGCCGCCTTAACACAGCGTTGAGCATGCGCGGATGGTAGCGTTCCAATTCATCGCAATGCGCCACTCTGAGGGTTTCGGTAAAGTAATTGTCTACCCTTATGATATCCACCTCATAGTCCAGTGCATCGTATGGAATGATGTCCCTGATGCGCGATGGGTTGGTGATAGTGGTGAGCACCGTCTTAATAAGGTCGCGGCCCACCCTGAAAAAATAGGCAAAGGAAAACACCACGACCAACATAAACCCGATATAAAAGCCAAGCTGTGTAACTAGTATGAATTTTACATCAGCATGCTCGTAATACCATTGAAAGCGAATACTCATAAAAGAGTAAAACGCAAGAAAGACGATAGGAATGATTGAATTATTGATCACATATACAAGGAAGGTCTGTCGCGCTGCTCCCATATAGGGAATGCGATGCGCGTTGATGATGAATGTGGTAATATGCCATGACATGGTGAACACGGCCATAGCGCCCCCCAGCAGGAACATGCTGTAAAAGCTCACACTGCCCAGGTACTCTGGTGCAAGGAAAAGGGTAGCTGCCCCGAAGTGCGATGCAAAATGCCCGGTGACTGTTGCTACAAGAATGAGCCAGAAAAAAAGCAGCAATTGATACTTGCGGAAATGTAGTATTACCAGCTGCACAGGCAGAAAGTAATAAACATGGCGTATTCTATTTCGCAGGGCGCCTTTCGACATTCAATAGTAAACTACAAAAAATGTTCCGCATTCCTAAGGCCTTTTTATGGAAGGGGAAATATTTAATATTGAAGCGGCATTGTCATGTAAGTACATAAAAAATTTATGGCGCTTTTGTATATTGTATGCAACCGGAAACGATGAACCATGAGCTTATTCGACAAGTTCAAAGAATGGCAATTTTCAAAAGGCCGCCTCGAGGCCTTTAGCGATGCTGTTTTCGCCATTGTCATCACGCTCCTTGTACTGGAACTGAAAATACCCGAAATAGAAAATGCCAAAGACATGCACATGGTCTGGGAGGCCATACTCAATGTATTGCCTGCTTTTTATAGTTGGGTCATCAGCTTTTTTTTCGTTGCAATAATGTGGCTGCACCATCACCAGATAATGCATATGGCCAACCAGAGCGACTATGGCGTTATCTGGATCAATAACCTGTTATTGTTCTTTATCTGCATGCTGCCCTTTCCTACGGCATTGATGGGCCATTACCATCTGCCCGTATTCATCACCGTATGGGGCGTAACTGTGTCCCTAACCAGCACTATGCTGGTTTGGCTTTATTATTATAATACAAAGAATTACCTGAAAGACAGTTACGATAAAAAGAAGGTAATGAAGAATGTGCGATTGTCCTTTTTCGCGGCCCCGATAATGTACCTAGCGGGTGGCGTTCTTGCTTGGGTCTCTATCTACATCGCTTTTGCCATTTACGGCATCATACCACTGCTATACTTACTGCCACTCGATAAAGAAACAAGGCACGATACCACTAGCGAGGAAAAAGACTAAGCAGTTTTGCCCCGTCCCACCACATATAGGTTCACCACCAGCGACATTAACAGGAACATGGCAACCATCTGGTGCAGCTCTGCCAATGTCTCGAAACCACCAAACTTTCCCTGCACCATATGCGGCGCATTTAGCACAGTGCAGATACCCAGTATTACCTGCATAAGCACAAGCAAAAGCGGCCACCAACGTGTTCTGTTCAAAAGCGTTCCGTTAAGTTGCCTTGCATATTTGCCGGCGACAAAGAACCATATAATGATCAGCGTGAAAAGCAGGTAAGCGATCTCCCTGTGTATAAAATGCACGTTGATAGGATTGCTTATCAGGCTTTGCGAGCTCAGCTGCGATGGCAGGTAATCGCCATTGATATCCGGCCAGGTAGGTGCGGTCATGGCTGCCTTTAGCCCCGCCATAAATGCTCCATAGGTTAGCTGCATGAAAAGTACTGCAATTACTATGATAGTAAAGCTATGTAGCCGGCCGGAAATAGTGCGCTTTTCGTCCGGTATCAGCAATTGCAGGGCAAACCACAAAGTGTAGCAGGCCAGGATCATTGCAGAAATGAAGTGAATAGCCAGTGCGATATGGCTCACATGCACATCCTCTGTATTAAGGCCTGTCTTTACCATGACCCAGCCGATCAAGCCCTGCAGCCCCCCCAGTATGAACAGTACGATAAAGGGCTGTATCATCGCCTTGCTGAAATATTTTTTTGTCAGGAAAAACACGAAACCCACCGCGAATACTACTCCCAGCAGCCGGGCCCACAGCCTGTGCAGCCACTCCCAAAAAAAGATCGCTTTGAAGTCTGCCAGGGTAAAATGGCTGTTGATGTATTTGTATTGTGCTATCTCCTTATACCCGCCAAAAGCCTTATTCCAATCCTGTTCGTTCATAGGTGGCAATGCCCCCATTATAGGCTTCCATTCCGTTATCGATAAGCCGGAGCCCGTCAGTCGTGTGATACCCCCCAGCAGGGTTTGGATGATGATCATCAACACCCCGGCTATAAGCCAGTAAGCCACCGCTCGTCTTTTGCGAATATCCCGTTCCATCGAAGCGAATTTGACCCCAAAAATAGACCGAAAATGATGAAAGTTTTTGTGCGAATTTAAAAGGCTCTATAGTTCACATTAGTCGAACTAGCTGATTTTGTGGAGGTTACACAACGTCAAATTGGGTAAAAATGGGAAAAAATTTCCCCATTTTCCACATATACCTTTTAATATTTAAGTGGCATGTTCCCAATTAATTACTATTTTTGAAAAAAATTATTGCATAATAATTTATTCCATAATCCTTTAATTATCCGCCTTTTAGGCGGAGAGCAATTTTCCCCTCGGTTAAATTATTATTGCTATGGCAAGAATTTTTAAACTATAAAGTTCATTTGGTTTGATTATTGCGAGCGAAAATGTAACCTTTTTGACTGTTCAGGTACCATGTCAATACCTGTTCATTACACATAAATAAAAATCGAAAATCATGAGAAAAGCCGACGTTGTTAGCAGCATTTCCGAAAAAACAGGCATTCCCAAAGTGGACATCCTTGTAGCTCTGGAAGCATTTTTTAAAGAAGTGAAAACTTCATTAGTTGAAGGTGAGCCCGTTTATGTACGTGGTTTCGGCAGCTTTATTCTTAAAAAACGCGCTGCAAAGATCGGCCGCAATATCAAGAAGAATGTAGCCGTTGAGATACCTGAGCATTTTATTCCTGCTTTCAAGCCTGCTAAGGAATTTGTTCAGGCCGTAAAGGAATCTAAGCACGACCTGGTTGAGCACAACGAGCACGACCTGGTTGAAGACTAGACTGTATAAAACTGTTTGCAGCACTTGTTTCGTTACCTTTGCGCACAAATTTTCTTAAGTGCGCCCGGTACATTACGTTACAATTGTTGCTGCAGTTGTCCTGATAGCGATATTATATTGGGGCGGAGACACTACTCCGCCGGCCAAAAAAACAGGTAATACCCCGCCTATGGCCGGTATGGGCCCCACGAACACAGTGAAGCCTGCCTCTCTTGACTCAATGCTGTCCGCCGCCAAAGCACAGTTGGTGCCTGCCGGCTCAGATAGCATAAAAGCCATAGAAAATGAACTGACAGCCATGCGCGATTCCAGCAGCATGGCTGTGGTTTTTTACCGCCTGGCCCACTTCTGGAACGATCACAAACAATTACGCATAGCCGGTTATTATACCTCTCTCAGCGCAAAATTGGAGAATTCAGAAAAAAAGCTCAATTTTGCAGGCCAATTCTTCCTCGAGAGGCTGGCTGAAGACAGCACGGAGGGGGTACAGGTTTGGGATGCCATGCAGGTTGTCGATTGTTTTCAGCGTGCATTGCATTTGAACCCGGACAACGATACTGCGAAGATAGGACTTGCTAAGGGATACGTACTGACGGGAGAACCGATGAAGGGAGTGGGTTTGCTGCGAGAGATCGTTCAGAAAAAACCTGATGACATAGCTGCCAATATGATGTTGGGCGAAATGTCCATACAGTCGGGGCAGTTGGATAAGGCGATACCGAGATTTGAAACGGTATTGAGAGTACAGCCGTCAAATATTGACGCAATGATTTACCTGGCCCAGGTTTACGAGGCGCAAAACAACAAGAGTAAAGCAATTGAATTGCTGCAACGGGCTAAAAGGACAGCCAATGACCCCGGACTCAGCAGGAATATTGACGAGCATATAAATTCATTAAAATAATTTTTTTAAAAACTATTCTATGCCTTGCGGTAAAAAAAGGAAAAGACATAAGATTGCCACTCACAAGCGCAAAAAGCGCCTCAGAAAGAACCGTCATAAGAAGAAGAACAAGTAAGCAAGGTAGGTAGGTTAACATCCACCCTCCTGTTTGCGGGCGTTCATGCCCTGCATTCCCGGTAACTATTATTGTTGTAGCAATACTGCACCAGATCAGGTGCAGCTTCTGCTATATACGGGATATGCGACAGTCTATTTAAGGTATCCTTACTCGTGCATGACGCTTACCGGCCAGGAGGCCTGGTAAAAGACGGAAAGATGAACAAAGAACTTATTATTAACGCTTCCGGCGATGGTGTGGAAATAGCCTTGCTGGAAGATAAAAAGCTCGTGGAACTCCACTACGAGCATGGGCAGGACAAGTTTGCCGTAGGCGACCTGTACCTGGGCAAAGTGAAAAAGCTGATGCCCGGCCTGAATGCAGCTTTTGTGGATGTTGGTTACGAGAAAGATGCATTTTTGCATTATACGGACCTCAGTCCTTATTTCCGCTCCCTGGTAAAATTCAGTCGTCAATCTATTGAGGGCAATGTGCCGTGGGGTAACGAGTTCGGCAAGTTCAAAAACGAAGCCGAGATACTCAAGACGGGCAAGGTAACTGAAGTGATGCAGGGCAAGCCCGAGATATTGGTACAAATTCTAAAGGAACCGATCTCCGCTAAAGGCCCCCGCCTTAGTTGCGAAATATCTCTTCCCGGCCGTTTCGTGGTGCTTACTCCGTTTAACGATGTAGTTGCCATATCTCGTAAAATACATTCGGCCGATGAGCGGAAACGCCTCCAGCGGATAATAGAAAGCATAAAGCCAAAGAACTTCGGCGTAATAGTGCGCACAGCTGCAGAAGGCAAGAATACTGCAGAGCTGCATAAAGACATGCTGGACCTTGCCGAAATGTGGCGCTCGATCCAGGAGAACCTGAAAGGCGCGAAGTCGCCTTTGCTCATTCATAGCGAGCAGGACAAGACGACCTCAATTCTCCGCGACCTGCTTAGTGACAGCTTCCAGAAAATAGTGGTGAATGATAAAAAGCTGATGGGCGAGACCAAAGAGTATATTGCCCGCATAGCACCTGAAAAGGAAGAGATCGTGAGCTACCACAACGGTAACCAGGCCATATTCGATACTTTCGGTATCTCCAAGCAGGTGAAAGCAGCCTTTGGCAAAACCGTAAACATGAATAGCGGCGCTTACCTCATCATCGAGCATACAGAGGCGCTGCACGTAATAGATGTTAATAGTGGTACCCGCAGCGCGGAGGCCGGCCAGGAGCAAAACGCTTTGGCGACCAACCTTGAGGCAGCACAGGAGATTGCACGCCAGATGCGCCTGCGCGATATGGGTGGAATTGTGATCATCGACTTCATTGATATGAAGCTGGCTGAAAACAAAAAGCAAGTGCTCGATGCAATGGAGCAAGCCATGGCCAATGATCGTGCGCGGCATACCATATTGCCGATCTCTAAGTTCGGGCTGATGCAGATAACGCGCCAGCGCCTGCGCCCGGAGCTAAATATATCTACAGCCGAGGTTTGTCCGACTTGTAAAGGAACAGGTAAGATCGGTCCTTCAATACTGTTAGCCGACGATATGGAGAAAGATCTCTCTTACCTGATCAATCAGGGTCATCGCCAGCTCGCCTTGCATGTACATCCTATACTGGAGGCCTATCTTACCAAAGGTTGGTTCTTCAGCTCCATCCGGTCTAAATGGAATCGCAAATACAAGGTAAAACTCAAAATAGTAGCTGATAATGATGCCCCGCTCACACAGTACCATTTTTACGACTTAAAGACGGACGAACTTATTAAATTGTGATCGTCGAAAGATCAGGGAGCTCTCTGCAAATGCGGGGAGCTTTTCTTTTTACGCCGCTGCCGGCCAGTGCGGCTAATGCAGCTTACCTGGTAAAGACATCTTACGCTGATACGTCCGTGATAACCCTCAAGGAATAAAATAGATCAGGCGGCAGGTTTTCGGTAATGGTCTTTTACCATTAATTTCGACTTCTTGAAAACTTGCCCCCTGATATTGTTAATCTTATCGTGCTTCATGCAAACTGTGTACGCACAAGCCAATCATGCAGCCGATGATACCATAAGGCTCAAAGGCGAGCGGCTCGCCTTGCTAAAGCGAACGCATATTGTGCCACCCACGTATTCTATTGTCAGTTTTGCTGGTACGCCGTTGATCGATATATATCCCGGCAAGGTGCAGATAAAAGGCCGACAGTATTACATCATAACTTTTAACACGGGAGGCAAGCGGGCAATCTTCGGGGAAACAAAAAACGTGATTGCCGATTTGGTACAGCAATTACTGCGTTCAGGTGTGCTTATCCCGGGCGGTATAGATAGTGCCGCCGCAGCGAAGTTCATAAAAGCACATCCCATACCTAAAGGGTATCCGGACGCAGAACAGTTAAATGAGTTTGGAAAACTTTAGCCCTTGGTGATTTTTTCCCAGATCTCAGGTATACGCCTGATCCAGTTAAGCTCTTTCATTTTTTCACGGGCTTCCATTACAGGGCTGCCGAAGTAGATCTTGCCGCCTTCTATGCTCGATGCCACCCCGCTTTGTGCGTACACGATAGCGCCCTTGCCGACTGTCAGATCTTTGCTCACTCCTACCTGGCCCCACAGCATCACTTCGTCTTCTATGATGGCCTTGCCGCCTATACCCACCTGCGCCACAAACAGGCAATTCTTGCCTATAACAGCGCCGTGGCCTATATGGATATGGTTATCCAGCTTTGTGCCCTTCCCGATGATGGTATCGCCGCTCACGCCGCGGTCTATCGTGCAGCATGCGCCTATTTCCACATCGTCTTCTATTATCAATCGTCCGCAGCTTTCCAGTTTATCATGCTGCACTTCGCGGTCTCTCCGGGTCTTAAAATAAAAGGCATCACCTCCCAATACTGAGTTACCCTGGATGATCACATTGTCGCCTATGATAGCACCATCATATATCACCACGCCGGGATGTATGATGCAGTTACGACCGATCCGTACATGATTCCCGACAAAAACGTTTGGCTGCAGATGGGTACCCTCGCCGATAATAGCAGTATCGGCGATCATCTTATTGGCGGGCTCGAAAGGGAAAAAATGTTTTACAAGTTTTACGTAGGCTGTGAACGGGTCGTCATGCATTAATAAGGTCTTCCCCGGGGGGCAGTCTACCTCTTTATTGATAAAAATGATCGTTGCTGCTGAGTTAAGGCTTACGTTGTAATACTTTTCAATATCCACAAAGGTCACATCGCCCTTTGTCACCTTATGTATCTCATTTATACCAGTCGCCATCTGCATAGCATCTCCCTTGATCGTCGCCCCGGTAAATTCAGCAATCCACTTTACAGGCAGTGGCTCTTTAAGGATCATCTTCGAAAATAAATTTGGGCAAAAGTACGTAAGTTAGCACACAGTAGGTAATAGATATATAAGCTAATATTTGTCAACACATTTTAATATATTCGAATATTGAAATACGTCAATTTCAATGGCGAACTATTGAAGGAAGAACTACAAGCGCCTGCTAGGGGCATTACCCAAAGTGTTTTGTTTGAGACCATTCTGATCGAACAAGAAGAAGTACAGTTGGCGGAATTGCATTGGAGCAGGCTGTGCAAGGGGCTGGCACATTTTAGAATTACCTTGCCTGAAAATTTTAACTGCCGCTGGCTGAAAAAACAGGCTATAGCTACCGCCGTGGCAAACGAAATGAGCAACCTTTGCCGGCTCAGGCTCAGTGTATTTCCGCAGTCCGGCGCCGGCGCCCCGGCAGTGCTTTGCTTTGAGACGTTTCCGCTTACGCCGGCTGCTGTTCTTTTCAACGAGATCGGCTTGCGGCTGGGTATTGCCGAAGGCATCTCGAAGCTCACCGATGCTGTTGCCAACAAAAAGACATGGAACCCCATGCTTTATGAAACCGCAATTGATCAGTGCAAGGCGCGCGGGTTGGACGACCTCCTGGTAAAAAATACGCATGGGAATATCGTCGAAACTACTATTGCGAATCTGTTTGTTGTGTCTGAAAACAAACTGTATACCCCGCAGCTCGGGGATGGGTGTGTTGAAGGTGTAATGCGGGGTTTCGTGATGGAGACGCTCGCTGCTAACGGGATAGCAGTACACGAAAGAACCCTCGATCTTAACGACCTGCTGGGGGCAGATGAATTATTCTTAACAAATGCTATTCGTCGTATTAAATGGGTCGCTTCGCTCAACGATCGGCAGTATACTAATGTTCATGCCAGGCGGCTTTATGAGATGTTGTTCAACATGACCACCTGATGGTTAATTTGATATACATTTGCAGATATTTCTTTGTATGAAACAGATACTCATTGCCCTTTTCCTACTCTTTGCGCAATCCTCTCCAGCGCAATTTCGCTATGGCGCAGAATTGGCGGGGTCCTACAATAAGTTGAGTGACAATAAAAATGTTTGGGGGGCTACTGCGATCACAAAGTCCACCTTTGGCGGTAGCCTGGGCATACTGGCCGACTATGGCATCACAAACAGGGTCTACCTGCAGCCTGGCGCTTTATTTACCATGAAAAGTGGCAATGAGGAGGCAACCACAAAACTGTCGATCGGTATACCTGTTTCCTCCTTCAACATCGCTGCCAATGGCGGCATTACGATGAAGCAGGAATCAAAGTTTTACTACGTGGAGGTGCCTGTGAATGTTCTGTATAAATGGGGGCAGCCGGGAGGCAATCGGTTCTTCATAGGAGCAGGCCCTTATGTGGCCTATGGGGTGGCCGGCAAGCAAACGGTAAAACAGGATATTACCGCAGATGCGCTTGTTGTTTCCTTCGATTCATCAATAAGAAATACGACTTCACAGACCTTTGCAGACGACAGTTTTGGCTACCAGAAGCTGGACTATGGATTTAAGGTATGCGAGGGTTACGAATTTAGCAACGGTTTATTTCTCCGTGCTGAGTTCGCCTTGGGCATTACCAACCTCAGCAACTATCCGGATGCCAAAAGCCGCAATATGGGTTTTTCGCTTAGGGTCGGTTACCTGTTTGGCGATAAACCAAAGAAAACGCAGGATTTAGCGCAATAGCAGGGTGTCCGTATCTTCCTTTTCACTTTTTGTTAACGCCGTTATGGCATAGTCTTATCAATGGTGCTGCTGAGAACCAAAAATAAGACTATGAAAAAGACATTTTTGCTATTAGGATTGGGCTTAGTTTCAGTATTTGCTGTCAAGGCCCAGAGGGTATCGGTAGGTCCCGAAATAGGCATAAATTCTACCAGTTTTTCTGAACGCTATAATGGTGTTGATGTAAGCGACGGCATGCGTGCCGGCTTCAAAGTGGGTGGTGTAATAGACATCGGCATTACACGCCATTTCGCCCTTCAACCCGGCCTGTTTTATAACATGAAGGGTGCAAGCGAAGAATATAGCACCACGGTGCTGGAGGCAAATGGCACGGTTAGAACTAACGAAATAAGAAATGACTTCCGTATCAACTACATCGAAATGCCCTTAAACCTGGAGTTTAAGTTTGGCCACAGGCGTGGACAATTTTTCTTTGGAGGTGGCCCTTATGCAGCAGCTGCTCTGAATGGAACTATTACCAACGAAAATGGGACATCCGTAGTTACTCCAACAGGACGTGTGCTGGCATCTGAGAACAACAGGAAGGCGACTGCCCGAATTGGCAACGCCATTACAGATGATATCAGGCCCTTCGATGGCGGTTTGAATCTTAACCTGGGTTACGAAAGCGCCATGGGACTATTCGTCCGCGGCAACCTTGGATTTGGTCTGTCAAACATATTGCCGGAAGGTGATCCGGATAATTATATAAGGAATTGGGGTATGGGTATATCTGTGGGCTACCTGTTTGGTCACTATTAAAATATTTTGCCCGTCGGTAAAGGCTGCAGTCTCAGGCTGCAGCCTTTGTTTTTTCTTAAGACCCGCAGGCCTTAACTTTGCCGCCTTATGAGTAACAAGGTAAGAGTGCGCTTCGCCCCTAGTCCAACAGGTGGTTTGCATCTTGGCGGTGTGCGCACCATTCTATACAACTATCTTTTTGCGCATCACCACGGTGGGGAGTTTGTGCTGCGCATCGAGGACACGGATCAAAACCGTTATGTAGAAGGTGCCGAACAATACATAGTGGACTGCCTCAAATGGTGTGGCCTTATTCCGGATGAAAGTCCGGAGAAAGGTGGACCTTATGCCCCCTACAGGCAAAGTGAACGTAAACACCTATACTACGAATATGCGCAGAAGCTGGTAGATGCCGGCCATGCGTACTATGCCTTCGACACAACGAACGAACTGGAAAATATGCGCAACCAGCTGCGCACCGATACTAATCCCAATCCGCAATACGATAGCAACACCCGCCAGCAAATGCGTAACTCGTTATCATTGCCGGCTGAGGAAGTGGTGGATCTGCTGGAAAAGAAAACTCCCTATGTAATACGAATCAAAATGCCGCAAAATCAGACAGTGAGCTTCACTGATATGATAAGGGGCGAGATACACTTCGATACCAATCTTGTTGATGATAAGGTGCTGCTCAAAGCCGACGGTATGCCCACTTATCATTTGGCCGTAGTGGTTGACGATTACCTGATGAAGATAACACACGCCTTTCGGGGAGAGGAGTGGCTGCCTAGTGCTCCTGTTCACCTCCTGCTTTGGGAGTACCTCGGCTGGAAGGATAACATGCCGCAGTGGGCCCACCTGCCGTTGATACTGAAACCCGATGGCAATGGCAAGCTCAGCAAGCGCGATGGCGACAGGCTGGGCTTCCCCGTGTTCGCTATGGATTGGAAAGACCCGAAGACAAATGACACAACTACCGGATTTAAAGAGCGTGGCTTTCTGCCGGAGGCTTTCGTAAATATGCTTGCACTGCTGGGTTGGAACGACGGTACCGGACAGGAGATATTTTCGCTTGATGAGCTGGTGCAAAAATTCTCCATCGACAGGGTGCATAAGGGCGGTGCCAAGTTCGACTACGAAAAAGCAAAGTGGTTCAATCATCAATACATACAGCATACGGCTGATGATAAGTTGCTGCCATTGGTGAAACCGTACTTTGAAAAAGAACAGATCCCTATTGATGATAGCTATTTGCAAAAAGTAATCGGGCTCATCAAAGAACGATGCACGCTTCTTCCCGATTTTGTGCAGCAGGGTCGTTTCTTCTTTGTTACTCCGCAGCATATTGATTTGCCATCCATACAAGCCAAGTGGGATGAAAAGAAAAGGCAATTTTTCGAAAGTTGGCTGGCTGGTTTGGACGGTATCGGTAGTTGGGAGCATACTGCAATTGAGCAGCACTTTAACGGTGTGCTCGATCAGCACGGTCTTAAAAAAGGCGATGTGCTGCTGCCGCTCCGCGTTATGCTGGTTGGCGGCAAATTTGGTCCCGGCGTATTTATCATTGCGGAGATGATCGGCAAGGCAGAAACAGCGCTGCGGATAACAAATGTTCTTTCGCAGCTGTAGCTTCCTGCTCTAACCCATTGCATCGCGCCGTACCACCATGGCCTTATATTTGCATAACAACAGGATATGGTGAAACGGGGCGTGACTTTTGTATTGTGCTGTATCGTCGGCAATCTCATTTCTTTGGCTGCTCTCGGCCAGGATATAAAGGACAATATCAAGACCATAGTAAAGGCCGTTAAAGTAAAATACGACAGCTCCTACATAGGCGCCTGGCCCAAAAACCTTACTGTGAAAATCGTAGGCTCCCGGAACTTCATCGATTATAAATTAATAGATCGGGCTGCAGGTGAATCGATAAAATACCAGCCGAATACACCGGTCAACCTTGGCTTCGGCGCCAGCTACAGGGGGATAGGCCTTACGCTCGGTTTCCGGACCGGCATCGTGAAGGAATATGAAAAATATGGGAGGACAAAGAGTTTCGACCTGTCGACGGAGATATTCCTGCCCAAGATCACCTTCAATATCTACGGTAAATACTACCGTGGCTACTACGTCACTGATCCGGCAGCCATACTGAACAATTACACTGCCAATCCCTATTATATACGCCCTGACCTGCGCACCGGGGTTATAGGTATTGATGGTGAATATATCTTCAACGCCAAGCGATTCTCAATGGCCAGCACATTTTCGCAAAAGCAGTTTCAGAAAAAAAGTGCCGGCTCGCCAATGCTGGGAGCAGGTATATATACTATCC
The DNA here is from genome assembly GCA_018267915.1 of Bacteroidota bacterium. Lineage (GTDB taxonomy): Bacteria > Bacteroidota > Bacteroidia > Chitinophagales > Chitinophagaceae > MKUN01. Next base: position 55,195 of record JAFDXN010000025.1, on the reverse strand, counting down.
TGATCAATGCCGATTCATCAATTATTCCAGGGGACATAAATAATGCGACGTTCTTTCGCGGGGACAAGTTTAACAGGTCGAATATTTATAGCCTTGTGGTAAATGTGGGGTATGCGTATAACCTGGTAATACACAAAAACTACTTTGCTTCTGCTGCACTGAACCTGGGCGAGGGTTTTAGCTATACCACCTTGTCGAACACGGTAGCTGACAGCCGCAACGACAAGGTGAGCACTCAGCTCGATATCGCGTTCAGGCTCGGAGTAGGGTATAACTCGACACGTTATTTCGTCGGCTTCCAGTATTTGTGGCTTTTCACCAAAAACATGACCCCTATACCTTCAACCAGGGAAGATTTCGACCTGAGCAGCTACCGGCTTACAATAGCGCGGCGTTTTAAGTTCAGGCAGAAAACCATTGACCGAACGTTAAATAAGCTAACGAAGTAAGCATTATTTACGTTTCATGCAGGCTTCGATCTCTTCTACCGTGATGGGTATCTTCCTGAACAGATCTTCGTTACCGCTTTTGGTGATCCAGATATTGTTCTCGATACGGATACCCATTTGCTCCTCTTCTATATAGATGCCGGGCTCTACTGTAAATAGCATGCCTTCCTTAACGGCTTCGGTACGTGTGCCCAAGTCGTGCACATCAACACCGAGGTGATGGGTGACGCCGTGGTAGAAATATTTACGGTATGCGGGATTAGCGGGATCCTGGTTTTTGATATCGCTTTTGGTGATCAGCCCGATGCTGAGCAATTGCTTTTCCATCTCCACATTGATCTTGTTCACATAGTCGGGGAACCTGATGCCGGGCTTCAGCAATTTCTTGCCGTAGTTGTGCACTGCCAGCACGGCATTGTACACTTCTTTTTGTCGCTTGGTGAACTTGCCGTTTACGGGAATGGTACGTGTAAGATCTGCATTGTAGTTGCCATACTGCGCGCCGAAGTCCATCAGTATCAGTTCGCCGCTTTTGCATTCCTGGTTATTCTCCACGTAGTGGAGTATGCGCGCCCTATCGCCGGAGGCAATGATGGCGCCATAGGCGTGACGGGTGGCACGGTTGCGCAGGAACTCGTGTGTGATCTCGGCCTCGATCTCATATTCCATTACACCGGGCTTAATGAACTGCATCACGCGGCGGAATGCCTTTTCTGTAATATCTACTGCAGTTTGCACCACGGCAATCTCTTCTTTGGTTTTTACGCCGCGCAGTTCCTTCAGGATGCGTGCGGCACGCTCATAGTTGTGCAGCGGGTAGCGCTGCATGAACTGGTGCACGTATAAAAGATCGGGCCGGAAGAGCGAAGTGTCGAGCCTGTCGTTCTCATTGCTGTCGAGGTAAACAGTGTCGGCATTGTGCATCATCACCTGCAGCATGGCATCAAAGCTATCGAGCCACTGTATGTTTTGAATGCCTGAAATGGCGGTAGCCTCTTCTTTACGCAGCTTATGACCTTCCCATTTTTCCAAAGTTTCGTTGGGGCGCAGCAACACCAGCACCTCACGGGCGCTTTGGTCGGGATTATCCGGATACAATACCACCATGCTTTTTTCCTGCACTATGCCCGACATCCATATCACATCCGACTCAGGGATATAATCGTAGATCGCATCACCATTGGTCGGCAGTATGGGATTGGCCGGGAAAATGGCGATGGAATTAGGCTTCATCTTTTTGATAAAGCGCTGGCGGTTTTGTGTATATAGCTTTGATGGTATTGGTAAATATTTCATTGAAATAAATTATGAGGGGTGAAGGTAAGGAAAAGTTGAGAACCCCCTTGCCCCTGAAGGGGTGACCAGTACTTCGTTTTTTCCTTTTTTCCTGCCGGTAAGTTATTTCCTGTTGGCGTCAGTCTTTAGACCGTAAATCATTGATAGTCAGTTTACATGTATTATATAGTTATTTCTCCTTATTTCCCTTTTTGTGCTTCGCGTAGATAAACCACAAAGGACACAAGGATTTACTAAAGGGCACAAAGACATCCGAGGAAATGGCTTGTGCCCTGCAAAGTTCGATAGGGTTTTTGGATTGGCGAAATTTAGTTTTTATGATACCCTACACATTAAACCTGAAGTGCAGCACGTCGCCATCCTGCACTATGTACTCTTTTCCTTCTATGCGCAGGCGGCCATTGTCGCGGGCTGCTGATTCGCTGCCGTATTTTACATAGTCGTCATAGGCGATTGTCTCGGCCTTGATGAAGCCTTTTTCGAAATCGGTGTGTATTACTGATGCCGCCTGTGGCGCTTTCCAGCCGCGGTGGATGGTCCAGGCACGCACTTCCTGCACGCCGGCAGTGAAGTAGGTGATGAGATTGAGTAACTGGTATGTGGCGCGAATAAGCCGGTTGAGGCCGGGTTCTTTCAAGCCATATTCGGCAAGGAAAACTGCTTTATCTTCTTCGCTATCCATTTCCGATATCTGGGCCTCGATGTTATTGTTCATCACGATAACACCGGCGCCTTCTTCGTTAGCTGCCTTTACAAGCGCTTCAGAATATTTATTTCCTGTCTGAATGGCTGCTTCGTCGATATTGGCCACATAGAGCACCGGTTTCTGCGTAAGCAGGAAGAGGTCGGCTATAGCTTCAAAATCTTCGCCTTCGAGCTGCAGGCCCCGGACATTCTTGCCCTGTGAGAGGTGCTCCTGGCATTTTAACAGCACATCCAGCACGCGCTTTGCCTTAGGATCGTTCTTAGCGATCTTTTCGGTGCGCTGTATCTTCTTTTCTACGCTTTCGAGGTCTTTGAGCTGCAGCTCCGTGTCTATTATTTCTTTGTCACTGATTGGGTTGATAGCGCCTTCTTCGCGGAGGATGTTGTCATCTTCAAAGCAGCGGATAACGTGCACGATGGCGTCCACTTCACGGATATTGGCCAGGAACTTATTGCCCAAACCCTCACCCTTGCTCGCACCCTTCACCAGGCCCGCGATATCCACGAACTCGATAGTGGTGGGCACTACACGCTGGGGCTGCACCAGTTCGGCCAGTTTTGCCAGCCTTTCATCGGGCACATCCACCTGGCCTACATTGGGCTCGATGGTGCAGAAGCGATAGTTGGAGGCCTGCGCCTTGGCGCTATTGCTCACTGCGTTGAAAAGGGTGGATTTGCCGACGTTGGGGAGACCTACGATACCTGCCTGAAGTGCCATTTTAAAAATTTGGCGCAAAAGTACGGGAATTTAATGTGCAATTATGAAAATGTGCCAATGCGCAAATGGTAATGTGATGGAATGCGACAATGTGTTAAATGTGGCCGCCGAGGGGTGCGTCAAGTGTTTTTCACTTTGAGGAGGGCTTGTTCCAAGATTTCATACACCTTTTGTTTCAGGGCGGGTACATCTGCGAGGGTAAGACCATCGACAGGAACGGGATCGAGCCAGATGGCGCGATTGCGGCCCGGCCAGACTGCCCACCAGTGGCTATAATGCCAGCGGTGCACCGTATCGGGGAAGATCATGGGGAATATGGGGGTTTGTGCATTGATGGCCAGGCGGAAGGCGCCATCGTAAAAATCCTTAAGTGGCTGCGATGTTTCGTTGAAGGTACCCTCAGGGAATACGAGCACACTGCTCTCGTTTCGGACGGCACGCCACATAAGCCGCATGCTGCGGGCCCGGTTGTGCGCATTGTCGCGCTTCACCATTATGACTATTTGCCTGTAGATGAAGCCAAGCAGGGGCATTTTGGCCATCTCGGCTTTGCCAAGCGCCCTAAAGTAAAACGGAATGGATGGGAAGAGCACAACTGTGTCCATATAGGAAATATGATTGGCTACCACTACATAATTTCTTTTCGGTGGTTTGGGACCGCTTATGCGCATGGGCATGCCGATGAGCAGCAGCCAGAACTGTGCCCAGTGGCGGATAATGCGCCATATGCTGCGCCGCGACCAGGCATTGTTAGGCAGGCTGACAGCCACGAAGACAGGAAACAGAATGAGCAAACAAACAGCAAATGTGAGGATCACATAGGCCGAATAGAAGGGCTGCAAGAACTTACGCACCATGTGCTATGCAGACATGCCGGGAAAAAAAGGACGACCCACTACCTCGCGGCCCGGCCATGGAATGGTGGCCAATATGATGAGCATGGCGATAAGTGTGTACCAGAAAAGGTGTTTGAATTTCGTGTTGTCGGGAATGTCTTTTTTGGTGAGACTATAGCCAATATGTACCAAAACGATCGCCACAATCATACCAACTGCGTGCTCTACAGAAAAGAAACGATTGTATTTGCTGGCCATCGATGTGCCGCCGATCAGCACTGACCACCAGCCATTGAGATAATATAAAACGAGACCGAGCAACAACTGGATATCGCAGCAGATCATGAGGAATAGCGCTATGCGCTTGTCGCCTTTGCCAAATGGTTTTTTACCGCTCATGCCGCTGAGGCTCTTAATAATGGCCAGCAGTGCGAATAACAATATGAGCCAACGCATTACATTGTGCAGGTCGAGCAGTCCTTTTTGCATAGCAGGAGATTTTGTTATGCTAAGGTAGGACGATAAGTCAAAAATCAAAAGTGAAAAGCCAAAAGTGTATGTACCCCAACTGCCGATCTGACAATTTAGCTTCGGTGCAGGCTTAGGGAGGTCCTTCTCTTGCTGCGCTGCGTTCAGGACTATTACCAATTCATCCGTTCGCGGAGGCCGCGGACGTGCTCCATGTGGTGGCGGCTGTGCCAGGCGTAGAGGGCAACTACCTCCCATATCGGGAAATCGCGTTTGCTTTCTGGATGGTAATAAGTGCGCTCCCAATCCTCAGCACTCATGTGCCTGAGCAGCGCCACCCAACGGCGGTGCAACGCGTGCAACAATGTTATTGACACATTTACCGGTACTACCCGGGAATCAGGTAATTCGGCCCATAGTGCTTCTTCATATGGTTTCACCGTAGGGTTGTCTTCGGTAAGTGCCAGCTTTATGCGGATATAGGCATTCATATGGCTATCGGCCAGGTGATGGATGGTTTGGTTGACGGTCCAGCCATCCGGACGATAAGGAGCCTGCAACTGCTGTTCGTCGAGGTTCTCAATAACTGCATCGAGCCAGGATGGCAGTGCTTCGAGGATGCTGATCCATTCGCGCAGCAATTCGGGCGTGTATGCATGCGGCCTCTGGTAACGGCCTACGGGGTATTTGAGTAGTTCGAGTTCTTCGGACATGGGGCTTTATTTACTAGTTGGAAGTGGAACATGAAATTAAGAAAATGTCCCGCAATTTCTTTGCGGGACACTAGTTCTATTTAGCTGATTACATATGCTCAAGAGAGTTTCTCTGTTTGTTCGAAATGACGAATACTATGGCACTTCCACCACATTCAAGATCTCGTTCAGGATGTGCTCGCTGTTGATGTTCTCGGCTTCGGCCTCGTATGTGATGCCGATACGGTGGCGCATTACGTCGTGACAAACAGCGCGGATATCTTCAGGTATCACATAGCCACGGCGTTTGATAAATGCATATGCCTTGGCTGCAAGGGCCAGGCTGATGCTGGCGCGCGGTGAAGCACCGTAGTTGATGAGTGGCTTCAATTTGCCCAGCTTATATTCGTCGGGGAAGCGTGTAGCAAAAACGATGTCGAGGATGTATTGTTCGATCTTTTCATCCATGTACACTTCGCGCACCAGCTGACGGGCTTTCAGGATATCCTCGGGCTGCACCACAGGATTGATCTTAGACATGCCCTGGGGATTGAGGTTGTAACGAATGATATTGCGCTCTTCCTCTTTCTTAGGATAAGAGATCACTACTTTGAGCATAAAGCGGTCGACCTGCGCTTCAGGCAGTTCGTAAGTACCTTCCTGTTCAATGGGATTTTGTGTAGCCAATACCAGGAAGGGCTCTTCGAGTTTGTATGTACTGTCGCCAATGGTCACCTGCCTTTCCTGCATGGCCTCAAGCAGCGCGCTCTGCACTTTTGCAGGTGCGCGGTTGATCTCATCCGCGAGTATGAAGTTGGCGAATATCGGTCCCTTGCGCACCGCAAATTCGTGCGCCTGGGGATTATACACCATAGTGCCCAGCACGTCCGCAGGCAGCAGATCGGGCGTGAACTGTATGCGCGCAAAACGTCCGTGTATGGCCGATGCCAGCGACTTGATAGCTAATGTTTTTGCGAGACCAGGAACGCCTTCGAGCAATACGTGGCCATTTGCCAGCAGACCAATAAGCAGTCGCTCGGTCATGTGTTTCTGGCCCACTACCGCTTTGTTAAGTTCCATCAGCAGCAGGTCGATAAAAGCGCTCTGCTGGTGAATGCGTTCGTTGAGTTCGCGAATGTCGGATGAAGAGGTGCTTATTTCCATATTCTTTCAATAAGAGAACCAAAAGTAAATACTCGAAATCAAAAATAATTACAGCAATATACTTTTAACTTTTTTTAAAACCTAAGCGGAGTTGGCGGGCGGAAAATGAGCTGTTATAAATGCGTTATTTTTGCCAAAATACAGATAGGGATATGGATAATATGGAACAGCGCTGGAAGGAGACGGAACGAATGCTGGAGGAGCGTTTCGGCAAGGTGCCGGATATGGAAGGGATACTCTTTTTGATAGGGGTGAATGAGTTGGGCAGCGTGCCCGGCCGCAAATTCTCCAAGGAACAGAAACAAGACCTGATGCATGTGGCTGTATGCACACTGCTGAGCCAGGCAGGATATTATGAGTTTGAAGGGCGTGACCAGGATGGCTGGCCACATTTTAAAGAGGTAGAAAAGGTTCCATTGACAGGCATGGCCGAGCAGGAGGAGTTGCTGAAAGCCTGTATTATTGAATACTTCGGCGTTTAGGGATATTTCGTCCCTAAGGGACTAAGAACTAAGATCATAGTGCAACCCACCAGATATTGCGGGTTGCCATTTTGCCCCATTGCTTAAAGCTTTCCGACAAGGCGCTCACCATTTCTTTCTGCGTGGCTTTTTTGCCCTTTTCGGCTATTTCAAAATCGGTGTCCTTAGGCTGAACGAGGTCTACTTTGGTGGCGACCCAGGTAGTGTAAAGACGCGGAACGGCCAGCTCCAATATCATGCCCGGCAGACCGCTAAACATTTCGGGACCGCCACTTACTATAATGTCTTCGGTATAAAAGGCCACCACATAAACCGAATCGCAGATCTTGCTCACTGCTTTGCGGCATTTGTAATTAGCTATCGTGCGTACTTCATCTTCTATTTTCCACTTCAGCACACGCATACTGTCTTCGATGTGGAACTTCTGGTCGTAGACCTGTTTGTTGGCCTGTACTTTTTGAGCATTCAGATCAGTGACCACTATATTCTCAGCCGCAGGACCGCCACCGAACATTTTGAATTGCTGTTCGGACTCGCGGCCCGGCTTGTAGATAACCTTGTTGGTATTGAAGTACATGTCGAAATAGGAGGTGCTGAATTTAGGCACCCTTGATTTGAAATTCTCTACCCATGTCGCATTTTCATCGTCTGCCGCCATATCGTCCATCTGCCGGTGGATGTTCACTTTGCGTTCATACTCGATCTTGCCGTAAGTAGTGAACTGTGCCTGCGCCGCAAGCGCCGCAAATAAGGCCGGTATTATTAAGAGTAACTTCCTGGTCATAGTTTTTCTATTTCTGGATCATAAAGCCCCCACCGCCGTTGTCCGGAGCAGGCGTGCCCGCTGCAGTCTTTGTAAAGTTCCATATCAGGCTGATGAGGCCGTAGCGGCGGATGGTATTGTAGTTGTTTTGGTAGATATAGTTGCTCTCCGCATACCTGCTAAAGCCGATATTCTGGTTGAGGATATCGAAGGCGGAAGCGCGCAATTCGAGCTGGCTCTTCTTCAGGAATTTTTTGCTTACGTAGGCGTTCCACTTGAAAACGTTGTTATTGGTCGGGAACACTGTTGTCTTTTCGCGGATGTACCAGTCGATATCGGTTCCTATCTCGAACTTCAATGGTAATTGTACAGACCCAGACAAGCTAACATCTGTGGACCAATAGCTGACGGCATTCGTACTGATAGTGGAGTGGTTATCGTTGTAATTAACCTGTGAGTTAAAAGAGATCTCGAACTTATCCTTTTTGTTATAGTCAATACGTGGGCCAAATGTGTAAACGTTATTGTTGCTGACGTTTGGCTCATTATTTACCTTCGAATTGGTATGTGCGAGGTTTACACTACCCCAGAAGCCGCCCTGGATATCAGTTTTTGGTATCCGCGATCCCCAACCGCCGTAGAATGAAGCTGAATAGTTACCATTCATATTTTCGTAGTGGTATATCCTCTGGGTGCCATATACTATTTCGTCAACCCTGGTGATGGCATTTTGTATAAAGTTGAAAGTACCGCCCGCCCATATGTACCGCCCACTGAGCACTTTATAGCTATTATAGTGTCCGCTTAATGTGTGGCGAAATTCCTGCTTCAAGTCCGGGTTGCCTGTAGCAATATTGTTCGGATCGGTATTGTCGAGCAATGGTTGTATCTGCTGCAGCGTAGGCTGGCGCGTGCTTCCGGAATATGAGAAACTCAATGATGCCTGGTTCTCAAACTTGTAGTTGAAATTTGCTTTCGGGAAGAAGTTGAGATAATTGTAATTATAAGTAGTGTCATGCCGCAGGTCTTGTTGCTTATACCCGGCATCAGACACGCTGCCGCCGAAAGAAAAATTGAATTTTTTGTAAACGAAACGCATGGCCAGTGCGCCTGTATTTACCAGTACATTGTACGCGTAATGACTGGTGTAGAGTGCGTTGGTGTCGGTATAGCTGCGGTCGGTGTTGTTGGTGTCGAGGCTGGTTTTTTGAGCTGCGCTATTATCGACCCTCAGCGCGTAGCTGGCGTCTATATAAGCTACTTTCGACAGCGGCTCTGTATATTCTGCTTTGCCGCTCAACGAGAAAGTCGAACTTGCATTTATCTTTTCCTGGTTGATGGGCATGGTAACGTTACCAATTGTATCTGTATAATAGGTGTTGGAGGAGCGAAGGAAACTAGTGCTGTTCGTTTCTTTATAATTCTCGTTCACGTCGACGGATATGGTGCGGCCTTTCTTTTTGAAACGCTTACGGTACAGCGCCTCGACATTTTCCTTTTTGGATGTGGCGTCAGTATTCAGCGCACGTGCGCCTATGCTTTTAAGTGTGTCGCCTGTAGCAGATACTGATTTATTCGAGTAGTCGGATCTTGTTTGTGTGTTGGCATAATTGCCGCCAAAGGTCAGTTTCAGGCTCTGCGAAGTATCAGGCTTCCACTCATAACTGCCGCTGAGGTTGTGGCGCATTGCCGTACTATAAGAATTGCTTGTTTCTGCGGTATTGTAAGATGACCCCGGGGTAATATACTGTGTGATCGTGTTGCCAATCGTTTCTATGTTCTGTTTGGCAAACCGGTAATTGGCGTTGAGGTGGTTTTTATCTTCATTCCATTTATTGGCGAAGTGCGCGCCAGCGGTCCAGGCTGTGGGCAGGCCCTGGCCGTTATAGGTGCCGTTCCAGCTCACATCGTCATCATTTGTGGAGTAGGTATAATACATGCCATCGTCCGACATTTCACTGTTAGACGTGCCTGCGCCATATTTGTCAGCATCACCCCAACCAAGCCCTACTTTGCCGGTGTTTGACATTACTCCAAATACGGACATTTGCAGTTTGCCTTTAAACCGGTTGATCATCGCCTGGTTCTCGTAGTATCCTTTATCGTTTTTACCTGTGCCGTTGTCGCCCGCACCTCCGCCGCCGATCACCTTCCCGAAGTAGCCCTTCTTTTTATCCTCTTTCAGCTTCAGGTCGATGGTTTTGATCTTAACCCCATCATCAATGCCCGTAAACTCGGCCTGGTCGCTCTTTTTATCGAATACCTGCACCTTATCCACAGCATTTGCCTGGAGGTTTTTTGTTACCACAGCGGGGTCATCGGAGAAAAATTCTTCGCCATCCACCAGTATCTTTTGCACTTTCTCGCCTTGCGCCGTTACTTGTCCGTTTTTGTCTACCTGCAGGCCGGGTAATTTTTTAAGCAGGTCTTCTACAGTAGCGTTATCTTTTGTCTTAAAGCTATCGGCTACATATTCTATAGTGTCGCCTTTTACCTTTATCGCACCCCGGTTTTGCTCGAATACGAACTCTGTGAGCAGGTGACTGCGGGTGACCATGGGCACGTTGCCCATGTCCTTTGTCTTACCTTCTTTAACGGTTATTACATCGATATAGTCAGCAAAGCCCGGGTAGGTGATCATGATGAGGTATTTATCACCTGTGGCTGCTTTTAGCTCGAAGCTACCATCGTCCTTACTGCGGCAAAAGGTCTCCATAACCGAGTCCGAAGCATGCAGCAGGGTCACGGCAGCATGGGGCAGGTATTGGTTGTTGAGCGTATCCTGAATTTTGCCTTTGATGATCGCAGGCTGCGCGAATGCTGATTGACTAACAAAAACCAGGAACAATAAAATGACGGATAGGCGAGGGCGCATGCGTGAAGTTTGGAGCTGGATGAAATTAATGCGACAAAAATGAGAACATTTGTTCAAACGAACAAAATGGGAATATGTTAAAGTTCCGTAAAAATCAATAACATGGACGTGCTACTTTACTTTGCCTGTCTGTTTCTGGTAAATCTCTTTCCGTTCCTTGTTTTGCGGTAAACCAAGCGACTGGTAAATGTAGTCTTGTGCAACAGTGCGCACATTCAGATGGTTGATCTTGTTATTTTCTGAGCTTGGGTTCACCCTGTTCGACAAGAACACAAATGTTACACCTGTACCGGGATCGGCCCAAACGCAGGTGCCGGTAAAGCCCTGGTGGCCGAAGGTATAGCCGCTGCAGTAGTTGCTGGTGCACACGGCATCGTTGTTATCGGCTACCGGCTTATCAAAGCCATAGCCACGGCGACTGATGGTGGAATGGTAAGCGGTAAAAAGGTCGACAGTTTCTTTTCTGAAGTAGCTTTTTCCATTGTAGCTGCCTTTGTTGAGCAGCATCTGGAATATGGCTGCCACGTCGCCTGCTGTTGCAAAAATGCCTGCATGGCCGGCCACGCCGCCAAACATAGCTGCGCCGGGATCGTGCACATAACCTTGCAAGAGTTGCTGCCTCCAGCTCATGTCATTCTCGGTTGGGGCGATATCGCTTTTGTCAAACTTCTGGAGAGGCAGATAAGTGATGTTTTTGAGGCCCATTGGTTTGTAGAATTGATCCTCAACATACTTATTGATGGTCTTACCGGTGATCTTTTCGACGACGGCAGCAAGGAAATAGAAGTCAAGATCGCTGTACACGTAACGGCCTTTATTTTCCAGCGGGCTGGTCAATATCTTATCCCAAATGGTATCTACATAGTCGTTGCGCAGGTACAGGCCTTTCGCTACTTCTACACTGAATTTATCGTTTGCTTCTTTGCGGTACAGGTCGCTGCGGGGGCCACCGCTCGCATCGAGTGTTTCACGGTAGAACGGTATCCAGCTTTTTAGCCCGGCCTGGTGCATCAGCAGGTCTTTAATGTGCAGGCCGGCTTTATTGGTGTTGTGTGTCCAGGACAGGTAGTCGCCGAGTGTTTTGTTCAGGTCTAGCTTGCCGGTCTCATAAAGTTTCATCACCGCAAGCGTTGTGGCCAGCACTTTTGTGCAGGATGCTACATCATAGAGCGTGTTTTCGTCTACGGCCTTTGTTTTGCTATAAGTGTAGTACCCAAAGCTCTTATCGTAAAATATGGTACCGTTTTTCGCGGCAAGGACCCTGCAGCCGGGAAAGGCTCCATCTACGATGCTGCGTTGGATGAACATGCTCAGTTTGTCTAGCATGTCAGGGTTTACCACGCCTGCATCCTGGCTAAACTCAGTGCTTGTTATTTTCTTTGCTCGTTGTGCCGGCTTTGCTTTTACAATGATGGGCTCTGCGGCATTGGCGGGAGACTTCATGGCAGGGCAGGGCGATACCGGCAGCAAGCCGGTAATGTTTTTCTCACCCAGTATGGCGCGTGCCATTGAAGCTTCTGAAATAGAATCGTCTTCATAACCCACCATTGCCGATTTGGTATCACACATTTTGCTGAGCAGGTTGGGGTTGCCCATGTCGACTATCATTACATTCTTCAGCTTAGAGGCTTTTACAAGAAAGGCCATTTGATTATCATCAAGCCCGTAATGACCCGAAGAGAGCGGATAAGTGCCCATGTTATGGATGACCACAAAGGTTGCGTCGTTCTTGCTGATATTCTGTAGTATGGTGTTAGCGTCTGTTCCAGAACTACCTTTAGGCAGCCAGTCGGCCTTCATGTCTTCGAATGTTGCCTGCAGGTCTTCATACAACTTTGTTGTTTTGTCGGCATTCACACCTACGTAACCGATAGTGGTATTTTCAGCCGCTGTTTTGTCGAGTACTTTATTTTTATCGGATACCAAGGTGATAGCTTTGTTACTTACTCTTGTACGCAGGGTTACTACGGCATCGTTCAGGTCCTGCGCGGCCCACTCAGGATTGATGCGTTTTGCTTTCGTTAAGCCTGCATCATATTTGGCAGCCAGTATTTTCTTTACGCTATTTTCCAGGTGTTCTTCAGTTACTGTTCCCTTCTCCAGTGCGTCTTTTATTTTGGCGATGGCTACCGGCACATTTTGTGAAAAGAGCAATACATCGTTACCAGCCATGAAGGCCCTGAGGTCGTCTTCTCCTTCGGGGAAGTATTTCGTCACGCCTTTCATATTCAGGGCATCAGTAAAAATGAGGCCCTTAAAGCCCATTTTCTTTTTAAGCAGGTTGGTAACCGTGTTTTTAGATAGCGTGGTGGGCACATGCGGTTCCGTTTCCAGTGCGGGCACTTCGAGGTGTGCTATCATCACGCTTTTTACGCCTGCGTCAATGAGTTGCTTGAAAGGATATAGTTCGAGGTTCTCGAGTTGCGCCATTGATTTGCGGATCACAGGCAGATCTGTATGTGAATCGGCATCGGTGTCGCCGTGTCCGGGGAAATGTTTGGCACACGCTATCACTCCCTGGCTCTGAAGGCCGTTCATGTAAGCAATGCCCATTTTGGCAACCCTTGTTTTATCCTCGCCAAAAGAGCGGGCGTTGATCACGGGGTTGTTGGGGTTGTTGTTCACGTCTACCACGGGGGCAAAATCTATATGTACACCCAGGCGATTACATTGCTTACCTATGGCCACACCCACTGCGTAAGCCAATGCTGTATCGCGCGTGGCGCCGAGCATCATGGCCTTGGGAAAATTAGCTACGCTGTCGAGGCGCATGCCAAGGCCCCATTCGGCATCCATGCCTATAAGCAATGGCACCTGCGCCATGTTTTGATATCTATTGGTGAGCACAGCCTGCCTTGCTGGCCCTCCCTGCATGAATATCAAACCGCCTATCTGGTGGTTATTGAGTAAGGCTTCGATCTTATCTTCATTGAAGTCAGGACCGCCGGAATAAGCTGCCACCATGAACAGTTGGCCGATACGTTCTTCAAGGCTTAGTTTGTTGTAGGTATCGTCCACCCATTGCTTTTTGGCATTGTCGTCGGCACGGGCAACGGTGGCATAGGATATCAATAAAATACTATAGATGAACGCTTGGAAACGGGTAAGACTCATGATAACAAAAATAAGCAATTAAACAGGCAGGGGCGGCCAATAACATCAAATATAGAACGTTTCAGGGTAGCTTTTGGTCTCCGCTTTTTTGCCTTTTTCAAATATTCCGAAAACGCTGCTACCGCTGCCACTCATAGATGCAAAAAGGGCACCTTCTGCATAAAGATAATCCTTGATAGATGCTATTTGCGGGTAATCACGAAATACAGGTTTTTCGAAATCGTTATGTATATGCTGTTTCCATTGAGTAACCGGGACAGCATCGAGCTTACGCAGGTCAAATTGGGCCGGGCGGGGATTGATTGATTTGAAAGCTGTAGCCGTGGCTACATGAATACGAGGACAAATAACTTGTATGCTGTAACCGGAAAGGTCGAGTGGGATAGGTGTCATCTGTTCACCACGGCCCTCGGCAAACTGCGGCGTGTTGTGTATGAAAAAAGGGCAATCACTGCCAAGCCTTAACGCCAGAGCTGCCAATGTTTTATCGTCCAGGTCTAAATTACAATAATCGTTCAGCAACTTGAGCATAAAAGCTCCGTCCGATGAACCACCGCCAAGGCCGGCGCCCATCGGGATATTTTTAAGCAGGTGTATATCAAGGTTTGGGATAGCATCACCAAATTGCTCTTTTAATAGCGCAAATGCCTTTAACACAAGGTTACTCTTTGAGTCGCCGGTGATACTCTTGCCGTGAAGATGGAGCTCTGTCTTATCGGAAGGGACTATCTCCAGCACATCCTCCCATGGCAAAGGATAAAAAACTGTCTCAATGTTGTGATATCCGTCATCGCGACGTTCTGTAACGTACAGGCCCAGGTTGATCTTGCAGTTGGGGAAGCAGAGCATAAGCTTGGTGAAATTATATGTATTTTTGAAACTCACAACGAGCAGATGGAAGAAATAATAAGGCTCAATGACATTAAGAAGAGTTATTACCTGGGCAAACAAGAATTGCCTGTGCTTAAGGGAATAGATCTGCTTATCGTGAAGAATGAATATGTAGCCCTAATGGGCCCCTCGGGTTCGGGAAAGAGTACATTGATGAATATACTCGGCTGCCTGGATACGCCTACTGCAGGTGAATATATACTGAACGGGAAGAATGTAAGCCGGATGGAGGACAATGAACTGGCCGATGTGCGGAATACGGAGATCGGGTTTGTTTTCCAGCAGTTTAACCTGCTGCCGCGCCTTACTGCATGGGAAAATGTGGCTTTGCCGCTTATTTACGCAGGAGTTGGCAAAGCAGAACGTGAGGAGCGGGCAAGAGCGATGCTGGATAAAGTGGGGCTTGGCGACAGGGCACATCACAAACCGAACGAACTATCGGGTGGGCAGAGCCAACGTGTGGCCATTGCAAGGGCCCTGATCAATGATCCCGCACTGATACTTGCGGATGAGCCAACAGGCAACCTGGATAGTAAGACGTCTGTTGAGATCATGGAGCTGTTTGGCAAAATACATGCCCAAGGCAATACCGTTGTATTAGTAACGCACGAGGAAGATATTGCCAATTTCACGCACCGCATTGTAAAGATCAAAGACGGACTGGTGGAGACCGACACACGTATAAAACAGGTGGCTGCACAGCCTTAACAAATCAGGGAATGGCTTTTAAGATATATACCAAAACAGGAGACAAGGGCAGCACCAGCCTGATAGGTGGCGTGCGCGTTTCGAAGAGCAATATCCGCATCGAGAGCTATGGAACGGTGGACGAACTGAACTCCTACCTGGGAATGGTGAACGATATGGCTGCTAATGCAGGGATCAGCAGCTGGCTGCGTGAGATACAGGACCGCCTGTTTACGGTCGGTTCAGAACTGGCGACCGCCCCGAATAAGGACGTTAAAATGAAATTGCCGGATCTCCATGAGAGTGACATCACCTGGCTGGAGCAACGCATTGATGAGATGAATGAGACACTGCCGGAGATGCGATCTTTTATCATACCGGGCGGTAATCTTGCTGCATCGACCTGCCATGTGGCCCGCTGTGTGTGCCGCAGGGCCGAACGCATTTGCGTAATGATGCACGAGCAAGGTGAGAAAATACAAGAGCTGATAATACCCTATCTCAATAGATTATCCGACTTGCTTTTTGTACTGGCCAGATATCTCGGACACATCAACGGGGCGGAAGAGATTCCCTGGAGAGCGAGAATATGACACTGACATAAAGAGTCCCGCCCCGCGATACGCGGGGCGGGACTCTTTTTACTTTATGCTTTACTGGTATTACCGTAGCAGCGTCACGTCGCCAGTATACAATTTCTGAGTGCCGTCAGGACGGGCGACCCTAATTACATAGTTATACACCCCGGCATCGCAAGCCTGGCCATTGTAGTTGCCATCCCATCCCTGCGTTTGGTCGGTGGTTTCGAAAACCTTAGCACCCCAACGATTATACACCCTGAATTCAAGCAGGCGCTGGAACTTCATATTGAATGCTTTAAAGACATCATTTTTGCCGTCGCCATTAGGCGTGAAGGCGCTTGGTATGAACTCGGTCATATTGTAGTCAATATCTACAAACACAGTTGCAGTGTCTCGGCATATGCCATCGTCAGCCATGGCGTACACCGTGTATATGGTCGGCTCGTTTGGAGTAGCTATCGGATCCTTTATATTAGCATTGTCAAGGTATAGGGTAGGGGTCCAGTAATAATAATAAGCACCATCGGCATTCAAATGGATGCTATTGCCGTAAGGTATGATCGTATTTTTTGTCGCTGTGATGTGCACGGGAGCAGACGTCTTGATTACTGCATCGTCGCTGGCCTTGCAGCCCATGGGCGTTGTGACGTCAACGTGCAAGGGTATCCATTCCGTGGTCTGCAGGAGGAACATGGGCTGCATTGCAGTGGGGTCGCTGACACCTCGGGTAGGCATCCAGTTGTAAGTATAAGTACCAGCCGAGTCGGCGGGAATTATATCCAGCATCAACTGCATCGAATCTTTGAGGCACACAATTGTATCGTCTGTAAGGATGTGTGCGATAGGTACAGTATATGTTTGTATATCTATAGTGTCCGATGCTTTACAATTGTCAGATGTGGTAACCGTAAGCACGTAGTGTGTCAGGTTTACATCATCTGAATAGTAAACCGGTTCTTTTACGTTGGGATTGTTCAGGTAAGTAGCGGGCGTCCAGTTGAAATTAGTGATGTTGTTAGGGAACATAGTGACGTGCATATGGTACCGGTTGTGTGTACAGAACGCCACTGAGTCTTCAGATATGTCAACAGTGGGTACGCGAAGCGTTTTTATTTTAACGGAATCCGACCCAAGGCAGTTGTGCGGTGTTGCTACCGTCAATACATATTTGTATGTACCCAAAGTATCGGTATGGAATGTGGGTTGTAATACCGTAGGGTCACTGAGATTACCAGGTGGCGACCATGTATAAGTGTAAGTGCCGTTCGGAGGGTCAACCATTGCGGACAGCAAGATATTGTCATAAGCGCAGATTGCGGTGTCCTTTCGTACGTTAACCATCGGAAGCGGATCGATGGTGACTGTAGTTGACCGCGATACACTCGGACAACCGGGGTAACTTGCTGTTACTGTATACGTCGTTGTCTGGGTAGGCGGCGGAGATGTCATCGTGAGCGTATCGGTGGAATCTGCCACGCCATCGGCAGGTGTCCAGGAATAATGGTAAGCGGTGTCGCCTGTCACATGAAGTTCTGTGGAGTGTGAGCTACCTGCACAGAAGAAGGTGTCGGGCGTTAGCAGGGTCATCTGAAGGGAATCCTGAATATGCAATGTTATGCTGTCTACAGCAGCATGTGTGCAGCAATTGATACGCTTTATGATCACCGTCTCTACAGGTTCGGTCAAGCCATCCAGCAATGGTGTTACCGTCATGGTTGCAGATGTTTCAAAAGGCTGGATCACGATGCTATCGGCCAGGAAAGGATAGTCGGTCCCGTTGGTGGCCGTACCGTCTATCTCAAGACATATCTTACGCCTTTGCGGCAGGGCCGAGTCGCGGGTAAATGTAATATCTGTCGGGGTACAGCCCTCTACGAGATAGCCCCCATTGGTAGGTATGTAGCCGGCAGCGCTAAAGCTCACGGTATCAACCACGAAACTATTCTCCCTGAGAAAAACGCCGGACTGGTATGCTTCATCACCCGTATTCTGGATCGCGAGCTTGATGTGATAGGTATCGCAAGGCTGGAGCAGTGCCTGTGCGTCCATCACCACTGTAAAGCCATCGAAAGCGATGGTTTGGCCGCCATTGTTGTCAATGTAATATTGAGTAAAAGGCGAGCCGGGCCCCATAGCATTGCAGGTGGCGATGGGATAATTGTACGGAGGGCCATTGATGCTATTAATGGCCACCGGTATATTGGTGTTCGGCACCAAGGCAATATTCTGATTTGGCGTAAAATTGGGGCCGGTTATCATGAACGCAAACACGTCATTGAATTGCGAGCATGCATACTCCGGATACTCGTCGGAACCGAAGACATACTGGAAATGCAGCATCGTAGCTGTATCTATATTCGGGACAAAATTGAAGCTCAATGCGCAGGCATCGAAGCCGGGACTGCCTATAATTGCGTTCAGGTCAGGATCACCCGGTACTCCGTTCACATCCTGGGCAATATTCGAACCGAAATTTACCTGGGCAGGTCCTGCAATGCTGTTCACCGGACCTGTGCTCAACAATACACCACCGGTTAAGCCCAGGTTGGTATTAGTGGCGGTGAAAACACCGTTGTGTGTAGATTGGCAATTCAATTGCTGGTTGTAGACGGTTACCCCCGAGCCTACAAAACGCGATACTAACTGAACAGCCGTTTGATTATTGGTAACTACAAGCTGTGCCGGGGAATTGGTTGTGCCGAATAGGCTAAGCGTGATAAGGACGCCGAAAACTGCCGCTTTACGCCATGCAAAGCAGGGGCCTGTGTAAAGTTTGTTCATAAAATGCGTACAAGTTTGTTGAACGAGTTGCCTTGGGGAGGCAATACCCATTCTCCTATGTAAGATATGACAATGTTTTGTTAAAAAAAGAAAATTTCTATATTTTCTTATATCTAATTATAGGGGTGTTTTTAAACCGGCAGCTATAATACTGGTGCTTTTTGGTAATTTTCGCTTACTATGATGAAAGCCGCTTTCGTAACATGCTGCATTTTAATTGTCATTGTAACAGCTTGCCGTACGTACAAAAAAAGTACAAGATTAGGCCTCCCGGGTACCTGGCAGGAACAAGCTATTGTGGTAGATGGCCGCAATAATGACTGGCCTTCACCTTACCCTTTTGCGGATACTCATACGAAATTTATGTACGCCGTCTCGAATGATATGGCAGCATTATATGTGACGATGTCGACGGCAGATCCAAAAACGCAATTAAAGATATTGCGCACAGGGATGAAATTGTGGATAGACACCACCGGCGCGCACAGCCAGGGTATAGCTATCGATTATCCGCTTACCAGGCAAAAGGCCCAGATACCTGCGGAAAAAATAAATACAACGGCTAAGGATAAGCAAGAACGCCTGCGGGAAAGAGCACGAATGGCACTCGACAGCGCAACGCAGCTCTCGCTTTACGGGTTTAAAAACTGCAACGGCGTTGCTGAGGTAATGCAGGAAAATACCTGTGGCATAAAAGTTCGTATTGCCATTAATGACAGTGACAATACTATGGTTTGGGAGGCATCAATTCCATTCAAAGCAATTTATGGCCGGCAATACCTGAAAAGAAATGACGAGGGGAGGCCGATAAGCATTTGCTTCGCCATCAACAGCTTCGAATTGCCGGAACAGATCAGGAATATAGAAGAAAAAATGAGGCTGGCATCACAAAATCCGAATGACCCGCAGATGGAAGGAGCCAGGGCCGCCGCCAGGTTTGCCGAAGTAAAAGACCTTTTTGAAACAACAAGTACCTGGAAGCAGTTTGGCCTTGCTTACAGTGGCCGGTAGCGCCTGTTATTTGTTTGGTGGCCTGAACATGCGGTCAAGGAGTTGATAGAGCTCAGGATGATGTGCTCTCAACTGTTGGGGCTTCTCGAAAAAATATTCCGCCAGAACCGCCAGAAATTCAGCTTCATTGGTTGCCGCATAATAGTTGATATCCGATCTTCCTTTTTCACGAATTGACTGGATCATCTCGCGCATATATTTAAGCCAGGGTATGATATAAGGCTTCGACAGCAAATATTCCGGTACACCATCCACGGCCCCATCCGCTTTATCGAGCAAGTGAACAAACTCGTGTATTGCAGTATTATGACCGTCGGCGGGATGCTGAAAACTGCTTCGTAATGCCGGTTGCGACAGGATCATCTGCCCTTGCATGGCGCCGCTGCCCACCATTCCGACGATGTCGCGTCCATCGCCCTGCTGCTCATATTCTTTATTAAATGCGCCATTGTACAGCAATACTTCGTCAATGTTATTATAGCGCCAGTCCGGAAAGGAAAAGATCGGTATTATGGCTGCTGATGCCACCAGTAAACGGTCGCTATCCGTAACCTGCACACCGCCAACACCCGTGATAGATGTGCGTGCGAGAAAATCCCTGACCCGCTCTTCGAATGTAACCCTATCAGCATCACTTAGGCCTCTGTAGAAAGCAACATTTTCGGAGAGCATATTCTTTGTGTTGGCAGGCAATTGGTAAGAACCGATCTTCTGCAACTTTTTTCTTTGCTGTCCGCGGATGAGCAACGCAATACCAACAGAGATAAAAAGCAAAATAAACAAGGCGGCCATGAAACGAATTTAGTCCTTTAAGCAAACAAAAAAGCCATCCGGATGGATGGCTTTTGATACAAAAACTGTGTTTAGTGTTGATGGTGAGCAGCATGCGCATCGGGCAGCTTGAAGAATTCCTCTTCGCTCACTTCTTTCTCAGTGATGCTGAACTGTGTTTCCAGGTATTGGAACAGCCTGTCGAACAGCAGGCGGCGATAAGTTTCGTCCAGTGTCTTCTGGTCTTTCGCCACCTTTGCCATATAGCCTTCCATCCACGGCGCATCGTCGTCGGCATCCATACCGAAGTAGCTGAGTACGCGTGCCTTAATATCGTTGTCTACTTCTTCCCTGCTAACCTGGATATTATTGTCCAATATCAGTTTGTCAGAGATCAGCGTCCAGCGGAGCTGATGCTCGAAGCTGCCAAATTCATTTTCCACTTCCTGCTCGCTCTTCGGCTTTTCGCCGCCTTCTTTAAGCCAGCGCTTCAGGAAAGGTACGGGCAATTGTATGTGGGTGTTGTGTACCAACAGTTCATAAATTTCGTTGTGCAGGCGGTCGCGCGTAATGCGGTCGTACTCCTTGCTCAGCTCCTGGCGAATGCGCTCTTTGAAGTCGGCTTCACTGGTGATCGCATCGTTAGGGAATACCTGCATGTATAATTCAACACCCAGTTCGGCAGGGATAAGCAGGCCTACTTTTGTGATGGTGAGCTTGTAATAGTTATTGGCTGCCTCAGGAGTTTCTTTCAGCGGTTCGCGGAGGAAGGCATTCAGTTCGTCACCTTCGGCCACGTCGGCGGGGCGGAATACTACCGTATCGTTGGCCTTCTTGCCCATCACCTGCTCCTGCAGCTTTGCGGGCACTTTTTCTACCAATACAGTTTCCTCTATTTTCTTGGCGCCCTCAGCTACATGCCCGTTCGCGTCGCACTCTTCGTAAGTGCAATACAGGATATCATCCTTGCCGTTTACAGTTTCCTGGTCTTCTACTTTGCCATAGCGGCGTTTGATGCGTTCTATTTCATCTTCCAGCATCTTGTCGGCCACCTGTACTTTGTAGCGGGTAAGCGCTGTCTTGTTTTTGATCGGTGTGATCTCGAAATCGGGCTTCAGGCCAATTTCGAAGGCGAAATCAACATCCACAGGCTGGTTCATGTCCAGGTTCATCGGTTGCTCATTTGGCAATACCATTGGCTGGGCGAAGATGGCTACCTTTTCATTGTTCAGGTATTCTTCCAGCTGACGGCCGGCGCTGCGCAGCACCTCATCGGTGAATATCGACTGGCCGTACATTTTGCGCAGCATAGCAGTTGGCACCATTCCCTTGCGGAAGCCAGGCACATTTGCCGTTTTGGCATATTGTTTCAGTGTTTTCTCAAACGAGGGCCAGTAATCTTCTTTTACCAGCTTCACGGTCACCTTATCATGGAGGGTACCAATATTTTCGCGACTTACCGTAGCCATTTTTCTTAAATATTTATTGTGTGTAAATGCCGATAATTAGGCGGCATCGAAATTTAGGGCGCGAAGATACGGATTTAGGACGTATTTATGGCTATTAAAATGCTTGTATGGCTCTTACATTAATCGATATTATATTTCTTCAGGCAAAAGTAATTCTTAGGGTATGGCCTCGGTTTATAGCCGGGTGGCAATTTGCCGTTCCAGGAAGTGGCTTCTTCCTTTAGCCTAACGTGATTATTGGCAAGCCTGATACTATCGGCCTTACTGATGTCTTCAATGTACAGATAGCGATCTCCTGGCCCCGTCAACCCGCAGTAGCTTTTTTTGTCGTTATAGTACTTCTGCCTGTCTTTCAAAAAAAGCACCTGAGATTTACGGAATCTGCATTCATCGCTAAGGGCGGTCAGCTTGGTAAGCACGCGAGCGGCATTCGCGTTTCTATGTGCAGTAACATGCAATATTTCTACCCAAAAGCCGCGCGGGTAAAAGTTAAGCTGCCGGTATGTCGGGAAACCATATTTATCTAAAACCCATTTTACAAATCTGGCTGTGCTGTCATCCACTTTTTCAATTAGTCGCTGTTTGATGGAGTCGTTGTGGATGACCATTGGTTCGTCTCCGTTTTCCGGCGCAGTAGCGATCTCACCGCTGCGCACTACCTGGTCCATTTTGAGCTGGTTCATGAATTGCCGATAAAGTACAGGATCAGCTTTTCTGCCGTGCTCCCTGGCAATGGTATTAAGTTTATTGGTGTCCATCCTATTGTAGACTTCCGGCGCGTTCCAGATGAGGCTTGACAGGTCGTAACCCCAATCGATAGCCTTTTGGTACCAGGCTGCAGAGGAGTCATACTGTTTTAGACGCTTATAACTAGAAGCAATTTCCCAATAATATTCGCCTTTTTGATCGGGTTCGAGAAAGGATATGGCGTCCTTTAAAATATCAACGGACCTTTGTTCGTCAGTTTGGTTCAATGAAAGATTATACAGGCGATCAAAACAATCGCATTTTGACTGGCAGTAGCCTTCGAGCGAACAGCAAATGAGAAGGAAGAACAAGTATCGGCCCATATCAGCGCTTTTAGGTTTGAATATCAATATAGCAATATTATATATTCCAAGTCGGGGCAAAGGGGTGAAATGAGCTTAAGAGGGGAGAAAGAAAAATCTACGAAACAACGAAACAGTAACACTGCCGATGAAAAAAGGGCAGAAACCCTTACGCACTGTTCTGCGCACTGTTTCTGCCCTGGTGCGGGTGGAGGGACTCGAACCCCCAAGCCTCGCGGCACTAGATCCTAAGTCTAGCGTGTCTACCAATTTCACCACACCCGCTTTTGGGAGGGCAAAGGTAGGGAAAAATCTTGTCTGAACAAGGTCACAAATTGCCTATGATTTTGATGCGTTTATACGTCATATAGGTAGACGAAGGACTTTTAAACTGCTATTCACTATTTTCGTAACGGTTCACGCTAATAAATGGATTATGGCAGTAAAAGAAAAAAAGGCATCATTGCTGGTAGTTGAAGATGAAGAAAGTCTCAGGGAGGCATTGAAGCTAAACCTGGAGCTGGAAGGATATGAAGTGACCACCGCTGACAATGGCCCGGCAGTGCTGAAGCTGGTAAAAAATGAATATTTCGATCTCATCATATTGGATGTGATGCTGCCTGAGATGGACGGGCTTACCGTTTGCGAGACCATCCGCATGCAACATAATAATGTGCCGATCCTTTTCCTGTCAGCCCGCAATTCGAGCATCGACAGGGTAGAAGGCTTGAAACGTGGTGGCGACGACTATCTTACAAAACCATTTAACCTCGAGGAATTGCTGTTACGCATTGATAAGCTGATCATCAAGAACAAAAAGATCAAAGCGCCACGCAGCATTTCGGATGTGTACCAGTTCGACGGTTGCACTATTGACTTCGACGCCCATGAGTGCATCGATATCAACGGCGATAAACAGGAACTGAGCAAAAAGGAAGCAGCGCTGTTGAAATTGCTGATCGAGAACGAAGGGGATGTTGTTTCGCGCGAGCACATACTGCAGGTGGTATGGGGCTATAATGTTTATCCCACCACGCGCACCATCGATAACTTCATCCTCAACTTCCGTAAATTTTTTGAGAAGGATAGCCGGAACCCAAGGCATTTCCATTCGGTGCGAGGGATAGGATATAAGTTCACGAAATAGTTATTAGTCGATCTTACTGACCATACTGCTGCTCATATTTTTCTGCGCCTGCATTTTTTGCAGTCCGCTGGGTATGCGATCAATGCCGTCTACGTTCACGATGATGACCGGCCTCTTCTTTTTATCGGTGAAACTGATGACCGATTCCTTGTCAAAGCTTCTCTTGCGCAGTTCAGGGAATATATCCTTCAGAATGGCGAAGTTTTCGCTATGATTATCGTGAATGATAAAGAGTTGCGTGCCTCCTGATTTTTTGATCAGGCCCACTGTCTGGTTGTCGGCTATGGGGAAGGAGGATGAGCAACTGGTAATGCGGTAATACTTCCGCAATGTCTTATTGATCCACTGGAACTCGTCCATGTCTTCGGCATCGGTGTATAGCGATACACGGTTCAGCAGGTTGTTGTAGTCGTTCACTGCATCGGGGAAGCGTTTTTTGAACAGGGCTATAGCGTTTTTGATAAAAGCATCATCTATCTTTTTGCCGCTATTGATATACGCCTTCACCATAGGGTAGATGGCCTTCGCATAGTTGTTGATATAATAGTCATCGTACCATTCCGTAGGGTCAGCATGACCGCTCAGGTTTTCGTAAGCCCAACCGTTACCACAGGCTGTAGCCAATGCCTCGTCGAAATAGCTGTAGGCATAGCGGGCGTAACCCGATTTTTTGGCCGCAAAGGCTGAGTCTTCTCTCCATTGGGTACGATAGGGCTGCTTGTCATAGAGCACGTGGCACATCTCGTGTATAGCAACTCCCATACGCATGGCATAGTCGCGCTCACCGGTTAATACGGCCAAGACAAGGCTGCTGCCGTGAGGTGTTGCTGTAGTGTGCCCATGTTTGCCGGGTATCGGGTAAATGCCGATCTCGAAAGGACTGTTTGCAGGCCAGCTACTGCCATAGAAACGCCGCAGTTTATTGAAAATGGCGTCAGTCTTGTCACTATATCTTTCCAGTCCTTCCAACTGCTGCTCCGTGGCATCTTTGTAGTCGTTCCACACCAGGTTATTATAATAAGGCTCGGCACGGCGCATAATGTCGCGCAGCTCCTGTGCCTGCTCGTCGGGTATCACACCGCTGATATCCTGTATGAACTGCTCGATGTATTTGGCCCTTACAGCTTTGCCTTTAATGATGTTATAAGCTGAGCGCGGCTTTTGCCTGCTGTCTGGTGAGGCGCTTACTATGTTGTAAGAGGCCATGTTAAGCCTTGCAAAGCGGTTGACCAGCACTTTGAAATTATCCTTGTCCTCAGCCGGAAGGTTTTTGAAGATATAGGCCGAATAGGTGCGCGATGCATCCCACTGCTTATTAGCTGCCTCCAGGAAGGTGAGCAGGCACAGCGGTTTGCTGATCCTGAAGTGTACAATGGACTGCGCGATAACTATATGAAAACTGCTTACTAACAGCAGTGCGGATAAAAACAGGCGTTTCATAAAAATCAAGCAGCAATATAAGGATTACCAGCTTAAATCTTCATCGTCCTTCATGGCATTGGCATTGCGGAAGTACTCCCTGCTTTTGATCTTTTGCAACTGGCGTTCGTATATCAGGCGGGCGATTTTTCCGGCCACATCTTCATCGCCTATAACCGCATTCAGTTTTTTTTCTGAGATGTCGAGGCGGTACATGAGCTGGAAGAAATTTTCAGGCCCGCTTTCTATGAGTTGTGCTACCCTTTTGGCAAGCTGGTGCAATATTTCCTCTTCGGAGACAGTAGCTGGCAGGCTTATCTCCCAGTCCCTCTTCAGGATCTCAGCAATTTCGTGTGTGACCTTATCCGCCATAAAAGCAAATTTGCCGGTTTATTACCGGCAAATTACAAAATTCATATTATTAAATTTTTAAAAAGCTCTTGTTTTGTCCAGAACCAGCTTCTTTACCGAACTGATAGGGATGCGCTCCTGCTGCATGCTGTCACGGTGGCGGATGGTAACGGTCTGGTCTTCCTTGGTTTGATGATCTATGGTAACGCAGAAAGGGGTGCCGATGGCATCCATACGGCGATACCGCTTACCTATTGTGTCCTTTTCCTCATAGAAGCACCTGAACTCCGACCTGCATTCGTTCATCAGCTCGCGTGCAATTTCGGGCAGGCCGTCTTTTTTCAATAGCGGCAATACTGCCAGTTTAATAGGTGCCAGCATTGGCGGGAATTTCAGTACTACGCGGCTATCCTGCTTCTCGGCAGTGCTCAGGTCTTCTTCCTGGTAGGCTTCACTCAGTATCATCATCACCGTACGGTCAAGGCCGATAGAAGTCTCGATCACGTAGGGGATGTAATGCTGGTTCAATTCCGTATCGAAGTAGGTCAGCTTCTTGCCGCTGTATTGCTGGTGGTTCTTCAGGTCGAAGTCGGTACGGCTATGCACACCCTCCACTTCCTTGAAACCCATTGGAAAATCATATTCAATATCGCAGGCTGCATCCGCATAGTGGGCCAGCTTCACATGGTCGTGAAAGCGGTACCTGTCGGGTGATATGCCCAGGCTCAGGTGCCACTTCATGCGCGTCTCCTTCCAGTGCTCGTACCATTCCTTCTGTGTGCCGGGGCGCACGAAGAACTGCATTTCCATCTGCTCGAACTCGCGCATACGGAAGATAAAACCACGGGCCACGATCTCGTTACGGAATGCCTTACCGGTCTGGGCGATACCAAAAGGTATCTTCATACGGCCGGTTTTCTGCACGTTCAGGAAGTTCACGAAAATTCCCTGTGCCGTTTCAGGACGCAAGTACACTACATCGGCTTCGCCTGCTACCGAACCCATTTCGGTTGAGAACATGAGGTTGAACTGGCGCACGTCGGTCCAGTTGCCTGTGCCGCTGATGCCGCATTTTATCTTATTGTCCTCTATTAGCTGTTTCAGACCGGCAAAGTCATCGGCTGCAAGTAGTGTGTCCATCTCAGCCAGCAGCGCATCCCCTTCTTCCTTCGGCAGTGTTTCCGCATGTGCTTCCAGCAGGTGGTCTACCCGGTAACGCTTATTGCTGTCCTTATTGTCTATCATCGGGTCGCTGAAGTTGTCAACGTGCCCGCTGGCTTTCCATACCGTAGGGTGCATGAAAATGGCTGCATCTATCCCAACGATGTTGTCGTTCATCTGGGTCATGCTCTTCCACCAGTAGTCGCGGATGTTCTTCTTCAGTTCCGATCCGTATTGTCCATAGTCGTATACCGCCTGCAGGCCGTCATATATCTCGCTCGACTGGAAGATAAAACCGTACTCCTTGCAGTGGGCTATAATATTCTGCAGCTTATTTTCATTTGCCATAACGGGGGCAAAAATAGGCAAAAGCATGTGAGCGCTAAAAAAGATTCGGAACCATTACTTTATACAATATTATATATCATTTTCCCGCTTTAAAGGTGAAAAAAGCTAAGGATATTTATCAGACATTTCCTTTAATGCGCCTCCACCTTTTTTGTTGCTTTTTTGTTGTTTTTTATTTTGCAGCTATGCCATTGGTCACTGCACAGCACTTGTTGCAAGGTCGTGTTAGTGATATGCAAGGCATGCCTGTTGTATCTGCCGTAGTATTGCTGCAAAGCCTGCCCGACAGCAGCATTCTTAAAACGGAACTGACAGATTCAAACGGCAATTATAAAATACAAACTGATGCTAAGGATAAAGGTCTTATCAAAATAGTTGCTGCGTCTTACCTGGTAGCTTACAGAAAAACAAGCGGAACTGATGAAATAGTTGACATTACACTGGAGGGCGACAGCAAACTGCTGAAGGATGTAGTAGTTAGTGCGCGAAAGCCACTATTGGAGCGCAAGCCCGATCGTATAGTTTTTAATGTAGAAAGCAGCATATCGGCGATAGGCAGCGATGCAATGACAGTACTGAAAAAGGCGCCCGGCGTAAAAGTGAATGATGGGGAAATATCGCTGGCCGGAAAGAGCACGGTAAATGTGATGATCAATGATAAGCTGGTGCAACTATCGGGAGACGAACTGGTGGAAATGCTAAGCAGCATACCGGCCGAGAATCTATTGAGTATAGAGATCATAACCGCTCCACCGGCCCGGTACGATGCTGCGGGCAATTCAGGTATTATTAATATCGTTACAAAACATTCACTGAGCGATGGCTTCAATGGTAATGTGACTGCAGGGTATTCCGTGCGTTCATTGGGCTCGCCATTCGGGAGTGCAAACGTCAATTATAAGAAAGGTAAGCTCAATGCCTATATGAACATGAGCACTGCTTATTTTCATTCCATACCTACATCCGGGTACACTGTTTTTTACCCGCATCAGCGATGGGAGCAGTCGGGCAGCCAGGTCAATAAGTATCCTTACATCAGGTTGCAGGCAGGGGCAGATTATACGATCGGTAAACGGTCTACACTTGGTTTCTTATACACGCTGGGAGCGAGCAGCCCGGTCAACGAGGACAATATAAAGACCAATGTTATCAGGCAAAGTGATAATGGCACTGACTCTGTTATAAACACCAAAGCTAGAGAAACCGGCAGCGGTGTGCGTAATGTTTTAAACCTCAACTATGAGTTTCGCATCGATAGTGCTGGTAAAAAGCTCAATATTGACTTCGACTACTTTGCGCGAACAGGTTTACGTGAGCGTGAACTTAACTCCTTCAACTCTTTCGCCGATGGGCGTAATACGGGTATGCAAAGTCGTGACTGGACAAAGGGCACTCATGTGGTCAATATAAAAAGCATCAAGGCTGATCTTGCATTGCCATATAAATTCGCGCATTTTACCATAGGCGCCAAAGCCTCATTCACCGGCAATACAAGCGACAATATATTTAAGACCTACGACAGCAGTGAATACGTTATCGACCAGGCCAGAACGAACAAATTTGACTACACAGAAAACACCCAGGCTATGTATGTAAGCGTCGAGAAAAGCTTCGGCAAGCTCGGTGTTCAGGCTGGATTACGGGGCGAATACACGCAGACGAAAGGCTACTCTGCAACTACAGGGCTATCGACGAGCTATGACTATTTTAAATTATTCCCTTCGTTGTTCGTCCAGTATACTTTTAATGGGGATAACGCACTTAACTTCAATTATACGCGGCGCATCGGACGGCCGGATTTTATGCTGCTCAATCCATTCCGGGTTTATTCCACGCCGCAATCTTATGAAGCAGGCAATCCCTTGCTGCGCCCTTCTTACAGCACTAATTTCGAACTGGGTTATACCCTGAAATCACAATACACCTTTACTTTGTTCGTACAAAAGCAGCGTTCGGTTTTTGCACAGGTGCTGAAGGTCGATACCATGCGGGGTGGTTACAATCTCACTAATGACAATATCGGTTCTGCCCTCAGCTATGGTTTTTCCTTCGATGGTACCGTCAACCCCAGGCCATGGTGGGAAAGTTCATTGGAACTGTATGCCTACTATACCCGTTTCAGTTCCTCATACTACGACGCAACGAATATGCAAAGCTATTCGCGACCTGCGCTCGCCCTCTCGCTCGGTAATACTATTTTTATCAATAAGGCGCGTACACTTAGTGCGGAGGTAGGTTGCGAATACCAGACCCGCCAGCAATCGGAATTCGACCTTCATTATGCCGTTCTTAACGTGCAGGCAGGGCTGAAATTGCTGCTGCTCAGGAAGCAAATGACCCTCGGCCTCGACGCGGAAGATATCTTTGGCACCAACAGGTATCGCGTGATGAATCGTTATAATGGTGCGATTACTAACAATTACGATGACGAGCGTATCATCCGGTTTAGCCTTACGTACAGGTTCGGTATGCGTCGAGAAACGAAGCGCCGCGAAAATACCTCTGGTATAGAAGAGCGCAAAAACATCAATAATGGCCGTAGTAGTAATAATTAGCAGAAAGGTTGATCTGAAATACAAATAGCCGGCATCTTTCGATACCGGCTATTCTATATAATGTATAACCCTTTTCTTATTTCACTTCAGCCACCAGCTTCTTGAAGCTTTCAGGCTCGTTCATTGCCAGGTCGGCCAGCACCTTACGGTTCAGGTCGATGTTCTTAGCGGCCAGTTTGCCCATGAACTGTGAGTAGCTCATGCCTTCCTCGCGCACAGCGGCGTTGATACGTGCTATCCACAGGCTGCGATAGTCGCGCTTCTTGATCTTACGGCCTACATATTTGTAACCAAGGCCTTTCTCCAATACGTTCTTGGCAACGGTATAGACGTTTTTACGTTTACCGTAAAAGCCTTTAGCCTGTTTAAGTATCTTCTTCCTTCTTCTATGCGATGCAACCGCATTTACTGAACGTGGCATATTCTATTATTTTAAAAACCCTAAATCCCTAAAGGGACTTTCGTATATGGTAAAAATTTTCTTTACAGCTTTGCAACCCTATTCTCCCCTTTTAGGGGGCCGGGGGGTTAACCCCTCAAACCCAACATGCGCTTAACCAGGTTCTCGTTCGCAGGGTGAACGAAAGCTGCCTGGCGCAGATGGCGCTTGCGCGTTTTTGATTTTTTTGTCAGCAGGTGGCTTTTAAAAGCTTTATACCTGCGTATCTTTCCTGTGCCTGTTACTTTGAAAGTCTTTTTTGCACGGGAGTGT
The DNA here is from genome assembly GCA_018267915.1 of Bacteroidota bacterium. GTDB lineage: Bacteria > Bacteroidota > Bacteroidia > Chitinophagales > Chitinophagaceae > MKUN01. The sequence goes on along the minus strand of JAFDXN010000025.1, from coordinate 24,700 downwards.
GTCTTCACCTTTGGCATGGTCTCAAATTTGGGATGGCAAAGGTAACATTATTTCAAAATCTTCCAAAATAATATTTATACTGTTTCCTGTTGATGCTTAACCACAGTCGTACGGTTAGGCGCTGACGCTCATATTATGTTAATTTTATTTATTGATGTTTACCTGCAAATTCCCTTTTAGTCATTCCAATTTCCATAAGCAATTACCTATTTTTACGCCATATGCCGCTACTGCGATTCAGAGTTTATTGGGAAGACGACGACCAGGTGTACCGCGATATCGAGATACGCCCGTCACAGACGTTTTTGGAGTTTCACAAGGCCATCATCACCGCTTACGAGTTCGATGGCAAACATACTGCCTCTTTTTACGAAAGCAATGAACGCTGGCAGCTGGGCCGTGAATTGAATTCGGAAGTACTGGTCAATAAGAAAGATGCGCCGGCATTGTCTATGATGCGTACCCCTGTATCTGCCCTCGTAGCCAAGCCCGACCAAAAATTCGTATATGTTTACGATCCCGCTAAAAAGTGGACTTTCCTGGTGGAGTTGATCGGGGTACAGGCCGATGAGGACGCAAAGCGCACTTATCCCTTTGTCCTTCGTAAAGAGGGCGTATCGCCAGCGCAATACGGTATCAAAGGGGTCAATCCCGACAAGCTGATGGAGATCGAGGAGAAGTACGACCTCGGTGCAGAGGAAATGGCCGAAGGTTTTGGCAGTGAGGGAGAAGAGGGAACTGAAACCTTTGGCGAGGAAACCGGGGGTGGCGGCGATACCGACAGTTTCGAGTAGCTTTCCAAAATATCCAGCTTTGACTTCCCCAACGGTATACGTAATAGCCGGCCCCACGGCAGTAGGGAAGACGGCCATTGCCATCGACCTGGCAAAGCGCCTGCATACCAGCATCATCTCAGCCGATAGCCGCCAATGCTACCGCGAAATGAGCATCGGCACGGCAAAGCCATCGATAGGCGAGCAACAGGGAGTAAAGCACTACTTTATCGATTCATTTCCGGTAACAGAGGAACTGGATGTTGCTGACTATGAAAAGCTGGCACTAGGCTACCTTGACGAAATATTTCTAATACACGACGCTGCTGTAGTATGCGGGGGAACCGGCCTGTACATTAAGGCGCTATGTGAGGGCCTTGATGCCATGCCCAGCATTGATGAGGCAATTGCGGAAGATGTAAATAACAATTACAAAGCTCAGGGTCTCGGCTGGCTGCAGCATGCCGTTCGGCAGGAGGACCCGGGATTTTATGCCTCGGGCGAGATACATAACCCCGCCCGCTTGCTTCGGGCGCTCATCTTTAAGCGTTCATCAGGCAGCAGCATCCTTAGCTTTCGTACAGGAGCAAAGAAGGAACGTGAATTTCACATCATCAAAGTGGGCCTTGAATTGCCAAGAGCTGTGCTTTACGAGCGCATCGACAAGCGGGTTGACATCATGATGCAGCAAGGTCTGTTGGGCGAAGTAAAGCAGCTATACCCTCAAAAGCAGCTAAAGAACCTGCAAACAGTGGGCTACTCGGAACTGTTCGACTACCTGGATGGCAAGTGTAGCCTTGATGAAGCGGTAGACAAGATAAAACAGCACACCCGCAACTATGCCAAAAGACAAATGACCTGGTTCAGGAAGGATAAGGATATGCACTGGTTTTCTGCAGATGAGCCGGACCTGGTCGATAAAATATTAGCCTTGAAATAAAAAAGCGCCGTCCTGCTTAAGCAGGACGGCGCTTTTAAATATGCTGTCGAAAAGATTAAGCTTTTGGCTTGTCAGACTTTTCTTTCTTTGTCTTAGCTGCTTCTTCTTTGCTGCACTCGTGCTTGCAATTCTTCTTGTCTTTGCAGCAGGCTGATTCCTTAGTGCACTTTTCTTTCTTGCCTTTGCAGCAGTCTTTACCGTCGTGAGCGAAAGTAACACCAGCGATCATCAGGGCGCTCAATAATAAAGTCAGTTTTTTCATTGTATATATGTTGTTTTAATGTTCTAAAATACGAATTTAGGAAAAATGTGCTAAAACCGTCACACCACCCTGCACAATATCACCGATTTTAACATCTACCTGGGTGCCAACCGGAAAAAAGACGTCTACCCGGGAGCCAAAGCGTATAAAGCCGAATTCATCATTCTGCTTCACTTTATCGCCTTCTTTCACGTAAAAACAAATACGCCTCGCCATGGCCCCCGCTATCTGGCGCATCAGCAGCTCGGTCCGGTCGTTACCTATCACGATCGTGGTCCTTTCATTCTCGGTCGATGACTTAGGGTGCCAGGCCACAAGGTACTTGCCCGGGTGGTACTTCATGTATTTAACAATACCGCTTATCGGGTTGCGGTTCACATGCACGTTCAGCGGCGACATGAAGATGGAGACCTGCAGACGTTTATCCTTAAAGTACTCCGGCTCAAAGGTCTCTTCTATCACCACTACTTTACCATCTGCGGGACAAGTAATTTTTAGCTCATCATCCGTATGGCTGCGGGTCGGCAGCCGGAAAAACCACAATACCCAAAACCAAAGAAGAAAGAAAATAACATTTAGTGGCCATACGATCATAGGCCAACCGGGTAAGAAATAAAATGAGGCATAGCCCAGCAAAAACCAGAGTACGCTGGCGATCCCTATGTATTTATATCCCTCGCGGTGAAATTTCATCTGTTGAATTTGGCTGCAATTTACAGGAATCAGCTGTAATCGTTTAAATCAGGCAAATCGTGATTTAAAAAATGGCAACATGTACCGGGGGCATGAAAAAATAAGCGTAGCAGAATGCAAAGGGTGTTGCAGCCAGCAGCGAGTCGAAGCGGTCCAGCGCGCCGCCATGACCCGGCATGATATTGCCGGAATCCTTTACGCCGGCCATCCGCTTGATCTTCGATTTCAGGAGGTCACCTGCTGTGCCCGCTACGCTCGCAAACAGGGCCAAAACCATCCAATCGGTCATGTTATAGTAGTGCGAATAGTGACCCCAGATAGCCCCGCCCGCTATGGTAAATATGGCGCCGCCTGCAGTGCCCTCCCATGTTTTCTTGGGTGAAATTTCAGAGAATGGCGTTTTCCCGATGAATGAACCCGTTATATAGGCCATGGTGTCATTCATCCATATCATTAGTACAAGTGCCAGCGGTATTACAAGGCTGATGAATCGCAATTGTAGCAACAAGATCATGGGTAACAGTATATAAAGCATTCCACCCAGCGCATACATCCCCGCCCTTATTGCTGTTTTCTTTGACAAGGCGGTGCACATAAGTATCAGCACAGGGAAAAAGAGCAGCCCTACCCATGGAAGCAGGTAATAGTTGTAAGTGAAAAAGCTCAGCCAGAGCCAGGCAAGGCTCGTTATTATGATCGCCGGCGCCAGCCAGCCAGACCAGCCCGCCTCAGCATCTACTATTTTCATCAGCCTAAAGTATTCGCGCAGGCATAACACGAGTATCAGGCTTGCCAATGCGGCAAATGCCCATTTGTTCCAAAGTAGCCCGGCCATCATGATGACGGAGAAAACGATAGCGCTGCCCAGGCGGGTAAAAAATGTGGGCCAGTTCATTGCCATATACTAATATTCAGCAGCTAAATTAAAAACTGTTTTCCGGCATTTCATCCGGCGCGTAATCATTTGTCCAGTTCTTTGGCAGCGGTGTTCTGTTTTTGATAAGCAGCCAAAGGGAAAGCCCGAAGAGAAATGCTCCGGCAAATACAATATAAGCAGGCAATGAATTACTGGCCATTGCTGTAGTGGCCACAGCATTGCCTTTGATAGCATAAGTTATAATTATTTGCAGGCCATTGTTCAGCATATGGCCAAGCATGCTACACCACAAAGAGCCGGTAAGATAGTAGATATAGCCTAGGAGTACGCCGGATATAAAAATAGAGGGAATGCCGTTAATATTGCTGTGCATCGCAGTGAACATGACGGCAGTGACTAATATCGGGAATAAAATATGCCTTGATCTCTTCGCAGCAAATCGCATTAGTACCCCTCTAAAAGTCATTTCTTCGCCCAACGCCGGTAAAATAGCGAAGCATGTGAACGTCTTGAGCAGATCCCATGGTGAATTCATCTTCAGTAATGCGTTTTGAAAGTGCTCAGTTTTATCCTGGGCTTCCTTTGCAGCAGAGCTCAGCCCAAATTGTTCCGCAACTGCAGCCAGCTCTAAGGACAAGGGCAGGAAGCCTATAAACATCAGGGTTACAAACAACCAATGCAAAGGCTTGCCTGGTCGTTGCAAACCGAGATATTTTTTTGGCTGTGGCGTGGTCAGGTAAGAAAATAATAATGGCGGGACAACAAAAATGCCTAAGGACAAAATTGCCTGCGTGATGAATGCTCCCTCAATTACACGTGGAGAACTGTTTTCGTTCACATTTTGAAGCTGTTCAGTCCCAATTCCGGTGTAAAACTTAACTAGCAAGATAGAAATGACGCTGAATAAGCCCATTAGTGCGAACATCATCAATACGTACAGGATGAGTTGCAACCACCAGGGGTATGCGCGTAAGTACTTATTTGGCAGCAAACTGAATGCATTTTTCTTGCGCATGCGGATCACTAATGTTGGGCAAAGGTAGCGTGCACAACGCCTTTTGGCGTCATTTTTGGGTAAAGTGAATGTAATATAATTAAAACGGCGGCTGAAGACTGGGTATCCATCATATTAAATATTAACCTTCTTTTATGGTATGAAATGATGATGCATCGATATCTTTCTTATTTTTGAGTGATTTTTTCAATACCGGTACATGCAGGAAATAGCCCCAGGGCCATTGTTGAGTCAGATTAACTCCCCCGATGATCTAAAAAAGTTAGACAAGAGCCAACTGCTGCAGGTTTGCAATGAGCTGCGCCAGTTCATCATCGACAATGTAAGCGTATATGGCGGGCACTTCGGGGCCAGCCTTGGCGTGGTAGAGCTTACGGTGGCACTGCATTATATCCTCAATACTCCCGATGATCAGTTGGTTTGGGATGTAGGGCACCAGGCATACGGACATAAGATACTTACAGGTCGCCGCGATGTGTTTCATACCAACCGTAAATACGGCGGCATTAGTGGGTTTCCTAAACGTAGCGAAAGCGTTTACGATACTTTTGGTGTAGGGCATTCTTCAACTTCTATCTCGGCTGCATTAGGTATGGCTATCGCCTCAAAATACAAGGGGGAGAACCGCCAGCACGTGGCTGTGATAGGCGACGGCGCCATGACGGCGGGATTGCCCTTCGAAGCTTTGAACCATGCCGGCGTCAGCAACGCCAATATCCTTGTTATCCTCAATGATAACAACATGTCCATCGACCCCAACGTGGGCGCATTGAAGGAGTACCTGACCGATATTACAACATCACATTCTTACAATAAGCTCCGCGACGATGTCTGGAAACTGCTGGGCAAGTTCCCGACCAAAGATTTCCAGAAACTGGCATCCAAGGTGGAAGCGGGCCTGAAAGGTATCGTATCCAAATCGAGCAATCTTTTTGAAGCACTGGGCTTGCGATACTTTGGTCCTATTGACGGGCACAACGTCACCAAGCTGGTTGAGGTACTCAAAGATCTGAAGGATATACCCGGCCCTAAACTGCTGCACATAAAAACGGTGAAAGGTAAAGGGTACGATTTGGCGGAGCAGGACCAGACCCTTTGGCATGCCCCCGGCACCTTCGATAAGATGACCGGCAAGATCAATAAGAAGATCATCACCACCCCGGAGCCTCCTAAATACCAGGACGTGTTCGGTCACACCATGATAGAACTGGCCGAGGCTAACCCCCTTGTTATGGGTATCACTCCCGCAATGCCTTCAGGTTGCTCGCTCAAGTTCATGATGGATAAGATGCCCGAAAGGGCGATCGACGTGGGCATAGCCGAGCAGCACGCGGTTACATTAAGTGCCGGCATGGCGACCCGCGGCTTAAAAGTGTTCTGCAACATCTACAGCACGTTCATGCAGCGTGCATATGACATGGTGATACACGACGTAGCGATACAGAAGCTGCCAGTTATCTTCTGCCTCGACCGTGCAGGCCTTGTGGGCGACGACGGACCGACGCACCATGGCGCTTACGACCTGGCCTATATGCGCTGCATACCCAACATGGTGGTGAGTGCGCCCATGAACGAAGCAGAGCTGCGCAACCTGATGTACACAGCCCAGTTACCGGAGAACGATCATCCTTTCGTTATCCGTTATCCTCGTGGACAGGGTGTGATGCCCGAATGGCGTACACCATTTGAAAAGATACAGGTAGGCAAAGGCCGCAAAATAGCCGACGGCGCAGACGTAGCGATACTCACTATAGGCCACCCGGGCAACTTCGCTGTTGAAGCTCGCAAGGTATTGGCGGCCGAAGGGCTGAAGCCCGCCGTTTATGATATGCGTTTCGTCAAGCCACTCGATGAAGTTATGCTTCACGAGATAGCTCATAAATTCAGCAAGATCATTACTGTGGAGGATGGTACTGTCATGGGCGGCTTTGGTTCTGCAGTACTTGAGTTTATGGCTGCTAATAATTACACCCCAGAAGTAAAGATGCTCGGCATCCCCGATCGCATAATAGAACACGGCAAGCCCGAAGAGCTGCACCGTGAGTGCGGTTACGATGCAAAGGCTATCGCCACCGCTGTGCGCGAAATGGCTGTGTCAGGGATAACCGCAGTAATCCCGGCCTAGGAGAGATCTGAGCCTTATGCAAGCCACCCCGTTGATTATACCGAAGCGGCCCCGCCCGCGATATTTCATTGTGAATAAGCCACGCAATATGGTCTCTCAGTTTGTAAGCTCGCATGCTGTGCGCCTGCTTGGTGCCCTTGATTTTGATTTCCCTGAAGGCATACATGCTATCGGCCGCCTCGACAGCCACTCTGAGGGGTTGCTTATTCTTACTACCGATAAGAGAGTGACCAAATTATTATTCGAAAGTAAAGTGCCGCATAAGCGCACCTACCTGGTAAAAGTGGCTAATGCCGTGAGCGAAGAAACTCTGCAACACCTGAGAGCGGGTGTGACCATACGCATTAAGGATGGCGAAGACTACACTACCACCCCCTGCGATGCAGAACTGGTCCATGCGCCCCGCACCCTGTTTTACAACGAGGACGGAGACTCGGAATATGGCGTTTATTCATGGCTGCTAATATCACTTACTGAGGGCAAATTTCACCAGGTGCGCAAAATGGTGCGTGCGCTCCGCCACCCCTGCAAGCGCCTGATAAGAGTAAGCATAGAAGACCTGCGGCTCGGCAACATGAAACCCGGCGAAGTAAAAGAAATAGAAGAAGCAGAATTTTTTGACCTGCTCAAAATACGCGACCATAAGAACTGACCTATAATTACTTCGTGCGCAATCAATGCACCTCGTAAGCGGAATTTACTCGTCTAAAATCAAGGCGCTGTTTAATAAACCACCGCATCCATCGGCACGTCATGCGCTTCCACCGGCAATTTGTCTACTAGCTGAAATGGATAACAGATGCCCACCTTGTATCCGTCTTGTCCGGCAAGATGGCTATCATAATATCCACCACCGTAACCCACCCGGTAATGTTTTTTATCAAAGGCAAGACCGGGAATGAGGTAGATATCTACTGGTCCTGTGTACTCCTCATCATGTGCCGGGTGTTTCGTTCCGTATATGCCTTCTTCCAGTTCCTCCAGCGAATGCAGTTGCAGGTTTTTTATCTGCCGGCCCTTTAGCGATTTTGGAGTTATGACGGTTACGCCAGCGGCCAGCAAGTGCTCAAGCAGTGGGTACACATCTATCTCAGATCCCATAGGCAGATAGCTATGCACCACTTTTGCATTGCGCGCTTCGATGATGTCTTCCAACCGGCTGCATATGGAAAGGTCAAGCCTGCTTTTTAATACAATGTCTAGTTTGTCCCGCTCGGCCAGCATCTGTTTACGTAGTTCGGCTTTCTCCTGCATGTTGCAAATTTATAAGTTCACTGCTTAAGCACATAATAAAACGGGAAGCCGCAGGGCCTCCCGTTCTTATGCTACAGTTTTTGTTTCTACAAAGTTTATGGTACCAATGTTATGGTGCCCAGGTTTACTTCTGCGTTGTAATTCACTTGCACGTTTGCCTGGGTGTAAGCTTGTAAACCAACTATCCCGGGATTGATCCATAGCGAGTAAGTGCCGGCAGTTACCCCGCTGATCACGAAGAAACCATCCGTGGAATTAGGTATGGCACTTAGTGTGTCTGTTCCATTAACTGCATACACAGTTGCCATGGCATTGAGCGGCAGTACATAACCCTTTATCCGTCCATTGGTAGTGCTGCTGTAAGCACGTATCACAGGCTTTAGCTTGTATCCGCCATTACCTGTCGTTACGATCGATTTTCCGGCATCGAAATCGATCCACACATCGTACGCTGTATTAGCCGAAAAAGTTTGGTTCAGGTTCAGTTTTACACCGCTCTCCTGTGCGGAGGGAGTGCTGAGCGCATAGCTGTTGCCGTTCACTACTACAGAGTTGTTGTTGCCTAATATCAGCCTGATTTGCGAGATCGTGCCCGCAGGCAGTGTCGCACGCAGCAGTAGGGTGTCCAGTCCGTTGCGGAACTGCATAATATCATAAACACCGGCACGCACAGGCGCCAGGGTTACTTCGCTGCTGCCCGACATGGTTACAGCCACTTGCTGTATGTCCAGGTATACATGATCATATACCGACGGTCCATCCGTCAGGTGCATGTTGACGGTGGTGTTACCGTTCGTATTGTTCGCGCCGTTGTCGTTCTTCTTACAGGCATTGAGTGCTGTTACAGCCACTGCAAAAAGCACAATCCCCACGATTTTCAAAATTGCCGTTTTTCTCATAACTCTTTTTTTATCAATGTCTTAGATAAAAAATCATGCCATTGCTTCTTAAGGCAATAAAAAAAGCGCCATTTTAAATGGCGCTTTTTTTTATTGAATAGCAATCTTTTAATAACCAAAGATCTCTTCAAGGGAAAGCTTCTGCAACTCACCATACTTCTTCATATCATCTCCTTTCACTTTCTTTTCAGACGCAACCACACAATAGGTGTAAGGCTTGTGCGAAATGTTCGCTGAGTGGAACTTCTTCAGGTCTTCGTAGCTCAGTTTATCGGCACTGGCATATATCTTTTTGCGGATGTCCTCGTTCAGGCCTCTGCGTTGCGCAGTCAGGTAATTGTAGATGATGTCATCCTTTGTGATACGCTCGGTTTCGATGTCTTTCTTCAGCGCCGAGTGTGCTGTGCTCATATTGTTCTCGAGGCGCGGCAAGGTATTCAGCAACTCGTTCATCGCAGCTATCGATTCATTGAATTTGTCTGCCTGGCAACCCACGTAAGAAGAGATGTAATATGGATCTTCTTTCTTTTCAGGAGTTACGTAATAAGAACTGGTAGAGTAGGCGAGTGCCTTGCTCTCGCGGATCGTCTGGAACACGATAGCACCCATATTGCCACCGAAGTAATTATTGAACAGGTCGATCACCGGCTGATTGGACGGATCGTAGCCCGGTATGTTTCTCACCCAGCGTATCTCGCTTTGCACCATGTCATAATCCGCAAAGAGTACTTTGTTAGCATCTTGCGTGGTAAATGCAAACGTCTTTGCCGCATGTGGAGCTTTGAACTGTGCGGGTACTGCATGCATCTTGCCAAGCGAGGCGATCATATCGTTCATCGGCTGCGGACCGTAATAGATCACCTTGTGCTCATAGTCGTTCAGGTGGTGCAATATCTTCACCAGTTCTTCCCCGGTCAGGTCATTCAGCTTGTCATTGCTCATTACATTGTTAAATGGATTGTTGGCGCCATAACGGGCATAATACACCAGCCCCTGCATGATAGCGCCTTTGTTGCTCTTGGCATCACTGCGCGATTTCATGATCCTCGCTTTAAGGGCCGTTAATGCCGGCTCATCGGCCTGGCAATTCTTCAAAAGGTCTTCAAACAAAGCCACAGCCTTATCAAAATTTTCCTGAAGGCCTTCGATGCTCACATAAGTGAACTCATTCCCTGCCGATACGTTGAATCCGCAAGCCAGTTTGTAAAACTCCTTTGTAATATCTTCCGCACTCTTGTCCGCGGTGCCAAGATACTGCAGATACTGTGCCGCAATGCCCAGCTTCTTAGAGTTCCATGTGCCCATGTTGTAACGGTAAGTAAGGCGGAACAAGCCATTTTCTTTGTTCTGCACATACAGTACATCCGCATTGCCCAGCTTACCTCTTTGAATATCTTTCGTGTAGTCAACCCATTTTGGCTTTACTTCAGATACGGGCATGGCCGCTACCTGCTTTACAAATGCAGAACGCTGGTTCGCATTGGTCTCCACCGGCGTGATCGGTGGTTTTTCAACTTTCACTACGCTTTTGTCTTCGCCTTTGCGCTTGTAAACAACAACGTAGTTATCGGCCAAATACTTGTTGGTAAAGTCCACCACATCCTGTTTCGTAAGTTTCGAAAGCATGTCTATATAGGCTACATCGTCCAGCCAGTCTTCTTCACCGGTAAACGCACCCATTAGTTGCGACGCACGGCTACTGTAGCTCTCTACCTGGTACATCTTATACTTCTTCTGGTTATTCACTATCGAGGTCAGCAGGTCGTCGTCAAATTCGCCCGATTTCAGCTTCTCTATTTCACCCAGCATCAGGTTCTTCACTTCGCCCAGTGTCTGGCCCATAGTTGGCCAGCCCTGCAGCACCATGTAGCCGTGATCTATCAGGATATCAGTGTAGGCATAAGCGCGGAGGAGTTTTTGCTTCTTCACCAGGTCCAGGTCTATCAGGCCCGCCTTGCCATTGGTCAATATCTGCCCAACGATGTCGGCTATCAGGTGGTCTTTTTCATGTATGCCAGGCATGCGGTAACCCAGCGTGGTAAACTCTGCGTCCGGACCGAGCACTTCCTTCTTTATCGGTGCCTCGATCGGTGTCTCCTGCTCAAAAGTGTACCGATCAACCGGTTTCGACTTCAGGCCCGAGAAATAATGGTCCACCTTTTTGATCATTACATCCGGGTTAAAATCACCAGATATGATCACACCCATATTGTTAGGCACATAATACTTGTTAAAGTATTTCTTGATCTCCAGCAGCGAAGGGTTCTTTAGGTGCTCTATTGTACCGATCGTTGTCTGCTTTCCATAATTGTGCTTCAGGAACAGGTTGGCTAGCAGCAGTTCGTTTACCTTACGGTTGTCGTTATCCAGCCCGCGGTTCTTCTCTTCATATACCGCTTCCAGTTCCGTATGGAATATGCGGAACACAGGATTGGAAAAGCGGTCCGACTGCACCTTCAAAAATTTATCTACAGCATTGGCAGGTATATCTTCGGTGTAAACAGTCTGTTCAAACGACGTAAAGGCATTAGTACCTTGCGCGCCCATGCCACTCATCATTTTGTCGTACTCGTTAGCGATCGCCCATTTCGAAGCCAGGCCCGAAACTGAATCGATCCTGTGGTAGATCGATTTGCGTTTGTCAGCGTCGGTGGTATGGTTGTACTCTTCATACAGCCCATCGATCATTTTTAGATATGGCTCCTCTTTAGCCCAGTTAAGCGAGCCATAGTGTTGCGTGCCCTTGAACATCATATGCTCCAGGTAGTGCGCCAGGCCCGTATGGTCGGCGGGGTCGGTCTTACTACCGGCCTTCACGGCTATGTAAACCTGCATACGCGGCTCTTTGTTCGTAGGGCTCAGTATTACAGTAAGGCCGTTCTTCAATGTGTAGAAGCGCGCCTGCATGGGGTCGTCGGTTACATACCGGTATTTGTACCCCGCGGCCGATGCCTCCTTCCACTCATAGTTGTCGCGTGCAAGTGCACTGCCGGCAATAAACACCAGCAATGGCAACAATGCCATTTTTAAACGTTTCATCCTGATTGTTGATTTTAGGAAATGAAAATAATCCAAATGTTCCGGAAAAGTAAATCCGGCCGGCAACTAATTTGCGATCAGGATATCGGCAATCGCAGTTCCATCAGCTTGGCATGTACCTGCAGTTCCGGCATTATGAATGCCGTAGCGGACTTGCCTGGGCTTTTTTTCTGTGACGAGTTGTTTTTGGAGTGTCCCGGTTTTGAATTGGGCGTTACTTTTCCCCCCTTAATTTTATTCATAAAAAGCGTGATATTTAGGTTGTCACAAAATAGGTAGGGTAAAACTGCTGCACAAGCGTGTTTTCACCCAATTTTTACTTCCTGCGCACCGTGTTTTCACCGTCATTCGATCAATGGTCTGGCGTACCCAATATGGTGCGTACCCGTCAGGTGAAGGATTCGTAGACTTTAGACGTCTAAATAGCAGAAGCCGATCCAAATGAAGAAAATCAGTTACTTGCTTGCAATAGCGCTAATGGCAACCTGCAGTGCCGGTGCCCAGTACAATACGCTCTGGATACCCGACACCCTCGGTGGTACCAACTTCAATTTAACCATTCGGGACACCTTCCGGCAAATGCTGCCAGGGCAGCAGACGATAACGGGTGGCATCAACGGCAGCATCTGGGGCCCGACGCTTATGTTCAACCGGGGGGATACCGTGCATATGCATGTTACCAATAACCTCGCCGATACCACTACCATTCACTGGCATGGCTTTCACCTTCCCGCTGTAATGGATGGCGGCCCGCATCAGACCATACCTCCCGGCACCACCTGGAACCCCTACTGGAAAGTGACCAACAACGCTGCCATGTATTGGTACCACCCTCACATGCACACGATGACCGAAGAACAGATCAACATGGGCCTTGGAGGTCTTATCATCGTGCGGGATAATACAGAGTCGGCGCTACCGCTGCCGCGCGCTTATGGTGTAGACGATATCCCGCTGATTCTTACCGATCGCCGCTTCGACAATACCAACCAATTCGTGCTATCCCATTATGGCGATACAATGACAACCAACTTCACGATCCATGCGCAATACACAGTTCCGGCGCAGGTGGTCCGCTTTAGGTTACTGAACGTCGCCACCGAGAGGTTTTATAACATCGGCTTCAGCGACAACCGGACTTTCTATGTCGTGGGCAGCGATGGCGGCCTGCTCGATACTCCTGTAGGTGTCACACGCTATACCATGGGTCCCGGGGAGCGCATAGAGATACTCGCCAATTTCAATGGACAAAACGGCCAAAGCATCGACATCATGGCTTTCAACTCCACATTCAATAATGCCATACCCGGTGGCGAGCCTGTCAACTTTCCCGTTGCAGACTTCCAGAATGCCCTTGGCCAGCGCGATTTTATGATCCTTCATGTCAATGTAGGTCCCCAGACCGCAAATGCTATAACTTCTATTCCGTCTACACTCACCACGAACGTTTTTTGGAATACGGCCACAGCTACGGTAAACCGCAGCCTCAGCTTCAATACGGTTCAGGGCCCGCCATACCCGCCCGGTGCCAGCCTGATAGACAATACTCCTTTTGTAATGAACGTAATTAATAAAAATGTGGACCTTGGCGCTACAGAGATATGGACGCTGAATAATACCACCAACGTCGCACATCCGTTCCATATTCACGATGTGGAGTTTCATATCATCGATCGCAATGGTTCGCCTGCCCCTGCTTACGAGCAAGGCTGGAAAGATATCCTTTGGGTGCCGTCTAACAGTACAGCAAAATTCATTGCGAAATTTGAAGATTATTGCGATTCTATATATCCCTACATGTATCACTGTCATATAGCCTTTCATGAAGACGCAGGCATGATGGGCCAGTTTACTGTGGGATGCACGCCTACGGCGGTAAAAGACTTAAACAACATCGCCGGCCTTGATATTCACCCCAATCCTGCTTCCGACAAGTTGTATGTTGGCTTTAAAGATAACCGCCCCATTTACGAACTGGACATTATCGATATCCGTGGCAAGACCTTGTACAAATATCCCATGCCGCAAAAGGGATCAGGGCTTGATATTTCAAAGTTGCCGGCCGGTATTTATGTGCTTCGTGTCCAGGACATGAACGGGAATATTAAACTGGAAAAATTTGTCAGGGAATGATACGTGCCATCTTATGCTTGTTGGCTTGTCTTGAATTTGTTAGCGTCAACGCCCAGACGGCGAGAACGGTCCATGACTTCAGGCTGAAGAATACTAATGGCAAAATGGTGTCCCTGTCCGATTACCCTTCGGCCAAGGGATTTATTATCGTTTTCACCTGCAATCACTGTCCATTTGCAAAGCGGTACCCCGGCCGCATGAACGAGCTGAATGAAAAATATAAAAAACTCGGTGTCCCCCTGGTTGCTATCAGCTCTGCAGACACCACCGCTTATGACGAGGATGCCTATCCCGAAATGGTTAAGCGCGCAAAAGCAGGTCATTACAACTTCCCTTACCTCTACGATCCCATGCAAACAGTTGCCCGCAATTTTGCTGCGTCCAAAACGCCGCACGCTTTCGTGATCTGGAAACAGCAGGGCAATTGGGTAGTTAAATATGACGGCGGTATCGACGACAACGGCGCGGAGCCGGCTAAGGTGCGGCACGCCTTTGTGCGCGATGCCGTTGAGGCACTCCTGGCAAATAAAGATGTGCCGGTAAAAGAGACCCGGTCGGTAGGTTGTGCTATTCACTACCGCCCTTAACAAATCAGGCATCTTTTTTTGTAGCTTTATACAGCGATAATCGAGGCTATGAAAAGTTTTATATTACTCACCGCATTTTTCAACTTGCTTGCTGGCTCACCGCTTTTGGCTAAAGGTGCAGGTGGTCATTGCAGCAGCCATGCCGGGCATTCTTCGGCTCATTGCCACGGCACTGTTCATGCTTTTTATGCTGGTCACGGAACGTACCACAGTAGCGAAGATCCCTTTCGGGAGCTGTACAAAAGGACCTACGACGGCTATATAGTTTACAATGGCGACACCTTAGCCGGCAATATCAACCTTGTAAAAGGCGTCCTGGTGCTGGACAATAACAAACCAGGCACCGCCTTCGGTAACTATATGCTCGGCGATTCGCTACTTACTGGTATCATGTTGCACAACGATCAGGCATTCCTCACCATGGTACGTTTCCGGGGGTCGGACAAACATTTCTATCGTTTGGTTCATTCAGGCAGGTTAAATCTCTACGACGATAACCTGTCGTTTAATTATGATGCAAAAAATGTAAATCTGTCGGAGATGCGGGTTGCCTACGATGGAAAGGTGCAGGAGATGAATGACTTCTGGACCACTTTCCCGAAAAAGCGCCTGGTTTATTTTGTGAATACCGTATATGGCACAAACCTTGAATCGGCAAAGTATGACAAAAGAGCGCTGCTCGCTTATATAGCTTCACTCAATTAGCCAGCTTGATCTCCACCAGCTTTTTGAGGTCCTTCAGCATGCTTTTCTGTTCCACGAGTATCCGCACGCCCCGTCCTTCAGCATACACCGGCGATTCGCTGATAATGGCCTTTATTGCCTCGCCAATTCCTGAAGCAAGCGCTTCGTCTGTTGCCTTTGCCCCCAGCACAAAGGAGGCGCGGAATTGCTGCTCGCCCGGCATCAGGTAAATGATCGCCCGCTTTCTGTCTTTTATCCTGCAGCTCCACCCGAATTTTGAGAAGTTCCACTCCTCCAAACTCGCCGGGTGCTGTTCCTTTATAAAATCAATTAATCCCTCCCAGCAGCCGTACAATGCGCCCAATGCCCGTTCAATGTCTTCATTTGCGGGTGCATGTTTCTTGTCCGTAAATACACTGCGTTCCATCGGTAACAAATATAGTGCACGGCAATACTGCCTGTATGAACGAAAACTATTTTTACCCGTATCTTGCCGCCCAAACGGAAGGCACAATGATGCGGATGCACGAAGTAAAGACGGAAGCTGACAAAAAGCTGTTTATCGATGTGGCGGTACGCTTGTACAAAGACGATCCTAACTGGATACGCCCCCTCGATAAAGACATTAATGAGGTTTTTGATCCGCAGAAGAACAAATTCTTCAAACAGGGTGAGTGCGTACGATGGATATTGATGGATGAAAGTGATCAACCCATTGGACGCATCGCCGCATTCACCAACAAAAAGTACAAAAACGAGCAACCTACCGGCGGTGTTGGATTTTTCGAATGCATAAACGATCAGCAGGCCGCCGATTTTATGTTCGATCATTGCAGGCAATGGCTGCAGGAGCGTGGTATGGAAGCAATGGACGGCCCTATTAATTTTGGTGAGCGCGACAAATGGTGGGGGCTAGTTGTCGAAGGCTATTATTCACCGCTTTACGGTATGAACTATAATCCGCCCTACTATGTGCAGCTCTTTGAGAATTATGGCTTCAAAACATATTTCAAC
The DNA here is from genome assembly GCA_018267915.1 of Bacteroidota bacterium. GTDB lineage: Bacteria > Bacteroidota > Bacteroidia > Chitinophagales > Chitinophagaceae > MKUN01. The sequence continues at coordinate 8,405 of JAFDXN010000025.1, read as the reverse complement.
CAGGTCTGTTTCGCGCTTAAGGTAAAAGACCGCTTACAGGAGAAGTTCTACCACCGTCATGCAGAGCTTGCTGCCGACCCCAACTATAGCGCAAAACACATTAGCAAGAAGCATCTCACACAGTTCGCCAAAGATTTTACCTATATCTATAATAAAGCCTGGGCCGGCCACGGAGGTGGTAAATCGCTGGAAGAACGTACCGTGCAAAAGATGTTCCGGTCGATGAAGCCGGTGATAGATGAATCGATCAGTTGGTTCGTTTATTATAAGGACGAGCCTGTAGCCATGTGGGTAAACCTGCCCGACCTCAACCAATATTTCAAACACCTCAATGGCAAGTTCGGTCCGCTGCAAAAACTTTACTTCCTGTACCTGAAGGCCTTTGGCAAGTGCGATCGTTTTGTAGGGCTGGTCTTCGGCATCATACCTGAGTTTCAGGGCAAGGGTGTGGATGGCTACCTGATCGTGGAGGGCGCGAAAGTGATACAGCCCCAGGCTAAATACAATGACTATGAGATGATGTGGATCGGCGACTTCAACCCCAAAATGATCAACATTGCTGAAAACCTGGGCACCCACCGTAGCCGCATCCTCAGCACTTACCGCTACCTCTTCGATAGGGATAAAGAGTTCCACCGCCACCTAATGCTTTAATCCTAAAACTGCTGAAACAATTTCACTACTTCCGCGGCTTCCTTCACATCGTGCACCCTTAGTATGCTGGCACCCTGCTGTAGCGCCACCATGTTTAACGCAGTAGTGCCGTTCAATGCATGTTCCGGATTTACTTTTAGCGGCTTGCAGATCATTGATTTTCTTGAAAGACCAGCCAGCACCGGCTTGCCCATCATCCTGAAGCTATTCAGTGCATTGAGCAACTGAAAATTATGCTCCACGGTTTTCCCGAATCCAAAACCGGGATCTACAATGATATCCTTTATTCCCGCTTCCAGGCATTGGTCCGTTACTTGTCGCAGGTAGTCGAACACTTCGGTCACTGCATCCTCGTAGCGCGGGTTTTGCTGCATCGTTTCAGGCGTTCCCTGCATATGCATGGCTATGTAGGGCACTGCCAGCTCCGCCACGGTTTGCATCATATTCTTGTCGAACCGCCCGCTGCTCACATCGTTAATAATATCCGCACCCGCTGCTACAGCTTCTTTAGCGGTTGCAGCATTGTAAGTATCCACCGATAGCCAGGCTTGGGGAAATCTCTTGTGTATCGCTGCGATTATGGGTATCACCCGTTGCATTTCTTCATCCGTCTCTATCAGCACAGCGCCTGACTTGGTGCTCGCCCCGCCAACGTCCAGTATCGCCGCTCCCTCATTTAACATTTTTTCTGCATTTCGCAGCAAACCCGCTTCATCGCTGTCCTGTCCTTTATTAAAAAAACTATCGGGCGTGGCATTCAGTATACCCATTACAACAGGTTGCGATATATCCAGCAGCCTGCCCTTACTTTGCAGCGTGCTTTGTATGGGTAAAAGCGTATTTTTGAAATTCATTGCCTTACTATTATAATGCAGGATACGATCAGCAGCCATACAGCAGCGAGCATGGACCATACTTTACAGCAATATCAGTCGGTACTGGGCAGGTGCAAAGACCTTTATCTCAAAAAAGCCAAAGACTATGGCACCTCCTGGCGTGTGCTGCGCACCATATCCATTGTAGACCAAATATACATTAAAGCTTGCCGTATCCGCCAGATACAGGAAACCGGTAAACAGAAGATCGAAGATACCATAGAGAGTGAGTTTATAGGCATAGTCAACTACGGCATTATAGCACTCATACAGTCCGCACTTAAAGACGACAACCGTACAGAGCTATCCACCGACGAAGCCCGCGACATCTATGAGCAGAAAGCTAAAGAGGTGGAAGATCTGATGTTGCATAAGAACCACGATTATGGGGAAGCCTGGCGCGATATGTCGCAGCAGTCCTTTGTCGACCTCATTTTGGTAAAACTCCTGCGCATCAAGCAGATCCTTGCCAATGATGGTCAAACCATCGTATCTGAGGGTATGGACGCAAATTTCAGTGATATAGTTAACTACGGCATTTTCGCATTAATAAAAATGCACGAGCAATAAAACGCACTAATACTTATGAAGTACATCCTTTGGTTCCTGAGAATTGTAGTAGGTATCCTGTTCATTTTTTCGGGCCTGGTGAAGGCCAATGATCCCCTGGGCCTTGTTTACAAGATGCAGGAGTTCTTCGAAGTGTTGCATATGGGTTTCATGGTACCTTATGCTTTTGTATTTTCTATTATCATGATCGCCTTCGAGATGCTGGCGGGCGTCGCGCTGCTTTTAGGCTTCGCATTCAGGGTCTTTTCTTTTTTACTGCTTTTGCTCAATATGCTCTTTACCTTCCTTACCGCCTATGCTTTATTCACAGGGTCTGTTAAGGAATGCGGTTGCTTCGGTGCTTGCATCAAAATATCCAATGAGGCTACTTTCTGGAAGGATGTCGCCCTGCTCGCGGCGGCTATTATTTTATTTGCATACCGTAAGCGTATTCATCCGATTTTTGGCAAGTACACGGGTACCTCTATTATGGTGTTGTCCTTGTTCCTCGCTTTCGGCATTCAATGGTGGGCGCTTGAGCATCTGCCGTTCTACGATTGCCTGGCATTCAAGGTTGGCAACAATATTCCTGAAAAGATGAAGGTGCCCACAGGCCCCGGCATCGTCACAGATAGTTTCGCTTCCGTATTTATCTATGAGAAGGACGGTGTAAAGAAGGAATTCGATCAAAACAATTACCCCTGGCAGGACTCGACGTGGAAGTTTATCGACCGTAAAGACAAACAGGTGCGCCAAGGCAATGCTGAACCCGAGATCCACGATTTTGTCATCACCGACTATAATGGTACCGACCAAACGCAGAATATACTTACCACTCCGGGTTATGTGTTCCTCTTTTTCGTAAAAGACGTCAAAGCGGCCCGCCTCGATAATATGGACAGGATCAGGAGCCTGATACCTGCTGCCGAAAAATTCGAGATACCCACCTACTGCCTTTGTTCGTCTCCCAAGGAAGATGCATTGCCCTTCCAGCAGGCTCAAGGCCTTGGCATGATACCTTTCTACCAGTTCGATGGCACGGTGAGCAAAACTGCCATGCGCAGTAATCCCGGACTCATGCTAATAAAGAACGGTACTATTGTCGGCAAGTGGAGCTTCAGCGATTATCCTAAGAGCATATCGATGGACAATGGCAAACTAAGCTGGAAGTAATGCTGCGGTTCCTGGCAAGGCGCATACGTTATAGCCTGCTCGTGCTTTGGGGTGTCGTCACACTTGTTTTCTTTTTGTTCAATGTACTACCCGCCGACCCGGCGCGATTGGTTGTCGGCCAGCGTAGCGACAATTCTACTTTAGAGAATGTGAAGCGCGATCTTAACCTTGATAAGCCGCTCTTCACCCGTTATCTGTTATATATCAACGACCTGCTGCCTTTGAGTATTAACACCAGCAGCCGTGAGGCACAGAAGAGGTACAGCTACGTTCAACTATTCCCACTTGGTGCTAATAAATGCCTCGCGCTCAAATGGCCTTATATGGGTCGCTCTTACAACACACGCCGCGAGGTCAATACTGTCCTTGCCGAGGCATTGCCCGGCACTGCCGTACTGGCACTGGCCGCCATGACTATTGCTACAATTTTCGGCATTCTGTTAGGTGTGCTTGCAGCCCTGAAAAAAGGCACCTGGCTCGATACCTCTTCTATTGCTGCAAGCGTGGCAGGTATATCCATGCCCTCCTTCTTCGCCGGCTTGCTCATTGCCTACGTGTTTGGCTATCTGCTGCATAGCGTCACGGGGCTCAATATGACCGGCAGCCTCTGGGAATATGATCCGTTCACAGGCCGCCATCTGGCCATTCGCAATTTAATATTACCGGCTTTAGCCTTGGGCATCAGGCCATTGGCTATTATCACCCAGCTCACCCGTAGCGCCCTGCTCGATGTGCTGTCGCAGGATTACATCAGGACGGCTTATGCAAAAGGCCTGCCTGCCGCAAAGGTCATTTTCCGTCATGCATTGCCCAATGCGCTCAACCCGGTCATTACGGCTGTTTCCGGCTGGTTGGCCGAGCTGCTGGCCGGTTCTTTTTTTGTCGAGTACATTTTCGGGTGGAAGGGCATTGGAAAGCTAACCGTCGATTCGCTTGATAAGTTCGATTTTCCCATAGTTATGGGTGCAGTGTTGCTCACGGCTACCATCTTTATCATTGTAAACCTCCTGACCGACATGCTCTACAGCTGGATAGATCCGCGGGTGAGGCTTCGTTAACGATAGTCTTTCATTCATTTCCCGGTCATATCTGCGCCCGACATTTACTTTATTATCTGGTTACCAGTCCTAGAAATCCATTAAATAATAATTATTATTTCAACGTTAAGAAATTATTATCTTTTCGTTAAGATTAGAACAGCAGCGCAAGGCAGGATATTTTTGCGGCTGGTTCTAAACAAAATCTCTTTATATGGCTTTCGGTTCTTTTGTGAAGCTTTTCATGCCCAAGGATAAGGTTTTCTATAATCTCTTCGAAGAAGTCACCAACAATCTGCTAAAAATGGCCGACATCCTTGTCCAGGCGCTCGACGAGCATGACATCAGCAAGCGCACGCCAATGCTCAAATCGCTGGAGGACCTTGAGCATCGGAACGACGAGGCCACACATAAGCTGTTTATAGAGCTGGGTCGCAATTTTATTACTCCTTTCGATCGGGAAGACATACACGCCCTGGCTACCTCGCTCGATGATATTGCCGATTACATTTGGGGTTCGGCAAAACGCCTTACCAATTACTATATAGATGATGTTGACGATACCGTTCGCGCCTTTGCCGATGTCATCAGGCGTTGCATTATAGCCTTGCACAGCGGGGTGAAGGAGCTGCGCGATATGAAAAATATTCGTGCTATCACCGAGGCTTGCGTGCTGATCAATAGCCTCGAAAATGAGGCAGACGATGTGTTCGACAATGCCATGATGCAGCTCTTTGCATATGCTACCAATCCTATTGAAGTTATTAAAAAGAAAGACCTCTACCAGGAGCTGGAGATCGTTACCGACAAATGCGAGGATGCCGCCAACGTAATTGAGTCTATAATCATAAAATACGCATAAAAGCCCGGGTACGATATGTCCTTAATGCTCATTACGATAATTGTCCTGGCCCTTATATTCGATTACATCAACGGATTTCACGATGCTGCCAATTCAATAGCCACTGTTGTGTCTACCAAGGTGCTTACGCCTTTCCAGGCGGTTCTTTGGGCCGCATTGTTCAATTTTGTTGCCTTTTTTATTTTCCGCGATCATGGCGTGGCCAATACCATAGCTAAGACCGTAAGAGAGGATGTCATCACGCTACCGGTTATTGTTGCCGGGCTGCTGGCATCTATCGGCTGGAACCTTCTTACATGGTGGTTCGGCATCCCTTCCAGTTCGTCGCATACGCTTATTGGTGGTTTTGCAGGCGCGGCAATTGCCCATGCCGGTTTCGATTCAGTGAACCCCGAGCCGGTAATAAAAACTGTTAGCTTCATTGTGCTCGCCCCGTTTATCGGCATGCTCATAGCATTTATTATATCGCTTTGGTTTGTTAACTCTTTCCGGAAAAGTATATGGCCAAAGCTGTTTTCGCTGGCTGTTATTGCAGCCATCGTTTTCACTTTGTCTACCGTTATAGTCACACAAACGTATCGCATCATCGGCCTGAAAACAGAACAGCCTAAAGCAGGAAGCGGGGTGGTGATAAAAGAACTGATCTACAACTCCCCCGCCCAGAAAATGGGCCTGAAGAAGGGGGACGTGATCTTGCAGATCGACAGTGTGCCGGTCAATAATGCTGCCGATCTTGATGCGGCTTTTATTAAGTATTCCGACCGTGATAGCATTTCCTTCGTATTATCTCGTAAAGAGCAGACCGAAAATATACACACCACTTATCATACTAAGTTTAAATCGCGGACGCTTGAGTTGATCTTCTTCGGTGAGAATTTTAAATGGATATTATTATCCCTTATAGTTGTCATTATGGCCGTATTCACGCTCTTCCTGAGTAGTCTCAATATGGCCAGGTCCACCAAATGGTTCAAGCGCCTTCAGCTGGTTTCGTCGGCAGCATTCAGCATTGGCCATGGTGGTAACGATGCGCAAAAGGTCATGGGTATCATTACCGTGGCCCTGATAGCAGGCGGACACATACATAAGTTCGAACAGATGCCTATATGGGTGCCTTTGGCATGTTATACCTCCATGGCCCTTGGCACGATGAGCGGTGGCTGGAAGATCATTAAGACGATGGGTACCCGCATCACTAAGGTGACGCCTTTTGAAGGCGTGGCCGCCGAGACCGCAGGTGCGGTAACACTGTTCGTCACTGAGCAGCTGAAGATCCCGGTGAGCACTACCCATACCATTAGCGGATCCATCATCGGTGTAGGCGCTACCAAGCGTCTGTCTGCAGTGCGCTGGGGTGTAACGGTCAACCTGCTCTGGGCCTGGATACTCACCATCCCCGTAAGCGGCATAATTGCGGCTATCGTTTATGCCATATTTAGCCTCTTTACCAAATAGCGCGACAAACAATTCATTGGACTAAACCACAAAACAAAAAGCCGTTCTTTGAACGGCTTTTGCATCTTTTTCAATCACACCATTGCTAAGGTTTTACTCTTTGCTGATCATTTTCGTAACCGTAGCAGTGTTGGCTGTTACGCGTAGCATATACACACCACTTGCCAGGCCCTTCATATCCAGGCTGTGGCCCAGCGGCTGCTGTACCAGCACCCTGCCCGCCATATCGCAAAGCACCATTTCCCCGCTCATGCTCTTATCGTAGTCTATGGAAAGGACATCCTTCACCGGGTTAGGGAACACATTGATCTGTTCACTGTTCCCTGTTAACTGTTGTACTGACAAAGGCCACACCGCCATCACCTGTGGCGCGCTTGTTGCCGTGTCGCACAGGTTCAGGCCATGCACCCTGCAGGCTATCACATCGCCGTTCTGCAGCGTGTTGCTGGTGTAGCTCTGTTGCGTGGCACCCGCTATGTCCACCGCGTTCTTCAGCCATTGGTAAGTCGGGTTAGGCCCCGCATTTGTAGCCATGGCCGTGAAGGTCACACCCTGGTTCTGCGTTATGGCCGTTCCCGGGTTAGCGCTTATGCTCACCTGCGGGTGCACCACCGGCACCACCACCATGTGTATCACATTGCTGGTGTCCGTCAGCGGGCTGGCGCAGGCCGAGCTGCTCGTCACCACGCATTTTATATTGTGGCCATCCACCGGCACCGCCGTGTAGGTGTTGCTGTTGCTGCCCACCGCCACATTGTTGTCATACCACTGGTAGGCGGGGCTGGGCCCCGCATTGGTGGCCGTGGCCGTGTAGGTCACCGGCAGGTTAAACTCGTTGCAGGCCGTGTCGTTGGGCGCCACTGTTATCGTCACATCCGGGGCCAGCGTCTGCACCACCGTCAGGGTTATGGCATTGCTCGTGTCCTTGTCGGTTATCATACAGGCGGCATTGGCCGTCATCACGCATTTTATCACGTCGCCGTTCTGCAGGCCGTTGTTCACCACCAGGGTGGGGCTGTTAAAGCCTATAGGGCTGTTGTTCTTATACCACTGGTAGGCGGGACTCGGCCCGCCGTTGTAGGGCAGGGCAGTGAAGGTCGTCGTGTCGGCGCTGCATATCGTGTCGTTAGGGCTCACGCTTATGGTCACCTCCGGTATCACGCACTCGTTAATGCAGCTGAAGGTGTTCTTGGCCGCCAGCGTGCCGTCGCCCAGCTGGCCGTGGTCGTTGCGCCCCGCCATGCACAGGAAGCGGCGGGTGAACTTGATGATGCCCGTATGGTCGGCCTCCGGCCCCGTGAACACATGCACTATGGCCGGCTGGTTCACCTGCTGCGGCGTGTTCTGGTTCGTGTTGTTGCCTATGCCCAGCTGGCCGTAGCTGTTATTGCCCCAGCTCCATATGGTGCCGTCGGCCCTGTAGGCTATGCAGTGCGCATTGCCAGCATCTATGGCTATCCAGTTGCTGCCGCTCACCTGCACGGGGCTGTTGCTGTTCGTGTTGTTGCCTATGCCCAGTTGCCCGTCCGCATTGCGCCCCCAGGTCCACAGTGTGCCGTCGGCCTTCAGGGCCATGCTGTGGTTGGCCCCTGCGCTTATCATCGTCCAGGTGTGCTCTATGCCCACCTGCACCGGCGCTGTCTGCGCCGTATTATTGCCCGTGCCCAGCTGGCCGTACAGGTTCGATCCCCATGCCCATAGCGTGCCGTCGGCCTTCAGGCCCAGGCTGTGCCCCTCGCCCGCGCTTATGGCTATCCATATGCTGTCCTGCCCCACCTGCACGGGGCTGTTGTGGCCGGT